>NZ_JAIWOY010000028.1 GCF_020216525.1 Nocardioides nematodiphilus | reverse complement strand
GAGGCGATCTTGACGTCGAACACCTCCTCGATCCCGATCGTGAAGCTCGGCGCGGTCTCGGGGCGGGCGGACCGGGTGATGGGGGTGCACTTCTTCAACCCGGCGCCGGTGATGCAGCTGGTGGAGCTGATCCCGTCGCTGACCACGAGCGCGGACACGCTGGCGCGGATGCGGGGCTTCGTGGCCGAGGGCCTGGGCAAGCAGCCGATCGAGGCGACCGATCGGGCCGGGTTCGTGGTGAACAGCTTGTTGGTGCCGTACCTGATGAGCGCGATCCGGATGTATGAGGCCGGGTATGCCTCCGCGGTCGATATCGACAAGGGGATGGTGCTGGGGTGTGGTCATCCGATGGGGCCGCTGGCGCTCTCGGACCTGATCGGGCTGGACACGATCCGGGCGATCGGGGTGTCGATGTATGAGGAGTTCAAGGAGCCGCTCTACTCCCCGCCGCCGTTGTTGGACCGGATGGTCGATGCCGGCCTGCTGGGCAAGAAGTCCGGCCACGGCTTCTACCCCTACTGAG
>NZ_JAIWOY010000027.1 GCF_020216525.1 Nocardioides nematodiphilus | reverse complement strand
CCGACCCACCCAGCTCGAGGACGACCTTCTTCAGGTGACGCCCGGCGGTCTCCGCGACCGCGGTCCCGGCCCGCTCCGAACCGGTCAGCGACACGCCCCGTACCCGCTTGTCCGCGATCATCGCCGCGACCTGCTCATGGGTGGCGAACAGGTTCGTGTACACCCCATCGGGCACACCGGCGTCGGTGAACAGCTGCGCGATCGCCAGCGCCGAGGTCGGGCAGTTCTCGGCGTGCTTGAGGATCACGGTGTTGCCGGCCAGGAAGTTCGGCGCGGCGAACCGCGCGACCTGGTAGTAGGGGTAGTTCCACGGCATCACGCCCAGGATCGGGCCCACCGGCAGGTGCTCGATGCGGGCGTTGGCGTGCCCGGGCAGGGGCTTGTCGGCCAGCAGGTCGGGGCCGTTGTCGGCGTAGTAGCCGAAGATCTCGGCACAGAACTCGGCCTCGCCCTGGGCAGCGGAGGGCCGCTTGCCCATCTCGGTGGTGATCAACGCACCCAGCTCGGGGGCGCGTTCGGCGAAGAGCTCGCCGATCCGCTTCACGATCGCGGCCCGCTCGGCGACCGGGCGTCGGCGCCAGGCGTCGTAGGCCTGGGTCGCGGCCGCGACAGCGGCCTCGACCTCGGTGTCGGTGGCGAACGGGAACGTCTCGCGGACCTCGCCGGTGGCGGGATCGGTGACCTGGTACGACGGCGTCTGCGT
>NZ_JAIWOY010000026.1 GCF_020216525.1 Nocardioides nematodiphilus | reverse complement strand
CGACGATGGCGGAGATGAGGTTCTGGGGGACGTCTTGGTAGTTGGCCTGGAGCTGGAGGGTGTCCTTGGGCAGGCAGTAGCCGCCGTAGCCGAAGGAGGGGTTGTTGTAGTGCGACCCGATCCTCGGGTCGAGTCCGACGCCTTCGATGATCTGGCGGGTGTCGAGGCCGCGGGTGGCGGCGAAGGTGTCGAGCTCGTTGAAGTAGGCGACCCGCATGGCGAGGTAGGTGTTGGCGAACAGCTTGATGGCCTCGGCCTCGGTGGGCTCGGTGAGCAGTACCGGCACGTCGTGGGCGTGGGCGGCCTCGAGGAGGAGGCCGGCGAACTTCTCGGCGCGGGCGGAGCGTTCTCCGACCACGATGCGGGAGGGGTGCAGGTTGTCGTGCAGGGCTCGGCCCTCGCGGAGGAACTCGGGGCTGAAGATGAGGTTCGTGGTGTCGAGGCGGGTGCTGACCTCGGTGGTGTAGCCGACGGGCACGGTCGACTTGATGACCATGGTGGCGGCGGGGTTGTGGGTCTTGATGTCGGTGATGACGGACTCGACCGAGGAGGTGTCGAAGTAGTTGGTGTCCGGGTCGTAGTTGGTGGGGGTGGCGATCACGACGAACTCGGCGTCGGTGTAGGCGGTGTGCTTGTCGAGGGTGAAGGTGAGGTCGAGATCGATCTCGGTGAGGAAGTGGGTGATGTCGGGGTCCTCGATGGGGCTGTGGCCCTGGTTGAGCATCGTGACCCGGTCGGGGTCGATGTCGAGGCAGGTGACCGTGTGGTGCTGCGCGAGCAGCACGGCCAGGGAGAGTCCGACGTACCCGGTCCCGACGACAGCGATCCTCA
>NZ_JAIWOY010000025.1 GCF_020216525.1 Nocardioides nematodiphilus | reverse complement strand
ACCAACGCCGAGATCGATCGGCTGACGAAGGTGTTGGACGCGCTGGTCGCGGAGATGGATCCCGACCGGCCCTGGGAGCACCCCGACGCCGCCTACCTCGACTCGGTCTCCTTCACCCAGTGGCTGGGTGAGCAGAGCGACGATGCCGAGGCACGCGACAACATCGCGCTCTACGTCGGCCCCGCGATGCTGACCAAGCCCTCGCACTCCTTCTCCGCCCTCCAGGCCCTCTTGATGGCCGCCAGCGCCGGCGCGTTCAGCCACCTGGTCGACGCCGACTTCATCCTCGACAAGCGCGTCGTCGGCGGCCTGGCCTCGGTGCCGCGGATGCTGGCCGAGAAGGTCGGCCACGACCGGATCCGACTCAGCAGCGACGTCACCCGCATCGAGTGGGGCGAGGACGGCGCGCTCGTCGAGGTCCGCGACCACACGGGCACCATCGAGCACCTCACGGCCCGCCGGGTGGTGATCGCGGTCCCGCCGACGGTGCAGCGCCGGATCCGGTTCGTCCCCGAGATGCCGTCCGAGCACCGGATGGCACGCGAGCACCAGTCCTTCGGCCTGGTCATCAAGGTCCAGCTGGTCTACCCGACCCCGTTCTGGCGCGAGCAGGGCCTGTCCGGCACCGGGTTCGCCCCGTACCTGCCCGTGCACGAGATCTACGACAACACCCCCGAGGGCGACCCGCGTGGCTTCCTGGTCGGCTTCATCGCCGGGCTGAGCGCCGACGAGCTCGGTCGGCTCAGCGCCGAGGACCGCAAGGCCCGGATCCTGGACTCGGCCGCCGCGTACTTCGGCGAGCAGGCCCTGACCCCCAGCGTGTTCCACGAGTCGGACTGGCAGCACCAGGAGCTCACCGGTGGCGCGTACGGCACCAGCTTCGACCTGGGCAGCCTGACCCGCTACGGCGCCAAGCTCCGCGAGCCGATGGGCGTCGTGGACTTCGGCTCCAGCGACGTCGCCGGCCTCGGGTTCCAACACGTCGACGGCGCCATCCGCGTCGGCACCGAGATCGCCGC
>NZ_JAIWOY010000024.1 GCF_020216525.1 Nocardioides nematodiphilus | reverse complement strand
CTAGCTGTGATGTCCAGTCAGGTTGTTCAAGCGGCTGATGGGTGGGAGGCCTCCGGCTGCTGAGTGGGGCCGGTGGTGGTTGTACTGGTGCAGCCATCCTGCCAAGGCTGCTCGACGGGTGTCTTCTGAGCGGTAGAGCTTCTTGTAGGCCCAGCCGTCGGCCAGGGTGCGGTGGAAGCGCTCGATCTTGCCGTTGGTCTGCGGACGGTAGGGCCGAGTCCTCTTGGGTTGGATGCCGAGCGCTTCGCAGGTGTCGCGCCACAGGAAGGATCGGTAGGCCGAGCCGTTGTCGGACAACACCCGTTCGACGGTGACACCGCGTTCGGCGAACCAGGCCACCGCCCGGTGCAGCACCGCGACCGCGGTCGCGGCGGTCTCGTCGTCGTGGCACTCGGCATACGCGATGCGGGAGTGGTCATCGATGACGGTGTGAACGAAGCAGGTTCCGACCTTGGCCTGGTACCGGGTGTTCTTGATGCCGGTGCGGTCCTTGGTCGCGATCCTGTTCCGATCGCCCTGTTGGCGACCGAGGTAGCGCCAGCCACCGCCATCGGGGATGTTGCCGAGCTTCTTCACGTCGACGTGGATCAACTCGCCTGGTCGTTGGCGTTCGTAGCGGCGTGCTGGCTCGCCCGTGACGCGGTCGATATGGGTGAGCCGGTTCAGGTGGCAGCGGACCAGCACGGCGTGGACGGTGGAGGCGGGCATGTCGAGCTTGGCGGCGATCTGGATCGGGCCGAGTCGTTGTTTCCAGCGCAGGTGCACGATCTTGCGCACGACCGGCTCGGGGGTCTTGGTGTGCTGGGTGTGGCGTGCTGAGGACCGGTCGGCCATGCCGGCGACGCCTTCGGCGCGGTAGCGCTTGGCCCACTTGTCCGCGGTGCGCCAGGTGACGTTGAAGAACTCGGCCGCGCGTGATGGTGGCCAGCCGTCCTCGACGATCAGGCGTGCAAGCCGTAGACGGTGTTTCGGGGTCAAAGCCGCGTTAGCGTGAGCCATGAAGGCCTCCCTGGTGGGTGAAGTCCTAGACAGCTCCACTCCACACCGGGAGGCCTTCACCTATCTAC
>NZ_JAIWOY010000023.1 GCF_020216525.1 Nocardioides nematodiphilus | reverse complement strand
AGTTGAGTCCCCGATAGTGGTGTAGCGCGGTCGCCAAGATCGTCCCTGGCTTGGACGTAGACGCGGCCACCGCGTGATCCTTCGAGTTCACCTCTCACAGCTCTCTCGAACGGAACATCACGATGACCGCTCCGCACATTGTCGACCCCTCTGGCCTGCTCGGCGAAGCCCTCGCTGAAGCCAGCCCCGATCTGATGCGCTCGCTGCTGCAGTCGATCATTAACGCCCTGCTGTCCGCCGACGCTGACGCCGTGGTCGGTGCCGAGTGGGGACGTCCCAGCGCGACCCGCACCAGCCAGCGCAACGGCTACCGCCATCGCGACCTCGACACCCGCGTCGGCACCATCGACGTCGCGATCCCCAAGCTCCGCAAGGGCACCTACTTCCCCGAGTGGCTCCTCGAGCGCCGCAAGCGCGCCGAAGCAGCCCTGATCACCGTCGTGGCCGACTGCTACCTCGCCGGCGTGTCCACGCGCCGGATGGACAAGCTGGTCAAGACCCTCGGCATCGACTCACTGTCGAAGTCCCAAGTCAGCCGGATGGCCACCGAGCTCGACTCCATCGTTGACGACTTCCGCCACCGACCCCTGGGCGACGCCGGACCGTTCACCTTCGTCGCGGCCGACGCGCTCACGATGAAGGTCCGCGAAGGCGGCCGCGTGATCAACGCCGTCGTCCTTCTTGCCACCGGCGTGAACAGCGACGGACACCGTGAGGTGCTCGGGATGCGCGTGGCCACCGCCGAAACAGGGGCTGCATGGAACGAGTTCTTCGCCGACCTGGTGGCCCGCGGCCTGTCCGGGGTCCGGCTCGTCACGTCCGACGCACATAGGGGCCTGGTCGAGGCGATCGCAGCGAACCTGCCCGGCGCCGCATGGCAGCGCTGCCGCACCCACTACGCCGCGAACCTCATGAGCGTGACTCCGAAGTCGATGTGGCCCGCGGTGAAGGCGATGCTGCACTCGGTCTACGACCAGCCCGAGGCCGACGCGGTCGCCGCACAGTTCGACCGGCTGCTCGACTACGTCGAGCGTGCCGTCCCCGCAGCGTTCGAACACCTCGACGCCGCCCGCGACGACATCCTCGCCTTCACGCGATTCCCCAAGGACGTGTGGACCCAGATCTGGTCCAACAACCCCGCCGAACGGCTGAACAAGGAGATCCGCCGCCGCACCGACGCCGTGGGGATCTTCCCCAACCGCGACGCCATCGTGCGCCTAGTCGGCGCCGTGCTGGCCGAGCAGACCGACGAATGGGCCGAAGGCCGCCGCTACCTCGGACTCGACGTCCTCGCTAGGTCCCGCATGAACCTCGTGCCCACCGCTGAACCCGAGATCGGAGCTGATCAACTGCCCGCACTGACCGCCTGACACCTCATCGAGGAGAACGCAGCGCTACACCACTACCTGGGACTTGACCGG
>NZ_JAIWOY010000022.1 GCF_020216525.1 Nocardioides nematodiphilus | reverse complement strand
TGTCGGCAACGCTCGAAAATGAGGCCGATCCGACGCTCGAAAACGAGGCCACCGGTTCTTGTGTTTCTAGTCTGCCGTGTCTTGGGTTCTGATGCTGGGCAGGGTGTCGATTCCGCGGTTGCGTAGCCGGTAGCTGGCGCCCTTCAGGGTGAGGACGTCGGCGTGGTGAACGACGCGGTCGATCATCGCGGCGGCGACGGCTTGGTCGCCGAAGACGCCGCCCCATCCGCTGAACGGCAGGTTCGACGTGAGGATCAGCGAGGCGTGCTCATAGCGGCTGGACACGAGTTGGAAGAACAGGTTCGCGGCGTCTTGCTCGAAGGGCAGGTAGCCGACCTCGTCGACGATGATCAGGCCGTAGCGGCGCAGCCTGGCGAGCTCGTTAGGGAGCCGGCCGGCGCGGTGGGCGTCGGTGAGTCTGGTGACCCAGTCGGTCGCGGTGGCGAACAGGACCCGGTGTCCGTGGTGTGCGGCGGCGATGCCCAGGCCGGTGGCCAGATGTGTCTTGCCTGTGCCGGGCGGGCCGAGCAGTACGACGTTGCGGGCTTCGGTCAAGAAGCCACCGGATGCCAGTGACGCGATCTGCTGCCGGACGGCGGGTTGGGCGTCCCAGTCGAACTCCTCCAAGGTCTTCCTCGCCGCGAACCCGGCTGCCCGGATCCGCAGATGGGCACCGGACGCGTTCCGTGCGGCGACCTCACGGTCGAGCACCGCGGCGAGGTACTCCTCGTGGGTCCAGCCGGCGTCCCTGGCGTGGTCGGCCAGTCGGCCGGCTGCTTCTGTGATCCTGGGGGCCTTCAACGCTGATGCGAGGTAGGTCAGCTGCTTGAGCGCCTCGGTCGTCTCGTTCTTCTTCGTGGCCATCAGGCAACCTCCCCGTCGGCGACGACATCAGGCTGGGCGTCGGCCAGGCCGCCGTCGATGAGCCCGAAGGCACGGTCGTAGTCGGCCAGATCCCTGCTGAGTTCCTCGTTCGGTCCGGCGGCTGGTCGTGGCAGTTGGAACTGCTCGCGCAGCACCTTCGCCGCGGCGACGTGGACAGGGTCGGTGATCGTCTGGCCGCGGGCCCAGACCCGGTGATGGGCAGCGACGACTCGCCCTTCGTGACGAACCTCGACCCGGGACAGGTCGGCGGTCACGTCGACGAACCGGCCGATCAGCGACGGGTCGACGGAGTAGTCGCTTGAGTCGATGCGGACGTAGTAGTCGCGTCCCAGCCGGACCCGGTTGACCCAGCCCACCGTCGGTGGCACTGGTGGCAACGCCAGCATCGCTGCCCGATCGGCATCGAGCAGATCGATGGGCCTGGCCTTGATGGTGCGCACCACCCGCGCGTTGGCGATGGCCAACCAGTCGGTGAACTGGGTGTTGAAGTCGGCCGGTGACGTGAAGTCGCGTCCGGGCATGAAGGAGGTCTCGAAGTAGCCGTTGCGTCGCTCGACGATGCCCTTGGACTCAGGGTCGTAAGGCTTCAATCGCTGCAGCGTGGTGGCCAGCGTGCCGGTGAACGCGCCGACGCCTTCAGCATGCCGCTTGCCGCGGCCGATCCCGGACTCGTTGTCCCAGATCAACCTCCGCGGGACCCGGCCGAGCTGCTGCAGCAGCATCCACATGCCCAGCAGCAGATCGGCTGTGTGCCGAGTCGGGATCATCGCCCCGACCATGAAGCGCGAGTGTGCCGCGGTGATCACCAGCACGGGCAGCAACGTCTTGCTGCCGTCCTCGAGTGGGATCTTCTTCGGCGGGAACCACAGGTCGCACTGCGCCGCGTCGCCTGGTAGCCACGTCAGCCGGTCCGAAGGATCGACCGGCCGATGCTCAGGACGAAGGCGCCGGACGTTGTCACGAAACCACGTGATCGACCCTGTCCAGCCGACCCGCTCGGCGATCACCGTCGCCGGCATATCCGGTGTCTTCGCGAGCAGTTGCTTCACCGACGACTCGAACGGGGTGAACGCAGTCGGCGCGGCCGGCCGCTCGTACTTCGGTGGCCGGTCCGAGGCGAGCGCCCACTCGACCGTGGCCCTGCCGATCCCCAGATCCCGTGCGACCTGCCGCTGCGGAACACCGTCCGCAACCAGCCGCCGGATCAAAGCCCAATCCTCCACTGAGATCACCCATCCAATCTGTCTGGGTGGCCTCGTTTTCGACCGTCGCTATGGCCTCGTTTTCAAGCGTCGTCGACA
>NZ_JAIWOY010000021.1 GCF_020216525.1 Nocardioides nematodiphilus | reverse complement strand
GTTGGTTCGTGGACGCGAACACTTTGCGCAGTTTATGCGTTTGTTGGTTTTGTTGAGCGTTTGTAAGGCAAGCCCTCGGCCTATTAGTACCAGTCAGCTCTACCTCACGGTTGTACACTTCTGGCCTATCAACCCCATCGTCTATAGGGAGCCTTAACCCAATATGGGTGGGAAACCTCATCTTGAAACATGCTTCCCGCTTAGATGCGTTCAGCGGTTATCACTTCCGAACGTAGCCAACCAGCCATGCACCTGGCGGTACAACTGGCACACCAGAGGTTCGTCCATCCCGGTCCTCTCGTACTAGGGACAGCCTTTCTCAAGTTTCCTACGCGCGCAGAGGATAGGGACCGAACTGTCTCACGACGTTCTAAACCCAGCTCGCGTGCCGCTTTAATGGGCGAACAGCCCAACCCTTGGGACCTACTCCAGCCCCAGGATGCGACGAGCCGACATCGAGGTGCCAAACCATCCCGTCGATATGGACTCTTGGGGAAGATCAGCCTGTTATCCCCGGGGTACCTTTTATCCGTTGAGCGATGCCGCTTCCACATGCCGACACCGGATCACTAGTTCCGACTTTCGTCCCTGCTCGACATGTCTGTCTCACAGTCAAGCTCCCTTGTGCACTTACACTCAACACCTGATTACCAACCAGGCTGAGGGAACCTTTGAGCGCCTCCGTTACATTTTAGGAGGCAACCGCCCCAGTTAAACTACCCATCAGGCACTGTCCCTGAACCAGATCATGGTCCTAGGTTAGACATCTAGTACGACCAGAGTGGTATTTCAACGATGACTCCACCCATACTGGCGTATGGACTTCACAGTCTCCCACCTATCCTACACAAGCCGAACCAAACACCAATACCAAACTATAGTAAAGGTCCCGGGGTCTTTCCGTCCTTCTGCGCGTAACGAGCATCTTTACTCGTAGTGCAATTTCGCCGAGTCCACGGTTGAGACAGCGCCCAAGTCGTTACTCCATTCGTGCAGGTCGGAACTTACCCGACAAGGAATTTCGCTACCTTAGGATGGTTATAGTTACCACCGCCGTTTACTGGGGCTTAAGTTCTCAGCTTCGACATTACTGTCTAACCGGTCCCCTTAACCTTCCAGCACCGGGCAGGAGTCAGTCCGTATACATCGTCTTACAACTTCGCACGGACCTGTGTTTTTAGTAAACAGTCGCTTGGGCCTGGTCTCTGCGGCCTTTCACGCTCCCCCAGCAAGTGGGTTCACGATCCGGGCCCCCCTTCTCCCGAAGTTACGGGGGCATTTTGCCGAGTTCCTTAACCATGGTTCACTCGATCGCCTTGGTATTCTCTACCTGATCACCTGAGTCGGTTTGGGGTACGGGCGGCTCGAAGCTCGCTAGAGGTTTTTCTCGACAGCATAGGATCATCGACTTCCCCAAACGGGTCCCCATCAGATCTCAGACACGCTATTCAAAGCAGAACGGCGGATTTGCCTACCATTCGTCCTACATCCTTAGCCGGCGACAACCATCGCGCCGGATCGACTACCTTCCTGCGTCACCCCATCGCTTACCTACTACACGCTCGGGTCGTGCGCTACGCACACACGCCGCCCCCGAAGGGTTGGTCGCGGTGTTTCGGGCACTTAGCATCACGCGCCTCAGCATGGGCGCTTCTTCGCCGGTACCAGAATATCAACTGGTTGTCCATCGACTACGCCTGTCGGCCTCGCCTTAGGTCCCGACTTACCCAGGGCAGATTAGCTTGACCCTGGAACCCTTGATCATCCGGCGGATGAGTTTCTCACTCATCATTCGCTACTCATGCCTGCATTCTCACTCGTGTACTCTCCACGGCTAGATCACTCTGCCGCTTCACCGCATACACGACGCTCCCCTACCCACCCCAGAACAAATTCTGGAGTGCCATAGCTTCGGCGGGCGGCTTGAGCCCCGCTACATTGTCGGCGCGGAATCACTTGACCAGTGAGCTATTACGCACTCTTTCAAGGGTGGCTGCTTCCAAGCCAACCTCCTGGTTGTCACTGCGACTCCACATCCTTTTCCACTTAGCCGCCGCTTAGGGGCCTTAGCTGATGGTCTGGGCTGTTTCCCTCTCGACAATGGAGCTTATCCCCCACTGTCTCACTGCTGCGCTCTCACTTACACCCATTCGGAGTTTGGCTAACGTCAGTAACCTGGTCGGGCCCATCGGCTATCCAGTGCTCTACCTGATGCAAGAAACACGCAACGCTGCACCTAAATGCATTTCGGGGAGAACCAGCTATCACGAAGTTTGATTGGCCTTTCACCCCTATCCACAGGTCATCCCCTCCATTTTCAACTGAAGTGGGTTCGGTCCTCCACGCCGTCTTACCGGCGCTTCAACCTGCCCATGGATAGATCACTTCGCTTCGGGTCTAGAGCATGCGACTAAAACGCCCTATTCGGACTCGCTTTCGCTACGACTACCCCACACGGGTTAACCTCGCCACACACCACTAACTCGCAGGCTCATTCTTCAAAAGGCACGCCATCACCCCAACACTCTCAAAGAGAGCAGCCGGGCTCTGACGGATTGTAGGCACATGGTTTCAGGTACTATTTCACTCCCCGCCAGGGGTACTTTTCACCTTTCCCTCACGGTACTTGTCCGCTATCGGTCATCAAGAAGTATTTAGGCTTAACAGGTGGTCCTGCCAGATTCACACGCCATTCCAGGAGTAGCGTGTTACTTGGGAAATCCCTCCACAGACACAGCCTTACCACTACGGGACTCTCACCCTCTACGGCGCCGCTTCCCAACGACTTCGCATTCAGCTGTGTTTTCTTACTGTGCAACCCACCGGCAGATGAGTTCGAAGGCTCCCACGACCCCAACCACGCAACCCCTGCCGGGTATCACACGTGACTGGTTTAGCCTCATCCGCTTTCGCTCGCCACTACTCACGGAATCACTTTTGTTTTCTCTTCCTACCGGTACTGAGATGTTTCACTTCCCGGCGTTCCCTCCACCTGCCCTATACATTCAGGCAGGGGTAACACGACATGACTCGTGCTGGGTTCCCCCATTCGGACACCCCCGGATCAACGCTCCGTTGCCAACTCCCCAGGGCTTAACGCAGGCTCGCACGTCCTTCATCGGCTCTTGATGCCAAGGCATCCACCATGTGCCCCTCATAGCTTGCCAAACAAACACTCAACAAAAACAACAAACACGTCGTCGTCTTAGTCGAGCAAAACTCAAATCAAAGGCAATAAACTACAAAGACTAGAAAGTGCCGCCTACCCACACAACCTGGTGAAGTCATGTGAGCTTGCACAGCAGCACTCATAAGATGCTCGCGTCCACTATCCAACTATCAACCACCACACCCACCAACACCCACCACACACTCACGTGCGCTTCAGACGAAGGAGGCAACCCCACCACCCCCACAGGGGCTCCGGGGCAGAGGATGTGATTCCTCAAAGCCCAACAGCGTGCCAAAACTCCAGACCACATCAACGAGGGAGAGGTTCCACTCCAGCAAGCTGGCTGTACTGACCCCCACACTGACCGTGTCGGTTCTTCGTCGACGATTCCACTAGTGAGTAGCACCATCCAGACAAGCACTGTTGCCGCCTGATCATGGCCACTGACTCCTTAGAAAGGAGGTGATCCAGCCGCACCTTCCGGTACGGCTACCTTGTTACGACTTCGTCCCAATCGCCAGCCCCACCTTCGACAGCTCCCTCCCACAAGGGGTTAGGCCACCGGCTTCGGGTGTTGCCGACTTTCGTGACGTGACGGGCGGTGTGTACAAGGCCCGGGAACGTATTCACCGCAGCGTTGCTGATCTGCGATTACTAGCGACTCCGACTTCATGGGGTCGAGTTGCAGACCCCAATCCGAACTGAGACCGGCTTTTTGGGATTCGCTCCCCCTCACGGGATCGCAGCCCTTTGTACCGGCCATTGTAGCATGCGTGAAGCCCTGGACATAAGGGGCATGATGACTTGACGTCATCCCCACCTTCCTCCGAGTTGACCCCGGCAGTCTCCTATGAGTCCCCACCATAACGTGCTGGCAACATAGAACGAGGGTTGCGCTCGTTGCGGGACTTAACCCAACATCTCACGACACGAGCTGACGACAGCCATGCACCACCTATCTACCGACAAAAAGGGGCACTATCTCTAGCGCTTTCCGGTAGTAGTTGAACCCAGGTAAGGTTCTTCGCGTTGCATCGAATTAATCCGCATGCTCCGCCGCTTGTGCGGGCCCCCGTCAATTCCTTTGAGTTTTAGCCTTGCGGCCGTACTCCCCAGGCGGGGCGCTTAATGCGTTAGCTGCGGCACGGAACCCATGGAATAGGCCCCACACCTAGCGCCCAACGTTTACGGTGTGGACTACCAGGGTATCTAATCCTGTTCGCTCCCCACACTTTCGCTCCTCAGCGTCAGAACATTCCCAGAGAACCGCCTTCGCCACCGGTGTTCCTCCTGATATCTGCGCATTTCACCGCTACACCAGGAATTCCGTTCTCCCCTGAATGCCTCTAGTCTGCCCGTATCGAAAGCAGGCCCAGGGTTAAGCCCTGGGTTTTCACTCCCGACGCAACAGACCGCCTACGAGCCCTTTACGCCCAATAATTCCGGACAACGCTCGGACCCTACGTATTACCGCGGCTGCTGGCACGTAGTTGGCCGGTCCTTCTTCTGTGCATACCGTCACTTGCGCTTCGTCTGCACTGAAAGAGGTTTACAACCCGAAGGCCGTCATCCCTCACGCGGCGTTGCTGGATCAGGCTTCCGCCCATTGTCCAATATTCCCCACTGCTGCCTCCCGTAGGAGTCTGGGCCGTGTCTCAGTCCCAGTGTGGCCGGTCACCCTCTCAGGCCGGCTACCCGTCGAAGCCTTGGTAGGCCATTACCCCACCAACAAGCTGATAGGCCGCGAGCACATCCTGGACCCAAAAAAGTTTCCACCACCATCCATGCAGAAAGTGGTCATATCCGGTATTAATCACCGTTTCCGGTGGCTATCCCAGAGTCCAGGGCAGATTACTCACGTGTTACTCACCCGTTCGCCGCTCGAGTACCCCGAAGGGCCTTTCCGCTCGACTTGCATGTGTTAAGCACGCCGCCAGCGTTCGTCCTGAGCCAGGATCAAACTCTCCATCAAAAAACAAACACCCAACCCACCAAAAGTGAGCCGAGCAAGAAGAGATGCCTGAAACAAAACAAACCCTGACAAAATCAATTGCCAGAATTAGTTAGTTAACCGTTGAAACCCGAAGGTCAACGGGGCATAACAAAATTAATTCGTCGACTATTTGACACACTGTTGAGTTCTCAAGAATCACACGCGCACCGTG
>NZ_JAIWOY010000020.1 GCF_020216525.1 Nocardioides nematodiphilus | reverse complement strand
CCCCGAGACCGCGCCGAGCTTCACGATCGGGATCGAGGAGGTGTTCGACGTCAAGATCGCCTCATCCTTCTCCAGGATCGCGCCGATGCGCTGGAACAGCTCGAGCTTCACGTCCTCCCGCTCCGAGGCGGCCTCGACCACCAGATCACGATCGGCCAACGCCTCCAGATCGGTCTCCACCCGCAACCGGCCCCGGATCGCCCCCAGCTCGACCTGATCGATCTTGCCGCGGCTCAGCGCACGCTCCAGCGAGGCATCGATCCGCGCCCGCGCCGCATCCGCCGCCTCCTGCCCGACCTCGACGACGACGGTGTCCAGACCCGCCTTCGCCGTCACCTCCGCGATGCCCGAACCCATCAAGCCGCCCCCGACGACTCCGACCCTCTGGAGCCGGCTCGGCCCGTCCACGCCTGCCATCAGCGGAACGCGGACTCGCCGGTGAGGACCTGGCCGAGCACCAGGGTGTGCATCTCGACCGTGCCCTCGTAGGTGAGCACGGACTCGAGGTTGTTCATGTGCCGGATGACGGGGAACTCCAGCGAGATGCCGTTGCCGCCGAGGATCGTGCGGGCCGTACGGCAGATCTCGATCGACTCGCGGACGTTGTTGAGCTTGCCGATCGAGACCTGCTCGGGACGCAGCAGCCCGGCGTCCTTGCGCCGGCCGAGGTGGACGGCCAGCAGGTAGCCCTTGATGTACTCCAGGCTCATGTCGGCCAGCTTCTGCTGGGTCAGCTGGAACCCACCGATCGGCCGGCCGAACTGGTGGCGGTCGATCGCGTAGCGGCGCGCGGTCTCCAGGCTCGAGCGGGCGGCGCCCAACGCGCCCCAGGTGATGCCGTAGCGGGCCTCGTTGAGCGCCGAGAGGGGTCCCTTGAGGCCGCGGACCTCGGGGAAGACCGCGTCGGCCGGCAGGCGTACGTCGTCCAGCACCAGCTCGCCGGTCGCCGAGGCCCGCAGCGACATCTTGTGCTTGATCTCGGGTGCGGAGAAGCCGGGCGTGTCGGTGGGCACCACGAAACCGCGGATGCCGCCGTTCTCCTCCCCCGCGTTGGCCCAGACGACCGCGACGTCGGCGTAGGGAGCGTTGGAGATCCACATCTTGCGGCCGTTGAGGATCCAGTCGGTGCCGTCGCGCCTCGCCCGGGTCGTCATCGAGCCGGGGTCCGAGCCGGCGTCGGGCTCGGTGAGGCCGAAGCAGCCGATCGCGTCGCCGGCCGCCATGCGAGGCAGCCACTGCTGCTTCTGCTCCTCCGAGCCCCACCGCCAGATCGAGAACATCGCCAGTGAGCCCTGCACCGAGACCAGCGAGCGCAGACCGGAGTCGGTGGCCTCGATCTCCAGGCAGGCCAGGCCGTACTCGGTCGCCGACATCCCGGCGCAGCCGTAGCCCTCCAGATGCATGCCGAGCACGCCGAGCTCGCCCAGGCCCTTGGTCAGCTCGCGGATGTTGGGGATGGCGCCGTTTTCGAACCAGTCGGTGATGTGCGGCTCGCACTCCTTGTCGAGGAAGGAGCGCACCGCGCCCCGGATCGCCTTCTCGTCGTCGCTGAGCAGACTGTCCAACGCCGCGGGGTCGGTCGGGTCGAGCGGCGGGAGCTTCATCGGGTCGACGTGGCTGGTCATGCGTTCTCCTGGTGACTCTGTGGGGTGGATAGCCAATGACGGATCTCGTCGGTGTGCTCGCCCAGACGCGGTGGAGCGGCGTAGACGGACACCGGGGTCTCTGAGTAGGTGATCGGGTGGCGGACCTGGGGCGGCGCGCCCGGGCCCATGTCGACGAGCGGGGCCAGCCCCAGGGTCTCAGCCAGCGCCAGACCGTCGGCGACGCTGCCGACCCGGCCGGCGGGCACACCCGCGCGCTCCAGCCGCTGGGCCCAGGATGCGGCGGTGTCCGCGGCCAGCAGGACCTCGAGGTCGACGACCAGCTCCGGCCGGTGGGTCACCCGGGCGGCGTTGGTGGCGTACCGCTCGTCGTCGGCGAGCGGCTCGTGCCCGAGCACCGCGGCGAGCTTGCGGAACTGGCCGTCGTTGCCGCAGGCGATCGCCAGCGGTCCGTCGGCGCAGTCGAGCAGCTCGTACGGGGCGATCGAGGGGTGGGCGTTGCCCATCCGGCGCGGCGCGATGCCCGTGGCGAGATAGGAGGAGGCCTGGTTGACCAGCGAGCCCAGCAGGCTGGAGAGCAGGTTCACCTCGACCCGCTGTCCTCGGCCGGTGAGCTCTCGGGCGCGCAGCGCCGCCAGGATGCCGACGGTGGCGTCCTTGGCCGTCAGGACGTCGACGAGCGCCACGCCGACCTTCATCGGCTCGTCGGCCGCACCGGTGACCGACATCAGCCCGCCGACCGCCTGGACCAGGAAGTCGTAGCCCGCGAGATCGGCGCCCTGCGCGGAGCCGAAGCCGGTGACCGAGCAGTAGACGACGCCGGGGTTGTCGCGTGCCACCTCGTCGTGACCGAGACCGCGCTTGTCGAGGTCGCCGACCTTGAAGTTCTCCACCACCACGTCGGCCCGGGAGGCCAGCCGGCGGGCCAGGACCAGGTCCTCAGGCGAGGACAGGTCCAGGGTCACCGACTCCTTCGAGCGGTTGGCCGACTCGAAGTAGGACGAGGAGTTGGCCGTCCACGGCGGCCCCCACGAGCGGGTGTCGTCGCCGGCGCCCGGCCGCTCGACCTTGATCACCCGGGCACCGAGGTCGGCGAGGGTCGCGGTGGCCAGCGGCCCGGCGAGCACACGCGAGAAGTCGGCGACGAGGATCCCCTCGAGCGGGCGTACGGCCGTGCTCATCGGACGCCGTCGACGCGCTGCGGAACGCCCCACGGGTTGGCGGCCCTTCCGGCGGCCGGGAGCCACTCCTCGGCCACGCCCTGGTAGGCCACCGGGCGGACCCACCGGTCCAGCGCGGCCGCACCGACCGAGGTCGACTCCGGACGCGAGGTGGCCGGCCACGGGCCTCCGTGCTGCTGTGCCCAGGTCCAGGCCACGCCGGTGGGCCACTCGTCGACCGTGACCCGGCCGACCTGTCCGGCGAGGGCCGGCACCAGCCAGGCGGCATCGGCGTCGGTGGGGGTGCCGTCGGTGAAGACGGCACCGGCGAGGCTGCCCTGGAGGCGCCCGAGGACCTCGCGCAGCTCGCGCGCCGAGGCGTACTCGACGACGAGCGCGACCGGCCCGAAGCACTCCTCGACCAGTCGACTGCCGGCATCGATCGCGGCGATCGGCGCGCGGAGGACGACCGCATCGGTGCTCCAGCCCTGTCCCGATCCGGGTGCGGTCGCCACGACCTCGGCGCCGGCATCGACCAGCGCGTCGACCCCGGTCCGGGCGGCCTCGGCGATGCCCTGCGTGAGCATGACCGGCTGCGGCGCGGCCGCGGTCAGCGCCTCGCCGACCGCGTCGGCGAACCCGGCGCCCGCCGGAGCGAGCAGCAGGCCCGGCTTGGTGCAGAACTGGCCGGATCCGAGGGTGAAGGAGGCGACGTACCCGGCTGCCACCTCGGCGGCACGCGCCGCGGCACCCGCCGGCGTGAGCACGACCGGATTGACCGTGCCCATCTCGGCATAGACGGGGATGACGACCTCGCGCTCGTTGGCGATCCGCCACAGGGCCAGGCCCCCTGCCTGCGACCCGGTGAAGCCGACCGCTGTGATGCCGGGAGAGCGGACCAGCTCGGTGCCGGCCGTCAGGCCGCTCACCATCCCGAACGTCCCGGCGGGCGCGCCGGCCTCGGCCAGGACGGCGGCGGCGGTCTCCTGCAACCGGACGCAGGTCAGGGAGTGGGCCGGATGGGCCTTGGCCACCACCGGGCAGCCCGCGGCGAGCGCCGAGGCGGTGTCGTTGCCGAGCACGCCGAAGCCGAACGGGAAGTTGCTGGCGCCGAAGACGGCGACCGGACCCACGGGGTGGTTGACCCGGACGAGCCCGGGGGCCGAGTCGCGCACGACGCCCAGGTAGGCGCCCTCCGCGGCGACCTCGCCGTAGAACCGGATCTGCGCTGCCATCCGCTCGACCTCGCCGCGCAGCCGCGGCAGGCCCAGGGCGGTCTCCCGGTCGGCCAGCTCGGCGAGCTCGTCGCGGTGCGCGACCAGGGCGTCAGCGAGCGCGTCGAGCCAGGCCCGACGCCGGGCCGGAGAGGTGTCGGCAAGGGTCGCGGCCGCACCCTGAGCCGCTGCCACCGCGGCGGCGACCTCCTCGGTCGTCGAGTCCGCGACCGTGCCGAGTGGCGCCCCGTCACGCGGTCGGTAGGAGGTGGTCCCGGCACTCACAGCGACGCCACCCCCGCCTCCAGCACGTCCAGGGCATCGCTCAGCAGGTCCTCGCCGATCACCAGCGGCGGCAGCAGCCGGATCACGTTGCCGTACGTCCCGCAGGTGAGCGTCAGGACGCCGTGGCTGTTCGCGTACGCGGCGACCTTCCTGGCCGCATCCGGAGCGGGGATCGTGGTGCCGCGCTCGACGAACTCCATCGCCAGCATCGCGCCCCGTCCACGGACCTCACCGACGGGCGACGACGGACCGACCAGGGCCTCGAGGCGGGGCCTGGCGATCTCCTCGATGCGACGGGCCTTCGCGGGCAGGTCGTCCCGCTCGATCACCTCCAGCGCGGCCTTGGCCGCCGCGCAGGCGACCGGGTTGGCGGCGTAGGTGCCGCCGAGACCGCCGGGGGCGACCGCGTCCATGATCTCGGCGCGGCCGGTCACCGCGGAGAGGGGCATGCCGCCGGCGAGGGCCTTCGCGGTGGTGATCAGGTCCGGGACGACCCCCTCGTGGTCCACGGCGAACATCCGGCCGGTGCGTCCGAGGCCTGCCTGGATCTCGTCGGCGATGAAGACGATGCCGTTCTCCCGGGCGTACGCGGCGACCTTCGGCAGGTAGCCCTCCGGGGGCACGATGAAGCCGCCCTCGCCCTGGATGGGCTCGGCGATGATCGCGGCCACGTTGTGGGCGCCGATCTGGGTGGAGATGACGTCGACCAGCTGGTCGAAGGCCTCCCCGGCGACGTTGGAGGCGTCGCCGGTCCAGCGGTAGGCGTACGGCGACGGCACCCGGTAGACCTCGGGCGCGAACGGCCCGAAGCCCTCCTTGTACGGCACGTTCTTGGCCGTCATGGTCATCGTGAGCAACGTCCGTCCATGGTAGGCGTGGCTCAGGACGACGACCGCCTGGCGACCCGTGTAGGTGCGGGCGATCTTGATGGCGTTCTCGACCGCCTCGGCGCCGGTCGTGAACAGGCCGGTGCGCTTCTCGTGATCGCCGGGAGTCAGCCGGTTCAGAGTGGTCGCGACATCCACCGCCGCCTCGTACTCGGTCACCATGAAGCAGGTGTGGGTAAACCGCTCGACCTGGGTCTGGACGGCAGCGACCACCTCGGGGTGCGAGGCGCCGACGCTGGTCACGGCGATGCCGGAGGCGAGGTCGATCAGGTGGTTCCCGTCGACGTCGACGATGATCCCGCCGCCGGCCTCGGCCACGAAGACCGGCAGCGTGACGCCGAAGCCGGCGGCGAAGGCAGCGCTGCGCTGCTCGTGCAGCTTGACGGACCTGGGGCCGGGGATCTCGGTGACGAGGGTGCGCCTCTGCTCTGGGGTGGCCATGGTGTTCCTCCGGGGTTGTGGGTGCTTCAGCGGGTGGCGGCGAGCAGGGCGAGGGTGAGGCGGGTCAGCTCGTGATCGCCGCCGTCGTCGTCCTCGGGGTGGAACTGGACACCGAGGACCCAGCGGGCAGGGTCCTCGATCGCCTCGACGATGCCGTCCAGGGCACGGGCCGCGACGACGAGGCCCTCGCCGACCCGGTCGACGGCCTGGTGGTGACCGGAGCGCACGGTGAGGGCCCCCGCGCCGAGGATCCGGGCGAGCCGGGTGTCGTCGAGGACCTCGATCTTCTCGTCGAGGAACATCGGCTCGCCGGGGCCGCCGCGGTGCAGCTCGTACGCCTCGATGTCCGGCAGGATCGAGCCGCCGTAGGCGACGTTGATCAGCTGGGCGCCCCGGCAGATCCCGAGCACCGGCAGCGCTGCCTGCTGGTAGGCGCCGAAGAGCTCGAGGCTGCCGCGGTCGGCGTGCTCGTCGACGCCGTAGGAGTTGGCGACCGGGCCGGCGGCGCCGCCGTAGCAGGCGGCTGAGATGTCGCCGCCGCCCAGGATGAGGAGCGCGTCCGCCGCCGCACCGGTCGCAAGGGCGCCGGCCAGCTCGCCCGGCACCGACGAGTCGATCAGGTCGTACGACGCACCGGCGGCCGTCAGGGCGGCGAGCGCGTTGCTGGTGAAGCGGCGCACGAGCTCGGCGACGTGCTCGGTCATGTCGGGGAAGTTCAGCGAGACCAGCACCGCGACGTGTGGGCGGCCCTCGGCGGGCGCGAGCGCGCCCGGGGAGTCGACCTCGGCGCGGGTGACGACAGGAGTGCCCATGCTGCTCACCGGCCTACGTAGAAGACGCGCTTGTTGACGAACTCGCCGATGCCCAGCGGACCGAGCTCGCGGCCGAAGCCGGAGCGCTTCGTGCCACCGAACGGCACGTCGGCGAAGCCGTCGGCGGCCGGGATGTTCACGTTGGCCATGCCGACCTCGAGCCGGTCCGCGACCGCGATCGCGCGCTGCTCGTCCGTGCTCCAGACCGCGCCGCCCAGACCGAACTCGACGCCGTTGGCCAGCTCCACGGCCTCCTCGTCGCTGGTCACCCGGTAGACCACCGCGACCGGTCCGAACAGCTCCTCGGAGTAGGCCCGCATCTCGGGGGTGACCCCGGTCAGGACCGCGGGGGCGAAGTAGGCGCCCTCGCCCAGGGTCCCGCCGGCGTGCAGGGTCGCACCC
>NZ_JAIWOY010000002.1:527222-598872 GCF_020216525.1 Nocardioides nematodiphilus | reverse complement strand
CCTCCCTGGTGGGTGAAGTCCTAGACAGCTCCACTCCACACCGGGAGGCCTTCACCTATCTACGGGCTTGCCGTACCCGATCGCACAACGTGCCTGGGCATCACAACTAGCTGGAGAGACCCGCCGCGGCGATCACGCGGTCGAACGTCGTCCGGTCGAGGGCGGAGCCCTCACGGCGCACGTGGTCGAGCACGAGGAGCCGATCGAGCCGGATCTCGCTCGCTCGGTGCTCGCGGTCCCAGGCGCCGGTGCCGATGTCGAGCCAGCGATGCCCGAAGTGGTCGATCGCGATGCCGTCGTGCTCCTGGCGCACGGCGTTGTGATTGTGGTCCTTGCTGGTCAGCATGAGCGCCAGCCACTGCTTCCCGCGCATGCCGACCACCAACACCGGCCGGTCCTTGCCCCGGGTCGCGTCCTCCTCGTACGGCACCCACGCCCAGCACACCTCGCCCGCTTCGGGGAGCCCGTCGGTGCGCGGTGCGTAGTAGATCCGGTCTCGGACGGCCCGCGAGGGCAGGATGCGGGCGAGCAGGCGGCGCATGCTGGCGACGCTAGCCGCGGCGCAGGGCCAGGTCGATGAGCTCCAGCATGTCCGGGTCGTCGGTCGGCAGCTCGTCCAGGGCGAACCAGCGCACGTCGAGCGACTCCGCGGAGATGGCGTGGACCCCGCCGGCGGGAGCGACGGCGAGGAACCGGACGTCGTAGTGGTGCACGCCCTCGCCGCAGAACGGCACCGCATGGTCGCTGAGCTGCACCGGCACCGGATCGAGCGTCAGCCCGGACAGACCGGACTCCTCGGTCGCCTCGCGGGTGGCGGCGGCGAGCAGCGAGGCGTCGCCGGCCTCCAGGTGCCCGCCGAACTGGAACCAGCGCCGGGCCTTGGTGTGCAGCGTCAGCAGCACCGCGTCGCGCTGGTGCGAGAGGACGATCGTGGAGGCGGTGAGGTGGTGTGGCCGGTCCTCGCGAAAGACGCCGGAGGCGTGCCCCTCGAGGTAGTCGACGTAGCGCTGGCGCACCACGTCCTGCTCCGGCGTGGGCGCAGCCCACGAACTCAGCACCTGCAGCGCGTCAGCGCGCAGGTCGCTCACTCGGCGTCGGGGGTGTCGCCGGAGGCGCCGCCACCGTCGAGCAGCTTGCGCAGCTCGGCGTCGAAGTCCGCCTCATCGAGCGCCGCCGGCCGCTCGGCGCCCTCACGGAAGCCGAGCGGGTCGTCCAGATCGGCCGAGGTCGGCAGCAGCTCCGGCGCCATCCAGACGCCGTCGCGGGCCTCGATGCCCTGCCGGGTGCGCAGCGAGCCCCAGAGCGTGGCGGCATCGCGCAGCCGGCGCGGGCGCAGCTCGAGACCCACCAGGTTGGCGAAGACCTGCTCGGCAGGGCCGCCGGCCGCACGACGTCGGCGGACGGCCTCCTGGAGCTTGGCCGCGGCGGGCATCCGCTCGGCGGTGGCCAGCGCGACGACCTCGTCGACCCAGCCCTCGACCAGGGCGAGCGCGATCTCGAGACGCTCGAGCGCGGCCTGCTGCTTGGCGGACTTCGGCAGCTCGAACATGCCGTTCTCGAGCAGGTTCTGCAGTGACTCGGGGTTGTTCAGGTCGACGCCGCGCATCTGCTCCTCGACCCGCTCCTGGATGGCCTCGAGGTTGATCTCGACGCCCGCCGCGTAGTCGCGGACCGCGCCGATGAGGTGGTCGCGCAGCCACGGGACGCCGGCATACAGGCGCTGGTGGGCCGCCTCGCGCAGGGCGAGGTAGAGCAGTACGTCGTCCTCGGCGATGCCGAGGCCCTCCGCGAACGGCGCGATGTTGGCCGGCAGCAGCGCGGCACGACCGGGGGCGCCGAGCGGGATGCCGATCTCGCCGAGGCTGAGCACCTCGCCCGCGAGCGCACCCAGGCCGGAGCCGGTCTGGTTGGCCAGCAGCGCGCCGACCGCCTTGCCGAGGAAGCCCGCCATGGGGCCGGCCATCGCCGCCATCTCGGGGGGCAGCGCCCCGGAGAGGGAGTTGACGGAGGACTCGGCGACCGGCTCGACCAGCTGCTTCCAGACCGGGGCGGTCTCCACGATCCACTCCGCCTTGCTCCATGCGGTCGCGTTGATGACGCCGGAGGGGAAGGTGGTGGTCTCCTCGAGCCAGTGGTCCGCGAGCCGGACGGCGTCGGCGACGGCGTCCTTCTGCTTCTGCGTCGGCGAGGGGTCCGGGGTGGCGGCGGCGGTCTTGCGCGCGTTGTCGAGCGCGACGTCCCAGTTGAGCGGGCCGTCGTACGGCTGCATCAGGGATTGGATCTGGCCCAGCAGGTGGCTCAGGTCGGGCACTCCGGCGGGCATACCGGGCAGGCCGCCCGGGAACGGGCCGGGGCCGAACAGGCCCTCGAACGGGGTGCCCTTGAACGGGTTCTGGGGCTCCTGCGGGTCCTCGGGACCCGGGTTCTGGCCAGGGGTGTCGCTCATGGGGTCAACGGTACGCGGTGGCCGGATAGGGTCAGCCGGGTGAGCGCCGTACGACTCGTCGACATCCGCGAGACCCCCCTCGACGTGGACGAGGTCTGCGCCGCCCTGGACGATCCGGCCAGCGGGGGCCTGACCGTCTTCGTGGGACGCGTCCGCGATCACGACGGCGGGTCGGACGTGAGCGGCCTGGGCTACAGCGCCCACCCGAGTGCGCTGGAGCGGCTGCGGGAGGTCTGCGAGCAGGTCGCGGAGCGGCACAGCGTCGACGTGGCGGCTGTCCACCGGGTTGGCGATCTCGCGATCGGTGACATCGCGGTGGTCGTCGCGGCCGCTGCAGGACACCGCGGTGACGCGTTCGCCGCCTCGCGCGACCTCATCGACACGCTCAAGGCGACGGTCCCGATCTGGAAGCACCAGCGCTTCGCCGACGGCACCGACGAATGGGTCGGCACGCCCTGACCCAGCGCGCCCAGCGCGCCTCACCCGCCCTCCCGTCCACCGTCCGTACGCTTGCGGCGTGGAGATCCTGCTCTGGCTCGTGCCGCCCGTCGTCGTCACGGCGCTGGCGATGGCATGGGTCTCCTGGCTCGGGCGCGAGGGCCGCGGCGAGGTCGACCCGGAGGTCGCCGTGCAGCGGATGGCGGCGGCGCTGAGCAAGCCCCAGCAGACCTACGTCGCGACCGCTCGGCGACGCGAGCGTTCCACCGGTGTCGCGGTGCGGCCGTCCAGTCGTCCGGCGCAGCGCCGTCCGTCGGACGAGCGCGCGTCCTGACACTCCTGCGCATCCGGTTGGACGTGGATGAGAAGGTGTCGCCATGACGCAGCGCACCCTGGCGGCCATCACCGCGATGACGCTCGTCCTCGGGTTGCTGCTCGCGGCCTGGCTGGTGCCGCTGCCGTACAGCATCTACCGGCCGGGCGTGACCCTGAACGTGCTGGGCGACGAGAGCCCCGACGGCAAGTCGATCATCCAGGTCTCCGGCCACCCGATCTACCGCGACGGCGGAGAGCTGCGGATGACGACGGTCTCGGTGACGCGGCGTGACACCCGGCTCGGGCTGTTCGACCTGCTGGGTGCCTGGTTCGACCGCGACGCCGCGGTGTATCCGCGCTCGTCGGTCTACCCCGACACCTCCGGCAACGAGAAGGACGACACCGCCGAGGGTGCCGTCCAGATGGCCGGCTCGCAGGACGTCGCGACCGCGGTCGCGATCAAGCAGCTCGGCCTGCCGGTCGAGCAGCGCGTGCAGATCGCCGCCGTCGCGGCCAAGGCGCCGGCCTCCGACCACCTCGAGACCGGGGACCTGGTCCTCAGCGTCAACGGCGCCGCCGTCGGCAGCGCCGACGCGGCCGTGAAGGCGATCCAGGCGACCCCGAGCGGCGAGCAGGTCCGGATGACCGTGCTGCGCGACGGCAAGCAGGTCGAGATCGCGTTCCTGCCCGGCACCAAGGACGGCAAGCCGTACCTGGGTGTCTCGATCGGGGTGGGCTACAAGCTGCCCTTCCCCGTCTCGATCGACATCGACCCCGCGATCGGCGGCCCGAGTGCCGGACTGATGTTCTCGCTCGGCATCTACGACACCCTCACGCCCGGCTCGATGACCAACGGCAAGCCGATCGCCGGCACCGGGACGATCAACCCGGACGGCTCGGTCGGACCGATCGGCGGCATCCAGCAGAAGATCCCCGCGGCGATGAACGACGGAGCCAAGCTCTTCCTCGTTCCCGCCGACAACTGCGCCGACGCCGCCGGCGCCGACCACGGCGACATGCGCCTGGTCAAGGTCACCACCATGGACTCGGCCGTGACGTCGATCGAGGCCTGGGCGAAGAATCCCGATGCGAAGCTGCCGACCTGTGGGAGGGCCTCATGAGCGAGCACGAAGAGAACGTCGAGCTGGACGACACCGACCCGGCCCTGGCGCACGCGGTGCTGGAGATCGAGGAGCACGTCGCCGGGGAGGGCTGGGACCGGCCCGCGCGTCTGTACGCACTCGTCGACACCGCCGCGCTGGTCGCCCAGGAGCCCGCGCTGGCCAAGCTGATGGGCCTGGACGCCTCCTCGGCGCAGGGCTCGCTCACGCCGGTCG
Source organism: Nocardioides nematodiphilus (assembly GCF_020216525.1). Lineage (GTDB taxonomy): Bacteria > Actinomycetota > Actinomycetes > Propionibacteriales > Nocardioidaceae > Nocardioides > Nocardioides nematodiphilus. The sequence goes on along the minus strand of NZ_JAIWOY010000002.1, from coordinate 594,336 downwards.
AGCAGGACCAGGTGGCGGCGGGCGTACGGCTCGAGGACGTCCTGCCCACCATCGTGTGGCCCGAGGACGTCGTCGGGTGCGCGGCCGTCGTCGAGCGGCTGGTGCTGCCGCCCGATGCGGACTCGGCCATCCCGGCGGACCCGAAGGCGGCTGAGGAGTTCGCGGCCAGCCATCCCGAGCGCCAGGAGGTCCGGATCATCGCCGGCGTCACCCGGGCCGGAGCCACCTACACCGCGTTGCGGCTCAAGTCGCACGACGACGCCGCGTCGGTCGTCGGGGGAGCGGACCTGGTGCCGCAGCTGACCCAGCTCCTCGCGGTCAGTCTCGAGAGCGAGGGGTGATCGACGCGTGAGCGAGCTCTTCGACGAGGACGCCGATCTTCCGCAGCGCAGCGCGCGGCGGATCCGACTCCTGCTCGGGGGCCTGGTCACGCTCATCCTCGTGGTGGTGCTGATCAACCGCTTCACCGCGTTCTACACCGACCGGCTCTGGTACCACTCCGTGCACGCGGGCCACGTGTTCAGCACGCTGTTCTGGACCAAGCTGGCGCTCTTCGCGATCTTCGGCCTGCTGATGGCCCTGGTCGTCGGCGGCGCGATGGCGTTCGCCTTCCGGTCGCGGCCGTTCTTCACCGGCACCGAGGAGGACTCCAACCTGGTCCGCTACCGCGATGCGGTGGCACCCGTACGAGTCCTCCTGATGCTCGCCGTCAGTGGCCTGATCGGCATCTTCGCCGGCGTCTCCGCGACCGCTCGGTGGCGCTCGTACCTGCTGTGGCGCCACGGCGGCAGCTTCGGGCAGCGGGACCCGCACTTCCACCGTGATGTCGGCTTCTACGTCTTCGACCTGCCGTGGTGGCACTTCCTGGTGGACTTCGGCCTGATCGCCAGCTCGTTCGGCCTGATCACCAGCGTCGTCGTGCACTACCTGTACGGCGGCATCCGGCTGCACGGGCGTGACCGGATCAGCGCGGCCGCCCAGGTGCAGGTCTCGGTGCTGCTCGGCGTCTTCGTCCTCTTCAAGGCGGCCGACTACTGGCTCGACCGCTACGACCTGGTGCACAGCGGCGGCCCGCTCTTCACCGGCATCGGCTACACCGACGCGCACGCGGTGCTCCCGGCCAAGAACATCCTCACCGGCATCGCGGTCATCTGCGCGGTGCTCTTCCTCCTCAACCTGTGGCGGCGGACCTGGGAGCTGCCCGCGATCGGGCTGGCGCTGCTGGTGCTGTCGGCGGTGCTGCTCGGCCTGATCTGGCCGGCCATCGTGCAGGGCTTCCAGGTCGATCCGTCCCGCTCGGACAAGGAGCGGTCCTACCTCGCGGCCAACATCAAGGCCACCCGGGAGGCGTACGCGATCGACAACGAGCACGTGAGCGTCCAGGGCGTCGCGGGCACCGCGGATCCCGCCAAGGCCTCGGCGGGTGTGCTCGACCAGAAGGCGGCCTCCGTGCCGATCGCCGACCCGGTGGCGGTCCAGCCGCAGTTCGAGCAGACCCAGCAGATCCGCTCCTACTACCGGGTCACCAAGCCCCTCGACGTGGATCACTACGTGGTCGACGGCAAGGACCGGGCGGTCGTGCTGGGCGTCCGCGAGGTCAACACCGCCGGTATCGGCGCCGGCGACCAGACCTGGACCAACCTCCACACCGTCTACACCCACAGCAACGGCGTGATCGCCGCCTACGCCAACCAGCGCGACAGCACCGACACCACCGAGAGCCCGTCGGTGCAGTGGGCCAAGACCAGCGACCTCAGCGGGCTGAGCGGCGCGGACGACTTCCAGGACCAGATCTACTACGGCGAGAACAGCCCCAACTACTCGGTCGTCGGCATCCCCGACGGCGGCACCCAGGTCGAGCTCGACCTCGGCGGCCCGGGTGACGAGGGATCGGTCTCGACCGAGTACCGCGGTGACGGCGGCGTCGCGCTCTCCTCGACCTTCCGGCGGGCGCTCTACGCGGTGAAGTTCGGCTCGGGGAGCTTCCTGCTCAGCTCCCGCGTCGGGGACGAGTCGAAGGTGCTCTACAACCGCGACCCGCAGACCGCCGTGCACAAGGTCGCGCCCTGGCTGACGCTCGACAGCGACCCGTACCCGGTGGTCGAGGACGGTCGGATCGTGTGGGTCGTCGACGGCTACACCACGACCGCCGACTATCCGGAGTCGCAGCGCGAGTCGCTCGCCACGATGATCGACGACGCCGCCCAGGCGAGCACCGGCCTGCAGGCCCTGCCGACCGATGAGATCAACTACGTGCGCAACTCGGTGAAGGCCACCGTCGACGCCTACGACGGCACCGTGACCCTGTACGAGTGGAAGCCCGACCCGATCCTCAAGGCCTGGGAGTCCGCCTTCCCGGGACTGGTGAAGCCGTCGGCCGACATCCCGGCCGATCTGGTGGCGCACCTGCGCTATCCCGACGACCTCTACAAGGTGCAGCGCTACCAGCTCGCGCGCTATCACGTCACCGACGCGGCAGCCTTCCTCGACGGCTCCGACCGGTGGGCGGTGCCCGAGGAGCCCAGTATCCGCAATCACCTCCAGACGCCCGCCCGGATGTTCCTGCCCTCGAAGGACGGCACCGAGACCTGGTCGGAGACCTCCACCTTCGTGCCGAGCGGGCGCAGCAACCTGGCCGCCGTGATGAGCGTCGACTCCGATGCCCGCTCCGACGACTACGGCAAGATCCGGTTGCTCACCGGCTTCGATCAGAACGCCAGCGGCCCGGGGCAGATCGCGAACCTGTTCAAGACCAACCCGGTGATCTCCAACGCGGTGGCCAACTTCTCCCGCAGCAGCGGCGTGGTGAGCTACGGCAACCTGCTCACCGTGCCGCTCGCCGACTCCGGCCTGCTCTACGTGCAGCCGGTCTATGCCGTCCAGGCCTCGGACTCCTCGGCGTCGTACGCCGTCCTGGCCTACGTGCTCGTCTCGTACGGCGGCCAGCTGGGCTACGGCACGACGCTGGGCGACGCACTCGCCGACGCCCTGCGCAACGGCGGCGAGGGCGGCACCACGGCGCAGCCCGGCCCCGGGACACCCTCCGCGTCGCCGAGCCCGTCGAATCCGACGAGTCCGCCGAGCCCCACCGTCTCCTCGACGCCGTCGACCCTGCCCGGTGGCGCGAAGGCATCGGCCGGCGCCCTGCTGGCCCAGGCCAAGGAGCTCTTCGCCGAGGCCGACGCCGCCGGCAAGGCGGGCGACTTCACCCGCCGCGAGAAGCTGCTCGCCCAGGCCCAGCAGAAGGTCGATCGGGCCGCCGATCTGCTCACCGGGGGCTGACGCGATTTGGCTCGCCCATCGGCGTCCGGTAGTGTTCCTCTTACCGACGCGGGGTGGAGCAGCTCGGTAGCTCGCTGGGCTCATAACCCAGAGGTCACAGGTTCAAATCCTGTCCCCGCTACGAAGAGCAGAGGCCGGATCTGAGAAATCAGATCCGGCCTTTGTCGTCTGGTAGGAGTGTTCTGTGCCTGTTGAACGCCTGATGCCGAGCGACGAGGCCGCTGATCTCGTCGACCTGACCCGTGCCATCGTCGCGCGCGAGCTGCGCAGCGCCGTCGACGAGGCCGAGCGGACCGCCACCTTCCCGCGCGAGGTCTTCCGCACCCTCGGCCGTGCGGGCCTGCTGTCCCTGCCCTACCCGGAGGAGTACGGCGGGGGAGGCCAGCCGTACGAGGTCTACCTGCAGGTGCTCGAGGAGATCGCCTCGGGCTGGGCGGCCGTGGGCGTCGGCACGAGCGTGCACGCGCTCAGCTGCTTCGGGCTGTTCCACGCCGGCTCCGAGGAGCAGAAGCAGACCTGGCTGCCCGAGATGCTCAGCGGCGAGCTCCTGGGGGCGTACTGCCTCTCGGAGGCGCACGCCGGCTCCGACCCGGCCGCGATGAGGACCCGCGCCATCCGCGACGGCGACGAGTACGTCATCACCGGCGCGAAGGCGTGGACCACCCACGGCGGGCAGGCCGACTTCTACAAGGTGATGGCGCGGACCTCCGACGACGGCGGTCGTGGCATCTCCTGCTTCCTCGTCCCGGCCGACACCGCCGGCCTGAGCGCCGCGACGCCCGAGACGAAGATGGGCCTGATGAGCTCGACCACCGCCACGATGCTCTTCGACGGCGTCCGGGTGCCGGTCGAGCGCCGACTCGGCGCCGAGGGTCAGGGTCTCCCGATCGCGCTGGCCGGGCTGGACGCCGGTCGACTCGGCATCGCCGCCGTGGCCACCGGGCTCGCCCAGGCCGCGCTCGACGCGGCGATCGCGTACGCGCAGGAGCGGGAGGCGTTCGGGCAGGCGATCATCGATCACCAGGGCCTCGGGTTCCTGCTGGCCGACATGGCCGCCGCGGTGGAGTCGGCGCGGGCGACCTACCTGCACGCCGCCCGGCTCAAGGACGCGGGCCGCCCGTACAGCCGCCAGGCGTCGATCGCGAAGCTGATCTGCACCGACAACGCCATGCGCGTGACCACCGACGCCGTCCAGGTGCTCGGCGGCGCGGGCTACACCCGCGACTTCCCGCTCGAGCGCTACATGCGCGAGGCGAAGGTGATGCAGATCTTCGAGGGCACCAACCAGATCCAGCGCCTCGTGATCAGCCGCGCCCTCAAGCGCTGAGACCGGCACGGCCCTACCGAGCCAGTCGGGGACCGGAGCCAGCGACCAGTCCGAGTGGCCGTCGGTGACCACGGCACCCACCTGTGGGCTGCCGTCGGCGTACTCCACGCCGGCCTTGACCCAGCGCTCGGCAGAGACCCGGATGAAGAGGCCCGCCTGGTCGAACTGCGCGGCGAACGCCGCGGTGAACTCCACCTCGACCGCCGAGCCCTGCGCGAACGGCGCGAGCAGGGCATGCTCCGTGTCGTGCACGAAGCCGTACGACGTGAGCCGCCAGGCGTCGCTGCCCTCGACGGCGGTGACCCGCAGGGCGCCATCGACCTCGTCGACCGCCGCCGGCGGGTTGCTCCAGCGTCCGGAGGACCAGGGGATCTCAGGCGTCGCGGGGGCCTCTCGTCGGCACGAATCGTGTCTGTTGGGGGTGAGCGGGTAGTGTTCCATCTACCGACGCGGGGTGGAGCAGCTCGGTAGCTCGCTGGGCTCATAACCCAGAGGTCACAGGTTCAAATCCTGTCCCCGCTACACAGATGATCGAGGCCCTGACCACGTCAGGGCCTCGATCTGTCTCCGGGAGTGGTGCCATGGACTCGCACACGGACGCCGTCCGCGAGCGGCTGGAGGGCGAGCGGGAGCAGACGCTGCGCCGGCTCGCGGGCCTGACCGGCGACTTCGATGCCGTGGTGGCCGCCTCCCGCGACACGAATGCCGATGACGAGCACGATCCGGAAGGGGCCACGATCGCCTTCGAGCGCTCGCAGGTCGGTGCGGTGATCGCGCAGACCCGGCGCGGGCTCGCGGAGATCGACGCTGCACTGGCGCGGCTGGACGCCGGCTCGTACGGCGTCTGCGAGCAGTGCGGCGAGCCGATCGCAGAGGCCCGGCTCGAGGCGCGACCGGCCGCCCGGCTGTGCATCGCGTGCGCATCGCCCCCGCGCCGCGGACGACGGTAGCTCCCGGAGCCGGGCGGCTCGGGCGCTCCGCCCCGGGACCAGGGCGCTTGCTACGTTGATCGGGTGACCACCACCGTGAAGGCCTGGGGCGCGACCTCGGCCACCTCGCCGCTCGCCCCGACGACCATCGAGCGGCGCGAGCTCGGCCCGCGCGACGTCCGGATCGACATCGCGTACGCCGGCATCTGCCACTCCGACATCCACACCATCCGCAGCGAGTGGGGCCCGGCGAAGTATCCGCTCGTGGTCGGCCACGAGATCGCCGGCACCGTCAGCGCGGTCGGCGCCGAGGTGACCAAGCACCGGGTCGGCGACCGGGTCGGCGTCGGCTGCATGGTCGACTCCTGCGGCGAGTGCGACCGGTGCGAGCGCGGCCTGGAGCAGTACTGCGCGAAGGGCAACGTCGGCACGTACAACGCGATCGACCGCGATGGCAGCGTCACGCAGGGCGGCTACTCCGAGCAGATCGTGGTCGTGGAGGACTTCGTCCTCACGATCCCGGACGCGCTGCCGCTCGACGCCGCGGCGCCGCTGTTGTGCGCCGGCATCACCACCTACTCGCCGCTGCGCCGCTTCGGCGCCGGACCGGGCAAGAAGGTCGCGGTCGTCGGCCTGGGCGGCCTCGGCCACCTCGGCGTCAAGATCGGCGCCGCCATGGGCGCCGAGGTCACGGTGATCTCCCAGTCGCTGCGCAAGCAGGAGGACGGTCTCGCATTCGGGGCGAAGGACTACTTCGCCAGCAGCGACCCGGCCACCTTCAAGGAGCTGCGCAACCGCTTCGACATGATCCTCAACACCGTCAGCGCGCACACCGACCTCGACGCGTACCTGCGGCTGCTGGCGTTCGACGGCGCGTACGTCGACGTGGGCCTGCCGCCCGAGCCGCTGAAGCTGAGCCTGTTCTCGCTGCTCGCCAACCGGCGCACGATGAGCGGCTCGGCCATCGGAGGTATCGCCGAGACGCAGGAGATGCTCGACTTCTGCGCCGAGCACGGCGTGCTCCCCGAGATCGAGGTGATCTCCGCCGATCAGGTCAACGAGGCCTACGACCGGGTGGTCGCCTCCGACGTGCGCTACCGGTTCGTGATCGACGCCGCGACGCTCTGACGGAGGCGGTCGTCGCCCGCACGCCGGGCGGCGGGCAGGGGGCGTGAGCGCACGACGCGGTCGCGACCCTGCCGCTTCGCCTCGTACATCGCCAGGTCGGCGCGGTGCAGCAGCTCCCCGGTGGTCTCACCGGGGATGAGCGAGGCGACGCCGGCCGAGAGCGTCACCTGGTCGGGGCAGGCGAGCCGCATCGCGTCGAGCAGCCGGTCGACGTCGGTGGCATTGAGGCTCTGCGTCATCACGGTGAACTCGTCGCCGCCACGGCGGGCGAGGACGGCGCCGCGCGGCATCAGCGGCCCCCACGCCTCGGCGCACGCGACGAGCAGCTGATCGCCCGCGTCGTGGCCGAGCACGTCGTTGACCTGCTTGAAGCCGTCGAGGTCGAGCAGCGCGACGGTCAGCCGGTCGGTGTAGCCGGTCGCGGCCGCCTCGAAGCGCCGCTCGAAGCCGCGCCGGTTGGCCAGCCCGGTCAGCGCGTCCTTCTCCGCGTTGTCACTGAGGCGGGCGGCCCACGCCATCAGCAGGCCCATCGGGACCCAGCTGCCGACGAGGAGGATCAGGTCGCCGGCGGGGACGCCCAGATGGTGCAGCACCGCGGCGGTGGCGGTCAGGATGACGGCGGCGTTGAACGCGACCTGGCGCAGCGCGAACTTGAAGGGCGAGTTGATCAGCGTCGTCATGATCGGCAGCGCCAGCGGCATGCTGCTCGCACCGCGATCGGCGGCGACCACGAAGTAGAGGCCGACGATCAGCGCGACGATCGGGCTGAGGCTCTCCATGGTCCGGGGGAGGCGCTGACGCAGCGTCAGCAGGCGGACCCCGACGACCAGCGGCGTCCCGACCCAGGCGACCTGGAGCCACCACGGCTCGCCGAGACCGTGGTACGCGATGAGTGCACCGGCGTACATGATCGCGGCGACCAGGTAGATGAGGCCGGTGATCGCGACCGTCGCCTCGCGGCTCGCGCCCACCGGTGGCTCGCGCCACCAGCGCCGCATCTCCTCCACGTACGAGTGATCGGCAAGTAAAACCAGCGTCTGACCGGGACTCCTCGGCGACCGCGTAGGCTGCCGTGCGCACAAGGTCGACGACAGAGGAGTGCACCATGGTGGCGAGCCGGTCCGCGCGTGAGCGCAAGGCCTCGGCCGAGGCTGGGCCGCTCGGCTCGGTGAAGATCGAGCTCGGCGCCGACGACCAGTTCGTCTACAAGATCACCTGCGCCGAGTGCAGCGTCCCGGGCAACAAGGCGGGTCGACCCGATCGCGCCTGGTCGGTCTACCGGCCGGGCCAGGACAACGGCTACATGGCGGCGATGGATCGTTGGATCTTCCACCTGCGCGAGAAGCACCCGGACGCCGAGGCGCCGTGCCTGGCCTACCTCGAGGCCGCCGAGCAGCGCCTGCAGGAGCAGCGCGAGCAGCGGGCGAAGGGTTCCGACCCGGCGGTGTGACCTCGTCAGGTCAGACGGTCGCGGGGTCGCCCGCCCGCGTCAGCAGGCCCGCTTCCTCCCGCGCCGCGGGGTGCTGGCCGACGGGCGGCTGGGCGAGGGACGCACGCAGGTACGGTCCGGCCCAGGCGCTGATCACCTTGGCCGCGCGCTGTGCCCGACCGGCCCTGGTGAGCAGATGATCGGCCTCCTCGAGCGAGACGAAGCTGCGCGGATGGCGCGCGGTCATGAAGAGCTCGGCGGCATGGTTGATGTCGACCGTCGCGTCGCTCGGGGAGTGCAACACGAGGAGGGGGCGGCCCAGAGTGGCCACCTCGGCGCGGATGCTGGCACGGCGCACGTCCTCGACCATCTCGCGCGTCAGCGTCAGGGTGCGCCCGGCGACGGTCCAGGGCGCGCTCCCGGTCGTCATCACCTCCTCCAGGACCGGCGCGAAGTGGTGCTGCACGTGGGTCGGGTCGGCCGGGGCGTTGATGGTCGCGACACACGTGATCTGCTGGAGCCGGGTCGCGGCAGCGATTGCCGCGGCACCGCCCCACGAGTGGCCCACCAGCAAGCCGGGCGACATCCCACGATCGGTCAGGTGCTCGACAGCACGGGCGGCGTCGGCGACCTTCGTCGAGAAGCCGCCGTCGCCCCATCGGCCCTCCGATTCGCCGATGCCGAGCGCGTCGAAGCGCAGCATGCCGACGCCCTTCGCGGCGAGCTGACGGCAGGTCCGCGCCACCGAGAGATGGTCCTTGCCGAGGGTGAAGCCGTGGACGAAGACGCCCCACCCGCGCAGCGGGCCCTCGGGGTGGTCGATGAGGCCGGCCAGCAGCGGGCCGGTGGAGCTCGGGATCCAGACGCGTTCGGTTGCCACGTCCTCAGGGTGGCGCAGCGCATGTGTGGACCGTCGAACACTTTCCTCACGGCTTCACGGGCCCGCCGTCAGGGGCCTGCGACCCGTGCCCGACATCACGCCCCCGACGAAGCCGTTTCGCGACTCTCGTATCGTCGGGAAGCATGGACCGACGTGCGACGACGATGGCCGCGCTGCGGACCGCGCTCGACCTGGAGCTACCCGCGGCGATGGAGCTGCGTCGGCGCGTCCACGCAGCTCCGGAGCTCTCCGGCGAGGAGGAGCGGACCGCGGCGCGGGTGAGCGAGGCGATCGCTGCCGGGGGTGCGGTGACGAGCACCGAGGTGATCGCCGACGTCGGCCGGCTGATCCGGATCGGGGCGGCGAGCGGACCCAGTGTCGCGATCCGCGCCGAGCTCGACGCTCTGCCGCTCACCGAGCACACCGGCTCCCACGACGCCGCCACCAACGGCGCCATGCACGCCTGCGGTCACGACGTCCACCTCGCGGCCGTCGCGGCACTGGCGCGGGCGGCCCAGCGTGTCGAGCTGCCGGTGCCACTGCTGGTCATCCTGCAGCCTCGGGAGGAGCGCCCGCCGTCGGGCGCCAAGGAGATCGTGGCGGCCAAGGCGCTGCAGGAGCACGACGTACGGGCGGTGATCGGTGCCCATGTGCAGCCGTTGCTGGCCCGCGGCGTCATCGCCGCGACGGAGGGCGCGGTCAACGCCAGCACCGACGAGCTCGACATCCGCATCACCGGCCGCGGCGGGCACGGCGGCTACCCCCACCTGACCCGTGATCCCGTGGTCGCCATGGCGCAGGTGATCGTCGCGTTGCAGCAGGTCGTCAGCCGCCGGATCGACCCGCTCCACCCGGCGGTGCTGACGATCGGCTCGGTGCATGCCGGCTCGGCGGCCAACGTCATCCCCGACGAGGCCCACGCCCGTGGCACGCTGCGGCTCCTGGAGACCGGCGAGCGGCTCGCGGTCCACCAGGAGATCCGGACGATCGCGACCCACGTGGCCGAGGCGTTCGGCTGCCACGCCGACATCGAGATCCAGGACGGCGAACCGGCCCTGGTCAACGACCCGCTGCTGACCGCGGCCACCCACCCGTGGCTCACCGAGGCCGGCTTCGAGGTCTCCGCGCCGCTGCGCTCCTGCGGCGCCGACGACTTCTCGCACTACGGCGACGTCGCGCGGATCCTGATGATGTTCGTCGGCGTCGACCCGCACCCGGGCCTGCCGCCCGCCGGTCTCCACCACCCGACCTTCCGCCCGCCGGACGAGGCCGTACGGGACGTGGCGCTCGCCCTCCTGTCCGGATACATCGCCGGCACCGACGCTTCGATCGTGGGCCGAGTGGGCACTGACGGCCCATGACACGCACCGTGGGGGTCGAGGAGGAGTTCCTGCTCGTCCAGAACCGGTCGCCGTTCCTGGCGGCCGAGGGGGAGCGGGTCGTGGCGCAGGCGGAGCGGAGCGCGGCGCACGACTCGGAGGGGAACTTCGACCAGGAGTTCATGCAGCAGCAGGCCGAGCTCGGCACAGCTCCGCATGCGAGCATCGAGGACCTACTCGCTGACCTGCGCGGACGGCGCGCGGCACTCGCGGAGGCGGCGCGCAGTCGCGGCGTACGGCTGGTGCCCTCGGCGACCAGCCCGCTCGACGAGGACGTGACGACCACCGCCGACGAGCGCTACGAGCGGATGACCAGGGCCTTCGGACGGGTCGCGATGGCCCAGCTCGCCTGCGGCATGCACGTGCACGTCTCGATCGCCTCGCCCGAGGAGGGCGTCGCGGTGCTCGACCGGATCCGCGGCCGGCTGCCGCTGCTGCGCGCGCTCAGCGCGAACTCGCCCTTCCTCGCCGGCGAGGACACCGGATACGCCAGCTACCGCACCGTGCTGTGGGGACAGTGGCCGACCGCTGGGGTGCCCGATGTCTTCGGCAGCGTCGAGGAGTACGAGCGGGTGCGCGCCGGCCTCGTGGCCAGCGGCGCCGCACTCGACGAGGCGATGATCTGCTTCGACGCCCGGCTCTCCGCCCGCTACCCGACCGTGGAGGTCCGGGCCTGCGACGTGTGCGCCGACGCCGAGGACGCCGGCACCATCGCCGCGCTGATCCGGGCGATGGTCTCCACCGCGGCCGAGGACGCCGCCGCCGGTGTCGAGGCGCCGCCGATCCGCAGCGACCTGCTCCGCGCCGCGACCTGGCGCGCCGCGCGATGGGGGATGGAGGACCGGCTCGTCGAGCCGCTCACCGGTGACCTGGTGGGCGCCTGGGACCTGGTCGACGACCTGCTCGATGACGTCGCCTCCGCCCTCAAGGAGTCCGGTGACGAGATGCTGGTGCGCGAGGGGCTGGCGCGGATCCGCGAGCGCGGCACCGGCGCACGCCAGCAGCGCGAAGCGCGCCGCGAGGGCGGGTTCGGCGCGGTCGTCGACGACCTGGTCGGGCGGACCTGAGCACCGTTCTCTACGATCCGGGCATGAGTGCCGTGCCCTACACGATCCGCCTTGCCGTCGCCGAGGACGTGGAGGCCGTACGCGCTATCCGCAACGCCGCGATCCGCGACACGACGGCGCTGTGGACGGGCGTCGAGCTGACGCCCGAGGCAGCGCAGGAGTGGCTGCAGGAGCACCTCGAGCGCGACGCGATGCTGGTCGCCGAGATCGACGGCGTCGTCGTCGGGTACGCCGGCTTCGGCACCTGGCGCGTCAAGGAGGGCTACCGCTACACGGTCGACGACTCCATCTACCTGTCGCCGCAGGCGCAGGGGCGCGGCATCGGGCGCGCGCTGCTGGAGCAGCTCATCGTGCTCGCGCGCGATGCCGGCAAGCGGGTGATGATCGCGGACATCGAGGCCGGGAACACCGGCTCGATCGTGCTGCACGAGCGGCTCGGCTTCGAGAAGGTCGGCACGATCCGCGAGGTCGGCACCAAGTTCGACCGCTGGCTCGACCTGACCATCCTGAGCCTGGATCTCAGTCGTTCTCCGGGAGAGGGTTCTTCGGCAGCTTCTTGACCCGCGGGCGGCGCTTGGGCCGGTCCGGGATCATCGTCCGCATCTCCTCGAGCCGGCCCCAGCACAGCAGCCGATCCTCGGCCTCGAGGATGTTGCCGGCGTTGGGGTTGGGGATCACCATCGAGCCGCGGTGCAGGGTGAGGACGGTGATGTCGCGCTCGCGCAGGCCGGAGTCGCCGAGCGTGACGCCGACCAGGTCGGCGTCCCCGTGCACGACCAGCTCCGCCACGCCGTACCCGGTGGAGACCGCGAGCCGCTCGCGTACGTCGATCTGCGGGAAGGCGACCTGGTTGTCGATGTAGTCGATGATCGCGCCGGCCACGTCGAGCTTGGTGGCGGTCTCGATGCCCTCGAGACCGGGGGAGGAGTTGACCTCCATCACCAGCGGGCCCTCGTCGCTCTCCAGCATGTCCACCCCGGCGACCTTGAGGCCCATGATCTGGGCGGCGCGCACGGCGGTGCGCTCGTACTCGGGGTCGAGGTCGACGCGCTCGACCGTGCCGCCGCGGTGGACGTTGGAACGGAAGTCCTCGCCCTGGGCCGTACGACGCATCGCGGCCACCACCCGGTCGCCCACGACGAGCGCGCGGATGTCACGGCCCTTGGACTCCTTGATGAACTTCTGGATCAGGACGTTGTGACGCGTGGAGTGCAGCGTCTCGATGATCGCCTCGGCGACCTTGATGTCCGGCGCCAGGATCACGCCGATGCCCTGGGTGCCCTCGAGCAGCTTGATGATGACCGGCGCGCCGCCGACGCGCTGGATCGCGGGGACGACGTCGGCGCGGTTGCGGACGAACGCGGTCGGCGGCATCGCGATGTCGTGGCGCGAGAGGATCTGGTTGGCCCGCAGCTTGTCGCGGGAGTTGGTGATGCCGCTGGCGGTGTTGGGGGTGTAGACGTCCATCTGCTCGAACTGCCGCACCACGGCGGTGCCGTAGTAGGTGATCGAGGCGCCGATGCGCGGCAGGATCGCGTCGTACTCCGAGAGCTGCTTGCCCCGGAAGTGCAGGTCCGGCTCGTCGCCCGAGAGGTCGATGGCGAACCGCAGCGTGTTGAGCACCTTGACCCTGTGTCCCCGGTCGTGGGCGGCCTGGCGGAGGCGCTGGGTGCTGTAGCTCCGGGGCGCACGGGACAAGATGGCGATCTTCACGAGGGAATCCTGATTGGATAGGCGACGTGTCGAGAAACGATCCCACCCGCACCATCGGCTGGCGTGAATGGGTCGGTCTACCGGGTGTCGGCGTCGACTGGCTCAAGGCCAAGATAGACACCGGCGCCCAGACGTCATCGTTGCACGCGTTCGGGCTCGAGCGGTTCGAGCGCCACGGCGCGGCCTGGGTGCGCTTCGAGATCCACCCGTGGCAGCGCTCGACGGCCGACCCGATCCGGGTCGAGCTGCCCGTCCACGACACCCGCCACGTCCGCTCCTCGTCGGGGCACACCGAGGAGCGCCACGTCGTCCTCATCGATGTGCGGCTGTGCGGAAGGGTCGTGCCCGCCGAGGTCACCCTCACCCGCCGCGACGCGATGGGCTTCCGGATGCTGGTCGGTCGCGAACTGCTCAAGCGTGGCTTCCTGGTCGACTCCTCGGCCTCCTACCTGGGCGGCAAGCCGCCTCGCGACGTACGTCGCGCCAACCGCCGCGAAGATGGCTGACTCGGCCCTCGCGCACGGCCGACCTGGCCCTCGCGCACGGCCGAGTGACGTGGGGTGCCGCGGTCGAGTCGGAGTCGGTCTGGGACGTGACGCGACGCGGGGCGTCGCCGTACGCCACGGCTAGCAGCCCTTCTTGAACACGTAGCAGCGCAGCGGGGGCTCGGCGCTCAGCATCGGGGCGCCCGAGAGCGTGACGAGCGGAAGCTCGGTGCTCGCCAGGCTCGGCAGCGCACTCATCAACGGCAGGAAGCCGGTCACGTCGAGCGGATCGATGCCCGGCATGTAGAGCCGGCCGCAGACCGTACGGGCGATGCGCGCGGGTACGGCCGGGCCCGGGTGGTCGAGGGCGTCCATCACCAAGGCGTACGTGGTCGGGCTGACCGTGCCCGTCATGAGGTGCTCGTAGACCTCGAGCGGACAGATCGACTGGGTGGCGACGTTCGAGATCCTGCCGCGCCCGGTGTGCAGGGCCGAGGAAGGGTCGTCGCCCGTGCTGGGTGTGACCACCTCGTCGGTGTGCGTGTAGATCTCGGTGTAGCTGATCCCGGCGAAGGTCTCGGTACGCGAGTTGAGCGCGCGCATGAAGGCCGAGCCGCGCAGCTGCTGCCACACCGCCGGGGTGCACGTGGTGACGTGCGGGACGCAGCCGACCAGCATCGTGGTGCCGTGATTGTCACCCGCCATCCCGATCACGTCGTCGACCATGGGGCGGGTCGCGGGCCAGAACCGCAGCGCCCAGCGCATGCTCATCCCGCCCTGGCTGTGGCCGAGGATCGCGATCCGGCGTCCGGTGGTCGCGTGCATCCGCCTGATCGCGAAGACGAGGTACTCGGCGGCCGTCTGGATGTCGCCGAAGGTGTGATGGGGCATGGTGACTGCGCACCAGTACCTGCCCTGGCGCGTGAAGGCCTTCTCGTAGTTCCACGAGTAGTTCTCCGCCGGCGTCACGCTGGTCGCCGGGTTGAGCAGCACCGGCTCGGGCGCGGCATGCGGGTCGCCGTGGCAGGTGATCGCGGCCCGGAGACTTGCTCGGGGCACGCTGAGCGACGGCCCGCTCCGGTTCAGCGGGGCGTACCCGCCGCCGTGCGCGTACGCCGATGGGACAGCGTGCTCGCAGGCAAGCAGGACGACGAGGACGAGCAGCAGGCGACGGAGCATGTCCGGACAACGTCTCGTGCAGACACGGGTTACGACGCGTGCTCGGCCCCTGGCTGAGCAGGCGGCGACAGGTGCGCGCTCCTCGGCGTGGGTCAGCCGGCCCCTACGCGGTGCCGAGCTCGTCCTGCCGACCGTTCAAGGAGTACGTCGCGGGCTGCGGTGTGATGACCGCTCGCACCGTGTGACGGCCTCCGCCGGCTCACGCGCCGTGGGACATCACGACCGCGCGCTCGGCGGCGTGGGCCAGGTCGCTGCGGTGACGCTCGCTCAGATCCGGCATCGCCAGCTCCAGCAGCAGCATCACGGCGCTGCGCGCGGCGCGTCCGGGGTGCCCGCCGGGCAGCTCCGGGGCGATCGCGATCACCTCGACGCAGATGTCGAGGGCGAGATCGCGCCGCCGGCGCGGCAGCCGTTCGGTGAGCAGCAGCAGCGTGTCGTCCATGCTCGGGACAACGACCACCGCAGCGGAGGGGTTACGTGTCAGGCGGAGAGAGCGGGCTCGGCGCCCGGCATGCCGATGAGGCCGGAGCCGGCGATCTTCTCGATCAGCGCAGTCGTCGAGATCGCCGGCGTGCGGGGCAGGTAGACGACCTCGCAGATGTCGCGGAACTCGTCGAAGCGACCCTCCCAGTCGTCACCCATCACGAGGACGTCGGCGCCGTACGAGAGGATGTAGTGGCGCTTGAGCTCGAGGCTCTCCTCGAGGAAGACCTCGTCGACCTGCTTGAGCGATCCGACGATCGCGAGACGCTCGGCCTGGCTGAAGACAGGGGCCCGGTTCTTCTTGCGCATGTTGAGTGCATCAGCGCTCACCCCGACGATCAGCCGGGTGCCGAGATGGGCCGCACGCTCGATCACACGGAGATGGCCGACATGGAAGACGTCGAACGTACCGAAGGTGATGACCGTGCGATTGTGCATTAGAGAATTCTGTCACGTGAGTGCCGTCCGGAAAGAATCAGCGGAGAGGGCAGAATCACCTGCATGACGACGGCCAGCCCGATCACGGACACGACCGCCGACGAAGCCCGCCGACGCGCGCTGCGGAGGATGCGGACGGTGGCGACATCGCTCCTCGTGGTGGCGGCGATCGTCTTCCTCCTGACCCTGCATCACGACGGCTTCCTGGGCTTCGTCAACGCCGGCGCGGAGGCATCGATGGTCGGTGCGATGGCGGACTGGTTCGCGGTCACCGCGCTCTTCCGGCACCCCCTCGGGCTGCCGATCCCGCACACCGCGCTGATCCCGCGCCGCAAGGACGACATCGGGCACAGCCTGGAGGAGTTCGTCGGTGAGAACTTCCTCGCCGAGGACGTGCTGCGCGAGCGGATCGCGGTCGTCCGGCCTGCCCGCCGCGCCGCGGCCTGGCTGGCGCAGGAGGCCAACGCCCGCACGCTCGTCGACGAGGTCTCCACGGTCGCGGCGGCCGGCCTGGGCAGGATCCGCGAGGAGCACATCGCCGAGCTGGTCCACGACGTCCTCGTCCCACGCTTCGCCGAGGAGCCGATCGCGCCGTTGCTCGGCGGCGCGCTCGAGGGCGCCTTGGCCGACGACCTGCACCACGGCCTGGTCGATCTGGCCCTGGTCGAGCTGCACGGCTGGCTGCAGACCCACCCCGAGACGGTCACCGATGTGCTGGGGGAGCGGGCGCCGTGGTGGGTCCCACCCGCGCTGCGCGAGCCCGCGGCGGCGCGGATCCACGTCGAGATCGTGCGCTGGGTCGCCGAGATCCGCCGCGACCCGCACCACCGGGCGCGGGTCGCGCTCGACCAGCTCCTCGGCGAGCTCGCCGACAACCTGCAACACGACGCGGGCACGCAGGAACGCGCCGAGCGGTTCAAGCTGCGCCTGCTCGAGCACCCGCAGGTGCTCGCGACCTCGATCGACCTGTGGAACGCCTTCCGGCGCGCACTCACGACCGCGCTCAACGACGACGAGGGCGCGCTGCGCGCCCGCCTGGTCGAGGAGGTCACCCGGTTCGGCGCACGCCTGTCGGGCGACGACGCGCTGCAGGAGCGCCTCGACGGCATCGCCGCCGACAGCGTCGTCTACGTCGTGAAGCGGTACGGCAAGGAGGCCACCGCCGTCATCACCCACACCATCGAGCGCTGGGACGGCAAGGAGGCCTCCGAGCGCATCGAGCTGCACGTGGGCCGCGACCTGCAGTTCATCCGGATCAACGGCACCATCGTCGGTGGTCTGGTCGGCGTGCTGATCCACGCCGTGTCGACGGCCCTCTGACCGGAGGACCGCCCCTCGTCACAGGCGGAAGTGGCCGACCAGGTCCTTGAGCTCCCCGGCCATCGAGGTGAGCCGGGTGGCCGCGTCCAGCGTGCCCTGTGCGCCGGCCTGAGTCTCCGCAGCGGCGCGGGCGACCTGGGTGGCGTCCTCGGCGATCCCGTTGGCGCCGTTGGCGGCCTCGGTCACCGAGCGGGCGATCTCGTTGGTGGTGGCGGTCTGCTCCTCCACCGCGCTGGCGATGGTGCCGGTGATGTCGTTGATCTCGGTGATCACGCCGGTGATCTGCGCGATCGCCTCGACAGCGTCGGTGGTGCTTCCCTGGATCGCCGCGATCCGCTGGCTGATCTCCTCGGTGGCCCGCGCGGTCTGGCTGGAGAGCTCCTTGACCTCGTTGGCGACCACGGCGAAGCCGCGACCGGCATCGCCGGCCCGGGCGGCCTCGATGGTGGCGTTGAGGGCGAGCAGGTTGGTCTGGGCGGCGATCGAGGTGATCGTCTTGACGACCTTGCCGATCTCGGCGCTCGCCTCGCCGAGCGAGGCGACGGTGCCCTGCGCGCCGCTGGCGACGCCGACGGCCTGGGTGGCGACCGAGGACGCGTCCGTGGCGTTGCGCGCGATCTCGCTGATCGAGGCGGTCATCTGCTCGGCAGCGGTCGCCACCGTCTGGATGGAGGCGGAGACCTCGACCGAGGCCGCCGACGCCGTGGAGGCGCGGTCGGTGGTCTGGGCGGCGCCCTCGTCCATGCCCTGCGCGACCGCGGTGAGCTCACCGGAGGCCAGGTTGAGCGCGTCGGCCGTACGGTTGATCTGGTCGATCGAGGAGCGGAACGCGCTGACCAGCTCGTTGAGACCGGTGCCCATCTGGCCCAGGTCGTCGGTGCCGACGACGTCGGTGTCCGAGGCGAGGTCGCCGGCGGCGACCCCGCGGACGAAGACCAGCAGCTCCTCGAGGCGGCGCTTGCTCTCCTCCGCCTCGGCGGCAGCGCGCTCGGTGGCGCTCGCGCGCTCCATCGCCTCGGAGATGATCTGGGCGATCGACCGGATCGCGGCCTTCCGCTGCTCGGACAGGAGCAGCTCGACGTCGAAGGCGATCTCGATCGCGCCGATCACCTCGCCGTCGGTCGTGATCGGCAGGGCGAGCGCCGACTTCACACCGGCCTCGGCGGCCTCCTGGGCGCCGGCCCAGTCCGCGTCGGTCGCTGCGGCCACGTCAGCGATGTAGTACAGGTCGCGGCTCGACCAGGCCTTGCCGCACAGGCCGTCGCCCTTCTCCCACCGGACCTGCGCGTCGAGCGCGCGTCCCTGCTCGCGGATGCCGGGCACGCCGGCGTCCTGCACGGCGGCCATCCCGCCGGCGTCGTCGATCGCCCAGTACGCGAGGTACGGAAGCTGCCAGCGCTCGGCGAGGACGTCGAGGACGGTCTGCATCGTCGTGGCGCGGTTCTCGGCGCCGGCGAGGCGGGTGAGGAGGGTGTTGGTCGTCGCCGCGTCGGTCTCGGCGTCGGCGGCGGTGCGCTCGGCCGTGACCCGGTCGGTGATGTCGACGGCGCTGCACAGGGCGCCGTGGTAGGCGCCGTTCGCGTCGCGGATCGCGCTGAGAGAGACCTCGACGCTGCGTGCGCCTACGGCGGTGCGCAAGGTGACGGGCAGTCGCTGGGGGTCGCGAACGGCCCCGGCGAGCTCCGGGTTCTGCGGCAGCATGATCGCGAAGTCGGCGCCGATCATCGCCTCGAGGGTGATCGGCTGACCGGTCATCGCGCGGGCATCGGCGATCGCGATCGCGTTCGCGTGCAGCACGCGGAAGTCGGGATCGACCACGAAGGCCCCGATCGTCATCGCGTCGACGATGCCGTATCCGAGCGACGGCTGGGTGATGGGCGCGAGATCGAGGTCGAGAGTCACGCCTGTCGATCGGCCGGAGCCCCGTCCATCTGAGGCGGGGACCCTCCGTGACGGGGCGGTGCTCAGTTCACCCAGACGGCGCGCGCACCGGCATCGCCGGTCATCACACAGAGCACGATCACCGCGATGCCGCCGATCGGGAGAAGGACCGACACGGCCGTACGGGCGGCGCCAGGCCGCTCGTGCAGCCACCAGCCGAGCAGTGCCAGTGCACCGAGGACCCAGGTGGAGAACTGGAGCTTGCCGGCGAGGTCCTCGTGGTGGCGGATCGCCTCCGCCCCCGGTGTTCCGGGGACGAGGTGCATCGTGCTCTCCAGGTCGCCGCCGGTGAACGCGGCGAACCAGACCAGCACCGCGGAG
Source organism: Nocardioides nematodiphilus (assembly GCF_020216525.1). Lineage (GTDB taxonomy): Bacteria > Actinomycetota > Actinomycetes > Propionibacteriales > Nocardioidaceae > Nocardioides > Nocardioides nematodiphilus. The sequence goes on along the minus strand of NZ_JAIWOY010000002.1, from coordinate 575,035 downwards.
ATCACGCCGAGGGCAAGGACCCACGGACGCAGGCGGTCGCGCATCCGCGGGATCGCGTAGCCGACGGCGAGCAGCCCGGCCAGCGGGGCGGCGACCACCGCGCCGTGCACGACGAGCGGATGGAGCGGGAGGCCGTTGATCGTCATGGGGCCATCGTGCCGAACCCACCTGATACGCACCTGAAGACATCGGTGAGGAGTGCGTGGAGCGCGTGGCCACTAGGGTGAGCCTGTGGCGACCGACTACACCGATGACCTGCGTCTCGCGCACCTGCTGGCCGACGACGCCGACTCGATCAGTGCCGACCGGTTCAAGGCGTTGGACCTGCACGTCATGACCAAGCCGGACCTCACGCCGGTCAGCGACGCCGACCAGGCCGTCGAGGAGTCGATCCGCCGTACGCTCTCCCGGGCCCGCTCGCGCGACGCGATCACCGGCGAGGAGGAGGGCTCCTCGGGCACGGCCGCACGTCGTTGGATCGTCGACCCGATCGACGGCACCAAGAACTTCGTCCGTGGCGTGCCGGTCTGGGCCACCCTGATCTCGCTCGCCGTCGAGGACGAGGTCGTCATGTCCGTGGTCTCTGCGCCCCTGCTGGGCCGCCGCTGGTGGGCCAGCAAGGACCAGGGCAGCTGGACCGGCAAGTCGCTGATGAAGGCGACCCGCAACCAGGTCTCCGACGTGCGTCGGCTGGAGGACGCCTCCCTGGCGTACGCCTCCCTCGACGGCTGGGAGGAGCGCGGCCGGCTCGACGACTTCATGGCGTTGATGCGGCGCTGCTGGCGCACGCGCGGGTACGGCGACTTCTGGTCGTACATGCTGCTCGCCGAGGGCGCCGTCGACATCGCCGCCGAGCCCGAGCTCGAGGTCTACGACATGGCCGCGCTCGTCCCGATCGTGACCGAGGCCGGCGGCATCTTCACCTCGCTCGACGGCGAGGACGGCCCGTGGGGCGGCAACGCGCTGGCGACCAACGGCCACCTGCACGATGCCGCCCTCTCGTTCCTGGGCAGCGTGCCCGACGGCGACGACCCGGACTGGCCTACCAGCGGCCCCGGCTCGGTCACGCCGCTGCGTCGCCCCTGATCAGTCCTCGGCGCGGTGCGTGCCGGTGCTGGACGTGCCGGTGCTGGGCGGCGTGGGCTCGTAGTCACGGGCCTTGTGGTTCACCTCCGGGTCGAGGCGGTCCGCCTCGCGCAGCCGGTCCTCGTGCGCGGCCTCCTGCTGCGCCAGGGCGGTCTGGGCGGCCTCCGCCTCGCGCTGGGCGCGCTCGGCCTCGAGGCGAGCGGCGTCCGCGCGTACCTCGGCCTCCTGCGCCTCGGTGCGGGTCGAGCCGATCTCCGGGGCGCGCGTACGGGCCTCCTCGCGCAGAGCCTCCGCGCGGGCGCTGCGCTTCTTGCGCTCCGCCGAGCGCCACACCGCGAGCGCCAGCAGCAGCACCACCACGATGACGACCGCGAGAATGATCCAACCAGTCATGGACATGACGACTCCCTTCGTTTCAGGGAGAGGTACCCACGGATCTAGCCGAGGCATCATCCGCGGGTCTACGGTCGCAGCATGCGCATCGGAGAGATCTTGGCGGCCAAGCCGTCCTCCGGCGTCGTGACCATCGGTCGCGACGCCTCTGTCCGCGAGCTGCTCGCCGTGCTGGCCGAGCACAACATCGGCGCCTGCGTCGTCAGCGACGACGGCGAGGGCCTCGACGGCATCGTCAGCGAGCGCGATGTCGTACGCCGGCTGCACGCCGACCCCGCGGTCCTCGACCAGCCGGTCGCGGCGATCATGACCAGCCAGGTCACCACGTGCGCCACCGGCGACACCCTCGACCAGGTGATGGCCCAGATGACCGAGGGCCGCTTCCGGCACCTGCCCGTGGTCACCGACGGGGCACTGGTCGGCGTGATCAGCATCGGTGACCTGGTCAAGCACCGGATCGAGGAGCTCAGCTTCGAGCGCGACCAGCTGGAGAGCTACGTCCACCAGGTCTGAGATCGGGCTCGCGCGGGGCGCCTCGATAGGCTGGGTGCATGAGCCAGAAGCCTGAGATCGACTTCATCGACCCGTCGGAGACCTACACCGACCTCGTCATCAAGGACATCACCGTCGGTGACGGCGACGAGGCCGTCGCCGGCAAGACCGTCGCGGTCCACTACGTGGGTGTCGCGCTGAGCACCGGCGAGGAGTTCGACGCCTCGTACAACCGCGGTGCCGCCTTCCAGTTCCCGCTCGGCGGCGGCCGGGTCATCGCCGGTTGGGACCAGGGCGTCCAGGGCATGAAGGTCGGTGGCCGCCGTCAGCTGATCATCCCGCCGCACCTCGGCTACGGCCAGCGCGACCTCGGCGTGATCAAGCCCAACGAGACCCTCGTCTTCGTCGTGGACCTGCTCAGCGTCGGCTGATCGTTCCTGCGGTGACCGCAGATCACCAGGGCAGGTCGTCCACGTAGTCAGCCTCGCTGACCGGTCGGGCGGCCTGCCCGCGCAGCTCCACGACATCGCCGACGTGGAGCTGGCGACCCCGGCGGGTGTCGATCTCGCCGTTGACCTGAACCTCGCCGGCCGCGATGACCTCCTTGGCCTCGCCGCCGTGCTCGACCAGGTTCGCGAGCTTGAGGAACTGCCCGAGTCGGATCATCTCCTCGCGGATGGGCACGTCATCGATCTGCGGGCCCTGCGGCTCGACCGCCTCGACGGGCTGGGGCTCTGCGGACTTCTTCTTACGACCGAACACCGCGCCAGTCTCCCACTGATCGTCAGTAGGACGAGACCGAGCGCGCGTCCAGCAGGCGCCGGAACGACATCACCCGCTCCGGGTCGGCGTCGCCGCGCTCGACGGCCTCGTCCAGGCCGCACTCCGGCTCGTCCGCGCCGTGCGTACATCCGCGCGGGCAGTCCTCGGTCATCTCGTCCAGGTCGGGGAACGCCTCGATCAGGTGCTCCGGCTCGACGTGGGCCAGCCCGAAGGAGCGGATGCCGGGGGTGTCGATGATCCACCCCCGGGTGAGGTCGTCGCCCGCGTCCGGCAGCCGGAGCATCAGGGCCGAGGTCGAGGTGTGGCGACCGCGGCCGGTGACCGCGTTGACATGGCCGACCTCCCGCCTCGCATCGGGGACGAGCGCGTTGACCAGCGTCGACTTGCCGACGCCGGAGTGGCCGAGCAGGACGCTGGACTGGCCCTCGAGCCGCTCGCGCAGCTCGCTCAGGTCGCCACCGCCCGGCTGGTTGACGCCGTGCGTGACGACCCACGGCACGCCGAGGGCGCGGTAGGTCGACAGCAGGATCTCCGGGTCGGCCAGGTCGGCCTTCGTGAGGCACAGCAGCGGCGAGAGCCCGGCGTCGTAGGCCGCGACCAGCGCCCGGTCGATCAGCCCGTGCCGCGGCTCGGGGTCGGCCAGCGCGGTCACCACCACCAGCTGGGTCGCGTTCGCGACGATGACGCGCTCGTACGGATCGTCGTCGTCGGCGGTACGGCGCAGGACGGTCGTACGCTCCTCGACCTCGACGATGCGGGCGAGACTGCCGTCGACACCCGAGACGTCGCCCTCGAGCCGGACGCGGTCACCCACGACGACGCCCTTGCGGCCCAGCGGGCGGGCCTTGACCGCCCAGATCAGCCGGCCGGCGACCATCACCGTGAAGCGACCGCGGTCGACGGTGACGATGACACCAGGGACCGCGTCGGCGTACGTGGGCCGCTCCTTCGTGCGCGGTCGCGAGCCTCGCCGGTTGGGCCGGTCGTAGTGCTCGGGGTCGTGCTCGGAGTAGCGGCGGTTCAATCAGGCCCCCGGCGTCGTGGTCGGCTCGAAGAGCGCCGACCAGAAGGGTGCGAAGTCCGTGAACGTCTTGGAGGTGGTGCCGACGTTCTCGACCAGGATGCCGTCGACGGCGGCGCCGATGATCACACCGGCATGCGCCATCCGGTGGTCGGCGTAGGTGTGGAAGACACCGCCGTGCAGGGGAGCGGGGCGGATGACGAGGCCGTCGGGCAGCTCGTCGACGTCGGCGCCGAGCGCGTTGAGCTCGGTGGCCAGGGCCGTCAGCCGGTCCGTCTCGTGACCGCGGATGTGGGCCACACCGGTCAGCCGGGACGGCGTGCTCGCCAGCGCGCACAGCGCCGCGATCGCCGGGGTCAGCTCACCGACGTCGCGCAGGTCCATCTCGAGGCCGCGCAGGCCGCCGCTCCCGGGGCCGGAGACGGCCAGGCCGGCGTCGGTCATCTCCACGTGGCAGCCCATCAGCGTCAGGATCGTGCGCAGCTCGTCGCCGGGCTGGTCGGTGGTCTCGGGCCAGTCGCGCACGACCACCCGTCCGCCGGAGATCGCGGCCAGCGCGAGGAACGGCGCGGCGTTGGACAGATCGGGCTCGATGGTGCGATCGAGCGCCTTGACCGGGCCGGGCGCGACCACCCAGCGGTCGGGCTGAGCGTCGTCGACCTGGACGCCGTGCTCGCGCAGCATCGACACCGTCATCTCGATGTGGGGCAGCGAGGGCACCGGCTCGCCCTCGTGGCGGATCTCGACGCCGGCGTCATAGCGGGCGCCGGCCAGGAGGAGCGCGCTGACGAACTGGCTCGAGCCGGAGGCGTCGATCGTGACCACGCCGCCGGGCACGGAGCCGTCACCGGCGAGGGTGAAGGGGAGCGCGTCGCCCTGGGCGTCGACGCCCAGGCCGCGCAGCGCCTTGAGCACCTCGCCGATCGGGCGCTGGCGCATGTACTCGTCGCCGTCGAAGGCGATCCTGCCGCTGTTGAGCGCCGCGACCGGCGGCACGAAACGCATCACGGTGCCGGCCAGGCCGACGTCGATGGCGCCGTCCTGGTCGAAGGTGGCCGGGGTGACCGACCAGTCCTCGCCGCTGGTGTCGATCTGGGTGCCGAGCGCTGTCAGGGCCCCGGCCATGAGCGAGGAGTCGCGCGAGCGCAGCGCCCGACGTACGACGGAAGGTCCGTCAGCGATCGCGGCCAGCACGAGGGCGCGGTTCATCAGCGACTTGCTGCCGGGCAGCGAGAGCGTCGCGTCGATCGGCGCGCTCACGCGCGGGGCGGGCCAAGGGTCGGCGATCGGGGACTGCGTCACGACCGCAGCCTACCGAGGCCCGGCCCCGCGTCGTGCTTCTGCTGGGACTCAGACGAGCTTCGCCTTGGCCAGCTCGCCGACCGCCATCGCCTGCGCGCGAGCTGCTGCGGCCTGGTCGCGAGCGGCCGCAGCGATCGCGGGCGCCTGCTTCTTGGCGTGCTTGCGGGCCTTCTTGGCCCTCTTCTGGGCGTCCTTGCGCAGGTCCTTGATCATCGGCGCGGCCTGCTTGCGAGCCCTCTTCGCCTTCTTGCGGGCCTCCTTGCGCAGGTCCTCGATGACCGGCGCGGCCTCGGCACGGGCCTCCTGCGCGGCAGCCGTGGCGCTCGCGGCGAGCACGCCAGCGTGCTCACGGGCCGCGGCTGCGACGACCGGGCCCTTCTCCTGGGCGACCTCCTTGGCGTGCTTGCCGGCGGCGAGCAGTGCCGTGCCGACGGTTGCGCCGACGGCGGCCGTGCCGCGGTCGGCCTCCAGGGCCACCACCTTGCTCTCGAGCTTGGCGGTGTGGGCGGCGTGCCCCAGGTCGCGGCGTACGTCGCTGACGGCGTGCTTGGCCAGCCATGCGACGCCCGGCTTGCCGTCGGTGTCACCGGCGGCGATCAGCAGACCGCCCAGCAGGGAGACGTTCTTGGCGAGCTGGATCTGCTGCTGCTTGCGGACCTCCGGGTCGGTCTCGTTCCAGAAGTCGTGCGCTGCGACCGTGGTCGGCACCAGCGAGGTGGCGAGCACGGCTGCCGAGAGCCGCGGCAGCCGACCGGTCGCCAGGCACAGGCCGGCGGCGAGCTGCACGCCGGCGTTGATCTTCACCAGCTTCTCCGGGTCGTGCGTGATCGGCACGCCGGCGCGCTGAAGGAAACGGACGAGCGGGTCGGTGACCGGCTCCGCCTTCTTGGCTGCGCCGGACGAGTTGCGCAGCGTGGAGATGGGACCGACCAGGAAGATCGAGGCCAGCAGGGGACGCGCGATGGTTCGGCTCAGGCTCATGCAGGGCCGGTTACCCCGCTTCGCGCGGCGCATGCGCCCAGACCTCTAGGACCCCAGCGTGTCGCCGGTCGCGCGGTGGAAGGTGGTGTCGCCGCCGGTGCTGTCGACGAAGCCCTGCGGCGTCAGTGAGGCATCGACGCTCCACGGATCGCTGACGTCGAAGTCGAGGTGAAGAAGCTCGCCGTCGCGATCGACGGTGCAGGTCAGGTCGAGCGTGCCGCTGGGAGCGGTGGGCAGCGTGCAACCCGACGCGACCGGTCCCAGCGCATCGGTCTGGCCGGCCGCCCAGCCCGTGATGCCGGTGATGTGGATGTGGAACGAGGCAGTGTGGTCGGCGGGAATGCCACGGACGCTGAGGTGGACGTGCTCGTAGCTCCCGCCGACGGTGATCGGATGCGAGATCAAGGCGAGGTCGGAGGAGAGCGGGTCGACGGTGAGCGCGACCGTGCCTGACGCGGAGGCGCCGGCGGGGTCGGTGGCGGTGTAGCCGAACGAGTCCGGGCCGGAGTAGCCGGCGGACGGGGTGTACGTGGCGGCGCCGTCGGGTGCGATCACCACCGTCCCGTGTGCCGGGGCGTCGCCGATCGTGTAGCTCAGGAGATCGCCGTCCGGGTCGGAGGCGTGGGCGCTGAGAGCGACGGTCACCGGGGACCCGTACGCGGTGCTCGCCGTGAACGATCCCGCCACCGGTGCGCGGTCGGGCAGCGCGCCGAGGTGGACGGTGACGGTCGCGTGGGCGGTGCCGCCGTGGCCGTCGCGGACGGTGTAGCCGAACGTGTCACTGGCAGCGTCGGACCCCACCGGTGGGGTGTAGTGGATGGTGCCGCCGACGATGGTCGCGCGGCCGCGCTCGGGCTTCGTCACCGCCTTGATCGCCAGCGCGTCGTGGTTGGCGTCGCTGTCGTTGGCGAGCACGTCGATCGAGATCGGTGCGGCGGTGGTCAGCCATCCGTTGCTCGCCCGGGCGCTGTCGTCGCCGGCGACCGGAGGGGTGTTGGGCGTGCGGACCTCGACGCTGCCGCGGGCGGTGCCGCCGTGGCCGTCGGTGAGGACGTAGGTGATCGTGTCCGTGCCGCGCCAGCCCGCGTCCGGGGTGTAGGTGACGGTGGTGTGCGGGGCGGCGCTGGGCGTGACCGTACGGGCGGCGAACGGGGCGAGCGTGCGGCCGGCCGGCACCCGGGCCGCCGCACGGTCGATGACGACGGTGCCGTGGGACGGCCTGGTCACCGAGGCCGACCTGATCCTGATCGGGTAGCCGTTCGGGGCGACCGCGCCCTTGGTCAGGTCGATCGTGACGGGCGAGGTGGAGGACCGCGCGACCACCGGTCGGAGCGGCGTCCTGATCTCCAGCCCGGAGCGCGGGGCGCTCGGCGGCGCCAGGGCGGTCGCCGCGGTGGTCGCCGGAGCGACCGGAGGCGTGGTCGCCGTCGCGGTCGCGGGCGGCCGGCCCGCCGACTGCGTGGCGGTCTTCGAGGGCGGCGGGGCCGGCGCCTGGGTCGCGGGCGCGGTGCTGGGTGAGGAGGCCGGTGGCCGCGTGGTCGGGGCGGCCTGCGGGGACGAGCCGCCGTACGAGAGAGCGGCGGCCGCGACGACAGCGGCCGCGGCCACCACACCCGTGGCTCCGGCCGCGACCCGGCCAACAGGGTTGTGCAGCACCCAGTCCTTGCCACGGTCGAGGAAGAGCAGCACGCCGCCCTTGGTCGCGGCGATCGCGCCGACGTGTGCGGCGGCGAGGTAGCCGGCACCGGCGCTGCCGAGCAGCATCGGCGCGAGCACGGCGCCGAGGTCGTTGTTGACCTCGGTGAGCTCGAGATAGATCGCGCTGCACTCACGGCAGCCGCCGAGGTGCTCCTCGACCTTGGCGCCGTCGCGGCGCGAGATCCCGCCGCGCAGGTACGCGCCGAGGTTGGCGCGGGCCGTGGCGCAGGCGTCGACGGCCGCGTCCTGGGCGTGCATCGAGATGAAGGCCTGGCGCAGGCCCTCGCGGGCCCGGTAGGCGAGGGCGGAGACGGAGTTGGCGCTGATGCCGAGCAGCGGCGCCACCTCGGCCGGCTTCTGGCCCTCGACCTCGGTGTGCCACAGCACCTGCTGCCAGCGCTCCGGCAGCGACGCGAACGCCTTGGCAGCCGCGGCGTTGTCGAAGCCCGAGATCGCGGTGTCCTCGAAGGCGATCCCCGGGTCGTATGCGGTCATGTCGTCGGTCGTGGTGAGGCGTGCGCCGGCACGCATCTTGTCCACGTGGAGGCGTCGCAGCGAGGTCAGCAGGTAGGCGCGGAACGCCAGGTCGGGGCCGCCGCCCTTCTGCAGCGCCGAGAGCACCTTGGCGAACGCGTCCGAGACCAGGTCGTCGACGTCGCCGGCCGAGACCAGCTGCCGGGCCAGGCGTCGGGCGGAGTCGACGTGTCGCGCGAAGAGCAGGCCGTACGAGTCGAGATCGCCGCCGCGCACGGCGGAGATCAGCTCGGCGTCGCCGGGCTCATCGAGGGGCACGAGCCCGGAGGGCTGACCCTGGTGCACATCACTCACAACACCTTGACGTCGCCGGACGCGCGTCATGACGCGATCGACGCAATTCCGTCATCCCCCCGTCCCAGATCTGCCTTGCTGCCGGCGGCACGGTCAACGAACAAGGATCGAAAAAGTCCTGAAAAAGTCTCCGAACCGCGTCATGACCGCGTCGGGTCCGCGTCCCATCATCGTACGGCGCAGCGGCGCCGCACAGCTGAATGGACAAGGGAGGCTCACGTGGGGATCTTCGCCCGCCAGCGGACACGCCGTGAGCACCAGCAGAGCGGTGCAGAGCTGACCGACGACCTGCGGAGCGCGCTCGCCCCGCAGTTCGAGGCGGTAGGGGAGGCACTGGCTGCTGGGACCTCGTCCATGGAGGCGTGCTGGGTGGTGGGTCGCAGGCAAGCGGAGCAGGGCGCCTCTCTCGGGGAGAGCCTGGAAGGACTGCGCGCCACCACCCAGCTCGTCGTGGGCCGCGACCCGGTGTTCGACGAGTCGCACGCGCTCTCGCTGGCCTGGAGCGAGTCCGTGCTGGGCTACCTGCACGGCCTCTCCTGCGCCGACCCCCTGACCGGTCTCTCCACCCACGCGCACATCCGCGAACGCATCGCTGAGCTCTACCGCAACGCCGTCGCCGACTCCATCGGGGCCAGCAGCGTCAGCCGCAGCCATGCCCTGGTCGTCACCGACGTGGGGCACGCGGCCGACGTCCGGGACCCGGTCTCGGTGGCACGACGCCTCGCGCTGCTCGGCGACGCCGCCCGTACGGTCTTCGCCGGCAGCGAGACCATCGGCCAGATCGGCACCACCAAGGTGGTCGTGGTCGCGCCGCGCAACGAGCGCCTCGCGGACCGGGTCTCCCTGCTGCGGCGGATGGTCGTGCCGGAGGCCTCCCGCGTCTGGATCGAGGGCCTGCCCGGCTCCGACGCCTCAGCGGTCTCGCTGCTCGACGAGCTCGCCCGCGCCTGACGCGCCGGGGTCCGCACTACTGTGGCCCCATGTGCGGCCGCTACGCGTCCAGCAGGGACCCACTCGACCTCGCCGATGAGTTCGGTGTCGACGAGACCTATCTCGCCGCGCCCCTGCCCGCCTCGTACAACGTGGCTCCGACCGACGAGGTCTACGCCGTCCTCGAGCGGCCGGCCAAGCCGGACCGACCGCAGCAGCGCCAGCTGCGCGCGGTGCACTGGGGTCTGGTGCCGTCCTGGGCGAAGGACGCGAGCATCGGCAGCCGGATGATCAACGCTCGGATGGAGACGGTCGCGGAGAAGCCGTCCTTCCGCAAGGCGTTCGCCTCGCGGCGCTGCATCGTGCCCGCGGACGGCTACTACGAGTGGTACGCCACCTCGCAGACGACCGCGAAGGGCAAGCCGGTCAAGCAGCCGTTCTTCATCCGCCCGCGCGACGGCGGCGTGCTCGCGATGGCCGGGCTCTACGAGATCTGGCGCGACCGCTCGATCGAGGACGCGGAGGCGCCCGGCGCATGGCGCTGGACCTGCACCGTCATCACCACCACCGCCGAGGACGACCTCGGCCGGATCCACGACCGGATGCCGCTGATGGTGGAGCCGGACCGCTGGGACGACTGGCTCGACCCCACCCACCCGGCTGCGCTCACCCTGCTCGAGCCGGCCGCCCCCGGTCGCCTCGAGGCCTACCCGGTCAGCGCCCTGGTAAGCAACGTCCGCAACAACGGCCCCGAGCTGATCGAGCCGCTGCCCCTCACCCCCGCCATCGAGGAGTCGTTGCTGTGAGCACCCCACAGATCACCACGATCACCACCATGTACGGCGACGGGAGGCTCGAGGTCCACGCGGCCGAGGCGCCCATCGCCACGGTCCTGCTGAGCCACGGCGCCGGCAACGGCATCGAGACCCACGACCTCCAGGCGCTGGCCAGCGCGCTGCCCGCAGAGGGCATCAGCGTCGCGCTCTTCGAGCAGCCGTGGCGTGTCGCCGGCCGGCCCGTCGCCTCCGCGCCGGCCACCCTCGACGTGGGCCTCACCGCCGCAGCCGAGGCCCTCGCCGTCACGAGCCCTCTGATCGTCGGCGGCCGCTCGGCCGGTGCCCGCTCCGCGGCCCGTACGGCGACGAGTCTCGGTGCTGTCGGCTGCCTCGCGCTGGCCTTCCCCCTGCATCCGCCGGGCAAGCCGGAGAAGAGCCGGGTCGCGGAGCTGCTGGGCGCAGGAGTGCCGACGCTCGTCATCCAGGGGGAGCGTGACCCGATGGGCCGACCCGACGAGTTCCCCGGCCAGGCAGGCGCGATCGACCTGGTCGTGGTGCCCGCCGCGGACCACTCGCTGCGGGTCGGGAAGACGGGGCCGCTGGACCAGGAGGAGGCCAACGCGATCCTGGTCGAGTCGACGCTGGAGTGGCTGATCCGCGAGGTCGTCGGGACCCGCGCCTGACCCGCCCGGAGCGCGGGGAATGAGCCACGAGGGCGCGCTGTTGTGCTGGACATGATCGCCTGCCTCGACCGTCCCTCGACATCCGCCACCGCGGCTGATGATGGCCGCGTACTCTTGGCATCGATGTCTGACACCTTCGATGACCTGACCGCCTCGCTCGCCGTGGACCCGGCGACCGAGACGGATGCAGAGCGCGCTCTGCGGTTCGAGACGGACGCGCTGCCGTTCCTCGACCAGCTCTATTCCGCGGCGATGCGGATGACCCGCAACCCGGCCGATGCCGAGGACCTGGTGCAGGAGACGTTCGCCAAGGCGTACTCGTCCTTCCACCAGTTCAAGCCTGGCACCAACCTGAAGGCCTGGCTGTACCGGATCCTCACCAACACCTTCATCAACAACTACCGCAAGAAGCAGCGCCAGCCCCAGCAGTCGATGTCCGAGGACGTCGAGGACTGGCAGCTCGCGCGCGCCGAGTCGCACACCTCGCACGGGCTCAAGTCCGCCGAGACCGAGGCGCTCGAGCACCTTCCCGACTCCCAGGTGAAGCAGGCGCTGCAGCGTCTGCCCGAGGAGTTCCGGCTCGCGGTCTACCTCGCGGATGTCGAGGGCTTCGCCTACAAGGAGATCGCCGAGATCATGGAGACGCCGATCGGGACCGTGATGTCCCGCCTGCACCGCGGTCGCCGCCAGCTGCGCGACCTGCTCTCCGACTACGTCAAGGAGTCGGTGGCATGAGCGCCTCCCTGGACAACGGGCACAGCGAGCACGCCCACGGCGGGGCCGATGAGCCGACCTCGGCGGAGTGTGCCGACTACCTCGAGCAGATCGTGTACTTCATCGACAACGAGCTCGACGAGGCCGACTGCTCGGCGGTGCGCCAGCACCTCGACTCGTGCAACCCGTGCCTGGCCAAGTACGACCTCCAGCGCACCGTGAAGCAGGTCGTCGCACGCTCCTGCTCGGAGGTCGCACCCGGCGAGCTGCGCGCCAAGATCATGCTCCGCCTGCAGCAGGTCCGCGTGGAGATCACCCACGACTGACCCAGATTCGCCCTCTCGAGGCGGATTTGAGAGACTGGCCCCTGCCCCTCGTGGGCGATACGTATCGATCCAGGAGGACACCATGGGCAAGACCGGCCGCAAGCGCCGCGCTCGTAAGAAGAAGGGCGCGAACCACGGCAAGCGCCCCAACGCCTGAGCGCATCAAGCAATCGAGCCCCCGGCCTCACGGCCAGGGGCTCGCTGCTATTTCCGGGCCTGCGGGACCGCGGGTCGAGATCTACCCCTTGCGCAGGTCCGGGTTGCGGCGGCGCAGCACGTCGACCATGACCAGCAGCAGATCCGCCCGTACGGCCGGCGGCTGCGGGCCCAGAGCGAGCTGGAGGTAGAGGGCGCGTAGGAAGGACTCCGCGTTGTCGCGCGCGATCGCGGGGACCCGGTCGGTCGCCCCCACCCGAGCCACCCAGGTCTCGACGACGGAGAACGGCACCGCGTTGCGGCGCAGCACCGCGATGGTGGCGCGGGCGAGCTGGTCGGCGTCGTGCTGCGCGTAGGCGAGCGCGACGGACGCCAGGACGCGGTCGGCGACGACGTCGAGCAGGACGGTCAGCTCGGGCGTCGCCAGGTGCGGGGAGAGGGCGAGGGTCGCGAGCGCGTCAGCGCCGTGCGCCAGTGCCTGGGCCGGGCCCTTGCCCGGGACGACGGAGCGCAGGTCCTGCTCGCGCAGCAGCCACGTCGCGAGCCGGTCGCCCCACTCCAGGACCTTGCCTCCCGGCACGAGGGGCCGCTCGTTGTCCCGCGCGATGCACTCGCGCAGCACTAGTGCCGAGAAGCTGCGGCGGAAGACGCTGTCGGTGCCGGTCTCGCCCAGTCCGGCGATCAGGCCGGCGGCCATGCCGTCGCCCAGTCCGCTGAGCAGCTCGTCGTACACGCCACGCGCGATCCACGTCGACAGGGTCGGGTAGGCGATCGCGTCTCGGATGTCGGGATCGGCGTCGCCAAGCATGCGGGTGAGCTCGGTCGTGAGCTCCACCAGCGGGCGGTCAGAGGGGACACCGAGCCCCTGTGAGCGCACTGCTTCCCAATATGACCCGGACATACCCTCATCCTCTCAGATGCCGAGGCCTCACTAGTGTGTGGATCGTGCCGTCGCTGTTCGAGCTCGCGCAGAGCCACACCGACCTGGACGACGACGACGTCTCCTGGTTGCAGCTCCTCATGGCCGACTGGCAGATCGTCGCCGATCTGTCCTTCGCCGACCTCGTCCTCTGGCTGCCCGATCGGGAGGGCAAGGGCTTCTGGGCCGCCGGTCAGATGCGGCCCACCACCGGTCCCACGGCGTACGTCGACGACATGGTCGGCACCTTCGTCCCCGAGGGTCGTCGGCCGGTCCTGGACGAGGCGTTCGCGGCGGGCCGACTGGTGCGCGAGGGGGATCCGGAGTGGCGCGACGACGTGCCGGTACGGGTCGAGACGATCCCGGTCCGCCGTCAGCAGCGGGTCATCGCCGTGATCAGCCGCAACACCAACCTCCTGGGCGTACGCACCCCCAGCCAGCTCGAGCTGACCTACCTCCAGACCGCCTCCGACCTCACCCAGATGATCGCCGGCGGGGAGTTCCCGGCCGCGGGCCAGCGCAGCGACCATGCCGACACCCCGCGCGTGGGCGACGGCTTCCTGCGCGTCGACGCTGACGGGGTGGTCGTCTACGCCAGCCCCAACGCGCTCTCGGTCTACCGCCGTCTGGGGCTCTCCGGCGACCTGGCCGGCTCCTCGCTGGCCGATCTCACCCGTGGGCTGGTGCCGCCGCGCGACCGGCCCGACGAGGAGACGCTGAGCGCGGTCCTCGGCGGCCGGGCGTACCGCGACACCGAGATCGCGTCCCGGGCGGTCTCCCTGATCGTGCGCTCCATCCCGCTGCGTCCGCAGGGTCGCCACATCGGCGCCTTGGTGCTGGTCCGCGACGTGAGTGACCTGCGCCGCCGCGATCGCGAGCTGGTCACCAAGGACGCCACCATCCGCGAGATCCACCACCGGGTGAAGAACAACCTCCAGACCGTCGCCGCGCTGCTGCGCCTGCAGTCGCGCCGGATCGGCGAGCCCGCCGCCAAGGCAGCGCTGGATGAGGCCGTACGACGGGTCGGGTCGATCGCGCTCGTCCACGAGACCCTGAGCCTGCAGGCTGTCGAGCAGAAGGTGCTCTTCGACGAGATCGCGGATCGTCTGTGCGTGATGGTCACCGAGGTCTCCGCCGTCGGTGCACCGGTGCGCGTGCGCCGTGACGGCAGCTTCGGCGCCCTGCCCAGCGAGATGGCCACCGCCTTGGCGATGGTGCTCACCGAACTGCTGCAGAACGCCGTGGAGCACGGCTACGCCGACGCCTCCCCGGGGGATGAGACCGGGCGCATCGCGCTGCGGGTCGCTCGGACCGGCGGCCGGCTCCGGGTCGTGGTCGAGGACCACGGGCGCGGGCTGCCGGAGGGCTTCGACCTCGAGCGGTCGACGAACCTCGGGCTCTCCATCGTCAAGACGCTGGTGGAGTCCGAGCTCAAGGGCAGCCTGCGGCTCGAGCAGCGGTCCGGCGGTCCTGGCGCTCAGGCCACGATCGACGTACCGCTGGAGGAGTGAGGAGCGAGGTCACGAGCCGAGCCTGCGAGTGTTCTGCCGCCGAAGGCGGCCGGAGTGAGGACGCTCAGACGGTGGAGCGGACCCGGGCGCGGGCGTTGCGGCGCTTCAGCGCGCGACGCTCGTCCTCGGAGAGACCGCCCCAGACCCCGTGGTCCTGACCGGCCTCGAGAGCCCACTGGAGGCACTGTTCACGCACGTCGCAACGACGGCAGACAGCCTTGGCCTCCTCGATCTGGAGGATGGCCGGGCCGGTGTTCCCGATGGGGAAGAACAGCTCCGGGTCCTCGTCGAGGCATGCCGAACGGTGGCGCCAATCCATGGGCGGGGGATCCCTACTTCCTACTACGTCTGGGCAGCGGCACGATCAGTGCCTCAGCGACCGCACGGGCGCGATGGTGTGAACGCCTTCACGTGCGACTGCCAAGGATTCCAATTATTGGAGCGTTAAACAAGGGTTCATGAGCGTGGGATTCCTCACCGCGACGACGTGCCTCGTAGGCTGACGCGGTGCCGCGCCCGTTTCTTGTGACTGTAGCCGCTGCCCTGGTCGGACTCCAGGGACTTGTCCTCGTGGCGTGGGGAGTTCTCGTCCTGGTGGACATCTCCGCGATGTCGGTCTCGACCGCGATCTTCTTCCTCGCCTACGGCGTGGCGCTCGGCGCCTGCGCGTACGGCCTGCTCCGGTTGGTCTCCTGGACGCGGGCCCCGATCGTGCTGACCCAGCTGATCACCCTGGGCCTGGCCTGGGACGCCCGGCACACCAATGCCCCGGTCGCGATCGCGCTGGCTGTCGTCGCCCTGGTGGCGCTCGGCTGCGTGCTCAACCCGGTCAGCCTGGAGGCGCTCTCCTCCGAGGAGTGAGCCCGAGTCCCGATCCGTACGCCTTCGGCGGCGGACCGGCTCGCGACCTCGTTCCTCAGTCCTCCAGCGCGTTGCGCAGGTGGGCGAGCGTCCGGGTGAGCAGGCGGGAGACGTGCATCTGGGAGATGCCGACCTCCTCGGCGATCTGCGACTGGGTCATGTTGCGGAAGAAGCGCAGCATGAGGATCGTCTTCTCGCGGCTGTCGAGCGCATCGAGCAGGGGCTTGATCGACTCGCGGATCTCGACGTGCTCCAGCTGCTCGTCCTCGATGCCGAGCGCGTCCAGCATCGTGGCGGTGCTGTCGTTGCCGTCGGAGGCGTCCAGGGAGAGCGTCGCGTACGCGCTGCCCGACTCGAGCGCCTCGACGATCTCCTCGACCGTGCAGCCGAGGTGCTCGGCCAGCTCGCGGGGCGTGGGGGAGCGCCCCAGCAGCTGGGTGAGATGCGCGCTGGCGGTGCCGATCTGCAGGCGCAGCTCCTGGAGGCGCCGCGGCACCCGGATCGCCCAGCCCTTGTCGCGGAAGTGACGCTTGATCTCACCGATCACGGTCGGCGTGGCGTAGGTGGAGAACTCCACGCCGCGCGAGGTGTCGAAGCGGTCGACCGCCTTCAGCAGGCCGATGGTGCCGACCTGGACGAGGTCCTCGTGCGGCTCGCCGCGGTTGCGGAAGCGGCGCGCGCAGTGCTCGACCAGCGGCAGGTTGAAGCTGACCAGGTGATCGCGGGCGAACCGGCGATCGGAGTCGGTGCTGTCCTCGGCGTGCAGGATGGAGAAGAGCGCGGCATTGCGCCGGCGGCTCTCCTCGATCGCGGCACTGCGGGGGATGTCCACGGCGCTCGCGTGGCTCTCGTCCCGAGACGGATCGATGGTCATGTCAGACGCCGGTCTCCAGCGGCAGCGCGGTGACCACCAGGCTCAAGGCGACCAGCCCGTCGCTGTGCGTGAGCGAGGTGTCGGTGGCCAGCGTGCTGAGCACCTGCCAGCCGAAGTCCTCCTCCGGTGTGAGGACAGGGTGCTGCGCCGGCGCGGAGATGCGCACGGTGATCGCGCCGGCACCGAGCCAGAACTCCGCCGTCAGGTCGCCACCGTCGTCGACGCCGGAGAGCACGATCGCGCATGCCTCGCCGACCGCCATCCGCAGGTCCTCGATGTCATCGAGGGTGAAGTCGAGCCGGGCCGCGAGGCCGGCGCTGGTGGTGCGCAGCACCGAGACGTACGCGGAGTCGGCGGGAAGGCGGAGCTCGACGTGAGCGCGACCGGTGGCCCCGAATGCTGACGACATGGGCGTCATCCTTCCCCATCCGGCAGAGGGCTACACCGGCATTCGCGGTAAATGCAAAGAAGCCGAGACGGTACGCGCAGCCAGCCACCGCCTCCGCCGACCGCCGACCCGGCACCGCTCGACTGCTCGGCTGGGCGAGCAGTCGCTGCAGTCGTGGCCACCCGTCCGGCCCGGAGGTGACTCGGCGAATGACGAACCGCCCCGGCGCCAGGGGAGGTTGGTCGGGGCCGGGGCGGTTGGTTGGTCTCGCAGTTCCCACCCGGTCGCCGTGACGCACCCTGCGACCCCGCCGGTCTAGTCAGGGCGAAGGTCACAGTGTGCGTGCGCCAGTTTGTTGAAACCTGAACCTCGGCCACCTCGTCGCGTACTCCCGGGAGCGCCTTGTCGGGGGACAGGCGGCGGCGAGGTGGCCACGCGGCCACGCGCGACCAGCGTTCGCGCACCCATCCGGCCGCGGCTCACGCGTTGCTGACCCCATGTCTGTGGCCTACGGATGAGGACCGCACCCCGAACGTGCTCGACGCCGCCTCCGCCCGCTGAGTCCTGGTGCGGACTCCCTGCGGGCCGAGGCGGCGTCAAAGTAGCGTCTCCGCAGGTCAGCGACCTGCGGCGAGCGTCAGGCCTTCTTGGTCTCCCAGAAGATCTCAGCGATCTCGTCGATCTTGGCGAGCAGCTGGTCGGCGACCTCGGCGTCCAGCGTGCCCTTCGTGCCGGAGGCACCCGCGAGCTTGGTGGCCTCGTTGAAGAGGGTGTGCAGCTGCGGGTACTTCTCGAAGTGCGGAGCCTTGAAGTAGTCGGTCCACAGCACCCATAGGTGGTGCTTGACCAGCTCGGAGCGCTGCTCCTTGATGATCACCGCGCGGGTGCGGAAGTCGGGGTCGGAGCTGTCGTTGGCCTTGGCGATGATGGCCTTGATCGACTCGGCCTCGATGCGGGCCTGGGCGGGGTCGTACACGCCGCACGGCAGGTCGCAGTGGGCCGAGACCTCAAGAGTGGGGGCGAAGATGCGCGCGAACATGCGGGGTCCTCTCGTCGTCTAAGGGGTCGTTCCGCTGCGACACTACTCGCGTGGCGCAGCGCTCACTACAGGTACCCCTCTCCGGCCTCGGCCTCGCCCGCGTGACGGGCGACTCCATGGTGCCGACGCTGCGGCCGGGGGACCGGCTGCTGGTGTCCTACCGGCGGGCCCCGGTCGCGGGGGACCTGGTCGTCGCCCAGTTCGTCGACGGCACCGTCGCGGTCAAGCGGGCCACGGAGCGTCGCGAGACCCGTACGGGCGAGCCGGGTTGGTGGCTGCTCAGCGACAACCTCGACGACGGGGTGGACTCGCGCCACCGCGGCGTCGTCCCGGCCTCGGAGGTGATCGCCGTGGCGATCGCACGTCTGTGGCCACGGCCGCGCCGGATCTGACGCCGATGTGATCCAAGCCATTCAGAAGTGCCCTCGGCATCGGAGACATGCCGTGCCAGACTGACCAGTCCCTGGAGACGACCTCTCCACGGGTCCGTCTGTATCCGCGCCTCACCCTCTGTGCGCTGCCTGTTCCGCCCGCCTGAGACAAGAAGTTGCGCTGCCATGACTGAATCGACCCACCCCTTCGCCGGTGACCCCGTCTTCGACCTGCACGTCGGCGGCAAGATGGCCATCGCCGCCACGGCCTCCGTGAGCGACCGCGAGGCGCTCTCGATGGCGTACACGCCGGGCGTCGCCCGCGTCTGCACCGCGATCGCGGAGAACCCCGAGCTGGCCGAGGTCTACACCTGGGTGCCGAACACGGTCGCGGTCGTCACCGACGGCACCGCGGTGCTCGGCCTGGGCGACATCGGCCCCGCGGCCGCGATGCCGGTCATGGAGGGCAAGGCGGTCCTGTTCAAGGAGTTCGGCGGGGTCGACTCGATCCCGATCTGCCTGGACACCACCGACGTGGACGAGATCGTCGAGACCGTCGTGCGGATGGCACCGAGCTTCGGCGGCATCAACCTCGAGGACATCTCGGCGCCCCGCTGCTTCGAGATCGAGGACCGGCTCAAGGCGCGACTCTCGATCCCCGTCTTCCACGATGACCAGCACGGCACCGCCGTCGTCACGCTCGCGGCCCTGATGAACGCGCTCAAGCTCACCGGCCGCAACCCCGAGTCGACCCGCGTGGTCATCTCCGGTGCCGGCGCCGCCGGCGTCGCGGTCGCCAAGATCCTGCTTGAGTACGGCATCAAGGACCTTGCCGTCCTCGACCGCAAGGGCGTGCTGCACAGCTCGCGTGAGGATCTCACCGCCTCCAAGAAGTCGCTCGCCGCCCTGACGGCCGACCAGTCCGGTCGTACGGGCACCCTGGCGGACGTCATGGCCGGCGCGGACGTCTACGTCGGCGTCTCGGGCGGGACCGTGCCCGAGGAGATCGTCGCGACCATGGCCCCCGACGCGATCATCTTCGCGATGGCCAATCCCGACCCGGAGATCCACCCCGACGTGGCGCACAAGTACGCCCGTGTGGTGGCCACCGGCCGATCGGACTTCCCGAACCAGATCAACAACGTGCTGGCCTTCCCCGGCATCTTCCGCGGCACCTTCGACGTGCGCGGCACCGCCATCACCGAGGGCATGAAGCTCGCCGCCGCCGAGGCGCTGGCCGCCCTGGTGGGCGACGAGCTGGCCGAGGGCTACATCATCCCTGCGCCGTTCGACCCGCGCGTGGGACCGGCGGTCGCCGCAGCGGTCGGCGAGGCCGCTCGACGCGATGGTGTGGCGCGGGGCTAGGTTCGAGGCATGTTCGCTGTCTACGCCGACAAGATCAGCCGCGAGGACCCGCTCAGCGGGCTGGTGATCGGGGAGCGGCCCGACCCGGTCGCACCCGAGGGCTGGGCCACGGTCACGGTCAAGGCCGCCAGCCTCAACCACCACGACCTCTGGTCGCTCAAGGGCCAGGGCCTCCCGGCCGAGCGGCTGCCGATGATCCTCGGGTGCGACGCCGCCGGCCTCGATGAGGACGGACGCCCGGTCGTGGTGCACGCCGTCATCTCCGCCCCGGACTGGGTCGGGGACGAGACCCTCGACCCCAAGCGCTCGCTGCTCTCCGAGCTCCATCAGGGCACCTTCGCCGAGAAGGTCGTCGTGCCCCGCAGCAACGTGATCGCGCTCCCGGACGGCTACTCCTTCGAGGAGGCCGCCTGCCTGCCGACGGCGTGGCTGACCGCCTACCGGATGCTCTTCACCCAGGGCGGCTGCAAGCCCGGGCAGACGGTGCTGGTGCAGGGCGCCGGTGGCGGCGTCGCCACCGCGCTCATCGTGCTCGCCCGCGCAGCGGGCCTGCGGGTCTGGGCGACCTCGCGTGACGAGACCAAGCGGTCACGCGCCCTCGAGATCGGCGCCCACGACGTGTTCGCCTCCGGCGAGCGGCTGCCGGCGAAGGTCGACGCCGTCATGGAGACCGTCGGCAAGGCGACGTGGGAGCACTCGATCCGCTCGCTCAAGCCGGGCGGCGCGCTGGTCATCAGCGGGACGACGTCGGGCCCCGACCTCGACAACGCCATGCTCACCCACATCTTCTTCCTCCAGCTGCGGATCATCGGCTCGACGATGGGCACGCGCGGCGAGCTCGGCTCCCTGGTCGCGCTCCTGGACGCCACCGGCCACAAGCCGCTGATCGACCGGGTGCTGCCCATGGAGCAGGCCCGTGACGGCTTCGAGGCGATCGCCGGCGGCGACGTCTTCGGGAAGATCGTCCTCACCCGATGACGCAGCGGAGGCACCTGATCACCGGCGCAGGCTCGGGGATCGGGCGGGTGCTGGCGCAGCGGCTTCTGGAGCGCGGCGACGAGGTGCACGCGGTCGTCCGTACGGCCGGTCGCGCACCCGAGGGCTGCATCGAGCTGGTCGCCGACCTGGCCGATGACGCCGCCGTCGCGGCCCTCGACCTGCCCGGCGAGCTCGACACCGTGCTGCACGTTGCGGGCGTCGTCGAGCTGGCGAGCGTCGCGGAGATCAGCGCGGCCGGGCTGCGCGAGCAGCTCGACGTGAATCTGATCGCGCCGGTCCTGCTGACGCGGGCCGCACTCCCCGCGCTGCGGGCGGCACGGGGCCTGGTGGTGTTCGTGAACTCGTCGGCCGGACTCAGCGCCAGCCCGTCCTGGTCGGCGTACGCGGCCTCCAAGTTCGGTCTGCGCGCCGTCGCCGACGCGCTGCGCGCCGAGGAGCAGGCGAGCGGCGTACGGGTGACGACCGTCTTCCCGAGCCGGACCGCGACGCCCATGCAGGAGAAGGTGCACGAGCAGGAGGGCGGGGTCTACGACGCCGCCCGCTGGATCCGGCCCGAGACCGTGGTCGACACCATCCTGCACGTCATCGACCTGCCGCGGGACGCGACGATCCCGGACGTGACGATCAGGCCGTTGGTGCCCCGGCCGAACGCCAGTTGACCGCACCGATGAGGACCATCCGCAGCCGGGTGCGGATCACCTCGGCGACGGCCGCCTCGCGACTCGGCGCCGCTGCCAGCAGGTCCTCGGCCGCGCCGACCATCAGCGTGACGATGAGGCCGGACAGCGCCCGCAGGTCCGGAGTCGACAGGGCCTGACCCTGGGGGAGGCGGGCCAGGTCGGTCGCGAGCTCGTGCTCGCACAGGTCGATCTCGTGCCGGATCGCGGCACGGACGTCGGGGGTCCCGGCCACGCGCTCGCGGATGAGGAAGGCGAAGTGCGCCGGCTGGGCGCGGACGTGCTCGGTGACGATCCGCACCGAGGAGTCGACGATGCCGACCAGGCTCTCGATCGCCTCTGGCTGGCGGACGGCGCTCAGCATCGCGCGCAGCGAGACGAAGGCCTCCTCGACCAGGGCGAGGCCGAGCGCGTCGATCGAGTCGAAGTGCCGGTAGAAGGCGGTCGGTACCACGCCGACCTCCTTGGCCACGCTGCGCAGGGACAGGCTCGCCAGCCCGCTCTCGGCGGTGAGGTCCAGCGCCGCGTCCAGGATGGCGCGGCGGGTGCGCTCCTTCTGCTCGGCGCGGGTCTCGGTCACGGCGGCATCCTAGCCACCGCCCTTCACTTTCCGTGAACACGTGTTCACCGAAGTGGCGCGGCTCACCACGCGTCCCGTTGCGCAGGGCGGACCAGACCAGCCATAGTTTCGGTGTACGCATGTTCACTGAATGGAGAAGCGCATGTCTTTGACACAGGTGCTGACCGGCTCGAAGCTCGGTCGTCGCTTCCTGGACTCGGCCTTCGCCGAGGCGCTCGCGACGCCCCACGGCGTCGACCGTTACGTCGAGATGGTGGACCCCCTCTGGTCGCGGCGCGAGATCCGCGCCGAGGTGACCGACGTCGAGCGCAAGACCGCCGACAGCGTCACGCTCACCCTCCGTCCCAACACGAACTGGGCCGGCTTCAAGGCCGGTCAGTTCGTCAAGCTCTCGGTCGAGATCGACGGCATCCGCCGCACGCGCTGCTACTCGCCCGCGAACTCGCAGTTCCGGCGCGACGGCAGGATCGAGCTCACCATCAAGGTCGACCCGGCCGGCCTCGTCTCGCCGTGGCTGCTGGCCAACGCCGAGCCCGGCCTGATCGTGCAGATCTCGCCGGCGCAGGGTGACTTCCACATCCCGCTCCCGCACCCGCGCAGCATCCTGCTCATCAGCGGCGGCTCCGGGATCACGCCGGTGATGTCGATGCTGCGCACGCTCACCGAGCGCGCCTACATCGGCAAGGTCACCTTCCTGCACTACGCGTTCACCGAGGACGACGTCATCTACCGCGACGAGCTCGCGGAGATCGAGGCGAAGTACGAGGGCGTCCGCATCATCCGGGCGTACACGAACGCCGACAACGGCGACCTGCAGGGATTCTTCACCCGCGAGCACCTCGTCGCGGCCGACAAGCACTTCGCCGAGGCCGAGACCTTCCTCTGCGGCCCGATGCCGCTGATGGACAGCGTCCGCGCCGTCTTCGAGGCCGAGGGGATCACCGACCGCCTCCACCTGGAGCAGTTCGCCGCCCCGACCCGTACGGTCCCGACCGACGAGGCCACCGGCGAGCTGGTCTTCAGCGCCTCCGAGACGAAGGCGGAGAACAACGGCCAGACGATCCTCGAGCAGGCCGAGGGCGCGGGGCTCAACCCCGACTACGGCTGCCGCATCGGCATCTGCAACGCCTGCGTGAGCACCAAGCTCACCGGTATCACGCGCAACGTCCTGACCGGCGAGATCAACACCGACAACGACGTCAGCATCAAGCCGTGCATCTCGGCCCCGTGCGGCGACGTCTCCATCGACCTCTGATCCCTCAGACACCACTTTCAGGAGCTCTCATGACCACCACGAAGACGAAGAAGCTGGCGCCCGAGCAGATCGAGGCGTTCGGCAAGGAGCTCGACGACCTGCGTGCGCGCATCGTCGCCGACCTCGGCGAGAAGGACGCGAACTACATCCGCGGGATCGTCGGGCTGCAGAAGAAGCTCGAGATCTCCGGCCGCGCCCTGCTGTGGGCCGGCTGGCTCCCGCCGGCCTGGATCGCGGGCGTCACCGCCCTCTCCCTGTCGAAGATCATCGACAACATGGAGATCGGCCACAACGTCATGCACGGCCAGTACGACTTCATGAACGACCCGGAGTTCACGGCGAAGAACTTCGACTGGGACAACACGATCCACGCCGACAGCTGGCTCTACACGCACAACTACGTGCACCACACCTTCACCAACATCGTCGGCAAGGACCACGACGCCACCGGCTACGGCGTCATGCGGATGACCGACGAGACCCCGTGGCACCCGATCTGGCTGCTCAACCCGGTCTTCTGCGGGCTGCTGCAGACGTTCTTCCAGTGGGGCACCGCGCTGCAGGAGTTCGAGTCGGAGAAGTGGTTCCGTGGGGAGCAGACCTGGGCTGACATGGCCCCGGCGCGCAAGCGCTTCATGGAGAAGGCCGGCAAGCAGGCGTTGAAGGACTACGTCCTCTTCCCGCTGCTCTCGGGCCCGGGCGCGCCGTTCACGTTCGTCGGCAACGCGACCGCCAACCTGGTCCGCAACCTCTGGGCCTCCTCCGTCATCTGGTGCGGCCACTTCCCGGAGGGCGCCGAGACGTTCTCCATCGAGGAGACCGAGGACGAGAGCCACGCCGAGTGGTACTACCGCCAGATCCTCGGCTCCGCGAACTTCACCGGCAGCCACATCGTCGACGTCCTGTCGGGCAACCTGAGCTACCAGATCGAGCACCACCTCTTCCCCGACATCCCGGCGTACCGCTACGCCGAGATCGCGGTCGAGGTGCGCGAGATCTGCGAGCGCTACGGCGTCCGCTACAACGAGGCCCCGATGTACAAGCAGCTGTGGAGCGTGTGGCAGCAGGTCTTCAAGCTGGCGCTGCCGGACTCCACCTACACCCAGGGCGTCCTCGCCGGCCTGAAGGAGATCGTCACCTTCCCCTTCAGCCGCAAGAAGGCGAAGGCGGGGGCCCCGGCCTCGGCTGCTGCCGAGCAGACCGTGCTGGCGGCCTGACACCACTGTCGTGGACACTGGTCCCGTGACGAACCCACGCCTGAGCAAGCTCGAGATCCGCAAGGACGTCCTGCAGAGCGCCGTCGAGTCGATGGCGTCCACGGTGGGCGAGGTGACCGGCATCGTCACCGGCGCGATCAAGGACGTGGCCGCCTCGGTCGGGGGCCTGGCCACCGATCTCTTCGAGCTGCGTGAGTCCGCCCGCCGCGCCCACGAGGATCTCGACGACTGACGCCGAGCCTGTACGACGAAGACCGCCGGGTCTGCAGTTCAGCACTGCAGACCCGGCGGTCTTTCCACGTCTTCGGCAGAGGTCGGTCCGGCCCCCTGGGGCGGCGGCGACGTCGTCGCTCGGCACCCGTCACGAGCATGCTCGTGACCCGGCCTCGCTCCTAGTCCTCCGGGTCGTCGAGGCGGGCCAGCCAGGTGGCGAACCGCTCGATCGGCGTCTCGAACTCCGGGTAGGTGTCCACGAACGCCTGGAGCTGCTCGGCCAGCCAGGCCAGGGTGACGTCGTCGTCACCCCGCCTGGTGATCAGCTCCTCGATGCCGCGATCGGTGAAGTACATCGACCGTGCGCCTGACTCAGGCGAACGCCTGGTCGAGCAGCTCCTGCTGCTCGGTCAGGTGACGCTTCGAGGTGCCGACCGCGGTGGTGGTCGACGCCGCACGGGAGACGACCTGCACCGGGACACCGAGCTGCGGGGCGATGTTCAGCGCGAACGTCGGCCACGGACCCTGGTTGAACGGCTCGTCCTGGACCCACCTGACCGTCTTGAGGTTGGGGTAGGACGCGATCTCGGCCTTGAGCTCCTCGATCGGCCACGGGTAGAGCTGCTCGGTGCGGGCGACCGCGACCGTCTCCTGCAGGCCACGCTTGCCGCGGTCGACCATGATGTCCCAGGTCACGCGACCCGAGACCATCAGAAGGGTCTCGACCTTGGACTTGTCGGCCATCGCGTCGCCGATCACCGGACGGAACTCGCCGCTGGTGAAGTCCTCGGGCTGCGAGGCGGCCTCCTTGCGGCGCAGCATCGACTTCGGCGTGAAGACGATGAGCGGGCGGTGGTCCTCCGAGTGCGCGTGGGTGCGCAGCAGGTGGAAGTGCGAGGCCGGGGTCGACGGCTGGGCGATCTGGATCGCGTCGTCGGCGGCCATCTGCAGGAAGCGCTCGATGCGGGCCGAGGAGTGGTCCGGGCCCTGGCCCTCGTACCCGTGGGGGAGGAGGAGGACGACGCCGGAGTCCTGGCCCCACTTGGTGCGACCGGAGGTGATGTACTCGTCGATCACCGACTGGGCGCCGTTGACGAAGTCGCCGAACTGCGCCTCCCACAGGACGAGTGCGTCCGGTCGGGCGACCGAGTAGCCGTACTCGAAGCCGAGGGCGGCGTACTCGCTCAGCAGCGAGTCGTAGACGTAGAACTTCGCCTGCTCCTCGGTGAGGTTGGACAGCGGGGTCCACTCGTCGGCGTTGGTGCGGTCGATCATGGTGGCGAAGCGCTGCGAGAACGTGCCACGACGCGAGTCCTGGCCGGCGAGGCGGACCGGGCGGCCCTCCATCAGCAGCGAGCCGAAGGCGAGCAGCTCGCCGGTGGCCCAGTCGATGCCGCCCTGCGTGATCTGCTTGGCACGACGCTCCAGCTGGGGCATCACCTTCGGGTGGACGGTGAAGTCGACCGGCGGGGTGACGTACGCGTCGGCGACCCGCTTGAGGACCTCGTCGCTGACGGCGGAGGGCGTCGGCGCCGCGGCCTTGGCGGGGTACTGCGGGACGGTCTGCCACTGGTCGGGGCGGGCGTCGGCGTCGCGGACCGAGGTGAAGACGCGCTCCAGCTTGGCCTGGTAGTCGGCCAGGACCTGCTCGGCCTCCTCCACGGTGATGTCGCCACGACCGATGAGGGCCTCGGTGTAGAGCTTGCGCACCGAGCGCTTCTTCTCGATCAGGTCGTACATCAGCGGCTGGGTGAACGACGGGTCGTCGCCCTCGTTGTGGCCGCGGCGGCGGTAGCAGATGACGTCGACGACGACATCCTTGTTGAACGCCTCGCGGTACTCGAACGCGAGCCGGGCGACGCGCACGCACGCCTCCGGGTCGTCGCCGTTGACGTGGAAGATCGGGGCCTGCACCATCCGGGCCACGTCCGTGGCGTACAGCGTCGAGCGGGAGTTGCTCGGGCTGGTGGTGAAGCCGACCTGGTTGTTGATGATCACGTGCACGGTGCCGCCGGTGCGGTAGCCGCGCAGCTGCGAGAGGTTGAGCGTCTCGGCGACGACACCCTGGCCCGCGAACGCCGCGTCACCGTGGATGAGCAGCGGCAGCACCGAGAAGTCGCCCTTGTCAAGGACGTCCTGCTTGGCGCGGGCGATGCCCTCGAGCACCGGGTCGACGACCTCGAGGTGCGAGGGGTTCGCGGCGACGGTGACCTTGATCTTCTCGCCGGTGCCCGCGACGAGCTCGCCCTCGGCGCCGAGGTGGTACTTCACGTCGCCGGAGCCCTGGACGGTGCGCGGGTCGATGTTGCCCTCGAACTCGCGGAAGATCTGCGAGTACTCCTTGCCGACGATGTTGGCCAGGACGTTGAGGCGGCCGCGGTGGGCCATGCCGATCGCGACCTCGTCGAGGCCGGCCTGCGCGGCGGCCTCGCAGATCTCGTCGATCACCGGGATGGCGGTCTCGCCGCCCTCGAGGGAGAAGCGCTTCTGGCCGACGAACTTCGTCTGCAGGAAGGTCTCGAAGGCCTCGGCGTTGTTGAGCTTCTCCAGGATCCGGAGCTGCTCCTCGCGCGGGGTCTTGTCGTACGGGCGCTCGACGCGCTCCTGGATCCAGGCGCGCTGCTCGGGGTCCTGGATGTGCATGTACTCGATGCCGGTGGTGCGGACGTAGGAGTCGCGCAGGACGCCCAGGATGTCGCGCAGCTTCATGAACGGCTTCCGGCCGGCGCCGAAGGACCCGACCGGGAACTCGCGCTCGAGGTCCCACAGCGTCAGGCCGTGGTTCTCGATCTCGAGGTCGGGGTGGGTGCGCTGCTTGTACTCGAGCGGGTCGGTGTCGGCCATCAGGTGACCGCGCACGCGGAAGGCGTGGATCATCTCGCCGACGCGGACCTGCTTGGAGATCTGGTCGTCGTGGCTGGTCGCGACGTCCTGGCTCCAGCGGATCGGGGCGTACGGGATGCGCAGCGAGCGGTAGATCTCGTCGTAGAAGCCGTCGGCACCCATCAGGAGCTTGGCGACCGTGGCGAGGAACTCGCCGGACTGGGCGCCCTGGATGACCCGGTGGTCGTACGTCGACGTCATCGTCATGATCTTGCTGACGCCGTTGGCGGCGATGGTCGTCTCCGAGGCGCCCATCCACTCCGGCGGGTACTCCATCGAGCCGACGCCGATGATGGCGGCCTGGCCGGACATGAGGCGCGGGACGGAGTGGCTGGTGCCGAGACCGCCGACGTTGGTCAGGCTGACCGTGGTGCCGGAGTAGTCGGCCATGGACAGCTTGTTGTCCTTGGCCTTCTTCACGATGGCCTCGTACGCGGCCCAGAACTCGGCGAAGTCCATCGACTCGCAGCCCTTGATCGAGGGGGCGACGAGCTGGCGCGTGCCGTCGGCCTTCTGCTGGTCGATCGCGAGGCCGAGGTTGATGTGCGGCTGGGTGACGAGCGTCGGCTTGCCGTCACGCTCCTCGTACGTGTTGTTCATCGCCGGCTGGGACTTGATCGCCTTGATGATGGCGTAGCCGATGAGGTGCGTGAACGACACCTTGCCACCGCGCGCACGGCGCAGGTGGTTGTTGATCACGGTGCGGGAGTCCCACAGCAGCTTGACCGGGATGTTGCGCACGGACGTCGCGGTCGGCACGGACAGGGAGATGTCCATGTTCTTCGCGGTGGCGGCCGGGATGCCCTTGAGGACCGTGTACGTCGGCTGGTCCGGGGCGGTCGCGCCCGCAGCGGCGACCGGAGCGACCGGGTTCTCCTTGGGCAGCGGGTTGGTCGTGTCCTTGGCGGGCTCGGCGGCCTGGCTGGTCGCCGGGCGGGGCGTCGCGACCGGCGTCACGCCGGTCGCCGGGGTGCCGTTGGCGGCCGTCGTCGCCTCGGCGGCCGGGGCGGCGGCCGGCACCGGCTCGGGCGCCAGGCCGGCGGGCGCGGTGGCCTTCGCTGCCGCGGCGGGGGCCGCGGCCGTCTCGACCGGCGACCCGTTCTTCTCGAAGAACTTCACCCACACGGGATCCACGCTGCCGGGATCCTTCGTGTACTGGTCGTACATCTCCTCGACGAGCCACTCGTTGGCGCCGAACTCGGCGGGGACGTCGGAGGTGCTGTGGGACGGGTTGCCTGAGGACACGGGCTGGGTCGCCTCTTCCGGATGAGCGCGTTTTGGACTGGACTTCCGGGAGTCAAGGCTAGCCCCCCGATGGCCATGAACCGATGGTTGGGTCATAACTTCGGTCACAGTGTTGCCGACACCACAGTCGGCGGATCACTCGGTGGAATTAGCCGACCGGGTTGGGGACCTTCTTGGTGCCGTCCGAGCAGCTCGGATAGACCGCCCGGCGGACGCCCGCGGAGACCAGGTCGGCGCAGGCGGCGGTGCCCTCGCCCTTGAGGACGACCGACCAGGTGCCGTCGCTCGCGGACCCCCAGATCTCCCACCAGCCGGGGTTGCCGGCGTACTGCGGGCACGTGGGGGTCATGTCGCCCCAGCTCGCGTCGACGTACGCCTGGGTGGGGATGGTCCGCTTGACCCGGACCTGGGCGATGCCCTGGCAGCCCAGCTCGTCCTGGAACTGGTCGTGCCACATCTGGGTGAGCTGCTGCTCGGCGAAGCTCACCAGACCCGTGGGGGCACCGGGCAGCGCCTCGGGGGAGACCGGGAGCTGGAGCAGGCTGGTCTTGTCGCTGTAGCGGGTGACCGTGACCGGGTCCGCCGTCGGGCTCGCCTCGGCGGTGGGGGTCTCGCTGGCCTCCCTGGCCTCAGGCGTCGTGCTCGGCGCGGCGGCGGCGGTGCTGATCGGGGCCGCCGTGTGGGTGCGGTGCCTGGTCGGGCTCGCGGCCGGGGTGGCGTCGGAGTCCGAGGGGAGCAGGCCGCAGCCGGTCAGAAGGACGGCGCCGACCGCGAGGGCGATCGGAAGTGAGCGAGCGCGCGAGCCTGCCCGTGGTGCGGGCGAACAAGGACCGAGGCGCGAAGCACCGATGTGACGTACGAGACGCATGGGACAAGCATGACAGGTCCCGCGCTCAGAGGTCGGGCAGGCGCAGGTCGAGGTTCGGCTGCTGGATCCCGCCGTCGACCTCGAGCAGCTTGCCGGTGACGAAGCGCCCGGCGGGGGAGGCGAGGTAGACGATCGCGGCCGCGACGTCCTCGGCCTCGCCGATCCGGCCCAGCGGCGTCGCGGTCTCCATCTCGTGCTTCGTGTCCGGGTTGCCGGCGACGTACTCGAGCGCGCTGGTCATCACGGACCCGACCGCGATGCTGTTCACCCGGATCCGGGGTGCGAGATCGGTCGCCGCGAGCCGGCTCCAGTGGGCCAGCGCGGCCTTGGCCGTGCCGTACGCCAGGTAGCCGCGTGCGGCCGTGCGCCCGAGCATGGAGCTGATCGAGATGATCGACTTCTCGCCCTCGGCGTCCTTCAGCATGAGGGGGACCGCAGCATGGCTGAGCGCGTGCGCGGTGGCGACGTTGAAGTGGAAGGCGTCCTCCAGGTAGGCGACGTCGGTGTCGAGGAACGCGTTGGGGATAGTGCCGCCGACGTTGTTGACCACGTCGTCGACGCGGCCGAAGGCGTCGTACGCGCGCTGCGCGAGCGCGGCGGTGGCGTCGGTGTCCGCCAGATCCGCCGGTACGCAGAGCGCGCGGCGCCCGGTCTCCTCGATCCGGGCGGCGACCTCGTCGAGCTGGGAGCCGGTGCGTGCCGAGACGACGACGTCGGCCCCGGCCTCGGCCAGGGCGAGCGCGGTCGCGGCGCCGATGCCGCGCCCGGCGCCGGTGACGACGGCGACGTGGTCGGTGAGACGGAAGCGGTCGAGGATGCTCATGGGGTGACTCCTCCGGGAGTGGTCGCGACCAGGCCGCGGCCGGTGATCAGGGGCAGGTCGAGCGGCGAGACCAGCCCCGGGGCGGCGGCGACCACGGCCGGGACGGCGTTGATCAGGCGCTGTGCGGTGACGACCATCCCGGAGACGTTGTGGTCCCCGTGCTCACCGTGGTGGCTCAGCTCCATCGACATCCGCGGCTCGCCGGTGATCTCGATCCGGTAGCAGCCGTCGCCGGCCAGTGGTGTCGGCCAGTCCGGCTCGAGGTCGGGGGCGGTCCGGGTGACGTGCTCGAGCACGATCCGCGGCACGCCGTCGACGGTGCCGACGACCCGGAAGCGCACCGAGGCCATGGTCCCGGCCGCGATCTCGACCGATGCGGTGCTGATGTCGCGCGGCGCGGGGCGCCGCTCGACCCTCTCGACGAGGGGCTCGTCGAGGCTGACGCCGAGGCCCGCGGCGAGCAGTCGCACGACCGGGCCCCAGGCCATCCCCAGCACGCCCGGCTCCCACAGCATGGGCCGGGCGTCCATCGGCTGGCCGAAGCCGAAGATCTCCCGCATCACGACGGGCTGGTAGTAGGTGGAGTAGTCGGCGATCTCGCTGACCCGCACCGTGTCGATCCGCTGCGAGAGGCTGCTCAGCACCAGGGGCAGCACGTCGTTGGCGAAGCCGGGGTCGATCCCGTTGACGTGCAGGCTCGCGCCACCGGTGCGGCCGGCCTCCTCGATCGCGTCGATCATCGCGTCCGGCAGCGTGCCGCGCGGATGGACGAGCACGACCGGTCCCGAGGAGACGACGTCGATCCCGGCGCGCAGGAAGGACGTCAGGTCCTCGATCGCCTCGAAGACGCGGTCGTCGGTCATCGCGGCGTGGACGATGCAGTCGGGCTTCGACGCGAGCACCGCGTCGCGGTCGGTCGTCGCGAGGACGCCGAGGTCGCGACTCAGGCCGGCGAGGCGGCCGGCGTCGACGTTGTCCTTCTCCGGCGTCGAGGTCCAGACGGCGACCAGGTCGAGATCCGGATGGGCGTCGACGCCCGCGATCGCGTGCCGGCCGACGGTGCCCGTCGACCAGACCGCGACCCGGAGCGGGCGCGCTGGTGTCACCTGCGTCATGCCCGAACGCTAGAACAGGTTCTACTTTCTGGGAAGGGGCGAGCCGGATCGATAGGGTCGCGGTCCGATGACACCTGTACTCCGCGACGCCTGGCGACTGGCGGTCGGCACCCTGACCGCGGTGCCCGTACGCCCGCCCGTGACCGTCGACCGGCGCCGCGCCGGACTGGCCATGGTGCTGGCCCCGCTGGCGGTCGTCCCGCTCGGGCTCCTCGTCGCGGTCATCGGGTACGTCGCGGGCGCCCGCTCGGGGCTGACCCCGCTGACCGCGGCCCTGCTGGCCATCGGCGCGCTCGTGCTCGGCAATCGCGCCTTCCACGTCGACGGCCTCGCCGACACCGTCGACGGTCTGGCCGCCTCCTACGACCGCGAGCGCGCGCTGGCCGTGATGAAGACCGGCACATCGGGCCCGGCGGGCGTCGTGGCGATCGTGCTCGTGATCGGCCTGCAGGCCTCCGGGCTGGCGGGAGTCCTGTCGGGACCCGACCCGGTCGCGCGGGCCCTCCTCGCGGGGCTGCTCGTCTGCGGCTCGCGCGCAGCCCTGGCGCTGTGCTGCGCGCGCGGCGTGCCGTCGGCGCGCCCGGGTGGGCTGGGGGACACGTACACCGGGACGGTGCCGGTGCTCGCCGCGGCGGCGATCTGGGGCGGTCTCGCGCTGGCGCTCGCCTGGCTGGTGCCGTCGGTGGAGATCGACTGGTGGCGCGGGCCGCTCGCCGTCGCCCTCGCCGCCGCGGTCACGATCATCGTGATCGCGCGGGCGATCCGCCGGCTCGGGGGAGTGACGGGTGACGTCTTCGGCGCGGCCGTCGAGCTCGCGCTGGCCACGCTCCTGGTGGCGCTCTCCTAGCTCGTGGTCAGAGCGTGAGCACGCGGCCGGCGATCACGAGGTGGACCTCGTCGCAGGCGGCGGCGAGCTCCTGGTTGACCAGGCCGAGCAGGTCGCGGAAGACCCGGCCCGAGCGGTGGGACGGCACCACGCCGAGGCCGACCTCGTTGGTGACCAGCACCGTGTCGGCCGTGCGGGCGGCCAGCGTCTCGATGGCCTTCGCGAGCTCGGCGCGCACCAGCCCGGTCGCCTCGCCGGTCGAGGCCTCCCAGAGCGCGTGGTCGTCGAGGAGCGCGGTGAGCCAGGTTCCGAGGCAGTCCACGATCACCGGACCTTCGGTCGCCAGCCCGGTCGCGAGGTCGTGGGTCTCCAGGGTCGTCCACGATGCGGGACGGGCGGCCCGATGGGCGGCGATCCGCTCGGCCCAGTCCGCGTCGTCGGACACCGGCCCGGGGGCCACGTACGCGACCGCTCCGGCGGCCGCGAGCAGCGACTCGGCGTGCCGCGACTTCCCGGAGCGGACTCCGCCGGTGACCAGGACCTTCACGCGCCCAGCTTCCAGGAGTGCAGCAGGCGGCAGTCGTCGTTGGCCCACCACTGCAGGTCGAGCCGGTCGAGCCGGACGGCCAGCGGCAGGGTCTCGCCGAGGCGCTGGCTGACCGTGTGGGGCGTGATCGTCGGCGCGGTCTGGTCGAGCGTGAGGTGCGGAGTCGGGTCCGAGTAGGCGCCGGCGTACGGCGGGTGCTCGGGGAAGGCCTCCCACAGGCGCGCCGTCAGGTCGCGGATCGGGTCCTCCGGCACCGGACGCAGGTGGATCAGCCCGTCAGGGAAGGCGTGCACCGCGCCGAGCGTGACGTCGAAGGGCTCGATCTCGTCGACCACCTCCGCGACCCGGTCCAGGTCGACGGTCGTCGGGTCGCAGACCCACGGTCCGAGCACCGTGATGTGGGCGTGCACGAACCCCGGATCCGTGGACACGAACGACGCGTCGTAGTGCTCGGTTCGCTCGCGTACCCACCCATCCAGCTCCGGCACTGGGAAGGCGATCACCGTGTGGCCAGTCATCCCGAGACTCCTCTCCGACGGCGAAAACGCTATCAGTGAGTACCGGTTCTACCGGGTCCTTGGAACCGGCGCGTGGTCCCGGCCGATCCGGGACCTAGTCCCCAAGACGCTTGTCTCAGGCCGCCCGATGCCGGACCCTACGGTGCAGCGACGATGACGTCCTGGACGGTGCTGGAGGGTGGATACCGGTGGGGAGTGCGGCTGGGGGGCGACTCGGTGCGCGCCTGCGCGCCCGGGTGGGCGAGCAGGCGGTGCGTGACCGCGCCCTCAAGACCCTCTCCGCGGGCACGGACGTCCTGCTCAAGGCGCGTGACGAGGCCGACCTGATCGCCACCATGTGCGCGACCGTCGTCGACACCGGCGGCTACCGCTTCGCCTGGTACGGCCGGGCCGGCAACGACGAGGAGGGCACCGTCAGCCCGGTCGCCGCGGCCGGCGGCGCCAAGGCCTACCTCGACGGCATCCGGATCACCGTCGCCGAGGGTCCGTACGGCAACGGCCCCACCGGGGTGTGCCTGCGCACCGGCGCGGTGCATGTGCAACCCGACCTGCAGGGTGCCTCGGCCATGGCACCGTGGCACAGCCGGGCGCTCGCCTCCGACATGATCTCGGCGATCTCGCTGCCCATCTACTGCGAGGGTCAGCTCGACGGCGCCCTGACGGTCTACGGCCGCACCCGCGACGAGTTCGACGCCTCGGCCCAGAGCCTGCTCGGGCGCCTCGCCGAGCAGTTCGGGTACGGCCTCGGGCGCCTGCGCGACCAGGCGCGCTTCCGGATGCTCGCCGAGAACGCCACCGACGTGATCTACCAGTCCGACCACGACGGCCGGATCACGTGGGTCTCGCCGTCGGTCACGGCGGTGCTCGGCTACGAGCCGGCCGCCCTGTTGGGTACCGCGTGCCACCTGCTGGTCCACCCCGACGACCAGCCGACGCTGGGTGCCGCCCTGCGCGGTGCGTCGAGCGCGGGGGAGATGCCGCCGGTGCGCTACCTGCATGCCGACGGCGCGTACCGCTGGATGGATCCGCGCGTGACCGTGACCCCGGCCCTCGGGCCCGGTGGGGGCGGCGCGATCGTCGGCCTGCGCGACATCACCGCCGAGCACGAGGCCCGCGAGGAGCTGGCCTACCGGGCGTTCCACGATCAGCTCACCGGTCTGCGCAACCGCGCCTCCATCGTGGCGATCCTCGAGCGCGCGGTCGAGCGGATCCGCGACGA
Source organism: Nocardioides nematodiphilus (assembly GCF_020216525.1). Taxonomy (GTDB): domain Bacteria; phylum Actinomycetota; class Actinomycetes; order Propionibacteriales; family Nocardioidaceae; genus Nocardioides; species Nocardioides nematodiphilus. The sequence continues at coordinate 540,553 of NZ_JAIWOY010000002.1, read as the reverse complement.
CGCGCGGACCGTCGCCGTCCTCTTCATCGACCTGGACAACTTCAAGGTCGTCAACGACTCGCTGGGTCACGGCGCCGGCGACGTCGTGCTGGCCCGGGTCGCCGAGCGGCTCGCCGCCGCCCTGGGGCCGACCGAGCACGTCGGGCGCTTCGGTGGCGACGAGTTCGTGGTCGTGATGCCCGCCGTCCGCGACCATCTCGAGGTGGAGCGGACCGCCGAGTGGATCCAGGCCGCGCTCGCACCCGACCTCACCCTGGGGGAGCAGAGCATCCACTCCTCGGTCTCGATCGGCATCGCGCTGGCCGGCCCCGAGGCGACCGCTCAGAGCCTGCTGCGCGACGCCGACGCCGCGCTCTTCGAGGCCAAGGCCGGCGGTCGCGACCGCTGGCACTTCTTCGACGACGAGCTGCGCGCCCGGGCGCTCGAGCGGATGACGCTCGAGGCCGAGATCCGGGATGGCGTACGCCGTGGCGAGTTCGTCGCGTACTACCAGCCGATCGTCGACCTGCGTGACGCGCGCGTCATCGGACACGAGGCGCTGGTGCGCTGGCACCACCCCGTCCGCGGCGTGGTGATGCCCGGCGACTTCATCGGCGTGGCCGAGGCGAGCGGCCTGATCAGTGAGATCGGGCGCCAGGTGCAGGACCAGGTGCTCGCGATGCTCGCTGAGACGCCCCTGCCCGGCTACGTGAGCGTCAACGTCTCACCGGTCCAGCTGCGCCAGTCCGGCTGGGCGGCGGCGCTGATGGACGCGATCGAGGCGTTCGGCGTCGACCCGCGCCGGATCGCGATCGAGGTCACCGAGACGGCTGTCCTCGACGTGGCGGTCGAGGTGGTCGAGGACCTTCACCGGCTGCGCGCAGACGGCATCTCGATCCTGCTCGACGACTTCGGCACCGGGTTCTCCTCCATCTCGGTGTTGCGCGACCTGCCGGTGAGTGGGCTAAAGCTGGACCGCTCGTTCGTCAGCGAGGTCCGCGGGGTCCGCGACACCTCGACCGTCCTGGTCCAGGCGATCGGGAGCCTGGCGACGAGCCTCGAGCTCTCCTCGGTCGCCGAGGGTGTCGAGACCGAGGCCCAGCGCGAGGTCCTGCTCGAGCACGGCTGGCTGGTCGGTCAGGGCTATCTCTTCGGCCGCCCCGCGCCGGAGCCCCGGCTCGGTCAGGTCGTCGGGGTCTGAGACCGGCGTAGTCCGCTCAGGCGCCGTCGGGGAGCAGGTCCGCGACCAGCGCCTCGAGGTCGATGTGATCGCTCTCCGAGCCGAACGGCACCACATCGGTCGTGCGGTCGACGAACCCGCGCAGCAGGTCGGTGTCGGCGTGCACGCTGGCGAAGCCGCCGGGGGCGACGAACTCGAGGACGGTGATCGCCCGGCCGTCCTCGTCGATGCTGGGATAGATCCGGACGTCCCCGTCGCCGGACGGGGCGGACATGCCGGCACGCAGCAGTGGGCGGCCGACCAGCCAGGTCGCGAAGGTGTCGCCGTCGCCCGCTGCGAGGGCGAACGTGATCGCGACCGCGTACGGGTCCTCGGCGCCGTAGGCGAATCCCAGGATCACCTCCGCGCTGTGGCCCCGTTCGTCGTAGCACCGCAGTGCCATCTCGGCGAGGACCATGGGGCGGGCCTCAGCAGGGCTGCGGGGATCGAAGCTGGCGCTCATCGGATTTTCTTTCTATCCACTCGGTCTGACCATATGGTCAGATATGCGAGTGTGAGAGCCGCGGACGCTCACCGATATCGCGAACGCGCACGTTGGCTATCGGAAAGGCGCAGAGTGCGGCCGAGGAGCGCTCAGCGATGTGCGGCCAGGTGCGCGGACGGCGTCACGCCGTATCGCTCCTTGAAGGCCGCGCCGAACTCGCCGAGATGGAAGATGCCGCAGGAGTAGGCGACCTCGGTGACCGACAGCGCGACACCGGACCCCAGCAGCGCGTGTGCGCGCTGGATCCGCTCCGCCTTGAGCCACTGGCCCGGCGTCGTGCCGAGCTCGCCGCGGAAGGCCTCCTGGAGGCTCCGGACGCTCACGCCGCAGGCGGAGGCGACGGCGACGATGCTGAGCGGCTCGGCCAGGTGGTCGTGCATGTAGCTCGTCGCCGCACGGACCCGGCGTGCGGCCGTGGCGTCGCGTCCGGCCTGGAGCTGGGCGGACCTGCTGTTGGGCTGACCCAGGATGAGCGACTCCACGATGACCTGCTCCATCTGCCACAGCAGATGCGGCCTGCCCTCGGCGACGCCCGACGCCGTCAGGTCGATCGCGGCCTCGATCATCGCGGAGAGGCCGCCGACCGACGCCGTCACCTCCAGGTCGAACAGCACCGGGCCGGTGGTACGGGTCAGCGCCGAGGCGACCGACTCGACCTGCTGGCGGGGGAGTCGCAGGATGATCTGGTCGCAGGCGGCGTCGAGGTCGTAGCCGAAGTCGCGGCCCGGCCCGACGATCACCGCCCGTGTCGGCGTGCCCAGCGCCTCGCGGCCGTGGTGGCGGACCAGGGCCTCACCAGCGATCGGGAGGCTGAGGAGGTAGTCGTCGGGCTCGGCGTCCCCGGGGCGCAGGCCCACCGCGGTCCCGTACGCCAGCCGGGTGGCGGACTGCTCGCCGATCCGAACCTGCCAGAGGTGGGCGTCGAGCGCCCCGCCGCGCAGCCCGAGCCGGTGGGGTCGCAGCGCCTTCGACCCGAGATCGGCCGCCTCGTCCGGGTCGGCTGAGGCGAGCAGGAGGGTGCCGTTCTCGACGATGCTGTGTGCGAGATCGCGTGTGCCCATGGCCCACCCATTGTCGGCCGATCATGCGAAAGAACCGCCCGCCGGCCTGGGTGATTACCCAATTCCGGGGGCGGTTCTCATGCCGCGCCTTCGGCAGGATTCGAACCTGCGGCACCTGGTACCGGAAACCAGTGCTCTATCCCCTGAGCTACGAAGGCATCCACCGTCGAGCGGTGTGATGGAGACCCTACAGCCACCGGGGGAGGAGGGTGAAACCGGCCCGGCCGGGTGTGAGCGTGATCCACGGCCGGTTATCGGTGCAGGGGATCAGCGGGTCCGCCGATAGGCTTGGCGGGTGACCCCCGAACAGCTCTCCGCCACGATCGTCGACGTCCTGACGAGCCTGTCCGAGGAGGGCTCGCTGAGCCTTCCCGACGGCGTCCCGACCAGTGTGACGGTGGAGCGCCCGCGCCAGAAGGGCCACGGCGACTACGCCACCAACGTCTCGATGCAGCTGGCCAAGAAGGCCGGTACGAATCCGCGCGCCCTCGCCGAGCTGATCGCCGAGAAGCTGCGCGCCTCGGCGGGTGTGTCCGCCGTCGAGATCGCCGGCCCGGGCTTCCTCAACATCTCGGTGGAGGCCGGCGCCCAGGGCGCCCTCGCGGCCGACATCGTCGCCGGCGGCTCCTCGTACGGCCACACCGAGACGCTCGCGGGGCAGAAGATCAACGTCGAGTTCATCTCGGCCAACCCCACCGGCCCGCTCCACCTCGGCCACACCCGCTGGGCCGTGCTCGGCGACGCCATCGGCCGGGTGCTCTCGGCCGCCGGCGCCGATGTCACCCGCGAGTTCTACATCAACGACCGCGGCGTGCAGATGAACCACTTCGCCAGCTCGATCATCGCCTCGGCCACCGGAGCGGAGAAGCCCGAGGACGGCTACGCCGGTGCGTACATCGACGAGCTGGCCAAGGCCGTCGAGGCCGCCCGCCCGGGCATCTTCCAGCTCTCGGAGGGTTACGGCGAAGGCGAGCGCCTCGCCGCGGTCCGCGAGGTCGGCTACGCGATCCAGCTCAGGGAGCAGCAGGAGCAGCTCGCGTTCTTCAACACCCACTTCGACGTGTGGTTCAGCGAGCTGTCCCTGCACGAGGAGGGCCAGGAGACCGGTGGCGTTCCGAACACGCTCGCGCGCCTCAAGGACCTCGGCCACGTGTACGAGGAGGGCGGCGCGCTGTGGATGCGGACCACCGACTTCGGTGACGACAAGGACCGCGTCCTCATCAAGAGCGACGGCGAGCTGACGTACTTCGCCTCCGACACCGCCTACTACCTCAACAAGCGCGCCCGCGGCTTCGACCACTGCATCTACCTGCTCGGCGCCGACCACCACGGCTACGTCGGCCGCCTCAAGGCGATGGCCGCCTGCGTCGGCGACGACCCGGCGAAGACGCTGGACGTGCTCATCGGCCAGCTGGTGAAGATCATGCGCGACGGTGCCGAGGTCAAGCTCTCCAAGCGTGCCGGCAACATCGTCACGCTGCACGAGCTCGCCGAGGAGATTGGCGTCGACGCGCTGCGCTACTCGCTGGCCCGCTACCCGGCCGACAGCCCGCTGACGCTCGACATCGCCGAGATCACCAAGGCCTCGAACGACAATCCGGTCTACTACGTCCAGTACGCCCACGCCCGTACGTGCCGGATGATCGCCAACGCGACCGACCTGGGCATGACGCTCGACGACGCCCTGGCCACCTTCGACCCGAGCCTGCTCGCGCACGACCGCGACGGCGACCTGCTGCGCGCCCTGGCCGACTTCCCGCGCGTGGTCGCCAGCTCCGCCGAGCTGCGCGAGCCGCATCGTGTCGCGCGCTACCTCGAGGACACCGCCTCGACCTTCAACAAGTGGTACGACACCAAGGAGTGCCGCATGCTGCCGCAGGGCGACGAGCCGGTCGCGCCGGCCAACCTCGCGCGTCTCGTGCTGGTGCACGCCACCCGCACCGTCATCCGCAACGGCCTCGACCTGCTCGGCGTGACCGCCCCGGAGCGGATGTAGACCATGCCTCCTGCCTCCATGCTCGGCTGCGCGCCGACCACCGTGCACGCTGGCGGCGTTGTCGTCAGTCGCCGTGGCTCCGCCACGGCTCCCTCCTCCGCCGTGCCATCGCACGCGTTGGCCGACGCTCGCCACGAGCGAGAGACAGGAGCCATGGTCTGATGGCGCGCTCCGTCCCGCCGGGCGACTTCGCCGGCACCTCGCCCGTCTGGCTGCGTGAGCCCTCCGACGCCAACGCGCTCGTGCCGGTCCTCTGGCCGCGCACCGCGACCAAGGTCGACGGTCTGCTGCACGTCGGCGGCATGTCGGTGGCCGACGTCGTCGCCAACGTCAACACCCCGGCCTACCTCCTCGACGAGGAGGACTTCCGTACGCGTGCCCGCGCCTTCCGCGACGGCTTCGCCGACTACGACGTCTACTACGCCGGCAAGGCGTTCCTGTCCGTCGCGGTCGCCCGCTGGGTGGCGGAGGAGGGCCTCTGCCTCGACGTCTGCTCCGACGGCGAGCTGTCGGTGGCGCTGCGCGCGGGCGTCGAGCCCGCCCGGATCGGCTACCACGGCAACAACAAGTCCGCGATGGAGCTGCGCCGCGCCGTGCACGAGGGCGTCGGGCGGATCATCGTCGACTCCTTCCACGAGATCGAGCGCGTCGCCGACGTCGCTGCGCAGCTCGGGGTGCGCCAACCGGTGATGATCCGCGTGACCGCGGGCGTCGAGGCGCACACCCATGAGTTCATCGCCACCGCGCACGAGGACCAGAAGTTCGGCTTCTCGATCTCCTCCGGCGACGCGTACGAGGCGGCGAAGGCCGTCCTCACGCACGCCTCGCTCGACCTGCGCGGTCTGCACAGCCACATCGGCTCGCAGATCTTCGACACCTCCGGTTGGGAGGTCGCGGCCCGCCGTGTCCTCGCCCTGCACGCCCAGATCGCCAACGAGCTCAACCACGCCATGCCCGAGCTCGACCTGGGCGGCGGCTTCGGCATCGCGTACACGACGCAGGACGACCCGGCAGAGCCCGCCGATCTCGCTGCTCGGATCACCGCGATCGTCGAGGCCGAGTGCCACGCGCTCCGGATCGCCAAGCCGCACCTGTCGATCGAGCCCGGCCGCGCCATCGTCGGCTCCTCGATGTTCACCGTCTACACCGTCGGCACGGTCAAGTCGGTGACGCTCGACGGCGGCGCGAGCCGCACGTACGTCTCCGTCGACGGCGGGATGAGCGACAACATCCGCCCGGCGCTCTACGACGCCGACTACTCCGCCACGCTGGCCTCGCGCTCCTCGGACGCGACCCCGGTGCTGGCGCGCGTCGTGGGCAAGCACTGCGAGTCGGGCGACATCGTGGTCAAGCACGAGTTCCTGCCCGGCGACGTCGCCCCCGGCGACCTGATCGCGGTGCCGGGCACCGGCGCGTACGGCCGCTCGATGGCGTCGAACTACAACCACGCCCTGCGCCCGCCGGTCGTCGCGGTCAAGGACGGCGAGTACCGGGTGATCGTCCGCCGCGAGACCGAGGACGACCTGCTCGCCACGGACATGGGCTGATCCCGCCCTATCGCCGTGACAGCGTGTGCACGGGCGGCGCGTGATCGACCACGGTCGTCCTGACCGAGGTCAGCATGGTCGTCTTGTCGGCGTCGAGACCCGGTACGTCCGGGAAGTCGGGGTCGGTGCCGCGATCGCCGACGTACGCACCGGTCGCGGTGTCGAAGATCATCTGGAAGTGCCGGCCGCGCGCGCCGATCGCGATCCCGTCGTGCCCGGCGGGCGTCGTCACGCCCTCCTCGACGACCATGTCCGGGCTCTGCGCCAGGGCGCTGAAGAGCGCACTGCGGACCGAGGCCGGGGCGAGGCCGCTGCGCAGCACCTCGCTGTAGCCCTCCTCGAACTCGTAGGCCATCCCGCTGCCCTCGCCGCCGTGCTCCGTGCGGATGGCCCGCAGAGCGCCTGCGGATCGCGGGGGAGCGAGGCGTACAAGTCAGGGTCGTACGCGCAAAGGCAGACATGTGCGCCGCGGAGGCGGGTACAGGAGTGGCCCCCAGCACTAGGAGGAAACGATGGGTCTGGACGACAAGATGGGCAACAAGGCCGAGGAGCTCAAGGGCGAGGCCAAGGAGCGGATGGGCGGCGCGACCGGAGACGAGTCGATGCAGGCCGAGGGCAAGACCGACAAGGCCAAGGCCGATCTCAAGCAGGCCGGCGAGAAGGTGAAGGACGCCTTCAAGTGAGCTGACGCTCTCTGAACTCACGACGAGGCCGTCACGTCCCGCTCAGGCGGGGACGTGACGGCCTCGCCTATGTCTGCGGCGGCGGCTCCCAGCGCACCGCGCCGCTTCCGGCCGAGGCGAACTCGTCATCGGGGTTGTAGAGCGCGCACGCCTCCAGGGACAGACAGCCGCAGCCGATGCAGTTGTCGAGGGAGTCGCGCAGCCGCTCCAGCCGACGGATCCGATCGTCGAGGTCCGCGCGCCAGGTCGCGGAGAGCGCGGCCCAGTCCTGCCTGGTGGGGGTACGGCCGTCGGGCAGGGTGTCGAGCGCGTCGCGGATCTGCCCGAGCGGCAGGCCGAGGCGCTGGGAGACGCGGATGAAGGAGAGCCGCCGCAGCACGTGTCCGCCGGTCGTCGCCGGTTCAGCCCTGACCGCCACCCGCCGATACCCTTGTCCCCGTGACGACTCCTGCTGCCTTCGGTTCCGCACGCCCGCTCGGCGTGGCCCTCCTGGGCTGCGGCGTCGTCGGCTCTCAGGTCGTCCGGCTGCTGCACGAGCAGGCCGCCGACCTGGAGGCGCGGATCGGCGCCCCGGTCGAGCTCAAGGGCGTCGCCGTACGCCGGCTGGACGCGCCCCGCGAGGTCGAGATCCCGGCCGACCTGCTCACCACCGACGCCACTGCGCTGGTCGCGCGCGACGACGTCGACATCGTCGTCGAGGTCATCGGCGGCATCGAGCCGGCGCGTGGCCTCATCCTGAGCGCGCTCGAGAACGGCGCCTCGGTCGTCACCGCCAACAAGGCCCTGCTCGCCGAGGACGGCGCCACCCTCTTCGCGACCGCCGAGAAGGCCGGCCGCGACCTCTACTACGAGGCCGCCGTCGCGGGCGCCATCCCGATCCTGCGCCCGCTGCGCGACTCGCTCGCCGGCGACAAGGTCACCAAGGTGATCGGCATCGTCAACGGCACCACCAACTACATCCTCGACAAGATGGACACCTACGGCGCGGGCTTCACCGAAGCGCTCGCGGAGGCCCAGGAGCTCGGGTACGCCGAGGCCGACCCGACCGCCGACGTCGAGGCGTTCGACGCCGCCGCGAAGGCCGCGATCCTCGCCAGCCTGGCCTTCCACACGAAGGTCGTCGGCACCGACGTCCACCGCGAGGGCATCACCGACGTCACCGCCGCCGATGTGGCCTCGGCCAAGGCGATGGGCTGCGTGGTGAAGCTGCTGGCGATCGTCGAGCTCAAGGACGGCGCGGTCAGCGCGCGCGTGCACCCCGCGATGATCCCGCGCGAGCACCCGCTGGCGAGTGTCCGCGACGCGTACAACGCCGTCTTCGTCGAGGCGGAGTCCGCCGGTCAGCTCATGTTCTACGGCCGCGGCGCCGGCGGCGACCCGACCGCGTCGGCCGTCCTCGGTGACCTCGTCACCGTCGCCCGCAACCTGGTCGCGCAGACGCAGAGCGTCGCCGCATCCTCCTACGCCGACCGCGCGATCCTCCCGATGGGGCAGACCGTGACCCGCTACCACGTCGCGATCGACGTCGAGGACCGCGCGGGCGTGCTCGCCACCATCGCGAGCGCCTTCGCCGAGCACGGCGTGTCGATCCAGACCATGCGTCAGGAGGGTCGCGACGACGAGGCTCAGCTCGTGGTCGTCTCCCACGACGCGACCGATGCGCAGCTCGCGGCCACCGTCGAGCACCTGCGGAACCTGGATGTTGTTCGCGACGTCACCTCGGTGATGCGCGTCGAGGGAATGAACGGATGACCAGCATGACGAGCACCAACGGCCAGTGGCGCGGACTCATCGAGGAGTATCGCGAGCTCCTCGACATCCCGGCGGGCACCCCAGCGATCACGCTGGGTGAGGGCGGCACGCCGCTCGTGCGCTCCGAGTGGCTCTCCGGCGTCACCGGTGGCGAGGTCTGGATCAAGGTCGAGGGCGCCAACCCGACCGGCTCGTTCAAGGACCGCGGCATGACCGCCGCGATCTCGGTCGCCGTCCACGAGGGCGCCAAGGCCGTCGTCTGCGCCTCGACCGGCAACACCTCGGCCTCGATGGCGGCCTACGCCGCCAAGGCCGGCATCAGCCCGATCGTGCTCGTCCCGGACGGCAAGATCTCGGCCTCCAAGATGGCCCAGGCGCTGGTCCACGGCGGTCAGGTCATCCGCGTCCGCGGCAACTTCGACGACTGCCTGCGCCTCTCGCGCGGCCTGGCCGAGAACTACCCGGTCGCACTGGTCAACAGCGTCAACCCGGTGCGTCTCGAGGGCCAGAAGACCGCCTCGTTCGAGATCGTCGACCGTCTCGGCGACGCCCCCGACTTCCACCTGCTGCCGGTCGGCAACGCCGGCAACATCTCGGCCTACTGGCTGGGCTACGTCCAGTACAAGGACGCCGGCCGCGCGACCAAGACCCCGGTCATGCGCGCTTTCCAGGCCGCCGGCGCGGCGCCGCTGGTGCTCGGCCACCCGGTCGAGAACCCGGAGACCCGCGCCACCGCGATCCGGATCGGCAACCCCGCGTCCTGGAAGCTCGCCGAGGCCGCGCGTGACGCCTCCGGCGGCCGCTTCAAGGCGCTCAGCGACGAGCAGATCCTCTCCGCCCAGGCCCAGCTGGCCCGCAACGACGGCATTTTCGTCGAGCCCGCCTCCGCCGCCGGCGTCGCGGGCCTGCTCGACGACGTCGCCGCGGGCGACGAGATCGCCAAGGCGTACGCGGGCAAGGTCACCGTCATCACCGTGACCGGTCACGGCCTCAAGGACACGATCACCGCGCTCGAGTTCTTCGGCGAGATCCCCGACATCGTGGTCGACGCCGACATCGACGCCGCCGCTGCGGCCGCCGGCCTGATCTGATGGCCTTCGCGGCGGGGCCGGTCACCATCACGGTGCCGGCCACCTCGGCCAACCTCGGCCCCGGCTTCGACTCGCTCGGCCTCGCCCTCGACCTGCGGGACACGCTGGTGGGGGAGGTCCTCGAGGCCGATCTGGTCGTCGAGGTCGACGGTGCGGGCGCCGACGGCGTCCCGCGCGACGAGTCGCACCTCGTCGTCCGCGCGATGCGCGCCGCCTTCGAGCGCCTCGGTGGCCAGCCCGCCGGGCTCCGGCTCAGCTGCCACAACGTCATCCCGCACGCCCGCGGCCTGGGCTCCTCCTCGGCCGCGATCGTCGGCGGCATCGTGCTCGCCCGCGCGCTCGTCGTGGACGGCGCCGCGCTGATGGACGACGACGCCGCCTTCAGGCTCGCCGCCGAGATCGAGGGCCACCCCGACAACGTCGCCCCGGCGATGTACGGCGGCTTCACCATCTCGGGACACGAGCCGGGTCCTGATGGCGTCGAGGAGTTCTACTCGGTCCTCTCGCCGGTCGCCGCCGGGATCAGCGCCGTGGTCTTCGTCCCGCCCACGGGTGTGGAGACGAAGGTCGCCCGCGGCCTTCTGCCGGCCAGCGTCCCGCACGCCGATGCCGCCGCCGACGCCGGTCGTACGGCTCTGCTCGTCGCCGCGCTCGCCGGCCGGGCCGATCAGCTGCTGCGCGCCACCCGCGACTACCTGCACCAGGACTACCGCCGCCCCGCCATGCCGGGCTCGCTCGCTCTGGTCGACGCGCTGCGCGCCGACGGCGTCCCGGCCATCGTCTCCGGTGCCGGTCCGACCGTGCTCGCCTTCGTGACCGGTGTCGACGGTGACGCCGACGCAGCATCGCTGCTCGCCCGTACGCCGGACGGATGGGCCTCCCACGCGCTCGCGCTCGACCTGGACGGCGCGCGCACCGAGGGCTGAGGATCCGGCCGCCGCGAACGGCGGCCCGACCGGACTGCGGAGTGGCGGAATGATCGGCGCCGCGCCGGTGCTACATTGTCAGCGCCCCGGGGTACCGAGGCGCCGCACCGTTCGGTGCAACCCTCCCTCCGCTTCCGCGCAGATCTGCTCTGCGCAACCGATGAGACCTACCGGTCCGCCATCGGGGAGGAAGGTCGACAACAGCCGTCGGCAGCACGTCGTGCCGCCCGGCTCTGATACGTGAAGGAATCACGTGACTGAGATGACCGAAGCCGCCGCGCCGAAGAAGAAGGCAGCCGGCGGACTCAACTCCATGCTCCTCGCCGATCTCAAGGCGATGGCCAGCGGCATGGGGATCGCCGGCTCCGGCGCCATGAAGAAGGCGCAACTGGTCGATGCCATCAAGACTGCCCAGAGCAGCCGGCCGACCCAGAAGCCGGCCGAGAAGACAGAACCGAAGACGGATGCCGGTGCGAGCACCGCACCCAAGGTGACGACGCGTACGCGCGGCTCCAAGGCCGCGGCAGCACCGCAGACCGAGGCCGCTGCGGCGAAGCCGGAGCAGGACGCCGCACAGGACGCCGGGCAGGACGCCGGGCAGAACGCCGGGCAGGTCGAGAGCAAGCCGCGCCAGCGCCAGCGCCGCGCGAAGGCCGACGCCGTCGAGGCCAAGCAGGCCGAGCCGCAGCACGCCGAGCCGACCGACAAGGGCGAGCAGGCTGACAAGGGCGACCAGGGCGACCAGGACGGCCAGCGCCAGCAGCGCCGCCAGCAGCAGAACCAGAACCAGCAGAGCCAGAGCCAGGGCCAGGGCCAGCAGGGTCAGCACCAGGGCCGCCAGCAGAACCAGGGCCAGCAGAACCAGCCGCAGGGCCAGGGCCAGGGCCAGGGGCAGCAGGGTCAGCACCCGGGCGACGACGAGGACGGCGGCAGCCGCCGCAACCGTCGCCGTCGGGGTCGCGACCGCGACCGCCCCGTCGGCGCCGCGCGCGGCGACATGGACGTCGAGATCCGCGAGGACGACGTCCTCGTCCCCGCAGCCGGCATCCTCGACGTGCTGGACAACTACGCCTTCGTCCGCACGTCCGGCTACCTGCCCGGCGCCGACGACGTCTACGTCTCGCTCTCCATGGTCCGCAAGCTCGGCCTGCGCCGCGGCGACGCGATCGTCGGCCAGGTGCGCCAGCCCCGCGAGGGCGAGCGCAAGGAGAAGTTCAACCCGATGGTCCGCATCGACAGCGTCAACGGGACCGATCCCGCCAACGCCGCGGGCCGCGTCGACTTCTCCAAGCTGACCCCGCTGTACGCCAACGAGCGCCTGCGGATGGAGACCAACGCCGAGAACCTGATCGGCCGCGTCATCGACATCGCGGCTCCGATCGGCAAGGGCCAGCGCGGCCTCATCGTCAGCCCGGCCAAGGCCGGCAAGACGATGGTCATGCAGTCGATCGCCAACTCGATCACCGCCAACAACCCCGAGTGCCACCTCATGGTGGTGCTGGTCGACGAGCGGCCCGAGGAGGTCACCGACTTCCAGCGCTCGGTCAAGGGCGAGGTCATCGCGAGCACCTTCGACCGCCAGCCCGCCGACCACACCATCGTCGCCGAGCTCGCGATCGAGCGCGCCAAGCGCCTGGTCGAGCTCGGTCACGACGTGGTCGTGCTGCTCGACGGCATCACCCGCCTGGGTCGTGCGTACAACCTCTCGGCTCCGGCCAGCGGCCGGATCCTGTCCGGCGGCGTGGACTCGGCCGCGCTCTACCCGCCGAAGAAGTTCTTCGGTGCCGCGCGCAACATCGAGAACGGCGGCTCGCTGACCATCCTCGCCACCGCGCTCATCGAGTCCGGCTCGAAGATGGACGAGGTGATCTTCGAGGAGTTCAAGGGCACCGGCAACATGGAGCTGCGGCTGCGCCGCGACTTCGCCGAGAAGCGCCTGTTCCCGGCGATCGACGTCGTCCAGTCCGGCACGCGCCGCGAGGAGCTCCTGCTCAGCAAGGAGGAGCTCGCCATCGTGTGGAAGCTGCGCAAGGTGCTTGCCGGCCTCGACGGCCAGCAGGCGCTCGAGCTGCTGCTGGAGCGGATGCGCAAGACGCACAGCAACGTCGAGTTCCTGATGCAGATCGCCAAGACGACGCCCGACGCCTGACAGCAGCGGTGGCCGGATCGCCGAGGGAATTGGTTGCCGGCCACCGTTGTTCGTACCATTGCCTGTCGGTCCCGGTTCACGTCGCGCAGCCCGCGCTGGACGACCCGGGACCATTGAGAGATGAGGACACCATGAAGACTGACATCCACCCGACGTACGTCGAGGCCCAGGTCACCTGTACCTGCGGCAACACGTTCACCACGCGCTCGACCAAGGCCGACGGCGTCATCCGCGCCGACGTCTGCAACGAGTGCCACCCGTTCTACACCGGCAAGCAGAAGATCCTCGACACCGGCGGCCGCGTGGCCCGCTTCGAGGCTCGCTACGGCAAGAAGAACTAGCGTCCTCCGAGCGCCCCCCTTCCCCCTCGCCGGCGGGGCGGGGCGCCGCGCTTCCCCCCCCCCCCCCCCCGCCCCCCCGGCG
>NZ_JAIWOY010000002.1:0-527212 GCF_020216525.1 Nocardioides nematodiphilus | reverse complement strand
GCGCCGACCTTCCCGATCGCGGGAAGGTCGGCGCTCGTCATTTCCCCACACGCACCCAGTCGCCGGTCGGAGTAGGTCATGTTCGAAGCAGTTGAGGGACTCGTCGAGGAGCACGCCGCGCTGGAGAGCCGGCTGGCCGAGCCCGAGACGCATGCCGACGCGCGCCTGGCCAAGAAGCTCAACCAGCGCTACGCCGAGCTCAACGCGATCATCGGCGCGTGGCGCGACCTCACCCAGCTCGAGGGCGACGTCGAGGCGGCGCGCGAGCTCGCCGCCGACGACCCGGACTTCGCCGATGAGGTCGAGACGCTGTCGGCGCGTCGCGTCGAGGCCGAGGAGCGGCTGCGCCGACTGCTCGTGCCCCGCGACCCCACCGATGACAAGGACGCGATCCTCGAGGTGAAGTCGGGGGAGGGCGGCGAGGAGTCGGCCCTCTTCGCCGGCGACCTGCTGCGGATGTACATGCGCTACGCCGAGCGCCTCGGCTGGAAGGTCGAGCTGATCGACGCCAACGAGTCCGACCTGGGCGGCTACAAGTCCGTCACCGTCGCGGTGAAGGCGAAGGGGACGCCCGCGCCGGGGGAGGCCCCGTACGGGCAGCTCAAGTTCGAGGGCGGCGTGCACCGCGTCCAGCGCGTGCCCGCCACGGAGTCCCAGGGCCGCATCCACACGTCGGCCGCCGGCGTCCTGGTGATGCCGGAGGCCGAGACCGTCGACGTCGAGATCAACGAGAACGACCTGCGCATCGACGTCTTCCGCTCCGGCGGCCCCGGCGGGCAGAGCGTCAACACCACCGACTCCGCGGTCCGGATCACCCACCTCCCGACCGGCATCGTCGTCTCGTGCCAGAACGAGAAGTCGCAGCTGCAGAACAAGGAGTCCGCGATGCGGGTCCTGCGCGCCCGGCTGCTCGCCGCGGCCCAGGAGGCGGCCGACGCCGAGGCCAGCGACGCCCGCCGCTCGCAGGTCCGTACGGTCGACCGCTCCGAGCGGATCCGCACCTACAACTACCCCGAGAACCGGATCTCCGACCACCGCACCGGCTACAAGGCCTACAACCTCGACCAGGTGCTCGACGGCGACCTCGGTCCGGTGCTCAACTCGGCGGTCGAGGCCGACCTCGCCGCCCGGCTCGAGGCGCTCGAGAAGTGAGGCGTCGCGAGCTGCTCGCGAGCGCGACCGACCGCCTGCGGGACGGGGGAGTCGCCAGCCCCGAGCACGACGCGGCCGAGCTGCTCGCCCACGTGCTCGGCACGACCCGGTCCCAGCTGGCGCTGGTCGATGAGGTGGAGGCCGCCCACATCGAGGCGTACGGGACGCTCATCGCGCGCCGGGCCGCCCGCGAGCCGCTGCAGCACCTCACCGGCACCGCGTACTTCCGCCACGTCGAGCTGGCTGTGGGCCCCGGCGTCTTCGTGCCGCGCCCCGAGACCGAGCTGTTGGCCGGCTGGGCCATCGAGCAGGCGTCGCTGGTCGAGGCCCCGGTCGTCATCGACCTGTGCACCGGCTCGGGCGCCATCGCCAAGGCGATCAAGGACGAGGTCCCGGGCGCCGAGGTGCACGCGGTGGAGCTCTCCGAGGACGCCTTCCCCTGGGCCGAGCGGAACCTCGCCGACACGGGTGTCGATCTGCGACAGGGCGACATGGCCACCGCCTTCGACGACCTGCTCGGCGCCGTCGACGTGGTGGTCTGCAACCCGCCGTACATCCCGCTCGAGGCGTGGGAGTCGGTCGCCACCGAGGCCCGCGACCACGACCCGCACCTGGCCCTCTTCTCCGGCCAGGACGGGCTGGACGCGATCCGCGTCCTCGAGCAGCGCGCAGCCCTGCTGCTCACGCCCGGCGGCGTGGTCGGCTTCGAGCACGCGGACGAGCAGGGCCCTGATGGCGCTGCGGGCGGCGCGCCCGCGATCTTCGCGGCCACCGGCCGGTGGATCGACGTCCGCGACCATCTCGACCTGGCAGGTCGACCGCGCTACGTGACCGCGAGGCTGGCACGATGACCTCCATGAGCAAGCGCTTCACCACCGGCACCGACGAGGAGCGCGAGGCCGCGGTCAGCGCGGCCGTGCAGGCGCTCCGCGCGGGCGAGGTCGCCGTCATCCCGACCGACACCGTGTACGGCATCGCCGCCGACGCCTTCGACGCCGCCGCGGTCCGCAAGCTGCTGGCGGCCAAGGGCCGGGGCCGTGAGATGCCGCCGCCGGTCCTCGTCGCCGCCCCGAGCACCGTCGACGCCCTCGCCATCGACATCCCCGACTGGGCCCGTGCCCTGTTCGTCGAGTTCTGGCCCGGCCCGCTGACCGTCGTCCTGCATCAGCAGTCCTCGCTCCAATGGGACCTGGGCGAGACCCGCGGCACGGTC
This sequence comes from Nocardioides nematodiphilus, assembly GCF_020216525.1. Taxonomy (GTDB): domain Bacteria; phylum Actinomycetota; class Actinomycetes; order Propionibacteriales; family Nocardioidaceae; genus Nocardioides; species Nocardioides nematodiphilus. Next base: position 524,847 of record NZ_JAIWOY010000002.1, on the reverse strand, counting down.
GCGGTCCGCGTCCCCGACCATGCCGTGGCCCTGGAGATCCTCGGCCGTACGGGTCCCCTCGCGGTCAGCTCGGCGAACAAGACCGGCCGCGCCGCAGCGCTGGACGCCGACGCCGCCGAGGAGATGCTCGGCGAGGACGTCATCGTGATCGTCGACGACGGCACCGTGCCCGGGGGAGAGGCCTCCACGATCCTGGACGCCACCGCCGCCGAGCCCCGCCTGCTGCGGCTGGGCGCCCTCTCCGTGGAGCGCATCGACGCGGTCCTGGCCGCTCACGGGGTCAGTGTCCAGGGCGTGGTCTGATCCATGCGGGTCTACCTCCTGCTCTTCCTCGTCGCCGGCGCGGTCACCTTCCTGCTGACCGTGGTGGCCCGTGAGGTCGCGCTGCGCACCGGCGCCGTCGCGAAGGTGCGCGACCGTGACGTGCACGCCGAGCCGATCCCGTACATGGGAGGTCTGGCGATGCTCGGCGGCCTCGGTGCCGCCTACCTGGTCGCGCGGCACATGCCGTTCCTCGCCGAGACGCAGCCGTTCGTGGTGCACGACGCCGGCATCGTGCTGGCGGCCGGGGCGCTGATCTGCGCGGTCGGGGTGCTCGACGACATCTTCGAGCTGGATGCGCTCACCAAGCTGGGCGGTCAGATCCTCGCCGTCGGGGTGCTCATCTGGTTCGGCATCCAGTACACCTTCATCACCTGGTCCGAGGGCCGCGTCTTCTCGCTCGACCCGGCCCAGGGGGCGCTGCTGACCGGACTGGTGGTCGTGGCGACCATCAACGCGGTCAACTTCGTCGACGGGCTCGACGGTCTCGCGGCCGGGGTGGTCGGCATCGGCGCGGTCTCGTTCTTCCTCTTCTCCTACGAGCTGCTGCGCGCCAACGACCTGCCCCGCGCCGCCACGCCCGCGCTCCTGAGCGCCGCGCTCGCGGGAGCCTGCGCCGGGTTCCTGGTCCACAACTGGCACCCCGCGCGCCTCTTCATGGGCGACAGCGGCTCGATGCTGATCGGCCTGGTCCTGGCCGCCAGCGCAGTCAGTCTCTCGGGCCAGTTCTCCTCGGCCGACCTCACCTCGGGCGCCGACGGGGCGAAGGCGAGCCTGCTGCCCACGCTCCTCCCGGTGCTGCTACCGGTGACGATCCTGATCGTCCCGTTCACCGATCTGGTGCTGGCGGTCGTACGACGCACCCGGGCCGGCCGCTCGCCGTTCGCGCCCGACAAGCTCCACCTGCACCACCGACTGCTGGAGATCGGCCACTCCCAGCGCCGTGCGGTGCTGATCATGTGGCTGTGGGCCGCGCTGATCGGCTTCGGATCGGTCCTGGCCAGCCTCTATACAGGTCCATTGATGTGGTCGGCCATCGGCGTGATGGTCGTCATCACCCTCTCGCTGACCTTCCTGCTGCCCAAGGTCTCGGCCCCGGGGCACCCCGCTCCGGACGCCCCTTGATCGATCCATTTCAGGCGTGAAGCACGCTCGTGATAGCGTTCACGAGCGTTGAGGGGGACCTTCCCGAGACGTACGACGACCGCCCTTTTGAACAGAACGGCCGCCAATGTTGACGACCGAGTCGAGCATGACCAGCCGCGCCACGAGCGCCGGTCAGCTCCTCGTCGCCGCGTCATTTGCCGTGGTGGTCGGACTGCTGATCGGCCTCGGCGCCGAGCTCCTGAGCGGACACGGCGCACTCGGTGCGGCCCTCGCCGGCGCCGGCATCGGCATCGGTGTCCTGTTCTTCGGCTCCTTCCTGGTCGACCTGGTCGCGAGCGTGATGCCGGCAGCGGCACTGGTCGTCGCCCTCCTGACCTATACCTTGCAGCTGGTCCTGCTGCTCGTGCTCCTCATCGCGATCGACCACTCGCACGTCTTCGCCGCTCCGGCCGAGGCCCGTGCGCTGGCGACCTCGGTGATCGGCGTCGTGCTCGCCTGGACGGTCGCGCAGATCACGCTGGCGGTCCGTCGCCGGACGCCGGTCTTCGACCTGCCCGCCCAGAGCGCCATGGCGGGGGAGCGATGAGTGCCGGTGACTGTTATCCTCCGGGGCGTGAACGGTCCCGAGCGATCGTCTTCGGACGAACCGCAAGGGGACCCGTGGCATTCGTTCGGCTACATCACGGCGGGCGTCGGTCTCTACGGACTGATCGGCTTCCTGCTGGATCGCTGGCTGGGCACCCACTTCCTGGTAGCGGTCGGCATCATCGCCGGAGCCGCGTTCGGGATCTACATGACCTGGTCGCGCTTCAACAAGCCGCACCAACCCAAGCAACCGCCGTACGACGACAAGACATGACGAAGCAGGAGGAACAGTGAGTTCCGTGATCCGAGCCGAGAGTTTCCACGCCCCGGGCCCGGCGGACTTCGACCTCCCGGGCTTCTTCAGCATCGGTGGCACCGAGATCACCAAGCCGATGATCCAGCTGGTCCTCGCGGCCATCATCGTGTTCGCGTTCTTCGCGCTCGCGATCCGCCGCGGCACCCTGGTCCCCGGCAAGCTGCAGTTCGCCGGCGAGAGCGCCTACGGGATGGTCCGCAACAGCATCGGCCGCGACATCATCGGCAGCCATGACTTCGCGAGGTTCGTCCCCTACCTGGTGACGGTCTTCTTCTTCATCTTCGTGAACAACATCTTCGGCTCCGTGCCGCTGATCGCGTTCCCGTCCTTCTCGCGCGCCTCGATGGCGTACGCGCTGGCCGCCGTGAGCTGGGTGCTCTACAACGCGGTCGGCATCAAGAAGCACGGCTTCCTGGGCTACCTGAAGCTGCAGTGCGTCCCGGCCGGCGTCCCGGTCGCGATGTACCCGCTGCTGATCCCGCTGGAGTTCTTCTCCAACCTGCTGATCCGCCCGGTCACGCTGGCTCTGCGTCTGTTCTGCAACATGTTCGCGGGCCACCTCCTGCTGATGCTGTTCGCGACCGGCGGCCTCTACCTCATCGAGCACGTGGGCGGCATCGGCTACGCCGCCGGCCCGCTCGCCTGGGTCCTGGCGATCCTGGTCTCGTTCCTGGAGATCCTGGTCCAGTTCCTGCAGGCCTACGTCTTCACCCTGCTCAACGCGATGTACCTCCAGGGTGCACTCGCCGACGAGCACTGATCCACCCGGATCACCCGGCTCCACCACCGCTTTACCCCCTCTCAAATAGAGAACAACCGAAAGGAAGAGAGTCATGGACGGCTCCCTGAACATGGTCGGCTACGGTCTGGCTGCCATCGGCCCCGGTGTCGGTATCGGCCTCATCTTCGCGGCCTACATCTCCGGCGTTGCCCGCCAGCCCGAGGCGCAGAGCCGCCTCCAGTCGATCGCGATCCTTGGCTTCGCGCTCGCCGAGGCGCTGGCGATCATCGGTATCGCCCTCGCGTTCGCCCTCTGACCCACGCGTTTCGCGGTACCTGACAAGGAAGCTGCCCCATGCAGACAGTTCTGATCCTCAACGCCGTGGCGTCGGAGGAGAAGAAGAACCCGCTGGCCTTCGTGCCCGTCGAGTTCATCCTCTCGCTCGTCACGTTCGGCATCCTGCTCTTCCTGATCACGAAGTTCGTGGCCCCCAAGTTCGAGCAGACCTTCAGCGAGCGCGCCACCGCGATCGAGGGCGGACTCGCTGCAGCGGAGAGCAAGCAGGCCGAGGCCGACGCCAAGCTCGCCGAGCTCGAGCAGCAGCTCGCCGAGGCCCGGCACGAGGCCGCGCGCATCCGTGAGGAGGCGCGTGCCCAGGGTGCGCAGATCGTGAGCGAGATGCGTACCCAGGCCCAGGCCGAGGCCGACCGCATCGTCGAGCACGGCAAGACCCAGATCGAGGCCGAGCGTCAGCAGGCGGTCACCGCCCTGCGCGCTGAGGTCGGCTCCCTCGCGACCGGCCTCGCCGGCCGCATCGTGGGCGAGAGCCTGGAGGACGACGCTCGGCAGAGCCGTGTCGTCGAGCGCTTCCTGGCTGACCTCGAGGCCGGGGTGAACTGATGGACGTTCGTGGTGCATCCGCGGACGCCGTTGCGAGCCTGACCTCCGAGCTGGAGACGACTGTCTCCGGCTCGGAGGGTGTGGCCGCCGAGATCGCGTCCTCGCTGTTCTCGGCGTCCCAGACGCTGCGTGCCGAGGGCACGCTGCGTCGGTTCCTCACCGACCAGGCGGTCGCGGAGCAGGCCAAGTCCGGCCTGGTCCAGCAGATCTTCGGCGGCAAGCTCGCCGCCGGCGCCCTGACGATCGTCATCTCCGCCGTCACGCGACGGTGGACCCACGGCGGGGACCTGCCCGCCGCGCTCGAGCACCTCAGCGAGATCGCTGTGGTCCGCTCGGCCGGCTCCGGTGACGCCAAGCGCCTCTCCGACGAGCTCTTCGGCCTGCGCCAGCTGGTCCAGGACAACGCGGAGCTGCGCGACGCGCTCTCCGACCCGAGCCGATCGGTCGCCGACAAGTCGGCCCTGCTCGACTCGCTCCTCGGCGGCAAGGTCCTCGCGGCCACCGCCACCCTCGCCAAGCAGGCCCTCGCGGGCACCTACCGCACCGTGTCGGTGGCGCTGAACGAGTACCAGAAGGTCGCCGCCGCGGCCTACAACGAGGGCGTCGCGACGGTCCGCGTCGCCAAGCCGCTCGGCGATGCCGAGACCTCGCGTCTCGCCGCAGCCCTCGAGCGCCAGTACGGCCGCCCGGTCCACCTGAACGTGCTGGTCGACCCGGCCGTCGTGGGTGGCATCAAGGTCGAGATCGGTGACGACGTCATCGATGGGACCGTGGCCAGCCGCCTCGACGACGCCCGCCGCCTCCTGGCCGGCTGACCGCCCGCACCCACCGCAGCAGACTTAGACAGACAAGAGAGAAGGCATCTGAGATGACGGAGCTGACCATCCGTCCGGAGGAGATCCGCGACGCGCTGGCGAAGTACGTCGCCGACTACCAGCCGGAGGCTGCGAAGACCGAGGAGGTCGGCACGGTCGCGCAGACCGCTGACGGCATCGCCCGTGTGTCCGGTCTGCCCTCGGCCATGGCGAACGAGCTTCTGGAGTTCGAGGACGGCACCCTGGGCCTCGCCCTGAACCTCGACACCCGCGAGATCGGCGCCGTCGTCCTCGGTGACTTCGACAAGATCGAGGAGGGCCAGGTCGTCCGTCGTACGGGCGAGGTCCTCTCCGTCGCCGTCGGCGAGGGCTACCTCGGCCGCGTCGTCGACCCGCTCGGCACCCCGATCGACGGCCTCGGCGAGATCGCGACCTCCGGTCGTCGTGCGCTCGAGCTCCAGGCGCCGGGCGTCATGCAGCGCAAGTCGGTGCACGAGCCGCTCGCCACCGGCATCAAGGCGATCGACGCCATGACCCCGATCGGCCGTGGTCAGCGTCAGCTGATCATCGGCGACCGCGCCACCGGCAAGACCACGGTCGCGATCGACACGATCATCAACCAGAAGGCCAACTGGGCCACCGGTGACCCGTCGAAGCAGGTCCGCTGCATCTACGTCGCCATCGGCCAGAAGGGCTCGACCATCGCGTCGGTCCGCAGCGCGCTCGAGGAGGCCGGTGCTCTCGAGTACACGACCATCGTCGCCGCTCCGGCGTCCGACTCGGCCGGCTTCAAGTACCTCGCGCCGTACACCGGCTCGGCCATCGGCCAGCACTGGATGTACGAGGGCAAGCACGTCCTCATCGTCTTCGATGACCTGACCAAGCAGGCCGAGGCCTACCGCGCGGTCTCGCTGCTGCTCCGTCGTCCGCCGGGCCGCGAGGCCTACCCGGGTGACGTCTTCTACCTGCACTCCCGCCTGCTGGAGCGTTGCGCGAAGCTCTCCGACGACCTCGGCGCCGGCTCGATGACGGGTCTGCCGATCATCGAGACCAAGGCCAACGACGTCTCGGCGTTCATCCCGACCAACGTCATCTCCATCACCGACGGTCAGATCTTCCTGCAGTCCGACCTGTTCGCGGCCAACCAGCGGCCGGCCATCGACGTCGGCGTCTCGGTCTCCCGCGTCGGTGGCGCGGCCATGACCAAGGCGATGAAGGCCGTCACCGGCTCGCTCAAGGTCGACCTGGCGCAGTTCCGCGCCATGGAGGCGTTCGCCATGTTCGCCTCGGACCTCGACGCCGCCTCCAAGCAGCAGCTCGCCCGGGGTCAGCGCCTGATGGCGCTGCTCAAGCAGCCGGCCTACTCCCCGTACTCCATCGAGGACATGACCGTCTCGCTGTGGCTCGGCACCTCGGGTCGCCTCGACGCGCTACCGGTCGTCGACGTCATCAAGTTCGAGCGCGAGTTCCTCGACTACCTGCGTCGTTCGCAGCCGGGCATCCTGGACGGCATCCGCGAGACGCTGAAGTTCGAGGACTCCACCGAGTCGCAGCTCACCAGCGCGTACGACGCGTTCCTGAACGAGTTCGAGACCTCGGACGGCGAGTCGATCAAGCCGGGTTCGGCCAAGGCCGACGCGCTTGAGGACGGCGACGTCGCTCAGGAGCAGATCGTCAAGCAGAAGCGAGCCTGATCCATGGCCGTTTCGCTGCGTGAGTACCGTGCGCGGATCAAGTCGACGGAGTCGATGAAGAAGATCACGCGCGCCATGGAGCTCATTGCTGCGTCCCGCATCATCAAGGCGCAGCAGCGGGCCAACGCGGCCGCGCCGTACGCTCGAGAGCTGACCCGGGCGGTCTCGGCCGTGGCGACGTACTCCAACGTCGACCACGCCCTGACCACCGAGCCGGCCTCGCCGGACCGGGCCGCCGTCCTCGTGATCGCGAGCGACCGCGGCCTGGCCGGGGCGTACGCCGCCAACGTCCTCCGCGAGGCGGAGGGCCTGGTGGCGAAGCTCCAGGCCGAGGGCAAGTCCGTGGACCTGTACGTGTCCGGTCGCAAGGCCGAGGCGTACTTCAAGTTCCGCAACCGTCCCGTCGTCAAGACGTGGACGGGTGGCTCGGACCAGCCGACGTTCGAGGTGGCGCAGGAGATCGGCTCGACGCTGATCGACGCGTTCCTCGCGGGCCAGGAGCTGGGTGCTGAGGGCGTGCACGAGGTGCACCTCGTCTCGACCCGCTTCCTGTCGATGCTCCGCCAGGAGCCGCAGGCCGTGCGCCTGCTGCCCCTGGAGGTCGTCGAGGGTGAGGCGAAGCCGGAGCCCGGCGACGTGCTGCCGCTCTACGAGTTCGAGCCCAGCCCCGAGCAGGTGCTGGACTCGCTGCTGCCGCAGTACGTCGTGAGCCGGATCTGGTTCTCGATGCTGCAGGCCGCGGCCTCCGAGCTGGCCGCGCGCCAGAAGGCGATGAAGTCCGCCACGGACAACGCCCAGGAGCTCATCAAGAAGTACACGCGGATCGCCAACCAGGCTCGCCAGGCTGGCATCACGCAGGAGATCAGCGAGATCGTCGGTGGCGTCAACGCCCTGGCCGATGCCACCGCTGCCAACGACTGAGAACCCACTCGAGAAGGACACCGAAACCATGACCGCAACGGTTGACGAGACCCAGACGGCGACCGGACGCATCGTCCGTGTCATCGGCCCGGTCGTCGACGTGGAGTTCCCCGTCGACAACATGCCGGCTATCTACAACAAGCTCGAGACCGAGGTCATCCTCGGCGGCGAGTCCACCACCCTCCCGCTCGAGGTGGCCCAGCACATCGGTGACGGGGTCGTCCGCGCGATCTCGCTGAAGCCGACCGACGGCATGGTCCGCGGTGGCGCCGTGCGGGACACCGGCGACATGATCACCGTCCCCGTCGGTGATGTCACCCTCGGCAAGGTCTTCAACGCCACCGGCGACATGCTCAACCTCGAGCCGGGCGAGACCGTCGAGGTCAAGGAGCGCTGGGGCATCCACCGCAAGGCTCCCGACTTCGACCAGCTCGAGCCGAAGACCCAGATGTTCGAGACGGGCATCAAGGTCATCGACCTGCTCACCCCGTACGTCCAGGGCGGCAAGATCGGTCTGTTCGGTGGTGCCGGTGTCGGCAAGACCGTTCTGATCCAGGAGATGATCGCTCGCGTCGCGCGCAACCACGGTGGCGTCTCGACGTTCGCCGGTGTCGGCGAGCGGACCCGTGAGGGCAACGACCTGATCCACGAGATGCAGGACGCCGGCGTCTTCGGCCAGACGGCCCTGGTCTTCGGTCAGATGGACGAGCCGCCGGGCACGCGACTGCGTGTCGCCCTGTCGGCCCTGACGATGGCGGAGTACTTCCGTGACGTCCAGAAGCAGGACGTGCTTCTGTTCATCGACAACATCTTCCGCTTCACCCAGGCCGGCTCCGAGGTCTCGACCCTTCTCGGTCGCATGCCCTCGGCCGTTGGCTACCAGCCGAACCTCGCCGACGAGATGGGCCTCCTCCAGGAGCGCATCACCTCGACGCGCGGTCACTCGATCACCTCGATGCAGGCGATCTACGTGCCGGCCGATGACTACACCGACCCGGCTCCGGCGACCACGTTCGCCCACCTCGACGCCACCACCGAGCTCTCGCGTGAGATCGCCTCGCTCGGTATCTACCCGGCCGTCGACCCGCTGACCTCGACGTCGCGCATCCTCGACCCGCAGTACATCGGCGAGGAGCACTACAACGCGGCCATCCGGGTGAAGCAGATCCTGCAGCGCAACAAGGAGCTCCAGGACATCATCGCCATCCTCGGTGTCGACGAGCTCTCCGAGGAGGACCGCACCGTGGTCCACCGCGCGCGTCGTATCCAGCGCTTCCTGTCGCAGAACACCTACGTCGCCAAGCAGTTCACCGGCATCGAGGGCTCGACGGTCTCCCTGCAGGACACCATCGAGGCGTTCAACAAGATCTGCGACGGCGAGTACGACCACGTGGCCGAGCAGGCGTTCTTCATGTGCGGCGGCCTCGACGACGTCGACCGCAACTGGGCTGAGATCCAGAAGAGCCTCTGATCATGGCCGAGAACCTGCAGGTGGAGCTCGTCGCTGCGGACCGTGTGGTCTGGAGCGGCGAGGCCACCATGGTCATCGCCCGTACGGTCGACGGTGACGTCGGCGTGCTGCGCGGTCACGCGCCGATGCTCTCGGTCCTCACCGACGCGGTCGTCGAGATCAACCCGGCCGAGGGCCCCGTGGTCGTCGCCCAGGCTGACGGCGGCTTCATCTCGGTCGCCAACGACCGGGTGTCGATCCTGTCGGCGCACGTGCTGCTCGCCGAGGAGATCAACGTCGACGAGGCCCGTGTCGAGCTGGAGAAGGCCCAGGGGATGCTCGGCGTCGACGACGAGGCGGAGCAGCGCATCCGCCGCGCCGAGGCGCGCATCCGCGCGGTCGAGAAGGCGCACTGATCCGTCGATGACGTGGTGGGAGGAGCTGCTTGATCTCGGTGGGCTGCTGCTCCTGCTCGTCGTCGTGTACGGCGTCTGTCTGATGGTGCGTCGCCGGGTGATCGCCCGGCACGGCGGCACCTTCGAGCTGAGCTACCGCGTCCGGGCCACCAGGCCCGGACGCGGTTGGCTGCTCGGGGTCGGCCGCTACTCCGGATCCACCCTCGAGTGGTTCCGCGTCTTCTCCCTGGCCCCCGCCCCCAAGCGGACCTGGGAGCGGACCGGCCTGATCTACCTCACCAGCCGTGCTCCGCAGGGCGGTGAGGCGCTGGCGCTCTATCCCGACCATCTGGTCGTGGAGTGCCGCACGCCCCAGGGCGAGGTCGTCGAGCTCGCGATGGGGCCGCAGTCGCTGATCGGCTTCCAGGCCTGGCTCGAGTCCCGCAATCCCGGCACCGACTGGTCCCGCTGATTCGACCAGGGCGCCCTCGGCACGCTCCAATGAGAGCGTGACCAGCCCGACGCCCGCCCTGGACCAGACCCGTACGGCCGTCGGCCTCACCTTCATCTTCAACGGGCTGCTCTTCGCCTCCCTGGTCTCGCGTCTGCCCGATGTCCGCGAGAACCTCGCGCTGAGCAACTCCGCGCTCGGGCTGCTGATGGTCTGCGCCTCGGTCGGCTCGGTCGCGTCGCTGCCGCTGAGTGGCCGGATCATCGAGCGATTCAAGCCCGGCCCGACGGTCCGCGGCGGTGCGGTCCTGCTGGCCGCCGCCATCCTCGTGATCGGCCTCGGCGCCGGCGTCCTGGAGTGGGTCCCACTGACCGGTCTGGGCCTGCTGATGTACGGCGCGGGGACCTCGGTGTGGGACGTGGCGATGAACGTCGAGGGCGCCGACGTCGAGAAGCGGCTGCGGCGCACGATCATGCCGCGCTTCCACGCCGGTTGGAGCATCGGCTCGATCGCCGGCGCCGGCATCGGCATCGTGATGGCGGCCCTGGGCGTGCCGATGCTGCTGCACTACGCGCTGGTGATGCTGGTCGGCGTCGGCGGCACCATCTACGCCTCGCGCGCGTTCCTGCCGGTCGAGGAGCACCACGCGGCCGCCGCTTCGCCCAAGCAGGTCTCGGCCTGGCGCGAGCCGCGCACGCTGATGCTCGGGCTGCTCGTGCTCTGCTACGCCACCGTCGAGGGCACCGCCAACGACTGGCTCTCCCTCGCGGTCATCGACGGGCATCACACGGCGCACTGGGTCGGCGTCGCCGGCTTCTCGCTCTTCGTCGTCTCGATGACCGCCGGCCGCCTCGCCGGCACCGCTCTGCTCGACCGCCTCGGCCGCGCCCCGGTGCTGTGGGGCTGCTCGGTCGCCTCGGCCGTCGGTGTCCTGATCGCGGTGTACGGCGGCTCGCTCGCGATCATGTTCGGCGGCATCGTCATCTGGGGTCTCGGCGCGTCCCTCGGGTTCCCGGTCGGGATGAGCGCGGCGGCCGACGACCCTGCGCGGGCCGCGGCCCGGGTCTCGGCGGTGGCCACCATCGGCTACACCGCGTTCCTCGCCGGCCCGCCGCTCCTCGGTGTGCTCGGCGACCACGTCGGCACGCTCCACGCGCTGGTCGTGGTCGCGGTCCTGATGGTCCCGGCCTCCCTCACCGTCTTCGCGGCTCGCCCGCCGCGGACCGGCGTCGAGGCCGTGCGAGAGGCCGCCTAGCAGCGCTCGCCTGCGGACGAACGGATCGCTCGAACGGTCGCCTCACGGGCTCCGTTCGTGCCTCACTGCGCCCGCTCGCCTCCGGGCACCCACAGCACGTCGCCGTTCGCGCGGTTGGCGTGCCGGGCCAGGATGAAGAGCAGGTCCGAGAGCCGGTTGAGGTACTTGATGGCGAGCGGGTTCATCGTCTCGCCGTGCACCTCGTAGGCCGCCCAGGCCGAGCGCTCGGCTCGCCGGGCGACCGTACGAGCCACGTGGAGCCGCGCCGCGGTCGGCGTGCCGCCGTTGAGGATGAAGCTGCGCAGGTTCTCCAGGTCGGCGTTGTACTGGTCGCACAGCGCCTCGAGCCGGTCGACGTACTCCTGCTCGACGCGCAGCGGCGGGTACTCCGGGTCCGGCACGATCGGGGTGGCGAAGTCCGCGCCGACGTCGAAGAGGTCGTTCTGGATGCGGGTGAGCGCGGCGACGACGTCATCCTCGAGCCCGCCGTCGGCGATGGCGACCCCGATCACGGCGTTGGTCTCGTCCACATCGGCGTAGGCGCCCAGGCGCAGGTCGGTCTTGCTCGTCTCGCTCATGTCGCCGAGGCGGGTGGTGCCGGCGTCGCCGGTCCGGGTGTAGATGCGCGTCAGGTTGACCATGACCCGACTCTAGGCCAGGCGCAGTGGACTGGACCGGTGATGTCCGATGCAACCGATGGGCTGCTCACAGCGTCATATGAGTGAGAACACATCGTCTGGTGGGTACATGTACACGCACGACTCGGGGAGTGGGGAGCAGGCGATGGAGATCTATGCCGACGGGCCGCGACTCGCACTGGCAGGCGACTTCGACGTACGCAGCACCTGGCAGGTCCGCAACGCGCTCTACGAGCACCTCGCCCACCATCCCGAGGATGTCATCCTCGACCTCAGCGGCGTGACGACCATCGACGTGACCGCGCTGCGCGTGCTCGCGGTCGCGAGCCGGTACGCCGTGGGCCACGGTCACCACCTCACGCTGCGCGGCTGCCAGCCCGCCGTGCGCCGGCTGATGCTGATCTCCCGCCTGAACCGGCTGGTCGAGATCGAGCCGCTGCGCGTCTCCGCCTGAGCGGACCCGCCCGGCGCAACGTGGCGTTTTCCACATCGCGCAGGGTTACCGGCCGGTAAACAAAGGAATATCCTCCCTCCCATGAGCAGTGAGAAGCAGGAGCGTCCGGTCAAGGATCGTCCGTGGGTCATGCGTACGTACGCCGGCCACTCCACGGCCGAGGCGTCCAACGCCCTGTACCGGACCAACCTGGCCAAGGGCCAGACCGGCCTCAGCGTCGCCTTCGACCTGCCCACCCAGACCGGCTACGACCCGGACAGCCCGCTCGCCAAGGGCGAGGTCGGCAAGGTCGGCGTTCCGGTCCCGCACCTGGGCGAGATGCGCAAGCTCTTCGCCGACATCCCGCTCACCGAGATGAACACCTCGATGACGATCAACGCCACCGCGATGTGGCTCCTGGCGATGTACCAGGTGGTCGCCGAGGAGCAGAACCCCGACCTGTCGCCCGAGGAGGTCGCCGTGCAGCTCGCCGGCACCACCCAGAACGACATCATCAAGGAGTACCTGTCGCGCGGCACGTACGTCTTCGGGCCGGAGCACTCGCTGCGCCTGATCAGCGACATGATCGCGTACACGGTCAACAACATCCCGAAGTGGAACCCGATCAACATCTGCAGCTATCACCTGCAGGAGGCCGGCGCCACGCCCGTGCAGGAGATCGCGTACGCGATGTGCACCGCGATCGCCGTGCTCGACCAGGTGAAGGCCTCCGGGCAGGTCTCCGACGAGGACTTCGAGAAGACCGTCGGCCGGATCTCCTTCTTCGTCAACGCGGGCGTCCGCTTCGTCGAGGAGATGTGCAAGATGCGCGCCTTCGTCGACCTCTGGGACGAGATCACCCGGGAGCGCTACGGCGTGCAGGACGAGAAGATGCGCCGCTTCCGCTACGGCGTCCAGGTCAACTCCCTCGGCCTGACCGAGGCCCAGCCGGAGAACAACGTCCAGCGCATCGTGCTGGAGATGCTCGCCGTCACCCTGTCCAAGAAGGCCCGCGCGCGTGCGGTCCAGCTCCCGGCGTGGAACGAGGCCCTCGGCCTGCCGCGTCCGTGGGACCAGCAGTGGTCGCTGCGCCTGCAGCAGGTGCTCGCCTACGAGTCGGACCTCCTCGAGTACGGCGACATCTTCGACGGCTCGCCGGTCATCGAGGCCAAGGTCGCCTCGCTCATCGAGGGCGCCAAGGCCGAGATCGACCGGGTCCAGGGGATGGGCGGCGCGATCGCGGCGGTCGACTCCGGCTACATGAAGTCCGAGCTCGTCTCCAGCCACGCCCGCCGCCGTGCCGCGATCGAGGCCGGCGAGGAGATCATCGTCGGCGTCAACAAGTTCGACACGACCGAGCCCTCGCCGCTCACGGCCAACCTCGACGAGGCCATCATGGCCGCCGACCCGCGCGCCGAGCAGGCCGCCAAGGACTCGGTCGAGGCCTGGAAGGCCCAGCGCTCGCAGGACGAGGTCGACGCCGCCCTGGCCGCGCTCGCCGCTGCCGCGAAGACCAACGAGAACCTCATGACCTACACCCTGGCCGCCGCCCGTGCGGGCGCGACCACGGGGGAGTGGGCCGCCACCCTGCGCGGCGTCTTCGGCGAGTTCCGTGCGCCCACCGGCGTGCAGGGCGCCGTCGGCGTCGCCGAGGCCGGAGCCGAGCTCACGGCCGTCCGGGAGAAGGTCGCCGCCACGGGCGAGGAGCTCGGCCGCAAGCTGCGCTTCCTGGTCGGGAAGCCGGGCCTCGACGGTCACTCCAACGGTGCCGAGCAGGTCGCCGTACGAGCGCGCGACGCCGGCTTCGAGGTCATCTACCAGGGCATCCGCCTCACCCCGGACCAGATCGTGTCCGCGGCGATCGACGAGGACGTCGACGTGGTCGGGCTCTCCATCCTCTCGGGCTCGCACATGGAGCTCGTGCCGATGGTCGTGGAGGGCCTCAAGGCGGCCGGCATGGGCGACGTCCCGGTGATCGTGGGCGGCATCGTTCCCGACTCCGACGGCAAGGCCCTGCTCGCCTCCGGCGTGGCCGCGGTCTACACCCCGAAGGACTTCTCGCTGACCGACATCATGGGCGACGTCGTCGAGGTCATCCGCAAGGCGAACAACCTGGCCTGAGTCAGGCGTCGGCCGCGATGACGCGCTTCAGCGAGTCCTCGTCGCGGCCGACGACGGTGGTGCCGTCGGCTGCGGTGATGATCGGCCGCTGGATCAGCCTGGGCTCGGCGGCGAGCAGCGCGATCCAGGCAGCCCGCTGCTCGGCGCTCCTCTCGGGGAGCTCGACCCCGAGCCCCTTCGCATCCGGGCGGCGTGTGATGTCCCACGGCTCGAGGCCGAGGCGGCCCAGCACGTCCTCGATCTCGGTCGCGGTCGGCACGTCCTCGAGGTAGCGGCGGATGACGTACTCGCTGCCGGCGGCGTCCAGCCCGCTGATCGCCGTGCGGCACTTCGAGCAGGCGGGGTTGATCCAGATCTCGATCATCAGAAGAGCCGATCTGCCGAGTTGTCGATGCCGCGCAGGGCGTCGTAGTCCACGACCGCGCAGGTGATGCCGCGATCCTCCGCGAGCACGCGGGCCTGGGGCTTGATCGCCTGGGCGGCGAAGATGCCGCGGACAGCGCCCTTCTCGGTGAGCAGCGGGTCCCGGTTGAGCAGCTCCAGGTACCGGGTGAGCTGCTCGACGCCGTCGATCTCGCCGCGGCGCTTGATCTCGACGGCGACCGACAGCCCGCCCGCGTCGCGACACATCAGGTCGACCGGGCCGATGGCGGTGGGGAACTCCCGGCGCACCAGGGTGAGGCCGGCCGACAGCGTCGCGGGGTGCTCGGCGAGGAGCTCCTGGAGATGCTTCTCGACGCCGTCCTTCTGCAGGCCGGGATCGATCCCGAGGTCGTGGGAGGTGTCATGCAGGACCTCGTCGATGAGGATCCGCAGGGTGTCCTCGCTCTTGGTGGCCGAGACCGTCCACTCGGGGCGCCCGTCCTCAGTGGTGCCCTCCTTGAAGGTGCACGGCGGCGACATCCAGTTGAGCGGCTTGTACGAGCCGCCGTCGGAGTGCACCAGCACCGAGCCGTCGCCCTTCAGCATGAGGACGCGGGTGGCCATCGGCAGGTGCGCCGTCAGCCGTCCGGCGTAGTCGATCTGGCACCGCGCAACGACGAGTCTCACGGGCCAGGAATCTACAGCGTCGCCAGCGCGCCCCCGATGAGCGGTACGACGTCGGCGGCCGACTCCGGGCGTCCGATGAGGTACCCCTGGACGATGTCGCAGTCCAGCGTGCGCAGCCGCTCGAGCTGGGTCCTGCGCTCGACGCCCTCGGCGATCACGCTCAGGCCGAGGATGTGCGCGGCGTTGATCACCCCGGCGATCAGCTCGGCGTCGGCCTGGTCGGAGTCGATCCGCTCCACGATGCTCTGGTCGATCTTGAGCGTGCTCACCGGGAGGCGGCGCAGCATGGCCAGCGAGGAGTAGCCGGTCCCGAAGTCGTCGAGGTGGACCGTGACCCCGGCCGCCTCGAGCTCGCGCAGCTCCGCGTTCGCCAGTCCCTCGTCGAGCACGGCGCGACTCTCCGTCACCTCGACCTGCAGGAGCCTCGTCGGGATGCCGGCGGCGTCGATCGCCGCCAGGACGGCAGCCGACAGGCCGGGCGCCGCGAGCTGCAGCGGCGAGATGTTGATCGCCACCGACCAGGCGTGGCCGGCGTCGAGCCAGGCCCGCGCCTGGGCACAGGCGGTGCGCAGGACCCAGTCGCCGAGGGAGCGGATCTGTCCGGTGTGCTCGGCCACCTCGACCAACTCGCCCGCCGGGACGGCTCCCAGCTCCGGATCGGTCCACCGCACCAGCGCCTCCACCGAGGTGATCGTGCCGGTGCGCAGATCCAGCTTCGGCTGGTAGTGGAGCCGGAGCAGATCGCCGCTGATCGCCTCCGGGAGTCGCTGTCGGATCAGGGCACGCCGCTCGGACGCGCCGCTCGCGGCAGGCTCGCTGGGCCGCCCCGTACGGGCCTTGCCGGAGCGCTTCGCGTAGAGCATCGCGGCATCGGCCTGCTGCAGCAGGGCGTCCAGCGGGGTGAGCGAAGCCGTGAAGGCGGCCAGGTCGGTGCCGACGGCGATGCCGACGGTCGCGGAGAGCTGCACGTGGTGCTCGCCGAGGTCGAAGGGCTCCAGGGCGAGCTGCACGATCCGGTCGGCGACCGCGGAGGCCTCCGCCTCGGAGGTGTCGTGCAGAAGCACCGCGAATTCGTCGCCGCCGAGGCGCCCGGCCAGGTCGGCAGGGCGTACGGCCCGGGCCAGTCGCGCTGCGAAGCTGAGCAGGAGCTCGTCGCCGGCCTTGTGACCGAGCGTGTCGTTGACCTGCTTGAAGCCGTCGAGGTCGATGTAGAGGACGGCCATCCGCTCGGGATCGACGCCGGCCGCGACTAGGTCGGCGCCGCGCTCGTCGAGCATCCGGCGGTTGGGCAGCCCGGTGAGCGGATCGCGCAGGGCGACCTCGCGGAAGACGGTGCCGACCTCACGGAAGACGACCGACACCGCCACGATGCCCAGCGGGCTGCCGTCGTCCTCGACGACCAGGACGTCCTCCTCCGCGCCGCCGCGGGCCAGGATCTCCGCGGCCGCGTCGCGCAGCGACAGCTCGGCGTGGAGGCGCAGCGCGTCCTCCTCGAGGATGTCGCACACGCGCGCCCGGGAGAGCAGCGCGCGACCGAACCCCAGCCGGCCGCTGAGCATGGTCTCGAGCCGCAGCCGTGTGAGCAGCGCGGTGTCCCCGGGACCGATCACGGCGACCGCGCGCAGGTGCGGGTCGTCGCGGAAGGCGCGCTCCACCGGGCGCAGCGGATCGGACGCGGACACCTCCGGCACCCGCGTGCTGATCTCGCGCAGCGTTGGGACGCGGATCGTGGTCATGTCCGGCACCACCAAGGCGTAATCGGTCACGCTCCACCCGTCGGGCCCGGGGCGGGGCGGGTGAGCGGAACGACATGAACGATGGCCGAACATCCGGTGCGATCGCTTCGGAAAACTCGCGTGATGCCGATCACTCCGGGGTTACCCGTAAGTAGGAAGGGTGCCATGATGCCGCTCATGAGTGCCTCTGAGTCGCCCGAGCAGATCGCCCAGACGCTGATCTACCCGTACCTGAACCATGCGGTGAAGTTCCTCCAGGACGAGTACGCCACGGCCACCGACATCGACAACGGCATGCGCTTCGGCTGCGGCTACCCGGTCGGTCCGCTGGCCTACCTCGACCAGGTCGGTCCGGCCGTCGTGCGCGACGCGCTCGCCGCGCGCTTCGCCGAGACGGGGGACAGCCTGCACAAGCCGGTCGCGCTGCTCGAGCAGGTCGCGGACGCGGGCAGCACGTTCCACGCCGCGGGTGACGCGGCCGGTGCCGCCGCCACCGAGCTCAAGCACGCCATCGCGAAGGTCGGCGTCGTCGGCACGGGCACCATGGCCAGCGGCATCGTTCAGGTCTTCGCCCAGGCCGGCTACGACGTGGTCTACGTCGGTCGAAGCCAGGACAAGCTCGACGGCGTCGTCGCCTACATCAGCAAGAACATCGACCGCGCCATCGCCAAGGGCAAGTCGACCGAGGACGACAAGGCCGCGATCCTGGGCCGCCTCACCGGCGCGACCGAGCGCACGGCGCTGGCCGACGTCGACATCGTCGTCGAGGCGATCGCCGAGGACCTCGCGATCAAGACGGAGCTGTTCACCGACCTCGACGCGATCCTCAAGCCGGGCGCGATCCTGGCGACCACCACCTCCAGCCTTCCGATCACCCAGCTCGCCGAGGTCACGCAGCGCCCCAGCGATGTCATCGGCATGCACTTCTTCAACCCGGCCCCGGTGATGAAGCTGGTCGAGATCGTCACGACCACCCACACCAGCCCCGAGGTCGACGAGACCACCCGCGCGCTGACCGCCAAGGTCGGCAAGGTCGGCGTCTCGTGCGGCGACCGCGCCGGCTTCATCGTCAACGCGCTGCTGTTCCCCTACCTCAACGACGCGGTGAAGCTGGCCGAGTCGGGTCTCGAGCTCGGCACCATCGACGCCGCCATCAAGGAGCAGGTCAGCCTGCCGATGGGTCCGTTCGAGCTGCTCGACGTGGTCGGCAACGACGTCTCGCTGGCCATCGAGCAGGAGCTCTTCGCCGAGTTCAAGGAGCCGGGTCTGGCCCCGGCCGCGACCCTGGAGCAGAAGGTCGCCGAGGGCAAGCTGGGCCGCAAGAGCGGCGAGGGCTTCCACTCCTACTGACATCGGCACGCGGTCGCTCGGGCCGCCACCGCACTCCGCCGGGTCTGTCGACAAGCATCGACAGGCTCGGCGGATCCCATTTGCGGGTACCTGCGTCGCCATGAGCAGCGCGAGCACCGTCGAAACAGGCAGGATCACCACCGACATCCCGGCCCGGCTGGACCGGCTGCCCTGGGCCAGATGGCATTGGCTGGTCGTCCTGGGCCTGGGCACGGTCTGGATCCTCGACGGCCTCGAGGTCACCATCGTCGGCTCGATGTCGGACGCGCTGCGCCCGCACGACACCGGTCTGGGCATGACCGGGTGGGACATCGGCTTCGCCGGCTCCTCGTACGTCGCCGGCGCCTGTGTCGGGGCGCTCTTCTTCGGACAGCTCACCGACAAGTTCGGCCGCAAGAAGCTCTTCCTGCTCACCCTCGGCGTCTACACGGTCGCCACCGTGCTGACCGCGTTCTCGATGAACCCCGCGTGGTACTTCGCCGCCCGCTTCTTCACCGGCACCGGCATCGGCGGCGAGTATGCCGCGATCAACTCCGCCATCGACGAGCTCATCCCGGCCGCGTACCGAGGTCGCGTCGACGTGGCGATCAACGGCTCCTTCTGGGTCGGCGCGGCAGCCGGCTCGCTGCTCACCATCCCGCTGCTCAACCCCTCGATCGTGGACGCGAGCATCGGCTGGCGGCTCGCGTTCGGCCTCGGCGCGGTGCTCGCCGTCGGCATCCTGGTGGTGCGACGCAACGTGCCGGAGTCGCCGCGCTGGCTCTTCATCCACGGCCGCGACGAGGAGGCCGAGCGGATCGTCGCCGACGTGGAGCGCACCGTGCGCGACGAGACCGGCGGCGAGCTCGGCGAGGTGGGGGAGTCGATCACGATCCGGCAGCGGCGCAGCATCGGCTTCGCCACGATCGCGCACACCGTCATCAAGCGCTACCCGCGCCGGACGGTGCTCTGCTTCAGCCTCTTCGTCGGGCAGGCGTTCCTCTACAACGCGTTCTTCTTCACCTACGGCGACACCCTCTCGACCTTCTTCGGCGTCGGCCAGACCGGCTGGTATCTCGCCATCTTCGCGGCCAGCAACTTCGCCGGTGCGCTCCTGCTCAGCCCTCTCTTCGACCGGATCGGCCGGGTGCCGATGATCACGACGACGTATGTCGTGTCCGGCGTGCTGCTCGGCGTGGCCGGGCTGATCCTCGGTCATCTCGACGCCACCACCCTGACGCTGATGGGCGCGATCATCTTCTTCCTGGCCTCGGCCGGCGCGAGCGCGGCGTACCTGACGGCCAGCGAGGTCTTCCCGATGGAGACCCGCGCGCTGTGCATCGCGTTCTTCTACGCGGTCGGCACCGCCGCCGGCGGCATCAGCGGGCCGCTGCTCTTCGGCTGGCTGATCGACCGCGCGGAGGCTGACAAGGACGTCACCGAGATCGCCGTCGGCTACTTCATCGGCGCCGTGCTGATGATCGGCGGCGGCCTCGTCGAGGCCTTCCTCGGGGTCAAGGCCGAGGGCCGCTCGCTGGAGAGCATCGCCCAGCCGCTCACCGCGGACGATGACGCCGGGCAGAATGAGAGCCATGAAGAGCAGCCGGCTTGAGGCATTCAGTGATGGCGTCCTCGCCATCATCATCACGATCATGGTCCTCGAGCTGCACGGCCCCGAGGGCCCGCACCTGCAGAACCTGTGGGACAAGGCCGGCCTGAGCCTGTTCACCTACCTGCTGAGCTTCGTCTACGTCGGCATCTACTGGTCGAACCACCACCATCTCTTCCAGGTGGTTCCGCACGTGGACGGCCTGGTGCTCTGGGCCAACCTGCACCTGCTCTTCTGGCTCTCGCTGTATCCGTTCACCACGAGCTGGATGGATGAGGAGCGTCTCGCTCGTACGCCGACGATCATCTTCGGCGTCAACCTCATCGGAGCCGCGATCGCGTACTGGCTCCTGGTCGGGACGATCCGGCGCCTGCCCACCAGTGGGCACTTCGACGAGGTCTTCGGTGCCGACTGGAAGGGCAGGCTCTCGATCGTCTTCTACGCGGTCGGGATCGGGCTGTGCTTCATCAAGCCGTGGCTGGGCGTCCTGCCGTACGTGGCAGTGGCGCTGATGTGGCTGATCCCCGACCGGCGCGTGGAGCGCTGGCTACAGCAGCGCGACGAGATGCCGGTCGTCTAGGCGGCGGCCGGGCGCCACGGCTTGACGAACGGCATCTCGGGCCAGCCCTCGCGCCCGGCGAGCAGCTCGATCGAGGTGGCGCCGTCGAGCGCCTCGCGCACGATGTCGGCGTGACCCGCGTGGCGGGCGATCTCCTCGATGACGTGGAACCACACCCAGCGCACCGACCAGGACGCGACGTCCTTGGGGAACCACGGCGCGTCGGGGACGGGCGCCGGGGTGTCGAGGTCGGCCTGCGCGACCGCGGCGAGGATCGAGGCGCTCACCTCGTCGAAGGCGCGCAGCGCCTCGGCGAGCGAGTCGGACTCGGTCCAGGTCCAGGCCGCGAGCCACGCCTCGGTCGCACCCTCGGCCGACGGGCCGAACGCAGGCCGCTCGGGCGCCGCGAGCGCGACGTCGAGCCAGCTGCGCGACACGAGCGTGACGTGCTTGATCAGGCTGCCGACGGTGAGCGCGCTGGCCGTCGTCCGCAGGCCCGCCTGCTGGTCGGTCAGGCCGAAGGCGGCGTTGCGGAAGGCGTCCTGCTGCTGGCGCAGGTAGCCGGCCAGGGCGGAGCGCTCGTCGGGGGCAGCGGGGGCGTGTGCGGGCATCGTGGGTTCCTCTCGGGGTGGTTGGTGGGTCTGCGGGAAGCCTTTCGCCCCTAGCGGACAGGATCGGTCCGCTATCTCTGAGACAGTGGACCCATGAGCGAGACCGGGACCACCGAGCGCGTGTTGCGTCTGCTCGGTCTGCTGCAGCAGCGGCCGGTGTGGACCGGCCCCGAGCTGGCCCAGCGACTCGGGGTGACCACGCGCAGCATCCGGCGCGACGTCGAGCGGCTGCGCGCTCTGGGCTACCCGGTCAACGCAGCTCAAGGCGTGGGCGGTGGCTACCAGCTCGGTGCGGGCAAGGCGCTGCCGCCGCTGCTGCTCGACGACGATGAGGCGATCGCCACCGCCGTGTCACTGAGGCTGGCCGCGGGCGGCACCGTGACGGGGGTGAGCGAGGCGGCCGTACGCACGCTGGCGAAGCTCGACCAGGTGCTGCCGACCCGGCTGCGGGCGGAGGTGCGGGCCCTCCAGGAGGCGATCTCGACCCTGGTGGGCTCTCCGGTCGAGGTCGACGCCGAGGCGCTGCTCGCGCTGGCCCGGGCCTGCCGCGACACGCTGCGCGTCGAGTTCGGGTACGTCGACCGCGCCGGTGCGGCGACGGTGCGCCGTTGCGAGCCCTACCAGCTCGTCGCGACCGGGCGCAGCTGGTACCTGGTCGCTTACGACCTCGACCGGGCCGACTGGCGGACGTTCCGCCTGGACCGGCTCGCCGAGGTCCGGGCCATGACGTTCCGCTTCGCCCCGCGCGACCATCCACCGGCGACCGAGATGGTCCGGCAGGCGATCAGCCGCACACCGGAGCCGGAGACCGTCCGCGTACGGATCCAGGCCGACGCGGCGCTGCTGCGCAGCCGGGTGCCGGCCTCGGTGGCCGTCGTGGAGCCGGACGGTCCGGGCGCCTGCGTCCTCACCGCGGGCGGCGCCGAGCCGGAGTGGGTGCTGATGCACGTGGCCCGGCTGGGCTTCGCCTTCGAGGTCCTCGAGCCGGCGCGGGCGCGTGACCTCGCCGCCGACCTCGGCCGGCGCCTCGTCGCGGCCGCTCAGCCTCCGGACGCGCGGACGTAGAGATCGCGCAGCAGGCTGACCTCCGCGAGGTGGTGGATCACCTCACGGTGGATGTGGAGGACCAGCGTCGCGCGCGGCATCGCGGCGTACGGCCCCTCGCTCGGGCCGCAGGGGACGCGCAGATCCTCATCGCTCCACCCCTGCACGCCCGTACGCCAACGCTCGACCTCGGCGTCGAGCTGGGAGAGCGCCTCGGCCGCCGTGGCGGCGAGGGGATAGGTGTCGTAGGAGGCGGGCGGAGCGCCGAAGTGCGAGGCGCTGCGCATCGCGAGCACGCCGACGATGACATGCGCGAGCCGCCAGGCGATCGTGGTCACCGGTGCCGGCTCAGGAGCCGGCCAGGCCCAGTCGAGCGTCAGGCGGCCGTCCGCGGAGGGCCGCAGGCTCCAGCAGTCCGGCACCGGCTCCCAGAGGTACTCCGCGTCGCTCAGCCCCGCCAACCGTGGTCGGAGCTGATGGGTCCAGTGGAAGTCGAGCTGATCGAGGAGCTGTTCGCGCCAGAACGCCATGCCTCCAGGCTGCCACGTAAACTCCGGCCCATGGGTGGAGTGGTCCTTCTTCTGGTCGTCGCGGCGATCATCGGTGTCGTCGTGGTCAGCCGCAAGCGCAGTCGGGCGGCCGCACTCGAGCGGGCCCAGCGCGAGCTCGTACCGGTCAAGAAGCTGGCGCTGGAGGACGTGACCGCGCTCGGTGAGCAGCTGCGGGACCTCGACCTCGACACCGCCGGACAGGCACTCGACGACGGCGCCCGCGCCGACTACCAGCGCGCGCTGGACGCGTACGAGGCGGCCGGCAGGGCCGGGGAGACGATCACCCGCCCCGAGGAGATCAGCAACGTCACCAAGATCGTCGAGGACGGCCGCTACGCGATCGCATGCGTGCGCGCCCGCCTCGCCGGCGAGCCGCTGCCGACGCGACGTCCGGCCTGCTTCTTCGACCCGCGCCACGGCATCGCCGTCACCGACGTCGACTTCGCGCCCCGCGGCGGGGCGGTGCGCCAGGTCCCGGCCTGTGCCCTCGACGCCGAGCGGGTGCGCGCTGGCGCCGAGCCGGACGCCCGCCAGGTGATGGTCGGCTCGCGCCGCGTGCCGTACTGGGAGGGCGGTCGCGCCTACCAGCCGTACGCCCAGGGCTACTTCGGCGGCTTCGGCGTCCTCGACTGGATGTTCATGGGCTTCATGTTCGAGGGGCTCGGCGAGGGGATGGGTGCGCTCGC
This sequence comes from Nocardioides nematodiphilus, assembly GCF_020216525.1. GTDB lineage: Bacteria > Actinomycetota > Actinomycetes > Propionibacteriales > Nocardioidaceae > Nocardioides > Nocardioides nematodiphilus. The sequence goes on along the minus strand of NZ_JAIWOY010000002.1, from coordinate 501,549 downwards.
GGAGGGCCTCGGGGAGGGCATCGGCGAGATCGGCTCGGGCATGGGCGATCTATTCGGCGGCATCGGCGACGGCATCGGCGACATGTTCGACGGCTTCGACCTGTGACGTCGCTCCACACCCTCCAGTACGGCGAGGGCAGCGGCTCGGTCGTCTTCCTGCACGGCCTCTTCGGCCAGGGGCGCAACTGGAACACCATCGGCAAGGCCCTCGCCGCCGACCACCGCATCACCCTGGTCGACCTGCCCAACCACGGCCGCTCCGACTGGACCGACCGGATGGACTACGTGCAGATGGCCGACATCGTCGCCACCGAGGTGCTCGCGCCACTGGCCGCCACGGGCCCGGTCGCGCTGGTCGGGCACTCGATGGGCGGGAAGGTCGCGATGATGGCGGCCCTGCGCCACCCCGAGCTGATCGAGCGGCTCGTCGTGGCCGACATGGCGCCCGTCTCCTACTCGACGGCGCGCGAGTTCACCGGCTACATCGAGGCGATGCACGCGCTCGACCTGAACACGCTCGCCAGCCGCGAGGACGCCGACGCCGCGCTGGTGGAGGCGGTCCCGAGTGCGTCGGTGCGCGCCTTCCTGCTGCAGAACCTACGCCGCGACGGCGTGGTGTGGCGCTGGCAGCCCAACCTCGAGATCCTCGCCCGTGACGCGGCGAGGCTCTCCGACTGGCCGGCCGACGAGGTCGCCGGACTGGCGCCGTACGACGGTCCGGTGCTGTGGATCGCCGGCGCGGAGTCGGCGTACATCACGCCCGAGTTCGACGCCGCGATGACGGCGCTCTTCCCGCGCAAACGGCTCGTCACCATCAAGGGCGCCGGGCACTGGGTGCACTCGGAGAAGCCGGAGATCTTCACTGAGGCCCTGCGCCGCTTCCTCGCCGGCTGAGATTTCCGCACGCCCGGGTGCAACGAACCCTCGCGTCCGGGCGTGAGTCGTGCATGGATGTACGGGTGAGCGATCGACTCCGTCCCGTCGCCACGCCGTCGTTCGACGACTGGGTGGCAGTGCGGGGTGCGTCGCTGCTCCGGTTCGCCTACCTGCTCACGGGCAGCCAGAGCGAGGCCGAGGACGCGGTCCAGGGCGCACTCGAGCGTGCCCTCGCGTCCTGGCCGCGCGTCTCGAGGACCGAGGACCCCGAGACCTACGTGCGCCGCATGATCGTCAACCAGCACATCTCGCTGTGGCGGCGCTGGCGGCGCCGGGTCATCCCGGTGGTCGAGGTGCGCGGGACGACGCCCGACCCGGCCGATGAGGTCGCCGGCCGGGAGGTCGTGCGCAACCTGTGCGCGGGCCTGCCGCCCGCGCAGCGCGCGGCCGTGGTGCTGCGCTTCTACCAGGACATGGACTACCGCGAGATCGCCGTGCTCCTGGGCTGCGCGGAGTCCACCGCCCGATCGCACGTCCATCGGGCGCTGCAGGTGCTGCGGCGCGAGCTGGCGAAGAAGGATCGTGATGACTGATCCGGAGCAGACCCTGCGGGAGCACCTCGCGCGGCTGGCCGACGAGGTCGCGACCGGCGCGCCGTTGGCGCAGCGCGCACGCGCGGGCCGCCGTCGTCGCCTCCGCGGGCGGCTGGGCACCGCGGCGGTCGCGGTCCTCGTGGTGGCCGGTGCCGGTGCGGTCACGGTGCCGCGGCCGGACGGCAGCGGTGCGCCGCCGAGCCCGGGTGGGGCGACCCCGGCCGCCCGGGCCCCCGATGGGGCGTCCGAGGTGCGGGGCGGCTACCGCCTGGAGGTGTGGCGCGACCTCGGCGTCTACGTGCCGGCGACCTGGGGCTGGGGAGGTGCGCCGGGCGCGTGCGGCGTGTTCCCGACCCGGGGCGCTGACGGGCACAGGCTGGGCGAGGGCGAGACGGTGCCCGGGTACGTCGGCCGGCCGGTGGCCCAGGTCCCACGTTGCCCGAAGCCCCAGGGCGGGCGGCCAACGGTCCCGTACGTCTGGCTCGGCGGCCACGTGCCCGTCGGGACGGTCGACCTCGGCGGCGGTTGGGTACAGCAGACCCGATCGATCGGCGGCATGACGGTGACCGTCGGCAGCCCGGACGCGCACCTTCGCCGGAGCATCCTCACCTCGGCGGCGGTGATCCCCACGGGGCCGTGCAGCACGACCCTCGCCTCGCCGCCGACCGCGGACGAGGTGTCGACGGGTGACTCGAGCGCCGCGACCTTCGTGCCCGACAGGATGACGGTGTGCGCCTACCGCCCGACCGGGTCCGGCTACCAGCTCGTCTACCGGCAGGACCTCGATGCCGGGGCGGCCGAGGCACTCGTCGCGGGTGTGGATGCGGCGCCTCCGGCGGGGGAGTTCAGCTGCGTCGACGCCAGTGGCGGAGAGTGGGCGCTCCTCCACCTTCCGGGGGAGGACGGAGGCAGCCGCGACTACGTCGTGGACCTGTCCTGCCCGAGCATCACGGACGGCACCGGGCTCCAGCACCTGCTCACCCCGGAGGACGTCGTGCCCTGGGCGGTCGACGGGCTCAACGCCGTCCTGGACGGCAACCCGCTCATCGACGTGCCCGGAGTGCTGATCGGCGGTTGAGCGCGAGGCGACCAGGAGAGCGACAGCGCCAGCGAGGAACAAGCTCCGGCGCCGGCCGCGGGCCCGGGAGTCAGGTCCGAATCGCCTGGTCGGTCGCCGCCTGTCGGGCGCGGTAGGCCGCGACCGCGTTGCGGTTGCCGCACGCCACCGAGCAGAACCGCTTGGACCGGTTGCGCGACAGGTCCAGGACGACGCCCTCGCACGTGTCGTCCGCACACGTGCTGAGCCGGGCGTGCTCATCGGCGCGGATGACGTCGATCATCGCCATCGCGGTCTCGACGCGGATCCGGGTCGCCAGCGGCGCCTCGTTCCCGACGGCGTGGATGTGCCAGTCGAGGGGGGCGTGCCGGATCAGCTGCGGCACCGCGCGCTCCTCGCTGAGGACCGCGTTGACCCGAGCGACCGCCTCATCGCGCTCGCTGAGCAGGAGCGCCCGCAGCTCCGGGCGCAGGGCACGGACCTCGGCCAGCTCGGCACGGGTGCGGTCGTGGCGCCCGGTGTAGCCGAAGCGCTCGTAGAACGCATCCAGCTCGGCGACCGCGGTCATCGTCTCCGGCGGCTGGGCGCTGTTCACCAGGGCGACCGCGGCGAGGAGCGACTCCTCGGTGTCATGAGCGAAAACCACATTGACAGATTACCGAACGCCTCCCTAATGTCATGAGCGATGGTCACTTACGCCAATGACAGGCTCGTCCGCGTCCCCGCCGCACGATTCGGGCGCGGGCTGCTGCTCGCCGTCCTGTCGGCGGTCAGCTTCAGCCTGTCCGGCTCGATCGCCTCGAGTCTCTTCGAGATCGGCTGGACGCCGGGGTCGGTGGTCCTGCTGCGGGTTGCGCTCGCGGCGGTCGTGCTGGCGCCGTTCGGTGCGCACGCGCTGCGTGCGCATCTGCGGGCGGCCCCGCGCGGCACCCTGCGCCGTGAGCTTCCGACGGTGGTCGTGTACGGCGTGCTCGCGGTCGCGGCCTCGCAGTTCTGCTACTTCTCCGCCGTGCAGCACATGGAGGTCGGGCCGGCGATCCTGATCGAGTACACCTCGCCGGCCGCCGTCGTGATCTGGCTCTGGCTGCGACACGGCCAGCGGCCCGCGCCCCTCACGGTCGTGGGGGCCGTGATCGCCGCCGCCGGCCTGGTGCTGGTGCTCGACCTGGTCGGCGGGGGAGTCGGCCTGAGCCTGGTCGGCGTGCTGTGGGCGTTGGGCGCGATGATCGGCGCCTCGGTCTACTTCGTGCTCAACGCCGAGGGCGGCATCGACCTGCCGCCGATCGCGCTCGCGTGGCTCGGCCTCGTCGTCGGGTCGGTGGTCCTCGGCCTGCTCGGCCTCGCCCACCTGATGCCGCTGCACGCCGCGCGAGGCACCGTCGAGCTCGCCCACACCCAGATGCCCTGGTGGGTCGCCGTGCTCGTGCTCGGCATCGTCACCGCCGCGCTCGCGTACGCCGCCGGCATCGTCGCCGGCCGCCTCCTCGGGGCCCGGCTGGCCAGCTTCGTGGCGCTGATGGAGGTCGTCTCCAGCGTGCTCTTCGCCTGGCTCCTGCTCGACGAGCTGCCGGTCGGCGTGCAGGTCGTCGGCGGTCTGCTGATCCTGGCGGGCGTGGTCGCGGTGAAGCTCGGCGAACCCGCGGCCGGTGAGCCCGACGCCGCCGATGCGCTGGCGGTGGTGAGCCGTACGGCGCTCTCGGAGCCGGCCGGGCGCGACTAGCGGTAGAGCTCCTCGTCGATGCTCGCCACCTCGCCGTGCCGGCGCAGGTTGGCGGCCGTCTGCGAGCCGGCGCCGATGCCCAGGACGGCGCGATTGCCGAGCCAGAAGACCGATGACATCGGCATCAGGTTCGTGGTGCCGTCCGGGTTCAGGCTGCTGAGCAGGACCACAGGAGTCCCGAAGTAGAGGATCGCCGGGTCGATGACGACCTTGTTCGTCTCGTGCTCGGGGCGCAGGGCGGAAGCAGTCACAGCGACGATGCTCGCCGAGTCACCGGGCGTGCTCCGGCGGGATTCGGACGTCGCAGCGGCGCGGCTAGCGTTCGTCCTGTGCCTTGACGAAGACCTCGCGGACGAGCATCAGGATGGCCGCGGCGGTCGGGATGGCCAGCAGGGCGCCGACGACACCCATCAACGAGGCGCCGACGAGCGCGGCGATGACGGTGAGGACGCCGGGGATCTCCACCGAGCGTGACATCACGCGCGGGTAGATGACGTAGTTCTCGAACTGCTGGTAGGCGATGTAGAAGATGGCCGCGATGACCCCCGTCTGCACCGAGTCGGCGAAGCAGATCGCGGTCACGATGACGGCGCCGATGGTGGCGCCGATCATCGGGATCACGTCGGTGACCATCACCACGAACGCGAGCGCGACGGCGTAGCGGCCCATCCCGATGCTGAAGAGCAGGATCAGGGACGTGATCCCCGCGCACAGTGCGATCACGAACGCCCCGGAGACGTAGCCGCCGATGCCCTCGATGATCCGGTCGCCGAGCTTGCCGACGCGCTCGCGGCGCGAGCCGGGCGCGAGGCTGTACGCGGCCTTCTTGAGCGTCTCGAAGGAGCCCAGGAAGTAGAGCGTCAACACGATGATGATGAAGCTGTTGAAGAACGCGTTGAGCACGGCCAGGCCGACGCCGAGCACGCCGCCGAAGACACGGCTGGCGAAGTTGCCGTTGGTGACGAACGACTGGATGTGCTCGATGAACCCGTACTGCTCGTCCAGGTCGCGGACGCGCTGATTGTGCTGCAGCCGGTCGAGCCAGTCGGGGGCGCTGCTGCCGATCGCGCGGACCTGGTCGGCGATCACCGGTGCCAGCGCGAAGACGAAGAGCGCGATCATGCCGATCACGCCGACGATCACGACGAGCACCGCCATCGAGCGACCCAAGCCCCGGCGCTCGAGCCAGCGCACCAGCGGATCGAGGCCGGCCGCGATGAAGAGCGAGACGACGATCAGGATCAGCGTGCTGCCCAGCGAGATGAAGATCCGGCTGAAGGCGTAGGCGGTGAGCAGGCCGAAGCCGCCCAGGAGCCCCACCATGTAGGGCGCCTTGCGGTCGAACGGCCGCCCCCGGTGCCCGAGCTCCGGCGCGGGCGCCGGCTGCTCGGTCTCGGGCTGCTGCGCGTCGGCGACCGCCGTCTCGTCGCTCACTCAGCGTCCTTGTCGGACTCCTGGTCCTGGCCGAGGCCGGCGAGGAGCTTGCTCAGCGGCGCGAGCTGGGCGGTGATCGCGTCGCGGCGCTTGGCGAGGCGCTCGACCTCGGCGCGGATCGCGGCCAGTCCGCGCTCCGCCTCGGCGTGACCGGCGGAGGCCAGCGTCTCGGCCTGCGATCGGGCGCTGCTGAGCAGGTGCTCGGCCTCGCGCTTGGCGCGCGTGACGAGGCCCTCGGCGTCGGCCTCGGCCTGCGCACGTTGGCTGGCGATCTGAGCGGACGCCTGGCGGGCGCGCTCCTCGGCCGCGGAGGCGCGGGACTCGGCCTCCTCGACGAGGCGGCGGGTCTCGGCCATCGAGCTGTTGTGGTGGTCGGTCGCCTCGCGGGCGAGCCGCTCCTTCTCCACGGCCAGCATGCGGCGGGCCTCCTGGACCTCGCGGTCGGCACCGGCGCGGGCCTGCTCGACCTCGCGCTGGGTGGCGGCGCGCAGCTCGGTCGTCTCCTGCTGGGCGGCCAGGCGCAGCTGGTCGGCCTCGCGCTTGGCGGAGGCGAGGAGGTCCTCGGACTCGCTGCGGGCCAGGGCCCGCTCCTGCTCGGCCTGGGTCGTCACCCGGGCGCGGTGGTCGTCCATCTCCTGGTAGTGCGCCTTGCGCAGCTCGTCGACCTCGCGCTGCGCGTCGTTCTTGATGGCGGCGGCGTCACGGGTGGCCTGGTTCTTGATCTCGGTCGCGTCGCGCTCGGCGGCGTCCTTGATCTCGGCCGCCTCCTCCTCGGCGAGGCGCAGCATGGCCTCGGCGCGACCGCCGAGACCGGCGTACGAGGGGTTGGCGGACTCGGCGAGCTGCTCGCGCAGCGAGGCGATCTCCTTCTCCAGGTCCCCGAGGCGCTGCTGCGCGCTCTGGGCGGCGCTGTGCGCGGCGGCGTGCGCGGCCGTCAGCTGCTGGATGCGCGCGTCGACCGTGGCCGGGTCGTAACCGCCGCGGCGGACCAGGGGGAGCGGCGAGGAGGCGACGCCGGGGACGGTGGGCGTCGCCGGGCGCTGCGGCGGTGTCGTCGGAGCGGCACCGCTCGGTGCGGGACGGCTCGTCGGGGCGCTGGTGGCGGGGGAGGACGTCACGCGAGGCATGACCTGGGTCCGGTCACTCGCCTCACCGGCCGGAGCCTTCTCGGCGGCCGGCGCGGCGGCCTTCGGAGCGGCGGGCGCGCCGGGGGAGGACTTCTGCGTGGCGGCAGCGGCGCCGGCGTCGGCCGGCGTGCTCGGCTTCTTGCCGCCCGCGGCAGTGCCCTTCTCGGCAGCCGGGTTCGGCTCGTCGTCGAAGATAGAAAGGCCCTGATCGCTCATGGTCGGCGTTACCTCTTCCGTGCGGTGGGGGTGAACTGCGTCCAAGGGTCCCACATCGGTGGGCGTCGAACGACGAGGGCCGCCCCGGGATTCACCCCGGGACGGCCCCTCGAAAGAACTGGACGATCGACCAGCTCTTACGGCTCAGATGCCGCGGAACAGGTTGATCTTGTCGAGGTGCTTCTCGCGCAGCTCGGGGTTGCGGACGCCGAGGCCCTCCTCGGGGGCGAGGCAGAGCACGCCGACCTTGCCCTGGTGCTTGTTGTGGTGCACGTCGAGCGCGGCCTGGCCGGTCTCCTCGAGCGTGTACGTGCGCGACAGGGTCGGGTGGATCTTGCCCTGCGCGATGAGGCGGTTGGCCTCCCACGACTCGCGGTAGTTGGCGAAGTGGCTCGAGATGATCTTCTTGAGGTTCATCCACAGGTAGCGGTTGTCGTACTCGTGCATGTAGCCGGAGGTCGACGCACAGGTGGTGATGGTGCCGCCCTTGCGGGTGACGAAGACCGAGGCGCCGAAGGTCTCGCGACCCGGGTGCTCGAAGACGATGTCGATGTCCTCACCGCCGGTGAGCTCGCGGATGGCCGCGCCGAAGCGCTTCCACTCCTTCGGGTTCTGCTGGGTGCCCTCGTCGTTCCAGAACTTCGGAGCCAGCTCGGAACGGTTGATCACCATCTCCGCGCCCATGTTGCGCACGATCTGGGCCTTCTCCTCGTTGGAGACGACACAGATCGGGTTCGCGCCGCCGTTGAGGGCGTACTGGGTGGCGAAGCCACCGAGACCACCCGAGGCGCCCCAGATGAGGACGTTGTCGCCCTGCTTCATGTTGCCGCCGTTGGCGGAGACCAGCTGCCGGTAGGCGGTGCAGTTCACCAGGCCCGGCGAGGCGGCCTCCTCCCAGGTGAGGTGCTCCGGCTTCGGCATGAGCTGGTTGGCCTTGACCATCGCCACGTCGGCGAGGCCGCCGAAGTTGGTCTCGAAGCCCCAGATGCGCTGCGAGGGGTCCATCATCGTGTCGTTGTGCCCGTCGGGCGCCTCGAGCTCGACCGAGAGGCAGTGCGCGACGACGCGGTCGCCGGCCTTCCACTTGGTCACGCCGGGGCCGACAGCCAGCACGACGCCGGACAGGTCGGAGCCGACGATGTGGTACGGCAGGTTGTGCCGGGCGCCCAGGTCGGACTCGCGGCCGTAGCGCTCGAGGAAGCCGAAGGTGGAGACCGGCTCGAAGATCGAGGTCCACACGGTGTTGTAGTTGATGGCCGAGGCCATCACCGCGACGATCGCCTCGCCCGGGCCGAGCTCGGGCAGCGGCACCTCGTCGACGTGCAGCGACTTGCGCGGGTCCTTGTCCCTCGAGGCGACGCCCTCGAACATGTCGACCTCGTCCTTGTGGACGGTGACGGCGCGGTAGGACTCGGGAAGGGCGAGGTTGGCGAAGTCCTCCGGAGAGGAAGCGTCGCTCTGGATCGCATCGAGGATGTGCTGCACAACGGCTCCTGGGATGTCAGAGGCGGGGCTGGTCTCGGCGTAGATTACTGATGAGTAACACGCCTGGGTAGGACGTGTGACCTAAGGCTCAGTGGGCGGCGTTCTGGTGGGGCTCGACGAGCTCGAGGAGCACGCCGCCGGCGTCCTTCGGGTGGACGAAGTTGATCCGGCTGTCGGAGGTACCCCGACGGGGCGCGTCGTACAGCAGGCGCAGGCCGCGGTCCGTGAGGTGGGCCATCGCGGCCTCGACGTCGGTGACGCGCAGGGCGAGCTGCTGCAGGCCCGGGCCGTTGCGGCCGATGAACTTCGCGATCGTCGACTCCTCGTTCAGCGGCGCGAGCAGCTGGACGACGGCGGCGCCGGCGTTCGCGGGGTAGCCGATCATGGCCTCCCGTACGCCCTGCTCCTCGTTGGTCTCGCTGTGCAGCACCGTCATCCCGTAGTTCGACTCGTAGAAGGCGATCGCGTCATCGAGGTCCGGCACGGCGATGCCCACGTGGTCGATGGCGATGAAGAGGCTCTCGGGGATCAGGTCAGTCATGAGGGCCACTCTGGTCCACGCCCAGCGGGCGAGGGAAGATGTGTGAGCATGGGCACACCAGCCGACGGGCCCGACCCCTCCCCAGGATTGCTACTCGTCGGTAATGTCGGAGCCCACTGACCGCTCAGCTTGGAGGCATCATGTCCGGAACCGTCATCGTCGCCGGGGCTCGCACCCCGATCGGCCGCCTGCTGGGTGGTCTGTCGTCCCTCTCCGCCGCCGAGCTCGGCGCGGTCGCCATCAAGGGCGCTCTGGAGAAGGCCGGCGTGAGCGCCGAGCAGGTCGAGTACGTGATCATGGGCCAGGTCATCCAGGCCGGGGCCGGCCAGAACCCGGCCCGTACCGCCGCCGTCGGCGCCGGCATCCCGATGAGCGTCCCGACCATCACCACGAACAAGGTGTGTCTCTCCGGCCTCAACGCGATCGCGCAGGCCGACCAGATGATCCGCACCGGCGAGTACGACATCGTCGTCGCCGGCGGCATGGAGTCGATGACCAACGCTCCGCACCTGCTCCCGAAGTCGCGCGACGGCTTCAAGTACGGCGACACCACGCTCGTCGACTCGATGGTCTACGACGCGCTCTTCGACCAGTTCACCAAGCAGGCCATGATCAACCTGACCGACACGTGCAACGCCGCGTCGAACAAGTTCACCCGCGAGGAGCAGGACGCCTTCGCCGCGCAGTCGCACCAGCGTGCCGCCGCCGCCCAGAAGAACGGCGTCTTCGACGACGAGATCGTCCCGGTCACCATCTCCTCGCGCCGCGGCGACGTCGTCGTCAGCCAGGACGAGGGCGTGCGTGCCGACACCACGGTGGAGTCGCTCGCCGGGCTGCGTCCGGTGGTCAAGGAGGGCACCATCACCGCGGGCTCGGCCTCGCAGATCTCCGACGGTGCTGCCGCGGTCGTCGTGATGAGCAAGGCCAAGGCCGAGGAGCTCGGCCTCGACTACCTGTGCGAGATCGTCTCCCACGGCCAGACGGCCGGCCCGGACTCCTCGCTGCAGCTGCAGCCCGCCGCCTCGACCACCAAGGCGCTCGAGAAGGCCGGCCTGCAGGCCAGCGATCTCGACCTGGTCGAGTTCAACGAGGCCTTCGCCGCGGTCGGCATGGCGTCGGCGCAGCAGCTCGGCATCTCCGAGGACATCGTCAACGTCAACGGCGGCGCGATCGCGCTCGGCCACCCGCTCGGCATGTCCGGCACCCGCGTGGTGCTGCACGTCGCCAACGAGCTCAAGCGTCGTGGCGGCGGCACCGGTGTGGCCGCCCTGTGTGGCGGCGGCGGCCAGGGTGACGCCCTGATCGTCCGCGTGCCGCAGGCCTGACGGGCGCGCTGAACGCCTGAGATGGCTCGTACCGACATCGAGGTCGCCGACCTCGTGGAGACCGCCCGCGGAGGACTCGGAGATCCGGGTTCCTCGCGGGCGGTCGCCCGTTTGATCTCCCTCATCGAGGACGCCTCCGACGCCTCCACGGGACGCCTGCGCGAGGTGATGGCGGCGCTGTCCCCGTACGTCGGGCACGCGCACGTGATCGGGCTGACCGGCGCCCCCGGCGTCGGGAAGTCGACCACCACGAGTGCGCTGGTGCGCGAGCTGCGCGCGGCCGGCAAGCGGGTCGCGGTGCTGGCGGTCGACCCGTCCTCGCCGTTCTCCGGCGGGGCCCTGCTCGGCGACCGGATCCGGATGACCGACCATGCGGGGGACCGAGGCGTCTACATCCGCTCCATGGCCTCGCGCGGTCACCTCGGCGGCCTCGCGTGGAGCACGCCGCAGGCGATCCGGGTGCTCGACGGCGCCGGCTTCGACGTGGTGCTCGTGGAGACCGTCGGCGTCGGCCAGTCCGAGGTCGAGATCGCCGGACTCGCCGACACCACCCTGGTGCTGCTCGCGCCCGGCATGGGCGACGGCATCCAGGCCGCCAAGGCCGGGATCCTCGAGATCGGCGACCTCTACGTCGTCAACAAGGCCGACCGCGACGGCGCGATGAAGGTCCGGCGCGACCTGCGCGGGATGCTCGCGCTCGCCGCGCGTCCCGAGGGCGCCTGGAAGCCGGCGGTGCTGCCCATCTCCGCGCAGAGTCATATGGGGCTCGGCGACCTCGTCGCCGCCATCGCGGAGCACCGCGCCTGGCTCGACGGGTCGGGCATGCTCGCCGTACGGCGCGCTCGCCGCGCGCGCGAGGAGATCGAGGCGATCGCGGTGGCCGCACTGCGCGCGCGCTGGGAGCTGCAGGGTCGCGACCGGCTCGACGAGCTCTCGGCGGCGGTCGCGGGCGGCCGGCTCGACCCGTACGCAGCGGCCGACACCCTCCTCGGCTGAGCACGGGCTGTGTGCTCGGGCGCGCCTCCACCGATCCCAGGCGTCACACCGGCATCATGAGGCCCCATGAAGAAGCTGATTCTCGGGGTGCTCGTGCTCTTTATCGGGTTCTGGCTCTTCCAGGATCCCCACGGCCTGGCCGACACCGCCAAGAGCGCGGGCAGCAACGGCTGGGACGGTGCGTCGGCCTTCATGACCAAGACGATCTCCTTCGTCCAGGACCTGTCCGACTAGGTCATGAGCGCCTTCGGGTCGCCGGACATCCGGCGACACCTCCTTCGTGAGGAGGGCGAGGTCGTCGTCGACGAGGTCGAACGGCACTGGGTCGCCTTCGTCCGCCCTGCCCTCGAGGCGTTCGTCGCCTTCCTGCTGCTCGTCGCCTCGCTGCTGGTCAGCATCGGCGTCGCGTGGGTGCTCCTCCTCGCCGGCGGCGCGGTGGCGCTGCACGCGGGCTGGGCGACCCTGCGCGAGCGTCGTGACCGCTTCGTCGTCACCAACATGAGGGTGTTCCGCATCCACGGCGTGCTCTCGACCCGGCTCGCCACGATGCCGCTGTCGCGCATCCTGGACATCACCGTCGACAAGCCTGTCACCGGGCGGATCTTCGGCTACGGCCACTTCATCTTCGAGTCCGCCGCCCAGGAGCAGGGCCTGCGCGAGATCCGGTACGTCGGGCGTCCCGACGACCGTGACCTCACGATCCAGCGGGTGGTCCAGCGCACCGGCCTGCGTGGTCCCCGGGTCGGGTGACCTCGTGCGTGCGCTTCGCGCACGCGGCTCCCGCGCTCGCGGCCAGCGCCAGAGCTCGTCCCGCGCTCGCGGCCAGCGCCAGAGCTCGTCCCGCGCTCGCGGCCAGCGCCAGAGCTCGTACCTCGCTCGCGCTGTCGCTCGCTTGGTCTCCTAGGATCGGAGCATGACGCAGCAGCCGTTCTCCCGTCCTGGAGCGATCGACCTCGGCGCCCTCCAGCGCCCCGCGCAGCCGCCCGCGGGCGGGCCGGGCCCCGGTGCCCCCGCCGACGGCGCCGCGGCAGCCGGTGGCACCGCGTACAGCGTCGAGATCGGGCGCGACAACTTCCAGAGCACCCTGGAGGCGTCGATGCACGCCCCGGTGCTCCTCGCGTTCTACTCGCCGACCCGGATGCCCGAGTCGGCCCAGCTCGCGGCCGACGTCCGCACGCTGTCGGACGAGTTCGAGGGCCGGTTCCTGGTCGGCCTGGTCGACATCGACACCGCCCCGGAGATCGCCCAGGCGATGCAGATCCCCTCGATCCCGCTGGTCGTCGCGGTCATCGACGGGCGCCCGCAGCCGCTGCTGCAGGACGTCGTCCCCCTCGAGCAGCTGCGCACCATGCTCACCCAGGTCGCGCAGCAGCTGACCGCGTCGGGCCTCACCGGCCGGCACCAGCCGCGCCGCGTCGAGGCGCCCGAGGGCGACGAGGAGTACGTCGACCCGCGCTACGCCGCGGCCCAGGACGCGCTCGGTGAGGGCGACATCGACCGAGCCGTCGCCGAGTACCAGAAGCTCGTCGACGCCAACCCGGCCGACGCCGAGGCGGCGGCCGGTCTGGCGATGGCGAAGGTGCTCCAGCGCACCGCCGGCGTCGACGCCGACGCGGCGCTGGCCGCGGCCGAGGCGGAGCCCGACAACGTCGAGGCGCAGACCCTCGCCGCCGACCTGGACCTGGTCATGGGCCGGGTGGACGAGGCCTTCCAGCGGCTCATCGCCCTGGTCACCCGTGCGGCGGGCGACGAGCGCAACGCGGCTCGCGAGCACCTGATCGGGCTCTTCGGCGCCGTCGGCAACGAGGACCCGCGGGTGCTGAGCGGGCGGCGCGCCCTCGCCTCGGCGCTCTTCTGAGGTCGAGAGGTCACTTCTCGCGGCTCGAGAGGTCACTTCCTGCGGGACGAGAGGTCACAGCCGGGCGCCCGCCTCACACAGCGCGCCCAGCAGGGCGGCGATCGTGGGGGAGTCGGCCATGCTGCGCCGGTGCAGGGCGACCACGGCACGGGTCGGCACGGGATCGGTCATCGGCACCGCGACGAGGTCGTCGGCCAGTGGCGCCCGGCCCAACCGTGGGATGAGCGCGACGCCCAGGCCGGCCCGCACGAGCGCGAGGTGGGAGTCGAACTCCATCGCGACGTGCGCGAGGCGGGGGAGGCGCCCGGTGCCGACGTACATCCGGTTGAGCCACTGGCGACAGATCGTCCCCTCGGGCGTGGCGATCCAGCCCTCCTCGACGAGGTCCTTCGGGGTCAGCGCCGCGCGGTCCGCGAGCCGGTGCGTGCGCGGCATGATCACCTCGGCCAGATCGAGCCCGACCCGCGTCGCGGCCAGGTGATCGGGGATCTGGAGCGCGACGTCGCCCCAGCTGTGCACCAGGCCGAGATCGGCCTCGCCGCGGGCGATGAGGTCGATGGTGTCCCAGGGCTCGCTCTCGACGAGTGCGACGCGCAGGGCGGGGTGCTGGGCGAGGATCGTGGGCAGCGTCGGCGCGACGAGGCCCCGAGTGGCGGTGGAGAAGACCGCGAGCCGTACATCGCCGGCGACCGTCTCGGCCTGCTGGTGCAGGCCCGCCTCGAGCTCCTCGAGGTCGGCGAGCAGCCGGGTGCCGTGCTCGACCAGATGGCGTCCGTGGCGGGTGAGCATCACGCCGCGGCCGACGCGCTCGAGGACCGGCACGCCGGCGCTGCGCTCCAGGCGCTTGACCTGCTGGGAGACCGCGCTCGGCGTGTAGCCGAGTGCCTCGGCCGCCGCGACCACTGAGCCGTGGGTGGCGACGGCGCGCAGGGAGACCAGCGCATCCAGATCGATCATGAAGCGATGCTAACGGGTTGGGTGCAATTCTATTCGCTGGTCCTTCATGGTTGTGGCGGCGACGATGGATGCCATGAGCCGCCGTGACTCGCTCCTCGCCGCCCTGGTCGCCTGCATCTGGGGCTTCAACTTCGTCGTCATCGACTGGGGGATGGCGCCGCGGGGCGGGCACCACGTCCCGGCGCTGCTCTTCGCGGCGATCCGGTTCGCCCTGGTGGCGTTCCCGGCGCTGCTCTTCGTCCCGCGGCCGCAGGCACCGTGGCGCACGATCCTGCTGGTCGGCACGTTCATGAGCATGGGCCAGTTCGGCTTCCTCTACGCCGCGATGCACGCCGGGATGCCGCCGGGCCTGGCCGCGCTGGTGCTCCAGTCGCAGGTCGTCTTCACGATCGTGATCGCGGCCGGCGCACTGGGCGAGCGGGTGAGCTCGGCCCAGGTCCTCGGCATCAGCCTGGGCGTGGTCGGCCTGGTCACCGTCGCCCTCGGCCGTGGCGGTCACGTTCCGCTCGGGGCACTGTTGCTCTGCGTCGCGGCCGGCCTGTCGTGGGGCATCGGCAACGTCATCGCCCGTGCCGCTCGGGTGCCGGGCGGTCTCGGCCTCGTGGTCTGGTCGGCGCTCATCGTGCCGGTGCCGCTGCTGGGCCTCTCGCTGCTGCTCGACGGCCCCTCGGCGGTCGGGCAGGGGATCGTCCACCTCGGCTGGCGCGGCGGGGTCTCGACCGTCTACACGGTCGTGATGAGCACCCTGGTCGCGTACGGCATCTTCAACACCCTGCTGGCCCGGCACCCCTCGCACCGGGTGGTGCCGTGGATCCTGCTGGTGCCGCCGGTGGCGATCGCGTCGGCGTGGACGCTGCAGGGGGAGGTCCCGAACGCCGCCGAGCTCGCGGGCGCGGCGCTGCTGATCCTGGGCGTGATGATCGCCCAGGGCGTCCTACGCCTCCGGGTGCGCCCGGCCGCTCTCGGTGTACGGCGCCCCGCGCCCGTGCGCCCGCGCTAGCGCCGACTCGATCCGCCGCGCGGTAAAGTCGGCGGCGAGCTCGCGGACCTCGGCCATCGTCTTGAACTCCGCGGCCCGGATCTCGTTGGGCTGCAGCACCAGCTCCGCGGCCAGGTCCGCGGGCTGGACGCCGCCGTCGAAGACCAGGCAGACCGCGTCGTCCCAACCGCTCCACGGCGGCAGCCAGTCGGTGAGCAGCAGCTCGCCCGCGGGGATCTCGACGCCGAGCTCCTCCTCCAGCTCGCGGCTGACCGCGAGGCGGGGCGACTCGTTGAGCTCGACGACGCCGCCGGGCAGGTCCCAGTCCTTCTTGTACGTGAGCTGGCACAGCAGGACACGGTCCTGATCGTCGCGCACCAGCATCTGCCCGATCGCGCGTTTGCGGGGCAGGAAGGAGTTGAGCAGCGAGCGGAAGCTCTGCGGGTCCTCGAGCGGGACGTCGGAGGCCAGCCGGGCGTAGACCAGCCGGTCCTGGGGCTCACCGGAGACGGTGACGCCACGCATGGTGCCCTCGCGCTGCATCCCGGCCCAGGCCGCGACCCGCTGCGCGGTCTCGTCGCGCGGGTCGAGCAGCACCTCGACGCGGGCGTGCGCGGTCAGGGCCGCCGCCACCTCGCGCCGTACGACCGAGGCCGGCACGTAGGCGGGCCACTCGATCCGGGCGACCCCGTCGGCCACCGTCGTCACGATCGTCAGCGGCTCCTCGGTCACGCGCCCACCCTATCGGCGCGTCAGGAGGCGGCGGGGCGCAGCCAGACCGTGCCGAGCGGCGGGATGGTGATCGAGGCGCTGGCCGGCTGGCCGTGGGACGGCTCGTCGGTCGCCTCGACCGCACCGAGGTTGCCCACGCCGGAGCCGCCGTAGGTCTCGGCGTCGGTGTTGAGCACCTCCTCCCAGGTGCCGGTCGACGGCAGGCCGATGACATAGCCGTGGCGCGGGACCGGGGAGAAGTTGGTGACGCACACCAGCGGCTCCGCATCGCTCGAGGACCCGTACCGGACGAACGCGAGGACGTTGTTGGCCGCGTCGTCGCCGACGAGCCAGCCGAAGCCCTCCGGCGAGCCGTCCTGCTCCCACAGCGCGGGGGTCTCGCGGTAGCGCGCGTTGAGCTCCTTGACCGTGCGGTGCATCCCCAGGTGCTCGGGGTGGTCCAGCAGCCACCAATCCAGCTCGCGCGACTCGGCCCACTCGGACTCCTGGGCGATCTCGCAGCCCATGAAGAGCAGCTGCTTGCCGGGGTGGGCCCACATGAAGGCGTAGTAGGCCCGCAGGGTGGCCAGCTGCTGCCACCGGTCGCCGGGCATCTTGCGCAGCAGGGAGCCCTTGCCGTGCACGACCTCGTCGTGCGACAGCGGTAGCACGTAGTTCTCCGACCACGCGTACGAGAGGCCGAAGGTCAGCTCGCCGTGGTGGTGGGAGCGGTGCACGGGGTCGTGCTTCAGGTAGGAGAGCGTGTCGTGCATCCAGCCCATGTTCCACTTGAAGCCGAAGCCGAGCCCGCCGCCGTCGGTGGGCGCGGTGACGCCGGGCCAAGCGGTCGACTCCTCGGCGATCGTGGTGATGCCGGGGGTGCGCTTGTAGGAGGTCGCGTTCATCTCCTGGAGGAACTCGACGGCCTCGAGGTGCTCGTGCCCGCCGTGGCGGTTGGGCAGCCACTCGCCGGCGTTGCGGCCGTAGTCCAGGTAGAGCATCGAGGCGACGCCGTCGACGCGCAGGCCGTCGGCGTGGAACTCCTCGAGCCAGTACGCGGCGTTCGCGTACAGGAAGTTGCGCACCTCGGGCCGGCCGAAGTCGAAGATGTGCGAGCCCCATTCGGCGTGCCAGCCCTTGCGCGGGTCCGGGTGCTCGTACAGCGGGGTGCCGTCGAAGCGCGCCAGCGCCCACTCGTCGGTGGCGAAGTGGCCCGGCACCCAGTCGAGGATGACGCCGACGCCGGCCTGGTGCAGCCGGTCGACGAGATACCGGAAGTCGTCCGGGGTCCCGAACCGGCTGTCCGGCGCGAAGTAGCCGGTCACGTGATAGCCCCAGCTGCCGCCGAACGGGTGTTGCATCACCGGCATCAGCTCGACGTGGGTGAAGCCCAGGTCGGAGACGTAGCCGACCAGCTCGTCGGCCAGGTCGCGATAGCTGCGCCCGCGGCGCCACGAGGCCAGGTGCACCTCGTAGACCGACATCGGCCGGTCGATCCGCTGCCGCTCGCCCTTGCTCTCCTGCCAGGCCTGATCGCCCCACTCGTACTCGGACGCCCACGTCCGCGACGAGGTCGCCGGCGGCACCTCGGCGAAGCGGGCCATCGGGTCGGCCTTCGCGCGCCACTCGCCGTCGGCCCCGCGGACCATGTACGCGTAGTGGGCGCCGCTGCCGACGCCGGGCACGAAGATCTCCCAGACCCCCGACGTGCCCAGGCGCGTCATCGTGTGCGCGGCACCGGTCCAGTCGTTGAACTCCCCGGCGACCTGCACCTCCTGGGCGTTGGGCGCCCAGACGGCGAAGTGGGTCCCCTCGGCGCTGACGTGCGCGCCGAGGGCGTCCCAGAGCTGCTCGTGGCGGCCCTCGTTGATCAGGTGGATGTCGATCTCGCCGAGGCCGTGCGCGGACACGGTGTGCGATTCGTTGGGCATCAGGCTCCGATCCGCGCTACCGCCGCCAGCGGGATGTCGATCCACGTCGGGCGGTTGCGCGCTTCGTAGACGGTCTCGTACACGGCCTTGTCGGCCACGTACGCGTCGAGCAGGAGTCGCTGCTCGTCCGAGAGGTCGCCCCCGTAGGCGACCAGGAAGTGGTTGCGGGCGCGATGCGCCCACTCCTCGACCCGCTGGTGGAGCAGCGTCTCGAGGTCGGTGGTGACCTCGGGGTCGAGGTCGGGGAACTGGTGCATCACCACGTGCGGGGCGTAGTCGAAGGAGCGCAGCATGCCCGCGACGTCGCGCCACGGCGAGTCCGGCAGCGAGCGTACGAGCAGCGGCTTGGCCGGCTCGCCCTCGAAGTCGACGAACTTCCAGCCCAGCGACGTGCGCAGCGTCTGGCCCAGGTGCAGGTCACCGTGGATGCGCTGGACCTGGATCTCGCCCAGATCGGCCACCTTGGCGAAGACCGATCGCAGCGCGCCGTCGTACGGGGCCAGCTCCGGGACCGCCGCGATCGCGGCCTCCAGGCGCTCGGTCATGCCCGCGGCCAGGTCGGTGGCCGAGGCCGTGGTCACCGGGAAGTGCGCGACCAGGTCGCGGTGCACCTCGGCGAGCGCCTCCCCGAGCCGCGCCGCCTCGGCGGCGAAGTCCCCGCCGGAGGCCGAGGCGTGGACCTCGGGCTCGGCGAACATGTTGCGCACCGACGCGAGCGCCAGGTCCCAGCCGTCGGTGGCGGTCCGCAGGAAGCGTTGCAGCATCGCCAGATGCAGGGTCTCGGGGCCGCTGCCGAGGTCTGCGGTGCCCTCCACCCAGCCGTACAGATCGGCGATGTGGGTGCTCTCCGCCTTGGTCAGCACCTCGTGGATCTCGATGTCGGGGTTGATCCCCGGCGTGACCTTCCGGAACACCTTCATGATCGAGTCCTCGCCGTAGGCGACCGAGGAGTTCGACTGCTGGCCGGCGAAGAGCGTGGAGTGCGTGCTCAGGTCGAGGTCGTGCCCAGGGAGGCGGTGGAACTCGAGCGCGTCGCTGGTTGCTCCCTCGTCGAAGGAGCGCAGCCAGCAGGCCATCGCCTCGCGGTCGTGCAGCGCGTCGTAGGCGTGCACCCACCCACGCTCGTCGTCCTCCCACCAGCCGACGAAGGCGTGGTCGAGACGGCCCTGCGGCTGCTCGTAGAAGGCGAGCGGCACCTGGTATAGCTCGCTCCCGGCCTCGTCGTCGGTGAAGCGCACCTCGACGAGGTGGATCACGACGGACGGGCCCTCGTCGGCGCGGCAGGGCACCTCGCCGAGCACCCGGACCTGGCCGATCTCGAAGGACCGGCCCTTGCCGGCGAACCAGCGCGTCCGGGTCAGGTAGTCGGCGAAGATCCTCGTATCGACGCTCACAGCAGCTCTCCCTCCTCAGCCGGCTCCACCGGATCGACGAGACGGAACCAGTAGAAGCCGTAGCCGCCCAAGGTCAACAGGTAAGGCAGTTCCCCGATGGAGGGGAAGGAAACCCCGCCGAGGACCTCGACGAGCTGCTTGCCCTCGAAGCGGCGCAGATCGATCTCGGTCGGCTGCGGGAACCGCGAGAGGTTGTTGACGCAGACGATGATGTCGGTGCTGCCGTCGGGGTTCTCCAGCTCGCGGCTGTAGGCCAGGACCGACGGGTTCGAGCCGCCCAGGTCGTGGAACGTGCCCAGGCCGAAGGCCGGGTGCAGCTTGCGGGCGTGGATCATCCGCTGGGTCCAGCGCAGCAGCGAGGACTGGTCCTCCATCTGCGCCTCGACGTTGACCGCCTGATAACCGTAGACGGGGTCCATCACCAGGGGCCGGTCGAGCTTGCCGGGGTTGGCGGTGGAGAAGCCGGCGTTGCGGTCCCCGGACCACTGCATCGGCGTGCGTACGCCGTCGCGGTCACCGAGCCAGATGTTGTCGCCCATGCCGATCTCGTCGCCGTAGTAGAGCACCGGCGAGCCGGGCAGCGAGAGCAGGAGCGCGGTGAAGAGCTCGATCTGGTTGAGGTCGTTGTCGAGCAGGGGAGCCAGCCGGCGGCGGATGCCGATGTTGGCCTTCATCCGCGGGTCCTTGGCGTACTCGCCCCACATGTAGTCGCGGTCCTCGTCGGTGACCATCTCGAGGGTCAGCTCGTCGTGGTTGCGCAGGAAGATGCCCCACTGGCAGCCGGACGGGATCTCGGGGGTCTGCTCCAGGATCTCCGAGATCGGGTAGCGCGACTCACGGCGCACGGCCATGAAGATGCGCGGCATCACCGGGAAGTGGAACGCCATGTGGCACTCGTCGCCACCGAGGTCCGGGTCGCCGAAGTACTCCACCACGTCGGCGGGCCACTGGTTGGCCTCGCACAGCAGGATCCGGTCCGGGTACTCGTCGTCGACGATCTTGCGGACCTTCTTGAGCATCTCGTGGGTCTCGGGCAGGTTCTCGCCGTTGGTCCCGTCGCGCTCGTAGAGGTACGGCACCGCGTCCAGACGGAAGCCGTCGATGCCCATGTCCAGCCAGAACCGCAGGCCGTCGATCATCGCGTCGTGCACGGCCGGATTGTCGAAGTTCAGGTCGGGCTGGTGGCTGAAGAAGCGGTGCCAGAAGTACTGCTGGCGCACCGGGTCCCACGTCCAGTTGGACGGCTCCGTGTCGACGAAGATGATCCGGGCGTCCTCGTAGCGCTCGTCGGTGTCGGACCAGACGTAGAAGTCGCCGTACGGGCCCTCGGGGTCCTCCCGCGAGGCCTGGAACCACGGGTGCTGATCACTCGTGTGGTTCATGACGTAGTCGATGATCACCCGGATGCCGCGCTCGTGGGCGGCGTCGAGGAAGGCGTGGAAGTCGTCGACCGTGCCGACCTCGGGCAGGACGCCGCAGTAGTCCGCGACGTCGTACCCACCGTCGCGCAGCGGGGAGGGGAAGAACGGCGGCAGCCACAGGCAGTCGACGCCGAGCCACTGCAGGTAGTCGAGCTTCTCGGTCAGGCCCTTGAAGTCTCCGGTGCCGTCACCGTTGGAGTCCTTGAAGGAGCGGACGAGCACCTCGTAGAACACCGCTGTCTTGAACCACTCGGGCTGGTGGCCGAGGACCGACGACCCAGGCTCGCTGTGGATGGGTTCGTTCAAGACATGCTCCTGACGGTGAGGATGTGTGCTGGCTCGTGTCCGGGATCGAGCCGGACGTAGTTGTCCCGACCCCAGGTCCAATCCTGCCCGGAGATCTCGTCGTGCACGCTGAAGGCCGCGCCGTCGGACAGCCCGAGGGCGGCGAGGTCGAGTCGGACCACGCTCTCTCGGGCGGCGTGCGGATCGAGGTTGAGCACCACGATCACGGTGTCCTCGCTGCCGTCGGGGAGGGTCGCGCGCTTGGAGAAGCAGAGCGTGTGGTCGTCATCGGAGTGGTGGATCGTGATGTTGCGCAGCAGCTGCAGCGCCGGGTGCTCGCGCCGCAGCCGGTTGAGCAGCGTGAGGTACGGCGCCAGGCTGCGGCCCTCCGCCTCCGCGGCCGCCCAGTCCCGCTGGCGGATCTGGTACTTCTCGGAGTCGAGGTACTCCTCCGAGCCGGGGCGCACCGCGACGTGCTCGTACAGCTCGAAGCCGGCGTAGACGCCCCAGCTGGGCGAGGACATCGCCGCAAGAGTGGCGCGGATCTTGAACGCGGCCGGCCCGCCGTACTGCAGGAAGGCGTGCAGGATGTCGGGGGTGTTGACGAAGAAGTTCGGCCGCAGCAGGTGGTCCGACTCCGAGGACACCTCGAGGAGGTAGTCCTCGATCTCCGTCTTCTCGGTGCGCCAGGTGAAGTACGTGTACGACTGGTGGTAGCCGATCGCCCCGAGTCCGTGCATCATCGCCGGACGGGTGAACGCCTCGGACAGGAAGAGCACGTCGGGGTCGGTGGAGCGGACCTCGGCGAGCAGCCGCTCCCAGAAGGCCAGCGGCTTGGTGTGCGGGTTGTCGACGCGGAAGATCCGCACGCCGTGGCCCATCCACAGCCGCACCACCCGCAGCACCTCGGCGTAGATCCCCTCGGGGTCGTTGTCGAAGTTGATCGGGTAGATGTCCTGGTACTTCTTCGGCGGGTTCTCCGCGTAGGCGATGGTGCCGTCGGCGCGGGTGGTGAAGAACTCCGGGTTCGTCTTCACCCACGGGTGGTCCGGCGCGGCCTGCAGCGCCAGGTCGAGCGCGACCTCGAGGTCGAGCTCCTTGGCGCGGGCGACGAAGGCGTCGAAGTCGTCGAAGGTGCCCAGGTCGGGGTGGATGGCGTCGTGGCCGCCGTGCTTGGAGCCGATCGCCCACGGGCTGCCGGCCCAGTCGGCCGGCGCCGGGCCGGGCGGGTTCATCACCGCGTTGTTGGGGCCCTTGCGGTTGACCTCGCCGATCGGGTGGATCGGAGGCAGATAGATGACGTCGAAGCCCATCCCGGCGACCGCGTCGAGCCGCTTGGCGGCGGTCTGGAAGGTGCCGCTGAGCAGCCGCTTCGTCTTCGGGTCGGTGGTCGCTCCCTCGGAGCGGGGGAAGAACTCGTACCAGCTGCCGAAGAGCGCGCGCCGGCGATCGGCGTACGCCGGGAACGGGCCCTCGACCGTGAGCAGGTCGCGGATCGCGCGGCTCTCCAGGACGGCGATCAGCGTCGGGTCCTCGAGGACGGCGAGGCGGGCCTCGTCGGGACGGCGGGTGTCGAGCGCGGCCTCGATGCCGGCCGCGATCGCGTCCAGCTCGCGCTCCTTCAGCCCGCCTGCCGAGGCGACCTTCTCCAGCAGCAGCCGGATCTCGGTGTACATCAGCTCGACGTCGACGCCGGCGCGGATCTTGATGGGGCCGTCGTGGAACCAGGTGCCGAGCGGGCTCGACCAGGCCTGGACCTCGAAGCTCCACGCGCCCTCGGCGTCGGGAGTGATCCAGGCCTCGTACCGATCAGTGCCTGGGGCGATCTGCTCCATCCGCACGGGCGGCCTTCGCCTCCCGGACGGATCGATCGCGACCACCTCGCAGCCGAGCCGATCGTGACCTTCCCGGAAGACGGTCGCCCGCACCGGGAAGGGCTCGCCGAGGGTCGCCTTCGCGGGCTGACGCCCGCGGTCGACCACGGGCATGACGTCCATGACGGGGATGCGTCCGACCATGGGTACCAACTAACCAGACCCGGGTCGACCTATGCGAGGGCGGGCGTGGTCAATCGAACATGCGCCTCGTCCGTGAGGCTTCCGTCACAGCGTGATCGGGGCACGGCCGATCGTCAGCAGCTCCACCGGTGCGGCCGGCGCGGGCGCACAGCAGCCGCCGGCGGAGGCGCCCTCGGGGTCGTCGTAGAGCCCCGACCCGCCGCACACCCCCGTGTCGGGCAGGACGAGCTCCACCCGCTCGGCGGCCCCGACGTCGCCGGCCAGCATCGCGACGACCGATCGCACCTGCTCGTAGCCGGTCATGGCGAGGAACGTGGGCGCCCGGCCGTACGACTTCATGCCGACCAGGTAGAGGTTCGGCTCGCCGGCGTGGGCGAGGTCGCGGGCACCGGTGGCCTGCACCGATCCGCAGGAGTGCAGGTTCGGGTCGATCTCGGCGGCGATCGCCCTCGGCGCCTCGAGGGTGGGGTCGAGGTCGAGCCGCATCTCGGAGAGGAACGACAGATCGGGGCGGAAGCCGGTCAGCACGACGAGCGTGTCCGCGGGGGAGAGGCGGCGACCGTCCTCGGCGACGAGGACGATCCGGTCGCCGGCATCGGTCACGACGCGCTCGACGGCCTCGACGCGGAAGCCGGCCACCACGTCGACACGGCCCTCGTCGACGGCCTGCCGCGCCCGGATGCCGAGCGCGCCGCGCTGCGAAAGCTGGTCGGCGGATCCGCCGCCGAAGGCGTTGCCGGCGCTGCCGCGGCGTACGGCCCAGGTGATCCGGGTGCCGGGGTGGGCCTGAGCGATCCGGTCGAGCTCGATGATCGCGTTGAGCGAGGAGTCGCCCGCGCCGAGGACGACCGTGTGGCGGCCGGCGAACCGCCCGGCGTCGCCGCTGTCGGGCACGCCGTACGAGATGAGGTCGGTGTGGACGCGCTCGCCGAGCGCCGGGAGGCCATCGGCGCCGGCCGGGTTCGGCGTGGTCCAGGTGCCCGAGGCGTCGATGACCGCGCGCGCCTCGAGCCGCAGCTCCGTGCCGGCGCCGTCGGTGACGTGCACGGTGAAGGGCTGCTCGCCCCGGGCGGCGTCGACCAGGCGGTCGCGGCCCTTGCGCGAGACGCCGGTGACGCGGGTGTCGTACCAGACCCGCTCGCCGAGGGCGGCGGCCAGCGGAGCGAGGTAGCGCTCGACCCACTCCGCACCGGTCGGGTAGCCGGTCGCGGGGGTCTGCCAACCCGCCGGCTCGAGGAGGCGGGCGGCGGCCTGATCGACCAGCTCGGGCCACGGCGAGAACAGTCGGACGTGGCCCCATTCGCGCACGGCGGCACCGGGGCCGTCGCCGGCCTCGAGGACGAGCGGCTCGAGGCCGCGCTCGAGGAGGTGGGCGGCCGCGGCCAGGCCCTGGGGGCCCGCGCCGATCACGATGACGGGAAGACCGGTCATGTCCCGATCTTGCGGCGATACATCGATGTCTGTCAATATGGATATATGTCGAAGTCATGGGAGCTGACGGCGGTCGAGGCGGTCGCGTGCTGCTCACCGCTGCTCGCCGAGCCGATGAGCGCCGAGACCGCCGAGCGGATCTCGCCGCTGCTCAAGGCCCTCGCCGATCCCGTACGTCTGCGGCTGCTCTCGCTGGTGGCCGCGCACGAGTCCGGCGAGGCGTGCGTCTGCGACCTCAACGAGGCCTTCGACCTCTCCCAGCCGACGATCAGCCACCACCTCAAGGTGCTCCACGAGGCGGGCCTGCTGGACCGCAGCAAGCGGGGCACGTGGGTCTATTACGCGGTGCGGCGCGAGGCGCTCGCCGACGTCGCGGCCCTGCTCGGCGGGGTCGGCGCATGACGTACCTGTGGCGACGTGGCGTCGCCGAGCTGCTCGGCACCGGCTTCCTGGTCGCGGCCGTGATCGGCTCCGGCGTGATGGCGCAGCGGCTCTCGCCCGACGATGTCGGCCTGCAGCTGCTGGAGAACTCGCTGGCGACCGGTGGCGCGCTGATCGCCCTCATCATCGCCTTCGGCTCGGTGTCGGCGGCCTTCAACCCGGTCGTCACCCTCGTCGAGATGGCACTGGGCCGGATCTGGCTGGCCGAGGCGGTCCTCCTGGTGGTGGCGCAGGTCGTTGGCGGCGTGCTGGGCGCGATCGCGGCCAACCTCATGTTCGAGCTGCCGGCCGTCACCTGGGCGACGCACCACCGGGCCTCGCCGGCGCATCTCTTCGCCGAGGTCATCGCGACCATCGGCCTGATGCTGGTCATCCACGGCGCCCTGCGCCGCACGCACCTCGAGTCGGTGGCGGTCGCCGTGGCCGGCTACATCGTGGCGGCCTACTGGTTCACCTCCTCGACGTCGTTCGCCAACCCGGCGGTATCGATCGCGCGGATGCTGTCGGACACCTTCGCGGGCATCGCGCCGGCCAGCGTGGCGGCCTTCATCGCCGCCCAGGCGGTCGGCGGCGCACTGGCGTACGGCCTGATCCGCTTCCTGCAACCGCAGTCCACCACCCAGCCCCGGGAGTCCCGATGAGCGAGTCGCAGCACACCGTCCTCTTCGTCTGCGTCCACAACGCCGGCCGTTCGCAGATGGCCGCCGGCTTCCTGCGCGAGCTCGGCGGGGACCGCGTACGCGTCCTGTCGGCCGGCTCGATGCCGGGCGACCGGATCAACCCGGTCGCCGTCGAGGCGATGGCCGAGGTCGGCATCGACATCGCCGGCCAGCAGCCCAAGGTGATCACCGACGAGGCCGTGCAGGCCTCTGACGTGGTGATCACGATGGGCTGCGGCGACGAGTGCCCCTACTTCCCGGGCACCCGGTACGAGGACTGGCCGTTGGACGACCCCGCCGGCCAGGGCCTCGAGGCGGTACGCCCGATCCGTGACGCCATCGAGGCGCGGGTCCGGGCGCTGCTCGCCGAGCTCGGCTAGGCCTTCGCGACCGCAACGGCGCGGCGTGCCAGCATGCCGCCGACGAAACCGGTCGCGGTCATGCCCGCGATCAGCGCGAGGCCGCTCCACGCCGCCCAGCCGGACCAGTCGACCTGGCGGTGGCGCACGGCGAGCGCGACGAGCGCGAGGGTGCCGATGCCGGTGACGCCGAGCAGGCCGCCCCGCACCCGGACCAGGTCGTCCTCGACCAGTGCCGCGAGCAGTGCCACACCCAGGGCGAGACACCAGGCGCCGATCATCCGGGCGTCGATCGCGTTCATCCGCCACGGCATCTGCTGGGCCCAGAAGCGCGGCGTGGCGAGGAGCCCGAAGCCGAGCCCTGCCAGTCCGGTGCCCTCCAGGGCGATCAGCGGCAGGGTCCAGCGGGGGAGTGCGGCGAGCCGGCGCAGCGGCAGCGCGGGCTCGAAGAGCTGGAGGCAGAGCGCGGCGAGCGTGCCGAGGGTGAGGCCGCCGACACCGAGCAGCCAGGCCGCGCCGAGCAGGAAGGCGGGGTCCATGATGCTGCCGGTCGTGACCCCCGTACGGCCGATGTCGCCGATGGTGACGACGGTCATCAGGGTCAGCACCGAGGCGACGGCGATGACCGGAACCCGGATCTCCTCCCAGAGCACCCGAGTGACGCAGTGCAGCAGCATCGGCACGGCCCCGATGAAGCCGGCACCGAGCAGCGCGGCCGTCACGGGGCTCTCGATCGTCCAGGAGAACCACGTCAGTCGGCCGCCGGCCATCAGCCCGCCCACGAAGGCGATCAGGCCGATGAACGCCGCCGCGGCCGCCGTCAGTCCGAGCATGACGCGCAGCAGCGGCGCGGTCGCGCGCCCCTCCAGCCCCGACGGGATGTGGATGCCCGCGCCGGGCGTGTGATCGGTATGGCCGAGAGACGACATGGTGGTGCTCTCCCTTCCTGGGGTGCGGCTCACGGGAAGACCGCAGGTTACCCACAGGTAATCGGCGGGCGGCCTGGTCACCTTCGGGGTGTTGCCCATCCGTCTTCAGCGTTACGTTCGAGGACATGCGAGCGATCCGTCATTTCACGGTCCGTCCCGTCCTCCCCGAGCCGCTCTCGGCGCTCGGCGTGCTCGCCGGCAACCTCCGCTGGTCCTGGCACCCACCGACGCAGGACGTCTTCGCTGCCGTCGACCCCGAGGTGTGGGAGAGCGTCGAGCACGACCCGGTGCGGCTACTGGGCCAGGTCTCGCGTGAGCGGCTCGGCGTGCTCGCGGGCGACGAGGCCTTCCTCGCCCGCCTCGGTGACGCGCGACGCGGCCTGGAGCGCTACCTGACGGAGGACCGCTGGTACCAGCGCGAGATGGCGCAGGGCCCGCGCTCCATCGCCTACTTCTCACCCGAGTACGGCGTGGCCGCGGCCCTGCCGCAATACTCTGGCGGCCTCGGCATCCTGGCGGGCGACCACCTCAAGGCGGCCAGCGACCTCGGCGTCCCGATCGTCGGCGTCGGCCTGCTCTACAAGCACGGCTACTTCAGCCAGTCGCTCTCCCGGGAGGGCTGGCAGCAGGAGGCCTACCCGCTGCTGGACCCGGTCGGGCTGCCGATCGCCGCCCTGCGCGAGGCCGACGGCACCCGCGCCACGATCGGCATCGACCTGCCGGACGGCCAGCACCTGACCGCGCGGATCTGGGTCGCCTCGGTGGGCCGGGTGCCGCTCCTGATGCTCGACACCGATGTCGAGGAGAACACCGAGACCCTGCGTGGCGTCACCGACCGGCTGTACGGCGGCAACTCCGAGCACCGGCTGCGCCAGGAGATCCTCCTCGGCGTCGGTGGCGTCCGGGCGCTGCGGGTGCACAGCCGGATCACCGGCTGCCCGACACCCGAGGTCTTCCACACCAACGAGGGCCACGCCGGCTTCCTCGGCATCGAGCGCATCCGCGAGCTGACGGTCGACCCGCAGGGTCCGGGGCTGGACCTCGACACCGCCCTCGAGATCGGGCGCGCCTCCACCGTCTTCACCACCCACACGCCCGTGCCCGCCGGCATCGACCGCTTCCCGCGGACCCTGGTCGAGCAGTACTTCGCCGAGGGCTCCGGCGCCGTGCCCGGCGTGCCGTTGGACCGGCTGCTGGCCCTCGGAGCCGAGGACTACGAAGGCGGCGACCCCGGCGTCTTCAACATGGCGGTGATGGGCTTCCGGCTCGCGCAGCGCGCCAACGGCGTCTCGCAGCTGCACGGCCACGTCAGCCGGGAGATGTTCAACGGGCTCTGGCCGGCCTTCGACGAGTCCGACGTGCCGATCGGCTCCATCACCAACGGCGTGCACGCCCCGACCTGGGTGGCCCGTGAGCTGCTCGCCCTGGGCGCCGAGACGGGAGCCGATGCCGACGCCCAGGACGCAGAGGCGTTCGCCGCCGCCATCGAGGCGATCCCGGCCGAGCGGGTCTTCTCGCTCAAGCGGACGCTGCGCGCCCGCCTGGTCGAGGACGCCCGCCGGCGGCTGTGCGCCTCGAACCTCAAGCGCGGGATGGCTGCCGCCGAGCTGGGCTGGGTGGAGCAGGCGCTCGACCCGGACGTGCTGACGATCGGCTTCGCGCGGCGCGCGGCCTCGTACAAGCGGCTCACGCTGATGCTGCGCGACCCCGAGCGGCTCAAGCGGCTCCTGACCGATCCGCAGCGCCCCGTCCAGCTCGTCATCGCGGGCAAGGCCCACCCTGCCGACGACGGCGGCAAGAAGCTGATCCAGGACGTCGTCCGGCTCACCGACGATCCCGAGCTGCGGCACCGGATCGTCTATCTCCCCAACTACGACATCGCGATGGCGCAGCCGCTCTATCCGGGCTGCGACGTCTGGCTGAACAACCCGCTGCGCCCGTACGAGGCCTGCGGCACCTCCGGGATGAAGGCGGCGCTGAACGGCGGCCTCAACCTGTCGATCCTCGACGGCTGGTGGGACGAGTGGTACGACGGCGCCAACGGCTGGGCGATCCCGTCCGTCGACGAGCCCGCGGTGGCCGGCGACCCCGATCGCCGTGACGACCTCGAGGCCGCTGCCCTCTACGACCTGATCGAGCACGAGGTCGCGCCGAGGTTCTACGACCGTGACGAGGACGGCGTGCCGGTGCGCTGGGTCGAGATGATGCGCCACACCCTGACCTCGCTGGGCCCGAAGGTGCTCGCCACCCGGATGGTGCGCGAGTACGTGCGGGAGCTCTACGTGCCGGCCGCGGAGTCGCGCCGGGCGCTGGTCGACGCCGACGCCGCGGACGCCTCCGCCAGGTTCGCCTGCGCCCGGGAGCTGGCCCAGTGGAAGCAGCGGGTCCGGGGCGGGTGGCGCGACGTGCGCGTCGAGCACGTCGAGGGGGTCGCGCCGCGCCACCCCGAGGTGGGCGGCGTGCTGGGGGTGCGGGCCTATGTCGCGCTGGGTGACCTGACGCCCGACGACGTCGAGGTGCAGCTGGTGCACGGTCGTACCGACGAGAGCGACCTGATCGTCGAGCGCACCACCACCGCGCTGGGACTCACCGAGAGCTACGACGGCGGTCGGTACTGCTTCGGCGGCTCGCTCACCCTCGAGCGTGCCGGCGGCTTCGGCTACACCGTCCGCGTGGTGCCGCGCCACGTCCGGCTCGCCACCCCGGCCGAGCTGGGACTGGTCGCGCTCGCCTAGGGCGGCCCGGCCGCCGGGTCAGCGCCCGCGCAGGGCCAGGAACGTCTTCGGGCCGAGCTTGATCCTCGCGCCCGCCTTGACCCGGCTGCCGGTCACGATCGCGGGATCGGTGCTCAGCGCGACCTCGCCGGCCTGCACCCACTGGTTGGGCGGCAGCCGGACGGTGACCTCGTGGTCGGAGGCGTTGGACCACAGCAGGAACGACGCGTCGATCTGCTGCTCGCCGTGCGGGCCGGGCTCGCGCAGCGGTGAGCCGTTGAGGAAGGTGCCGAGCACGGCCAGACCTTCGTCGTTCCAGTCCTCGTCGCTCATCTCGCGTCCGTCGGGGTGCAGCCAGACGATGTCCTTGGGGCCGCCCACGATCGTGGGCCGGCCCTCGAACCAGTGCCGCTGGCGCAGCACCGCGTGCTGCCGGCGCAGCGCCAGCGCGGTCTTGGTGATCTCGTACACGTCGAGCCACGCGTCGTCGGGACGCCAGTCGACCCACGAGATCTCGTTGTCCTGGCAGTAGGCGTTGTTGTTGCCCCGCTGGGTGCGGCCGCGCTCGTCGCCGGCGGTGATCATCGGGACCCCGTTGGCCAGGCACAGCGTCGCCATCATGTTCGCGGCCTGGCGCCGGCGCAGCGCGTTGATCGCCGGATCGTCGGTCGGACCCTCGGCGCCGTGGTTGCCGGAGCGGTTGTTGTCCGAGCCGTCGCGGTTGTCCTCGCCGTTGGCCTCGTTGTGCTTGCGCTCGTAGGAGACCAGGTCGCGCAGGGTGAAGCCGTCGTGGGCGGTGATGAAGTTGACCGAGTTGTACGCCGAGCGGCCGTCGTCGGCGTACAGGTCCGAGGAGCCGGCCAGTCGGGTCGCGACGTCGCGGATCCCGCCCGAGGCGCCGCGCCAGAAGTCGCGGATGGTGTCTCGGAACTGGTCGTTCCACTCCACCCACGGCGGCGGCATCCGCCCGACGAGGTAGCCGTCCATGGAGGCGTCCCACGGCTCGGCGATGAGCTTCACGTGCCGCAGCACCGGGTCCTGGCCGATCGCGATCAGCAGCGCGTTGTGGAAGTCGATCTCATAGCCGGTACGACACAGCGCCGGCATCAGGTCGAAGCGGAAGCCGTCGACGTGCATCTCGGTGACCCAGTAGCGCAGCGAGTCCAGGATCAGGCGCAGAGCCAGGTCGTCCCAGCTGTTGACCGTGTTGCCGCAGCCGGTGACGTCCCAGTAGGTGTCGTTGAAGCCCGGGTTGAAGTCGTGGCCTGGGTCGTCGTGCGGATCGTCGTGCGGGATCGGCGGCATCAGTCGCTTGTAGAAGCCGCGGTCGTCGAGCCCGCGGAAGGAGAGCGTGGGGCCCATCGGCCCGGCCTCCGCGGTGTGGTTGTAGACCACGTCGAGGATCACCTCGATGCCGGCGCGGTGCAGTGCCTTGACCATCTGCTTGAACTCGGTGACCTGGCCGCCGCGATCGCCTGAGGCGCTGTAGGCGGCGTCCGGGGCGAAGAAGGAGATGGTGTTGTAGCCCCAGTAGTTGGTCAGCCCGCGCTCGAGCAGCGACGGCTCGGAGAAGGACGCGTGCACCGGGAGCAGCTCGACCGCCGTCACGCCCAGGTCCTGGAGGTACTCGACGACCGGCGCGGTGGCCAGCCCGGCGTACGTGCCGCGCAGCTCCTCGGGGACGCGATCGTGCAGCTTGGTGAAGCCCTTGACGTGCAACTCGTAGATCACGGTGTCGCGCCACCGGATCTTCATCGGCTCGTCGCCCTCCCAGTCGAAGGCGGGGTCGACGACCACGGAGCGCCCGGTCACGGAGGCGGAGTCGGCGCCGTCAGGCTGGGTCGGGTCGTCCCAGTCGTAGCCGAAGAGAGCCTGCTCGTTGCGGATCGTGCCCGAGGTCGCCAGCCCGTACGGGTCGAGCAGGAGCTTGTTGACGTTGAACCGGTGTCCCTCGGTCGGGTTCCACGGCCCGTCGGCGCGGTACCCGTAGCGCTGCCCGGGCCGGATCCCCGGCAGCCCGCCGTGCCAGATGCCGAGGGAGCGCTCCGTCAGCGGGTAGCGCGTCTCCTTGTCGACACCGTCCTCCTCCTCGAAGAGGCACAGCCATACGGCGGTCGCGCCGGGGGAGTAGACCGCGAAGTTGGTCCACTCCTCGCTCCAGTCCGCTCCCAGGGGCCAGTTGCGGCCGGGCCAGATGGCCGCTGTCTCGCCGAGCTTGCTCCAGATTCCGGGCTCCACCCGCCTCATCGTGTCAGATGCCCCTATCGTCAGGAACATGAGTGACTTCACCGGCGAGTTCGTCCGCCTCGAGGTGGCCGACGGCGTCGCCACCCTCCGGCTGGATCGACCGAAGATGAACGCGATCAGCCTGCAGGTGCAGGCCGAGGTGCGTGCGGCGTGCGCCGAGGCGACCGAGCGTGACGACGTCCGCGCGGTCGTCGTGTACGGCGGCGAGCGGCTCTTCGCCGCAGGCAACGACGTCGCCGAGATGTCGGAGATGTCGTACGCGGACATGGTGAAGGCGACCCGCGGCGTGTCGGCGGCGGCCACCGCGATCGCCGACATCCCCAAGCCGACGGTGGCCGCGGTCACGGGCTACGCGCTCGGCGGTGGCTGCGAGCTGACGCTGGCCTGCGACCTGCGGATCGCGGCTGACAACGCCACCTTCGGCCAGCCCGAGATCCTGCTCGGCATCATCCCCGGCGCCGGCGGCACCCAGCGCCTGGCCCGGCTGATCGGCCCGAGCCGCGCCAAGGACCTGATCTTCACCGGCCGCTTCGTCAAGGCCGACGAGGCGCTCGCCATCGGACTGGTCGACCGGGTCGTCCCCGCCGAGAGCGTGTACGACGAGGCGCTCGCGTGGGCCAAGCAGTTCGGTGGCGCCGCCGCGCTCGCGCTGCGAGCCGCCAAGGAGTGCATCGACCGCGGCCTGGAGACCGACCTGACCACCGGCCTGGGCATCGAGCAGCAGCAGTTCGCGGCCGTCTTCGCCACGGAGGACGCCCGTACGGGCATGTCGTCCTTCCTGGCGAACGGCCCCGGCAAGGCCGTCTTCGAGGGGCGCTGACATGGCCTCGAACCTCTTCCGGGTCCGCCGGATCATCGCCCAGGTGATCTGGACACTGGCCGTCGTCGCCGCGCTGTTCCTCGCCCTCGGGGCGCTGCTGGTGGCACTGAAGGCCAACCAGGACAACGCGCTGGTGAAGCTCGTCCTGAACGTCGCTGATGCCGTCGACCTCGGCGTCTTCGACCGCGACAACGGCATCAAGCAGTTCACCGGCAACGACGCCGCGGTGAAGAACGCCCTGTTCAACTGGGGGATCGGGGCGCTGGCCTGGCTGCTGGCCGGCCGACTCGTGGAGCGCGTGCTGCGCCCAGGCTCCACCGCGCGGGACTGACCCACGGACCTACCTACCGCTTGCTCCAGACAGCGGATGTGACATTCTGCACGCGAGGCGCTGTTAACCAGACGCCTACCCATCGGTAACATCGACGTCGTTCAACGACCGACACAGGAGGGGCCGGCTCCGGCCGCACACCATGAACATTGTTGTCTGTGTGAAGTACGTGCCCGACGCGACGGCTGACCGTCGCTTCGAGGCCGACAACACCGTCGACCGCGTCGATGTCGACGGTCTGCTGTCCGAGCTCGACGAGTATGCCGTCGAGCAGGCGCTGCAGATCAAGGAGAAGCGCGCCGACGAGGAGATCAAGGTCATCGCGCTGACTGTCGGTCCCGAGAAGGCCGCCGACGCGGTCCGCAAGGCGCTGCAGATGGGCGCCGACGAGGCCGTCCACGTCTCCGACGAGGCCATCGCCGGCTCGGACGCGATCGCCACCTCGCTCGTCCTCGCCGAGGCCGTCAAGAAGGCCAATGGCGGCTCCGTCCCCGAGCTGGTCGTCTGCGGCCTCGCCTCGACGGACGCCGGCATGTCCGTGGTCCCGGCCATGCTCGCCGAGCGCCTCGGCCTGCCGCAGGTCACCCAGGCCTCGGTCGTCGAGACCCAGGGCGACCAGGTCCGGATCAAGCGTGACGGCGACACCGCCACCGAGGTCATCGGCGGCACCATGCCGCTGGTCCTCTCGGTCACCGACCAGTCCGGCGAGGCCCGCTACCCGTCCTTCAAGGGCATCATGGCCGCGAAGAAGAAGCCCCTCGAGACCTGGAGCCTCGCCGACCTCGGCGTCGACGCCGGGCAGATCGGCCTCTCCGCCTCGTGGAGCCAGGTCCAGGAGACGGCGGCCCGCCCGCCGCGTACGGCCGGCGAGATCGTCAAGGACGAGGACGGCTCGGGCGCCACGGCGCTGGCCGACTTCCTCGCGTCCAAGAAGTTCATCTGAGAACCGGATCGATAGGAGTTATTCGACATGTCTGAGGTTCTGGTTCTCGTCGACTTCGTGAACGGCGCGGTGAAGAAGCCGACCTTCGAGCTGCTCACCATCGCCAAGCGCATCGGCACCCCGTCCGCCGTCTTCATCGGCGCTGCCGACCAGGTCGGCACCGTCGCCGAGGCCGTCAAGGCGTACGGCGCCGAGAAGGTCTACGCGATCGACGACACCGAGATCAAGGGCTACCTCGTGGCCCCCAAGGCCGAGGCCCTCCAGCAGGTCGCCTCCGGCAAGGACGTCGCCGCGATCCTGCTGCCGTCCTCCGGTGAGAACAAGGAGATCGCCGCTCGTCTGGCGATCAAGCTGGGCTCGGGTCTGATCACCGACGCCGTCGACGTGGACGCCGACGGCACCACCACGCAGTCGGTCTTCGCCGGTGGCTTCACCGCCACCGCCAAGGTCACCACCGGCACCCCGATCATCACGGTCAAGCCGAACTCGGCCGCCCCGGAGCAGTCCGCGGGCGCGGGCGAGGTGGAGACGGTCGCCGTCACCATTTCGGATGCCGCCAAGACCGCCCAGATCGTGGCCACCCAGCCGCGCCAGGCCACCGGTCGCCCCGAGCTCACCGAGGCCGCGATCGTGGTCTCCGGCGGTCGTGGCACCGGCGGTAACTTCGAGCCGGTCGAGGGCCTCGCTGACGCCCTCGGTGCGGCGGTCGGCGCCTCGCGTGCCGCCGTCGACTCCGGCTGGAAGCCGCATTCCTTCCAGGTCGGCCAGACCGGCAAGGTGGTCTCGCCGCAGCTGTACGTCGCGAACGGCATCTCCGGTGCCATCCAGCACCGCGCCGGCATGCAGACCTCGAAGACCATCGTCGCGGTCAACAAGGACGAGGAGGCGCCGATCTTCGAGCTCGTCGACTTCGGCGTCGTCGGCGACCTGCACACGGTCCTCCCGGCTCTGACCGCGGAGATCCAGAAGCGCAAGGGCTGATCCGCCCGGATCTCGCTCCACCACGTACGGGCCGCCCGGGTCACCGGGCGGCCCGTCCGTGCATTTCAGATGCTGTGAATCAGGCCTGGACACGTGGTCAAACACCCTCGGAACCGGGGGACGCGGGTAAGGTCGCCGCGAAGGTCTCGGAAACGAATGGGGTGCACTGTGCAGGCTGGACGA
This sequence comes from Nocardioides nematodiphilus, assembly GCF_020216525.1. Lineage (GTDB taxonomy): Bacteria > Actinomycetota > Actinomycetes > Propionibacteriales > Nocardioidaceae > Nocardioides > Nocardioides nematodiphilus. The sequence continues at coordinate 466,587 of NZ_JAIWOY010000002.1, read as the reverse complement.
TGGACACTCGCGGCGGTGACGGCGGCAGCAGGACTGCTCGTCGGGACGGTCGCCTGGGTGCCGATGCAGGCGAACGCCGCCGACTCGGCGGGCGCGCCGCTGGGTGCGGTGCTGACCACGGTGTCCAGCACCCTGACCGGTACGCCGACCGCGCCGCAGTCGCCCACCGCCACGAGCACCCCGACCCCGAAGCCGCCGAAGAAGCGCTGGATGCCGGACGCAGGCGTCGTGATCAACAACCCGCTCGGAGATCACGACGCGCGCGCCGTGATCGTCCAGCGGATCATGGGCGGCATCCGCCACACCCATCGGGGTGACACGATCCGGTTCGCGACGTACAACCTCGACCGCAAGGACTCCGTCGACGCCCTGATCAAGGCGCACAAGCGCGGGGTCAACGTCCAGGTCGTCGTCAACGACAACTACATGGCGCCGCAGTCGGTGCGGCTGCAGAAGTACCTCGGCAAGAACATCCACAAGGGCAGCTTCCTGCGGTTCTGCAGCGGCTCCTGCCGCGCCAAGCGTGGCAACCTGCACCTCAAGGTCTACTCGTTCTCGGGGACCGGTGCCGCGAAGAACGTGATCATCTCCAGCTCGGCGAACCTCACCAACGCCGCCCCGGTGGCGCAGTGGAACGACGCCGTCACGATCATCGGCAACACGCGCCTGTTCAAGGTCTGGACCAAGGAGTTCAACCAGCTCAAGCAGGACAAGCCGGTCAATCACCGTGTGATCACCTACTCCACCCGGAAGCTCAACGTCGCCTTCCACCGCATCAGGGCCGGCAGCGCCGACATGGTGAACCACGGCCGGACCACGGTGGCGCGCAAGACCACCTCCGGCGACCCGATGCTCGCCCGCCTCAACAAGATCCGCTGCAACACCGGTCCCCGCTTCGGCGTCAACGGCCACACCATGATCCGCCTGATGGAGTACGCCTGGTTCGGCGCTCGTGGCGCCACGCTCGCCACCAAGATCGCCTCGCTGAAGCGCCAGGGCTGCGACGTCATGTCGATCATGTCCCACAGCGACAAGCGCGTGGAGAGCATCCTCGGCGCGGCAGGCATCCCGATGAAGGACATCACCTGGGCGTACGGCGAGAAGCTCTCGACCGACGGCCACTCCATCGTCTACGGCTCGCGGCAGTACTCCCACCTCAAGGCGATCGCCATCAACGGCCGCTACGGCAAGAAGAACATGAAGACCGTCATCACCGGCTCGGAGAACTGGTCGGCCATCTCGTTCCAGAACGACGAGGTCACCATGCAGCTGGTCGGCGGCACGGTCTACAACACCTACCTGCACATGTTCCAGCACCAGTGGGCGACCGGCGCGACCCACGCGCTCGGCATCAAGCCGACCGCGCACGCCCCGATGGAGAGCGCTCAGTGACCGCTGAGCAGGTCGTACGAGAGATCGCGCTGCGGGCGCGCGAGGCCAGCTACGAGCTGGCCCTGGCCACCCGCGGCGTCAAGGACGCCGCCCTGCAGGCGATGGCCGATGCGCTGATCGCGCGCGGGGAGCAGGTCCTGGCCGCCAACGCCCTCGACGTCGACCGCGCCCGTGAGGGCGGCACGCCGGAGAACATCATCGACCGGCTCCGGCTCACCCCGGACCGGCTCGAGGGGATGGCCCAGGGCCTGCGCGACGTCGCCGGACTGCCCGACCCGATCGGCGAGGTCGTCCGTGGCTCGACGCTGGCCAACGGCCTCGAGCTGCGCCAGCTCCGCGTGCCCTTCGGCGTCGTGGGGATGATCTATGAGGCGCGTCCCAACGTCACCGCCGACGCGGCCGGCATCTGCCTCAAGTCCGGCAACGCGGTGCTGCTGCGCGGCTCGTCCTCGGCCGCGGAGTCCAACGCTGCGATCGTGGCTGTCCTGCGCGACGCCGTGGCGGCGAGCGGTCTGCCGGCCGACGTGATCCAGCTGGTGCCCGCGGAGTCGCGCGAGTCGGTCAAGGCCCTGATGCGTGCCCGCGGTCTGGTCGACGTGCTCATCCCGCGCGGGGGAGCGGGCCTGATCCGTACCGTCGTCGAGGAGTCGATCGTGCCGGTCATCGAGACCGGGATCGGCAACGTCCACGTCTACGTCGACAAGGCCGCGGACCTGGAGAAGGCACTCGCGATCGTGCTCAACTCCAAGACCCACCGCACCTCGGTCTGCAACTCGGCCGAGTCGCTGCTGGTGCATGCCGACATCGCGGACGCCTTCCTCCCGAAGGTGGTCGCCGCGCTGCAGGAGAGCGGCGTCAGCATCCACGGCGACGAGGCGTTCTGCGGCTTCGAGGGCGTCACCCCGGCGACCGACGAGGACTGGGCGACCGAGTACCTCGCGCTCGAGATCGCCGCGGCCGTCGTGCCGTCGATCGAGGACGCGATCACCCACATCCGGCGCTGGTCGAGCCAGCACACCGAGGCGATCGTCACCGAGGACCTCGCCGCCGCGCGCCGCTTCACCGCCGCGGTCGACGCCGCAGCGGTGATGGTCAACGCATCGACCCGGTTCACCGACGGCGGCGAGTTCGGCTTCGGTGCCGAGATCGGCATCTCGACGCAGAAGCTGCACGCCCGCGGCCCGATGGGCCTGCCGGAGATGACGTCGACCAAGTATGTCGTCACCGGAGACGGCCACATCCGCTGAGCCTGTCGCGGTCCGGCGGCCAGGCTCCGATAGGGTGCGGTCATGATCTCCACGCTTGCCATGCACGCCGCTGAGGCCGTCGAGACCGCTGAGAAGTCCGGCGGAGTCAACCACTGGGTCGTCGGTGGCATCGTCCTCGTCATCCTGCTGGCCTCCCTGGGCATCCTGATGGCCTTCGGTGGCGGCCGCGAGCACTCCTGAGGCTGAGGTCGACGGGGGCCGCGCTGTGGCGATGGGCGCCCGCCGTGTCGGGGTGATGGGCGGCACCTTCGACCCGATCCACCACGGCCACCTGGTGGCCGCCTCGGAGGTGCAGTCGTGGTTCGACCTCGACGAGGTCGTCTTCGTGCCCACGGGCGACCCGTGGCAGAAGTCGGACCGTGAGGTCAGCCCGGCCGAGCACCGCTACCTGATGACGGTCATCGCGACCGCCGCCAACCCGCGGTTCACCGTCAGCCGGGTCGACATCGACCGCGACGGGCCGACGTACACCCGCGACACGCTCACCGATCTGCGCGCGGCGATGCCCGAGGCGGAGCTCTTCTTCATCACGGGCGCCGACGCGCTGGCGGAGATCTTCACCTGGCGTGACGCCGAGGAGCTGTTCGACCTGGCGCAGTTCGTCGGGTGTACCCGACCGGGGTACTCGATGGACGACGAGGCGATTGCCAATATTCCGGCCGATCGGGTGACCATGATCGAGATCCCCGCGCTGGCGATCTCGTCGACCGACTGCCGTGATCGTCACCGGCGAGGCGAGCCGGTCTGGTACCTCGTCCCCGACGGGGTCGTCCAGTACATCGCCAAGCACGACCTCTACTCAGCTGAATCGGAAGTTCTATGACTGCCACTGACTACGCCATCGAGCTCGTCACGATCGCGGCCCGCGCCGCGTCGGAGAAGCTCGCCTCCCAGATCATCGCCTTCGACGTCAGCGAGCAGCTCGCGATCACCGACGCCTTCGTCCTCGCCTCGGCGAGCAACGAGCGCCAGGTGTCCGCGATCGTCGACGAGGTCGAGGACAAGCTCCGCGAGTTCGGCGCCAAGCCGATCCGCCGCGAGGGCGAGCGCGACGGCCGGTGGGTGCTGCTGGACTACGGCGACATCGTCGTGCACGTGCAGCACGAGGAGGAGCGCCAGTTCTACGCCCTCGAGCGACTGTGGCGCGACTGCCCCTCGATCGCGCTGCCGGACGACGTCCGCTCGCACGAGCGCTGATCCGTTGAGCGCCGCCCTGCGTCGTCTCGTCCTGCTCCGGCACGGGCGGACGCCCTGGAACGCCGCCCACCGCGTCCAGGGTCAGCTCGACGTCGAGCTCGACGACACCGGGCACACCCAGGCGGCCGCGGCGGCCGTCCGGCTGGCCGCGCTGAAGCCCGCCGCGCTCTGGTCGTCCGACAGCGCGCGTGCTCGCCAGACCGCGGCCTACGTGGCCAAGGAGGCGGGCCTCGAGCCGACCTACGACGCGCGCCTGCGTGAGTACTTCCTCGCGGGGCGCCAGGGGATCACCCACGCCGAGTACGCCGAGCAGCACCCCGAGGAGTTCGCCGCCTTCCGGCAGGGCGACTTCGACGTCGTGCCCGGAGGGGAGAAGGCCGCCGAGGTCGCCACCCGGATGGTCGCGGCCGTGCGCGAGCTGCTCGCGTCGGTCGCGCCGGGAGAGGTCGCCGTCGCCGTCTCCCACGGCGCCGCGATCCGCGACGCGATTCCCGCCCTGCTCGGCTGGCCCGTGGCCGAGCGTGCCGCCCTGCACGGACTCGAGAACTGCGGCTGGGCCGAGCTGACGGCCGCCGAGCCCCAGGGGCCGCTCCGGCTGACCGCGTACAACCGGGTGACCCCGATTTCCTGAAGCCGTACGGGTCGGCTAACGTTCTTTCTCGTCGGGAGCGATCCCGATGATTCCTTCGGGGGTGTGGCGCAGCTGGTAGCGCACCTGCATGGCATGCAGGGGGTCAGGGGTTCGAGTCCCCTCACCTCCACCGACACAGAGGCCCGGTCCGCAAGGACCGGGCCTCTGACGTTTCCACCGGAGTTGGCGTCAGCCGATGAGGGTCCCGCCGTCGACGACTGAGACGGTGCCGGTGACGTAGTCCTGGTCCATGAGGGCGAGGAAGGCCTTGGCGACGTCATCCGGCTCGCCGACGCGGCGTAGCGGGAGCGTGGCGGCGAGGTGGGCGTACATGCCCTCGCGGTCCGCCTCGGTCATCTGTGCCCACAGTGGCGAGCGCACCACTCCTGGCGCGACGACGTTGACCCGCAGCGGTGCGAGCTCGACGGCGAGGCTGCGCGCGACGGAGACGATCGCGCCGCAGACCGCCGTGCCGAGGGTCCAGCCGGTGCCGCCCCGGTAGGCAGCGGTGCCGCTCATGAGGGTGATCGAGCCGTTCTCGCTCAGGTGCGGCACGGCGAGGCGGACGGCGTCGAGCATGTGGAAGAGTCGCAGGGCGAAGAACTGCTGGGCGCTCTCGACGGTGTAATCGGCCAGCGGGAAGCCGGTCAGGTTCTCCGCGGCGGTGTAGGCGAAGTGGTCGAACGTGCCGATCTCGTCGAAGAACCCGGCGACGGCCTCGGCGCTGCTGGCGTCGACCGCACGGCCGACGACGCCGGCCGGGAGCTGGGCGAGCGCACGGTCGACGGACTCGGAACGGCGCGAGGCGATGGTCACGGCGGCGCCGGCCTCGGCAGCCCGGCGTGCGGTGGCGAGGCCGATGCCGCTGGTGGCGCCGATGAGGACGATGTGGGAGGAGGCGGAGACTGTCATGCCTCCAGGATCAGCGGGGCCTCGTGGTCTCGTCCAAGACCCTTTCCGTCGTCAGTGATGTCCGCAGGGCATGAGCCAGCTGGATCGCTCGCATCAGGGTCTCGGTGCGGCGATGCGCCGCCCACGCCACGCCGACCTCGCTCGATCCGAGGCCGGCGACCTCTCGGGCGACGACGTCGGGTCGGGTGTAGTAGGCGGCGGTGGACGCGGGCAAGAACGCGACGCCGAGCCCGAGGGCGACCTGTTCCAGCTTCACCTCGACGTCGTGGGGGTAGTGCGCTTCCGTCGACACCACGAGCCCGCGCCGGCGGCGGGCGTCACGCCACTCGGGTACGGCGTCCGGAGACTGCAGCAGCTCCAGCTCGGCCAACGCGTCGATGTCGATCGCCGGTTGCTCGGCGAGGGGGTGGGATCGCGGGAGGACGGCGAGCCGCCGCTCGGCGAACAGCGGACGGATCATCAGTCCACGTGAGGGGACGGGCAGCCTGACGAGCCCGAGATCCACCCGGCCGTCGAGGATCGTCTCGACCTGGTCATCCCAGCTCGTTCGCACGGTGCTCACCTCCAGATCGGGGTACGCGGCCCGCAACCCCTGGAGGATCGGAGTCGCCAGCAGTCCCGGCATGAAGCCGACGACCAGGCGCTGCGCGCCGCGGGCGGCCTGCCGTCCGCGCCGCTGGAACGCCAACGCGGACTGCAGCATTGCCTCCGCGTCGGACAGTAGCTCGCGACCGGTGTCACTGAGGGCGGTGCCCCTGCTCGATCGCTCGAAGAGCGGCACACCGAGTTCTCGTTCAAGAAGCGCGATCTGACGGCTGAGCACCGGCTGCGTCACGTGGAGGCGTTCTGCGGCGCGGCCGAAGCTCAGTTCCTCGGCAACGGCCACGAAATACGCCACCCGACGCAGGCTGAGGTCGCTCACACCGCGATGCTCTCAGACCCCGGGCAAGGCGACCCGCTATTCACACGACAGCGGCCGACCGGGGCGTCACTTTCGCCACCAACGGCGACCGTGCGGTGTGTGTGCTCTTCCACGAGCCGGTCCGCGCCATCGATCCGACCGGTCGGATCCGCCACCCCGGCGCCACGTTCACCGTCGCCGACCCAACGGGTCTGATCGCTAGCCTCGGGGAACGCTGACGCGCATCTCGGACGATCCGGTCGCCGGTGCGTGGCGCCGTCGAGCGGCGAAGTGACGCTCCGGGTGACGCTGGTTCAAACGAGGCCGAGGCGGGCGGCGAGCTTGTCGAGGTGGGCGAGGACCGCGTCGGGCTCGGCGTCGGGGACGCCCCAGATCAGCTCGTCGGCGACGGCCCACTCCGACATGTCCTCCGGAGTGGGCCGCCTGGCGACGAGTACCCGGATGTCGGGCTTACCCTCCCGTCCCGCCGACTCCCACTCGGTCTGGAGCTGCTTGACCTTGTCCCCGATGCCGGCCTCGGTGGGCGTCGTCATCCACCCGTCGGCGTGGCGCGCGATCCAGCGCATCGTCTGTGGGCCGCCGCCGGCGCCCACGATCGTCGGGATCCGGCCCTGCGGGGGCTTGGGATAGGCCCAGGACGGTCCGAAGGAGACGAAGTCCCCGTTGTAGGCGGCCTCCTCCTCGGTCCACAGTGCGCGCATGGCCTCGAGATACTCGCGCAGGACCGTGCGGCGGCGCTCGGCGGGCACGTGGTGATCGGCGAGCTCGTCGGTGTTCCAGCCGAAGCCGACGCCCAGCGTCACCCGCCCGCCGGAGAGGTGGTCGAGCGTGGCGAGCGTCTTGGCCAGCGTGATCGGGTCTGACTCGACCGGCAGCGCCACCGCTGTCGCCAGGGCGATGCGGGACGTGACCGCCGCGCAGGTCGCCAGCGAGACCCACGGGTCCAGGGTGCGCAGGTAGCGGTCGTCGGGCAGGTCGGCACCGCCGGTGGGGTGCAGCGCGTCACGTCGGACGGGGATGTGGGTGTGCTCGGGCACGTAGAACGTGTCGAAGCCGCGCTCCTCGGCCGCCGCTGCCAGGGCGGCCGGGGCGATGCCGCGATCGGACGTGAAGAGGACGAGGCCGTTGCGCATGGGCCCACGGTAGAACACGTTCTACTTCGGGGGAATGGCCGACGGGGAAATGACGCAGGCCCGGTCCTCGCGAACCGGGCCTCCGTCTTCGGTGGAGGTGAGGGGACTCGAACCCCTGACCCCCTGCATGCCATGCAGGTGCGCTACCAGCTGCGCCACACCCCCGAAGGAATCATCGGGATCGCTCCCGACGAGAGAGAACGTTAGCCGACGGGCACCAGCATGGCGAAATCAGGGCTACGACATCACGGCGGTGAGGCGCAGGCGTCTCAGTTGCCGTGCGGGTCGAGCGCATTCAGCGCGGCGACCGTCTCGGCGTAGTCGCCGCGGGCCTCGCCGTAGCGGAGGAACTTCACCCGCTCGACCTGGATCTCGGTGGCGTCCTGCTGGGTCTCGAGGATCTCCAGCACCTCGCTGACGTACTCCTCCAGCGGCATCGCGAACGGGCTCTCCTTCTGGCCCGGGACGATCTCGGTCGCGACGGACGGGGGCTCGAGCTCGAGGATCCGTACGCCGGTGTCGGCCAGCTGCAGGCGCAGCGTCTCGGTGAGCATGTGGACGGCCGCCTTCGTGGCGTTGTAGGTCGGCGTGACCTTGAGCGGGGTGAAGGCGAGGCCCGAGGAGACGGTCATCAGTGTCGCGTCGGGTTGCTTCTGCAGGTGCTCGACGAAGGCGGCGACGAGGCGGATGGTGCCCAGGAGGTTGGTCGTGACGACCTGCTCGGCGTCGGCGAGGAAGCCGGCCGTGGTCCAGTCCTCCACCTTCATGATGCCTGCCATCGTGATCAGGACGTTGAGGTCGGGGTGGGCGCTGAGGACCTCCGCCGCTGCGGTCTCGATGCTGTCCCGGTCGGTGATGTCGATCGTGACGGTGCCGAGGCCCGGATGCTCGGCGGCGAGCTGGTCCAGCAGCGCCGCCCGACGGCCGCCGATGACGACGGTGTTGCCCTTCGCCTGCAGCTCGAGGGCGAGGGCCAGCCCGATGCCGCTGGTCGCGCCCGGGATGAAGACGGTGTTGCCGCTGATCTGGTTGCCGGTGGTGTTCTCGTGGATTCGCATGACTCCACTCCACCGCCGGTCGGGCGGCCGCGGCAGAGAGCGCTTATCGGGGGATCGGCGATCCCTGGTTGTGCGTCAGGACGCCCTCGATACTGGGCGGCATGGACCGCGTTGCGCTCGCCGACTTCCTTACCCGCCGCCGGGAGGAGCTCCAGCCCGGCGACGTCGGGCTCCCGGCCGGACCTCGACGCCGTACGCCGGGCCTGCGACGCGAAGAGGTCGCCGTCCTGGCGACGATGTCGACCGACTACTACACCCGGCTCGAGCAGCAGCGCGGGCCGCAGCCGAGCACCCAAATGCTCGCCTCGCTCGCCCGGGCGCTGCGGCTCTCCGCCGACGAGCGCGACTACCTCTATCGGGTCGCCGGCCACCACACGCCCGACCGGATGTCGCCGAGCGGCTACGTGGCGCCGGCGCTGATGCGGGTCCTGGACCGGCTGACCGACACCCCGGCGCTGGTCCTGTCGGCGTTGGGCGAGGTGCTGGTCCAGAACGAGCTCTCGCTGGCGCTGCACGGCGACCGTACGCACTTCACCGGGCTCGAGCGCAGCGAGATCTATCGATGGTTCGTCTCGCCCGAGACCGAGCGCGCGCTCTATCCGGTCGACGACCGGGACCGGCAGAGCCGCGCACAGGTCGCGTCCCTGCGAGTGGCGTACGGAACGATGGGTGCCGCGTCCCCGGCCGGCGAGCTCGTGCGCGAGCTGCAGCGGGTGTCGCCGGAGTTCGCGGAGCTCTGGGACCGCCAGGAGGTAGCGCGCCGGTTCGAGGACCACAAGGTGCTGCTCCACCCCGAGATCGGCGCGATCGAGCTGGACTGCCAGGTGCTCTTCACCGAGGACCAGTCGCAGGCGCTGCTCGTCCTGACCGCGGCGCCGCGCACCGAGGCAGAGGAGCAGCTGCGCCTGCTGCGGGTGCTGGGCACCCAGCAGTTCGCCGGCACGCAGCGCTGATCGTCGAGCGTCAGGCCAGCGCCATCCGCGGGCGGCGTCCGGCGGTGATCAGCAGCCCAGCGGCGACGATCAGGAGCAGCATCAACACCCCGAAGCCGATGACGGCGGCGTGCACGGCGACCAGCTGCAGCGCGATGCCGAGCAGGACGACCGGCAGCCCCATCCCCACGTAGGCGACCAGGAAGAGGGCGGCGAGCGTCTCGCCGCGGACCGCGGGCGGAGCGAGGGCGATGACCGCGGAGACGCCGCCCTTGAAGGTCAGGCCCGCGCCGAGACCGACCACGATGCCGCCGGCGACCAGGGTGTCGAGGGTGCTGGTGAGGATCGCGCCGACGGTCAGCGCGAGACCGATGGCCAAGGTGATCAGGCCGGCCGGGTAGAGCTCGCTGGTCCGCCACTTCGCGGCGACGATCTGGGCGATCGCCGCAGATCCGAAGGCGCTCGAGGCGATGAAGCCGGCCAGGACGTGCGAGGTGTGGTGCAGGGTGCCCGCCACGAAGGACGGAGCGAGCGAGCTGAAGAAGCCGAAGCTGGCGAAGGCGACGAACGCGGCCACCGAGGCTGCCCAGAAGCCGGCGCGAGCCTCGTCGGGGATCGAGACGCGCTGCGGACGGTAGCGCCACTCGTCGGTGGGGAGCTCGACCGTCTCGGGGACCGTGGCGACCAGGAGGACGCCCGCGGTGAGCAGGAAGAGGAAGACGACGAAGGGCGTGAAGAGCGGTCGCGGGGCGTACTGGGCCAGCAGGCCTGCCGCCAGCGGGCCGATCGCCAGGCCGCCGAGGTTCGCGGCCGTCGCGACCACAGCGGCGAGGGTCGGCGTGGCCTCAGGCCGGGCCTGTCGGTGCAGCTCGGTCAGGTGAGCGGTGGCGGTCGCGGTGAGCATCCCGACGCCGATGCCGCACAGGAAGCGCGCCACCAGCAGCCAGCCCAGCTCGTGCGAGGTCACGAAGACCAGGCCGGACAGGATGTTGAACATGACCGCGGGAATCGCCAGGCGGCGCCGGCCGAAGCGGTCCGAGAGGTGCCCGGTGAGGTACAGGCTGAGGGCGACGCCGACGGCATAGACCGAGAAGATCACCGTCACGGTGAAGGAGCCGAAGCCGTCCTCGGCGGCGTACAGCCCGTACAGGGGTGCCGGGACCGTCGCGAAGGCGAGGGTGGCGGCGAAGAGCAGCGCCACGAGCCAGAAGCTGCGGGCGTGGTGCCGGCGGGCGGCCGGTGAAAGAGCCGATGCGGTGGTCATGTCCTCGATGGTGACGCGATCGCAGCATCACCTCCAACGAAAGAATCCGATGGGTTCGATCTCGTCCCGCGATAGTGTCGGAGGGTGCAGCCGCATCAGCTGGAGTACTTCCTCGCCGTCGCCGAGACCGGCAGCTTCACCCGCGGCGCGGAACGGGCCGGCGTCGTGCAGTCGGCGGTCTCGACAGCGGTCAAACAGCTGGAGCACGAGCTCGGCGTCGCGCTGATCGAACGGGGCTATCACCGGCTCGCGCTGACTCCGGAGGGCGAGGCGCTGCTGCCGCGGGCGCGGGAGGTGCTGAGCTCCTTCGCGGCGGCGAAGGACGCCGTGGCCAGCGCCCGCGGCACCGTGGTCGGGACGGTCGTCCTCGGCACCCTGGCGTACACGGGACGCTTCGACATCGCCGCGGCCCTACAACGCTGCCGCGAGGCGTATCCGCAGGTGGCGGTGCATCTGCGGCAGACCTTCTCCGGCTCGGCGAGCAGCATCGACCAGGTCCGTACGGGCGACCTCGATCTCGCGCTGGTCGCGACCCAGGGCCGGGTCGCCGGCATCGAGTTCCACGAGATCGGCACCGAACGGCTCGTCTTCGTCTGCTCACCCGGACACCCGCTCGCGCGAGCGCGCTCGGTGTCGGTGGCCGACCTCGGTGAGGAGCCGTTCGTCGACTACCCGACCGGCTGGGGCAACCGCACGACCGTCGACCTGGCCTTCGCCGCGGCGGGCGTGCGCCGCACCGTCTCGACCGAGGTCACCGACTTCCCACTCGCCCGGTCCCTCGTCGCGCGCGGCCTCGGCGTCACGATCCTCCCCGAGCACGCGGTGCCGGTGGACGCGGGTGCCGTCGCGGTGCCGCTCGCCGAGGACCTGCGGTGGGTCTGTCGGCTCGCGATCTCCTCCGAGCGGCCGCTCTCGCGCGCCGCCGACCGCGTCGCCGCGATGTTGCTCGGCACCTGACGGCGTCATCCCATTCCGCTGGCGCTGTCAGTGGGGGAGAGTGTCGCCATGACGCGCGGAACCAGCTTCTCCGTGGCACGCGGGCCGGACGACGCGGACGCGGTGCCGCCGGTCCGGTACGGAGCGCCCGATAACGAGGTGCCGGCCGTCCTCGCCGTCGAGAAGGTGCTGGGGGCCAGCGACGATCTGGTCATCTTCCTCGCCGGGATGCGGGTATACAGCAACGGTCTCGAGTTCGAGCTCGAGGCGCGCTTGCGGCCCGGGGCGCGACTGGGTGACCGGGCTGGGATCTGGGAGGTACTGACGGAGTACCACTCGCCGGGCCGACCAGCGGGTCAGCGCGCACTGCTAGGCGTGCAGTTCGCCGACGGTCGACGTGGCTCGAACGTCGAGGGCGTCGCCGACGGCGGCGTGTCCCTCGGGTCGAGCCGCAGCGGCGGCGGCCCCCGAGCGGCTCAGGCGACGTACTTCCTGTCGCCGCTGCCGCCGCCAGGGGAGCTCCGGATCATCTGCGCCCTTCCCGGGGCGGGCATCGACGAGACGGTGACCGTCGTCGACGCCGAGGAGATCCTCGCCGCAGCGGCCCGGGTACGTGAGCTGTGGCCCTGGGAGCCGGAGCGGCACGACCTGCGCCGCCCGTCGCCTCCCGCGTTCCCGGACGGCAGCTGGTTCAGCTCCTCCGCCCAGCCGGAGGTCGACTGACGGACTCAGCGGCCGCGCCGTGAGCCGCGGTAGGCCGCCTCTCGTACGCCGGAGAGGAACCGCACCGGGTGAAGGTGCGGATCGGCGTGCAGCATCGGGTCGAAGGGGAGTGACGCGTCCGCGCCGACCTCGTGCACGATCAGCCGCCCGACCGAGTGCCAGCCGCCGTGGGACTCCTCCACCGCGAAGGTGAGCGGGTGCTCGGCGTCGACGTGGTCGAGAGCCTCGAGAGAGGCGTCGGGCAGCGAGTCCTCGGTCGGGGTGAGCGCGATCAGCGTGTGCTCGTGCTCGCCGGTCTGCGGGTCGTCGGCGGCGTACGGCATGACCGTGCTGAACGATCGAGCCGTCCAGCGCGTCGACGGCAGGATCAGGCGCCGGCCCCAGCGCCCGTCCCCGGTCGTGGTGAAGAGCAGATCGATCGGCTCCTCACCGCGCTCGATCCGTACTGCCAGACCGAGGAAGTCCGCCAGGCGGCCGGGCAGCCCGACGCCGCGGGAGAGGCGCACGGTCACCGGGTGATCGGCCGCGCCCACGACCCGTCCGATCGCGGAGTCCGGGTCGGACACCACCAACAGGCCGCGGCCGACGCGTCCGTCGGGGTGGAAGCCGCGCGCGTGGCGCAGCTGGGCGAGGCGGCGGAAGCCGGCGGTCACGGGAGTCAGGGGAGTCGCCATGGGTGGCCGGTACCCACTCGGCGGTGTGGGAGGGCCGAGTCGGCGGTGCGGGAGGGCCGAGTCGGCGGTGCGGGAGGGCCGAGTCGGCGGTGCGGGAGGGCCGAGTCGGCGGTGCGGGAGGGCCGAGTCGGCGGTGCGGGAGGGCCGAGTCGGCGGTGCGGGAGGGCCGAGTCGGCGGTGCGGGAGGGCCGAGTGACTAGCCTGGCCTCCATGTCTGCTCCCACCCTCGGCGACGTCGTCGACCTGCTGCACGGTTGGTACCCGCCGGAGACCGCCGCGGGATGGGATGCCGTCGGGCTCGTGGCCGGCGACCCGGCGGCGCCGTGCGCGAAGGTCCTGTTCGCGGTCGACCCGACTCCCGAGGTCGCCCACGAGGCCGCGGAATGGGGTGCGAACCTCCTGGTCACCCACCACCCGCTCTTCCTCAAGCCGGTGCACGGCTTCGCGCCGGTCACCCCGAAGGGGCGCACGGTCTGGACCCTGATGCAGGCCGGCTGCGGACTGCTGGCCGCGCACACCAACGCCGACCAGGCGCTCGACGGGGTGAGTGAGGCGATGGCGCTCGCGCTCGGGCTGCGGGACATCCGCCCGCTGGAGCCGCTCCCGACGCCCGACAGCGAGATCGGGTTCGGCCGGATCGGCACCCTGCCCGCGCCCATGTCGCTCGCCGACTTCGCGCAGCACGTGGCCGGCGCGGTCCCGGCGACGACCGCGGGGATCAAGGCGGCGGGCGACCCGGCCCGTACGGTCCAGCGGGTGGCGCTGTGCGGGGGAGCCGGCGACTCGATGCTCGGCCTGGCTGCGGACAGCGGCGCCGACGTCTACGTCACCAGCGACCTGCGCCATCACGTGAGCAGCGAGTTCCTCGAGGACGGGACCACCGCCCTGGTCGACGTGCCGCACTGGGCGGCCGAGTGGACCTGGCTGCCCGTCGTCGCGAGGCGTCTCCAGGAGGCTCTGGGCGATAGGGTGACCACGCGCGTCTCCGAGATCGTCACCGATCCCTGGTCGCTGCGCGTCTAGTCCTACATCTCAAGAGGAGCCACCTGGTGAAGGCCGACCCGTTCGCACAGCTCAAGCTGCTGGACATCGCCGAGATCGACGCGCGGATCCTGCAGCTGCGTCACCAGCTGAAGAACCTCCCGGAGAGCAAGCAGATCGCCGAGCTCCAGATCGAGCGCAAGAAGGTCGACGACACCGCGATCGACTTCCGCATCCAGCGCGACGACCTCGCCGTGGCCGTCGCCAAGGCCGAGAAGGACGTCGAGGCCGTCCGCGTCCGCCGCACCAAGGAGCAGGCCCGCATCGACGCCGGCCAGGTCACCAATCCCAAGGACCTCGAGCGCCTCCAGGCCGAGCTGGCCAACATCGACCGCCGCATCGGCGTTCTCGAGGACGAGGAGCTCGAGGTGATGGAGCAGCTCGACGAGGCCACCAAGGCCGCCGCCGGCTTCGATCTCAAGATCGACGAGTTCGACGCCCGCATCCAGGAGCTCACCAACGCACGCACCGAGCGCGCCGCCGACGTCGAGCGGGAGCTCGCCTCTATCACCGCCGACCGTGGGCCCGCGATCGAGGGCATGCCTGCCGACCTGATGGCGCTCTACGACCGGATCCGCGAGCAGAGCGGCATCGGCGCCGCCGAGCTGCGTGCCAAGCAGTGCGGCGGCTGCCGGCTGAGCGTCGAGCCGGCTGAGCTCTCCCGCATCCGCACCGCGCCCAGTGACGAGGTCATCCGGCACGAGGAGTGCGGCGTGATCATGGTCCGGACCGCCGAGTCCGGCCTCTGAGTCCCGTGTCCGGACTCGAGCGGGTCATCGTCGAGGCCGATGGCGGGTCACGGGGCAACCCGGGACCGGCGTCGTACGGCGCCCTCGTGCGCGACGCCGCCAGCGGCGACGTGCTCGCCGAGGACGGCACCCCGATCGGCATCGCGACCAACAACGTCGCCGAGTACTCCGGTCTCATCGCCGGCCTGCGCCTCGCTGCTGAGGTCGCGCCCGGCGCGGCGATCGAGGTCCGGATGGACTCCAAGCTCGTTGTCGAGCAGATGAGCGGACGCTGGCAGGTCAAGCACCCGGGCATGAAGCCTCTCTTCGCCGAGGCCCGGCTCCTCGCGCCAGAGGGCACCACGTACGTCTGGGTGCCGCGCGAGCAGAACAAGCACGCCGACCGGCTCGCCAACGAGGCGCTCGACGGCATCCGGCACGGCGCGACCATCACGTCGCGCTCCGAGGACGAGTCGAGCCTGATCGCGTCCGTCGAGTCGGTGAAGGGCGAGGTCCCGGCCCGCGGCTGGGGCGCCCCGGGTGCCGCGACGACGCTGATCCTGCTGCGGCACGGCGTCACCCCGCACACGGCCGAGAAGCGGTTCTCCGGCGGCCTGGCCTCGGCCAACCCGCCGCTGTCCGACGACGGGCGCGCCCAGATCCGCGCCGCTGCGGAGTGGCTGCTGCCGATCAAGGACCGGATCGCCGGCATCGTGTCCTCGCCCGTCCGCCGCACCCGCGAGTCCGCCGAGATCGCCGCCGGCGTGCTCGGCAAGGAGGTCGCCGAGGAGCACGGGTTCGCCGAGATGGAGTTCGGCGAGTGGGACGGGCTGACCTTCGCCGAGGTGGGGGAGCGGTTCCCCGGGGAGCTGGAGCGCTGGCTCGGCTCGTTGGACGAGGCGCCTCGCGGTGGCGAGTCGCTGCGCGCCGCCGAGAAGCGCGTCCTGGCCGGGCTCGACCGCGTACTGGACCGCTTCCACGGCCAGACGGTGCTGGTCGTCAGCCACGTCACGCCGATCAAGGCCCTGGTCGCCCGCGCCCTCGAGTCCGAGCTGGACGCGGTCTACCGGATGGAGCTTGCGCCCGCCTCGATCAGCGTGATCACGTTCTACGACGACGGCAACGACGGATCGACCCGCGGATCGCTGCGACTCTTCAACGCCCTCCCGCCGTCGCGCGACCCGATCCTCACCGTCTCGACCTGGTGAACGCCGAGAAGTCACTTATTGCGGCTTGAGAGGTCACTTCTCGAGCCGCCACAAGTCACTTCTCGAGGCTCGAGAGGTGACCTCTCGCGCCGCAGAAAGTGACTTCTCGACCTCAGAGGTCCGTGACGACGACGTCGAGCTGGGTGCCCTTCTTGGTCGGGTCGCCGACCTCGACGGCCCAGCCGAGGTCGCGCAGGGCGTCGGCGAGCCTGGCGGGGGTCTTCGGGGCGGCACCGGACTCCATCAGCGCGCGGACGATGCGGCCCTTGGTGGCCTTGTTGAAGTGGCTGACCACCTTGCGCACGCCCTTGACCTCGTGCAGCACGCGGACCGTGGCCGTCCGGGCGGCGACCTGGTCGGGACGCCAGAAGGCTGCGTACGTGCCGGAGCGGAGATCAATGAGAAGGCCGTCGCCCCCGCCCGTCTGATCCAGCGCCTCGACCGCGGCCGGGCCGAGGTGGCTGCGCCAATGCGCCTGGACGCCGCCCAGACCGGGGAGGGTCGTGTCGCCCGACAGCCGGTACGCCGGGATGCGGTCGCCCATCCCGACCAGGCCGAAGACCGACGACGTGACCATCACGCGGGAGGCCGCGCGGCGCTTGGCCGGCGGCGACATCGAGGGCGCATCGAGAGCGTCGTAGAGCACGCCCGTGTAGATCGCGTCCGCGCGCGCCGTCGGCGCGGACGCCAGCCCGGCGTTGAGCGCGACCAGCTCGGGCTGGGTCTTCGGCACGCCGAGGACCTCCATCGCCTTCGCCTCGTCGCCCTGGCACAGCGCGACCAGCGAGTCGATGACCGCGGCGCGAGCTGCGGTCAGCGACGGCAGCGAGAGGCCCTCGAGATCGAGCGCGGCACCGCGCCTCGGCGCGGTTTTTCCCTCGGAGGGCGGGAGCAGGATCAACACGAGCCGCTATCTTTCCAAGCGTGCCGAGCAATCAAGTGATCCGGGTCGCCCAAGCCGACGATGACGTCGCCGCGCAGTCGTTGCGCGCCGGCATCCAGCAGCTCCAGACCGAGCTCCAGGTGACACCCGAGTTCCCGCCGGAGGTGGAGGCGGCCGCCGCGGCCGCAGCCGCCTCGCCGCGGCTGCCGGACCTGGACCGTACGGACCTGCCCTTCATCACCATCGACCCGCCGAGCTCGATGGACCTCGACCAGGCGATGCACCTGGTCCGCAACGACAAGACCGGCGGCTACACGGTCCACTACGCGATCGCGGACCTCGCGGCCTTCATCACCGCGGGCGACCCGATCGACGTCGAGGCGCACAAGCGCGGCGAGTCGCTGTACGGCGCCGACTCCAAGATCCCGCTGCACCCCAAGGTCCTCTCCGAGGGCGCCGCCAGCCTGCTGCCCGACCAGGTCCGCCCGGCGCTGCTGTGGACGATCGAGCTCGACGCCCACGGCGAGGGGACCTCGACGCACGTCGAGCGCGCCCGGGTGAGGTCGACGGCCAAGCTCGACTACGCGGGCGTGCAGGCCGACCTCGATGCCGGGACGGCCTCCGAGACCATCCAGCTGCTCAAGGAGATCGGGCTCAAGCGGCAGGCGCTCGAGGTCGAGCGCGGCGGGGTCAACCTGACCCTGCCCGACCAGGAGATCGAGGTGACCGGCGACCAGTGGCGCCTGGCCTACCGCAAGCAGCTCCCGGTCGAGGAGTGGAACGCCCAGATCTCCCTCCTCACCGGCTTCGGCGCCGCGGCGCTGATGGTCTACGCCCGCGTCGGCGTCCTGCGTACGCTCCCGCCGGCTGACCCGCGCGACGTCCAGCACCTGCACCGGACCGCCCGGGCACTGGGCATCGAGTGGCCGGCCGAGATGCTCTACCCGGAGTTCATCCGCACGCTCGACGTCGCCAAGCCGCAGCACGCCGCGATGATGGTGGCGTGCACCCGGCTGCTGCGCGGCAGCGGCTACGCGACCTTCGACGGCGAGCTGCCGGAGCTGACCGAGCACGCCGCACTCGCCTCGGAGTACGCGCACGTCACCGCCCCGCTGCGTCGCCTCGTCGACCGCTACGCCGGCGAGATCTGCGTCGCGCTCTGCGCCGACGAGCCGGTCCCCGGGTGGGTGCACGACGCGCTCGCCACGCTGCCCGACGAGATGCGCGCCAGCGCGCGCCGCTCCTCGGCGTACGAGCGCGGTGTCGTCGACCTCGTCGAGGCCGGCGTGCTCGCGCCGCGGGTGGGGGAGAGCTTCCAGGGCGTGATCGTCGAGGTGGACGAGAAGACCGGCAAGCGCGGCAGCGTCACGATCCAGGACCCGGCCGTCGAGGCGGGCGTCTCCAGCGACGGCCCGCTGCCGCTGGGCACCGACGTCACCGTGACCCTGGAGACCGCCGACATCGCGACCCGCACAGTGGCTTTCACGCTGGCGCCCGGGCGCACGTAAAATCCGGCCAATGAAGCGCCTCGCCCTCGTCCTCGTTGCTGCGTTCGGGGCGCTCCTCCTGCTCGCCGGTCCCGTTGCCGCGCCGGCGTCGGCGCACGCGGTCCTCGAGTCGAGCGACCCCGGCGCGGACACGGTCGTCTCGACCCTGCCGGGTGCGGTGTCGCTCACCTTCAGCGAGTCGGTCTCGCTCGTGCCCGGCTCCCTGCGCGTCTACGGACCCGACGGCGCGCGGATCGACCGCGGCGACGTCGACCACCCGGGCGGCCACGGCGACCGGATCGGCGTCTCGATCGGCGACGGCGATGATGCGGGTCAGGGCACCTTCCTGGTCGCGTGGCGGGTGATCAGCGCCGATTCGCACCCCGTGTCCGGCGCGTTCGCCTTCTCCGTGGGCCACGCCAGCCGGGCGCCGGTCGCGCCGTCCGTGCACAGCTCGCGCCCGCTCGGGATCGCGCTCGGCGTCGCCCGCTGGACCGGGTACCTCGGCTCCGCGCTCCTGATCGGCATCCTGATCGTGATCGGCTGGTGCTGGCGCGCGGGTTGGTCCTCCACCCGCGCCCGCCGGCTGATGGTCGCGGGCGGGGTGCTGCTCGCCGTCGGGTCGGTGGCGAGCCTGCTGCTCAAGGGCCCGTACGACGCCGCGCTCGGACTCGGCGCGACGTTCCGTGGCGAGCTGATCCGCGAGGTCGTCGGCACCACGTACGGCCGCGCGACGATCGCCCGGATCGTGCTGGCGCTGGTCGGCCTGGTGCTGGTGTGGCGCCGCGTCCGCTCGCTGCGCGTCGCCGGCGCCCTCGCGGCTGCCGTCGGCGTGAGCTTCGCCCTCGCCGGGCACGCCGCCGCGGGCGATGCCCGCGTCGTCGCCTCACTCAACGACACCGTCCACGTCGTCGCCGCCAGCACCTGGCTCGGCGGTCTCGTCGTGCTGGCCGTGGCGGTACTCCCGCAGCGTGACTCCGACGCCTCGCGCCTGGCCGTCTCCCGCTTCTCCGGTCTGGCGCTGGCCCTGGTCCTCGCGCTCGTCTGCACCGGGCTCTACCAGGCGATCCGCCAGGTCGGCAGCCTCGGCGCGCTGACCGGGACGACGTACGGCCGCGAGCTGCTGGTGAAGATCGCCATCGTGCTGGTCGTGTTGGCCCTGGCGCAGCTCTCGCGCCGTCGCCTGGCTGCCGGCGACACCCCGCTGCGGGCCGTCGTCGCGGCCGAGGCCGCGCTCGTCCTGGCGATCCTCGGCGTCACCGCGAGCCTGGTCGCGACCGAGCCGGCGAAGACGGCCTACCGCCCGACGATCTCGGCCAGCCTCACCGTGCTCGGCCAGACCGTCGACGTCACGGCGGTGCCGACCGGCAGCCGCGCCGTCGACCTGCACGTCTACGTCCTCGACGCCTCGGGCCAGCCGGCGGAGCCGGAGGAGCTCACCGCGAGCATCGGGCTGCCGGACAAGCAGATCGAGGCGCTTCCCGTACCGCTGACGCTCGCCGACCCCGGCCACTGGCGAGCGCCGGTGTCGGTACCGGTCGCGGGCGACTGGCGCCTGGCCATCACGGTCCGCACGACCGAGATCGACGAGGCGAGCGGCTACGCCACGCTCACGATCCGCTGATCACTCGTGCTCGCGCAGGCGCGCGAGCATCCGGTTGTACGCATCGAGGGCCTCGTCGCTGTCCGCGTCCGTGATGCCCTCGGAGCCCTCGCCGGCGTGCTCCATCAGCGTCGAGCGGCGCACGCCCTCGAGCCAGGAGCCGGTCATCCGTGCCCGCTTCGCAGGCGTCGTGATCACGGTGATCATCAGGCCCATCGCGAGGATCATCATGAGGCCGTCGCCGGCCGCCCACATCAGCGCGCCGGCGGTGTTGACGTCGCGCAGACCGTCGGGTGCCCAGTCGGGGTGCATCGCGACCATCCGCGGGAAGGGCTGATGGTTGGTCTGCAGCAGCACGATGCCGACGATCGTGTCGGGCACCATGCCGACCACGAACACCCCGAGACGCGAGAGATACGACGGGCTCGGCCGGGTCGGCTCCTCGCCGAGCAGCGGCAGCAGGAACAGGTAGCCCGCTGCCACGTACAGGACGAGCTCGGCGGTCATCGCCCACTCGTGCTCGGCCATGAAGTCCATGAAGCCGGTCAGGTGGGTGCCGATGATGGTCACCGAGTAGACGAGCAGGCCGACGGCGGGGTGGCTGAGCACGGTCACCGGCCACGAGTGCAGCGCCCGCTGCACGCGCTCGCGCGCGGGACCCTCGAAGGCCTCGAGCAGGACGGTCAGCGGGTGGCCGAGCACCAGCAGCGCCGGCACGACCATGATCATCATCAGGTGGAGCACCATGTGCATCCAGAAGACCGACATCGCGTAGGCACCGATCGCGGAGGCGACCGAGACGTACATCAGCACGACGCCGGTGATCCAGGAGACGACCCGCCACGGTCGTACGGTCGAGTCGCCGCGCCTCACCGCCCGCCGGTGGCCGAGCAGGTAGAGGCTCAGGAGCAGGATCGAGGCCTCCAGCCAGCCGGCCTCCAGACGCCAGGTGGTGAAGAAGGTGGACCAGGTCAGCGGGTCGAGCTCCGCGCCCATCCAGGGCATGCCGCTCATCAGCCCTGCTTGCGGCGCAGCGCGGCGACGGCGAAGGCCCCCACCGAGACGGCCAGAGCGATCGAGGCCAGGATCAGCGGCGTGTGGTCGGGTGCGGGCTGTGCCGCCGTCGGCACGGGCTTGCTCGGGCCGGCCTCGTCGGTGGCCCGGTCGGCCGCCGTGATCGTGAGGACGGGAGCGGGGTGCTCGGGCTCCGTCTGGCCGGCCGCCGGGACGTCGATCCAGCGCACCACCGAGCCGTCGCTGTAGGTCTGCAGGGCCTTGAAGGTCAGCGTCCCGGAGTCGGGCAGGGGGCCGACGGAGACGTCGAACTCGTCGAACTCGCCCGGCCGGATCTCGTACGCCTTGGTGATCGGGGTCCAGGTGATCTGCTCGACGGTGTCGTTCGTCCGGCTGATCGAGTAGCTCCAGCCCGGGTGCGGCTTGACCGTGACCGACTGGAAGCCCGCGTCGGCGGGGAAGTACACCTGCACCTTCGTCGTCGAGGCCGTCTCGGACTCGGTCGGCACCCGGAAGGTGAGCTTCGACCACGAGCCTCCGGTCGCCGTGCTCGGGTTGACCGTCACGTGCGCGCTCGCGCCCCCTGCGAGGGCGATGAGTGCGGCGAGGGCGAGGGCGGGTGCGGCGAGGAGGTGCTTCATCACGTTCTTTCGTACGGGCTGGGCTCAGGCGCCGGTGGCGACCGGACGGTCCTGGTTGCTCCACTGCGACCAGGAGCCGGGGTAGAGGGCGGCGTCGATGCCGGCGATCGCCAGCGCGGCGACCTCGTGGGCCGCGGTGACGCCGGAGCCGCAGTAGGCGGCGACCGGGGCCTCGGGGGAGACGCCGAGGGCGGCGAAGCGGGCGCGGAGGTCGTCGGCGCTCTTGAAGCGGCCGTCCTCGGCGAGGTTGCCGCCGGTCGGCGCGTTGACGGCACCGGGGATGTGCCCGGCCTTCGGGTCGATCGGCTCGGTCTCGCCGCGGTAGCGCTCGGGTGCGCGCGCGTCGAGCAGGACGCCGTCGGCGGCCCAGGCGCCGGCGCCGTCGGCGTCGAGCGTCGGCATGCTGCCGGGCGTGACGGTGAAGGTGCCGGGTGCGGGCGTCACGTCGTCGGTCTCCAGCGGCCGGCCGGCGGCGATCCACGCGGGCAGCGCGCCGTCGAGGATGCGTACGTCCTGCGCGCCCGCCCAGCGCAGCAGCCACCAGGCGCGCGCGGCGGCCAGGTTGCCCTCGCCGTCGTAGACGACCACCGTGTCACCGGCCGAGACGCCCCACGTCCGTACGGCGTCCTGGAACGCCTCCGGCGTGGGCAGGGGGTGCCGGCCCTGGGCGGGATCCGTGGGGTGCGAGGCGAGGTCGTGGTCGAGGTCGACGAAGACGGCGCCGGGCACGTGGCCTGCGAGGTAGTCGGCGCGGCCGTCGTACGGCGGTCCGCCCGCGGCCGTGAGCCGCCAGCGGACGTCGAGGACCACCGGCGGGTTCGGCGACTCCAGGGCGGCGGCCAGCTCGGTCGTCGTGATCAGCACGCTCACGTGCTTGAGCGTAATTGCCGATCCCCAGCGGCGACGAATGGGTACCACCCGGGGTATGAGAGTGCCGAGCTCGACCCTCGACGGGGTCTCGACCGACAAGAAGCAACCCCGGGCGGCGTGGGGCAGGCGGGGATTCCTCGGCCTGATGCTCGTCTTCGTCCTGCTCGCGCTGTTCGGCTTCCTGGGGATGCGCCAGCACACGGTCTCCGCGACGGGTGGCGGCTACCGGCTGGAGCTGCGCTACGCCTCGATCGCGCGGGCCGGGCAGGACGTGCCCTGGGAGCTGACCATCACCCGCGACGGCGGCTTCGACGGTCCCGTCACGATCGAGACCACGTCGGCGTACTTCGACATCTTCGAGTCCCAGGGCATCACGCCGGAGCCGTCGAAGGAGACCGCCGGTGGGACGTGGGATCGGATGACCTTCGACCCGCCCGACGGCGACACCCTGGTCATCGGGCTCGACATCTACGTCCAGCCCGCCAGCCAGCAGGGGAGGTCCGGCACCGCCCGGGTGCTGGGCCCCGACGGCACCCCGGTGGCGAGCGTCGACTTCCGTACGAGGCTGCTGCCGTGAGCCGGGCCGTGACGACAAGAGGAGTGCGCTGATGGAGATCGTGCTGCGTGCGCTGGTGGTGTTCTGCTTCCTGTGGCTGGTCACCCGCGCGATCGGACGCTCGACGCTGGGGGAGCTCTCGACCTTCCAGCTGCTGGTCTACGTGACGATGGGAGACCTCATCCAGCAGGCCGTCACCCAGCAGGACTACTCGGTCACCGCGGGCCTGCTGGCCGTGTCGACCTTCGCGCTGATGACGGTGGCGATCGGCTGGGTGCAGTGGCGCTTCCCGCGGGTACGCCCAGTCACGGCGGGTCGCCCGGTGATCGTGTGGCGCGACGGGCATCCGATCGAGGATGTGCTGCGCGACGAGCGCATCGACGTCGCCGACATCCTGGTCTCCGCGCGCGAGCAGGGCATCCGTTGGACGCGCGAGATCGAGTACGCGGTCCTCGAGGACGACGGCAAGATCGCGTTCTTCACCTACGACAAGCAGCAGGAGGGCGCCACCGACACGTCGCCCCAGACCTAGGGACCGATCGTGGTGGCCCTCACCTCGAGAACGTGTTTCGTTCGGGATAGTCGGGCCCTGCTTCGGGTAACGCCCAGGCATGACGCAAGCACAGAGCAACGGATACAGCGACGAGCAGCTCGAGGCGATCCAGGCCGTGGTCGACCGGGTCACGTCCTGGCAGGACGGCGCCACCGAGGGCACGGTCGTCGAGGAGCTGCGTCGCGGCCTCGACGAGGTCGGCGTCCAGGTCGGGGACTCCGACGTCGCCCGGCTGGCCGACGCCATCGAGGCGCGTCACGGAGCCATCTCGGCCGCCCAGATCCTCGGCGGCTGAGGCGAAGGAGAGGGAGAGCGATATGTCAGGGAAGTTGAACCTGCTGATCGGGATCGGCGTCGGGTACGTCCTCGGGACGCGCGCCGGGCGCGAGCGGTACGAGCAGCTGAAGGCCAAGGCGCAGACGGTGTGGCAGGACCCTCGCACGCAGGAGAAGGTCCATCAGGCCCGCGACGTCGCGGCGGAGAAGGCCGGCGAGGCGGCGCAGAGCCTCAAGGAGACCGCGCAGGAGAAGATCCGCCACTCCGGCAGCGAGGGCTGAGGCGATCAGCGACACTGGGCCCATGGAGCTTCCCACGAGCCTGGTCGCCGCAGGTCCGAGCGCCCGCGAGATCGCCGACGACGTACGCGCCGGGCGGCTGAGCGCCCGGGCGGCCGTCGAGCGGTCGCTGGCGCGGATCGCCGAGGTGCAGCCGCAGCTCAACGCGTTCTCGCTGGTGCTCGCGGAGTCGGCACTCGCGGCGGCGGACGCGGTCGACACGCTGCCTGCGGCCGAGCGTGGTCCGCTGGCCGGTGTCCCGGTCGCGATCAAGTCCGAGGAGGACATCGCCGGGGTCGTGACCACCTTCGGTGGCCGCGGGAACTCGACGCCCGCCTCCGCCGACTCCGAGGTCGTGCGGCGACTGCGCGCCGCGGGCGCGATCATCGTCGCGACGACCACGATGCCGGAGTTCGGGCAGTTCCCGTTCACCGAGTCCGTCGCGCACGGCGTCACCCGCAACCCGTACGACCTGTCGCGGAGCACCGGCGGCAGCAGTGGTGGCTCCGCGGCGGCGGTGGCCTCGGGCTGCGTGCCGGTCGCGATCGGCGGCGACGGCGGCGGCTCGATCCGGATCCCGGCCTCGGCCTGTGGGCTGATCGGGCTCAAGCCGGCGCGCGGCCGGGCGAGCATGGCGCCCCACCCGTCGTTGTGGGGCACGCTCGGCACCGCCGGGCCGCTCACCCGTACGGTCGCGGACAGCGCACTCGTCTGGGACGTCATCAACGGCGTGGTCGAGATTGACCGCTGGCGCGCGGCGCCGCCCGCGCGCCCGTATGCCGAGGCGGCCGCGGACACCGCGCCGCGCCGGATCGGGTGGCTCACGAAGCCGGCGCTCGGTCCGGTCAGGGTCGACCCGCAGGTCGCGGCGGCGGTCGAGCGGATGGCCGGTCGGCTGGCCGCCGCCGGCCACGACGTCGTCGCGCTCGACGGCCGCTGGCCCGACGTGCAGGCGTCGTTCGTACCGCAGTTCTTCGCCTCCCTGCGCGAGTGCGTCGGTCTGGTCGAGCACCCCGAGCGGCTCGAGCTGCGCAGCCGTCACACCGCTCAGCTCGGCATCTGGGCGCAGGGACCCCTGTTGCGCAAGGCCGTCGAGCTCGGCGAGCGGATGCGGGAGAGCTTCCAGGAGCGGTTCGGCGCGTACGACGCCGTGCTCTCGCCGACCCTCGCCTGCCTCCCGCCGGCCCTCGGCCAGCTCGATGGTGCCGGCTCGATCCGTGCCCTGCTGCGCAGCCTGCCGATGATCGCCTTCACCACCGTGGCCAACACCACCGGCCTGCCCGCCCTCTCGATCCCGGCCGGCCAGTCGCGCGAGGGCCTCCCCATCGGCGTCCAGCTCTCGGCCCTCAGCGACGACGAGGGCCCGCTCCTCGGCATCGCCACGTCGCTGGGGCTCTGAGCCCGGCAAAGGGTCACCGTGACACTTGCGAACTTTCACGGTGACCCTTTGGGCCGCGGGTGATGGTTTGAAGGGTCACGGTCGCCGCAATGGGTCACGGTGACCCTTTGGAAGGCGCCCGGGGTCGGGCGAGCGGCCGTTCGCTGAGACTCCGGCGGTCCCGGGGCCGAAACACGTCTGAAGCGCCCACTTTTCGAAAGCGTGACAAGAAGACCGTTGACACGGGATTAGTAAGTACGCTGAACTAACAAACGTGAGCCAGGTCACCACGCGCCGCCGAGCCCTTCGCCCCAGTGGCAAGCTGCTGCAGGAGGACGCCCGCCGTCATCACCGCGCCCTCATCCTCCAGCAGCTCTTCGGCGAGGGCCCGGCGAGCCGCGCGGACTTGGCCCGCAGCACGGGTCTGACCCGGGTGACGGTCTCCGACCTGATCGCCGAGCTGATCGAGGACGAGCTCCTCGCCGAGCTCGGCGCACCGGCCGAGACCCGGGTCGGCAAGCCGCCGACGCTGGTCGGGCTGCGGGAGGACGCTACCCACATCGTCACCCTCGACCTCAGCGTCGACGACCGCCTCACGGGTGCGGTCGTCACGCTGGGGGGCACCGTCACCCATCGCGACGAGCAGGAGCTGGCCGGCGCCAAGGGCGAGGCGGCCGTGGCGCTGCTGCACACCCTGACCCGCCGCCTCGTCGAGGCCACCGGCGCCCGTGTCCTCGGCATCGGCGTCGGCAGTCCCGGCATCGTCGACGACGCCGGCACGGTGGTCGACGCCCCCAACCTCGGCTGGAGCGACGTCCCGCTCGCCGCCGGACTGCACGCCGCGTTCGAGGTCCCGGTCTACGTCGCCAACGACGCCAACACCGCCGTGCTCGGGGAGCACACCTTCGGCGAGTCCGGCGAGGGCGGCCTGATGCTGCTCCGCGTCGGCACCGGTGTCGGCGCCGGCCTCGTCCTCGAGGGCGCGCTGCTCCACGGCCACCACGGCGCGGCCGGCGAGATCGGCCACGTGGTGGTCGACCCGGCCGGGGAGCAGTGCGCATGCGGCCGTACGGGCTGCTTGGAGACCGTCGTCGCGGTGCCCCACCTGCGGCGCCGCGTGGAGGCGAGCAACGAGCCCGCCAAGGAGCTCACCGCCGTCGGCGAGCAGCTCGGCGCGGTCCTCGCGCCGGTCGTCGGCACCCTCAACCTGCACGAGCTGGTCCTCACCGGGCCCGCGGAGCTCCTCGACGGTCCGCTGCTCACTGCGGTCGACACCGTCATCCGGCAGCGCACCATGCCGGTCACCGGCGAGCGACTCGTCGTCCGCACCAGCAGGCTCGGCGACGACGTCGTCCTGCTCGGCGGGGCCGTCCTGGTCCTCGCCGGCGAGCTGGGGGTCTCATGACCGCCCCGGCACCCCGAACCTCCCGAGGCGACCGCCCCGGGTCCGACGCGGGCACCCCGCGCAACACCCCTAGGAGAAACCTTGCGTAAGACGCGCAATCTCGTGGCCGGTGCCCTCGGCATCGCGACCGCCATCGCCCTCACCGCCTGCGGCAGCAGCGACAACAGCGGTACGAACGCCTCGGCGGACTCGACGCCCGACGGCGCAGGCAAGACCATCACGGTCTGGAACATGCAGGGTGACCTCACCGACGACACCATGAAGGCGATCAACGACGAGTTCACCAAGGAGACCGGGGCCCAGGTGAAGGTCGAGACCCAGGAATGGGCCGACATCGCCACCAAGGTCACCACCGCGCTCGCCACCGACACCCCTCCCGACGTTGTCGAGCTCGGAAACACCGACGTGCCCCTCTTCGCCGCCAGCGGTGGCCTCGCCGACCTGACCGACAGCAAGGACGCCCTCCAGCAGGGCGGCACCTGGCTCGACGGCCTCGCCGGCCCGGCGACCATCGACGGCAACCTCTACGGCGTCCCGGCCTTCGCCGCGACCCGCGCGGTCATCTACAACAAGAAGATGTGGAGCGAGGCCGGCATCACGGCGGCCCCGACCACGTACGAGGAGCTCACCAAGGACCTGGACAAGGTCAAGGCGAAGTTCGGCGGGCAGAAGGACTTCGCGCCGTTCTACCTCCCCGGCAAGTACTGGTACGACGGTCTGCAGTGGGTCTGGGACGCCGGCGGCGACGTGGCCGCCAAGGACGGCGACAGCTGGAAGGGCACGATGTCGGACAGCAAGGCCCAGCAGGGCCTCGCGGACTTCAAGGCGTTCCAGAACGCGTACTCCACCAAGGCCTCGGCCTCGATCAACACCACCGGTACGGGCCAGCCCGACCAGGACAAGGACATCTTCGCCGCCGGCAAGACCTCCGCGGTCATCGGCAACGCGTGGGAGATCGGTGTGATCGAGCAGGACAACCCGAAGCTGAAGGACGCCGACCTCGGCACCTTCCCGTTCCCGGGCAAGTCCGGCAGCACCCAGCCGGTGATGCTGGCGGGCTCCGACTGGGGCATCGCCGCCAAGAGCAAGAACCAGGACCTGGCGACGACCTGGGTGAAGATCGCGGCCAGCCAGGCCATCCAGAGCGGTCCGGTCGTGGCGCAGGGCTGGATCCCGGTGACCACCGAGATGATCGACGCCGCCAAGGGCTCGGCCGACGCACTCCACCAGGCGTACTTCGTCGCGGCCGGCAACTCGAAGTCCACCCCGGCCACCGCCGGCTGGGCCACGATCGAGGGTGACAAGGCCGTCGAGCAGTTCTTCGCCGACATCGCGACGGGGGCCAAGAGCCCGGCCGATGCCGCCAAGGGCTTCGACGACCACCTCGACTCGGTCCTGAACGATCAGGGCTGAGCGGGCGAGATCCCCGAGAAGCACTGACACGATTCCGCTATGAGCTCACCAGCTGCGACCTCCGTCGCCGCCGGCGAGCCCGTGGCCGCCGCGGAGACCCCGCGGCGGCCACGGAAGCGGCGAGGCCCCGGAGCCGTCACACGCCCCGGTCTGACCCCGCTGCTGTTGCTCTCGCCGGCCGGCTTGGTCATCACCGCCCTGACCATCGTCCCCATCGGCTACCTGATCTACCTGTCCTTCACCAACGCCGGGCAGAAGATGCTGTTCACCGGCACCTACGACATCGTCGGGCTGCGCCAGTACCGCGACATCCTGCACGACCGCGAGTTCTGGCGATCCTTCGTCCGGACGATCCTCTTCACCGCGGCCATGGTCGCCGGCAGCGTCGTGGTCGGCATGGGCGTGGCCCAGCTCCTCGGCAAGATCGGCACCGGCTTCCGCTACGCCGTCACCGTCGTCCTCATCTTCGCCTGGGCGATGCCCAACGTGGCCTCCTCGATGGTCTGGGGCTGGCTCTTCCAGCCGGGCTACGGCGTCGCCAACTGGCTGCTCACCCAGACCCATCTCTTCGGCGACGTCACCGCCACCAACTGGGCCAACAGCCCCCGGCTGGCGTACGCCTGCATCTGGATGCTGATCGTGTGGCAGGCGGTGCCGTTCATCGCGCTGACCCTCAACGCCGCCCAGACCCAGGTCGATCCGGCCTACTACGAGGCGGCTCGCCTCGACGGCGCCAGCGAATGGCGGGTCTACTGGACGATCACGCTGCACTTCCTGCGCCCGACACTGCTCCTCATCACGATCCTGTCGGTGATCTGGGACTTCAACGTCTTCAACCAGATCTGGCTGATCTCCAACGGCGGTCCCAACGGGGCCACCTCCACCCTGGGCATCTACGCCTACCGCAATGCCTTCGTCAGCTTCCACTTCGGCGTCGGGGCCGCGATCTCGGTCGTCACCACGCTGCTGCTCCTGGTCCTGACCGCCTTCTACATCCGCAGCCTGATCAAGGCAGGGGAGGACCTGTGAATCACCCCATGCGAATGCTCGCTTCGCTCCGCTTCGAACAGGGACCCCGATGAGCGCCCACACCGCCACCACGCCCGTACGGCGTCGCTCCCGCGTCAAGCTGACCCGCGGGCGCGTCGTCGCCAACACCCTGGCCGTGCTCTTCTGCGTGGTCTGGATCTTCCCGGTCTACTGGATGGTCAACACGGCCTTCAAGCCGCCGGCCGACGTCACCACCGCGACCCCCCAGTTCCTGCCGCTGCACGCGACGATCACCAACTTCCACGCCGCGATGACGCAGTCGCACTTCTTCCGCAGCCTGGGCAACAGCCTGATCGTCGTGGGCGGGACGCTGCTCATCTCGATCGCGCTGGGCATCTTCGCCGCCGCGGCGTTGACCCGGTTCCGGTTCCGCGCCCGCCGGCTGATCCTGGTCGTGATCCTGGTGGTGCAGATGCTGCCGAGCGCGGCGCTGCTGATCCCGCTCTTCCTCACCTTCAACAAGATGCATCTGCTCGACCACTACTTCGGGCTGGTGCTCGCCTACGTCGCCGCGGTGCTGCCGTTCTCGATCTGGGTGATGCGAGGCTTCTTCCTCGCCATCCCGCGCGAGCTCGAGGAGGCCGCGATGGTCGACGGCGCCAGCACCCGCCAGATCCTCTTCCGCGTGCTCTTCCCGCTGGTGGCGCCGGGTGTGATCGCGACGAGCATCTTCGCGTTCATCTACGCCTGGAACGACTACCTGCTCGCCTACTCGTTCATGAAGGACCAGGACATGTACACCCTGCCGGTCTGGCTGGCGTCGTTCTCGACCCCGACCACGGGCACCAACTACGGCGGTCTGATGGCCGGCTCGACCCTGTTCGCGCTCCCGGTCGTGCTCTTCTTCCTGCTCATCCAGCGCAACCTGGTCACCGGCATGACGTCGGGGGCGGTGAAGGGATGACCTCGATCGAGACCCTCGCGTTGGGCGTGCTGATGCCGTCCTTCGCGGGTCCGGAGCTCACCGCCGACTACGCGGAGCTGCTGGCCGAGGGACTGGGGGGCGTCTGCCTGTTCGGCTCCAACATCGCGACCGCGAGCATCGCCGACGTCCGTGCTCTCACCGACGCGATCCGCGCCGCCGGCCCGCAGGTCGTGATCACCTCCGACGAGGAGGGTGGCGACGTCACCCGGCTGCACGCGCTGGCCGGCTCACCGGTGCTGGGCGCGGCCGCGCTCGGCGCCGTCGACGACCCGGCTCTGACCCGTGCCGTGGGCGCGCGCGTCGCGGCGGACCTCGCGGCTGCCGGGATCGACCTCGATCTCGGTCCGGTCGCCGACGTCAACTCCAACCCCGACAACCCCGTGATCGGCACGCGCTCCTTCGGCGCCGACGCCCACGCCGCGGGCAAGCACGTCGGCGCGTGGGTCGAGGGACTGCAGACCGGCGGGATCGGGGCCTGTGTGAAGCACTTCCCGGGCCACGGCGACACCGGCGAGGACAGCCATCTGGCGCTGCCGGTGCTCGACGTGTCGCTCGAGGTGATGGCGGCGCGCGAGCTGGTGCCGTTCGAGGCCGCCGTCGCCGCCGGGACCGCGGCCGTGATGACCTCGCACATCGTCGTCCCCGCGCTCGATCCCGAGCTCCCCGGCACGTTGTCGGCACCCGTGCTCGCGCTGCTGCGGGAGCGTCTCGGCTTCGAGGGCGTGATCGTCTCCGACGCGCTCGACATGGCCGGTGCCTCGGCCGCGCGCGGCATCCCGGCCGCCGCCGTGCTCTCGCTGGCAGCCGGCGCCGACTTCCTCTGCGTCGGCCCCGACAAGCCGGCCGCGCTGGTCCGCGAGATCCAGGCGGCCGTGGTGGCCGCCGTCGCCGACGGCCGGCTGAGTCGCGAGCGTCTGGAGGAGTCCGTACGGCGGATCGCCGCCCTCCCGCGCGCGTCGAGCGCCGGGGCGCCCGTCGGGATGCTCGACGTGCCCGCCCAGGTCGATGCCGCCCGGGCTGCGATGACGCTGCAGGGCGACCTGCCCGACCTCGACGGAGCACGCATCGTCAGCATCAGCACGCCCGCGAACGTCGCCGTCGGCGAGGTGCCGTGGGGTCTGCCGCCCGACGCTGTCGTCATGCCGGCCGACGCACTCCCCGACGGGCCGCTCGTCATCCAGGTCCGCGACATGCACCGTCGCCCCGACGTGCTCGCGCTGCTCGCGAGGGTCTCCGACCCGACGCGGGCGGTGGTGGTCGAGTGGGGGTGGCCCGGACCGTACGAGGGGCCGCTGCCGCGGCTGTGCACCCGCGGCTACTCGCTGCCGAGCGCCGCCGCGGTCGAGACCGTGCTGCGCGAGGCCGGGTGGCAGCGATGAGCGGCACGGGATTCTCGATCGGCCTCGACATCGGCGGGAGCAAGGTGCACGGCGTCGCGGTCGACGGCGAGGGCACGATCCTCGCCGAGCGCCGTCTGCCCACCGCGCTCGGGCCGGACGGGGTCGTGCAGACCGCGGCCGACGTGGTCGCGGCGCTCACCTCCTCCGCCGACGTCCCCGCGGGCGTCCCCGGCGCCGGGCCCGCGTGGGTCGGCGTCGGCATCCCCGGTCTGGTCGACCCCGACCGCGGCGCGGTCAAGCACGCCGTCAACCTGGGTCTGGACGGCGAGTGGTTCGACCTCGGCGAGCTGCTCGCCCAACGGCTCGGCACGGCGGTCCTGGTCGAGAACGACGTCAACGTCGCCACCCTCGGGGCCCATCTCGTCGCCGGGGCCGACGACGTCGCGTACGTCTCGCTCGGCACCGGCCTCGCCGCGGGGTTGGTCCTCAACGGCGTGCTGCGTCGAGGTGCGCACGGCGCCGCCGGTGAGATCGGCCACCTGCCGGTCGACCCGAACGGCCCACCCTGCTCCTGCGGCCAGCGCGGCTGCCTCGAGCTGATCGCCTCCGGGCGTGCCCTCGCCGCGGCGTGGCCGACCCAAGACGGGCCGCCGGCCCAGGCGCTCTTCGCCGCGGCGGCGTCGGGCGACGAGCGGGCGATCGCGATCCGCGACCGCTTCGCTGCCGGGGTCGCCGACGCCGTCCGGGTGGTCGCCCTCGCCGCGGACCCCGAGGCCGTCGTGATCGGCGGAGGCGTGGCCAACCTGGGTGCGCCGTTGGGCGAGGCCGTCCGCTCCGCGCTGCGCCGACAGGCCGCGAACTCGCCGTTCCTCGCCTCGCTCGACCTCGCCGGCCGGGTCACCCTCATCCCGGCCGGGACCCCGGTCGCGGCGCTCGGCGCGGCCTCGCTCGGGCGGGGAGCGTGATGAGCGGGACCATGCGGATCACCGGCGGCGTCGACGCCACCGGCGCACCGCTCGAGGTGACGATCGTCGAGGGCCACGTCGTCGACGCAGCTGCCGGCTCGGCGGTCACCGCCGCGGACTCGGTGGATGCTGCCGGGCTGACCGTGCTGCCCGGGCTGATCGACGCCCAGGTCAACGGCGCTGTCGGTCACGACCTCACCGCCGAGCCGGAGAGTCTGTGGGAGGTCGCGACCGGGTTGGCGCGGTTCGGGGTGACGGCCTTCGTGCCGACCGTCATCACCTCGTCACCCGCGGCCCGGTCCCGTGCGCTCGAGGTGCTCGCCGCCGGCCCGCCTGACGGCTGGTGCGGCGCGGTCCCGCTCGGGCTGCACTTCGAGGGGCCGATGATCGCGGCGGCCCGCAAGGGAGCGCACCCGCATCAGTGGCTCGTACCGCCGTCGCTCGAGGTGATCGAGGGCTGGTCGCGGGAGGCCGGCGTCCTGATGGTCACGCTGGCCCCCGAGCTGCCCGGCGCGCTCGACGTCATCCGCGCGCTGGTCGCCGGCGGCGTCGTGGTCAGCATCGGGCACACCGAGGCGAGCACCGCCCAGGTCGAGGCCGCCGTCGCGGCCGGGGCCCGGATGATGACGCACCTCGGCAACGCGATGCCGCCGCTGCTCGCCCGCGAGCCCGGCCCGGTCGGCCACGCGCTGGGCGGAGACGTGCTCACCGCCGGCGTCATCGCCGACGGACACCACCTCGATCCGCTCATGCTGCGGACCGCCTGGCGGACGCTGTCCCGCGACGGCCGGTTCCTCGCCGTCACCGACACGACCGCTGCCCTCGGCGTCCCCGACGGGGCCGGACGCCTGGGCGATCAGGAGGTCGTGATCAGCGCCGGCACCGTCACGCTCGCCGACGGCACCCTGGCCGGCTCCGCGGCGAGCCTGCCGCAGTGCCTGCGCGTGATCCGCGAGGCCACCGGGGCCAGCCTCGCCGAGGCGGTGGCCACCTGCACGACCGTACCTGCCGGGCTGCTGGGCGAGGCGGACCGCGGCCATCTGCGGCCCGGCGCCCGCGGCGACCTCACCCTGGTCGACGCGGACCTGACCGTGGTCGCCACCGTCGTCGGCGGTCGACTGGTCTACGAGAAGGAGTCCTGATGGAGCTCGTCCCGCTCGCCTCGGCCGAGGAGATCGCCTCCCTCGTCGCCGACATCGTCGAGCTCGCCGTCACGCGCGACCCCGGGACCGTCCTCGGCCTCGCCACCGGATCGACCCCCCTGCCCACGTACCAGGAGCTCATCCGGCGCCACCGTGCCGGCAGCGGACCGTCATGGGACGGCGTCACCACCTTCAACCTCGATGAGTACGTCGGGCTGCCGCCTGGTCACGAGCAGAGCTACCTCGCGACCATCCGCCGCGAGCTGACCGACGACCTCGGCATCGAACCCGCACGGGTGCACGGACCCGACGCCGCCGAGGCGGGGCTGCCGACGGCGGGGGAGCGGTACGAGGCGGCGATCGAGGCCGCCGGCGGCGTCGACCTGCAGATCCTCGGCATCGGCACCAACGGGCATCTCGCCTTCAACGAGCAGGGCTCCTCGCTGGGGTCGCCGACCCGGATCAAGACCCTCACGGCCCAGACCCGGCTGGACAACGCCCGCTTCTTCGGCTCGCCCGACGAGGTCCCGCGGCACGTGCTGACTCAGGGGATCGGCACCATCCTGCGCGCCCGCCACCTCGTCCTGATCGCCACCGGGGCGGGCAAGGCCGAGGCGGTCGCGGCCGCGGTGGAGGGGCCGGTCTCCGCGTCCTGCCCGGCCTCGATGCTGCAGCTGCACCCGCACGCCACGGTGCTGGTCGACGAGGCGGCTGCCAGCCGCCTCGAGCGGCTGAGCTACTACGCGGAGGTCTACGCCGCCAAGCCCGGGTGGCAGGCGCACTGAGGGGCTCACGGGTCGAAAGGACCAAAGACCTCGCCGGTCCCGGGCCGTCGGTCCACACCCCGGCGGTACCGTGAACGCGTGAGCGAGCGTACGCGGATCCGGGTCTATCTCCTCGACGACCACGAGCTGATCCGGCGCGGGATCAAGGACCTGCTCGAGGAGAGCGGCGAGATCGTCGTGGTGGGCGAGTCGGGGCTGGCCCAGGAGGCGGCGGCGCAGATCCCCGCGCTCAAGCCCGACGTCGCGATCCTGGACGGTCGCCTCCCCGACGGCTCCGGGATCGACGTCTGCCGCGACGTGCGCTCCGAGGACCCGGAGATCAGGGCGCTGATCCTGACCTCGTACGACGACGATGACGCGCTGTTCTCCGCGATCATGGCCGGCGCGTCGGGCTACGTGCTCAAGCAGGTCCGCAGCAACGACCTGGTCGAGACCGTTCGCCAGGTGCACGCCGGGCACTCGATGCTCGACCCGGTGATCACCGCGAAGGTGCTCGACCGGATCCGCAGCGGTGACTTCGTCGCTGCCGGCGCCGGCGGTGGCGAGCCGGGCCTCGACGTCGAGGCCGCCCACCTCACCCCGCACGAGCAGCGCATCCTCACCCTCATCGGCGAGGGCATGACGAACCGTCAGATCGCCCGCCAGACCAACCTCGCGGAGAAGACGATCAAGAACTACGTCTCCTCGCTCCTCGCGAAGCTCGGTGTCGAGAGCCGCACCCAGGCCGCCATTCTCGTCACCCGCAACACTCGATGACGGCTCGCGACGAGCACCGCTGGCGCCTGCTGCTCGACGCCGTGCTGACGCTCTCGTCGGGTCGCGACCTCGACGAGCTGCTCACCCGCATCGTCGAGGTCTCCCGCGACCTGGCCGGCGCGCAGTACGCCGCCCTCGGCGTGCTCGCCGAGGGCGAGCGCCGGCTGCGGCTCTTCGTCACCGACGGCATCTCGGACGAGGAGGCCGCCCTGATCGGTCCGCGCCCGACCGGTCGCGGCGTCCTCGGCCTGCTGATCGACCACCCCGAGCCCGTCCGGCTGCACGACATCACCGAGCACCCGCAGTCGTACGGCTTCCCGCCCAACCACCCGCCGATGCACTCCTTCCTCGGCGTGCCCGTACGGACCGGCGACCGGATCTTCGGGAACCTCTATCTCGCCGAGAAGATCGGCGGGGGAGACTTCACCGAGGCCGACGAGGAGATCGTCACCGCGCTGGCGGCGGCGGCCGGTGTCGCGGTCGAGAACCGGCTGCTCCAGGAGGAGCGCGAGCGGCTCGCCGTCTTCGAGGACCGCGACCGGATCGGGCGCGACCTGCACGACATCGTCATCCAACGGCTCTTCGCGATCGGGCTGCGCCTCCAGGCCGGGATGAAGTGGACCGACGACCCGCGACTCATCGAGCGGATCGACGAGGCCGTCGACGAGATCGACACCACGATCGGCGACATCCGTCGCACGATCTTCGAGCTCGGCACCCGCCCGCGCAGCGGCGACCTGCAGACCCGCGTCACGCGGCTGGTCGACCGCGCGGCCGGGTCGCTCAAGATCCGTCCGACCCTCGCCTTCAGCGGTCCGATCCGGAGCGCCGTGCCGCCGGAGGTCGCCGAGGACGTCATCGCAGTGCTGCGCGAGGCGCTCTCCAACACCGCCCGCCACGCCCACGCCGGCCGGGTCGCCGTCGAGCTCACTGCGGGCGCGGAGGTGGTCCTGCGCGTACGCGACGACGGCGTCGGCATCGCTGCCGACGCCGTCGAGGGCGGTCTGAGGAACATGCGCGAGCGCGCCGCCGCTCACGGCGGGCGCTGCGCGGTCACGGCGGTGGAGCCGTCCGGCACCCAGATCGAGTGGGCCGTACCCCTGTCGTAGGGGTCAGGCGGCGTGCGTGCCCGTGGCGAGCACCGGCGGCACGATGGTGAGGTCGGGCGATCCGGGGACCGGCGCCGAGACGGGGTGCCACTGCACGTCGGGCATCGGCTGCATCGGCTCGGTGGGGTAGTTGGTCGCGTCGACCAGCCCGGTGCGGTGGCTCAGGTTGAAGCCGACGGCGAGGATGAGCGCGGCGGCGACCATCCACACCGGGCCGATCGAGCCGCCGAGGCCGAGGGTCGTGCCGACGACCACGAGGGCGAAGGTGGCGACACCGAGGATCAGGCCGAGGGACTGCAGCAGGACCATCCGGGTGTACTGGCGGGTCCAGACCTTCTCGCCGGCCTCGACGCGACGGACGGACTGCCACTGGTAGATGTGCTGCGAGACGGCGCCGGTGCGCTCGGCCCCGGGCTTCGCGACCGGGGCGGTGTACGTCGAGCGGAGCTCGTCGCCGAGGATGCCCTTCGCGTCGCCGCTGAAGAGGTGGGGGCGGGCCGCGTACGTCCACATGAAGATCGCCAGAGCGAACGTCCCGCCCGCGACCAGGAGGGCCACCGGCCGCGCCGGGCTCGGCGCCAGGGCGAGCGTGACGACGACGAGTGACAGGGCGAAGAGCCCGGTGACGGTCGAGACCACCTTGAGGATCCGGGCCTCGCCCGCCATCTGGGAGTTCTTGTAGATCATGACCTCAGGCTCCCTCCCCACTCGGGCGAGCACAGGAGGCATCGGTCCCTGGGTCTCAGGGTCCTTCGGCCAGGTCCTCGGTCACTCGCCGCGGGCCGTTTCCCGCTCGAAGGCCGGCGGCGGGTCTCCCTACGTCCCGGGACCTGCGTCACCTCCCGGGGCGTGCGTCGCGTACCCCGTTCCATCACGCCCCATCCGGCTGGCTACCGTCTCGCCTGTGCGTGTGCCCGTGGCTTCTGACCTCGTCCATGCGGCGCGGGTGAGTCTGGGTCTGCTCATCCCCGGCGTCACGCTCGTCGCAGCGGGCGAGCCGGACCTCATCATCTACGCGGTCTTCGGGTCCTTCGCCGGGATGTACGGTCGCGCCGACTCCCGTCCGCTGCGGCTGCTGCATCAGAGCCAGGGCGCTGTCCTGCTGCTCTCCGGTGCCCTGGCCGGCGTCCTGCTCTCGCAGGCTCACGCCGGGGGAGCGTTCGTCGTGCTGCTGGCGACGGTCTGGGCCGTGGGCGGCTCCCTGGTGGCGGACTACTTCGGGCTCCGTCCGGAAGGTCCGTTCTACGGCGTGTTCGCGCTCGGCGCCCTCGCCGGTGTGCCGGCCGGACTCGCGTCGCCGAGCGTCCTCATGCTCGTCGCATGCGGCGGAGCACTCGTCGCGCTGGCGATCGGTCTCGTCGCGCGAGGAGTCCCCGCGCCGTACGGGACCTCTCTCGCTGATCGGTTCCGGGAGCACCGGCAGCGCGACCGGGCGGCCGCCGTCACCCACGCGATCCGGTACGGCTCGGCCGTGCTGGTCGCCGGAGGCGTCGCGCTCGTGCTCGGGCTGGGGCACGTCAACTGGGCGATCGCCGGCGCAGCGGTGACCCTCGCTGCGGCCGACCCGCGGGGGCGCGTCCGACGGGCGACGCACCGGGTGGTCGGGACCGTCGTCGGTCTGGCCGTCACCGCTCTGGTGCTGGCCCCCGGCTTCCCGCCGCTGGCCCTGGCGGTCATCGTGATCTGCCTGCTCTTCCCGACCGAGCTGTTCATGGCGGTCAACTACGCGGTGGCCCTCAGCTTCTTCACGCCGATGATCATGCTGATGGCCGAGCTGGCGCACCCGATCGGCGTGCGGGAGCTCGTGACCGACCGAGGCCTGGGCACGCTGGTCGGCGTCGCCGTCGCGCTCGTCGTCAACTGGGCGATCCGCGACGCTGACCCGGGAGACACGAAAGGCCCCGCGAACGGGGCCTGACCTGCTGTGACTTCTGGTGGACGATACTGGGTTTGAACCAGTGACCTCTTCCGTGTCAAGGAAGCGCGCTACCGCTGCGCCAATCGTCCTGACCGGCCTGGGGCCGGGTGAAGCTGGAGCGGACGACGAGGCTCGAACTCGCGACCTCAACCTTGGCAAGGTTGCGCTCTACCAACTGAGCTACGTCCGCACTGTCACCGCTGGCTCCCCGTCTCCGGGCTGCCTTGGCAACGACGAGAACGTTAGCGGAGGGTGGAGCGCGCGCCAATTCCGGGGGTGTCCCGTAGTCTCACCGCCATGTTCAAGGTGATGCTCGCTCTCCACCTGCTGACCGCCATCTTCGCGATCGGCCCGCTCGTCCACGCGTCCACGACCGCCTCACGCGGTCTCCGGCAGAAGGATGCCGCCGCGCTGTCCTCCTCGGCCCGGACGATCAAGATCTACTCGATCGTCTCGGTCGTCGTGGTGATCTTCGGCTTCGGCCTGATGTCGGCCGACGCGCCGTGGGGCACCGGCGGTGAGAAGGTCGCCAGCTTCAGCGAGGCCTGGATCTGGATCTCGGCCCTGCTGTGGCTCGTCGCCGTCGGCCTGTGCCACGGCCTGGTGATCCCGCCGCTCGAGAAGGCGGCAGCGGACGTCGAGCTCGCGCCGTCCTTCACCGCCAAGGTCGCCGCCGGCGGCGGCCTCATCGGCCTGATCTTCGCCGTGATCGTCGTCCTGATGGTCTATCGCCCCGGAGCCTGATCGCCCCAGACCTACGAAGGCCCCGGACCGACCGGTCCGGGGCCTTCGCGCGTCTGGATGCGGTCGTCGCGACGAACCCGGGTGAGCGAGATGTCATGCACGCGGTCGGCCCGTCAGAAGCCGAGGGCGGCGCCGTCGCCGCGTGGGTCGGCGCCGGCCTCGTAGAACCCCGTCTCGTGGTCGATCAGGATCGCCTGCGCATGGCCCATGTTGTCGTTCCAGTCGGTGAGCGGCTGGACGGGATGGCCGCGTCGTTCGAGCTCGCGGACCACCTCGTCGGAGATCCGGCCCTCGAGCGAGAGGTTGCGCGAGGCGACGCCCCAGGTCCGGCCCATCAGCCAGCGCGGCGCCTCGATGGCCTGCTGCACGTCGTAGCCGAAGTCGATGATCCGGGTCGCCATCGCGGCCTGCGACTGCGGCTGGCCCTCCCCGCCCATGGAGCCGAACGCCAGGACCGGGCGGCCGTCCTTGAGCAGCATCGCGGGGGCGAGGGTGTGGAACGTGCGCTTGCCCGGCGCCAGGACGTTCGGGTGGTTCTCGTCGAGGGAGAAGAACGCCCCGCGATTCTGCATGATGATGCCGGTGTCACCGGCCACCACGGTGGTGCCGTAGTCCATGTAGATCGACGAGATCAGCGAGACGACCAGGCCGTCGTCGTCGGCGGCGGCGAAGTAGCAGGTGTCGCCCTCGGGGACCTTGAGCTCGTGGTCGGTGGGGTAGGGGATCCCGGCGGCCACCGAGCCCACCGCCGCGGCCGTCTCCGGGTCGATCAGCGCGCGGCGTTCGTCGATGTACTCCCTCGCGAGGAACCGCTCGAGCGGGATGTCGACGAACGCCGGGTCCGTGAGCCACGTGTCGCGGTCCGCGAAGGCGATCTTCACCGCCTCGGCCATGTGGTGGTAGTAGTCGGCGGTGCCGTCACCCCACGAGGCCACGTCGAGGCCGTCGAGCATGGCGAAGATCTGCAGCGCGCTGAACCCCTGGGTCGGCGGCGGCATCTCGTACACGTCGTGGCCGCGGTAGGCCGCCGAGACGGGCTCCACCCACCGCGCCTCGTACACCGCGAAGTCGCTCGCCGCCAGCGGTGAGCCCTCGGCGCTGAGCGCGGCGCAGATCCGGGAGGCGATCTCGCCCTCGTAGAACGAGCGCGCCCCTCCGGACGCGATCGCCTCCAGCGACGCTGCGAGGTCGCTCTGCACCAGCCGGTCGCCGTCCTTCGGGACGCCGCCGCCGGGCAGGAAGATCGCGGCCGTACGGGGCTGGGCCCGGAGCAGCGGCTCGTCCTGCGCCGTCCAGTCCGCGACCGAGCGCGACACCGGCACGCCGTCGCGCGCGAGGCCGATCGCGGCGTCGAAGAGCGAGGCCCACGCCAGCTTGCCGTGCCTCTCGTGCGCGAGCCGCCACCCATCGACCGCCCCGGGGACGGTGAGCGCCGCCAGCGCGCCACGGGCCGGGATCGCGCCGTTGACGGCCTGGGCCCGGTACGACGCCAGGGTGGCGGCCGCCGCTGCCGGGCCGCTGGCGTCGATCGCCTCGACACCCTCGATCCCGCCACCGGCGAGGAGCCAGAACCCGTCGCCGCCCAACCCCGCCATGTGCGGGTAGGCGACGCAGAGCACGGCGTTGGCCGCGATCGCCGCATCGACCGCCGACCCGCCGCGCTGCAGCGCCTCCACTCCGGCCTGGCTGGCCAGGTAGTGCGAGGTCGCGACGGCACCGTTCTGCCCGCGGAACGGGGGCCGTCCCGTACGCGGGCCGTCGGGGTTGCTCATCAGCTCACCCGCTCGTCGCGCTCAGGACCCATGTCTCGGACCTTGTCCTGGGAGTGGTCCATGGAGCGGGTGACGACCGGCAGGAGGCCGGCGAGGATCATCAGGCCGATGCCGAGGATCCAGACCGCCCGGGTGTCGTTGTCCGTGCCGTGGCTGATCACCGGGAAGGCGATGATCAGCAGCACGAAGGCGAGGGTCTCGATGGCGAGCTTCTTGTTCATGGTTACCGCCTCAGGCTCAGACGTTGACGAGGATGATGGTCGCGATGCCGGTCGGCACCAGGACGACGAGGGTCCAGCCGGGGCCTGCTCGTCGGTGTTCGCTCCAAGACGCCATCAGCATCTGGCCGACGCGAGGGTCGTGCCGAGGGTCAGGATGAGCGGCCAGGCGTGCTTGACCGCGGCCCCGTGGCCGTGCAGGTAGACGAGCAGGGCGACCACCGGCAGGACCGCCAGGATCCAGTGGCCGAGATCGACGGGTACGCCAACATCGAGGTTGTCCATGAACCCTCCCCGAATCGCCTGAGCCGCGTCCGTGCTGGGCAGCAGCCTTGACGTTCACCTTGGCCGCGAGGATGGACACCTGTCCAGCGGTTCACGGTTGTTCCTCGGGATTTGCGGCGCTCCGCCGCGGGCGGGCCAGGTGCCGGCAGACGCACGCGCGGGCGGGGCCGTCCGGGCCCGCCCGCGCGAGGTGCCGCGGTCTAGCGGAAGGCGCACCCCGACGTCACGCCGAACCGCTTGAAGATCCAGACGGCCGGGCACAGGCCGGTGATGCTGGCCTGGAGCAGGTTGAGCCCGATGAACGCGGTGAGGAGCAGCCACCAGGGGAGGCCAGGGCGACGAGGGCGACGCTGATCAACGTCATGATCCCGGCGAAGCCGAGGACGGCGCGGTCGAGGTTGAGCGACATGGGTCGGTCCTTCGTGGAGAGGGTCAGTGGGAGAAGCGGATGGTCGGCAGGATCCGCCGCAACCAGGACGGGCAGGCCCAGGCGGCGCGGCCCGTCAGACGCAACAGGACCGGCAGCAGCACGAGGCGGACCAGGAAGGCGTCGAGCAGGACGGCGACACCCAGGATCACCCCCATCTCCTTGGGCGGCAGCGGGCCGGAGAGGGAGAAGGTGAAGAACACCGCGACCATGACGGCGCCGGCAGCGAAGATGACCCGACCCGATGACGCGACGGCCCCGACCATCGCCTCCTTCGGGTCCCCGGTCCGCTCCCAGTGCTCCTTGGCCGAGGCCAGCAGGAAGACGGTGTAGTCCATCGCGATGGCGAAGATCATCGCGAAGAAGAAGACCGGCGCCCACGCGTCCAGGAAGCCCTGCGGCTCGAAGCCGAAGAGACCGGACAGGTGACCGTCCTGGAAGACAAGGCGGGCGACCCCGAAGGCGGCGGCGGTCGACAGCAGGCTGGCGAGGGTGCCGAGGAGCGCGATCAGCGGGGCCTGCAGGGCGATCAGCAGCAGCACGAAGCCCAGGCCGAGGACGATCCCGATCACCCACGGGGTGGATCGGTCGAGCTGGCTCTTGAGGTCGAGGTTCTCCACCGCTGCGCCACCGACGAGCGCGTCGGAGGGCAGGTCGGCACGCAGCCGGTCGACGGTCTCGCCGAGCTCCGGGTCGGAGGGGTCGACGGTCGGGACGGCCTGGATCAGCGCGTACGGGGCGCCGTCGCCCGCGGGCATCGGCGGCATCGCGGCGGCGATGCCGGGGTCGGCAGTGACCGTGGCGGCGACGTCGGTGGCCTGGGCCGTGGGGACGACGATCTGGAGCGTGCCGGGGGCGCCGGGACCGAAGGCGGCCTGGACGCGGTCGTACCCGATCCGAGCCGGGGCGTCGGTGGGCAGCACCTTGATCGATGGCATCGCGGTCCGCAGACCGAAGATCGGTGCGGCGAGCGCGATCAGCACGATGAGCGCAGCGACGCCGAAGGCGACCGGGCGCCGCCACAGGATGCGGCCCCACTTCTCGAACAGCGGGGAGCGGTGCTCGCCGATCTTGGACCACGGCAGGGCGAGTTTGTTGATCCGGGTGTCGAGCCCGCCGAGCACCAGCGGGAGCAGGGTCAGGGTCGCGGCCAGGACGAAGACGACCGAGAGCATGATCCCGCCGGCCATCGAACGGAACGACGGCGACGGCACGATCATGACGGCCGAGAGCGAGACCAGAACGGTCAGTCCCGACAGCAGGACCGCCTTGCCGGCCGTGTCCATGGTCTCGGCGATGGCCTGCTCGCGCGTCGCGCCCTTCGCCGCGCGGGCGGCGCGGTAGCGCACGACCAGGAAGAGGGCGTAGTCGATGCCCAGCGCCAAGGCGAACATCATCGCGAAGTTCATCGCCCAGATCGAGACCGGGACGAAGTGGTTGATGACGACCAGCGAGCCCGCGGAGGCGACCAGGCCGGCGAGCGTCAGCAGCAGCGGGAGCCCGGCAGCGACGAGCGCGCCGAAGGCGAGCACCAGGATGGCGAGCGTGATCGGCCAGGAGATCATCTCCGAGGTCATCATCGCCGTGAGGTTGGCGGCGTTGAAGTCGCCCCACAGCTGGGAGGCCCCGGTCGGGGTGACCTGGATGTCATTGCTGGACAGCGCGGTCAGCGGGTCCTTGAGATCGTCGGCGGTGCGCACCATCTCGTTGGTGTCGACGCCTGCACCG
Source organism: Nocardioides nematodiphilus (assembly GCF_020216525.1). GTDB lineage: Bacteria > Actinomycetota > Actinomycetes > Propionibacteriales > Nocardioidaceae > Nocardioides > Nocardioides nematodiphilus. Next base: position 423,047 of record NZ_JAIWOY010000002.1, on the reverse strand, counting down.
CCGATGACGATGGCCGTACGCCCGTCGTGGCTCAGTGTGGCGCCGGGCTGTGGCGCGACCACCTCGGCGATGCGCGGGTCGGCCTCGAGCGTCGCCTTGACGCGGGCGATGACCTGCTGGCCGGCGGGGGAGGTCAGGGGGCGCGCGTCACTGTGGATGACCACCTGAAGGGCCGAGCTGGCGTCGCCGCCGAAGTGCTCCTGGGCGAGCTCGCGCGCGGCGACCGAGTCCGAGCCGCTCGCCTGCCAGCCCGCGCCGGAGAGCGACGCCTCCACACGCGGGGCGAACGCACCCAGGCCGACGATCACCAGCAGCCAGATGAGCGTGGTGGCGCGCCGGTGGCGCAGGACGGCCAAGCCGAGTCGGCCGAGTGGACCGGTCGTGGTCGCAGTCGTCATCACAATTCCCTTTCTAGAACCCCCCGGGGGGATATGGATGCCAAGGTAGCAGAACCCCCCGGGGGGATATAGAATCGTGACAACGGAAAGGAACTGACATGACAGACTTCACCCTGAGCGCCACCGTCGGCGCCCCCTTCGAGGCCACCGTCGAGCGGGTGCGGCTCCTGCTCGCCGATGCAGGCTTCGGGGTGCTCACCGAGATCGACCTCGCCGCCACGCTGCACGCCAAGCTCGGGGTCGAGGTCCCGGCGCAGGTGATCCTCGGTGCCTGCCGACCCCAGCTCGCGCACCAGGCGATGCAGATCGATCCACGGGTCGCTGCGATGCTGCCGTGCAACGTCGTCGTCGCTGATGCGGGCGAGGGTCGTACCCGCGTCGAGGTCTTCGACCCGGAGGTGATGATGGGGTTCAGCGCCGATCTCGCCGCCGTGGCGGACGACGCCCGCGCGCGACTCCAGGGCATGCTCGCGGCCTTGGCCTGAGCCTTCGCTACGGTGAGCCTTGTGGTGCGCGTGCTGCTGGTCGAGGACGATCCGGCGATCCGGTCCGGGCTGGTGCGCGGTCTCGCCGAGCACGGGCACGTCGTCCTCTCGGCCTCGACCGGCGCTCAGGCCATCGCGATGCTCTCGGAGGACCGGCCTGACGTCACGATCCTCGACCTGGGCCTGCCCGATCTCGACGGCTCCCACGTCCTCGAGATGGCCAAGGTCCTCAAGTCGGCGCCGGTGATCGTCGCGACCGCACGTGACGACGAGCGCGAGATGATCCGGCTGCTGAACGCCGGGGCGGACGACTACCTGGTCAAGCCGTTCTCCGCGGCTCAGATGGACGCCCGGATCCGTGCCGTGCTGCGTCGCGTCGCGCCGCCGGAGACCGAGGACCGGGTCCTCGCCGTGGGTGGCCTACGGCTCGACCCGGTCGCACGGGAGGCGTCCCTCGACGGAGAGGCGCTGGACCTGACCCGCAAGGAGTTCGACCTGTTGCAGGCCCTGATGCAGCACGCCGGTGAGGTCGTGACCAAGCGCGCGTTGCTCGCCGAGGTGTGGCAGCAGCCGTGGGGCGGAGCGGACCGCACGGTCGATGTGCACCTGTCCTGGCTACGACGCAAGCTCGGCGAGACGGCGGCCAAGCCGCGCTACCTGGCCAGCGTGCGTGGCGTCGGCGTGAAGCTGACGGCCCCGTGAGGTCGACGCTACGGGCGCGGATCATCGCCCTGGCCGTCGGTACGGCGCTCCTCGTCACCCTGTTGGCGGCCGTCCCGATCCTCATCCTGCTGCACGCGCAGGCGCACGCCGAGGCCGACCAGCGCGCCACCTACGCCGCCCAGTCCGCGGCCGACTACTTGAGTGCCTCGAGGCAGAAGGCCGACCTCCTCGCCCCGTATGTGGCACGTCTCAACGGTCGCGACGACCCACCGGTCACGGTGATCCTGGCCGACGGCCGCACCGTCGGCGCCCGCCTCGACGCCGATGTGGCCGATGCGGTCCACGACGTCACCGGGCCGCATCTGGATGCCGATCGCGACAAGGACACGTTGCACGAGGTGTCCACCCCGTACACCACGGACGTGCCCGGTGGGCGGGTCGTCCAGGTGTTCACCCGCACCCCTGAGGGGTCGGCCCGGGCGGTTGCGCTGGTCACCGATTCGTCGGTCCGCAGCCGCCTCGCCCAGGAGTACGCCGGGGTGGGTCTGGTCGCCGTGGCGCTGCTGCTGGTGGCCTGGGCTGCTGCCGAGGTCACGGGGAGTCGCCTGGTGCGCCCGCTGTCACGGACGGCTCGCACCGCCGTCGCCCTGCGCGACGGAGATCTGTCGGCCCGTGCCGCCGTCGAGGGGCCTGAGGAGGTCGCGGCGGTCGCGATCGAGCTCAATGCGCTCGCCGCCCGGATCGGGGAGCTGCTCACCCAGGAGCGCGAGGCCACCGCCGACCTCTCCCACCGGCTGCGCACGCCACTCACCTCGGTCCGACTCGCCGTCGACGGGCTGCCCGACGACGCCCGTCGCGCCGAGGTCGAGGCCGGTCTCGATCGTCTTGAGCGCACGCTGACCCAGGTGATCCGGGCCGCCCGCAGGGGCGTGCGCGAGGGCGTGCACCCGCGGTGCGACGCGACCGCCGTGGTTGCTGACCGGGTGGGGTTCTGGCGCCCGCTCGCCGAGGACCAGGGGCGCCGGGTCACGCTCACCTTGCCGGACCGTCCGATCTGGGTACGCAGCGCCGTCGACGATCTCGAGGCCGCTCTGGACGCCCTCATCGAGAACGTCATCGCCCATACCGGCGACGGCACCGACTTCGCGGTCGCCCTGCAGGCGACCGCGGAGGGCGCCGAGCTGCGCTTCACCGACGAGGGCCCGGGCCTGCCGCGGGAGGCGGCCACGCGAGGGTGCAGCGACCGCGGCTCCTCGGGACTGGGGCTGGACATCGTGCGGTCAGCCGCGGAGGCGACCGGAGGCAGCTTCGGTCTCGAGGAGATCGATGCCCATGGCCGGGCGCACGCGGTGGTGCTGCGCCTGCTCCGCGACGGCAGCAGCTGAGACCGGCGCCGCTCTCAGACTTCTCTTGGCGAGGCTTGATCAGGGTTTAACGGTCGGCTGAGGAAGACATAGGCACCTCCGCGGCACCGTGGTGGACATGATCAGCCGCACCCGCACCTCCGTCCGCGACCGCATCGTGGTCCGCACCCGCGTGTACCTCGCCGCTGTCATCACCGGCGGAATCGCAGCCGCGGCCGGGCTGACCGCCGCCGCGGCACATGCCGACGACGCCCACGCGGGCGTCCACTCGGAGCCTCGCACCGACGACTCTCCGGCGCGTGCCAGCCATACGGACCGGCTCGCACCGCAGCCCCACACGAACAGCAGCCGGCCGGTCCGTCCGGCTCCGCAGGCCCAGAGCCAGACCCAGAGCCAGCCGGCCCCCCAGGGACGGACACACTCCTCATGAGCACCCGGACCTGGCAGGACTGGTCGTGCGCGGTGTCGGTCACGACCCTCGCCGAGTGCGACCTCGAGCCGGCGGTCGACGAGGTGCGTGCCGTGATGGCCGAGGTCGAGGCCGCCGCGAGCCGCTTCCACCCCTCCGACCTGGCCAGGATCAACGCCGAGGCGGGCCGCTTCGTCCTGGTCCGGCCGCTGACCGTACGCCTTGTCGAGCTCGCCCTCGAGGTGGCCGAGCGCACCCGCGACGCCGTCACACCGACGGTGGGCGCGGCGCTCGTGGCCCAGGGGTACGACGCCGACATCGCCGTGGTCCGCGCTCGCACCGACGCCCCGGCCGCCCAGCCGAGCCCGGCGCCGCTCGCGCTCCGGGCGATCCGCATCGACCGCACGCTCCACCGGGTCGGCGTCGCCGCCGGTGCCGTCATCGACCTGGGCGCGCTGGCGAAGGCGTACACCGTCGACGAGGCGATCGTCCGCATCACGCGGCGCCGCCTCGGGCCGACACTCGTTTCGATCGGAGGGGACCTCGCGGTCCACGGCGAGGAGAGCTGGCGTATCGCCGTCTCAGAGACCGCGGACGCTCCCGGGCAGGAGGTCACCATCGACAGCGGTGCGCTCGCAACGTCCTCGACCCAGGACCGGCGCTGGGCGCGGGAGCGACACCACGTCATCGATCCCCGGACGGGGGCTCCCGCGTCGGGGACGTGGCGCACCGCCACCGTGTGGGCGCCGAGCGCCGTGGAGGCCAATCTGTTGAGCACCTGGGCGCTGGTCGACGCCGGCGGCTTCACCGTCGATCTGGAGAAGACACCGCGCCCGGTCCGCCTGGTCGACGCCGGCGGGCACGTCGTCAGCCGGCACGGCTGGCCGGCCGAGGTCCTGGAGTCCGCGTCATGACCATGTACGCCCTGATCCGCGCGCTCGGTCTCGTCGCCTATCTGGCGTTCAGCCTGAGCCTCGCCCTCGGCCTGGCCAGCCGCTCCGGCGGGCTGAGCCCGCAGGCGCTCGACCGTCGCGTCATCCGCCAGCTGCTGCACCGCTCCGCCGCGGTCGTCGGCGTGATCGTGCTCGCGATGCACATCGGCCTGACCGTGGTCGACACCTACGTCTCGACGTCGGTCTCCGCAGTCCTGGTGCCGTTCACCGCCAGCTACAAGGGCGGATCGCTGGGCATCGGCACGCTGGCCCTCTATGCCTTCGTCCTGGCGGCCCTCTCCGGCTGGTTGCGCCTGGTCACCGCCCGGCTCGCCTCCGAGCGGGGTTGGCGCTGGCTGCACCGCGTCGCCTACCTCGGCTGGGGGCTGTGCCTGCTGCACGGCGTCCTGGCCGGTCCCGACCTCGCCCGTCCCTGGGCCTTGAGCACGTACGGCGTCGGGGTCGCCGCTGTCGCGGTCGGCTATCTCGTCCACCGGCTCGGCTCCCGGCACACCCTGCGCCGCGGGGTCGACGGCTCGTTCCGCTTCCGGGAGGCGCGATGACCATGCTCGGAGAGCACCCCGTGATCGACGCGATGCCGGCCCTGTTCACCGTCGCGGACCCGCGGCTGCTCGCCACCCGTACACCCGATGTCCCCCCGCGCGACCGGGAGTGGCTGGTCGAGGCCGCGCAGCGGGTGCGGCTGCTGGGCCGTGGTGGCGCGGCGTTCCCGGTGGCGACCAAGCTCGCCGCGGTCGGCAAGGGCGCCCGCGTCGTCGTCAACGGCAGCGAGGGCGAGCCGGCCAGCTGGAAGGACCGCGTGCTGATGCGCCAGCACCCCGACCTGGTCGTCGCCGGTGCGGCGCTCGTCGGCCGGGCGCTGCGCAGCCCGCAGATCGTGATCGCCGTCAATGACGCGACCTCGGCCGCGGCCCTGCGCGCGGCCGTGCGTCGCTGTGGCGACGAGCGCATCGAGGTACGCCATGTCGAGCACCGCTTCGTCGGCGGTGAGATCAGCGCCCTCATCAACGGCCTCAACCGCCGTACGCCGGTTCCGGACGGCGTGCGGGTGCTTCCGCACGAGCGCGGGCTGGGTGGGCGCCCGACGTACGCCTCGAACGTCGAGACGTTCGCCCACCTCGCTCTCCTCGCGGCGCTCGGCCCGGAGCGGTACGCCACGACGGGCAGTGCCGGCGAGCCGGGCACCAGCCTGGTCACCCTGCACGGGACCGAACGGGGCGCCGCCGTCCTCGAGGTGCCCCACGGCATCGACCTCAGCCGGCTGGTCGGTGAGCACCGGGGCCCGATCCTGATCGGCGGCTACCACGGCGCCTGGACGGCCCGAACCGACCTCGTCGTCGAGCGGCCGGCCCTGCGAGCCGCCGGGATCGGCTGGGGCGCGGGTGTCGTCGCGGTCCTGCCCGAGCGCACCTGCCCCGTCGGGGAGATCGCCCGTGTCGCGCAATGGCTCGCCGACCAGTCGGCGCGTCAGTGTGGACCGTGCACGTTCGGCCTGCCCACGATCGCGGCCGACCTCCAGCGGATCGTCGCCGGTGGTCATGCGGACCGCGGGGAGCTCAGCCGCCGCATCGGCCAGGTCACGGGCCGCGGCGCCTGCCACCACCCGACGGGCGCGACCGGCTTCATCGCCTCGGGCCTCACCGCCTTCGACGCGGACGTCCGGGCCCACCTCGCCGGACGCCCCTGCGGTCGTACGACCCATGGCGTCCTGCCGCTCGGAGGCGGGCGATGAGCCGGCTCGCCATCGACTGGACCCGCTGCGACGGGCACGGGCTGTGTGCCCGACTGCTGCCCGAGGCGATCAGTCTCGACGACTGGGGCTTCCCGATCGTCGGCGAGATCGGCGACCTGGACCGGGCAGTCGTCGGCACCGCCGTCGCCAGCTGCCCCCGTCTCGCGCTGCGCGTCGAGAAGTGAACCCCGTTCTGTCCAGCAACCCTCGCGAAAGATGACCCTGTGACCATCAACGGACTCCCGCTCCACCCGCTCGTCGTCCACGCCGCCGTCGTGTTCGCGCCGCTCGCGGGCCTGCTCGCCATCGGATACGCCGTGCCGAGGTGGCGCTACCACCTGCGCTGGCCGCTGCTCGCGGTGGGCGTCCTCGCCGCCCTCTTCGTGTGGCTCGCGGCTGCTACGGGCGACTCGCTCGCTCACGCCACCAGTGGTGAGATGGCGACCAACCCGGCCCTGGCGAAGGCCATCCACCACCACGAGGACCTGGCCGGGAAGCTCCAGGCCTCGACCTGGGTGCTCGCGGCGCTGGCGCTCGGCGCCTGGTGGACCCATCACCGCCCGGGCTGGTGGCGTACGGCGCTGCTCGTGCTCCTGCCCGCGAGCGGTGTCGCGGCCCTGGTGCTGGTCGTGCTGACCGGCGACGCCGGTGCCCGCGCCGTCTGGATCAACTGACCGAGCGCGCGGTTCCCGGCGGTCCGAGGAGCGCCCCGATCCGGATGGTCTCGTGCCGGATGCGCGCGCGAGCGTAGGGCTACGAGCCGTCTCGCTCCGCGCGCATCGCGGCCACGCCCTCGTCGGTGCAGAAGTCCGTACGCGAGCGCTTGAGGCACAGCAGGCCGAGCAGATGCATCCGATCCGCGGCGACGTCGTCGACGACCGCGGCTCGGCGCAGGCCGGAGTCGGCCATCGCCTCGCGCAGGGGAAGGAGCGGATCGTCGGCGGCGACCACGCGCCCGGCGAGCCGGCCCGCATCGCGGGCGGGCGCGGCCGGGTCGGTGAGGTCGGCGACGTCGTCGCGGGTCACGGTGCTGACCAGCACGCCGTCCTCGACGAGCACCAGCAGGTGCGTCTTGGCGCGGGCGGCGAAGACCGCCTGCGCCTCGCCGACCGTGAGGTCGGCGGCGTGGACGGTCGGATGCCGCAGCATCGCCGCACCGACCGTTCCCGCCTCGTTCATGAGCGTCAGCTGCCGAGCTTGGCGTCGACGTCGGCGTACATGGTCGCCTTGATCGCGGCCAGCGTGGCCGGGTCCTTGCCGGCCAGCGGAGCCACCATCGCGAGGGCGGTGCTCAGCACCTCGTCCTCGGAGGCGGTGGCGTCGGCGATGCCGGCCGCGGCCGCCTCCTCGCCGCCGTAGCGGCGACCCGTGGTCATCGCGTCGTTGGCCGCGCGCGGCGAGAGCTTGGCCTGGATCAGCGCAGCCATGCCCGTCGTGAACGGGATGTGGATGTCGACCTCGGGCAGGCAGAAGAAGCCGCGGTCGGCGCGCATCACGCGCCAGTCGTGCGACAGCGCGAGCATGGCGCCGGCGGCGAAGGCGTGGCCGTTGATCGCGGCGACCGTCGGCACGCCGAGGGTCAGGACGCGCGCGAAGACCCGCTCGACGCGGGCGGCGTACGGGATGAACTGATCGGGGTGCTGGCCCACCCAGTCGAGGTCGAGCCCCGAGGAGTACTGCTTGCCGTCGCCGACCGTCACCAGGGGCGCCGGACGGGCCGCGATCTCCTCGAGCGCCCCCTCGACGGCGGTGAGCCAGTCGGGGGAGAAGCGGTTCTCGTCGTCGCCGAGGCGCAGGACGTGGATGCCGTCGACGGAGGTGAGTGTGGGGGTTCCCATGGATCAGTTTCCCTTCGAGGAGGTGACCGCGCGCTTGGCGACCTGTTCAGTGTTAAGGCGAAGATGGTGCGGAAGGCAACAGCGAAGTGCCGTCGGTACGAGGTCTCTCTCCTCGATCAGGCGCGGAGGCCGCGCAGGCTCTGGATGCCGTTGTTGAGCATGTAACGCGTGACGTTGATGGCGGCGTGCCGATCCGGCGCCGGCTCCTTGCCCGCGGCCATCCGCCACATCTGCACGCTGTAGTAGGTCAGCTCGGTGAGGTTATCGATCAGCTTGATGCCGCTGCGTCGCGGGCTCACCACGCTCTCGTGGACCCGGCCGGCGAGCAGGTCGGCAGGGAAGTCCGGCTGCACGGTGAGGGGTCGGCCGAGGCCGACCAGGTCGATCGCCCCGGACTCGATCGCCTCCACCATGCCCGCCGCCGTACGGAAGCCGCCGGTGAGCATCAGCGGCAGGTCCGGGCGCTCGGCCCGGACCCGCTCGGCGTAGGCGAGGAAGTACGCCTCGCGCTTGCGGGTGCTCTCCTTCAGGGATGCGTCGACGCCGAGCATGGCTGCGGAGGTGTACGTGCCGCCGGAGACCTCGAGCAGGTCCAGGCCCTCCTCGGCCAGGGCGTGGACGACGGCGAGCGACTCGTCCTCGCCGAAGCCGCCCTTCTGGAAGTCGGCGGAGTTGAGCTTGATCGCCACCGGCACGTCGGGGCCGACCTCGGCACGGATCGCCCGGAACACCTCGAGCACGAAGCGGCGGCGCTTCTCGGGGGTGCCGCCCCAGGCGTCGGTGCGCTGGTTGGCGAGCGGGGAGAGGAACTGGCTGACCAGGTAGCCGTGGGCGCCGTGGATCTGGATGCCGTCGAAGCCGGCCCGGGTGACGACCCGGGCGGCGGTGGCGTAGCGGGCGATCAGGTCCTCGATCTCGGCGTTCGTGAGCTCGCGGGGCGTGGCGAAGAGCCGTGCCGAGCCGGGCAGGGCGATGGCGGAGGGGGCGACGGGGTGCGCGGTGATGGTGCGCGGCGTCTGCCGGCCCGGGTGGTTGATCTGGACCCACGCGGCGGATCCCCCCGCCTTCGCGCTCTGAGCCCACGCGGCCAGCGCGGCCAGGTGGCGTTCGTCCTCGACGAGCACGTTGCCGGGCTCACCCAGGCCGCAGCGGCGGTCGATCATCACGTTGCCGGTGATGCTCAGGCCGACACCGCTGGCGGCCCAGCGGTCGTAGAGCCGCAGGATGCGCGCGCCGGGGCTGCCGTCGCGCTCGGCGAGGCCCTCGCTGAGGGCGGCCTTGGCCAGCCGGTTCGGGATCACGAAGCCGTTGGGCAGCGTGAAGGGCTCGCTCAGCGCGGCCCGGTCGGTCGCGGTCGGGGTGAGGGTCATCGAGTGCTCCTGGTCTCGGCGCGGGGTACCGGCACCGGATCGAGGGGGAGGGCGAGCACGGCCCGTACGGCAGCGGCGATCCGCTGCTCGATGGCCGGTTCGAGGGGAAGTCCGGCGAGGAGCCGGCGGCGGATCAGCCCGCTGGGGAGATCGACGACGCACGCGGTGATGGCGTCGACCGCGGTCCGGTCGCGGCGTTGCCAGACGCCGTCGGCGAGCTGCTGGAGCAGGTCGACGAAGCGGTGCTGGCTCGCGGCCAGGGCGGTGACGAGCTCGGCGGGGATGTCGGCCGAGAAGAGCTGGTCGCTGCGCTGGCCGAAGAAGAGGAGGGCGCTGCGGGCGTGCGACCGGGCCAGCCGGACCGGGGCGAGGGCGACCGCGACGACGCAGGCCGCGCTGTCGTCGTGGGCGGTCTCGGCGAGGGCTGTCTCGATGATCTGCGCGAGCCTGGTCGAGGCGCGCAGCCAGAGCCGGGCGAGCAGGTCCTCCTTGGAGCTGAATGCGTGGTAGATCGTCCCGTTGGAGACCCCGGCGCTGGCCGCGAGTCCGCGCAGCGTCAGTCCGGCGGTGTCGCCGCCGGTGACGAGCCGCTCGGCGACGTCGAGGAGGTCGTCGAGCTCGTGGAGTCGGGGTCGAGCCATGCCGGCTAAGTTACCGAACAGTACGTTCTAGATCAATCGTTCTAGTTCAAAGAGTCGGTAGGGCGTGGGTCACGTGATGACCACGATCTGCTCCGTGCCGGCGGAGGCAACGCGGTACTCGCCGGGCCAGCCGGTGAGCGTGAGGTGACCGCTCGCGTCCGTACGGGCGGGCGTCGGGGCCACCCACCACTCGTCGCGGATCAACCGCTTGAGGGTGTCGTACCCGGGCTTGGGAGTGCCGTCGAGACGGACCAGGCCGGCGGGCGCGCCGAGCCAGGCACCGGCGTCGGGCAGGCCCCAGTAGGTGATCGCCTCGACCGCGGGGTGCGACGTGAGCGTCCGGTAGTGCCGCTCGAGCTCCTCGGCCTGGCGGGCCTCGCCCTCGGGCGTGCTCGGCCACGACGCGGGCTGGTAGTCGTTGAGGTCCTCGATCTCTGCCGGCATCAGGTCGCCGGAGACCAGCGTCGTCTCGGTCCAGTGCAGCGGCAGGCCGTAGCGGGCGAACCGGTCACACACGTCGAGCACCCGCTCCTCGCCCCAGTAGCCCTGGTGCATGTGGCTCTGCAGGCCGATCGCGTCGATCGGGATCCGCGCCTCGAGCAGGCCCTCGATCAGGCACTCGTACGCGGTGCCGAGGTTGAAGTCGTTGATCAGCAGCGTCGCGCGCGGGTCGGCCGCCCGGGCCTCGTCGAAGACCATCCGTACGGTCGCGATCCGGCCCCGCTCGCGGCAGAAGCGGCTGAGCGCGTTGGGGCCGACGTCGCCCTCGAGCGCTGCCTCGTTGGCGAAGACCGGCATGATCACGACCTCGTTGATCACGTCCCAGGTGTCGACCAGGCCACTGAACGTGGTGACGTCGCGCTGGATGCGCGCCCGTACGGCCGCCCCGACCTCGTCGGTGGACAGCGGCTGGAGCCAGGTCGGCGCGATCGTGTGCCACGCGAGCGGATGGCCCTTCACCCGTACGCCGCGCTCGGCGAACCAGCGCGCCGCGGCGAGCAGCCGCTCGGTGTCCGGCCTGCCCCTCTCTGGCTCGAACTGCCGCCAGTAGAACGGCAGCGTCGCGGTGTTGAACACGTCGAGCCACAGGTCGGCGAGCGCCTGAGCCGAGCCGTCGGCGTCCTGGCCGTTGGCCAGGTCGACCAGCTCGAAGCCGGTGCTGCCGAAGCCGAACGCGTGGGTGAGCTGGCTGATCGCCACCTCGGTGTCGGCGAGGGGTCGCCCGTCCGGGTGGGTGAGGACGACGTCGTGGGCGCGGGCTCGAGTCACGCAGAGACGCTAGCGGCGCGGTTGTGACCTGCGGTTGCATGGGCTCATGACGCCCACGACGCAACGTCGGTCGATGCTCAGCCCCGTCGCCGTCTCGGCCGGCGTGTTCGGCGGCCTGGTCGGTGCCGGCGCCCTCTCGCTGGTCGGCTGGGGAGCCGGGTGGTTCGACCACGACTCGGGGGGTGCCTGCGCCGTGGTGACGGTCGCGGATCGGGTGCTGCCGTCGGTGGTCACCCTGTCGGTGCAGACCTCCGGTGGCGGCGGCACCGGGTCGGGCATCGTCTACCGGCTCTCGGACGGCCGGAGCGTCGTCGTGACCAACGCGCACGTGGTCAACCCGCCCACCGGCGGCACCGTCTCCTCGGTCCAGCTGACCTACTCCGACGGCCACACCAGCGACGCGACGATCAAGGGCGTCGACACCACCACCGATCTGGCCGTCGTGACGCCCCAGGACACCGACCGCAACGCACCGGCGATCCGCGTCGGCGACTCCGGGGCGCTGCGGGTGGGGACACCCGTGGTGGCGCTCGGCGCTCCACTCGGGCTCACCTCGACGGTGACCACCGGCATCGTCAGCGCCACCAACCGGTACGTCCGGGTGCCCACCCAGGCGGGCGCGGCCCACCTCCTGGGCGCGATCCAGACCGACGCCTCGATCAATCCCGGCAACAGCGGCGGCGCGCTCGTCGACTGCCGCTCGCGGCTGGTCGGGATCAACTCCGCCGGCGCGGCCCCCGGCGGCGAGTCGGGCAGCGCCGGGCTCGGCTTCGCCATCCCGATCACGCTGGCCCGCCCGCTCATCCAGGAGCTCGCCGAGCACGGCCGGGTGGCGCACCCGACCCTCGGGCTGCAGGCGGTCGGCATCCCGACCACGATGCAGAGCACCGCCGGCGGGTCGGTGGGCATCGTCGGTGTCGAGGCCGGCGGCCCGGCCGAGAGCGCCGGGATCCAGCGCGGCGACATCCTGCTCTCGGTGCACGGCACGCCGATCCGTACGCCCGACGACCTGACCCATGTCGAGATCGGGCTCAGCGTCGGCGACTCGGTCGAGGTGCACGTGCTGCGTGACGGCGAGCAGAAGACGCTCGACGTCACCGTGGCCTCCTCCTGAGTCGCCGGTCAGGCGTGGTCGCGCCTGCCCTGCTTGCGTCGCCCCGGTGCCGGCCGCGGTGGCGTGGGTAGCGTGGGACATGAGGGCCTCCTTTGGTGCGGAGCGGTTTCTAGACAGCTCCACTCCACACCGGGAGGCCTTCGCCTATCTACAGATCAGACCGAGTGATCGCAGTTCCTCGACCAATGTGCTGGGCATCACACCTAGCTCGGCGGTGCGGTGGTTCCTCGCACGCGCAGGCGGGTGGGGAGGATCGCGCTGTGGGCGCTGGGGGCGTCCCCGCCGAGGATCTCCAGCGCGAGCCGGCCGGCCGTACGGCCCTGCTCGGCGACGGGCTGCTCGATGGTGGTGATGTCGGCGAGCGCGGCGAGGGGGTGGCCGTCGACGCCGATGACGGAGATGTCCTCGGGCACGCGCAGGTGCGCGCGCCGCAGGGTCTGCGTGATGGCCAGCGCGAGCTCGTCGGAGTAGGCGAAGATCGCGGTCGGACGCTGGGGGAGGCTGAGGAGCCGCTCGGCGGCCTCGATGCCGCCCTCGATCCGGTGCGGAACGGTGACCAGCAGCTCGCTCAGCTCCTCGATCCCGGCCTCGGCGAGGCCGCGGCGGTAGCCCTCGGTGCGGTCGGCGTCGGCGAAGGAGGTGTTCACCTCGGGATCGGTGGTGCGCACCATCGCGATGCGGCGGTGCCCCAGCCCGACGAGATGGCGTACGGCCTGCCGCGCGACCTCGACGTCGTCGATCCGGACGTACGGGTAGTCGTGGATCTGTGCTCCGGTGACGACGACCCCCATGCCGAGGTCGGCCAGGCGCGCCATCTGCGGCTCCGAGAGCGGCAGCGTCATCGCGATCACCGCGTCGGCCTTGCGGCGCGCGGGCAGCTGCTGGAAGAAGCGCTCCTGCGCCTCGGCGCCGTCGACCTGGTAGACGAGCACGTCGACGCCCGCATCCTGCAGCTCGGCCTGGGCACCGGCGAGCATGGTGGCGAAGAACCAGCTGTCGAGGGTCGGGACGACGATCGCGATCCGGCCCGTCGAGCCCCGGGACAGGTGCGAGGCCTCGGGGGAGACGACGTAGGACATCGTCTCGGCGAGGGCGCGGATGCGCTCGCGGGTGCGCTCCGAGACGCCGGGCAGCCCGCGCAGGGCCCGTGACACGGTCGCCACCGAGACCCCGGCCTCGCGGGCGACGTCGGCCATGTTGAGGTGGCCGGGGTGCGGAGTGGTGGCAGGCACGAGCGGCATCGTAGCGCGCAGGTGGAGTAAACGTTTGAGACCTTCTTGTTACGGTGCGGCTCTTGGTGCCGATCGACATGCGACATACAGTTGACGCAACCGTTTACGTATCCGGCCCAGGAGGGATTCGCATGCAGCAGGGGAACACCGCACCGGAGTGGTGGCGGTCCGCTGTCGTCTACCAGGTCTACATCCGCTCGTTCGCGGACGGGAACGGGGACGGGATCGGCGACATCGCCGGTCTGCGCTCGCGCCTCCCATACCTGCGCGATCTGGGGATCGACGCGATCTGGATCAACCCCTGGTACCCCTCGCCGCAGATCGACGCGGGCTACGACGTCTCCGACTACCGCGCCATCGAGCCGGCCTACGGCGACATCGCCGAGGCCGAGCAGCTGATCGCCGAGGCGCACGCGATGGGCATCAAGGTCGTCCTCGACATCGTCCCCAACCACACCTCGTGGGACCACCCGTGGTTCCAGGCCGCCCTCTCGGGTGACGAGGCTGCGCGTGCGCGCTACCTGTTCCGCCCCGGCAAGGGCGAGTACGGCGAGCTGCCGCCCAACGACTGGGAGGCCATCTTCGGCGGCCCGGCCTGGACCCGCTCGACCAACCCCGACGGCACCCCCGGCGACTGGTACTGCCACCTCTTCGCCCCGGCCCAGCCCGACCTGGACTGGACCAACCCCGAGGTCATCGCCGAGTTCGAGGACATCTTGAGGTTCTGGTTCGACAAGGGTGTCGACGGCTTCCGTATCGACGTCGCCCACGGCCTCGCCAAGCAGGAGGGCCTGCCCGACGCCGGCCTGCGCAGCGGCCGCAAGGACCGCGTCGACCACCCCGCCTGGGACCAGGACGGCGTGCACGAGATCTACCGCGGCTGGCGCCGCGTCGCCGACCAGTACGACGACCGCGTCTTCGTCGCCGAGGCCTGGGTCGAGGACAACGACCGTCTCGCCCGCTACCTGCGGCCCGACGAGCTGCACACCGCGTTCCAATTCGACTTCCTTCAGGCGCCGTTCGTGGCGCCCGTGATGAAGGCGACCATCGACGACGCCCGCGCCGCCGCGGCCGCCGTGGGCGCGCCCGCCACCTGGGTGCTCTCCAACCACGACGTGGTGCGCCACGCCACCCGCTACGCCCGCTCCCAGCCCGACCACGCGGTGTCCTCCATCTGGGAGCAGGCGCGCTGGCACGAGGGCGCCCCCGACCTGGCCCTGGGCCTGCGCCGCGCCCGCGCGGCCGCGCTGCTGACCCTGGGCCTGCCCGGCACCGCCTACGTCTACCAGGGCGAGGAGCTCGGCCTGCCGGAGTACGAGGACATGCCGGCCGAGGCGCGTCAGGACCCGGCGATCAAGCAGTCCGGCGGCGTGCAGATCGGCCGCGACGGCTGCCGCGTACCGCTGCCGTGGTCCGGCACCGAGGCGCCGTACGGCTTCAGCGAGGGCTCGCCCCAGACCTGGCTGCCGCAGCCCGCCGACTGGGCGCACTACACCGCCGCGGCGCAGGAGGCCGACGACGAGTCGACCCTGCACCTCTACCGCCGCGCCCTCGAGCTGCGCGCCAAGTGGCTGCAGGGCGAGGGCTTCGCGTGGGTCGAGGCTCCCGCAGGCGCCTTCGGGTTCTCCCGCGGCGAGGTCCAGGTCTGGCTCAACACCTCCGGCGAGCCGATCGACCTGCCGGGCGAGCTGCTCCTGGGCTCGGACGCCGACGCCGAACCGGGCACCCTGCCCAGCGACGCTGCCGCCTGGGTCCGCGTCTGATCCCAGCCCGTCCGGGCGCACAGCGCTCCGGCCCGGTCGACCACACCACCCGCGTACGGCATGCTCGGAGCATGCTCGAGCCCGCGGACTGGCTGTTGACCGTGCCGGAGCGCGCCAACGCCCGCACTCGGATCGATGATCGCCATCCCGGCGACCAGGCCTGGGCGGAGCACAACCGCGTACGCGCGCTCATCCACGGCGCGACCTACTTCCGCGAGCTCTACGACGCCGTCGAGGCGACCCGCTCCGGAGACCTGGTGCTCTTCACCGACTGGCAGGGCGACGCCGACGAGCGACTCACCGGCGAGCCCGGCTCCGAGGTCGTCGAGATGTTCACCCGGGCCCATGAGCGTGGGGTGATCGTGCGCGGACTGGTCTGGCGCTCCCACCTCGACCAGACCGGGTTCTTCGCCAAGGAGAACCGCCACCTCGGAGAGCACCTGCAGCGCCGCGGCGTCCGCGTCCTGCTGGACATGCGGGTGCGGGCCGGCGGATCACACCACCAGAAGTTCGTCGTGATCCGGCACCGCGACGACCCTGAGCGCGACATCGCCTTCGTCGGCGGCATCGACCTCGCGCACAACCGCCGGGACGACGCCGAACACGCCGGGGATCCGCAGCCGCAGCCGCTGACCGAGGAGTACGGGGAGCATCCACCGTGGCACGACGTGCAGGTCGCCATCCAGGGGCCGGCGGTCCACGAGGTCGAGACGGTCTTCCGCGAGCGCTGGGACGACCCGGCGCCCCTCTCGCTCGCCCCGTGGCGCCGGATCGCCGATCGGCTGCGTGGGCTCGACAGCAAGGCCGACGGGCTCCCGGAGCAGTGGCCGCCGCCCCCACCCGCCGGGGAGCTGGTGGTGCAGCTGCTGCGGACCTACCCCGACCTGCGCTTCGACCGCGACTACCCGTTCGCCCCGGGTGGCGAGCGCAGCATCGCGCGCGGCTACGTCAAGGCGGTGGCCCGCGCGCGGCGGCTCGTCTACGTCGAGGACCAGTACTTCTGGGGCCACGACGTCGGTCGCGTCTTCGCCCAGCAGCTGAGCGCCGAGCCCGAGCTGAGGCTCATCGTCGTGATCCCGCTGGTGCCCGACGTCGACGGCGCCAACCGGACCGCGCAGATCCTCGGCCGCGAGCGCTCGCTGCGCGCGCTGCTGGAGCGGTTCCCCGACCGGGTCGCGGCGTACGGGCTGGAGAACCACGCCGGCACGCCGGTCTACGTGCATGCCAAGGTCTGCCTCGTCGACGACGCCTGGGCCAGCACCGGCTCGGACAACTTCAGCCGCCGCTCGTGGACCCACGACTCGGAGCTGACGGCGGTGGTGCTCGACGAGGCGTACGCCCGGGACCTGCGGTTGACGCTCGCCGCCGAGCACCTCGATCGGCTGGAGGCCGTCGCGGACGAGGGCCTGGCAGCGGCGATGGCCGACTGTGCCGATCCGGCCGCGATGTTCGAGGCGTACGCCGCGTGTGCGGCCGCGCTGGAGGCATGGCATCGCGCCGGTCGTACGGGCGAGCGCCCGCCGGGCCGACTGCGCCGGCTCGAGGTGCCTCGGGTGAGCGCGGCACAGCGAGGCTGGGCCGCGGTGCTGCTCGACACCCTGCACGACCCGGACGGGCGGAAGCGTCAGTTCACCTGGCGGTCGCGGCCCTCCCAGTAGGGCGCCCGGAGCTTGAACTTCTGCAGCTTGCCGGTGGCCGTCCGGGCGAGGCTCTCGCGCAGCTCCACGACCGTCGGCGCCTTGTAGCCGGCCAGCCGCTCCTTGCACCAGGCGATGATCTCGGCCTCGGTCACCGTCTGCCCGGGGGCAGGCACGACGAGCGCGAGGATGGTCTCGCCCCACTTCTCGCTGGGGACGCCGATGACGGCGACCTCGGCGACCGAGGGGTGGCTGAAGATGACGTCCTCGACCTCGATCGAGGAGACGTTCTCGCCGCCGGTGATGATCACGTCCTTCTTGCGGTCGCTGATCGTCAGGTAGCCGTCGTCGCCCAGGGTGCCGCCGTCGCCGGTGTGGAACCAGCCGTCGCGCAGCGCCGCGGCGCTCTCCTCCGGCTTCTCCCAGTAGCCCTCCAGGACGACGTTGGAGCGGGCCAGGACCTCGCCGTCGGGCTCGATGTCGAGGGTGACGCCGAGCGCGGGCGCGCCCGCGCGGGTGAGCAGCCCGGCCCGCTCGTGCGGGTCGAGGTCGTCCCACTCGGCGCGGGTGCGGTTGATGGTCAGCAGGGGCGAGGTCTCGGTGAGCCCGTAGATCTGGATGAACTCCCAGCCGAGCTCCTCCTGCACCCGTACGACCGTCTTCGTCGGTGGCGGCGCGCCGGCCATGATGATCCGCACCCTGTCGCGCCCGGGGATCTCCCCCTCCCAGGTCTGGGCGGCGTCCAGGACGGCGGCCGCGACGGCCGGGGCCGCGCACATCACGGTGACACCGTGGTCGCGCACGCGACGCAGGATCTCGGCGCCGTCGACCTTGCGCAGCACGATCTGCTTGATGCCCAGGCCGGTGGTGGCGAACGGCATGCCCCAGCCGTTGGCGTGGAACATCGGCAGCGTGTGGAGGTAGACGTCGCGGTCGGTCAGCCCGGCGTGCAGCGCGAACGTGACGGCGTTGGTCCAGATGTTGCGGTGCGTGATCTGGACGCCCTTCGGGCGCGCCGTCGTGCCGGAGGTGTAGTTGATCGTGGCGGTGGCGTTCTCGTCGTGCTCCCAGGGCTGCGGCTCGATGCCCTCGGGCGCGAGCAGGCTCTCGTCGTCGCCGAGGACGAACCGCATCTCGGCGGTGACGTCGGCCAGCGCGCCGTCGACCTCGGGGTCGACCCAGAGCACGCGGGAGCCGGACTGCTCGACGATGTAGCGGACCTCGTCGGGGGAGAGGCGGAAGTTGATCGGCACCAGGATCCGGCCGTAGCCCGCCACGCCGAAGAACGCGGTCAGCAGACGTGCGGAGTTGTGGCTGACGACGGCGACCCGCTCGCCGGGTGCGACGCCCAGCTGGTCGAGTCGCGCCGCCATCCGGGCCGCGAGCCGGTACATCTCGCCGTACGTGATCTCGCCTCCGGCGAAGGGCGCGGCGGGCTGATCGGGCTCGTCGACCACGCCGACGCGCTCGCCGTACACGAACGCACCGCGCTCGATGAAGTCGGCAATGCTGAACGGTACGAACATCCGCGCCTCCAGAGGTGACCCACATCTCACTTGTTGGCGAGCGTAGCGGGTGGCTTCGACTCCCGGCGGGTACCTGCCGGGACCGCACGCACGACGATCCAAGGGAGCAGCACCATGCGAGCAGTGACCTGGCAGGGCCCGAAGAACATGAGCGTCGAGGAGGTCCCGGATCCGGTCATCAAGGAGCCGACCGACGCGATCATCAAGGTGACGACGACCGGGCTGTGTGGCTCGGACCTGCATCTCTACGAGCCGCTGTCGCCGTTCATGACGCCCGGTGACGTGGTCGGCCACGAGCCGATGGGCATCGTGCAGGAGGTGGGGTCCGCCGTCACGAACCTCAAGACCGGCGACCGCGTCGTCATCCCGTTCAACGTCAGCTGCGGCGACTGCTGGATGTGCAACCAGGGCTTGATGAGCCAGTGCGAGACCACGCAGAACCGCGACCAGGGCACGGGCGCCAGCTTCTTCGGCTACTCCAAGCTCTACGGGCAGGTGCCCGGCGGACAGGCCGAGTACCTCAACGTGCCGTACGCCGGCTTCTCGGCCATCAAGGTCCCGGAGGGGCCGGTCGACGATCGCTTCGTCTTCCTCTCCGACGTCCTGCCGACCGCCTGGCAGGCGGTGGACTACGCCGGCTTCGGTGCCGACTCCTCGGCCGAGGGGCGGACGCTGCTCGTGATGGGCGCCGGACCGATCGGCGACATGTCGGCGCGGATCGCGCTGCACCGTGGCGCTCGGGTGATCGTGGTGGACCTGGTGCCCGAGCGACTGGCGCGGGTCGCCGCGCGCGGTGCCCAGGTGATCAACCTCAACGACGTCGGCAAGGGCCTCGGCGACGCGGTGCGCGAGCTGACCAACGGCCGAGGCGCCGACGCCGTCATCGACGCGGTCGGCATGGAGGCGCACGGCTCACCGATGATCGAGATGACGCACAAGATG
The DNA here is from genome assembly GCF_020216525.1 of Nocardioides nematodiphilus. GTDB lineage: Bacteria > Actinomycetota > Actinomycetes > Propionibacteriales > Nocardioidaceae > Nocardioides > Nocardioides nematodiphilus. The sequence continues at coordinate 403,711 of NZ_JAIWOY010000002.1, read as the reverse complement.
GTCGGCATGATGCCGTCCGCGATCGCGCAGCCCTTCATGAAGAAGGCCGGCATCGACCGTCTCGCCGCCCTGCACGCGTCGTTCGACGTGGTGCGTCGCGGCGGCACCGTCTCGATCATCGGCGTGTACGGCGGCGCGATGGACCCGATCCCGATGATGCAGCTGTTCGACAAGCAGGTGCAGCTGCGGATGGGTCAGGCCAACGTGCGTCGCTGGAGCGACGACATCCTCGCCCTGCTCCAGCAGGGCGAGGACGTCCTCGGCGTCGAGTCCTTCGCCACCCACCACCTGCCGCTCGACCAGGCGCCGCAGGCCTACGCCGACTTCCGCGACAAGAAGGACGGGATGGTGAAGGTCCTCTTCAAGCCGTGATCGCGCAGGGGCTTCAGTAGGAGCCCTTGATCACGAAGAACGAGCCGCGGATGGTCCCCGCGAGCTTCGACTTCTGCCGGGCGAACTTGAAGCCCGCGGCGTCGAGCTCGGCGGGGATCTCCATGCCCTCGGAGAGCTTGAAGCCGACCGCGCGCTTGCCGCCGTCCTCGATGGTCCACAGCACGTTGATCACCAGGCCGGACCGGTAGTAGAGCTCGGGCCACTTGATCCCGTCGACCTCGATGTCGGCGACCTCGAGCACGGGGGAGTCGATGACCAGGCCGCGCTCCTCCTTGAGGATCGTGTGCACCCAGTCGACCAGCTCGCTCGCCTCGGCGGCGGGCACGGTGACGTACTCGTGGTCGTACTTGGTGTGGAAGTAGCGCGCCTCGTTGGCGCGCAGGCCGGCGAGGGCCTCGGCGACCGGCGAGGACTCGAGTCCGGTGGTGGAGACGTCCTTGAAGTCGACGACGTAAGACATGTTCGCTCCTCGGGAGAGATCGGTCTGGTTCACGGTAGTGGTCATGCCTCCACGACGAAGATGTGCCGAGGTTTGTGACAAGTCGGCCTTCGATGAGTACATTGGTGGAGTGAAGGAGACGTTCGCGTCTTCCCGTGTCCACCCGGGCGCGGCACATCTCAACGATTCTTGGTCTTCGGTTTTTCTGGACATCAGGCGTAACAGATGTCTTCAGCATCGCGTCCGGCACGTTGTCGGGCGCTGGTAACACCGAAGGAAGCAACATGGCTCAGGGCACCGTCAAGTGGTTCAACTCCGAGAAGGGCTTCGGCTTCATCGCCCAGGCTGACGGCGGCGACGACGTCTTCGTTCACTTCTCCGCGATCCAGGGCAACGGCTACAAGTCGCTGGACGAGAACCAGGCCGTCGAGTTCGACGTCACCCAGGGTCCGAAGGGCCCGCAGGCGGAGAACGTTCGCGCTCTCTGATCTTCTAGATCACGCTGGCAACGGCGGTCCCGGATTCCGGGGCCGCCGTTGTCGTATTTTCCGGTTGCCGGATTTCGGACGATCAGTAGGTTGGCACCATGACCCGTCCCCTGCGCATCGGCGTCCAGCTCCAGCCTCAGCACGCCGACTACTCGACCATCCGTGATGCTGTCCGCCGTGCCGAGGACCTCGGCGCGGACGTCATCTTCAACTGGGACCACTTCTACCCGCTCTACGGCGAGCCCGATGGCAAGCACTTCGAGGCCTGGACGATGCAGGCCGCGTGGGCCGAGCAGACCTCGCGCGCCGAGATCGGCTGCCTGGTCACCTGCAACTCGTACCGCAACCCCGAGCTCCTGGCCGACATGGCGCGTACGGTCGACCACATCAGCGGCGGCCGGCTGGTCTTCGGCATCGGCTCCGGCTGGTTCGAGCGCGACTACGACGAGTACGGCTACGAGTTCGGCACCGCTGGAGGCCGCCTCGACGCACTCGCGGAGGCGCTGCCGCGCATCGAGAAGCGCTGGGCGGCGCTCAACCCGGCGCCGACGCGGAAGATCCCGGTCCTGATCGGCGGCGGGGGAGAGAAGAAGACCCTCAAGCTGGTCGCCAAGCACGCCGACATCTGGCATTCGTTCTCCGACGTGGAGACGCTGCGGCACAAGCGCGACGTCCTGGCGGGCCACTGCGCGGACATCGGCCGCGACCCGTCCGAGATCGAGATCTCCACGGCCGCCACCGACGTCGAGGGCGCGAAGGCGCTGCGCGACGCGGGTGCGGAGCTGATCACGTACGGCGTCGGGGGACCCGACTACGACCTCAAGCCGCTCGAGCAGCTCCTCGCCTGGCGCGACACCCTCGACTGATCCCTCGTTCTCCGCGAGCCTCCTCCCCGCACCGCGGGGAGGAGGCTCGCGTGCTTCTGCGGCAGATTCTGGTGATCTTCGTGCATCGGTGGGGTGGTCGGACCTGAGCGGGGTACCGCGGAAGTCCTTCCTGGACACGATCAGCCGGCGGGCATTCCTCGACCGGTGGAAACGGAGAGCCGATGACTACATCGAACTACGGGACCTCCGCAGACGGGGGAGCAGCAGTCCACGTCCGGCGGCGGGCTGAGCGATAAGAAGGAGCAGGCGCAGGAGGTCGCCGGCACTGCCACGCAGGAGGCCGGCCGGGTCGCCTCGGTGACCAAGGACGAGGCGATGAACGTCGCCGCGGAGGCGAAGCACCAGGCGGCCAATCTGATGGATCAGGCACTCTCCGAGGTCGAGCAGCAGTCGGAGACGCAACGTGACCGGCTCGTCGAGACGCTGCGCGGCTTCACCGACGACGTCGAGAAGATGCTCTCGGGTCAGGGCGGGGCGAACGGCCTGGCCGGCGATCTGGCCCGGCAGGTCGCGGACCGCGCCCGCGTCCTGACCAGCAGCCTGCAGGATCGCCGTCCCGGCGAGATCCTCGAGGATGTCCGCGGGTTCGCCCGGCGGCGCCCGGCGACCTTCCTCTTCGGCGCACTCGCAGCGGGTGTCGTCGCAGGCCGGTTGACTCGTGGGGCCAAGGACAGCGGGGCGGTCGGCTCGAACGGGACCTCGGGATCCTCCTCGACGTCCACGTCGAGCACGCCGCCGATGACCCAGCCGATGACCCAGCCGCCGGCGAGCGCCGGCGGATACTCCTCGGGTGCAGCGGGCGGCGGCGCGGGCACCAGCCCCGCGAACACGGGCGTTCCGCCCATCGACGACCTGGGGGAGACGCCGCTGGCCCCGGACTCGGGGTTCGCTGAGCCGGAGTCGGGCCTCGCGCCGCCGTCGAGTGGCCAGTACGGCGGCCCGGCATGAGCACCTTCGATCCGCGGGGCCCATCGGGCGGCGGTCTGCCGCCGCAGCCGGTCCAGCCATCCGACCCGAGTTGGGGCGGGGCCCATGTGGCTGGTGGACCGGTCGACACGGACGAGCAGCGCTCGTTGGGCGACATCGTCGGTGACATCGCCACCGATCTGACGACGCTGATCAAGCAGGAGCTCGAGCTGGCCAAGACGGAGGCCAAGGACGCCGCCGTCAAGGCCGGCAAGGGCGCCGGCATGTTCGGGGGAGCGGGCGTAGCGGCGCTCCTGATGCTGATCTCGCTGACGCTGACCCTCATCTGGCTGCTCGACGGCTGGATGCCGCGCGAGGTGGCAGCGCTGATCGTGACGGTCGTCTGGGCCGTGATCGCTGGCGTGCTGGCGTTGCGCGGCCGCACGGAGATCAAGCAGATGAACCCACCGCTGGAGACGACGCAGAAGACCTTGAAGGAGGACGTGCAATGGGCGAAGGCACAGAAGAACAGCTGAGCACCGACATCGCGGGCACCCGCGCCGACCTGACCCGTAACGTCGACGAGCTCGTCGACCGGGTCGCGCCGAGCCGGATCGTCGAGCGACGCAAGGAGGCCGTCCGCGGCCGCGTACGGAACATGAAGGAGGCGGTGATGGGCACAGCGACCAGCGGCACCGACGCCGTGACCGGTGCGGGCTCGGCGGTGGCCGGGCGTGCGTCGGATGCAGCGGGGGCGGTCGGCAGCACGGTCCACGGGGCCGGGGACGCGGTGCGCTCCCAGACGCAGGGCAGTCCGCTCGCGGCGGGTCTCATCGCGTTCGGCGTGGGCGCGCTGGTCAGTGCACTCATCCCGGCCAGCGAGAAGGAGGAGCAGCTCGCGCAGCGCGTCGTCGAGACGGCGAAGGAGCAGGGCCAGCCGCTCATGGACGAGGCCAGGTCCATGGGCCAGGAGGTCGGCGAGCACCTCAAGGACCAGGCCGGCCAGGCCGTCGACCAGGTGAAGTCCACGGCGCAGCAGTCCGCCCAGCACGTCAAGGAGCAGGGTCAGGAAGCGACCCAGCACGTGCAGGACGACGCGCAGTCCACGATGTCCTGAGACATCTGCCCGACCCGGCCTCCGCATCGATCTGCGGCGGGCCGGGTCGTCGCGTGCCTGGGAGTGCTAGAGCTTGGACAGGTGCGGGAACGGGCTCGGGATGCGGATGATCTCCGGGCGGAAGTCGACCGTCACACCGGCGGCGTCGAGGGAGACGACCCGGCCCATGCCGTGCGAGTCGTGGTTGACCAGCTCGTCGACCTCGAACTGGAGGATCACGCGCTCCGGCTCCGGCGCGAAGGGGCTGCTGGCAAGATGTCGTCGCCGCGGCGAGGAGGAGGTCACCTAGTGAGTCTGCGCCCTCGGTCGCGGATCCACGATTCCTCGTCGACGATCACGCTCAGGAGAGACCCATGGCGCACTGGATCCCGGGTTGGGACTCCTTCCCCGAGCAGCTGCACGCGTTCTGGTCCGAACGGCACCTGTGCTCGCTGAGCTCGGCACGCCCGGACGGCACCCTGCACACCGTGCCGGTCGGCGTGACGATCGATGTCGAACGCCGCTGCGCGTGGGTGATCACCGACGGCGGCTCGGTGAAGGCGCGCCGGATCGGAGCCGCCGGCGCGGACGGTCTGCCCGTCTCCGCCTGCCAGATCGACGGAGCGAGGTGGTCGACGCTCGAGGGGCGGGCCGTCGTCGATGGATCGTCTGACGCGGTGCGCCGCGCCGTGGAGTGCTACGAGCAGCGCTACCGCCGTCCTCGGGAGAACCCGACCCGGGTCGCCCTGCGCATCGAGGTGTCCCGCTTCCTCGTCTCGGGGTCCCTGCTGGACTGAGAGGGCCGCGAGCGTTTGGCGCGCCGTCCCTCGGGCACGGGAGGGGGTCCCAGTCACCGGCCAGGAGGTCCTTCGTGAGCCAGATCCAGCAGTCCATCGACGTCGACGTCCCCGTCGGCGTCGCCTACAACCAGTGGACGCAGTTCGAGTCGTTCCCCCAGTTCATGTCAGGCGTCGAGTCGATCACTCAGATCGACGCCACCCACAACCACTGGGTGACCAACATCGCGGGCGTCACCCGTGAGTTCGACACCGAGATCACCGAGCAGCACCCCGACGAGCGGGTGGCGTGGACGAGCACCTCGGGTGACAGCAAGCACGCCGGCGTGGTGACGTTCCACCGGTTGGACGAGGCCAAGACGCGCGTGATGATCCAGATCGACTGGGAGCCGTCCGACCTCGTGGAGAAGATCGGCTCGGCGGTCAACATCGACGACCACCAGGTGAAGAAGGATGCCGAGCGCTTCAAGACGTTCATCGAGTCGCGCGGTCAGGAGACCGGCGGCTGGCGCGGTGACGTGGACGCCCCCAGCTGAGGCGGGCACGGAACAGCACAGCCAACAGCACAGCCGGGCCGGCTCGTCGTAGGACGGGCCGGCCCGGTGCTGTGCTCCGGGGGAGGATGGATCAGCTCTGACGGTGGAAGGTCACCTCGCCGGGGGAGACGGAGAAGACCTCGTACCCGGCGACGGTGCCGGTCCGCCGGGCCTGCCCGCCCGTGGCGACGAACGAGTCGCCTGCCTCGGCCGGGACGTACACGGTGGCTGTGGTGCCCGCCGGGACGGTGACCTGCATCGTGCTGACGCCCCGGTCGTCGCGGTTCCACGAGCTGGCGATCGTGCCGTACGGCGTCTCACGGGTGCCGGCGACGTGGCGGAGCGTGCCGACGACCTGCGGCTTGATGACCACCTCGTCGAACCCGTAGGACCCCGCCGCCTGCTGGATCCCGGACAGGCCGGCGTTGAACCACTCGTCGATCTGCAGCAGGATCATGTGGTTCTGCGAGCCCGCCATGTCCCACGACTCGGGGATCGTGGTGCGACCCGCGGCGACGAAGTTCTGGTAGCTCGGGGCCGACGGCTCCTGCAGCACGTCCCACAGCACCTGGCTGCGGTCGTTGTCCATCAGCACCTGGTAGGTCGGCTGGAGACCGACCTCGCCCCCGGACATGTGCGGCCCGGTGCCGTTCCCGTCCTTGTTCGGACCGGGGTGAAAGCCGTAGATCCGCTTCTCCAGATCGTCCAGGACCGCGCTCTTGGACGCGGGCGGGACGATGCCCATCGCCAGGGGCAGCGCGTCGAGGGTCTGCGAGCCGGTGGTGCCCTGTGAGCCGGCGCTGGTGTACGACTGCGTCGTCGCGTTGAAGAAACGGGCGTTGAACGCGTCCGCCAGCTGCGCCGCGAGTCCGCGGTAGTCCGTGGCGTCGGCGTGGTGACCGAGCGCGTCGGCCATCTCGGCGAGCTCCGAGGCGATCATGAAGAGCCCGTAGGTGCCGGTGGCGTCCTTGGGGGTGCTCGTGTCGCCCGCGATCCAGTCACCCAGCCCGCTGACCAGCAGGCCACCGGAGACCTGCGCGCGCACGTAGGAGAGGTACTCCCGCATCGGCTCGTAGTAGCTGCGCATCGTGTCGGTGTCGCCGTAGGTCTTCCACAGCTCGTACGGCGTCAGGATGAAGGCCCCTCCCCAGTTGACGTCGTCGCGATAGCCGCCGCCGAAGTTGGGGAACTCCGGCGCCGTGCCCGGGATCAGACCGCCGGTCTGCTGGACCTCGAGCATGTTCTGCTCGGTGGTGCGCAGGAACGACGAGACGTCGAAGTTGGAGCGGATCGCGCCCATCGACTGGATCATGTCGGCGAGCCAGCCGAGCTTCTCGCGGTGCGGGCAGTCGGTGAAGATCGATTGCATGTTGGAGCGGATGGAGTACTCCGACATCGAGTGGATCGTGTTGATCAGGTCGTTGTCGGTGGTGATGCTGCCGCCACTGGGCACGTCAGCGTTGGTCTGCAGCCCGACCAGCGTGGACTCGTCGGGGACGAAGCCCTTCGGCAGGCCGCGCACCTGGACGTACTGGAAGCCGTGGTACATGAACTGCGGGCTGAACGTCTCACCGCTCGGGTCGCCCGAGGCGGTGTAGGTGTCCAGGATGCCGCCGTTCGAGCCGGCCGTGGCCGTGCTGACGGCGCCGTTGCCGCTGGCGGTCTCGCCAGGGACCATGGTGATCACGGTCCCGGCCGGCACCGTGCCGCCGTCGAGGTGCAGCTGCGGCATGCCGGCGATGTTCTGGCCGAGGTCGAAGGACCACGACCCGTCACCGACGTTCTTGATGGAGACGGGCTTGAACGTCCGCTGCACCCTCACCGGTGGTGCCTTGCGCCAGCTGAGCCGCGTGTCGAGGGACGGTGCCGAGGTGATCGACGCGTCCTCCCAGCCCTTGGCGGCGGAGAGGTCCGGGTCGGGCAGGTCCCAGCCCGGCTGCACGCGGGTCGCGTCGAAGTCGGTGCCGGCGTACCAGTTGTCGGTCACGGTCGGGCCGTGCGTGACCCGCCACGAGGGGTCGGTGCCGATGTCGGTGGTGGTGCCGTTGGTGTAGGTCACCTCCAGGCGTGCGATCAGCCGCGGGGTGACGGTCATCTCGGCGACCTTGGGCGACCCCGAGCCGAGGACGTCCGCGCCGGCGGCGTGCGCCTGCCCGAAGCCGTCCGCGACGGTGAGCGTGTTGCCGGCGCTGTCGACGGCGGTGACCTTGCGCGACTCCAGTCGGCTGCCGCCGTCGCCGGTGTCGACGTTGACCGTGTCGCCCACGGAGTAGCCACCGACGCCCGAGAGCGGGACCGTGGTGCCGCCCGCCGGGATGGGCCCGGTGAGCGTGCCGGCGGGGATCGGCGTGGAGTTGAACTTGGTGTAGACGTCCGTACGCCCGACGGGTGCGTTGGTCTGGGGGTAGACGTCGGTCTGGCCGTTGCCCAACGCGACGCCCAGGGTGTTGTCCCCGCGCCGGATCAGCCCGGTGACGTCGTAGGCGCCGTACTCGGCGGTGCGCAGCGGGTTGGTCACGCCGGGGTTGAGCACGGTGTCGGTGACCGGCTTGCCGTTCACCGTGGCCTGGTAGGCGCCGAGACCGGAGATGTAGAGGCGCGCGCTCGCGACGTTCCTCGTGGCGTCGAAGGGCTTGGCGAAGATCGGCAGCGGGTTCTCCAGGTCCGGACCCTGCGGGTTCGGCTGGCCGATGACGGTCGCGACCACGTCGGCGTCGGTCGGCTTCGCGGAGGTGGCCGAGGCACGGATGGTGAAGTCCACCGGGAAGTCGGGGATCTTGCCCTCCGGCGTCCGCGCGTCGGTACGCGGGAAGAGCACGACCCGGTCGAAGGCCTGGACCGAGCCGAGGTCGACCTGCACCCACTTCGAGGGGGAGACGTCCTGGGTGGTGGACTGGCGGCTGGCGTAGCCGGGGCTGATGATCTTGCCGTCGGTGAGCAGCTTGGTGCCGCAGCCGGGGCAGGCGAACTGGTCGTAGACCGAGACGCTCCTGCCGAGGGCGAGATTGGTGCCGTTCGGGGCCAGCACCTGCATCTCCGAGAGCATGACGCGTGAGACGAGGCCGTAGGAGGACTCGTTGATCGGCAGGCCCAGCTTGGTGACGTCCAGACGGACGTAGCGCGCGCTCTGGGTGCCCACGTCGACGCTCACGCCGCGGTTGAGCGGCGGCGGGGGGAGCTGGATCCACCGTGCGCCGTCCCAGTCGGAGCTCTTCAGCAGGCCCATCTCGAAGGAGGACGGCCGGCTCCAGGTCGACGGCACGCCGGCACCGTCCCAGACGCGAACCTGCCAGGAGACCGGCGTACGGGAGGTGAGGGGTGCGCCCGCATACGTCGCCTGCTGGGTGGTGCTGCGCACCTGGCCGGAGTCCCACAGACGCTTGCCGGCGGCGGTGCTCGCCCGCACCTCGTAGGCCGTCTGGCGCGCGTTCGTCCCCGCGCCGGACAGCTGCCAGCTGAAGGTGGGTGTCGTGTCGTCGACGCCGAGGGGCTGGTCGGTGCGGTTGTCCAGGCGCAGGTCGCCGACGGTGAGGTGGGCGCTGTGGGGATCAGCGGCCCCGGCGCCGCTGATCCCGCCCAGGGCGGTCACGCTGATGGCGAGGGAGGCCGCAAGTGACCACCGAGTGAAACGATGCACGCGGCCTGCGCCGAGCGGGGATACGGGAGAGGTAGGGGAACGCACCGAGAACATCTCTTTTCTCTGAAACGATTCAATTTGACCGGCTGTCATCCTGGCATGACAGTGATCCAGGTCACAAGAGGCAAGTTTCGACCGCCCTCGCGACCGCGCCTCAGCTCGGCGCCTGCGGTGCCGATGTGGGGGCATCGACCGGCTCCGACCCACGACGCAGCTCCGCTGCGTGCGCCGGACCCTCTGCTCCTGAGGAGGAAAGATGCCCCGTTCTGGCATCCGTACGATGGCCGCTGTCGCTGTGGTGAGCATGAGCATCGGGGGTGTCGCGTTCGCCGAGTCGGCCAGCGCCGGCAAGCCCTCATGGGCCGGCAAGCCGGTCTCCATGGCCAAGCCGCCCAAGCCGGTCAAGGCCACCGGCGAGGAGCCGTGCTCGGTCGAGCAGGCGAACCTCACCAACGCCCAGGCGAAGCTCGACTGGTTCGCCCAGCGCTTCGCCACGGAGACCACCGCCGTCGCGAAGAGCAAGAAGGCGGTCGCCTCGGCGAAGAAGTCCTCCAAGGCCCGCGCACAGAAGGCGCTGGTGGCTGCGAAGGCCGACCTCGCCCAGGCCACCCGCGACCGCCAGGCCCAGGTGGGTCGCGTCGCCGCTGCTACCGCCGCGCTGGATGCCTGCCAGGCCGGTACGCCGTCGTCGAACCCGACGACGGACCCGACGACGGACCCGACCGACAGCGCCACGGACACGCCGACCGACACGCCGACCGACACGCCCTCGCTCTGATCCCACCTGCTCTACTGAGGCGTGGCCATGACATCGACTCCCTCCCGGTTCCGCTCGCGCCGCATGACGATGCCGCTGGTGGCGCTGCTCGCAGTGCTGCTCGTGGCGGCCGGCATGGCCTCGCCCGCGCAGGCTCGATCGGCCAGGTCGAAGCCGGGGAAGACCACCACCGCCCCGCCTGCACCGACCGTTCCGCGGTCCTGGGGCATCGCCGCGCCCGGCCTGCCCCAGGACGCGAGCGCGCTGAACGCCGTGACGCAGGTGCTCGGCCAGAGTCCTGACCGGGTGATGTGGTACGACGCGTGGTCCAACGGGACCACCTTCCCGGCGGCAGCCGCGCAGACGTTCGCCGCGAGCGGCTCGACCGTGGAGGTCACCTGGGAGCCGTGGGACCCGGCCGCGGGGCTCAACCAGCCGGCGTACGCGGACGCGCGGATCGCCGATGGCGCCTTCGACGCGTACCTGAAGGGCTATGCGGCCTCGGTGAAGGCGTACGGCCGTCCGGTCGTGCTCCGCTTCGGCCACGAGATGAACGGCCAGTGGTACCCGTGGAGCGTCGGGGTCAACGGGAACACCGCCGCCGGCTACGTCGCCGCCTTCCGCCATGTGCACGACGTCTTCGTGGCCCAGGGCGTCACCAACGTGACCTGGGCGTGGACGCCCAACGTGCCCTCCTCGGGCTCCTCCACCCTGGCTGCCGCCTACCCCGGGGACGCCTACGTCGACCAGGTCGGCCTGGACGGCTACAACTGGGGGACGACCGGCACCGGCACCACCTGGCAGTCCTTCGCCACCATCTTCGGTGCGGGCCTCACGCAGCTGCGGGCGCTCACCGCCAAGCCGATCTGGCTCGGTGAGGTCGCCTCGACGGAGAAGGGCGGCGACAAGGCGACGTGGATCCGTGACATGTTCAGCACGCTCGCGGCGCACCCCGAGATCGCTGGCTTCACCTGGTTCGACTTCAACAAGGAGACCGACTGGCGCATCGACTCCTCCACGGGGTCCGCCTCGGCGTTCCGCACCGGGCTGGCGACGTACTGAGTCTCGTCCGCCGGTCGGCTGGGTAATGTGCCGACATGCGATGCGACCTCCTCCTGCTGCGAGACGGCTGCTGATCCGACGTGAGACGCGTACTGATCCTGCTCGTGCTCCTGCTCGGCGCGATCCTGGCGATGCCGGCGATCGCGCCCGCCGCATCGGCTGCCGACGCCCCGTCGCGCCCGGTCGTCCGGGTCGGCACGGAGGGCACGTACCCTCCGTTCTCCTACATCGATCCGAAGTCGGGCGAGGTGACCGGCTTCGACATCGAGGTCGCCCGGGCGGTCGCGGCGAAGGCGGGCTGGGACCTCAAGATCGTCCGCGGCACCTTCGACTCGCTGTTCCCGGCGATGGACGCCGGCCGGATCGACATGATCGCCAACCAGATCACGATCAACCCGGACCGTGAGGCGCACTACCTCTTCAGCACGCCGTACACGTACTCCCACGGCGTCATCGTCACCGCAGCCGGCACCGACGACATCACCACGCTGGCCGACCTGAAAGGGCGCACCGCCGCCCAGTCGCAGACCAGCAACTGGACGCAGGTCGCCAAGGACGCCGGCGCGAAGGTCCAGTACGTCGACCAGTTCTCCCAGACCGCCGCGCTGCTCGCGCAGGGCCGCGTCGATGCGACCATCAACGACAACATCGCGGTGCTGGACTACCTGGCCACCTCCGGCTCCACGAAGATCAAGATCGCGGGCGACGCCGGCGACGAGGTCAACAAGCAGGCGCTCGTCTTCCCGAAGTCGGACAGCGCGCTGCGCGACCAGGCCGACGCGGCATTGGCCGCGCTCAAGGCCGACGGCACCCTGGCGAGGATCTCGCAGAAGTACTTCAAGTCCGACGTCACCGTGCCCAACGCGGGCCAGGTCCACGTCAAGGGCTCGGACGTCGGGCGCAGCACCGCGCAGGTGGTGCGCGACGCCGCGTGGCCGATGCTGCGCGGGACGCTGAAGGGCACCATCCCGCTGACGATCGTCAGCTTCGTCGTCGGGTTGCTCATCGCCCTGCTGGCCGCCCTCGCCCGGATCTCGTCCAGCTGGTGGGTGCGGGCCCCGGCGCGCGTCTACATCTCCATCATCCGAGGCACGCCGCTGCTGGTGCAGCTCTTCATCGTCTTCTACGGCCTGCCCGAGCTCGGCGTCGACCTGCCGAGCTTCCCCGCGGCCTGCCTGGCGCTGAGCCTCAACGTCGGCGGCTACGCCGCGGAGATCATCCGGGCCTCGATCCTGGCGGTGCCGCGCGGTCAGTTCGAGGCAGCCACCACGATCGGCATGGGCTATGCGCGGACCATGCGGCGCATCGTGCTTCCCCAGGCGGCGCGCATCGCCGTACCGCCGCTGTCCAACACCCTGCTCTCGCTGATCAAGGACACCTCGCTGGCCTCGGTCGTGCTGATGACCGAGCTCTTCCGCGAGGCGCAGGTGGCCGCGTCGGTCAGCACCCGGTTCATGGCGCTGTACTGCCTGGCCGCGCTCTACTACTGGATCATCTGCTACGTGGTCTCGTTGGGCCAGAACGCGCTGGAGAAGCGAGTCGGGAGGTACGCGGTATGACCGCTCTGGTGGAGGTCACCGGGCTGGAGAAGTCGTTCGGCGACCACCGGGTGCTGCGCGGCGTCGACCTCGCGGTCGACAGCGGCACGGCGACGGTGCTGCTCGGCCCGTCCGGCTCCGGCAAGACGACCGTCCTGCGCTCGCTCAACGTCCTCGAGATCCCCGATCGCGGGGTCGTGCGGATCGACGACGCGAGCGTCGACTTCGCCTCCCTCCCACGCGACAAGCGGGAGCGCAACCGGGCCATCGGAGCGCTGCGCGCCCGCAGCGGGATGGTCTTCCAGGCGCACAACCTCTTCCCGCACATGACCGTGCTCGGCAACCTCATCGAGGGGCCGGTCCAGGTCCAGCGCCTGCCGCGGGAGGAGGCGGTGGCGCAGGCTCGCGTCCTGCTCGAGCAGGTCGGCCTCGCGGGGCGTGAGGACGCCTATCCCGCGCAGCTCTCCGGCGGGCAGCAGCAGCGTGTCGGGATCGCCCGTGCGCTGGCGCTGAAGCCTGAGGTGCTGTTGCTCGACGAGCCCACCTCGGCCCTCGACCCGGAGCTGGTCGGGGAGGTGCTCGCGGTGATCCGCGACCTCGCCGCCGAGGGCTTGACCCTGGTCATCGTCACCCACGAGGTGCGCTTCGCCCGCGACGTCGCCGATCAGGTGCTCTTCCTGGACGGCGGGGTCATCGCGGAGCGCGGCGGCGCGGAGGTCCTGGAGGACCCGCGCGAGGAGCGTACGAAGCAGTTCCTGGCCCGGGTGCTCGAGGCGCGCTGACGCTCAGCGGCAGAGCTCGAGACCGAGCAGCCCGATGCCGCTGCCGAGCATGAGCCCGGCCACGGCATCCAGCGGCTCGTGGGCGCCCTGCTGGACGCGGGCCAGCGCCGAGAGCAGCGTGACCGCTCCCGTCACCGCAGTCACGGGGGCCGGTACGAGGGGCGCCAGCAGCATGGTGGCGCAGGCCCCGACGGCCGCGTGCCCCGACGGCATCGAGCCGCCCTCGAGGGGCGCGTCGTCGCGCAGGGCCGTCGGCTGGACGTAGAGCGGACGGGGACGAGGGCGCACCTTCTTGGTCGCGACCTCGACGCCCTTGGTCGCGCCCAGGGCGAGGAGTGCCACCGCGGCATGGCGGGGGCGTCGTCGGGCCGCGGCGATCGCAGCCACGAGCGGGAGCGTCCAGGGGATGCCCCACTGTTGGGCCACCCGTAGCTCGACCCGCTGGTCCATGCCGTTGACCAGTGCGAACAGTGCGCGCTCGCGGCGGCCGGGGTCGCCCGGGCGGGCTGCGATCGCGCCGTAGCCGAGCAGGAGCACTGCCGCGGCCGAGAGCCGGACACGCGGGGGAGGAGGCGGCACCGTCACGACGTACCAGTGCCCGGTGCCCGTCCGGGCGATGCTTCCCCAGACGGTGTGAAGCCGGGGCGACGCGGACGCCGTGGCGGGGTACCTGATCGCATGGCCTCCCTCACCGCGACCCGTCCCGCCGCGCTCACCGACGCCCAGGTGAGGGAGCTGGCCGAGGAGCTCGACGAGATCCGCCGCGAGGTGATGAGCAGCCGCGGCGCGAGCGACGCGGCCTACATCCGGCGGGTGATCAAGGCGCAGCGCCTCCTCGAGCTCGGCAGCCGGGTGCTCCTGCTGGGCTCTCGCCGGCGCAGCCTGTGGCTGCTCGGCACCGCCTCCCTCGCGCTGGCGAAGATCCTCGAGAACATGGAGATCGGCCACAACGTGCTGCACGGGCAGTGGGACTGGATGGGCGATCCGCGGATCCACTCCACCACCTGGGACTGGGATCATGCCTCGCCCCCGGAGCAGTGGCAGCGCGCGCACAACCAGGTCCACCACACGTACACGAACATCGTGGGGCGCGACAACGACCTCGGGTACGGGATCATGCGGGTCGACGAGGCGCAGGAGTGGCAGCCCCGCTACCTCGCCCAGCCGGTGTGGAACCTGGTGACCGCCTGCATCTTCGAGTGGGGCATCGCCATGTACGACCTCGACCTGGGCGACCACCTGCGGCAGCGGGTCGCGATGTCGCCGGAGAAGAGGGTGGAGGCGCGGCGGATGGTGCGCCGGGCGCTGCGGCAGGCGGCGAAGGACTACGTGGTGTGGCCGGCGCTGGCGACCCGCAGCTGGCGAGGCGCCCTCACCGGCGCCGCCGTCGCCAACCTGACGCGCAACCTGTGGTCGCACTCGGTGATCATGTGCGGCCACTTCCCGCAGGGAGTGGAGGTCTTCGAGCTGGCGGACCTGGACCCGAACGAGAGCCGCGGCGACTGGTACCTGCGCCAGATGCTCGGCTCCGCCGACATCACCGGGCCGCCGGTGCTGCACCTGCTGACCGGGAACCTCTCCCACCAGATCGAGCATCACCTGTTCCCGGACATGCCGAGCAACCGCTACGCGGAGATCGCGCCGAGGGTCCGCGCGCTCTTCGATCGCTACGGGCTCACCTACTGCGCGCGCCCGCTCGTCCCGCAGGTGCTCTCCGCCTGGCGCCGGGTCATCCGGCTCTCGCTGCCCGATGACTGGATGCGGGAGACCCGCCGCGACAACCTGCTCCCTCAGCTACGCGAGCTCGTACGACGCTGTCGCGCGGCGTGAGCCGACGATCTGCCGGCGCACGGCTGGATCAGGAGGGGTCCTCGCGGATCACGCTGTGGTCGGCGACGACCTGGGCCGCGATGTCGGCGAGGCGGGTGTTGAGGCGGTTGGACGCGGCCCGTAGCCGCTGGAAGGCCTCCGCGTCGGTGAGGTCGTGGGTCGCCATCAGCATGCCGACGGCCTTGCCGATCTCGCGGTTGCTCATCATCGCCTCGCGCAGGCTGGTCGCCTCCTCACGCTGGGTGGCGGCGCTGAGGGCGACGGACGCGAAGCTCACCAGGAGCGCACCCATGTCGGCGGCCTCCTGGGTGAACGCGCCCGGCACGTCGGAGAACATGTTGAGCGCGCCGACCTTCCGGCCCTCGACCATGATCCGGTAGCCGATCATCCCGCGTACGGGCGTCTCGCGCAGGATCCGCTCGGCCAGCTTCGGCCAGGCCGGGTGGACGGTGATGTCGGCGTCCCACTCGAAGCGCTGGGTGACGATCGCGTCGCGGCACGGGCCCTCGCCGACCTCCCACTCGAGCTTGTCGACGTACGCCGCGATGTCGTCGGTCGTCGCCTCCAGCACCGGCTGCTGGTCGGCGCCCACCGTGGTGATGCAGGCCCGGTCGCAGCCCGGGACGACGGTGAGCGCGGTGCGGCAGATCTCACCGAAGATCTGGTCGTACGCGTGGCCCTGGTAGACCATCTGGGCGAGCGACGCGAAGGCAGCAGCCGCCTCGTCCAAGGAGACTTCGGATGTCATGCGCGTGCGGCCCTTTCGACAACGTGGTCCGCGAATCTTGCCACGAAGCGGTGCCTCTCGTCCTGATCCGGACCCTAGATCGCGACCGGTACGAGCCGCACGAAGCTGACGATGGCGCTGCGGACCACGGGAGTTGCCCAGACGACGAAGTCGCGCTCGAGGGGCAGCTCGAGCGCGAGGACGGCCTCGGTGTAGACGGCGGTGACGTGGGTCAGCAGCGCGTCGCGATCGAGGGGAGTGCCGCGGTAGCGCTTGGCCGACGCCATGGTGACGGCGGAGATGATGTCGAGGTTGAGAGCGGCCACCTCGCCGAGCCGTGCGCGCCGCTCCTCGGGGGTCGCGGCGACGGCCGCAGCGTCCAGCAGCGCCTGCGTGCGGCGGGCGCGGTCAGCGCGATTCAGAACGGGGGTCGGAGGCCCGTTCGGGTGGGGCGGTCGCTTATCAGTGCTCACGAGACTGCTCCTCGTAGAGGATGAGGGGTCTCGCCATTTGCTTAACGAGGGTGGACGACGCAAGAGCGCCGCCTACGCTGCCCACGGTAGGCCGTCTAGACCTCCCTGCCAAGACCGTACGGCTCCCGGCGCGCCGCGGCGGGCGGGTTACTTGCGGCGCAGATAGAACGCGCGGGCGATGTTGTAGAGGCCGTAGCAGGCGAAGCCGAGGCCGATCAGGATCAGCAGCGCGCTGCCCAGCGGGGCGTGCCGGGCGCGCTGGAGCGCCTGGTCGAGGCCGCCGGAGTGCTGGGCGTCCTGAGTGAAGGCGGCCCAGATGACGAGGCCGCCGACGATCCCGAACGCGAGGCCGCGGCTGGTGTAGCCGGTGCGGGCGAGCACGGTGATCACCTTGCCGAGATCGCCTCGCTTGCCGTCGGGATCGAGATCCTTGCGCCAGCCGTCGCCGAGACCGCGGATGACGCTGTAGACGCCGTACGCGAGGATGGCGAGACCGGCCGCGGCCACGATGACCGGTCCGGCGGGCAGCTCGAGGATTCGGGCGGTCCACGTCTTGGCGCCACCGCTCTTGTTGCCGCCCGAGCCGGAGGCGACCTTGGCGCAGGAGAACGCGAAGACGGCGAACACGATCGCCTTGGCCGCCGAGGCGAGTCGTGCCACGACCCGCTTGCCGCCGTCCTTGTCGTGGTGCCCGACGAGTGCGGTGGCCGCCTCCCACAGCACCAGCGCGCAGAAGCCGCCGAACGCGATCCACAGCATCGTCCCGCCCAAAGGCTGACGCGCGACCTCATGGAGCGCCCCCTGCCGCGACACCTTCGCCGAGCTGCCGCCGCTCACCGCGATCTGCACGGTCAGCCATGCGAGCACGCCGTAGACGAGTCCGTAGACCACGAACCCGATCCGCGCTCCCCACTCGAGGGCGGGGGAGTCCCGCGCCTCCTCAGCCGCAGTCTGTGTGTTCACGAGCCCCGGTTCCCGGCACACGGCCGGGCACACCCCCTGGGGCATCCGCGATCGATAACCTTTGCCCATGGCCGACCTGACCGAGCCCTGCCCCAACTGCGGCACCCTGATGCGCTGGGAGACCTCCCACGAGCGCTGCGACGGCTGCGGCTACATCCGCCCGTGCTGTGAGGGCGCTCCCTGTCACTGAGGCTCGACGGATCGCTCGTCCCGGCGCTGCGCCCCGCGCGACGGTCGGCGAGCCGGCGTCGGGCCGACCTGGCACGGTGCTGTGAGTCGACCGATTCGTCTGCGCCCGCCGTGCACGCCCTCTACGGTCGCCGAGGGAGCTTTACGTCGGAGGGAACAGCACCATGGGACATGACGCACGTACTGGGATCGGGAGCACGCGCAGGCTTCAGCGGCTCGCCGCCTGCATCGCACTGACCGTTCTGAGCGGGGCTGGCGTGACTGCGCTGGCGATGGAGGGATCTGACGCTGCCCAGGCGGCCACAGCGGCGGGGACAACGCCTTCTGCATGTCCGTCGCCGTCTGCGTCGGCCACGCCCTCTGCGCCGGCCACGCCCTCTGCGTCGGCCACGGCCTCTGCGACGGCGTCCGCGTCGGAGACCGCCTCGGCGTCGAGCTCTGACTCCGCGTCGGTCTCCGTCTCCCCGACGGCTTCGGAGTCGGCGTCCGAGTCGACCTCTGCTTCTGCATCTACATCAGCCTCTGCCTCGCCGTCCGTCTCGGCCTCCGCCTGCGCGACCGGGTCGGCCTCGTCGTCCCCGTCGGTCAAGCCCTCGACGTCGCCGAAGCCGCCGGTCGTCATCACCTACCGCACGGAGCGCTCGCGATCGGCGATCCGCTACTCCGTGCGCCATGTCGACACCGCGACCCTGAAGAAGGGCACGAAGCGGGTCAAGCAGGCCGGGCGTCCCGGTGTGCGCGTGACCGTCACCCGGATCACGCTGCGCAACGGTGTCGCCGTCTCCCGGCACGTCGTCAAGAGGTACGTGGCTCGCAAGCCCGTGCCCCGGATCGTCCTCCACGGAACGCGCGTCGACCCGCCCAAGCCGAAGCCCCACCACGTGTCGGGCGGATCGGGCTGCGACAGCAACTACTCCGGTGCCTGTGTCCCCATCGCCAGTGATGTGGACTGCGGGGGTGGAAGCGGGAACGGCCCGGCCTACGTCTACGGGACCGTCCGGGTGGTCGGCTACGACAAGTACGACCTCGACTCCGACGGCGACGGCTACGGCTGCGAGTCGTAGCAGCGACCGGCCGCCGCATTCGGATACGGGCCGCAGGTGGTCGCCGAGGACCGGTGATCGGGGAGTGGATGCTCGACGCAGTGGCGGTTGCGCGCAGACGCGGTCGCGGGTGGCACCCGCGACCGCGTCTGGACGGAGACGCCTCAGCTCACCGTGAGGGTGAGCTCCTGAGTCGCCGTCGGACTGACCTCGTTGCTGGCGCGGACCCGGACGGTGAACGTCCCAGCCGCCGTGGGCGTACCGGAGAACGTGCCCGTGCCGTCACCGTTGTCGGTGAACGTCAGCCCGGCAGGCAACCGGCCGGCGACGGAGAGGCTCGGCACCTCCTGCGCGGTGGGCGACTGCGTGGTCACGGTCGTCACCGTGAAGCTGCCGGCCGTACTCGCGATGAAGGTGGCCGCGGGCGCGGAGGTGATCTGCAGCGGCGCCACGTTCACGACGAACGACGTGCTGACCGTCCTGCCGTGGTAGGTGGCATCCACCGTCACGGTGGCCACGCCCGAGCCGACGGCGCGCAGCTCGGTGCCACCCTGCTCGACCGCGACGACATCGCGGCGGTTGGAGTGGTAGCGGATCTTCATCCCCTCCGGGAGGGGAGTGCTGCGACCCTTGGCGATGTAGCCGTGCAGGGCTTCGTCGTCGGTGGCCACGGTGACCTGCGGGTCGATGCGCGTACCGGCGTCGAAGGCGACTCGCTGCGCGACGTCGGCTGCGGCGTCGCCCGTCTCCACCGGTCGTACCGAGACGGTTGCGGGCAGGCTGCCCAGGCGTCCCGTGACCGTCACCGAGGCTCGGGCACGGACGTCGGAGGACGACGCGCCCAGCTGGAGGCCGTAGGTGCCGCGGTCCACCTTCATCGTCTGGCTCTTCTCATCGAGGAAGGCCAGCTGTGAGGCGGGTGCGGTGAAGTGGACCCGGACCGACTGGCCCGGCTTGACCACGACGCGGTCGAAGGCCAGCAGCCTCTTGACCGGCCGCTCCGCCGCGGCGGAGGCGAACGGCGTGGTCACGTAGAGCTGCGGCGTCGCCGCACCGGCGACCGTCCCGGTGTTGGTGACCGTCGCGGTCGCAGAGATCGTCCCGGAGGCCCGGACGGCGCCCTTGGCGACCTTGAGGTCCGAGAAGCGGAAGGTGCCGTAGCTCAGGCCATGACCGAAGGGGAAGCTCGGCGTGCCGGTGTAGTACATGTAGGTCCGCCCGGGTGCCGACTGGCTGGGCCGGATGGCGTAGTCGGTGATCGCCGGCAGCTGGCTGTCGTCGGTGTACCAGGTGAAGGGCAGGTGCCCGCTCGGGTTGACCGTGCCCAGGAGGACGTCGGCGATCGCCGCGCCCTGTCGCTGGCCCAGGTAGGAGCTCCAGAGGATGGCCGGGCTGGTGGCCTCGAAGCTGCGCACGTCGACCGAGCCGACGGTCTGCAGGTAGACCACGGTGTGCGGGTTGGCCGCCTCGACCTGGCTGATCATCGAGGCCTGCGCGCCCGGGAGCGCGGTGGTCGTACGGTCGTGGTCCTCCGACGCGGTGGTGTAGTCGGTGCCGGCGACGACCACGACGGCGTCGTAGCCCTTGACCGCGGCGATGGTGGCGGGGTCGACCGTGGTCAGCTTGGACGCGGTGGTGCCGCCCGTGACGCCCGGCAGGAAGTCGACCTGGGCCTGGGGGTTCCGTGCCTGGATGGCGTCCTTGATGCCGGTGTAGGCGTCGATGTTGTTCGCGGCGCCGGCGCCGGTCTGGATGCTGGAGTAGCCGCCGGTGAAGAGCTGCTGCGGGTGGGCGAAGTAGCCCACCACCGCGACCTTGGTCGGCTGGCTCTGCGGCAGGTCGAGCGGCAGCAGCGGTGCTGCCCCGACCTTGTCGTTCTTCAGCAGGACCAGGCCCTCCTGGGCGCTCTCGCGCGCCTGGGCGAGGCGCTCAGGCGTCTCGGTGATCGCGTTGTTGGTGGGCGAGGTCGTCCAGGTGGCGCCACCGAGTCGCTGGCGGGCCGCACGGACCCACGGGACCTGGCTCTCCTCGTCGAACTCACCGGTCGCGATGCGTGCGGTGAAGAGCCGGGTGACGGAGGTGTCCACATCGCCGACGTTGAAGGTGTCGACCTCGGTCTTGATCTTCTGCGCGATCGCCGTCGGCACGGTGTTCCCGTAGCTGTACTGGTCGTGATAGCCCCAGTTGCAGTCGAGGTCCTCGCCGGCGGAGATGGCGTACGCCGACCGGCCGTACTGGTCCAGCGGCGCGCTCGCTGTCGGCGGCTGCCAGTGGTGGCCGTTCTGGATCTCCCGGACGGCGTCGCAGTCCGAGGTGAAGTAGCCGTCGAAGCCGTAGGTGTCGCGTGCGAGGTCGCTCATCAGCTGGACGCTCGCGGCGGCGGGAACGCCGTTGATCGAGTTGTAGGAGCTCATGATGGAGCCCGGGTGGGCCGCCTTGACGATGTCGGCGAACTGCTTGGTGTAGTACTCCCGCAGGGTCCGCTGGTCCATGTCGGAGGACCCGTTGCGTCGGTTGACCTCGCTGTTGTTCGCGGCGTAGTGCTTCAGCGTCGCGATGGCCTTGTAGTAGCCGTTGGCCGACGCCGGCAGCACGCCAGCAGGTGTCTGGCCCTGCAGGCCGTCGACGTACTGGCTCGCGAGGGTGGCGGTGAGTGTCGGGTCCTCGCTCCAGCTCTCGTCGTTGCGGCCCCAGCGGGGGTCGCGGGACAGGTTGACGGTCGGCGCGTAGAAGTCGAGGTTGAACCGGTTCTGCGGCGCGGTGTCCCGGGCCTCGTCGCCGATGAGGGAAGCCTCGCGGTAGACGAGCTTCGGGTCCCACGTGCTGCCCATCGACAGGTCCGAGGGGTACGAGGTGGTGTTCGTCAGGGTCGTGGCGTTGCCGGTCGGAGTGATCGTCGAGGCGTTGACGCCGTGGTTGGACTCGTTCCACCAGCCCCATGCCGCGATGCCCAAGCGCGGGATGGCGGGCGCCTGGCTGCTGTTCATCTCCTGCGCCTTCTCGGCCAGCGTCATCCGCGAGACGAGGTCCGCGGCTCGCTCCGCGGGAGTGAAGGACCTGTTGAGGTAGACCGGCGTGGACGATGCCTGCGACGCGGACGGGGGAGTGGGGGCGGGCCGTGAGGCCGAGGCCGGGTTGCCGAGGGTGGTGGCGGCGAGGGTGCCGGCGACCACTGCTGTGCCGAATGCGACGACGGCATGCCTGCGTTGTCTGTTGACCATGTGTGCTCCGAGAGAAGGCGTACCGAACTGGTGCGCGCCGATAGGTCCCCATGCCCGACCTGGGACAGGTGTGTGGCGTAGGTCTCATGACCGTACGGTCCGCTATTTATCCGGGTCAAGGATCAACTTCGATTTGTTTTACCACCGTTTGTCCTGATCCGTACTTACCGCGTGAAGGCCGCTAGGCTGCCCTCCGTGGAAGCGCACGGTGTCGAGTCGCTGGTGAGCCGGAACGGCCGAGCCGTTCTTGCCGCGATCCAGTCGCGACCGCGTTGCAGTCGCGCCGACGTCGCACGCGCCACCGGGCTCTCCACCTCGGCCGTCTCGGCCCTGGTCACCAGGCTGATCGCCGCTGGCCTGCTCGTCGAGCTGGGCGCCAACCCGGCGACCGGAGGTGGGCGGCCCTCGGTCTCCCTGGGCCTGGCTCCGCGCGCCGGCTCCGTCATCGGGATCCACCTCGGCCACGCCGACCTTCGGGTGGTGCTCACCTCGCTCGACGGCACCTTGATCACCGAGCAGCGTCATGTCCTCGACGTCGACCACGAGCCGGCCGCGTCGCTGGACCGGGTAGCGCGCAGCACCGCAGACCTCCTCACGAACGCCGACGCCGACCTGGGGCGCGTCCTCGGCCTCGGCGTCGCCGTCTCCGCCCCGGTCGTCGAGTCCCGGCAGCTGGGCTCGCCGCCGATGCTGCTCGACTGGGGCGGCGTCGACATCGGGGGGATCCTGGCCGAGCGCACCGGCCTCCCGGTCCACCTGGGCAACGACGCGAGCCTCGGCGCGCTCGCCGAGTGGCGCCTGGGAGCGGGCACCGGGTTCGACGACGTCGTCTACGTGATGCTCGGCGAGGGTGTGGGCTGCGGCCTGATCCTCGGCGGCCGCCTGCACACAGGGGCGTCAGGCATGGCCGGAGAGCTCGGCCACCTCTCGGTCGTCCCCGACGGCAAGATCTGCCGATGCGGGGCGCGCGGTTGCCTCGAGACACTCGTCAGCAAGCGCGCGCTCGTCTCCGCTCTGGCCCACACGCTCGGCCCAGCCGCAACGGTCGAGTCGCTGCTCGACCTGGCGGACGCCGGCGATCGCGGAGCCCTGCGACTGCTGGCTGACGCGGGACAGGTGCTCGGGACCGCGCTCGCCGGAGTCTGCACCATCACCGACCCACGTCTGGTCGTGATCGGCGGCGACCTGACCGCGCGCCCCGACTCCAGCAACGCGCTGCTCTCAGCGGCCGGACGCGCCCTCGACGCCGCACTGCCCCCGGTGGCCAACCACGACATCCGGATCGTACGAGCGCGACTTGGCGCCCGAGCCGAAGCACTCGGCGCAGCCCTGCTCGCGGCATCCCGGGCCGGCGCCCTGCTCGCCGAGACTTCCGAGGTCATCGCGGCCCCGTAGGCGGCCCGGGTGCTCCCAGCGCGGACACACCTCGGAGACGTAGGTCTGTGGGGCGCTCGCGTAGAGCGCTGAGTCATCGGACGGTGAGTGACTCAGCGCCTCACGGCGCGACGGCCGTGCTCCCTGGCCTCAGTACGTGTACTGGCTCAGCAAGGCGTCGAGCTCGCTCGCCATCGTTGCCAGTGAGCCTGCCGCCTGCGTCGTGCCGTCGGCCATCCGCTGGGTCTCGGCTGCAGCGCGCGCGACCTGCGTGATGTCCTGGGCGATGCCGTCGGCGCCGTGAGCCGCCTCGGTGACGGAGCGAGCGATCTCGTTGGTCGTGGCGGTCTGCTCCTCGACCGCGCTGGCGATCGTCCCGGTCATGTCGTTGATCTCACCGATCACCTCGCTGATGCCGGTGATGGCCACGACGGCCTGCTGCGAGCTTCCCTGGATCGCGTCGACGCGGCGGCCGATCTCCTCAGTGGCCTTCGCGGTCTCCCCGGCCAGCTCCTTGACCTCGTTGGCCACGACCGCGAAGCCCTTCCCGGCCTCGCCGGCGCGGGCGGCCTCGATCGTGGCGTTGAGGGCGAGCAGGTTCGTCTGCTGGGCGATCGAGGTGATCACCTTGATGACCTCGCCGATCTCTGCCGACGACGCGCCCAGCCCCGAGACGGTGTCCTGGGCCGCGGAGGCGGCGGAGACGGCGCTCGTGGCGACGGTGGAGGCGCTGGTGGCGTTGGCGGCGATCTCGCGGATCGAGGCGGTCATCTCCTCCGTCGCCGTGGCAACGGTGCTGATGTTCGCGCTGACCTGCTCGGAGGCGGCCGAGACGTTGCCCGCCAGGTCGGAGGTGGAGTCGGCGGTGTGGCCCAGGTCGCCGGAGACGGCCGACAGGTCATCGGCCGCGGAGGCCACCGAGGCCGCGAGCCGGCCGAGCTGGACGAAGCTGCTCCGCAGCGTGTCGGTCAGCCGCTGCACCGAGGCCGAGGTCTGGGCGACGCTGGTGAGATGGGTGGCCTCGGCGTCGATGTCGAGGTCGAGCTCGGCGGTGAAGTCCCCGGCGGCGACCCGTGAGATGTAGGCCTCGAGCGCTCGGACGGCCTCGGTGGCCTCGGCCGCCTGCTGGGCGGTGATTCGCTGGCGCTCGGCCTCGGCCGCCAGCGCCTCGCGCTCGCGCTCGGCCTCGGCCTCGGCCTCGGCCCGCTCGCGGGCGTGTCGCTCTTCGAGGCGCTGACGCTCCTCGTCCGAGCGTGCCTCGGCGACCTCGCGCTCGCGGCGCTCCTCGTCGGCGCGGCGCTGGAGCTCGGCAGCCTCGGCCTCGCGGGCCGTCTCCTCGGCGGCGCGCTCGGCCTCCAGGGCGGCCTCGCGAGCGGCGGCCGCCTCACGGGTGGCCTCCTCGCCGGTGATGAGGTTGGCCACCACGACGTCGATCGCGGCAGCGATCTCGCCGATCTCGTCCTCGTGGTCGTGACCCACGCGTGCCGTCTCGTCGCGGGCGCCGCCGGCGATGTTGCGCAGTGCCTGCACGACCTTCTGCAAGGGGCGTGAGATCGAGCGGGCGATGCCCAACGCGATGCCGACGAAGAGGAGCACGCCGAAGATCGCCACGATGACCAGGGTCAGCCGAAGGCTCGACAGGTCGTCGTGGATGTTCTGGGTGCGCTGGTTGGTCAGCTTCTTCGCGAGCGCCTGCTGCTCCTGGAAGACCTTGTCGATGACCAGGTACGGCGGCCAGGCCTGGGTGATGGCCCAGTGCGACGCGGTCTTCGCGTCACCGGCCTGCATGGCGTTGATCGCGTTCTGCTGGATCTGGTGATACGCGTCCAGCTTCGGCTTGAGGTCGGTCAGGGCCTTCACCATCGCCGGGTCGCTCGCGTCCTTGATCGCGGCGTCGACCTCCTTGAGCGTCGCGTCGTAGTCGGCGGCGAAGTAGTCGAGGCTCTCCTTGGTGATACCCGGCTGCTCGGACTCGATGATCGGCGAGTTGAGGGCACCCTGGGTCATGTCGTCGGTGGCGATCCACAGCGCGTACGCCTGGTTGATCTCGGCCAGCACGTTGGCGTTGGCCAGGTTGGCGTTGTTGGCGCGCATCGGGCCGCCCACGCGCATGACGCCGATGGCGGTCATCGCAGCGAACACCACGGCGCCGATCACCGCCAGCGCGGTCAGGCGCTGCTTGATCGTGACCCGACCGAGCAGCGACCGGGTGGTGGAGCCGTTCGCCCGGCCGCCGCGCCGCGGCTGAACGGAGGCGGGTGCGGCCCCGTCCGTCGGACCGCTGACGACGGAAGCGTCGATCGGACGAGTGATCACATCGATGGCCACGCCGGTGGCTCCTTGCTGAGAGATCGAGAATGAGGGGGAGACATCACCATCGGCCGTCCTGCGGGCCAGCTGAGCAGACGCCGGGAGGGCCGGTCGCACGCGACGCAGCCGGGAAGGAGACCCCGTAGCGCCTCGCGGCACGGGGCGCAACGATCCGAGGGTGGCCTCGCGGGTCAGGGACGCGGGGAGTGCCTGCTCGACTAGCGTCTCGGCATGCCCCTATGGCCTGCCTCCGACCTCCACGTGAACGGCGTGACGATCTCCTACCTGCGGAGCGGTGGGGACAAGCCGTCGGCCGTGCTGCTCCACGGGTTGATGGGCAGCGGCGCCGGGTGGGCGCCGGTGGCTCGCCTTCTCGAGGCGGAGCTCGACGTGATCCTGCCCGATGCGCGCGGGCACGGCCGCTCGGATGCTCCGGAGGGCGGCTACTGCTACGAGGATCTCGCCGCTGACGTGGCCGGCCTGGTGCAGGAGCTCGGTCTGGATCGTCCGGTCCTCGTCGGACATTCGATGGGCGGGATGACCGCTGCGCTGGCCGCGACCCGCATCGGCGACCTGCTGCGTGGGCTCGTCCTCGTCGACCCCACCTTCCTGAGCCCCGCGCGCCAACGCGAGGTGTACGAGAGCGACGTCGCCGAGCAGCACCGTCACGCGCTCAGCCGGGGCAGGTCGGTGTTGCTGGAGGACGCGCTCGCGCGGCACACGCGACGCCCACGGGAGATCGTCGAGCTGCAGGTCGACGCACGGCTGAGCACCAGTCCGGCCGCGCTCGACATCCTCAGGCCACCCAACCCGCCCTACCCCCAGCTGGTCGGCGCGATCGCCGTACCGACGCTGCTCGTCATCGGTGACACGCCCGTCGTGTCCCTCGAGACGGCGACCCAGCTGTGCGAGCTCAACCCGCGTCTGCAGGTCACGCAGGTCGACGACGCCGGGCACGGTCTGCCGTTCGACCAACCCGAGCGGCTCGCCGCGTCCGTGCTCGCGTTCGTGCGCACTCTGCCGGCGCCCTGAGGCCGCTCAAGGGCACCGCACCCACAGCGCTTGCGTACGCCAGCCTCCCTCGGGGCTCGCGATGCGCAGGTAGCCGACATCGACGGCGAGCTTGACGAGGGAGAACGGAGGATGCGGCCGCGACGCGGGTGGGCGCGCGCAGCGCGGCTCAGCGCTGGACGGGGCGCAGCAGGGTCCGGGACGCCACCTCAGCGAGTCTGGACGGCGCGGTCCGCGTGGCCGGGGGAGCGGCCGGGAGCGAGGACCGGCGCCAGGTCCAGTCGGTCGGCAGGGTGATGCCGTCGAGCCCGATCGCCTGATAGATGAGCCGGTAGGCCTCGTTGTTCGTCCGCCGCTGCTGATCGAACATGCGGTGCAGGTTGGCCCACAGCGGAATGCTGCGTGGCGAGCCGAGGTACTCGCCCTCGCCGGTGCCTGGGAGCACGTTGGGCACCAGCCCGGAGGCGGACAGCAGCCGGCGCGGGCGCTCGTCCATGATCATCACGATCGAGTCGATGCCGTTGGCCTGGGCGGCAGTGACGATGCCGTGGTAGAGCGCGGCGGAGCACAGCGTGGTGCGACCCGGGGCCCGGCGCACGGCGATGGTGGCGACGTCCCAGGTGCGGTCGGGGTCGATGCCTGCGGCGCGCGCCGACCTCATGCCGTCGGCGTGCCAGGGCGCTCGGGACACGTCGTTGAGCGTCTTGAGACCGGCGGGTCCAGGGGCGATGAAGCGGGCGGTGGCCAGCGCGTCGCCGTCCTCGTCCAGCACGGTCATGAAGCCCGTGTGGTCCGCGTAGGGCCCGTACTCCAGATCGAACTCCTCGGCGGTGTTGCCGTAGGTGGTGAGGAAGACCTCGGCCTCACAGGCCAGGGCGGCCTCCAGCTCCGCGCCGACGGGATCAAGAACGAACCGGAGGGGCGTGCCGTGCATGAGGACACCTTTCGTGGACCGAGCGTCGGCTCACACTAACGGCTTTGCCTTCGGGTTCTGGACGGATCCTTCAGATGCTCAGAAGCCTTCATCGTCCTCAGGGGTCTCGACGCTGCTTCCCGTCGAGGTCGACCAGTCGCGCACCCACTGCTCGACCTCCGAGAACGGCATGGGGCGCCCGATGTGGTAGCCCTGCAGGTTGTCGATGCCCATGCTGACCAGCTCGGCGACGTCGATGTTGCTCTCGACGCCCTCTGCGACGGTCCTCATGTCCAAGGCATGCGCGAGCTGGATGGTGGAGGCGACGATCTCGCGGCCGCGCGGGTCGCTGGAGATGTCGCGGACCAGCGACCTGTCGATCTTCAGCTCTTGCACGGGCAGGTCGCGCAGGTAGGTCAGCGAGGAGAACCCGGTGCCGTAGTCGTCGATCGAGACCTGGATCCCGTGTTTGCGCACCTCGAGCAGGATGTCGCGGGCGCGCTGCGGGTCGGTCAGGAAGGAGTCCTCGGTGACCTCGAGGACCAAGCGGTCGGCGGCCACCTGTCGTTCCTCCAGCGAGGCGAAGAGTCGGGTGAGGAAGGTCTGGCTCATCAACTCGGGCGGGGCGCAGTTGATGGCGACACGCAGATCGATGCCCGCGCTCAACCACCGCTCGAGGTCGCGGATGGCGTGCCAGGCGATGATGTCGGACAGCGGTCCCATCAGACCGACCCTGCGCGCGGCCGGCAGGAACGCGATCGGACTCAGCAGACCCTGGATGGGGTGGCGCCAGCGGACCAACGCCTCGAAGCCGTGGAGGCGCATGGTCGAGGCATCCACCTGCGGCTGGTACCAGACCTCGATCTGCTGGTCGGCGATGCCCTTGCGGAGGTCCTCCGCCAGCTCGAGGCGCGAGCGGGAGTACTCATCGAGGTGAGCGTCGTAGAGCGCCGCGCCGGCGCGTGAGCTCTTCGCCTGATACATCGCCACGTCGGCTCGGCGGAGGATCTCGCCGCCGTCGGTGTCGGCATCGGTGACGACGGTGATGCCGATGGATCCGGAGGGCGAGATCTCGATGTTGTCCACCACGACGGGCTCGGCGAGCTCGCTGAGCACGCGATGGGCGGTCTCCACGAGCTCGATCTCGTCGTCGCTCTCGAGCAGGATCGCGAACTCGTCGCCGCCGAGCCGGGCCACCATGACGCCGTTGCCGACGGCCTCCTGCATCCGTACGGCAACGAACGTCAGCACGACGTCACCCGCATGGTGGCCGAGGGCGTCGTTGATCTCCTTGAAGCCGTCGAGGTCGAGGAGCATGAGGGCCATCGGCTCCCGCTCGGTGAGGCACTGGCTGAGCCGGGACCGGACGGCCCGCCGGTTGGGCAGCTTGGTGAGGTCGTCGGTCTGGGACAGGGCGAAGGCCTCCGCAGCCCGGTTGGCGTCGCGCAGCGCGAGCACCATGCGCACCCCCACCGCCACCAGGGTCAGCACGGCCGGTGGGACCGTGTAGAGCGCCAGGGTGTCGTCGGGACGCACGGTCAGCACGACCAACGCGATGATGCCGGCCGAGACGAGCAGGCGGGTGCCGGCCGCCTTCGGCATCGCCCGCATCAGCCGCCGCTCGGGCCGGCAGGCGGCGGCCACCAGCAGTGCCCACCCTCCGCCCCACAGCGCATTGCTGGTGTTGCCGAAGTCGTAGGTCGGCGTCGAGACCTGAAGCGCGAAGCCGGAGTCGGCGCACGCGAGCAGTACGAACGCGGCTCCCATCATCCAGGACTTGCGGGTGTCGCTGCGTGAGCGCAACAGAGCCTGGCCGAGCACGACCATCACCAGCGCGATGTCGGTCAGGGGATACATCACTGCCAGGAGCAGTGGCAGGCCCTCAGCCCCCGATGCGAGCCGGACCGGCGTGACCAGCAGCAGCGAGGCCAGACACGACATGGCGCCGCAGATCACCGCCACGTCGAGCCAGCTGCGGGCCGGGCGCGCCTGTCGCCGGTCCACGTCAAGCACCAGGAAGCCGACCATGCCCAGGTAGGAGCTCAGGAAGAGCCACTCGCCCGGCGCGGGGAAGTGCTGTTGCTCCTTCAGGCTGGCGGCGTTGACCACCATCGAACCGAGCGACCACACCGTCACGGTGGCCGCGAGCGTCAGCAACGGCACCCGGCGCAGCGGGTGGATGCGCGCAGCCAGCGCAAGCCGTACGACGAGCAACGGGAAGAAGGCGGTCAGCGTGGTCAGCAGGATCGTCTGCCCGGTCCGGTACGAGGCCGTCTCGGCGATCTGGTTGGCTGCCAGGCCGCCGATCAGGACAGCCCAGGAGACGCGCCCGACGCCCCGTTCGATGATCCACGCACGCGAACGCGGAGGCACCGCAGCGGGATCCGCGATAGCGGCGTTGGCGCTCGCCTCGGGTGCAGAGCTGGCTGCACTGCGTCTCATGCGTTTCCCTTAACCGTGGCGTGGATCGAAGTGGAACCCTGACGCTGCACCGGCGGCGAGAAACAACCACGAGGTGGACCGGGCGTCCGTACCGTCGGGTGCAAAGTACCCGTCACGGCTCACTGCCTGCATCCGCGAGGCTCTCCAGCAGCACGTCGACGTCGGCATGTGTCGTGCGCGGGTTGACGAAGCACAGTCTGAGCACCGGCTCCCCGGCGTACATGGACGGGGTGACGAGCCCCAGACCGCGCACGCGCGTCCGGTACGACCAGCGGTCGTAGTCGCCGGCTCTCCAGCCGACGCGACGGAACAGCACCACAGACAACTGCCGGTCGAGGACGAGATCGAGCATCGGATCGGCCTCGATCCGCTTGGCGGCGTAGGCGGCGGTCGCGAGGCATCGCTCGACGGCATCGACGTAGGCATCGGTGCCGTACGCGAGGATCGAGGCCCACAGCGGTACGCCGCGGGCGCGGCGCGTGAGGTGCACCGCGTAGTCGGCCGGATTGTCCGCGTCGTCGTCGTTGACCGCATCGAGGTAGTGGGCGTGCTGGCGGTGAGCGGCGCGGGCCAGCGCCGGATCGCGGTAGATCACCGCGGCGCAGTCGAAGGGCGTGAAGAGCCACTTGTGGGGGTCGATCGTGATCGAGTCCGCCCGTTCGATCCCGGCGAAGAGGTCTCGGTACGCGGGTGCGAGCATCGCCGCCCCGCCGTATGCCGCGTCCACGTGGAGCCAGGTCCCGCGGCTGGCGCAGCACTCTGCGACCTCGGCGAGGGCATCGATCGCACCCGTGTTCGTGGCGCCTGCACTCGCCACGACGGCGACCACATCGGTCGGATCGAGGGCGGCAAGCACCGGCTCGAGGTGCTCGGCACGCAGGACGTCATGACCTGCGCCGGCGACCACCACGGAACAGCCCATGATGGTTGCGGCGGCGCGGACCGAGGAGTGTGCTGAGGCGCCCATCACGATGATGCTGGGCGGTCCTCCGGACGTCGATGAGCGGCCGTGTCGGGCCGCGACCAGGGCGCTGAGGTTCGCCATCGAGCCGCCGCTGACGAACGTGCCGTGAGCTTCCTCGGGATATCCCAGGAGCGTGCACAACCACGCGATCGCGGCGCGCTCGACCGCGACCACGGCACCGGCCTCGAGCTCGCTGCCGCCGTAGACCGAGGCGGCTGACAAGGCAGCGTCCGTGAGCACCGCAGCCGGGGTCGGGGCACCGCCGACGAAGGCGAGGTAGCGGGCGTGGTCGCTGGGGAACGACGTCGGGAGCACCGTGTCGCGCAGGCTGGCCCACGCGGCTTGTGGACCGACCCCTTCTCGGGTCAGATCAGGCAGGACGGTGTCGCCGTGAACGTGACCCGGCGAGGGCGCTTCCGGCGGGCTGGTGAGACGTTCGGCGATCCACTGGGCAACGCTCGCGAGCGCCTCGCGGTCCTGCGCGGCGAACTCGTGCACATCGGCCTTTCGGTCGGGGGACGGAATGGAGTGTGAAGACGGTGAGGATTGTCTTTGCACACAGCACGATCATCCACTCCAGCCGCCCCTCAGCGGCGCGGGTTGGCGATGATCGCGACGCGCGCACGGGAAAACGATGGCTGAATGTGCTGAACGTCGTCTTCTCTGTGAGCCACGGTTTCCAGGGCGGCGCGGGGCACGAGCGAGTAGCGTGGTCGGTACCGACGGCTCCCGTATGGAGAATGCGTCTTCGTCGTCTTCGGTTGGGGTATCCGGCGTACAGCCCGGGGGCGGGTCGGCCGACCGTGGAAGAGTCAAGAGTCGCCGGACGTGTCGCGTGCGGTCCGCACACCCCCGGTCTCGGCCTGCTGCAGGTGGCCCTGCGGATCCTCTCGAGCTTGATGCTCGCGGTCATCATCCCGGCGACGTTGCTGTGGGCGATGATCGAGCTCTTCAACGTGACCACCGCTGTGCTCGTCTGCCTGGCGTGGATGGTGCTGGCGATGGGGTGGCGCTACGCCACCCGACGCCCGGTCTCCGGGTTGCTCCTGCTGAGCCTGGCGATCTTGACGATCAAGACGGCGTTCACGCTCATCTCGGGGAGCAGCTTCGTCTACTTCGTCCAGCCGGTCTTCGGGGACCTGGCGGTCTCGACGATCTTCCTCGGCTCGCTGTGGACCTCGCGTCCGATCATCGCTCGGCTCGCTCCGGACTTCTACCCGATGAGCGTCGCTGTCGCGGATCGGCCCGAGATCCGGGCCCACTTCTGGCGGCTCACGCTGCTGTGGGGCCTGGTGATCCTGGTCAAGGGCGGGATCACGTTGTGGCTGCTGGAGTCGCTGTCCACGGCGAACTTCGTCCTCCTCAAGGGCGGCGCGATCATCACCCTGACGCTGACCGCAGCGGTCGTCACCATCGCGTGGTCCTACGTGGTAGTGCGCCAGCAGGGCCTGTTGCGGAGTCCCGTCGCGGATGACGCGACAGCGCACTGGCCCGAATCGTCCGGCTGAAAGAGGCTCAGACCGTCCGTCGTCGTGCCGATGGGCTACCAACGGATCATCGGAGCCGTCGCCGGACTGACGCGACCTGAGCGTCGTGTCAGCTCACCGCCACCCTGGCCGACCTCGAGGATGAAGATGCCGTACCTCCGCCGTCGACGTGCCGGGCGACCGCTGTCCGGACCGATGCGGGCCGTGCTGGCTCTCGCGGTGCTGTGGTGCGCGTACCCCCTGGCCCCGTCGGGGAGTGTCCGGGCCTGGGCCTACGAGCTGTACGCCGCGGCCTGCATCGGCGTCGGGGTCTGGGGAGCGTCGCGTCTGCGTGCGCGCGTACGGTCCCGGTGGATGCTCGTCCTCGCCGGCATCGGGGGAATGGTCGTCGGGGACGGCGTCTTCTCGATCGAGCAGCACGTGTTGCACGTCAGCTTCTACCCGGTCCCGAGCGACGCGGTCTATCTCGGCTCCTACCTGGTCCTGGCCGTGGGCTTCCTGCGTCTGGTGCGTCCGCCGAGCCTGCGTACGGACGCGACCCCGCTGCTGGAGGCAGCCATCGTGACCGTCGGCTCCGGCATCGTGGTGGCGACGTTCGTCATCGCGCCCATCGCTGCCGACTCGACGCTGAGCGTGCCGGGTCGCGTCGTGGCCTCTACCTACCCGGCGGCCGACGTGCTGCTCCTCGGCGTGCTGCTCAGCGTGTGGACGACCGTGGGAGCCGGGTCGAGGGCCTTCCGGCTGCTGGTGGTGGCCCTCCTCGCGACCCTGGGCGCTGACGTCGTGTGGAACGTCGTGGCCATGACGGACCCCGAGGCGGTGACGCCAGTCTGGATGGACCTGTTGTGGCTGCTCGGCTACCTCGCCATCGCGGCCGCGGCGTGCACCCGCTCGGCCGCCCGGATCGACCGGCCGCAAGGCCACGAGCGGCAGCTGATCTCCGCCCGCGTGCGGATGGTCGTGCTCGGCTGCGGCCTGCTGCTTCCCGGGCTGACGCTGTTCGTCGACGCCCTGGTGCGCCGCGAGGTCCCGTGGCAGCTCGTCTCCGTGGGCTCGATGCTCCTGGCGGTCCTGGTCCTGTTGCGCATGGCGATGCTGCTGCGGACCGTGGAGGTCCAGGCCGTCCGGCTCTCCGCCCTCGCGCGCAACGACGCCCTCACCGGCATTCCCAACCGCCGTACCTGGGACCACGAGCTCGGCCGGGCCATGCAGAACGCCCGCGAGGAGGGCAGCCCGCTGAGCATCGCGATCCTCGACCTCGACCACTTCAAGCGCTTCAACGACAAGTTCGGGCACCAGGTCGGCGACCGGCTGCTGCGCGAGGCCGTCGCCGCCTGGTGCGAGGTCCTCGGGCCCGACGAGATGATCGCCCGCTACGGCGGCGAGGAGTTCGGACTGATCCTGCCCGGCCTGGACGCCGAACAGGCCGCCGTACGGCTCGAGGCGATGCAGGAGCTGACCCCCGACGGGCAGAGCTTCTCCGCGGGCATCGCGGTGGCGCACAGCGACCTCGACCCCGACATGCTGGTGGCTCTGGCCGACGGTGCGCTCTACGAGGCGAAGCGAGCGGGCCGCCGATGCAGCCGCGTGGCCGACAGCCGCTGCGGCGCCGACGCGCTGCCGCCGGTCCAGATCGCGCTGCAGCCGATCGTCGACCTGGAGACCGGTCTCGAGGTGGGCCAGCAGGCGGTCAAGCGCTTCCCCGACGGCAGCCTCGCCTCGATCTTCAACCAGGCGCACCGCGACGGCTACGGCCACGAGCTCGAGGCCTCGGCGCTGCGCGCCGCGCTGCGCCGGCGCTCACCGGCCGGCTACCTCTCCATCAGCCTCAGCCTGCGCGCGCTCGGCAGCACGGTCATCCAGGCGGCGCTCGTGGGGGACCTGCACGGCATCGTCATCGAGCTCGAGCACGGCAGCGACCTCGACATCCCCGAGGAGATCGCCGCGGTCATCGAGGCCCTGAAGACCCGTGGCGCCCGTATCGCCATCGGGGACTGGGGCAACAGCTTCTTCGACGCCGAGCGCCTGGCCGGGGTGCGTGCCGACGCCATCACGCTGGACCGCCGCGCCCTGGCGATCCTCCCCGAGGAGGACCAGGACGCGGTGATGCGGGCGACCATCCGCTGGGCCCACGAGCGCGGCATCAAGATCTGTGCCAACGGCATCGAGACCGCCGAGCAGTGGCGCTCCATCGCGCCCCTCGGCTTCGACTACGGTCGCGGCGTCTACTTCGATGAGTCGGTCGTCAAGGCAGAGGGTGCGTCCGCATCGGGCTGAGGAATCGCGTTGCCCGACGTGAGCGTCATTCGCGGCGGATTGACGCGGCGATCGAGCAGATTCGGGGCGATCTGACTGTATGCCCCGTATTGGGTACATCCGCATCTCGGCGCACTAGCGCCGACGATGTTAGGGCGTCTCCGTGGCTGCCACCGCGGGGTGGCAGCGATTCCACTGCGGCGAACCCTCTGAGAGGAGACACTTGACCTCTAACGCGGGACGACGACACGTCCTCGTCAAACTATGAGGTGGACACGCATGACGGCTGAAGAACTCATGTTCACGATCGACCCCACCCATAAGAAGTCGGCCACGGCGTTGCCCGCCACCGAACTCGCGAAGATGCAGTACACCGAGCGTGATCTCCAAGAATGGGTGCTAGCGCATCCTCAGATTCTTGGAGAAGGTGCCATGGTTATCGCCTCTGAAGTAGGCACATGGCAAAGCTCGGCCGGCACCTCCGTTAAAGACCGCTTGGACGTGCTGGCCTTGGGTCCCGACGGCAGGTTGATTGTGGCAGAACTCAAGCGGGGGCATGCACCGCACACGGTTCACATGCAAGCGCTGAACTACGCCGCAATGGTCGCGGCTCTAAGCGTTGAACAGGTTGCGCAACTATACGTTTCCAGGCAGAAAACATTTGGAGTCACTGTCGAGATCGAGGCCTTTATTGACACGATGGAGACCCAGTATCTGGTAACGAGTGCTACGCTCAAGAACCCCCGAGTCGTGATGATTGCCAGCTCATTTCCTCCGGCGGTGACATCAACCACGGTTTGGCTGAAGGAGCGAGGCGTCGATGTATCGCTCATCAAATTTGTGCCATATGAGTTTCCCGACGGATCCCACGCTGTGTCGTTCTCTCGTTTCTTCCCGATTCCGACGCTCGAAGAATTCCGAATTACGTTCGACTCTGGCGGCACGCAGGTCGCGCAACCCGACTCCGTGATGGTGTCAGTTGCATGGGACTTGCCAGCTATGAGAAATCTGGTCGCACTCGGAAACCCCACGACCCTCGCCCTTCTTGATCTTCTCGCCGCGGCAGACGGGGAATCGGTCTCTGCGGCAGATGTGATGGAAAGTGCGGGTTTGACAACGGGGCAGTTCCGCGGGCAACTCGCCGGTCTTACGATGATGCTAAAGAATCAGAAGTACGGCTTCGCGCAGATTGCAGCGCCTTGGGATATCACATGGTTGCCTGGCGGATTCGCCTCCTACTCGCTGTCACCAGAACTCGCTGAGCTATGGAAGGCTGCGCGCGTAGCGGGGCAGTCCGCTGGAGACGCCAGTTGAGGGGCGGGCTATCGCGGTCGCCTTGTCGCGGCTTTGTGGCGCGACCCGGACGGTACGCGGCTACTAGACGATTCTCGTAGGACCGACGTCCGGCCAGACTCGGTTCAGGTGATCGGCGGGCAGCTCTCTATGCGGCTGCCCACCGGCTGGTCTGGTGTGGCTCACTATCGGTCTGCGGCCCGTCGATCACCGTGACGAGGCGTGGCTCAAGAAGGGACTGCCCAGCTCGTAGTAGCACTGCCCACCTCGCCGTCCACATCGGAACGAGCGCAGGGAGCAGCACATGACTCAACACGTCGAGCACGTCATCATCGGGGTCGATCCCCACAAGCTGTCAGCCACCATCGAGGTCGTCGACCAACACGAGCAACTGCTCGGCTCAGGCCGATTCACCACCGACAAGGCCGGCTACGCAGCGATGCGCAAGTACGCGACCAGCTGGCCGGAGCGGGTCTGGGCCGTCGAAGGCAGCAACGGCGCCGGCCGACCGCTCGCGCAGCGCCTCCTCGAAGACGGCGAACACGTCGTGGACGTGCCCGCCAAGCTCGCCGCCCGCGTCCGGCTCTTCGACACCGGCCACAACCGCAAGACCGACGCCCACGACGCCCACGCCGTGGCAGCTGTCGCCGTCCGCACCAAGACGTTGCGGGTGCTCCAGCTCGACGGTGAACTCGAAGCACTACGGATGCTGTGCGACCGCCGCGAAGCCCTCACCAGGCGTCGCATCCAGACCGTCGACCGACTCCAGGCCCTGTTGGCCGAACTGCTGCCTGGCCAGGCGAAACGCGACCTCACCACCGGCCAAGCCAAGGCCATGATCGCCTCGGTCCGCCCGCGTGACATCGCCGGCAAGACCCGCCGTCGGATCGCCGCCGAGGAGCTCGCCGAGCTGGTCGCGGTCGAGACCAAGATCAAGAAGGCCACCGCCGAACTCAAGGCGATCGTGCTCGCCCGTGGCTCACGGCTCATGGACATCCACGGCGTGGGCCCCGTGGTCGCCGCCCGGATCCTGGCCGACGTCGGCGACATCTCCCGGTTCGCCGACCGCAACCGGTTCGCCTCCTGGACCGGCACCGCACCCCTCGACGCATCCTCGGGTGAGCAGAATCGCCACCGACTCTCACGAGCCGGCAACCGACGCGCCAACCACATGATCCACATCGCCGCGATCAGCCAGATCCGCCTCGACACCGACGGCCGGGTCTACGACCGACGCAAGCGCGCCGAAGGCAAGAAGTCCCTGGAGGCCATCCGGTGCCTGAAGCGGCGGATCTCCGATGCGATCTACCACCAACTCCTCGACGATGCCCGACGCGCAGCTGGGACGGGTCCGGGAGGGCACCGCGGGGCGTCTCAAGAATCCAGCGCGGTCGACCTGCCCCCGCACATCGACACTTCGGATCAGCCACTTCCCGGACCCGCACACGAGACGCTACGCCCGACCGGTTGACAACAGAAGGGAGCCGGTATGAAGCCGGTTGGTAAGCCTGTTCACGGCGGCACGTCCCGTCGTGGCGAGTAGTTGGCCTTCGCTATCACGTCTTCGGCTGCTGAGCGGCTGCAACTGGCGATCGAGTTGGCGTGCTCAGTCTCCCCGATGCCGTCGAGGCTACTAATTGGACGATCTCTAGGGTGGTAACTGGCCGGACCGAGCCAGCCGGGAATGACGGACAGAACGCCTGGTCGCTGCCGTGAAACGAGGGTCGTGGAGGATCGATGGATCGCAAGCTAGTCGACAAGATCATGAGGGACGGCGAGAACCGTCGGGCGCGAGCGCAGAGGGCCAGGCAGAAGCGCAAGGAGGAGGGGCGGGCGCTGTATCGGGATGACGCCGGCAACCCGGTGATGCGAGCGTCCTTCGTCGTGTACCTCGACGAGCTTGGCACCTCGGCGCGCCTTCGAGCGATGACGGACGCCGACCTGCGCTGCGACCTCGAGGCGTATGACGAACTTCGGTGGATGCTTCATGACGAGTCTGCTGGCTGGGACTCGGAGTCGCAGCGGACCCTGTATTTCAGTGACAATGTCGTCATTGTGGCGCCGTGTGATCCGCGCGTCCACGAGGACGACTTCGGCTTGTTCTACAAGGTGTTCAGTGTGGCCTGTTATCAGCTGAACATGTCGATCCGCGGCCGCTATCTGCGCGGTGGGATCGCGGTGGGCGACGCCTACGCCGATCACTCCTTCGTGACTGGTCCCGCGCACCTGCAGGCGGTGGTGATGGAAGAGCGTGAGGCGATAAATCCTCGGGTGCTGCTGGACGACATCAACGTCCAGATCGCTCGGGCCGAGATCGTTAACGGCGGCTACGCCAATCCGATCGACTCGGCCTATGCGACGTTCCTGCTGGTCGACGCCGACGACCGTGTCTTCGTCAACTACCTCCCCGCAGCGAACGAAGACGAATGGGCGCGGCCAGGGGTTACGGACTCAGGACTCACTTCACACCGGCAGCGAGTCGTGGAGGCGCTCGAGGCCACTGCAGGCTCTCCGGACGTGCACGCGAAGTACGAGTGGACCGCTGCGTACCACAACTTCGTCTGTACCGATTTCTACGGCCGCGATGACCTGGTCATCGCGGATGTCCCGAGCGTCGCGTTCCGCCGTTTCGTCTAGCTGACGGCAACGCGGTGGTCGTTCAAGGGCCGCTCGGCGACGGATCTCTGTACCGACTGCAGACGTTCGGGCGTACGTCGGCGCGGCCCGTTCGTCGCGACCCGCTTACGCGGAGCGCGCAACACTTGAGCCACGCTTACGCGGACTCGCTTGGCCGAAGTCCTTCCTGGGCTCTGATGAGCAATTCCCGCTCGAACGTGTCTGACACAAGGGCAGGGTCAACCTGAGCGAGTCGCACCAGTAGCGAGTCGAGGTCATCGTACGGACGAAGCCGATGAATAAGGCTTTCTGCGGCCTGTGCCGGAAACCCGTACTCCTCCAAGACGACCACTTGGTCCGGAAGAAAAAGGTTCAAGCACTGCGCGGCGAAGACAGAGTAATCCGCCCTCAGGTGCGCTTCTGTCAGCGTGGGATTTACGAGATTCTGTGCAGCGATGAGGAGCTTCGGGAACAAGAAGCCCGGCCAGTGGCGAAGAAAATCAAGAGTCGCTTCCACCGCCCCATCAGGATCATCGACATACTCAGAGCGCGGGTTCACGAGCTCTTGTTCGACAAGCGATCGCACGTCGCCGTCCACACTCCGAGCGAGGTTCATTCGGAATGTCAACTGGTTCGCACTCGAAACCCCATGCTGACGACCGCTGATCGGATTCAGGAAATTGATGATCAGCTGGCTGGCTGCCTGTAGTTGGTCGTACGTCGGGAGACCCGTCCAAGCGAGTTGGCGTAGACCGAACGCAGAAAGACTTCGGACGTGACGAACCAACTCAATCTGCCGAGAGGGGTCGATGCCGGCATTCATCTGCAATGTCTCGACTGGCACGATCTCCTGATCGAGCACGCCCCTTAGCCTCTCCCGTGAGCGCTCCGTCAGCTCTTGATCGTCGAGTTGAATTAGGAGACTTTCAGGTACGTCGTCGCTCTGAGAGTAGAGCGGGATGTCCACCGTGGGGAGATTCTCACTCGGGGGATCGCGAAAGACGTAGACCTTGCCGACGAAGTGTCGGCGCATCCTCCCAGAGCGTCCCTTGATGTTGGCGAATGAGAAGTAGTCGAGCACGCGCCCGTTGAGGATGTGGTCGTAGATGACAACGTTCTTCGCTGTTGTGTTTACGCCCTCGATGAGCGTCGACGTACATACAAGCCAGTCGAGCCGCCCGTCGTTGAAGGAGTCAACCTGATACTGGGCCAGCGCGCGAGGCAACTTTCCGTGGTGAATCCCGATGCCGTGGCGCATCGCGCGGCCGACGAGCCACTCAGGGTGAAATTCTCGCGCAACCCAATCCGCGGCGTCAGTTGCCCCGGCGACCTGGCGACCAAGGCCAGCGTCCAACAGGGCTGCTGCAACGTTTCTCGCCGATTCTGGTCGCGAGCAGTAGATCAGCGTCGGACCCTCAAGGTCTTGGCATAGGTTCAGGAGGGCAGCGATCCGCTCTTCCCGCCGTGGCCGGGGAAGGACAACCATGTCCACCGCCACAGTCGCATAGTCCGTCGCAATGAATGCGGCTTCAAAAAGCTCTGGGAGGCCGTCTGCGATGGTCTGCACGTTGGGGCCGGCGAAGTAGAACGGTGCACCGGTCTTCATGAGTCGATGTAGGGCATGGTTCAAGAGGGCCGAGCGGTCTGGCTGGCCCGCGGGGATCGACAGCTTGTAGAACTCGTCGATCATGAACAGGTCCAGTGGTGGGAGCGGCTCGACCTCAAGCAAACGCTCTTGCGTCATGACCAGGACATTGCGTTCTCCGAGAGATTGACTCGGATGGCTGATCACGCGGTGCCCGGAGCCTAGGCGAATCAGTCGCCGGCGAGTCTCGTCGATTAGAGCCAACGTCGGAACCACAACGGCGACGTTGTCGAACCGTCCTGATCTGAGGACTGCGTCAAGGATCAAGCTTTTTCCGAAGCTCGTTGGCGCACTGAGGATAACGCTACGTCCCGACAAGAGATATCGATAAGCGCGAGCTTGGACGGGGTGAAAGATGACGTCGGGATCGGGAAAATCGAGCGGGCGATGTGCTTCTAGTGCCAACAGGTCTCCCACTGGCAGGTTCTCCGGGGATCGGATGTAGGCGAAGAGGCCCGCTTCACGCAACAGAGCTTCGTATGCAGGTTCACTGGGCCCGAACTGGCTTCGCAGATCGAGCATGCGAATGAGTAGGTCTCGCGCGTTCGAGACGTCGCGGCGGCCACCGCTCAGCAAGCTGGCGATGAAGCTCAGGGCCCGAAACGCTTCGTCACCGAGATCACCAGAGCTGATTCGAGCTCGCAGGGCCGCGGTGGTCAGTTCGTCGCTTGTTGCCATGCCACTAGCCTTGCGTGGAGGGCCGACAAAAGTGCTTCCTTCGTGTGCAACGGCACCAGGATGAGTCGAATCCGGATCCGCTCGGGCAGTCCCTTCGCACTGAAGGCCGCGAGGCCAGCGAGGATCTCCTCCTGGAAGACACGGCGGTATTCGTCCGTCTCGGACGGTGAAGCCCCGCCCGCTAGAGCCCCAACCCGAGAGTCCACAACCGAACTCTCGTAGGTCAATAGCACCGGGACGGTGACAGCGTCGAAAATCTGGTCAAGGCTGGTGCGCCTGTCGAGGAGCGCCGCGAGTTGTTCGTGGTGTTCCCAGGTTGAGTCCAGTTTGGCGACGATCGCCGCGAACTCGCTACGCAGGTAGTCGCGGTCGGAGTGGTCGTGGAGTTCTGCGACGACATCCCGGATCGCGTCGGAGCGGCCGATGTAGAACTTCACCTCACCGAGCCACAGTTCTAGCGCCCCACCATCGGGAGCAACCACATGCACGGCGTCGAATCCCTTGACCGTATCGTTCGCGGCATCTTTGAAGAACATCTTGCTGATTGCAGGCTGGGTCCCGAAGACCTCACGCAGCACAAGATGCAGCAGGAGTTCGCCGAACTCGCCGCGCCGTTTGTACTTGTCGGTGGTATAGATCTTTCGTACAGCCACGCCCATTAGGTGCACGCCAGTGTCATCTGCAAAGTCCGCTCGTTCTCTATGGGTGAGGGCGAAAGACGGGATCTCCTCGATGAGCCGTGCGGCTAGAGCATCCGCCCGCCATACGCTGTTCTCGTAGCCGGCGCAAAGACCGGTGACGGACGGGCTAGCGCCAAGGTCTTGGACGATGACGTCGAGGAAGGGCGGGCGGGCCATAGTAAAGACAGGATAGAGCCCGGCCGTTTCAGTGGGCGGCACTTTGCGCCGAGTCGCTATGGAGCAACGGCTGCTCGCCCCGTGCACCTCACGCCTGTCGAGCGAATTCGGGCGAGGCGTGGTCACCAGGTCGCGCGCCAATAGCGCTGGATGAAGCTGCGTCACAGAGTGCTCGGGAGGGATCGTCTCGGGGCCGCCTGAGTGCGACAGACGGTGTTCGGGTTGCCCGGCATGCGCTTCAATCTGCGACGTTCGACCCACGTCTAACTGGGCGGTGTGACGCTGCCGTCGGTCACGCCGGAGTCGGCGGCGGCGGGGGAGCAGCCGATGCACCGCACCGTCCTCGTCGACCGCTCGTAGACCGCAGGGGTGCCGGCGCTGCGCGGAGCGCCGCAGAGCCGGCAGGCACCGGCGTACCGCAGCCTCATCCGCTTCTCGTCGGGCGAGTCCGTCACGCTCTGACGCTAGAGCTGATCGCCGCCGCACGGGGCCGTTCTCGCGAAGACCGCATCGGTCGGCGAGGCCGCGGGCCGGCGCTCGCGCGTGCGCGCGTAGGCAAGGGCGAGGGCGCCCACGAGGAGCGGTACGAGGAGCATCGATCCCGCGCAGGCAAGGACTCCGGTGAGGAAGACGGAGGCACCGACCGCGAGTCCTCGGCGGCGTTCACGCAGCAGCCGCACGCCGGCCAGGGTGCCGGTCAGCGTGACGGCAGCGAGCAGCGCCGAGGTCGCGCGGACCAGGACGTCGAGGCTCCATACGCCCGCGAGCACCGGGACGGTCGCCAGGGTGGAGCACACCGCGAGGAACGCCAGCGCGTGGCGCGGCTCCCGCCCGGGCTGCGTCGCGCCGACGAGGAGCCGGGGGAGTGCATGGTCGCGACCGAGTGCCGCGCCCAGCCGGGCGGCGCCGGCCAGGTAGGAGCTGACCGCGCCGAAGGTGAGCAGCACGGCGACGGTGGCGGTCAGCGCGCTGCCGGCCGTGCCGAAGGATCCCTGCAGCAGGCGCAGCAGCGGCACCGGGGTGGTCGCCGCTGCCGGCCCGAGGGTGCCGATCGTGGTGACGGCCAGGCCGAGGTAGAGCACGCTGACCACCACGAGCGTCACCGCGGTGGCGCGGCGCAGCCCGCGCCGCGGGTCGGCGAAGTCCGCGGACAGGTGCGTCGCCGCCTCCCAGCCCGCGAAGGCGAAGAACAGCACGCTCGCCGCCCGTCCGACGCCCGTCCAGCCGTACGGGGCGAAGGGGGCGAAGGCCGCCGCGTGGACCCGGTGCGCCGAGGTGGTGACCGCGAGGAGGAGTACGACGACCAGCGCCCCCGCGGTGACGACCTGGGCGCGTCCGGTCGCGCTGAGCCCGATGGCGTTGGTGGCGAAGGCGACCGCGAGGATCGTCAGACCGGCCGCCTGCGCGGTGGCCTCGCCGCCGCCGAGCACCGCGGCGATGTAGTGTCCGCCCATCAGGGCCGCCGCGACCACCCCGATCGGGACCGCCGCCAGGAACCACCAGCCGACCGGCGCACCGGCGCGACGCCCGAAGGCCAGGCCGGCGAAGTGCGCGACCCCGCCGCCGTCCGGGTGCTCGCCGCCGAGCGCGGCGAACGTGGCGGCGACCGGGATGCTGCCGAGCAGCAGGGCGCCCCACGCGACGAGGGAGGCCGGGCCGGCGGCGTCGGCCGCGAGGGCGGGGAGGGCGAGGACGCCGGGTCCGAGGATCGCGCCGAGCAGGAACACCGATCCGGTGACGACGCCGAGGGTGCCGTGGGGGGTGAGAGGCGGGCCGGGCTGCGCGCCATATGGGCGGTTCATGTCCGAAACGCTAGGCAGATGGATGCCGTACGGGAACCGAGCCGGAACAAGATTCGGCGGCGCGCGTAGATTGATGCGCATGGACGAACTTGATGCGGCGATCGTGCGCCAGCTCCAGGACGATGCACGGCAGACCAACCGCGAGCTCGCACGCCGGCTGGGCATCGCGCCGTCCACGTGCCTGGAGCGGGTGCGCTCGCTGCGCGAGCGCCGCGTCATCCTCGGCTACCACGCGCAGATCAGCAGCGCGGCGCTCAACCGCGGGGTCGAGGCGTTCCTCTCGGTGCGGATCCGGCCCAAGAGCCGCACCGTCATCGACTCCTTCAAGGCGGCCGTGATCGACCTGCCCGAGGTGGTGGCCGTCTACGTCGTCGCGGGCGACGAGGACTTCGTGGTCCACGTCGCCGTCCAGGACCTCGACCACCTGCACGCGTTCCTCACCGACCAGCTCGCCAAGCGACGCGAGGTGGTCAGCTTCCGCAGCCAGATCATCTACCAGAGCACCGAGAAGCAGGTCCGGGAGGTCCTGGCTGCACCCTGATCACCAGGCCCGGCGTAATCTCGCGGGAGAACCTCCACCTTCTCGACAGGGCCCCCACGCTATGCATCCCGCACCCGCCCGTCCGTCCCGCGTCCGACGCCTCATCGCGCCCGCGGGGCTCGTCTCGGCCCTCCTGCTGGCGATGCTGGCCGCCCCCACGGCGGCGTACGCACGCGGTGGTGGTGGCCGCGGCGGCTTCGGCGGTGGTGGCCGCGGTGGTGGCGGCTTCGGCGGCGGTGGCGGCACGCACTTCGGCGGCGGCACCGGGTTCCTGTTCCTGGGCGGCGGCGGTGGCGGCGGTGGCTTCCTGCTGATCATCATCGTGCTGGTCGTCCTCTACCTGATCTTCAAGAGCCGCTCGCAGAGCCGCGGCTCGCGCAGCCG
Source organism: Nocardioides nematodiphilus (assembly GCF_020216525.1). GTDB lineage: Bacteria > Actinomycetota > Actinomycetes > Propionibacteriales > Nocardioidaceae > Nocardioides > Nocardioides nematodiphilus. The sequence continues at coordinate 359,374 of NZ_JAIWOY010000002.1, read as the reverse complement.
GATGAACACCACCAGCGACCGGGTCGCGCACCGCTCGAACGACGACGCCCGCGCCCGTGCGACCCGCATCGAGGCCCAGGTCGGCGCGCTCGCCGACGACGACGTGACCTTCGACCCGACGGTCCTCAAGGCCCGCGCCACCCGCCTGTACGTCACCGCGCAGCGCGCCTGGAGCGCCCGCGACGAGCAGACGCTGCGCACGATCCTGGCGCCGGTCCTCTACGGCAAGTGGAGCGAGCAGCTGCGCGAGTACGCCGCGCGCGGCGAGATCAACGTCGTCGAGATCCTCGACGGCCCCGAGGTCGAGATCGTCAACGTCGCGAACCGCGTCGGCGAGACCAACGACACCGTCACCTTCCGGATCACCGCGACGCTGAGCGACTACCTCGTCAGCCAGCGCACCGGCGAGCGGATCAGCCGCAACGACCGCTCGACGCGTCCGGTGGAGTACTGGACGCTGCGCAAGAACCAGAGCGGCGAGTGGATCGTCGCCACCATCGAGCAGGCCTCCGAGGGCGCGCACCACCTCACCGACGACATCGAGACCGGCACCTGGGACCAGAAGTCCGTCGCCCGCGACGCGGTGCGCGAGACGGCCTCCCGTACGTCCGCCGCGACCGGGCCGGACGTGCTCTCGCTGACCGGCATCTCCTGGACCGACGGGGCCGAGGAGGCCGCCCGCGACCTCAGCCTGATCGACGCGCGCTTCGACAAGCCGATGCTCGAGGTGGGCGTCGCGACGTTCCTGGAGGAGTGGCAGCTCAACGACGGCAGCCTCGACTTCACCGCCGTGCGCACCCCTCACCGCACCGTGCTGCGCACCGCCACCATCGGCAGCATCGAGGTCCGCGAGCTCGTCTCGCGCGAGCCGATCACCTTTCGCGTGGCCGTCGCGGCGCAGGGGATCTACTACGAGGTCGACCGGCGTACGGAGGCCGTGCTCTCGGGCGACCCCCTCAAGAGCCGTGCGGTGTCGTTCGTCTTCACCGTGCGCCTCGACGCCGCCGGCTGGACGGTCATCGCGGTCGACACCGCCGGCTGACGCCCCTCGCTCCGGCGGCAGGCCGGTGCTCCCTGGAATGGAGCGTGCCGACCCGCCGGGCTAGCGTCGGCGGCGCGCGGTCAGGCCGCGGCCGGAGCGGGCGGAGCGCCGAGCGAGCGCTCCTGCAGCGTGGCCGCCATCCGGGCGTACGCCTCCTGCATCGCGTCGGAGTCCACGACGCTCAGCGCGTAGGCGCCCAGGTTGAGCGGGTGGTGGGTCTCGATCTCGATGCTGCGACCGCGCAGCTCCCGGAGGTCGCCGACACCGATCTCCGGCAGGTGCTCGACGAGGACGTCGATGATCTCCTCGTCGGTCTTGATCCGGCGCACCGCGGCCTGGACGGCGTGGAGCGCGTCCTGCTCGTCGATCTCGTGCGCGGCGGCGGTGCCGTGCACGAGCGCCAGCGCATCCCACAGCCGGTAGGTGAGCCCGTTGCCGTGGTCGCGCTGCTCCCACGCGCGCGTCGTCGTCGGCGTGAGGGCGAGCAGGTCGGCGATGAAGCCGAGCGCCGTCGCGATCTCGGCCTCTGTGGGCGCGGGAGACTCGAGCGGGTCGGTGGCGATCAGGTCGAGCTCGTCCATGAGGGGTCCTTCCGAGATGCATCGTCTGCGCCGATGGTGGCGCGACGATGTACCCGGATCGGCGCGGTCCAATCCCGCACCGGGCTCCGCGCCCGGAATCGACCTAGGAAGCATCGCCCTCGGCGCCCGGCCGGGACAGCTCCCTGGCGTGGCCGAGGACCTCGTCGGTCATCGCCTCGGTGAGGCGGCCGGTCGCGGTGTTGTGCTGGCTGGGGTGGTAGCAGCCCAGGAGGATCACCTCGCGCCCGTCGCCGCGCAGGGTGGCCCGGGCGCCGTGGCCGAAGCGCGGCTTGGGGCGGGTGCCCTGCCAGCCGAGCGCGGCGTACGAGCGCAGGGCCGCGTCCCACCCGTACGCCCCGAGCGCGACCACCACGCGGACGTGCTGGGTCAGCAGGCTGAGCTCCGCCTCGATCCACGGTGAGCAGGTCTCCCGCTCGACGACGGTCGGCTTGTTGAGCGGCGGCGCGCAGCGGACGGTGGCGACCATCCGGGCGTCGATCAGCTCGAGCCCGTCAGCCGCGTGGACGCTCGTCGGCCGGGTGGCCAGACCGACGCGGTGCAGGGAGGCGAAGAGCCAGTCGCCGCTGCGATCGCCGGTGAAGACCCGGCCGGTCCGGTTGGCGCCGTTCGCGGCCGGAGCCAGGCCGACGATGAGCAGGCTCGGCGTGGGGGAGCCGAAGCCGGGGATCGGACGACCCCAGTAGGGCTCGCCCGCGAACGACGCGCGCTTGGTCTCCGCGACGCCCTCGCGCCACTCGACCAGGCGCGGGCACGCCCGGCAGACGCTGACGCGCGCGCCGAGCTCGTCGAGGTCCGCGTCGCCGGCGGCACCGTGGGCGAGATCGCGGACGTGGGCCGCCGTGCGCGCGACCGTGGTCCCGGCCGTGGCCGGGTCGCCGGGCCAGCCGGTGCCGGGTGGGACGGGCGAGGGGAAGAGCTCCCCGGTCGCCGGATGCGGGAGCGCGACCGACGAAGCCATGGGGCGATCGTGCCACGCCCGTCGCGTACGGGCGCCTCAGGCCATCTCGGGGACGTGCAGGTGGGCGAAGGCGAGCTCGAACTCGTGCACCTCCATGATCGAGCCACTGGCCGCGGTCGCGGTCCGCTCGCGCAGCTGGTCGGCCGTCGCACGACTCGCGGCCATCGCCTCGGGCGTCGCCCACAGGGTGGTCGCGCAGCCCATCCCGCTGTCGCGGTTGATCAGCAGACTGAGGCCGCAGAACCCGGGTGTGTCGCCCAGATCGGGCAGCACGGCCATCCGGACGGTCTCGCTCATCTCCTCCATGTCGCCCTGCATCCAGCTCACCCGGCAGGCGGTGCCGTGACCGGTGCGGTGCATCATCGCGATCTCCCACTCGTCGATCTCCATGGTGGCGCCGAAGAGGTCGCGTCCGCGCTCGCGCAGCGGCCGGGTGGGGGCCATGCTCGCGGCCATGGTCTCCGCGTCCTGCCAGGAGGTGGTGGCGATGCAGTGCCCCACCTCGCGGTCGACGAGCAGCGACAGCCCACGACAGCCGTCGATCGGCTCCAGGGTGGGCCAGACCTCGTTCTTGACGAACGAGATGCCGGCATCGATGCCGCTCGGGTTCCCGTGGAACGTGATGGAACGTGCGTACACGGCCCGCTCCTCTCAAGGACAGGGCAGTGCCCGACCGGCACCGCCGGTCCTTCCTGTCTACGCCGCTTTGCGGGCCGAGGCCATACCGAAGAAGGGCGCGGGGGCGCGGTCAGTCGGTCGGCGCGGAGGGGCGGATCTCTCCCGACCCCCGGCAGACGAGGTCCACGGGAAGGACCGCATCCACCGCAGGCAGCGGATCGCCGGCTCGGCGTGCGTCGAGCTGCTCGAAGAGCCGCTCGGCGGCGGCCTGGCCCATCGCCGCGGGGCGCTGGGCCACCACCGTGATGCCCGGATCGATCAGATCGGCGAGCTCCACGTCGTCGAACCCCACCAGCGCCACGTCGTGCTGGCGACCGAGCTTGCGAAGGGCGTGCACGGCGCCGACGGTGATCCTGTTCTGAGCGCTGAAGATCGCGGTCGGAGCGGTCGGAGATCCCAGCAGCTCGAGCACGGTCGCCTCGGCCGCCTGCGGCGTGGTCAGATCGCTCATCGCGTCGAGCTGATCCGGTGCGACGCCGTATTCGGCCATAGCGCGGGCGAAGCCCTCGCGTCGCTGCTGGGAGGTCCAGATCGCCGAGCGGTCGAAGAGTCCCGCGATGCGGCGGTGACCCTGGGCAAGCAGGTGGCGGGTGGCGAGTGTGCTGCCCCCGAGGTTGTCCGAGCGCACGGTGTCGGCCGTGAAGTCGGCGGGCTCACGGTCGATGAACACGATCGGCACCTCGGGCGGGACCACCTCGGCGAGGTAGGACTGCGAGCCGGCCGCGCAGGTCAGGATGAGCCCGTCGACCTTGCGACGCACGAACGCCTCGACGGCCGCGATCTCACGCGCCGGGTCCTCATCGAGGCTCGAGGCGAACACCGCGACATCGCGGTGGATCGCCACGTCCTCGATCGCGCGGTGGATCGTGGCGGCGAAGGGGTTGTCCACGCTACCCAGCAGGAGCCCCAGCGTGCGCGTCCTGGTGTTCGTACGTCGCAGGTTGCTGGCGTGCGCGTCGGGCTCCCACTGCAGGCGGGCGATCGTCTCGCGGACGCGCTCCGCCGTCGCCGCGGCGACATTCGGCTCGCCGTTGACCACGCGCGACACGGTCTTGATGCCGACCCCGGCCTCGCGAGCCACCTCGCGGATCGTGACGCGTGCGCGTGCTGTGGACGGCTGGTCTGATACCGATGTCATAGCGCCTCACGACTATTTGCTTTGTGACCGTTGTCACGCGGCCCGCGGTGCTGCATACTACCGGATGACACCGTTGTCACAAAGACTCTGAGGAGAAGACATGCCCGTCCGCCCCGCGCCCCGCACGCGTCTGGTCGCCATCTGCACCCTGGCCGCCGCCGCCCTCGCCATGTCCGCGTGCTCGTCGTCGAGTGCGCACGACGCGCCCGCCGGTGCCAACGACCAGGTCGGCGTGTCGCTGATCGTGAAGACCACCAGCAACCCCTACTTCGTCGCCATGGAGAAGGCCGCGAAGGCCGACGCCGGGAAGAACAACGTCAAGCTGACGCTGGCCGCCGGCAAGAAGGACGGCGACACCGACACCCAGATCCAGGCGATCGAGAACGCGATCTCCCGCGGCGACAAGGGCATCCTGATCACGCCGAACGGCCCGGCCGTCAACAACGAGATCGAGAAGGCCCGCCACGCCGGGCTCTACGTCATCGCGCTGGACACCCCGCCGGACCCGGCCGACACCGTCGACATCACGTACGCGACCGACAACTACGCCGCCGGCGAGTCGATCGGCAAGTGGACCGCCGCCAGCCTGAACGGCAAGAAGGCCGTCATCGCGATGATCGACCTGTTCTCAGACCAGGTCGTCTCGGTCGACGTCGACCGCGACCACGGCTTCCTGGCCGGCATGGGCATCGACGTGGGCGACAAGTCGAAGAACGGCGGCGAGGCCGCCAGCGGCAGCTACAGCGGCGGCCAGTACGAGATCGTCGGGCACCAGGCGTCGCAGGGCGCCGAGGACGGCGGCCGCACCGCCATGGAGACGCTGCTGTCGAAGAACCCCGACATCAACGTCGTCTACACGATCAACGAGCCGGCCGCGTACGGCGCCTATCAGGCCCTCAAGGCCGCCGGGAAGCAGAACGACGTGACCATCGTCAGCATCGACGGCGGCTGCACCGGCGTGGGCTACGTCAAGGACGGCATCCTCGCCGCCACCGCCCAGCAGTACCCCTCGAAGATGGCCTCGCTCGGCATGGAGGCCATCGCGAAGATCGCCCGCGGCGGTGCGAAGCCCACGCCGACCAGCGGCCTCGACTTCTTCAACACCGGCTCGACCCTCATCACCGACCACGCCGTCACCGGCGTCGAGAGCGTCGACTCGACCAAGGGCGCCAGCACCTGCTGGGCCAACTGAGCGCCCCGGTCCCGTCTCGTCCATCAGGAGATCCCGTGTCAGCACCACACCCATCCGCATCGCTCGCTGCTCCCACCCCGCCCGAGGTCGACCTCGCGCATGAGTTCCTCAACCGCCGGACCCCGATGACCACGGTCCGGGCGATCCTGCACCGCTATCCCGCGGTCAGCCCGGCCATCGTGCTCGTCGTGTCGGTCATCGTCTTCGGGCTGATCAACGGTCGCTTCCTCGCGCCGACGAACCTCTCGCTGATCACCCAGCAGGTCGCCGTCATCGGCGCACTGGGCATCGCCGAGACCCTCGTGATCCTCACCGCCGGCATCGACCTCTCGGTGGGCTCGGCGATGGTGCTCAGCTCGATCGTGATCGGCAACGCGGCCACCGGCATGGGGATGCCGGGACCGGTCGCGCTGCTGGTCGGCCTGGCCGTCGGTCTGGCCACCGGCGTCCTCAACGGCCTGCTCGTCACCCGGCTCAACCTCCCACCGTTCATCGTCACGCTCGGCACGCTGAGCATCTTCACGGCGCTCACCCTGCTGGTCTCCAGCGGAGCGACGGTGCAGGGCGATGCGATGCCGAGCATCCTGACCTGGACCGGGCTGACCGTCTCCGTGCTCGGCGTCGACATCACGTACGGCGTGCTGATCACCCTCCTCCTGTACGTCGTCGTCTCCTTCGCGCTCGCCCGCACCGCCTGGGGACGCCACGTGTACGCCGCCGGCGACGACAAGGAGGCCGCCCGCCTGACCGGCATCCGGGTCAGCGGCGTGCTGCTGAGCGTCTACCTGGTCGCGGGTGCCATCGTCGGCATCACCGCGTGGATCCAGATCGGCCGCGACTTCGGGGCGAGCCCCAACGCCGCCACCGACGCCAACCTCAGCGTCATCACCGCTGTCGTGATCGGCGGCACCAGCCTGTTCGGCGGCCGCGGCAACGTGTGGGGGACCCTGCTCGGTGCGCTCATCGTCGGCGTCTTCCGCAACGGGCTCGCCCTGGCCGGGCTGGACGTCCTCTACCAGACGCTCGCCGTCGGCATCCTCGTCATCGTCGCGGTCTCCATCGACCAGTGGATCCGAAAGGTCCGAAAGTGAACACCACCATCGCAACCGCCACGCGGACCCCCGTCCTCGCCGCCCGACGCCTCGTCAAGACGTACGGACACGTGATCGGGCTCGACGGAGTCGACCTCGAGCTCTACGCGGGGGAGGTCCTCGCCATCATCGGCGACAACGGCGCCGGCAAGACCACCCTCATCAAGTGCCTCACCGGGGCGGAGATCCCCGACGAGGGCGAGCTCGAGCTCGACGGCAAGCCGGTGCGGTTCCGCCGCCCGCAGGACGCCCGTGAGGCCGGCATCGAGACCGTTTACCAGTCCCTCGCCGTCTCGCCGGCGCTCGACGTCGCGGCGAACATGTTCCTCGGTCGCGAGGTCCGACGCAGCGGTGCCCTCGGCTCGGTGCTGCGGATGGTCGACACCAAGCAGATGCGGGCACGTGCCCGTGCGGAGCTCACCGAGCTCGGCATCACCACCCTGCAGGACGTCACCGTCCCGATCGAGAACCTCTCCGGTGGCCAGCGGCAGGCGGTCGCGGTCGCCCGCGCCGCGGCGTTCGGCTCGAAGGTCGTGGTGCTCGACGAGCCGACGGCCGCGCTGGGCGTCCGGGAGTCCAACCAGGTCCTCGACCTGATCAAGCGCCTGCGCGACCGGGGCGTCCCCGTGATCCTCATCAGCCACAACATGCCCCACGTGTTCGAGGTGGCCGACCGGATCCACGTCCAGCGCCTGGGCAAGCGCGCCGCGACGATCACGCCGCAGAGTCACTCGATGACCGACGCGGTGGCGATCATGACGGGGGCGATGAAGGGATGAGCGATCGACGCACCCTCTACGCGGAGTTCGAGGCGCTGCCCGGCTCCGCCGACGAGGTCGCCGCACTCGTCCGGGAGTACGCCGTCGCCGTCACCGCCGAGCCCGGCAACCTCCGGTTCGACGGTCACCGCCTCGCGCAGGCCCCCGAGCGGTTCTTCGTCTACGAGGAGTACGCGTCGCAGGCGGACTTCGAGGCGCACGTCGCCTCGCCGCACTGCGCGACCTTCAACGAGGCGATCGCTCCGCTCGTCGTGGGCGGCACGTCGACGCTCACCTGGCTCGCGCCGGTCGCATGACGGGCACCGATCCGCACGCGCACCAGGTGCTGGTCATCGGGGAGTCGGTCGTCGATGTCGTCGAGCGTGACGACACCACCACGGCCCACGCCGGCGGGAGCCCGCTCAACGTCGCGTACGGGCTGGCGCGCCTGGGGCTCCCCACGGCGTTCGCCACCCAGTTCGGGGACGACGCGTACGGGCACCTGATCGCCGCCCACCTGGCCTCGGCCGGGGTGGAGATCCTGCGGCCCGAGCCGTCGGCCGAGACATCGGTGGCGACCGCCCGGATCGGGGCGGACGGCTCGGCGCAGTACACGTTCTCGCTGCACTGGGACTTCGAGGCGGCGACCGTGCCGGTGACACCGGTCGTGCATGTCGGCTCGGTGGGCGCCTTCCGGGAGCCGGGGAGCACGGCTGTCCGGCGCCTCCTGCACGGGCTGCCCGCGTCGACGCTGGTCACCCTGGACCCGAACATCCGGCCGTCCCTGATCCCGGCCGCCCCGGCGGTGCTGGAGCAGGTCGGCACGTACGCCGCACGCACCGACCTGATCAAGCTCAGCGACGAGGACGCGGCGTGGCTCTTCCCCGGCATGTCCGAGGAGGACGTGCTGGCGTGGTTCCTCGCTCGCGGGACGGCTGTCGTCGCGATCACCCGGGGCTCGGGCGGGAGCGTGCTGCGCAGCCGGCTCGGTCACGTGGAGATCGACGCCCGCCCGACGACGGTCGTCGACACGATCGGCGCAGGTGACGCCTACATGGCCGGTCTGATCGCCGCCGTGCTCGAGGACGCCGACGGCATCGACACCCTTCGCGGGGGAGCGGACCCGGTCTTCCTCGAGCGGGTGGGCCGATTCGCCTCCGCCACGGCCGCGCTCACGGTGGCGCGAGCGGGCGCGACGCCTCCGACGCGCGCCGAGATGACCGCCGCGCTCGCTGCGCTGTGACGCGCTAGACGAGAACAACCGCGAGTACCGCCCGCACCCGGCCCGCCGGTGCGGTGGACGAGTGCGCCCTCAGGCGCAGACAGGAGGTGGCCCCGCTCCGGCTGCCGGCTCGGTGCACCCGCCGAGCCTCCCCACACCCCTAGAGAGTCAAGGTCCAGCACATGACAACGCGCAAGCGCCTCCTCGCCTCCGCGGCTGCATTGGCCGCCGCAACGTGTGGCATCTCCTTCTCGACCCTGGTGCCCGCACAGGCGGCCAAGCAGGCCCCCGCGGTCACCGCGACCGCCCCTGCGACCGCCGACACGCGGCCGAACTACCACTACACGCCCGAGCGCAACTGGATGAACGACCCGAACGGGCTCATCCACTACGGCGGCCGGTATCACCTCTTCTACCAGTACAACGCCACCGGCAACACCGGCGGCAACGCGTCGTGGGGCCATGCGGTCAGCACCGACCTGGTGCACTGGAAGCAGCTCCCCATCGCCATCCCCTCCGATGCCGACGAGGAGGTCTGGTCGGGCAGCGTCGTCTACGACAAGTCCAACACCAGCGGCCTCGGGACGGGGAGGAAGGGGCCACTGGTCGCCGTCTACACCAGCGCCCCCAGGGCCACCGGCATCCAGCGCCAGTCGATCGCGTACAGCACCGACGACGGGACCACGTGGACCAAGTACGCCGCCAACCCCGTGCTGGACATCGGCTCGCACAACTTCCGCGACCCCAAGGTCTTCTGGTACGCCCCGGCGAAGCAGTGGCGGATGGTCGTGGCCCTCTCCGACCAGCACAAGGTCGCGATCTACGGCTCGCCCGACCTGAAGAACTGGTCCCAGCTCAGCGAGTTCGGACCTGACGGAGTCACCTCGGCGGTCTGGGAGGTGCCCGACCTGTTCCCGCTGCAGCTCGACGGGGACGCCGGGCAGACGCGGTGGATCATGACCGTGAACGTCGCAGGCAAGGCGGAGTACTTCGTCGGCTCGTTCGACGGCACGACGTTCACCGACAGCGAGCCGCCCTACGTCGCGCCCGCCGGTACGACGCTCGCCGACTTCGAAGGCTCGACGTACGGCTCCGGCTGGACCACGACCGGCTCGGCCTTCGGTGATGGCCCGGTGCGCGACACCGGGGCGGCGGGGTACGCCGGCTCCGGCTACGTCGACACCTTCCACACCTCCGATGCCGAGACGGGCACGCTGACCTCGCCGTCCTTCACCGTCGACAAGAACTACCTCAACTTCCTCATCGGGGGAGGGCGCCACCCGTACGTCGAGGGTGGGTCCACCGCCGCTCCGGCAGGCGAGACGTTCCAGGACTTCGAGGGCGACTCCCTGCCCGGTTGGACCGGCACCGGCGATCTCGCCGGGGCTGGCCCGAGCCACGAGTCCCTGGCCGGGCAGCTCGGGCACGGGGTCCTCGACACCTGCCAGGGCGGGTGTGACGCAGCTCAGGGCACGCTGACCTCGCCGACGTTCACGATCGCCCACCCGTACATCGACCTCCTCACCGCGGGCGGTCAACACCCGTGGGGTCAGGCGGGTCCCACCGCGGTGAACCTCGTCGTCGACGGCGACGTCGTGGCGAGCGTGACCGGCAACAACAGCGGAGCGATGGACTGGGTGCACCTCGACGCCAGCAAGTACATCGGTCGTGATGCGACTCTCGAGGTCGTGGACCAGAGCGACGGCAGCACCGGTTGGGGCCACATGATGATCGACAACATCGTGTTCGCCGACACGGTCGCCGGGCCGTGGAACACCGAGACGGGTGCCAACCTGATCGTGGACGGCAAGGTCGTGCGTACCGCGACCGGCAACGACAGCGGAGCCCTCGACTGGGCGAGCTGGGACCTCAGGGACCTCCAGGGCAAGCAGGCGCAGCTCCAGCTGGTCGACAGGAACACCGGCGGGTGGGGACATCTCATCGCCGACCAGTTCATGATGGCCGACCAGGCCGCCCGGAGCACGTCCGAGCGTGCCCACTGGCTCGACGACGGACGCGACTTCTACGCCGCGGTCACGTTCAACGACGCACCCGCCGGACAGCGGATCGTCCTCGGCTGGCTGAACAACTGGGACTACGCCAACACCATCCCCACCGACGGATGGCGCGGTACCCAGTCGATCCCGCGGGTGCTCTCCCTGCGGACCGTCGACGGCCAACCGCGCATCGTGCAGCGGCCGGTGCCCCAGCTGGAGCGCATCGCTGTCGCGCGCGGGGCCCGGCACGTCAGGCCGATCGTCATCCCGTCGGGCACGAAGGTCCTCACCGAGAACACGGGGGACAACGCCGTACGGGTCGACGCCGTCATCGACGCCGGGTCGGCCACGACCTTCGGGCTGCAGCTGCTCCGGTCGGCCGACGGCACGCGCTACCTCGGGGTCTCGTACGACACCGCGACCGGACGGCTCACCGTGGACCGCACCCATGCCGGCGACGTCGGGTTCAACGCGGCGTTCCCGAGCGTGGACGGGGCGGTCGTCCCGCTCAGCGACGGGCGTCTGCGTCTGGAGCTGTATCTCGACAAGACCTCGATCGAGGCCTTCGCCCAGCACGGCCGCACCGCCATCACCGATCTCGTCTTCCCGCACGCGGGTGACAACGCGATCGCGCTGACGGCGTCAGGTGGAACAGCTCGCCTCGAACGGCTGTCGGTGACCCCGCTCGCCGACGCGATGGCGCAGGCCTACACCAACTGATTCGCGGCCAGGTTCCGGCGCCTCGGCGTCGGAACCTGGCCGCGGCGTGCGAGGTCGGTGGCGCTGACCGTTGGTGGATGGCTGCTGCCGGTCCTGCCTCGAGCGGCAGACAGTTCAAGCCAACTGCGGGTAGAGCGCCTCGATCGGAGCCGCGAGGCCGGCCTTGACCTGCCTGCTGAGCTCATCGGCGAGGATCTCGTGGGCTCCGGACTCCAGGCCCTCGTACGCGGCATGGACCACGTCGGCCGGGTCGTTCTTCTCTGCCTCGATGCCCTGGGTCATGGGAGTGTCGGTGTAGCCCAGGTGCAGGCCCACCACCTGTGTCCCCTGGGCGGCGAGGCGCAGGCGTTCGGTGTTGGTGGCCGACCACAAGGCCGCCTTCGTGGCGCTGTAGGCATCGCCCACCGCGAGCCAGCTGAGCACCGAGAGCACATTGATCAGCGCGCCGCCTCCGTTCTCCTTGAGGACAGGGGCGAACGCGTTCGCCACTTCGAGCGGACCCCAGAAGTTGGTCTCGAAGAGCTGCCGGGCGTCGGTCAGGTCGGCGCGCGTGAGCGAGCTGCCGTTCGCGGCGCCAGCGTTGTTGATGACGACCGTGACGTCATCCGCCGTCCGGGCGGCGGCGCGTACCGACTCGGTGTCGGTGACGTCCAGGGTCAACGGAACGATCCGGTCGTCGTGCCATTCGCGTGGAGTACGGGCGGAGGCGTACACCTTCTCCGCGCCGCGCTGCAGTGCCTGCGCGACGAACTCTCGCCCGAGGCCTCCGTTGGCTCCGGTGACGAGAACGACTGCGCCCTTCAGATCTGTCATGACCGCTCCTCTTAGACGTGTGTGGACAGGTGTCCCTGGTGACGGGGGCAACGAGGATGCTGAGTTGTCTATTCCAATGCAGATGGATCTCGTCCGGCGGGTGGTCGTGCGAGGAGCGTCACCATCGCCGCCTCCCGGACGCTGGGTGGGGATCCGCAACCCAGGCACGTACAGTGAATGGATGACGAGGATCCAAGACAGCTCGTGCTCGATCGCTCGAAGCCTCGGCGTGCTCGGCGAACGGTGGACCATCCTCATCCTGCGCGACGCCTTCGACGGTCTCACTCGCTTCCAGGACTTCCGGCAGAGCCTCGGCATCGCCTCCGACATCCTCACCTCCCGTCTGGCTGCACTGGTCGAGTACGGCGTGATGGAGCGGGTCGACTACCAGGAGCCGGGCAGTCGCAGACGCCACGAATACCGCCTCACCGACGCCGGTCGTGAGCTCCTTCCGCTCCTCGCCGCGTTGCAGGAGTGGGGCGATCGCCACCTGCCGCGAGCGGAGGGGCCCAGCGTGATGCGGTACGAGAGAGGCACCCACGCGCCGGTGCGCGTCGCCTTCGTCGACCAGCGCGGCCGTGAGATTCCCTCCGACCACGTGGACTTCGTGCCGACCGCCGCCTACCCCGAGGCGCGCCTGCAGCTGCTCCAGGACCGACGCAGCGCGTGAACTCCCTCCGGTCGTCTGCCGGACGATGACCGGCCAGGCGGCGGCGCGGGCGGGTGCAGTCGCCACGGCCCGGCGGACGCGAGATCGCCGGGCCGTGGTGTCATCGCTAGGGTCGCGTCGCACCGGGGTCGTTGGGGTGCGGAGCGACCGCCGTGACCTTGAACTCCATCCAGGGCGAGAGCGGCAGCGTCCCGAGGACGTTGCTACGCAGGTCGGCCTCGTCGTCGGCCACCCAGATGCCGACGCTCCGCATCTCGCCGACTGGGCGCCATAGGCGTACCAGGTGGCCGGCTGCGGCCAGCTCGCTCGCTCGCTCGGCCTCAGCCTCCCGCCGGCGAGCGACCTCGTCCGCGGGCGTCCCCTCGGGGACCGTGGTGATGATCTCGACGATGAACTCAGCCATGGTCGGACTCCTTTCGAATGATGTCGGCGCGGGGCCGATCGCTGACGTCGGCGCTGGTCACGCGAGGGCGCGGCCGGCGTTCAGCCGGCGCGCGATGTCGATCACGCGGCGGGCCTGGTGCTTCGCAGAGGCTCGCGTCACGTCGTCGACCGGGCGCGTGCCCTGGCCGTCCACGTGCGAGGTGCCGTACGGATTGCCGTCGTCGAACTTGATCGGATCCGTGAAGCCGGGGGCCACCAGGACGCCGCCGAAGTGATGAACGAAGGTGTAGAGCGACTGCAGGGTCGTCTCCTGCCCGCCGTGCAGGCTGGAGGAGGAGACGAAGCCGCTGTACACCTTGTCGGCGAGCTGGCCCGCGGCCCACAGGCCGCCGAGGGTGTCCATGAACTGCTTGAGTTGCGCCGAGACGTTGCCGAAGCGGGTCGGCGTGCCGAAGAGGACGACGTCGGCCCACTCGACATCGGCGGGCGTCGCCTCCGGGACCCCGGCCGTGCTCAGGTGGTTCTCGGCCCACGCCGGGTTGGCCTCGATCGCCGACATCGGCGCCAGCTCGGGCACCTTGCGAAGTCGGACCTCGGCGCCAGCGCCGAGTGCGGCTTCGTTGAGCTCCCGCGCGACCTCTGCGGTCGTCCCGGTCGAGGAGTAGTAGATGATCGCGACCTTGGTCTTCTCGGTCATAGGTCTTCCTTTCCAAAGGGCGGCGGTCGTAGTTGACCGACCGTCTAGTGCAACAGACCGCCGATCGAGATATTCCAACGTCTTCGACGACGCCCTGCGACCCCACGCCCCGCCCGAGATCGAGAGCGGCTCGACTCGACCTGAACCCGCCAGGCTCCGCTCAGATGTCACCCGACACGCACAGCCATGCGCGGCCAAGCGATTCACCGCGCCCGCCGCGGTGCCGGCGGCGACGGAGGTGCTCACGGTGTGTGTGCGTGTGGGCTGACCTGTAAGCCGGGTTCTGTCCTCCCGAAGGAGTGCGACCATCCATCTAGGACCACCGTTGCCGATGGCCTCGAGCGACCTACCCGTGCTCTCAGGCGGGCAGCCCTCGGGCGAGCACTGTTCGGTCTTGCTCCGGGTGGGGTTTACCTAGCCGGCCTGGTCACCCAGGCCGCTGGTGAGCTCTTACCTCACCGTTTCACCCTTACCTCTCTTGCGAGCGGCGGTCTGCTTTCTGTGGCACTGTCCCGCGGGTCACCCCGGGTGGCCGTTAGCCACCACCCTGCCCTACGGAGCCCGGACTTTCCTCGGCACCTCCTGTCGAGACAGGAGATGACGCGGTCGCCCGGCCAGCCCACACGCGCGGACACCGTACCCCGGCGGAATGCGCGCCCGCACCTCGGCGTTGAAGGCCCCATGAGTGACCTGACCGCACCTGCTGTGATGTTCCCGGGGCAGGGCCCCGAGTCCGCGTACCGGATCGCTTATGACCTCCTTGCCCGCCGGTTCCCGCGCGAGGCGCTGGAGGCCATCGAGCCGGCCCTCGCCGACGACCCGAGCAACGCCGGCCTGCGCACGCTGCAGGCCTGGGCGTTCCTGATGCGCGCCCAGCTGCAGAAGGCCGAGGCCGTCCTGCGCGAGCTGGTCGCCGAGAACCCGAGCGACGCCTGGGCGCAGCACGCGCTGGGCCGCGCGCTCGAGCGGCAGAGCCGACACCCCGAGGCGCTGCCCCACCTGCGCCTGGCCGCGGTGATGAGCGGCGAGTACGACCACGAGGCGGCGGTCTTCCGAGTGCAGAAGCAGGTAGCGTCGGAGGCATGAGCTACTGGTACTGCCTCAAGCACAAGACCGTGGAGCCCGACGAGGGCTGCCGCAACGCCGACCGGCTCGGGCCGTACGAGACGGAGGCCGAGGCCGCGAATGCGCTCGCCAAGGTCGAGGAGCGCAACGAGGCCTGGGACAAGGCGGACGAGAAGTGGGACGACGAGGCGGAGTGATCCGCCTCGTCGTCCGCCGGTGATCAGCGCGGGCTGACCCGCAGCAGCACGTCCAGGCCGTTGCCGTTGTCGGTCGTCACGAGCAGGTCGCCGTTCGGTGCGGGCACCGTCGTGCGGATCCGCCCGTAGCGGCGCAGCTCGGCCGGCGCGGTGGCGCGGATGAGCTTCCCGCTGCGGGTGAACCGGACGAACAGCACCTGCTCGTCCTTCAGCACGCCGATGGCCAGCGCGCCACGCAGCGCGCCCCAGCGGTGCTGGCGCGCCACGAAGCTGCCGCCGCTGGTCGCCAGCGTCGGGAAGCCGCTCGACCACGCGGCCGCGATCTGCTTCCCGGGCAGGCCCTGGTCGGTCATCGGGACCGACTCGTTGTAGCCGGGCACCGGGTTGTAGCCGTAGTCGCCACCGAGCTTGATCCGGTTGACCTCGTCGTCGCGGTCGGTGCCCTGCTCGATCGACCAGAGGGTGCCGTCCGCGCGCTGGGCGAGACCCTGGACGTTCCGGTGCCCGTAGCTCGTGATGTAGCGGGTCGCCCGGTTTGAGGAGTGGATGAACGGGTTCGTCGGCCAGGGCGCGCCGGTCTTGCGGTTGAGTCGCAGGGTCTTGCCGCCGAGCGAGGCGAGGCTCTCCGGGTTGACGCCGGTCGCGGCGTCTCCGGTGCCGACGTTGAGCGCGCCGTTGCGGGTGATCAGCAGCCGGCAGCCGCCGTGGCGCCCGCTCGTGGTCGGGAAGCCGGTCACGAGCGTGCGCACCGTCGTGGCGTGCTTGTACGACCGGTTGAGTCGCCACGAGATCACCCGGACGTCATGCCCGCCGCCGGCGAGGTTCCAGCCCTGGCACGTGTAGATCCGGCGGTTGTGCTTGAAGTGCGGATCGACCTCGAGTCCCAGCAGCCCGGTCTCACCGGAGACCCAGATGCGGCTGTTGGCGAAGGCGACGTCGTGCAGCCGGCCACGGCGCAGGATCGTCAGCGAGCGCCGGTCGCGCTGGGTGATCAGCAGACGCCTGCCGGGCAGCGGGGCCACGTCCCACGGATGGTCGAGGCCGCGCGCGATCGTCCGTACGCGCAGCGCCGGCACGCCGACCCGACGCGCAGCGGGTTGGTGCGCGGTCGACGGGCGGGCGGCCGCGGCCGCGGAGCCGGTCGCCTGCGCCCCGGGTGGTGCCTGCGAGGAACCGCACGCGGCGGCGGGGATGCCGAGCAGGAGCGAGACCGTGATGGCGACACCGAGCGACCTGGTCATGCTTCCAGGATTACCCCGGATCCGCTGACGTCAAGCGGTCAGAGCCAACCGTTGCCGTCGGCGGTGAGGACGGCCTCCGTACGGTTGGCCGCGCCGGTCTTGCCGATCGCCGCCGACAGGTGGTTGCGCACCGTGCCCTCGGACAGGAAGAGCTTGGCCGCGATCGCCGCCACGCTCGAGCCGTCGCGCGCGGCGAGCAGCACCTCGGTCTCGCGCGCGGTCAGCGGCGACTCTCCGGCGACCAGCGAGTCCATCGCGAGCGCCGGGTCGACCACGCGCAGACCCGCGTGGACGCGACGTACGGCATCGGCGAGCTGGGCCGCGGGCGTGTCCTTGACGACGAAGCCGCTCGCACCGGCCTGCAGCGCGCGACGCAGATAGCCGGGCCGGCCGAAGGTCGTCACGATGAGCACCTTGATCCCGGGGGCGGCGGCCTTGAGGTCGGCCGTCGCGCTGATCCCGTCGAGGCCCGGCATCTCCACGTCGAGCAGCGCGACGTCGGGCTGGTGCGCCAGCGCGGCGGCGACGACGTCGGCGCCGCTGCCGACCTCGGCGACCACCTCGAGGTCGGACTCGAGGTTGAGCAGCGCCGAGAGGGCTCCTCGTACGAGCGCCTGGTCGTCGGCCAGCAGCAGCTTGATCGTCATCGTGCGGGGGCCTCTCGAGCGACGGTGAGGGAGAATCCGGGGGAGAGGCTACGGGTCGTCACGACCGCGCCGATCGCCGCGGCCCGCTCGCGCAGCCCGGTGATGCCGGAGCCCTCGCGCAGCTCGAGACCCGCACCGGCGCCGTCGTCGCGCACCTCCACGCCGTGCGGCGAGAGCCGGATCTCGCAACGCCGCGCGCGCGAGTGCCGGATGACGTTGGTGACGCCCTCGCGCACGGTCCACGCGAAGAGCTCGCGCAGCTCGGTCGGGACCTCGTCGGTGGACTGGGGGAGATCGGGCGCGATCTCGGCCGACTGGAGTGCCGCGCGGGCACGGGCCAGCTCGCCGGGGAGGGTGAGCTCGCGGTAGCCCTCGACGGCGCGGCGGATGTCGGCGAGGGCGTCGCGCGAGAGCCGCTCGAGGTCGGCCAGCTCCTGCTTGGCGCGGACGGGATCGATGTCGCACAGCCGCTGGGCCAGCTCGGCCTTGACGGTGATCACGGTCAGCGAGTGGCCGAGGATGTCGTGCAGGTCGCGGGCGAAGCGGTTGCGCTCGTTGTCGACCGCGAGCCGGGTGTTGACCTCGTGGGCGGAGACGAGGTCGGCGTTGCGGCGCAGCACGGTCTTGAAGCCGAAGATCGCCAGTGCACCGGCCATCACGCCGAACGCGTTGCCGACCTGGTCGGGCCAGCCGGGGATCCAGCCGACCGCGATCGTGCCGAGGACGACCAGCAGCACGGTCGGCGCCGCGACCCGTACCGGCATCAACAGCACCGACATCACCGCGACGAACGGCGCGGTCGCGGTGCCCGCGGCGCCCACCGAGTCGACGATCAGGATGCCCATGATGGCGAGCGCGCCGACGTACGCGGCGCCGGCGGTGAGCGGGATCGGCGGCGCGGTGCCGCGCAGCGAGCCCCGGACATCGACGAAGACCCGGATGTACAGCAGCGCGAAGGCCAGCGTGAGGATCATGCCTGCGATGCCGCGCGGGTCGCGGTCGTGATCCCACCGGTTCCAGCCCTCGACGAACGGGCTGATCAGGAACAGCAGCCACAGCGTCGCGATCCAGGGGCCGATGACGCGCATCCGGCGCCCCTCGCGGCCGTACGGGATCATCGGGCTGGCATCAGACACGCGCGGTGTCCTTGCTCATCCGCCATGCGGCACCGGCGACGAAGAGAGCGCACCAGCCTACCGCGTTGACGACGGCGTACCAGGGCAGCTCGTGGGTGAGCGGTGCGCGGGCGACCTCGGCGACGCCGTACATCGGGGTCCAGTACGCGACCAGGCGCACGGCGTGGGCGTACTGGCTCAGCGGGATGAACAGACCGCCCAGGAAGCTGAGCAGCGCCAGGCCCGGGCCGAGGATCTGCATGGCGTTCTCGCCGGGGACCACGTAGCCGACGAAGACGCCGAGCGCGGCGAACGTGAGGGTGCAGGCGAGGGTGAGCAGCATCGCGCCGATCCAGACACCGGTCGGCATCTCGGCCTTGCCCTGCACCTTGCCGATCACGTTGACGGCCGCGATCGCCAGGCCGCCCATCACCAGCGAGACGAGGGCCTTGGTGACGATGTAGGCGACCGGGTTGAGCGGGGTCAGCCGCAGCTGTCGGCTCCAGCCCAGCGCACGCTCCATCGCGACCATCGAGCCGGTCGCGGCGGCGGTGAGCGCGGCGCCGTACATGGCCATCGAGATGAGGATGTAGGCGGCGACGTTGCCGCTTCCGGCCCGGTCCTGCCAGCCGGACTGAGCGCCGAAGCTGAGGGTGAGCGCGGCCGGCAGGACGAGGGTGAACACGACCGTACGGCGGTTGCGCAGCATCCGCTTCAGCTCCAACCCGAGGAGGGTCAGGCTGAAGCCGCCCATCGGCGGCACGCGACGGCTCTGGATGTCGATGGTGGTGCTCACTGGTCGCCTCCGGTCAGGCTGAGGAACGCGTCCTCGAGGTTCTTGCTGGTGATCTCGACATCGCGGGCCGCTGTCGTGGTGAGGAGGTGGCGGGCGACGGCGTCGCTGTCCTTGGTGTGGACCAGGATCTGGTCGCCGCGCACGTCGATCTGGTCGACGCCGCCGAGGGCCCGGATCTGCTGCTCGATGGTGGTGTCGAGGTTCGGGACGGTGGCCCGGACCGTACGGCCGGCGGCGAGTGCCCGGATCTCCGAGCCGCTGCCGTCGGCGACCTTGCGGCCCTTGCTGATCAGCACGATCCGGTCGGCGTACTGGTCGGCCTCTTCGAGGTAGTGGGTGGCGAACAGGACCGTACGGCCCTTGTCGGCGTCGCGGCGGATCGCGTTCCAGAACGTGCGGCGGCCCTCGACGTCCATACCGGTGGTCGGCTCGTCGAGCAGGAGCAGCGCGGGGTCGGGCAGGAGCGCCATCGCGAACCGGAGCCGCTGCTGCTCGCCGCCGGAGCACTTGCCGACCTTGCGGTCGGCGATCTCGGTGATGCCGGCGCCCGCGAGGGCCTCGTCGACGGGGAGGGTGTCGGCGAAGAGCGAGGCGGTGTACGCGACGGTCTCGCGGACCGTGAGGTCCTTGAGGAGGCCGCCGGTCTGCATCACAGCCGAGACCAGGCCCCGGGCGATGGCCTGGCGAGGCTGCATCCCGAGCACCTCTGCCGTGCCCGAGGTGGGCTGGGAGAGACCGAGGATCATATCGATGGTGGTCGTCTTGCCGGCGCCGTTGGGTCCGAGGAACGCGACCACCTCGCCGGGCTGGAGCTCGAGGTCGATCCCCTTGACCGCCTCGACGCTGCCGAAGCTCTTCGTCACGCTTTCGAGGCGCACCGCTGGAACTGTCATGGCGTCAGTCTGGTCGCCCGCGGGTCGTCGTGGGGCTGTTGTGCCTCATGACGTCGAGGTGACATCTGTCAGAGGTCGAGGAATCGATCTGTCGCGGGTGCTCAGTCGGCGACGAGGTGGGGCGTCGCGGTGAGGACGGTCAGCTGCTGCGCCGGACTGGTGCGGGTGACGGTGTCGGCAAGGTGCTGCTGCGGCCCGCCGTCGATCGAGTAGCCGGCCTGGTAGACGGTCTCGAGCGTGACGCTCACCGGACCCTTCTTCAGGTAGCGGTGGACGAGCGTCTGGTCGGGGTACGCCGCCCCGGCGTCGGTGGTGGTCAGGCTGCTCCCGTCGCCGAAGTGCCAGATGTACTTCTCGACGGTGATGTGGAAGGCGACCGGCACACCCAGGGGTCGCTTCGTCACGTTAAGGCTAAAGGGATCGGTGAAAAAGATCGAGTCGAAATTCACCAAGGTCTCCCCTCCGGGAGGTTGGATGTGCACGGGCGCTGGGTGCATGGGTATCGACCGGAACGCGCGCTCCACGTCGGCAGTTGTGGGCCCTCGCCGCGCGGGACATGAGTAGCGAGTATTCGAGACGACTCCGGTGTCCGAATACGTGTAGGTGACCGTCATCACGGAGCCGTCAGAGCAGGCGTACTGCGCGCCGCATGCGCTCTCGCCGTTGAGGTCGCAGACGTTCATCGTGATGTCGTGCGCATCGCCAGGAGTCGCCGACACGGCCAGCACTGTCTTCGTTGAGTCGCCGGCGTTCTCCGCGTGGTTTTCGCTGAGTCCTACCTGAAATGAATCAGTTCCGGCACTCACGTCTGCGTGCTGCTCGTCAGCATCGGCCGGTTTGGTTCCAGCGCCAAGAGCCAGTGAGGTCGCCAGCGCCAAGGCGATCGTGATCAGCCTCATGGCAGCACCGTCCAATCAGCGATCTGCCAGCCGCTGGATGTGGGCGTCAAGACGAGCCGGTCGCGCGCTGCACCGCCCGTATATCTGTCTGTCTTACCACCCGGATACGTGACCATTTCGGGGGCAGCGTCGAATGTGAATGTCACTGCGATTGGGTCGCCCGGAACATTCAATCTCGATGGCTGGAGCGACTTCACTGTCCAGAGGCCACCAGAGACCGCCCCGCGTTGTGCCGCAATCTCTTTGACCCCGTCGGTCCCGCCCCTGCAGTTCTTGCAGTACTTCGTCGCGAGCCTTTCCAGTGGCCGGGGGTCTAGCGTTCTGAAGGAGTAGTTCACAAGATCGACGACGTAGCGGGTGAACGCCACAGCCCCCGCCTCGGTATGTGCGTTGGCGGCCTCCGGCATGACGGGCGGCGCCAGTGTCGGGCTGGCGGTGGGGGTTGGGCTTGGTGTGGGCGAGGCCGCGACGCTGGGCGTCGGGGCTGGCGCGGGCGCGGCTTCGCTGCCGCATGCCGAGAGCGCTGCGGCGAGACCGAGGGCGGTGAGGGCTGGAGCGAGCTTCCCCATGCTGGTCCTTCTTCCCGAGTTCGCGCTGGCTGAACCGCGCTTGATCGAAAGATATGGCCATCGCAAGAAACACCGCTAGGGCCGATCAGCGGCCTGTGGAAAACCGGGTGCCCTCGCAAACGGCAGCGGTGTCCGGAGCGAATGCGTGGTCGTTCGCTGCCGCGCAGTACACCGAAGTCCCATCGCGCGGCCACCCTCACGCGTGGGTCTGCGGCGGCCGTCGGCCTTCGGTGTACTGAGCGGTTGATCGGCGAGTGGTCGCGGCAGCGATGTGCTCAGCGGTCGAGGTTCTTCAATTGCTCGGCGGGGTCCCAGCCGTCGGGACGGTCGTCATCGGTGCGGCCCCAGTCCCACCGCATGCCGTCGTCGATCCACCTCTGGCGCCACGACTCGAAGGTGTAACCAGAGTTTGTGTCGGTGAAGCCAAATTGGAATCCGCAGCAGTAGCAGATCTCGTCCGACGGGCCTCCTGTAGGCGAGTAAGGCGGTGCTTCAAGGTCATCGAACCCGCACGCCGGGCACGTGAATCCGCTGGTCACTGGAGAGTTCCCTTCTGCTCGGCCCAGTATCTCGTCGGGTGGTCTGGCTTGAAGATCGTGCGCGCACGACCGTCACGGTTGTACGAAGCAAACATCTCACTCTTCGGATCAAAGATGCGGATGACGCCGTCGTCATCGATTTTTATTGGCAGGCCCTCGGCCTTCGCACGCTGAAAGAACTCCTGCGCGGCTCGCACATACGCGGCCCCAGTAGTTGCGCCAACATCCGCGCCATGGTCGCGGAGATGTCTCGTCAGCGTGCGCCGATTACCCCACCCCGCGTTGATGACTTCTTCGTCCGACAGGGCTCTGACTGTTTCCGCGCCTGATGTCGCAGCCGCGTCGAGCTCGCTCCGCAGCACGTTCGTACTGGTCCTGATGTCAGCGACGACCGGGCGGGTGTCGGCGACCATCGTCAGCCAAGAGCGGTCGGCGGCCGTCGTGGTGGCCAGGGCGGGGCGGAGGACCGGGAGGGTCTCGTCCAGGCCGGCGAGGAGCGCGACGATGCGGGCGATGTAGCGCGGGATGCGGGCGACGAGGTAGGAGTTCGCGCCCCATTCGCCGAGGGGACCGGTGAGGGCACTCGCGGCAGCACCACCGATCTCGCACATCGCGAAGGTGGTCGCCAGGTCCTTGACCACGTCGTAGATCGGGTCGCGCTGATGCTGTATCTCGTCGGCGAAACGGCTCACCGCGTTGCCCAGCGCGGTGCAGTCATCCGCGAGCGAGCGCGCGATCGACGCCAGACGCGTGCAGGCGGAGATCGCCGCGGGCAGCTCGGGGGAGCGCAGCATGCCGAGCACCTCACCCGCGCTGGTGGGGAGGACGGCCAGCGAGCTCAACCCGTCCGCGGCCCGGTGCCACGCCGCGGCGAGGGCGGCCAGCCGGGCCAGATCCGCGCCCGGCCAGCTGTAGCCCGACAGGTGGGAGACGACGATGGACCAGCCGCTCGGCTCGTCGGCGTTGCCCCCGAAGACCGGCGGGACGCCCGTCATGGCGACGGTGCACAGCGAGCGTTGCGGCAGCGCGTAGGACGGCAGGCCGTACGGCGCAGCGGCCGCTTCGGCCCGGGCGTGGTTGTGGCCGCTCACATCAAGGAGGAGGGCGGCGTTCCCCAGCGCGGAGACCAGGCTGGAGATGGCGTCGGTGACCGGCTCCGCGACGGCGGTGTACGAGTCGGCCCACGCCGCCGCGCCTGAGGTCGTGCCCGTCGACAGCGCGGCATCGGCGAGTGCACCGAAGAGCGCCTCGGCGACCGCGCCGGCGTCCTGGTTGGCGTACGTCAGGAGCCGCGCGGCATCCCCGTACGTGCTGGTGTCGATCGTGGCGAGCATCGGCCGGCCTCCCGAGAAGGACCGCCCCGGCCACGTACGGCCGGGGCGGTCTCATCTCAGCAAGGACCCCGCACGGTCCGCGACCCCCAGGAGACGACCTGTGGATAACTCCCGCGGGAGGGCCGAGTCAGCGGCGCGCGAGGGCCGAGTCAGCGGCGCGCGAGGGCCGAGTCAGCGGTGCGCGAGGGCCGAGTCGGCGGTGCGGGAGGGCCGAGTCGGCTAGAAGGTGTGCTCGGGTCCGGGGAAGCTGCGGTCCGCCACCTCGGACGCGTAGGCACGAGCGCCCTCGAGCAGGACGTCGTGGACGTTGGCGTACTGCTTGACGAAGCGCGGGGTGCGGCCGGTCGAGAGGCCGAAGGCGTCCTGCCAGACCAGCACCTGGCCGTCGGTCTGGTTGCCGCCGCCGATGCCGATCGTGGGGATCTCGAGCTCCTTCGTCACCTGGGCGGCGACGTCACCGGGGACCATCTCGAGGACGACCGCGAAGGCACCGGCGTCCTGCACGGCGTGCGCGTCGCGCAGCACCCGCTCGGCCGCCGAGTCGCCGCGGCCCTGGACGCGATAGCCGCCCAGGGTGTGCTCGGACTGGGGGGTGAAGCCGATGTGCGCGCAGACCGGGATGCCGCCCTGGGTGAGCTTCTGGATCTGCGGGGCCATCTCGACCCCGCCCTCCAGCTTCACGGCGGCCACCTGGGCCTCCTTCATCAGTCGCACGGCCGACAGGTACGCCTGCTCGGGCGAGGCCTGATAGGTGCCGAACGGCAGGTCGCCGATGACCAGTGCCCGCGAGGCGCCGCGGACCACGCCGCGGGCCATCATGATCATCTCGTCGAGCGTGACCGGAAGGGTCGTGCCGTAGCCCAGCACCGTGTTGCCGCCCGAGTCGCCGACCAGCAGGGTGTCGATGCCCGCCTCGTCGAAGATCCGGGCGGTCATCAGGTCGTACGAGGTCAGCATCGTGAACGGCCGGCCCTGCTGCTTCCACTCCCGCAGATGATGGGTGCGGACCTTCTTGACCGCCGCCTTGGCGTCGGTCGCGCCACCGTACGGGGCGCTCTCCTCTGTGCTCATCGTCGAGCCTTTCGTGACATCTCGCGGCTCCCGACTGGAGTCCACGGACCGCTGCCCACGCTAGCCCCGGACCGGCCCTCGGCACCCTATGACGCCGGTCACGCCGGCGGCGCGATCACTCCGTGGTGATCGCCGCCAGCACGTTGAGCCGCGCGGCGCGGATCGCGGGCAGGAGGGCAGCGAGCACGCCGACGACCACGGCGATCACCAGGAACATCACGAGCTGCCCGATCGGCAGCCCCAGCGACGTCAGCTGGTCGGCCAGCGCCTGACGCAGCAGCACCCCGATGACCAAGCCGAGCGCCATGCCCATCACCGCGCCCAGCACCGCGATCGCGACCGACTCCAGCGTGATCATCCGCCGCAGTCGCGCCCGCGACATCCCGATCGCGCGCAGCAGCCCGATCTCGCGGGTGCGCTCGATGACCGAGAGGCCCAGCGTGTTCACGATGCCGATGATCGCGATCACGATCGCCAGTGCGAGCAGCCCGTAGATCATGTAGAGCAGCTGGTTGACCTGACCCCGGATCTGGTCGGCGAAGGACGCCTTGTCGAAGACCTCCACGATCTTGGCGCGGTCGGTGACCTTCTTCAGATCGGAGAGGACCGTCGCGGAGTCGGCGCCGGGCTGCATCATCACGTTCAGCTGGTTGTCCTGGCGCTCCAGGCCGGTCTTGGCCAGGAGGTCCAGCGGGACCGAGATCGATCCGGTGACCTGGACCGGGTCGCTGATGCCGGCGACGGTCAGGTGGAGCGCGTGGCCCGCCGGGAAGGTCACCGTGAAGGTGGAGCCGACGTGCCAGTGGCGCTGCTTGGCGACGTCGGTGTTGATGATCGCCTCGTTGCCGCTGATCCGATCGGTGCCGGCGGTCATCGGAAGGGTGAAGATCGAGGTGAACGCGTCGTCGATGCCCATCAGCGAGCCGGTGTCGCCGGTGCCCTGGAGCGTGCCGGAGACCATCTGCTGCCGGCTCACCGTCGCCACGCCGGGGACGCTCGCGATCTCGTCGCCGATCGCGGTCGAGAACGGCATGAACGTCGAGGACTGCACCAGGAAGTCGGAGGTGAACTGCTCGTCGACGATGTCGTCGATGGTGCGGTTCATCGACGAGGCGAGCACGCCGATCGTGGAGACCAGCGCGAGACCGATCATCAACGCGGAGGCGGTGGCGCCCGTACGCCGCGGGTCGCGCAACGCGTTCTCGCCGGCCAGCCGGCCCGAGGTGCCGAAGAACCGGGCGAAGAGCGAGCGGCACAGCACCAGCACCGGGCGGCCGACGACCGACGAGGTGGAGGCCAGGGTGAGCACCCAGATCAGTGCGGCCGCGCCGACCCACGCCGCGGTCGAGCCCGGTGCGCCGGCGAAGCCGGCGATGACGAGCCCGGCACCGAGCGCGAAGAGGACCGCTCCGATCAGCACCCGCAGGCGCAGCGGAGCCGCCGTACGGGCGAGGTCGCCGCGCATCGCGGTCACCGGCGCCACCCGGCCCGCACGCCGCGAGGGCAGGTACGCGGCCACCATGGTGACGACGATGCCGACGGCGTAGCTGATCGCCACGGAGCGGGCGTCGAGCACCAGCACGCGGCTGGAGATGTCGAGGCCGACCGCGCGGAAGACCGCGGCGAGGCCGCGGGCCAGCGCCCAACCGATCGCGATGCCGATGGTGGAGGCGACGATCGCCATCGCCAGGGCCTCGGCGAGCACCGAGCGGGTGACCTGGCGCCGGGTCGCGCCGAGGGCGCGCAGCAGGGCCAGCTCCCGGGTGCGCTGGGCGACCAGGATGGTGAAGGTGTTGACGATGATGAAGGCGCCCACCACGACCGCGATGAGGGCGAAGACGAGCAGGAAGACCGAGATCACGTCGAGGAACTGACCGACCGCGTCCTTCGACTGGCTGACGACCTTGTCGCCGGTGACGGCCTCGAAGTCCGCGGGCAGCACCTTCTGGGCGGCGGCCGCGAGCGCGGTCTGGGAGACGCCGTCGGCCGCGGTCAGGGAGGCGGAGGTGAAGACGTCGCGACCACCCAGGAAGATCTTCTGCGCCGTGGCGGTGTCGAAGATGAGCAGCGTCGAGCCGGCGGTCGAGCCGCCGTTGAACTCCGCGGTGCCGGCCAGCCTCATCGTGAGCTGGTCGGTGCTGGTCGGCGGGAGCAGCGAGACGGTGTCGCCGACGTGGTAGCCGGCCCGCTTGGCGGCACCGGAGTCGAGCACGATCTCGTTCGGGCCGGGCCAGGTGCCCGTCTTGAGGACGGTCATCGGCTCACCGGCCATGTTGAGGCCGCCGGTGTGGTTGAAGGCGAGCGTGGGCGCGCCCGTGCCACCGACCAGGTCGCCATGGCTGTCGAGCAGGTTCATCCCCGCGCCGTCGATGGTGCCGTGCGCGTCGGCGACCTGCGGGAGCGCGGCCAGGTCGGCCACCACCTTGGGCGTGATGGTCGCGGTGGCGGTGCCGCCGTTGCCGGAGTCGAAGGAGTCGAGCCCCTTGGCCCGGACGGTCGCGTCCGGGGTGGAGCCCTTGATGATCGAGTCGAACGTCGACGACAGGCCGTTGCTGAAGACCAGCACGCCGGAGAGGAACGCGACCCCGAGGACGATCGCCAGGCCGCTCATGACGAGCCGCACCTTGCGCGCCATCAGGTTGCGCCAGACGAGCTTGAACATCAGTCGGCCTGCCCGGCAGTCGCGGTCGCGGCCTTCGCGAGCGCGGCGTCCTGCAACGCGGTCATGTGCTCGAGGATCGTCTCGCGGGTCGGCTGGTGCAGCTCGTCGACGATCCGGCCGTCGGCCAGGAAGACGACCCGATCGCAGTACGACGCCGCGACGGCGTCGTGGGTCACCATCACGACGGTCTGCCCGAAGTCGTCCACCGTACGACGCAGGAACGAGAGCACCTCGGCGCCCGAGGTGGAGTCGAGGTTGCCGGTCGGCTCGTCGGCGAAGACGATCGCCGGGCGCGAGGCCAGCGCGCGGGCGCAGGCGACGCGCTGCTGCTGGCCGCCCGACATCTGGGCGGGACGGTGGCCGAGCCGGTCCGCGAGACCGACGGCGGCGATCACGGTGTCGAACCACTCCTTGTCGACCTTGCTGCCGGCGAGGTCGAGCGGCAGCAGGATGTTCTCCTTCGCCGTCAGGGTCGGGATCAGGTTGAACGCCTGGAAGACGAAGCCGATCCGCTCGCGGCGCAGCGCGGTCAGCGCCTTGTCGTTGAGGGTGCCGACCTCGGTGCCGTCCACCACGACGCGTCCCGAGGAGGGCGTGTCGAGCGCGGCCAGCATGTGCATCAGGGTCGACTTGCCGGAGCCCGAGGGGCCCATGATCGCGGTGAACGCACCGCGTTCGAAGTCCACCGTCACGCCGTCGAGCGCACGCACCTCGGAGTCGCCCGAGCCGTAGCTCTTGCGCAGGTCGACCGCGCGTGCGGCCGCGTCGAGGGTGCCGTCGGCCGGAGCCGGGATCGTCGCATCGAGCGTCATGCCCACCAGCCAAGCGCATCTCGTCCCCGAGGGGCGATCCGGTATGTCCCTGATGCGTCCCCGTCATTTGTCATGGTGATCTATAGGCTCCGAGCGTGGACTTCTACTCGCCCTACGCGCACGGCTTCGCCCGGGTCGCGGCGTGCACCATCCCGGTCGCGATCGCGGATCCGGCCACCAACGCCCGTACGGTCGTCGAGCAGGCCCGGGCCTGCCACGACGACGGCGTCGCCGTGGCGGTCTTCCCCGAGCTGTGCCTGAGCGGGTACGCGATCGACGACCTGTTCCTCCAGCAGCCGCTGCTGGACGCGGTCGTCGGCGCGATCCAGTCGATCGCCCTGGCCAGCGAGGAGCTGCTGCCTGTGATCGTGGTGGGCGCGCCGCTGCTGCACGGCAACCGCGCCTACAACTGCGCGGTCGTCATCCATCGCGGCGAGATCCTCGGGGTCGTCCCGAAGTCGTACCTGCCGACCTATCGTGAGTTCTACGAGCGCCGCTGGTTCGCCCCCGGCGACGACATCGAGGCGCTGATCGACATCGGCGGGGTCGAGGTCTCCTTCTCCCCGCAGCTGCTCTTCCGCGCCACCGACGTACCGGGGCTGACCTTCCACGTGGAGGTGTGCGAGGACATGTGGGTGCCGGTGCCGCCGTCGGCGCGGGCCGCGTTGGCCGGGGCGACCGTGCTGCTCAACCTCAGTGCCAGCCCGATCACCGTCGGCCGCTCCGAGGAGCGTCGCCGGCTGGTGGCGGGCGCCTCCGCCCGCTGCAGCGCCGCCTACCTCTACACCGCGGCCGGCGCCGGCGAGTCGACGACCGACCTGTCGTGGGACGGCCAGACGATGGTCTACGAGTGCGGCGAGCTGGTCGGGGAGAGCGAGCGCTTCCCGGACGGTCCGCGCCGTACGGTCGTCGATATCGACCTGGACCGGATCCGCGCCGAGCGCATTCGGCAGGGCACGTTCGACGATAACCGGCGCACCCTGTCCGAGCACGGCGGTGGGGTGGACCTCTTCCACATCGTCGAGTTCGAGCTCGAGCCCCCGCTGGAGGCCACCGCGCTGCGGCGCAAGGTCGACCGGTTCCCGTTCGTCCCCGACGACCCGGCGCGGCTCGCCCAGGACTGCTACGAGGCGTACAACATCCAGGTCCACGGGCTCGTCGGGCGGCTGCGCGCGATCGGTCCGAACACGAAGGTCGTGATCGGGATCAGCGGGGGCCTCGACTCCACCCACGCGCTCATCGTGGCGGCCGACGCGATGGACCGGCTCGGCCGTCCGCGCAGCGACATCCTGGCCTTCACCATGCCGGGCTTCGCCACCAGCGACTCGACCAGGAGCAGCGCGCTGGCGCTGATGGAGGCGCTCGGGACGACGTACGAGACGATCGACATCCGCGAGACCGCGACCCAGATGCTCAAGGAGATGGGTCACCCGTTCGGCTCCGGCGAGCCGGTCTACGACGTCACCTTCGAGAACGTCCAGGCCGGCCTGCGCTACGACTACCTCTTCCGGCTGGCCAACCAGCGCGGCGGGATCGTGGTCGGCACCGGCGACCTGAGCGAGCTGGCACTCGGGTGGTGCACGTACGGCGTGGGCGACCAGATGTCGCACTACAACGTCAACGCCGGCGTGCCGAAGACGCTGATCCAGCACCTGATCCGCTGGGTCATCTCGACCGACAAGTTCGACCAGCAGACCAACACGGTGCTGCAGACCATCGTCGACCAGGAGATCAGCCCCGAGCTGGTGCCGGCCGGGGAGGGGGAGGGGCCGCAGTCGACCGAGTCGATGGTCGGTCCGTACGCGCTGCAGGACTTCACCCTCTTCCACGTGGTGCGGCACGGCTACAACCCCTCGAAGATCGCCTATCTCGCGTGGCAGGCCTGGCACGACGCCGAGCGCGGGGAGTGGCCGGTCGGGCTGCCCGAGTCGCGGCGTACGGCCTACGACCTGGGGGAGATCCGGCACTGGCTGGAGGTCTTCATCAAGCGGTTCTTCGCCAACCAGTTCAAGCGCTCGGCGCTGCCGAACGGACCGAAGGTGAGCAACGGCGGCACGATGTCGCCGCGCGGGGATTGGCGGATGCCCTCGGATGCCACCGCGGCGGCCTGGCTGGCCGAGCTGGAGGCGCGGGTTCCCCGCGCCTGAGTGTGTGAAGCCAAGGGCTTCATGATCGTGAAGTGAACTCCATACCTTCATTTTGGAGATCTGAAGGTAGTATCTTCACGTGATGACTCAGGCGACCGTGATCGGGGATGTGGTCGGCTCCCGCAAGGAGGCGAGCCGGGCGACGCTCCATGCCCGGCTCACGACCGTGCTCGAGCGGGTCAATGCCGAGCTGGACCCGACCACGCCCCTGCGCGTGACGGTCGGCGACGAGTACCAGGGCTGCTTCGCGTCGGTCGGCGCCGCCGTGGCCGCGACCCTGCGGCTGCGGCTCTGGCTCGCGCCCGAGGTGGAGGTGCGCCACGGCATCGGCTGGGGAGCCGTCGAGGTGCTCGAGGAGTCGCCGCGCGTCGAGGACGGCCCGGGATGGTGGGCCGCGCGGGCGGCGATCGAGACCGTCTCCCGCTACGAGGCGGATCCGTCGCTGCGCCGCCTGCGCACCGCGTACGAGCGCGCCTCCGGCGTCGCGGACGGCGCTGATCCGGCGATGGTCAACGCTGCGCTGATGACCCGCGACGAGCTGCTGGCCGGCCTGGCGCCCGCATCGCTGTCGGTGCTCGATGGCATGCTCCGAGACATGAGCCAGCGCGACCTCGCCCACGACCTCGGCGTCAGTCCCTCGGCGGTCTCCCAGCGGATCCGCCGCGACGGCCTCGCGGTGCTGGCCGAGGCCGACCGCCGCCTGGGAGCCGTGCGATGAGCTGGCTCGCGCTGCTGCTCATCGGGGTCGGCACGGCCGACCTCGTCCGCTCGGCCGGCGCCCGAGCGCTGCTGCCCGGCGGCGTCGGCGCGATCGCGCTGGTCGTGCTCGGGCTGTTCGCCGGGCTGACCTCGTTCGCCGACATCGCGGCGATGGTGGTCGGCGTCGCCGTCGTGCTCGCCTGGTCCCTGCTCTCACCGCACCGGCCGCGGTCCGCGATCTCCGTCCTGGCCGGCGCCGTCGCCCTGGCGATCCTCTTCGCTGCCGGCGCCTCCGAGGCAGGCGGGCTGGTCGGCGACTGGCTGGATGACGCGCGGCTGCCGCTGCTGCACGGCGTCGACGCCGATCGTGCCCTGCTGGTGCTCGGCGTGCTGCTCACCCAGCTCACCACCGGCAACGCCATCGTGCGGATCGTCCTGACGCTCACCGGCTCGACCCCGCCCGGCACCGGACGCTCGCTGAAGGGCGGTCGCCTGCTGGGGCCGATGGAGCGCCTGGTCATCCTCGGCCTCGGGCTCGCGGGCCAGACCACCGCGGCCGGGCTGGTGATCGCGGCCAAGGGCCTGATCCGCTGGCCCGAGCTGCAGTCCTTCCGCGGCGAGGAGGGGCCGAGCATCGACGAGGTGACCGAGTACTTCCTGGTCGGCAGCTTCGTGTCGTGGCTGGTCGCGCTCGGCTCGCTGGTGCTGCTGGCAACCTAGGTCACCAGTGGAACATCGTCCCGTCGCGCAGCCGGTTCACCGGCAGCGAGGCGGGCTTGTACGGGTACAGCGCCGCCTTCTCCAGATCGATGTCGACGCCCAGGCCCGGCTCCTCGGAGGCGTACATCAGGCCGTCCTCGAAGCGGTAGGAGTGCGGGAAGACCTCGTCGGTCTCCGGGGTGTGCGGCATGTACTCCTGCAGCCCGAAGTTCGGGATCGCGGTGTCGACCTGGAGCGCGGCGGCCAGGCAGACCGGTGAGAGGTCGGTGGCGCCGTGCGAGCCCGAGCGGATGTCGTAGAGCGCGGCCAGGTCGAAGATCCGCCGCAGATGGGTGATGCCGCCGGCGTGGACGACGGTGGTGCGGATGTAGTCGATGAGCCGCTCGGTGATCAGCGTCTGGCAGTCGTAGATCGAGGAGAAGACCTCGCCGGTCGCGATCGGGGTGGTGGTGTGGTGACGCAGGTGCCGGTAGCCGTCCTGCATCTCGGCGGGCACCGGGTCCTCCATCCAGGTGAGGTGGAAGGGCTCGAGCTCCTTGCCGAGTCGCGCCGCCTCGTTGGGGGTGAGCCGGTGGTGCACGTCGTGCAGCAGTCGCGGCGTCGGCCCCAGCTCGCGCCGGGCCACCTCGAAGAGCGAGGGGACGTGCGCGAGATACGCGTCGGTGTCCCACACGTTCTCGGTCGGCAGCGCGGCGTCGGCCGGCTCGTAGGCGTGCGCACCCGCCGCCGCGACGCCGCCGATGCCGTACGTCGAGTCGAGCCCCGGGATCGAGGACTGGAGGCGGACCGCGCGATAGCCGCGGGACAGGTAGCCGGCCGCGGCCTCGACGGTCTCCTCGACGGTGGCTCCCGAGGCGTGCCCGTACACGGTGATCCCGTCGCGTGCCCGCCCGCCGAGCAGCTGGTAGACCGGCAGGCCGGCGACCTTGCCCTTGATGTCCCACAGGGCGGTGTCGACGCCGGCGATCGCGGTCATCGTGACCGGCCCGCGACGCCAGTACGCACCGCGGTAGAGGTAGTGCCAGATGTCGTCGATGCGCAGCGGGTCGCGTCCGATGAGCTGGGCGGCGAGGTGGTCCTGGAGGTAGGAGGCGACCGCGAGCTCGCGGCCGTTGAGGGTCGCGTCGCCGACGCCGGTGACGCCGTCGTCGGTGGTGATCCGGACGGTGACGAAGTTGCGGCCCGGACAGGTCACGATGACCTGGACGTCGGTGATCCTCATCGGGAGAGCTCCTCGGTGTGCGCGGTGATGGCGGCGACCAGCTCCTGGTCGTCGGCGAGTCGGGGGTCGAGTGCGGCGAGCACCCGGGGGACGGCGTCGGCGGTGCGGCCGGTCGACAGCGCGACCAGCTCGTCGGCGCGCGGGTCGCTGACCGGAGCCCCGGCGCCGCGCAGGTGCGCGATCCAGGCGCCGAGGACGCGGGCGCCGGCGGTGTCCGTCCGTCCGGCGAGGCGCTCGGCCAGGAGCGTCGGCACGATCCGTACGGGCAGCTTCTGCGAGCCGTCCATCGCGATCTGGGACAGCAGGTGCCGGATCGCCGGGTTGGCGAACCTCTCGGCCAGCGCCACGCGGTAGCCGGCCAGCGCCTCGGCCGGCAGGGTGAGGTGGTCGCCGGCCTCGTCCCACCACGCCTCGACCCACGAGCGGCAGCGCGGGTCGGCGATCGCCTCCGCGACGGTGGTGTGGCCCAGCGCGCTGCCGGCGTAGGCGAGCAGCGAGTGCGCGCCGTTGAGCAGCCACAGCTTGCGCGTCTCGTACGGCGTGACGTCCTCGACGAACCTCGCGCCGGCGGCCTCCCATGCCGGGCGCCCACCGGGGAAGTCGCCGGCCAGGGTCCACTCGGTGAAGGGCTCGGTGACCACCGGGCAGGCGTCGTCGCGTCCGGTCGCCCGGCGCACCGCCTCGATGTCGGCCGGCGTGGTGCGCGGGGTGATCCGGTCGACCTCGGTGCTGACGAAGGAGACGTGCGCGGTGATCCAGGCGGGCAGGTCGCGATCGCCGCCGGCGGCGGCCTCCGCGGCCAGCTCCAGCACGACCCGGCGCACGACCTTCCCGTTGTCGGGCAGGTTGTCGCACGGCACGATCGCCAGGGCCCCGCCGCCCGCCCGAGCCCGGGCGGCGAGGCCGGCGACCAGACGGCCGGGGACGGACCGGCACGCGCGAGGAGGGTCGCGCTGCAGGTCGGCCAGATCGGCCTTCACATCCTCGGCTGCGAGGTCGAGTCCACCGGCCGGGCCGCGGCGATAGGCCGACTCGGTCACGGTGAGCGTCATCAGCCGTACGCCGGGATCGGCGACGGTCGAGATCCAGGAGTCGGTGTCGCCACCGGCGTAGGCGCGCGCCACCGAGCCGACCACGGTGGCCTCGTCGCCGCCGGGCGCCCGCTGGAGCAGCGTGTAGAGCCCGTCCTGGCGCTGCAGCTGCTCGGCGAGCCCGGAGCTGCGCCCGGTGAAGGCGGCGTAGCCCCATGCGTCGGCGTCCGGCGCCAGTGCGGTGTAGACCGCCTGGTGGGCGCGGAAGAAGGCGCCGAGGCCCAGGTGGACAGCGGCGATCGGCGGGGCCACGTGGCCGGTCGCGGCGCGGGTCAGGGGGCGGCTCACAGCCGGAACGCCTTGCGTGGCTGCTCGGCGACCAGGGCCACCGCGGTCTCCAGCGCCTCGTCGAGGTCGAGGCGGTGCTCGGCGACCAGGCCCGCCAGGTAGCCGGCGTCGAGGCGCCGGGCCATGTCGTGCCGGGCAGGGATGGAGCAGAAGGCGCGGGTGTCGTCGATGAAGCCGGAGGTGCGGCTGAAGCCGATCGTCTCGGTCACCGCCGCGCGGAAGCGCCGGATCGCGTCCGGGGCGTCGAGGAACCACCACGGCGCGCCCACGTAGACCGACGGGTAGAAGCCGGCCAGCGGCGCCAGCTCGCGCGACCAGACCGTCTCATCGAGGGTGAAGAGGATGAGCCGCAGGTCGGGGTGGGTGCCGAAGCGCTCCAGCAAGGGCCGCAGGGCCGCGGTGAACTCGGTGGTCTGCGGGATGTCGCAGCCGATGTCCGTCCCGTACGTGTCGAACGAGGCGGTGTGATGGTTGCGGTACGAACCGGGGTGCAGCGTCATCACCAAGCCGTCGTCGCACGACATCCGGGCCATCTCGAGGAGCATGTGGCGGCGGAAGGCGAGCGCCTCGGCGGGGGTCGCCGTGCCGGCCAGCGCGGCGGCATAGATGCGCGCGGCCTCGGTCTCGGCGAGCGTCTCGACGACGGCGTCCGCGTGCCCGTGGTCGGTCGAGACCGCCCCGTGGGCGATGAAGTGGCGCCGTCGTGCCTCCAGCGCGGCGAGGTAGCCGGCGTAGTCGCCGGTCTCGATCCCCGCGACCTCGCCGAGGCGCGCGACGTCCGTACGCCAGGTGGCGCGCTCGGGCTCGAGGTAGCGGTCGGGGCGGAACGTCGGCGCCACCCGGGCGCCGAACGTCGGGTCGTCGGCCAGCGCCCGGTGCGCGGCCAGGTCGTCGCACGGGTCGTCGGTGGTCGCCAGGAACTCGATCCCGAACCGCTCGAGCAGCGCCCGCGGCCGGAACTCCGGGCGCTCGAGGCAGGCCGCGATCCGGTCGTAGAGCGCATCCGCGTTCTCCGCGGACGGGCGCTCAGCGACCTCGAAGATCTCACCGAGCTCGGCCTCCAGCCAGAACCGCACGGGGGTGCCGGCGAAGAGCGACCAGTGCTTGCACAGCAGCCGCCAGACCGCCCTCGAGTCGGCCTCGCTCAGCGGTCCACGGCCCACGCCCAGGTCTGCCAGGGCGACACCGTTGGCGTGCAACAGCCGGGTCACGTAGTGATCGGGGGTGACCAGCAGCGAGGCGGGGTCGCCGAACGGCGCGTCGTCGGCCAGCAGCGACGCCGGCACGTGCCCGTGCGGCGAGACGATCGGCAGGTCCCGCACCGCGCCGTAGAGCTCACGGGCGACGGCCCGGACGGAGGGATCGCTGGGCAGCAGCCGGTCGGGGTGCAGTCGCAGCGGGCTCGGCATGCCGCCATCGAACGTGACTCAGTCGGGCGACGGCAATCGGTTGCCGGGAGTTGTCGCGGACTCTCGCGGCGCCGGCGACGTGACGCTCCGCCACGCTCGGCGGCGGGTCGGCGCGGCACCGGTCGAGCCCCGTGCGTACAGCCGGGTCGGGAGCGCGAGGGGACGCCCGGTCGTGGGGCTCGCGCCGCCGATCAGGGCGAGCAGGTTGTGCACCGCCATCGAGCCCAGTGTGCGCAGCGGGGGAGCGACGCTGGTGATCTCCGGGGAGGTCAGCTGGGTGACGAAGATGTTGTCGAAGCCGACCACGCTGACGTCCTGCGGCACCCGTGCCCCGAAGGAGACGAGGCGGCGGATGAAGCCGATCGCGAGCAGGTCGTTGTACGCGATCACGGCGCTGGTGCGGTGGTCGCGGAACTCCTCGGCCGCCTGCCGCCCGCCGGTCGCGGTCGGGGGATACGGCCCGACCCGGCGTACCTGCACCTCGTGCTCGGCGGCGTAGGAGCGCAGCGCGCGCCACCGCATCGCGTTGACCCACGCCGCGTCCGGGCCTGAGAGGTAGGTGATGTGGCGGTGGCCCAGCCCGACGAGGTGGTCGACGGCCTGGCGTACGGACATCGCGTGGTCGGCGACCACGTGCGGCACGTCGGTGATGTCGCGGTTGATCACGATCAACGGCCGCTGCTTGGCCACCATCCGGATCGCACTGTCCGACATCCGCGTGCTCGCCAGCACGATCCCCTCGACGGTCGGGATCGCCCGCTCGATCGACTCCCGCTCGCGGGTCACCGACTCCTGCGCGTCCGACAGCAGGGTGGTGTAGCCGCGCTCCGCCGCCGCGTCCTGGGCGCCGCGGATGATCTCGAAGTAGTACGGGTTGGTGATGTCGGCGGTGGCCAGCGCGATCATCGACGTCTGCCCGGTAGGCAGCGCGCGGGCCAGCGGATTGGTGCGATAGCCCAGGGCGGCGGCCGTCGCGCGGATCATCGCAGCGGTGTCCACGTTGACCCGATCGGGCCGGGAGAAGGCTCGCGACACCGTGGACGGCGCGACGCCCGCCGCTCGGGCGACGTCGTAGATCGTCGGGGTCTTGTCGCTCATGATGCCTCCGAGTCGGCACGGCGGTCGTGGCGCGTTCTGGCGCGGATGACGGGGACGCTACGGCGTGCGGCAACTCCCGGCAACCGCTTGCCGTCAGGTCCTGGCGGCTGGATCAATGGTGCCATCGAGTCCCAGGCAAAGGAGCGCAGTGATGTCCCGCGATGTGGTGGTGGTCGGCGAGATCCTCGTGGAGCTCGCCTCCGACGCCGCCCTCTCCGATGGCGTTCCGCTCACCCTCGGCGTCTCGGGTGATGCGCTCAACGCGGCGGCCGCCTCGGCGGCGGCCGGAGCGCGCACGGCGATCCTGACGCGGATCGCCGACGACGAGCTCGGTGACGTGATCGAGGAGCGCCTCGGCGTGCTCGGGATCGACACCTCCCTCGTGCGCCGGGTGTCCGGCCAGCAGGGGGCGTACGTCGTGCACGCCGACCCCACCGGCGGACGTGAGTTCGTCTACCTGCGCCGCGGTAGCGCGGGCTCCACGATCGGCCCCGACGACGTCGCCGCAGGGGGGCTCGAGTCGGTCGGCGCGGTCCTGACGTCAGGTGTCACCGCGGCGCTCTCGGCCTCGGCGCGGGCGGCCGTGGTGGAGGTCGCGAACCGGGCCGCGTGCCTGGTCTACGACCCCAACTACCGGCCGCGGCTGACCACCTCCGAGGAGGCGGCCGGCGTGCTGCGGATGCTCGCGCCCCGGGCCCGGGTCGTCACCCCGGCGGCGCCGGGGGAGTCGTCGGTGCTGCTCGACACGGTCGACCCGCACCAGGCCGCGCGGATCCTGCTCGGTCTCGGCGCCGAGGCCGCGGTCGTCACCCGCGGTGCCGACGGCGCGGTGGTGGCGGACGCGGACGGCGTCCGGGACCTGCCCGCCGTGCCGGCGGTCCGGCTCGTCGACCAGACCGGCGCCGGTGACTCCCTCGCGGGCACGCTCACCGCACGGCTCGTGCTCGGGGACACGCTGGACGAAGCCGTACGACTCGGCATGTCAGCCGCGTCGCTGGTCCTCGGAGGCCGTGGCGGCACCGGGCTCGTGCCGAGTCTGGAGCAGATCCGCGCGCACCTCGCTGCGGCGATGTAGCGCTCCGTCAGCGCAGCTGCCGGGCCGGCTTCGAGACCTGCGCGCGGAGCAGGCTGTTGGCAAGCCGGGTCTCGCACGTAGCGCAAGAGATGCGGGCCGTGGTCCCGCATCGGCATACGACGCGCGCCCAACTACGGAGGACTTCGCATGGCGTCGGGGGTCGTCCCACTAGGCTCACGCCCATGGGTAAGCAGGAGGACTTCGTCCTGAGGGCGCTCGAGGAGCGCGATGTCCGCTTCGTGCGGTTGTGGTTCACCGACGTGCTGGGCTTCCTCAAGTCGGTGGCGGTGGCGCCGGCCGAGCTCGAGGGGGCGTTCGCCGAGGGCATCGGCTTCGACGGGAGCGCGATCGAGGGCTTCGCCCGCGTCACCGAGTCGGACATGCTCGCGCTGCCCGACCCGAGCACCTTCCAGCTGCTGCCGTGGCGCGACCAGGGCCCCGGCCCGTCGACCGCCCGCATGTTCTGCGACATCGTGATGCCCGACGGCAGCCCCTCGTACGCGGACCCGCGCTACGTGCTCAAGCGCACCCTCTCGAAGGCGGCGGAGAAGGGCTTCACCTTCTACACCCACCCCGAGATCGAGTTCTACGTCTTCAAGAACGAGCCGAAGGACGGCGAGGAGCCGATCCCGGTCGACTCCAGCGGCTACTTCGACCACACCACCCAGGCGCTCGGCGCCGACTTCCGGCGCGAGGCGATCACCTACCTCGAGGCGATGGGCATCTCGGTCGAGTACTCCCACCACGAGGGCGGCCCCGGCCAGCAGGAGATCGACCTGCGCTACGCCGACGCGCTCTCGACGGCCGACAACATCATGACCTTCCGCACGGTCATCCGTGAGGTCGCGCTCAGCCAGGGCGTATGGGCCACCTTCATGCCCAAGCCCTTCACCCAGCACCCCGGCTCGGGCATGCACACCCACGTCAGCCTGTTCGAGGGCGACACCAACGCCTTCTACGAAGCGGGTGCCCAGTACCAGCTGTCGAAGACCGGCCGTCAGTTCATCGCCGGCGTGCTCAAGCACGCCCCGGAGATCAGCGTCGTCACGAACCAGTGGGTCAACTCCTACAAGCGGATCGTCGCCGAGGGCGAGGCTCCGGCCTTCATCTCGTGGGGGCACAACAACCGCTCCGCGATGATCCGGGTCCCGATGTACAAGCCCTCCAAGGGCCAGTCGACCCGCATCGAGATCCGGACGCTCGACCCCGCCTGCAACCCCTACCTCGCCTTCGCGGTCATCCTCGCGGCGGGCATGAAGGGCATCGAGGAGGAGTACGAGCTCCCGGCCGAGGCCGAGGACGACGTGTGGGCCCTCACCGACCGCGAGCGCACCGCGCTCGGGATCGACGCTCTGCCGCGCGGCCTCGACGAGGCGATCGCGGTCGCGGAGAAGTCCGAGCTGCTCGCCGAGACCCTGGGCGAGCACGTCTACGACTTCTTCCTGCGCAACAAGCGCGCCGAGTGGGCCGAGTACCGCGCGCAGGTCAGCGCATTCGAGCGCAGCCGGATGCTGCCCGTCCTCTAGGACGTCTGCGATGGCGCGCGTCCTGGTCGTCGTGAGCGACGACGCCCACTCGATCGGCCCGATGGCCGGTTGGCTGGGCGAGACCGGGTGCGCCGTGGACGAGCGCCGTCCGTACGACGCCGACACGATCCCCAGCCCGCGGGCCTACCACGGGCTGATCGTGCTCGGCGGCGAGCTGCAGGAGTCGGGGGAGTCGCGGGTGTCGGACGAGGCCCCCTGGCTCGCAACCCTGCGTGACCGGATCCGGGAGGCGGCCACACTCGGCGTGCCGACGCTCGGCATCGGGCTGGGGCACCAGCTGGCGGCCGTCGCGCTCGGCGGGAAGGTCGCCCCCAGCCCGTACGGCGAACTGCGCGGCCTGCTCGAGATCGGCTGGGGCTGCGAGGTGCTGCTCGACCCGCTGTTCGACCGGATCGCCGGTGACAGCCGGGCGCGGCACGCCACCCGCGAGATCGTCACCACGCTGCCTCCCGCCGGGGTCGCGCTGGCCCAGACCGAGAACGGTGAGATCCAGGCCGCGCGCCTGGCCGATACGGTCTGGGGCGTGCAGTTCCACCCCGAGGACAGTGGCCCCGACGAGGACTGGCAACCGCTGACCTGGGCCTTCGCCCGGCTGGTCCGCGGTCGCGCCGGCGCCCGCGGGGAGCTCTGGGAGTGATGGCGCCCAGAGTCGCCACCACGAAGGGCACCCTGCTGCGGCTCGGTTTCGATGAGACCGACGCCGCGCTCGCCGCCCTCACCGGCCTGCCGGTGCCCGAGGAGCTGCTCGCCCTCTTCGGGCGCACGGCCGACCCCGACCTCGCGCTGGCCGCCCTGGTCCGGCTCGCCGATGCCGTCGACGACAGCGCGGCGCTGCTCGAGGAGCTGGCCGACGACGAGGGCACCGCGATGCGGCTGCTCACCGTCCTCGGCGCCTCCGAGGCCCTCGGCGACTACCTCGCCCGCCACCCCGAGCACTGGCGCGACCTGTGCGACCCGGAGCTGGGCTCGACCCGGCCGGCGGCGTACTTCCTGCGCGACCACCTGCTCGCCGCGGTCGAGGGGCTCGGCCCGGCCGAGGCCCGCGACGCCCTCCGTGTCGACTACCGCCGGCTCCTGCTCCGCCTGGCCGCCCGCGACCTCGGCCACGAGATGGGCGTCGACGACGTCGCCGCCGAGCTCTCCGACCTGGCCGCCGGCACGCTCGAGGCCGCGCTGCACATCGCCCGCCAGGAGGTCGACCGCGCCGATGAGGTGCGACTCGCGGTGATCGCGATGGGCAAGTGCGGCGCCCACGAGCTCAACTACGTCTCCGACGTCGACGTGATCTTCGTCCACGAGGGTCCCGACGACGTCGCGGCCAAGCTGGCCAGCACCCTCATCCGGATCTGCTCGGAGCACTCCCGGGAGGGCACGATCTGGCAGGTCGATGCCAACCTGCGCCCCGAGGGCAAGGCGGGCGCCCTGTCGCGCACGCTCGCCGGGCACGTCGCCTACTACGAGCGCTGGGCGTCGACCTGGGAGTTCCAGGCGCTGCTCAAGGCCCGCCCCGTCGCGGGCGACCACGAGCTCGGCCGGGCCTACATCGAGGAGCTCTCGCCGCTGGTGTGGAAGGCGGCCGAGCGCGACGGCTTCGTCGCCGACACCCAGGCGATGCGCCGCAGGGTCGTCGAGCACATCCCGAGCCGAGACGCCGACCGTGAGCTCAAGCTCGGCGTCGGGGGCCTGCGCGACGTCGAGTTCGCCGTCCAGCTGCTCCAGCTGGTGCACGGGCGCGCCGACCCCTCGCTGCGGGTGCCGACCACGCTGTCCGCGCTCACGGCGCTCACCGACGGCGGTTACGTCGGGCGTGAGGACGGCGAGGCGCTGCACGCCGCGTACACTTTCCTGCGCTCCCTGGAGCACCGCATCCAGCTGCGCCGCCTGCGTCGGACCCACATGGTGCCGCGCGACGAGGAGTCGCTGCGCACCCTCGGTCGCTCGATGGGCCTCTTCCGCGACCCCGCCGCCTCCCTGGAGAAGCGGCTCGCCGAGGAGCGCCGCGAGGTCAGCCGGCTGCACCAGAAGCTCTTCTACCGCCCGCTGCTCGCCGCGGTCGCCCGCATCCCCGGCACCGAAGCCCGGCTCTCGCTCGCGGCCGCGGAGGAGCGGCTCACGGCTCTCGGATACGCGGACCCGGCCGCTGCGCTGCGCCACCTGGAGGCGCTCACCGGAGGGGTCTCGCGCACCGCGACCATGCAGCGCCACCTGCTGCCCGTGATGCTCCAGTGGTTCGCCGACGGCGCCGACCCGGACATGGGTCTCTTCGGCTTCCGCCGGATCAGCGAGGCCCTCGGCGACACGCCCTGGTACCTGCGCGCACTGCGCGACGAGGGGCTGATCGCCGAGCGCCTCGCCCGCGTGCTGTCGACCTCGCGCTACACGACGGCGTTGCTGGAGCGCGAGCCCGAGGGCGTACGGATCCTCGGCGGCGACCTCCACCCGACCCCGGTCGAGGCGCTGCTCGCCGAGATGCGCGGCGCCGTCGACCGGCACACCGACCTGGGTGCCGCGATCCATGTCGTGCGCGGCATCCGGCGCCGTGAGCTCTTCCGGATCAGCGCCGGCGAGCTGGCGGGCGTCCTCGACGTCACCCAGGTCGGCGAGGCGCTGGCGCACCTCACCGACGCGGTCATCGAGGCGACCCTCGGGGGAGCGCTCGCTGAGATCACGGCCGCACGCGGGCTGACCGAGGCCCCGACCCGGATGGCGATCATCGCGATGGGGCGCTACGGCGGCTTCGAGCTGTCGTACGCCAGCGACGCCGACGTGCTCTTCGTCCACCAGCCCGCCGAGGGCGCGTCCGCGGAGGAGGCGGCGACATTCGCGCGGGCGGTCGCCGAGCGCGTCCGTGCGCTGCTCAACTCGTCAGGTCCCGACCCGGCGCTCGTGCTCGACGCCGACCTGCGTCCCGAGGGCCGGCAGGGCCCGCTGGCGCGCACGCTCGACTCGTACGCCGCCTACTACGCCCGCTGGTCGGACGTCTGGGAGGCGCAGGCGCTGCTGCGCGCCGACGCCGTCGTCGGCGATGAGGACCTGCGGAAGGACTTCACCGCGATGATCGACCGGCTGCGCTACCCCGCGGGCGGGCTGCAGGAGCGCGACATCCGCGAGGTGCGCCGGATCAAGGGCCGCGTCGATGCCGAGCGGCTGCCGCGCGGTGCCGATCCGGCGACCCACCTCAAGCTCGGGCGCGGCGGCTTGGCCGACATCGA
The DNA here is from genome assembly GCF_020216525.1 of Nocardioides nematodiphilus. Taxonomy (GTDB): domain Bacteria; phylum Actinomycetota; class Actinomycetes; order Propionibacteriales; family Nocardioidaceae; genus Nocardioides; species Nocardioides nematodiphilus. The sequence goes on along the minus strand of NZ_JAIWOY010000002.1, from coordinate 317,064 downwards.
GTGGACGGTCCAGCTGCTCCAGATGTGCCACGCGCACGACGTCGAGGGACTGCGCACGCCGCGCACCCTCGAGGGCCTCGATGCCGCGTTGGAGGCGGGGCTGATCACCTCCGAGGACGCCGAGGCGCTCGGCACGGCCTGGCGCCGCGTCAGCCGGACGCGCAACGCCATCACCCTCGTGCGCGGCAAGCCCTCCGACCAGCTCCCGAGCAACGTCACCGAGCGCCGCGCGGTGGCCTCGATCCTCGGCTACGCCCCCGACGCCAGCGACGAGATGGTCAACGACTACCTGCGTGCCACCAGACACGCCTACGCGATCGTCGAGCGGGTGTTCTGGGGCATCTGAGCGCGGAAGCATGGAACGACGTCGCCCTTCCGTCCGGGTGCGTTGACCGAGACCTCGCCTCGCCACAGCGCCGCCGGCCCTCCTCGGAGGCCGGCGGTGCTGCTCAGTCCTGGACGTCTGACCAGCGGTCAGGGGCATCACCTTCGGCCGAACACGTCGTTGGGCGGTCAGGTCGTTGCTTGCAGAACTGAAACATGTTCTACTTGCGGCGCTGGTGAGCCCGGTCACAGAACCGCCGACGCGAAGAGGTGCGATATGCCGCAGGTGAGCTCGCTCGTGCGTGGCATGGGCGGCATCGGACTGATGACGGTCGAGGTCGCCAGAGCGACCTTCACGACGCGGTTCCAGACCCGCGAGTTCCTCGAGCAGGCCTGGTTCATGACCAGCGTGACGCTGATGCCGACGATCCTGGTCAGCATCCCGTTCGGCGCGGTGATCTCGCTCCAGGTCGGCAACCTGACCGGCCAGCTGGGCGCGCAGTCCTTCGCCGGCGCGACCGCCGTGCTCGCCGTCGTCCGGGAGGCGGCCCCGATCGCGGCTGCCCTGATCATCGCCGGCGCAGCGGGCTCGGCCATCTGCTCCGACATGGGCGCGAGAAAGATCCGCGAGGAGATCGACGCCCTCGAGGTGCTGGGCATCGACCCCGTCGTCCGGCTCGTCACCCCGCGCGTCCTGGCCTGCGTGTTCGTCTCGATGATGATCAACGGCATCGTCATCGCCACCGGCATCGCGGGCGGCTACTTCTTCACCGTGATGGTCCAGGGCGGCTCCGCCGGCGCCTTCCTGTCCAGCTTCAACGCACTGGCCACGCTGCCCGACCTCTACATCTCGATGATCAAGGCGGCCCTCTTCGGGTTCCTCGCCGCGATCGTCGGCGCCCACAACGGCCTGCGCGCCGCCGGCGGCCCGAGCGGCGTCGGCCGCGCGGTCAACGAGTCGGTGATCGTCGCGTTCATGTTGCTCTTCGTGCTCAACTCGGTGATCACGGCGGTCTACTTCCAGGTCGTGCCGCAGGACGGTCTGTGATGAGTGCCGTCACCACCCTGGGCCAGACCGTGGGCACGGTCGCGGGCTCGATCGTTCGGGAGCGCCGCAACCGGATCGAGCAGCTCGGCGACCAGCTCCTCTTCTACATCAAGGCCCTGGCCTGGACGCCGCGGGCGATCACCCATCACCGCCGCGAGATGTTCAACATCCTCGCCGAGGTGGCCTTCGGCGCCGGCGCGCTCAGCATGATCGCCGGCACGGCGGGCGTCATCGCGTTCATGGCGTTCTTCGCCGGCACCGAGGTCGGCATCCAGGGCTACGCCTCGCTCAGCCAGATCGGCGTCGCGAAGTTCACCGCCTTCATCTCCGCCTACTTCAACACCCGCGAGGTCGCCCCGCTCGTCTCCGCGATCGCCCTCGCCGCGACCGTCGGCTGCGGCTACACGGCCCGTCTCGGCGCGATGCGGATCAGCGAGGAGATCGACGCGCTCGAGTCGATGGGCATCCCGTCGCTGCCCTACCTGGTCACCACCCGGATGGCGGCCGGGTTCATCGCGGTCATCCCGCTCTACGTGATCGCCCTGTGCGCCTCGTACCTGTCGCCGCGCCTGATCACGACGCTGCTCTACCACCAGTCGGCGGGGACCTACGACCACTACTTCATCGCGTTCCTGCCGCCGGTCGACATCCTGTGGTCGTTCCTGAAGCTCGTCGTGCTGGCGGTCGCGGTGATCCTGATCCACTGCTACTACGGCTACACCGCCTCCGGTGGACCTGCGGGCGTCGGCCGCGCGGTCGGCCAGGCCATCCGCACCTCCATCGTCACGGTCGTCGTCGCGGACTTCTTCCTCAGCTTCGCGATCTGGGGCTCCACCACGACGGTCCGGATCACCGGGTAGTGGCGATGCTGGTCGGGGCCCAACACGACTCGCGTGCGGAGCACAACAAGCTCTTCGTCGCGGGGATCGGCTACGTCGTCATCATGGCGCTGCTGATCGGTCTCGCCATCGCGGTCTACCAGAAGGCCTTCACCTCGGTGACCTGGGTGACGATCAAGGCCGACCGGGCCGGCCTGCAGCTGCCGAAGTTCGGCGACGTGCGGATGCACGGGGTGATCGTCGGCCAGATCCGCGGGGTCAGCCAGGACGGGCACCAGGCCGTGATCAAGCTCGGCCTCGATCCCGGCCAGGCCGAGCAGATCCCGAGCAACGTCGACGCCGAGATCCTGCCGACCACCCTCTTCGGGCAGAAGTACGTCCAGTTCGTCGACCCGCCCACGCCGGCCGCCGGCGGCCTCCGCGACGGCACCGTGATCCCCGCGGACCGGGTCCGCACCAGCGTCGAACTGGAGTCGGTGCTCGCCCGGCTGTTCCCGATCCTGCAGGCCGTGCGCCCGCAGGACCTCAACAGCACGCTGACCGCGCTGTCGACAGCGCTGCAGGGCAACGGCGACCGGCTCGGCGCGACCATCACCCAGCTCAACGACTACCTCACCACCATGAACGTCCACCTGCCGACCCTGACCAGCGACATCAAGGCGTTCGCCGACGTCGCCCACACCTACGATCTGGCCGCGCCGGATCTGGTGCGGATCCTCGACAACGCGACCGTGACGGCCAAGACGGTCACCGCCAAGCAGGACCAGCTCAAGGGACTGTTCAGCAGCGTGACGGGTCTGTCGTACTCGACGACGGCGCTGCTGCACGACAACGAGGCGAGCATCGACACCGAGTCGCAGCTCGCTGTCCCGTTGGTCAAGCTGCTCGCCGACTACTCGCCCGAGTACCCCTGCCTGCTCAAGGGGCTCGACCTCTACACCAAGAACCTCAACGAGATCTTCCGCAACAGCCGGGTCAGCCAGACGATGACGCTCGGCGGCTCGCAGAAGCCCGCCTACACGCGCGCCGACCGCCCGGAGTACGGCGCGATCGGGCACGGCCCCTGGTGTGCCGGGCTGCCCGACATCGCGTACGACAAGATCCCCAAGTCGCCCCACCTGGATGCCCCGATCAAGGACGGCACCGAGGACGACCCGGCCCAGCACCCCGACATCATGAGGCTGAAGTGATGACCGGCCTCTCGAGTCGCAACATGGTGACCGCCACGGCCGCCGTGAAGCTCGGCATCTTCACGCTGACCTCGGTGATCGTCACCGGGATGCTCGCGATCATCATGGGCCACCTCGGCGGCGGCGGTCAGCACACGTACAGCGCGATCTTCACCAGCGCCAGCGAGCTCAAGAAGGGTGACGACGTCCGGGTCGCCGGCGTCTCGGTCGGCTCGGTTCGCGACGTCCAGCTCTACGACGGCGATCAGGCCAAGGTGACCTTCCGGGTCGAGAACGGCGTCCCGATGACGACCGCCTCCGGGGCCCAGATCCGCTACCTCAACCTGGTCGGTGCCCGCTACCTCGCGCTCACCCAGAGCAGCACCGCCGACGCCGGCGCGAAGGGCGCGCCGCTCAAGCCGGGCGCCACGATCCCCGTCGCGCAGACCACTCCGGCGCTCAACCTGACCGAGCTGTTCAACGGGTTCCAGCCGCTCTTCCAGGCGCTCAACCCCCAGGACGTCAACGACCTGTCGCTCAACCTGATCAAGGTGCTCCAGGGGGAGGGCGGCACCATCGCCAGCGTCCTGCAGCAGACCGCGTCGCTGACCAGCACGCTCGCGGACCGCGACCAGCTCATCGGGGACGTGATCACGAACCTCTCCGCGACGCTCAAGACCGTCGACGACCACCACACCCAGCTCTCCCAGCTGCTCACCCAGCTCAGCGGGTGGATGGGCGACCTGGCCAGGGACAAGACGACGATCGGCGACTCGGTGCACCAGATCGGCGACCTCAGCGGGCAGCTGGCCACGCTGCTCACCGACGTGCGCCCCGCGACCAAGACCGACATCGCCCAGCTGCGCCGGATCGTCACGACCCTCAACAAGCCGGAGAACCAGGCCCTGATGGACGACACCCTCAAGCGGCTGCCCAAGACGCTGCAGGCGCAGGTCCGGATCGGCACCTACGGCAGTTCGTACAACTACTACCTCTGCGACCTCGACGTCGTGATCAAGCTGCCCTCGCTCGGCAAGATCCTGGACGACTCGCCGGTGATCAAGGCACTGCAGAAGGCGCTCAGCAGCGTCGCCGTCTACTCCACCGCGAAGCGGTGTGATGCCTGATGGCCACCTATTCCGACCGGAAGCTGATGCGCGCCGGGGCCGCCACCGCGGTGGCGCTCGCCCTCGCGATGGTGCTCGCCTTCAACCTGCAGAAGCTGCCCGGGATGAAGGGCACCACCTATCACGCCCGCTTCGCCGACGCGAGCGGTCTGCATACGGGCGACCGCGTCGAGGTCGCCGGTGTCCGGGTCGGGCGGGTCGACAAGATCACGATCAACACCTCCGGCGGCGGGGCCAGCGTCGATGTCGCCTTCTCGGTCAAGGACGCCAAGCTCGGCGAGGACACCGAGGCCTCCATCGAAGTGCTCAACCTGCTCGGCGAGAAGTACCTGCGCCTCGAGCCCGGCACCACCGCCCACGACGACGGCGCCTACCTCGATGCCGGCGCGACCATCCCGCTCGAGCGCACCACCGCCGGCTACGACATCGTCGGCACCCTCGACCAGCTCACCGAGACGACCGGGAAGATCGACACCGATCAGCTCGGCACCGCGCTCAACACCGTCGCCACCACGGTCAACCAGGCGGCGCCGCAGGTGCGGGGCAGCTTCGAGGGGCTGGCCCGGCTCTCGCAGACCATCGCCTCACGCGACGACGACATCGACCAGCTGCTTCAGCACGCCCACCACGTCGTCGACCTGATCAACCAGCGCAAGGGCGATCTGGTCGGGCTGATGAAGCAGGGCGACCAGATCTTCAAGGAGCTGATCCAGCGCCGCGACGACATCCACGCCCTGCTCGTCAACGCCGGCTCCCTCGCCGACCAGCTGCGCGGCCTGGCCCGGGACAACGAGAAGCAGCTCGGCCCGGCGCTCGACGAGCTGGACCGGGCGATCACGTTCCTCAACGACCGCAAGCAGCAGATCAGCGACACGATCAAGTACTACGGCCCGTACGCCTCGATCCTGGTCAACATCATCGGCACCGGTCCGTGGTTCGACGCCTACGTCCCGAACTTCGCCAGCCTGGCCACCGGGGAGTTCGTGCCCGGCCGACGGAAGGGGCTGGACTGATGCCCGCACCGAAGATGGCGCCGATGGAATGGATCCGTGCCCTGACGCCGTGGCGGGTCGTCGCGATCGTCGTCGCGCTGCTGCTGGTCGCGGCCGGCGTGAGCGCGGTCGGCGGAGGCAGCGGCACCCGCACGGTGACCGCGCACTTCTCCCAGGCGACCAGCATCTACCAGGGCTCCGACGTCGACATCATGGGCGTCCGGGTCGGCAAGGTGACCAAGGTCGTGCCCGACGGCGACAGCGTCACCGTGACGATGGAGTACGACGCGACGTACCACCTGCCCGCGGACGTGAAGGCGGCGATCGTGACCCCGACGCTGGTCGCCGATCGCTTCGTCCAGCTGGCCCCGGCGTACACGGGCGGCGCGATGATGGCCGACGGCGGCGACATCCCGAAGGCCCGGACGGCGGTGCCGGTCGAGATGGACGAGATCTACAAGTCGGTCGCCGACCTCACCGACGCGCTCGGCCCCAACGGCGCCAACAAGAACGGCGCGCTCAACAACGCCCTCAAGGCCGGCGCCGACGCGCTGCAGGGCAACGGCAAGCTCGGCAACCAGATGCTGGCCAACGTGTCGCAGGTCCTGAAGACGTTGGACGACAACTCCAGCAACCTCTTCGACACCCTCGACGGCCTCAACGGCATCACCACCACGCTCCAGAAGAACGACCCGACGGTGCAGCGCTTCATGACGCACCTCGCGCAGGTCTCCCAGGAGCTGTCGGGGGAGAGCGGCGACCTGCAGAAGGCGTTGGCCGCGATCGCGGACGCCGTCGACATCACAGGTCGGTTCGTGCGCGACAACAAGGACAGGCTCACCGGTGGCATCTCGGACCTGACCACCACGCTGAAGGTGGTCGCCGACCAGAAGCAGAGCCTGGCCGACGTGCTCCAGCTCGCTCCGCTCGGGCTCGCCGACCTGGCCGACTCCTTCGACGCCGGGACGGGCACCGAGGGCATCCGGCTCCAGCTCGGGCCGACCGGCATGGACCTGCCGGGGCTGCTGTGCGGGATCGTGACCAACGACCGGATCCCCAACGCCCCGCTGGTCTGCAAGCTCTTCAAGCTGCTCGTGCCCGACACCGCCGCGACCACCGTCGGGGCGGGCCTGACCAACGCGCTCAGCGTGCCCTCGCTGGTCACCAACGGCACCAGCACGCTCGGCGGCCTGGCCGCCCAGGTGCAGGGCCTGATCTCGGGGACGGCGAAGTGACGATGCTCAAGCGCTGGCTCCTGGCCCTCCTCGCCGTCGCCCTCGTGTCCGGCTGCGGGATGCAGGCGTACGACCTGCCGCTGCCCGGCAAGGTGGTCAAGGCCAGTGACGGCTACCAGGTCACCGCCGACTTCGCCGACGTCGTCGACGTGGTGCCGCGCACCCTGGTGATGGCCAACGACGTCGCCGTCGGTCAGGTCGACGACGTCAAGCGCGTCGGTTGGCACGCCGAGGTGACGATGACGATCCGCAAGGACATCGTGCTGCCCGCCGACGCCGTGGCCGACGTACGCCAGACCAGCCTGCTGGGGGAGAAGTACATCTCCCTCAGCGCGCCCGGCGGCGACACCGTGAAGAGCGCCGGCCGGCTCGCCGACGGCGCCCACATCGCGCTCGACTCGACCGCCCGCAACCCGGAGGTCGAGGAGGTGCTCGGCGCGCTCTCCTCACTGCTCGCCGGCGGCGGCGTCGGCCAGCTCAAGACCATCAGCACCGAGCTCAACAAGATGATGGACGGGCGGACCGAGGACATCCGGGCCGTGCTCACCCAGGTCAACACCCTCGTCGGGACGCTGGACAAGTCCAAGGACGACATCGTCGCCGCGATGACGCAGGTCGACCGGCTGACCGCCACCCTCAACCACGAGAAGTCCACGATCGGCGACGCGCTCGACTCGTTCGGGCCCGCGATCACGGTGCTGCACCAGCAGCACCACGACCTGATGAACATGCTCCAGGGCCTGGACAACCTCGGCACGATCGCGACCCGGGTGATCAACCGCAACGGCAAGCAGCTCACCACGATCCTCGACGACCTGCGGCCCACCCTGACGAAGCTGGCCGACGCCGGCGACTCCCTGCCGCGGGGCCTGATGATGGCGGCCAGCTTCCCGTTCCCGAAGCAGGCCGAGACGCTCGCGAAGGGCGACTACTCCAACGCGCTGTTCCACATGGAGTTCGACCTCGGCAAGCTGCTCAACGGCCTGGCCACGGGTGGCGACACCGGTCTGCCGCAGGTCCTGCAGCTGTGCAGCACGTACTCCAGCGACTGCAACCAGCTCCAGCCCCTGGTCAAGACCCTGTGCAAGCTCACCGGGCTCGACTTCGCGTGCTCGATGGTGGGCAAGGCCAGCGTCCTGCCGAGCACCAGTAAGGGCTCGAAGGCCGCGACCGTGCCGCCCCGCACGTCACCCGGTGCCGGAGCGCCCCTGCTCGGGCTCACCGGTGGCCTGCTGGGCGGAGGCTCGAGCGGCACCTCCAGCGGTGGCATCGGCGGCCTGGCCGACTCCCTGCTCGGCGGGATCCTGGGAGGCTCGAGATGACGCGGGGCGTACGGATCAGGCTGCTCACCTTCGCGGTGCTGGCCGCCGTCGGGATCGTCTACGTCGCGGCCGCGTACCTGGGGGTCGTCGACAAGGTCCTGGGGCGCGGGTACGCCGTGGCCCTCGACCTGCCGGCCTCCGGCGGGCTCTACGTCGGCAGCGAGGTCGACTACCGCGGCGTCAAGGTCGGCAAGGTGACGGCGATGACGCTGACCCGCAAGGGCGCCCGCGCGACCCTGCAGCTCCAGCCCGGCACCCACATCCCGCACGACGCGCAGGTGCGGGTGCACAACCTGTCGGCGGTCGGCGAGCAGTACCTCGACTTCCTGCCCACCGCATCCGAGGGGCCGTACCTGGACGGCGGCGACGTGCTCACCGCCGGCGCGGACGCGTTGCCGGAGTCGACCGACGACCTGCTCACCAAGATCAGCGGTTTCGCCGACTCGGTCAACGCCCACGATCTCCAGGGCTTCGTCAAGGAGACGGGCGACATGTTCCGCGGCAACGCGAAGAACCTCCGCACCCTCGTCGACTCCGGCGCGGGCCTGATCGACGAGGCCAGCAAGCACGAGGACAGCACCATCTCGCTGCTCGACAGCGGCAAGCAGGTGCTCGCCACCCAGCAGGCCCACGCCGACGACATCCGTACGTTCGCCGCCGGGCTCGCCGGCGTCACCCAGGCACTGCGGGCCTCCGACCCGGACCTGCGCTCGATCCTGCAGGGCGGGCCCACCGCCGTCGACCAGGTGCAGTCGCTGGTCGAGGGGCTGCAGCCGCTCTTCCCGCTCTTCATCACCAACCTCGCCACCGTCAACCAGGTCCTCACCGCGCGCCTGCCCGAGATCGAGCAGACCCTGGTGACGTTCCCGCTGATGGCGGCCAACGGCTTCGTCGGCACCCCCGGCGACGGGTACGGCCACCTCAACATGCAGCTCACCTACACGACCCCGGTCTGCACCAAGGGCTACATGCCGCCCAAGGACTGGATCCCGGGCGCCCAGCTGACCGATCCGCGGCCGTACTTCCACGCGAAGTGCACCGATCCTCGGGCCCAGCCCGGCTACGCCGGTCCCGACCCGATCAACCAGCGCGGCGCGAACATGGCGCCGCCGGCGGCGAGCATCGACTACCCGCTGCGGCTGGGGTCGTACGATGCCGTGACGGGGACCACAGATCTCGGGAACGGGAGGACGGTAACGGTGACACCAGACAACGGCGGCGGACCGCTCTCGGTCCTCGACAGCTATGCGGCCATGCTGAGTGGAGTCTCCGGGCCTGGAGCAGGCGCCGAGTGATCACGAGGATCAACGCGGCGCTGGCCGCTCTGCTCGTGCTTGCCCTCATCCTGCTCGCAGTGGTGCTCATCGGCGGCAGTCGCGTGCTGCCGTGGACCACGGACGCCGAGAAGCGCGTCGACGCGTACGCCGACGTCCAGGCGGCCGCGACGCGCTCGGTGCTCGCCTTCCTCGACGTGGACTACCACCACATGGAGCAGAAGCAGCAGGCGGTCGAGGACCTCTCGACGGGCTCCTTCAAGGAGCAGTACGCGGGCACCGCGGTGACGCTCAAGGCCGCGGCCGAGCAGGCCAAGGCCGTCTCCAAGGGCGACGTCCGCTGGGTCGGGCTGCGCTCGGTCAAGGGCGACACCGCCACCGCGATGGTCGCCGCGAACGTCGTGGTCAGCAACGCCTCCACCACCAAGCAGAAGGCGACCGACGCGTGCCCGCACGCCGGTGCGGCGTGCGACAAGTATCGGTTCGTGGTCACGCTGACCCGCACCGGCGATGGCTGGAAGATGTCGGACCTGGCAGGTGTGTCATGACGCCCCGACGGTTGACCGCGCTGCTCGCGTTCCTGCTCCTCGTCGCCCTCGTCGGCACCGGGTACGCGGTCAAGCGCGCCAACGACTCCCAGGTCGCGCCGGACGGCGAGCTCGCCTCCTCCGCCGTGCGCGCGGGGATCATGGCCCAGGCCGGCTCGATGACGACCACCGCGATGTCCTACCGCGCCGCCGAGGCCGAGGCCGACATCGCCGCCGCCGAGAAGCTGATGACGCCGGCGATGCGCAGGAAGTACGAGGCGGACCTGCCGGCGCGGAGCCAGCGTGCCGAACAGGCCAGGATGAAGGTCACCATCAAGGCGACGGTGGCCTCGCTGTCGGACAGCAAGAAGGCGTGCGCCTCCGACGACTGCGCCGTCTCGATCGTCTCGGCCACCGAGGACCGCGCCCGCGTGCTGGTGTTCGTCAACCAGAACGCCACCGCCGCGAGCACCACGCACTCGGTGGCCAGCCCGCAGTGGGAGCTGCTCACCCTGGTGAGGCGCGACGGCACCTGGCTGATCGATGACATGGCGTCGGCCTGACTGCTAGGGTAGAACACGTTCTAGTATTGGTGATGGTGCGGGGTTATCGCCGCGTTCATCACTGGATTCGATGCGAGGGGAGTGCAGTGGCCACGGGACGAGACTCCGTACGTCTGAGCGATGAGGAGCTGGCCGCGTTCCTGGCCGAGCAGATGAAGGTCCAGGTGGCCACCGTCGGACCCGACGGCGCGCCGCACCTCACCACGCTCTTCTACGCGCTCGACGAGGCCGGCCGGATCACGTTCTGGACCTACGGCTCCTCGCAGAAGATCACCAACCTGCGCCGCGACCCGCGCGTCAGCGCGCTCGTCGAGGACGGCCAGGACTACTTCGAGCTGCGCGGTGTCAGCATCCGCGGCACCGCGCGACTGGTCGAGGAGTACGACGAGATCCGCGTGCTCGGTGCGCGGGTGATGACCCGGATGTCCGGCGGCGTCGACCTCGGCGAGCTCGGCGACCAGATCCTCGACAAGCAGGCGACCAAGCGGGTCGGCGTGGTGATCGAGCCCGAGAAGGTCGCCAGCTGGGACCACCGCAAGATGTCCGCCCTGCCCGGCCAGGGCTGAGTGGCAGAGTCAAGGAGAGTGTGATGGCCAAGATCAGCGTCGACTGGGACCTCTGCGAGTCCAACGGCATCTGCGAGGCGATGGCCCCTGACGTCTTCGAGCTGGACGACGAGGACCTGCTCCAGATCGAGGACCCGGCCGTCACCGACGAGAACCGCGAGCGCGTCGAGCGCGCGGTCGCCGGGTGCCCGCGGGCCGCGATCAGCATCGTCGAGGGCTGAGCGCGTGGGCGTCTCCTTGGACGGCAGGGTCGCCATCGTCACCGGTGCCGGAGCGGGTCTCGGTCGCGCCGAGGCGCTCGCGCTCGCCGGTGCCGGGGCGCGCGTCGTGCTCAACGACCTGCCAGGCGGCGCCGACGGCGTCGCCGACGAGATCCGGGCGCTGGGCGGCGAGGCTGCGCTGGCGCCGGGCGACGTGAGCCAGCGGGCGACCGCTGACCTGATGATGTCGACCGCGCTGGATCGCTTCGGGCGCCTCGACGTCGTGGTCAACAACGCCGGCATGACCCGCGACAAGATGCTCTTCAACATGACCGACGAGGAGTTCGACGCGGTCATCGCGGTGCATCTGCGGGGCCACTTCCTGATCTCTCGGAACGCCGGCGCCTACTGGCGCGACCAGGCCAAGTCCACGGGTGCGCCCGTCGATGCCGCCGTGGTCAACACCGCCTCCGAGGCGTTCCTCTCCGGCCCGCCGGGGCAGCCCAACTACGCCGCCGCCAAGGCCGGCATCGCCGCGCTGACCGTGTCGACCGCGCGGGCGCTCGGGCGCTCCGGCGTCCGGGCGAACGCGATCTGCCCCCGTGCGCGCACCGCCATGACCGCGGCGGTCTTCGGCGCGGACGAGTCGGGCGCCGCGATCGATCCGTACAGCCCCGACCACGTGGCCCCGCTGGTCGCCTACCTCGCCTCGCCGGCCGCTGCGAACATCACCGGCCAGGTCTTCGTCGTGTACGGCGGGATGATCGCGGCCATCGCCGCGCCCACCGTCGCGCAGCGCTGGGACCTGGGCGTCGACGCCGCCGGCGCGGCCACCTGGGACCTCGAATCGCTCGACCAGCACGTCGGCTGCTGGTTCGCCGACCGTGACCCCCGTGTCGGCTTCGCCGCCGACGCGATCATGCACCTCACGCCCGCCACACTCGCCCACTCGAACGCCGGGAGCTGACATGGGACGTCTTCAGGACAAGATCGCGATCGTCACCGGCGGCGCGCAGGGACAGGGCGCGGCGATCACCCGCGCGTACGTCGAGGCGGGCGCGCGCGTCGCGATCGCGGACGTGGCCGACGAGCCCGGCACGCTGCTGGCCAAGGACCTGTGTCAGGCGTACGGAGGCGACAGCGCCATCTTCGTGCACCACGACGTCTCCTCGGAGGAGTCGTGGCAGGCGCTGGTCGCGGAGGTCGGCGATCGTCTCGGCACCCCGACCGTGCTGGCCAACAACGCCGGCATCCTGCGCTTCAACGAGATCGTCAACCAGCCGGTCGAGGAGTTCGAGCTGCTCTGGCGGGTCAACACGCTCGGCTGCTTCCTCGGCATCAAGACCGTCGCGCCCGGAATGGTCGCCGCCGGCGGTGGCTCGATCATCAACGCCTCCTCGATCGAGGGGCTGGCCGGGATGCCGGTCGTCGCGGGCTACACCTCGACGAAGTTCGCGATCCGCGGGCTGACCAAGGCGGCCGCGCTCGAGCTCGGCCCGAAGGGGATCCGGGTCAACTCGGTCCACCCGGGCATGATCGACACCGGCATGACCCGCGGCGTCGGTGCCGACGACGCGGCGATGGAGTGGGGGGCCGCCAAGGTCGCCCTCAAGCGGGTGGGCCTCCCCGAGGACATCGCGCCGCTGTACGTCTACCTGGCCAGCGACGAGTCGTCCTTCATGACCGGCGCCGAGCTGGCGATCGACGGCGGCGCAAGCGCGACCCACGCCTTCGGCGGTTGAGAGGTCACATCCTGCGGCTCGAGGGGTCACATCCTGTGGCTTGAGGGGTCACCTATCGCGGGGAAGTGACCTCTCGACCCGCGAGAAGTGACCTCTCGACCCTCGAAAAGTGACCTCTCGACCCTCGAGAACTGACCTCTCAACGCAGGAGAAGACGAACCGCCACGTCGATCTGCTTCTCGACGTCCTCGGCGGTCGTGCGTCCGGTCACCCAGCCGACGAGCGCGGCGAGCCATACGTCGGAGATGACCCGTACGATCGCGGCCTCCTCCTCGGTGGCCTGGCTGTGGTAGGGGGAGCCGGTCATGGCGCGGCTGATCATCGTGATCAGCCGGGTGCCGACCTGGTGGATCTCGCCCGCGACCGAGGCGTCGGCGAACATGAACGCCCGTACCATCGCCTCGGTGAGCAGCGGCGACTTCTGCAGCGCCGCGGTGGTCCGCCCGAGGATGAACATGACGCGCTCATGCGGGGTGTCGCCGGGTACGGCGAGCTCGGCGGTGCGCCGTTCGGCGCGCTCGAACTCGCGGTCCAGGGCGGAGACGAGCAGGTGGATCTTGGAGGGGAAGTAGCGGTACAGCGTGCCGAGCGCGACCTCCGCGTCGTCCGCGACGGTCCGCATCTGGACGGCGTCGAAGCCGCCCTCGGAGGCGAGCGCGATGGTTGCGTCCAGGATCCGCTTGCGCCGCTCCCGCTGTGCGGCCGAGCCCGCGCTGCTCGCCTCGGTCCCCGTGGTGGTGGTCACCCTGCATCCTCCCTGTAGCAGTTGATCGGCGCCAGGCTAGCCGCTGGAGCGTCGAACTATGAAACACGTTCTCCTTTTCTGTAGAATTGAAACACGTTCTACCCTCTGTGAGGAGTGCCTCATGCCGATCGGCGTCAGCGACGAGCACCGCGACCTGACTACCAGCATGCGCGGCTGGGCCGAGGGGCTGGGCGGCCCGGCCCTGGCGCGCGCTGCGGAGGGCCAGGCCGCCGAGGTCTTCGACGCCGTCTGGGGCAAGGTCGTCGACCAGGGTGTCGTCGGGATCTGCGTGCCGGAGGCGCTGGGCGGCGGCGGGGGATCGGTCCTCGACGCGGCGGTCGCGCTCGAGGTCTGCGCTGCCGCGCTGGTGCCTGGTGCGCTCCTCGGCACCACGGTCGTCGGCGCGCTGCTGGCGCGACACGGTTCGGCGCTGCCCGACAGCGCGCGGGCCGGGTTCGCGCTCGGCCCCGACGTTGCGTACGACGCCGTCGGTGCCGAGCTGCTGCTGCTCCCGCGCGAGGGTGCGTGGTGGCTGGTGCCCGCCGACGAGGCGGCGATCGCGGCGGTCGAGGGCCTGGACCTGACCCGGCGCGCCGCGCGCGTCTCGTGGACGGGGCCGGTCGACGCGGCGACGCGGATCGACGGCCTGGCCGAGGAGGACGTACGTCGGATGGCGCTCACCTTCGCGGCAGCGGAGTGTGCCGGCGTGGTTTCGTGGTGCCTGGCGACGGCGGTCGACCACGCGAAGGTGCGCGAGCAGTTCGGCGCGCCGATCGGGAGCTTCCAGGCGATCAAGCATCTCTGCGCCGGCATGCTCGAGACGAGCGAGGCCGTCGCGGCCGCCGCGTGGGACGTCGCCTCGGCGGCGGATGCGGGCGACGACGAGCAGTGGGCGTACGCGGCCGACGTGGCCGGCGCGATCTGTCTCGACGGCGCGGTGCAGGTCGCCCAGGACTGCATCCAGGTCCTCGGCGGCATCGGCTTCACCTTCGAGCACGACGCTCACCTCGCCCTGCGCCGGGCGATCACGCTGCGCGCGCTGCTCGGTGCCGGGGATGGGTTCGCGCTGTCGCTGGCCGGGCGGGCGGTGAGCGGCGCGCGCCGGCGCGTCCGGGTGCGCGTGGAGGATGGGCACGGCGAGGACCGGGACGCGGCGATCCGCACGGAGGTCCGCGAGCAGGTCGCCGCCATCGCGGCAGCCGACGACCGCCGCGCCGCCCTCGTGGACAGCGGCTACCTGACACCGCACTGGTCCGCCCCGTACGGGATCGACGCCACGCCGGTCCAGCAGCTGGTGATCGACGAGGAGCTCGCCGCCGCCGGGGTGGAGCGCCCGGACCTCAAGATCGCCGGGTGGGCGGTCTCGACGATCCTCCAGCACGGCACGGACGCGCAGCGGGAGCGGTTCGTCCGGCCCTCGCTCCTCGGCGAGATCAACTGGTGCCAGCTCTTCAGCGAGCCCGGCGCCGGCTCCGACCTGGCCTCGCTCACCACGCGCGCCGAACGGGTGGACGGCGGCTGGCGGCTCACCGGTCAGAAGGTCTGGACCTCGCTGGCCCGCGAGGCCGACTGGGCGATCTGCCTGGCGCGGACCGACCCCACGGAGCGCCGGCACCGAGGCATCACGTACTTCCTCGTCGACATGCGCTTGCCCGGCCTCGACGTACGCCCCCTGCGGGAGATCACCGGGGACGCGATGTTCAACGAGGTCTTCCTCGACGGCGTCGTGGTCCCGGACGAGTGCGTCGTGGGCGACGTGCACGGCGGCTGGCGCCTGGCTCGGACGTCCCTGGCGAACGAGCGCGTCGCGATGGCCTCCGCGCGACTCGGCGTGAGCGTCGAGCGCTGTGTGGAGCTGGTGGGGGACTCGCCGGTCGATCGGGTACGTGTCGGCCACCAGGTCGCCCTCGCCACGGTGTGCGCGTCGCTCGGTGCCCGCGTCACCCTCCGAGCGCTCACCGGCTCCGGTCCCGGCCCGGAGTCGAGCGTCGCCAAGCTCCTGGGCGTCCGCTCCCGCCAGGAGGCCTCCGAGCTGGCCGTCACCCTTGCCGGCCACGAGCCGCTGCTCTCCGGCGCCGACTCCTCCGCGGATCTGCACGAGATGCTGCTGACGCGGTGCCTCTCCATCGCCGGTGGCACGACCCAGCTGCTCCGCAACGTGGCCGCGGAGCAGATCCTCGGCCTCCCGCGCTGACCCGGCGCCGGACGCGCGAACGCCTCCGGACTGACCGCGACAGTGGGCGGCCCGGAGGCGTTGCGGGATGTTGCTGGGGACTCAGAGCTCGCTGGAACGGCGCTCCTCGACGGTCTGGGTGCCGTCGCGGTGGGTGGTGGTCGCGACCGTGCGGTTCGCACGACCGCGGTTCCACGTGATCGCGGAGAGGACGAGGACGACTGCGCCGACCGCCGTCAGGATCCAGCCGATCATGGTGATCTCGACGCCTTGGACCTGCTTGTCGACGGCGAGGGCCAGGATCAGGCCCACCGCCAGCAGAAACGCGCCACTTCCGTAACCCATGAGGGGCTCCTTCCATCGGGTGATGAGGCCCGGTGCCCACAGGTGGCACACATCAAACCGAGTCGCGTGCAACCTCGCGCCCCGGCCGACCCGTTGTAGAGGTGTGAGACACCAGAGCGAGTACGAGGCCTTCGTACGGGCACACCGCGCCGAGCTGCTCGCGACGGCGACGTCCCTGACGGCGGGGGATCGTCATCTCGCGGAGGACCTGACCCAGGCGACCCTGGTGCGGCTGTACCTGCACTGGGGCCGGGTGCGGGAGACGAAGGCCGGGGCGTACGCCCGCCGGGCCCTGGTCAACTGCTTCCTCGACCACCGCCGCCGGGCCTGGGTGCGACGAGAGCACAGCGTCGACGCGCCCCCGGACCGAGCGGTGGACGACGGCGTCGACGACCCGGAGCTGACCGGCGCCCTGCGCGCCCTCCCGCCCCGCATGCGAGCCGCCGTGGTGCTGCGTCACGTCGAGGACCTGCCGGTCGAGGAGGTCGCCGGGCTGCTCGGCTGCTCGACCGGAACCGTCAAGAGCCAGACCGCGCGCGGGCTCGCCAAGCTCCGCGCGCACCTGTTGGAGACCGCAAACCGAGGAGGATCCTGATGAGCGAGCACCACGAGATCGAGGGCCGGCTGCGCACCCTGCGCCCCGCCCCCGGCCCCACCACCGACGAGCAGGTCGCCGGGGACGTACGACGGGGGGCTCGAGCCGCCGGCCGACGCCGGGCCGTACGCCTTGCGACGGGGAGCGTGACGCTGGCGGCGGTGGGTGCGGTCGCGTTCGTCGCGGTCGCCAACCAGCCCGACACGACCGCGCCGCCGAGCGCGGCGCCCACGCACCGCGGCGCGACGACGGCGAAGGCCGCCGGCCTCAAGCTCGTCGACTACACCGGTGCCCAGCAGCCCGGCTTCACCGTCGGCCAGGTGCCCGAGGGCTTCGTCCTGCAGGGCGTGAGCCCGGCGGTCCTGGCGGTCACCCGCCCGGGCGACGCCACCGACATCAACGACTTCCAGGACAAGCTGGTCGTGATGCTCCAGTCGCAGGACGCGACCTTCCACAAGACCGATCACCCGGTCCAGGTCCACGGCGGCACCGGGTACCTGCGCGACGAGCCGGGCACGGCGACCACCCTGGAGTACATGGACGGCAAGCACGACGTGGTCGTGCAGGCCTGGGACAGCCTCGGGCTCACCGATGATCAGCTGGTCGAGTTCGCCGACGGGATCAGCGTGACCGACGCGGCCCAGGCGGGTGTGGGCTGAGCCGAGGGCAGCGGCGGGAGGCGGGGCGGGTCAGCGGGCGGCGTGTCTGCCGCCCGCGCTCGCCCCGCCGACGTGCGTGCGGTGCCACTCCAGCCACTGCTGGACGGAGCTGATCGTGGCGTGCGAGCGGATGGAGCCGAAGATCTCGAAGGCGTGCTGGGCGCCGGGGAGCTCGGCGTAGGTCACCGAGGCCTTCGACACCGCGCGCAGTCTCTCCACGAACGCCCGGGCCTGCCGCACCGAGACGAGTGTGTCGTTGGCGCCGTGCACGACCAGGAAGTCGGGGGCGTCGGGCGTGATGTGCTCGATCGGCGACGCCTCCTTGAAGTCCTCGATCGTGGCGTCGGCCGCGAAGACCCGCTTGGCCAGGAACTTCCGCAACGCCCTCGTGTACGAGTCGTCGCCGGCCATGTCGTAGACGCCGTAGAACGGGACGCAGCCGGCGATCGGGATCCCCGAGGCCTCGAGGGAGGTCAGGGCGGCCAGCGCGGCCAGGTGCCCGCCGGCCGAGCCGCCCGTGAGGACGAGGTGGCTGGCATCCCCGCCGTACTCGCCGATGTGATCGTGCACCCAGCTGATCGCGTTGCGGACGTCGCCGATCTGGGTGGGCCAGCGGTACTTCGGCGCGAGCCGGTAGTTGACCGAGACGCACACCCAGCCGCGCGCGGCCATCCGGTTCATCAGCAGCAGGCCCTGCTGCTCCTTCTGCCCGATGGTCCAGGCGCCGCCGTGGATCTGGATGAGGACCGGAGCGCCACCCCTGCCGTCCTCGGTGGTCGCCTCCCGGGGCCGGTAGATGTCGAGCCGTGCCTTGACCCCGCCCTTGGTGTACGGGACGTCGCGGATCACCTCGACCCGCGGATCGGCCATCGCGAACGGCCGCGCGAGGCTGCGCAGCGAGGTCCGCTCGGGCGCCGTCGTCTCGTCGTCGGGGGAGACCGCGGCGTAGGTCTCCTCGAGCACCTCGCGGAAGGTCGTGTCGGTGCCGGTGGCACGCCAGGCGAGATAGCCGAGGCCGGCTGCGGAGCCGGTGGCGAGCGCGAGCCCCAGCGGGCCGACGCGGCGACGCTCGAGCGAGATCGCCGTGTCCACGGCGCTCAACGCGAGCAGGTGCGGCGCGAGCTCGGAGACCAGCCAGCCCGCCGCGAAGGCGGGCGGGGAGACCTCGCGTCGCGACAGCGGGCGGTAGGCGTTGGCCGTCAGCACAGCGAGGGCGGCCTGGCGGAGGGTGTGGGGCCGGAGTCGCATGTCACCCAAGATAGAGGGCGAGATGTAGAACGCGTTCCACCGGCGCGCTCTATCCTCTGCATCATGGACCGGCTGAGTGGACTCGATGCGAGCTTCCTCTACCTCGAGACCCCCGAGCAGCTGATGCACGTCTCGGGGCTGCTGCTGCTCGACCCGGAGACGATGCCCGAGGGGTATCGGTTCGAGGACCTGCGCGGGGCGATCGCGCGTCGGGTGCGTGACGTGCCGATGTTCACCCGCAAGATCCGCCGGGTCCCGCTCGGACTCGACCACCCGCTGTGGGTCGAGGACGGTCACTTCGACATCGACCGGCACGTGCACCGCCTCGTGCTCCCGGCCCCCGGCGGCGATGCCGAGCTCGCCGATCTCGTCGGCCACCTCGCCGGGCAGAGCCTCGACCGCTCGCGTCCGCTGTGGGAGATGTACGTCATCGAGGGCCTCGCCTCGGGCCAGGTGGCGGTGCTCGCGAAGATGCACCACGCCTCGGTCGACGGCGTCAACGGAGCCAACGCGCTCTCCTTCTTCTGCAGTCTGGAGCCGGAGTCGCCCCTGCTCGACCTGCCGCCGTCGTGGCAGCCCATCACCCGCCGCCCGCGCCGCACCGAGCTGATCGCCCGTGGCGTGGCCGCGACCGCCCGCCGGCCGTTCCAGCTGGCCGCGATGGTGCGCCCGACGGTCGGGATCCTCGCCGAGGCCAGTGCGCGCACCCGGCGGGGGATGGCGATGGCGGCCCCGCTGACCGCTCCTCGTACCTCCTTCAACGGCACGATCACCGGGCACCGCTCGGTCGCCTTCATGGACCTGCCGCTCGATCGCGTACGGGCGATCAAGAACGCCGTCCCCGGCGCGACCGTCAACGACGTGGTGCTCACCATCAGCGGCGGCGCGCTGCGCCGCTACCTCGAGCAGCGCGACGAGCTACCGGACACCTCGCTGCTCGCGACCGTACCGGTCTCGGTGCACGCGGAGACGAGTCACGAGGTGGGGCGCAACAAGGTGTCCTCGATGTTCACCCGGCTCGGCACCGACGTCGCCGACCCGGTCGAGCGGCTGCACCGGCTCGCGGTCATCAACGCGCACGCCAAGGACCACCACAAGGCGATCCCGGCCGACACGCTGCAGGACTGGGCGACCTTCGCCGGGCCGCGGACCTTCGGCACGGCGATGCGCGCCGTCACCTCGCTTCGGCTCGCCGACCACGGGCCGGTGATCCACAACCTGATCATCTCGAACGTGCCCGGTCCGCCGATGCCGCTCTACTTCCTCGGCGCGCGGATCAACGGGCTCTACCCGCTCGGCCCCATCCTGCACGGCGCCGGCCTCAACATCAGCGTGATGAGCCTCGACGGGCGCCTGCACGTCGGCGTCATCGCATGCCGTGAGTCGGTGCCGGAGCCGTCGCACCTCGCCGGCGCCTTCCCGCTCGAGCTCGAGGCGCTCTCAGCCGCACTGCTCTGAGTCCCGGCCCTCGAGGCGGGCCTGGACGCTCGCGATCGCTGCGAGCATCACCGGTACGAACGTGGCCGCCTCCAGCACGCAGCCGCCGTGGCCGACCTCGGCCTCGTGCATGGTCGCGCCCGGGATGAGCGAGGCCATGCCACGCTGGCGCCCGGCGGGGATCAGCTCGTCGCGGGTGGTGATCACGACCGCGGTCGGCACGTCGACCAGCTCCAGCCACGGCGTGGAGTGGTGCCGACCGAGCACGCCGAGGGCCTGGGCGACGGTCAGCGGGCCGGTGCTGAGGAACTCCCGGATCGCCCAGCGGCCGACCTGCTCGGCGGTGTAGGCCGCCGCCGTGGCTGCCGCCGTCGCTGCCACCGGGTCGGCCGTGCCGCGACGGGTCGGGGAGGCGATCATCCGGAGCGCCTTCGCGGCCAGCTCGACGCCCTCGTGGAAGACCAGCTCGTGCGGGGTGACCCGGAAGTGATCGCTGGTCGCGGCCAGGACCAGGCCGCCGATCAGCTCGGGGTGCTGGCGCCAGGTCCGCTGCGCGATCACGCCGCCCATCGAGTAGCCCGCCACGATCGGCTGCTCGAGGCCGAGGGCACCGATCACCGCGGCGACGTCGTCGGCGCAGTCGGTGAGGGCGAACCTCGCCGAGCGCACACCGCGTCCGTGCCAGCGCTGGTCGAAGACGATCACCCGATGTGTCCTCGACAGCTCCGCGACCGTGGGGAACCAGGTCAGCATCCCGGTGCAGCCGATCGCGTGCAGCAGGATCACCGGCCGCCCGTCCCGCGGGCCGGTGTCGGTCAGCCAGGTACGGCCGCGCCCGGGCAGCTCGATCCAGTCGCCGGGCGGCACGACCATCTCCGGTACGCCCCGGCGGCGCGCGAGCCAGTCGGAGGCGAGGTCGGTGGTGCCGCCGAGGAGGTGACCGATCGTCCGGCTCGCCAGCCGGGTGGGCATCAGATGGGTTGGCAGCCGCACCTGGTTAGAGTAGAACATGTTACAGAAATGAGTGTGGAGGAGGCCGAGTGAGCGACCAGACCGACGGTGATGTGCCCAGCGACGTCCTGGGCGAGATCGCCGGTGTGCTCGTCGACGTGCTCGCGCGCGTCGACCCCGCCACCGATCCTGCGAAGGCATGGGCGGCGCTCGCGGACGGCGGCCTCCTCGCGCTCCCGGCACCGGAGACCTCCGGCGGCGAGGGCCTCGGCCTGCCGGCTGCGGCGGTCCTGGTCCGTGAGGCGGCCAGGCGTGCCGTCGGGCTGCCCCTCGGCCCCACCCTCGCCGTGCTCGCGGCGTGTGGCGGCGCCCTGCCCCGCGAAGTCGTCGAGCGGGTGATCGCCGGCGAGCTGTTGCTCGTACCGGCCGTCTCCGAGCCGGGCGCCGCGCTCCCTGATCAACCGACCGCCGCGATCACCACCGCGTTGGTGAGCGGGCGCAAGGTCGCCGTCGTGTCCCCGCAGGTCCCGATCGCCGCCGCGACCCTGCTGGTCGTCACCGCGACCTCCGCCGACGGTCCACGGGTGGCGTTGGTCGACCCGGCCGCCGCGGGCGTCACCGCCACGCCGACGCCGGGCTCCGCCGGCACCGGTGAGGTGGCGTACGTCTTCGACGACGCACCTGCCCTCGCCGTCCTCGACCCGGAGACCGCCGGCGTGACGCGCCTGCACCAGCACCTCGCGGCCGCAGAGCTGATCGCGCTCGACGGGCTGCTCGCCGGCGCGCTGACGATGACGGCCCGCTACATCGGCGAGCGCAGCCAGTTCGGCCGCAGGCTGGCGGAGTTCCAGGCCGTCGCCCAGCAGATCGCCGACGTCTACGTCACCTCGCGCCTGACCGCGCTCGCGATCGACGAGGTGGTCCGGCGCCTCAGCGCGGGCGAGCCCGCCCAGGACGACCTGGCGATCGCCACCCTGTGGTGCACCGACCGGATCGTCGCCGAGCTCCAGACCTGCCACCACCTCCACGGCGGCGTCGGCGTCGACGAGACCTACCCGCTCGGTGCGTACACCTCGGCCGCGCTCGACGCGACACGCCACCTCGGTGGGCGCCTGGCCGCGATCAAGGCCGCGCCGGTCACGGCGGGCGAGGGCGCGGGCGCCGAGCTCACTGCCGAGCAGCGGGCGTTCAAGGCGGACGTACGCGCGTACTTCTCCGGCCTGATGACGCACGCCGACCAGGAGGAGCTGCTGGTCGACCGGCACGGCCCGGCCTACCACCGGATCATCAAGCAGATGGGCGCCGACGGCTATCTCGGCGTCGGCTGGCCGGTCGCGTACGGCGGCAAGGGGCTCGACGGCATCCACCAGGCGATCTTCGCCAACGAGGCCGCGCGCGCCGACGTGCATCTGCCGGCGGTCACCCTCCAGACGGTCGGCCCGACCCTGCAGGAGTTCGGCACCGAGAAGCAGAAGGAGATGTTCCTGCCGCGGATCCTGACCGGCGACGTGCACTTCGCGATCGGCTACTCCGAGCCCGACGCCGGCACGGATCTCGCGTCCCTGCGGACGACGGCGCGCAAGGACGCGAGCGGGGACTGGATCGTCAACGGGCAGAAGCTGTGGACCACCGGAGGCCACGTCGCCGACTACCTCTGGCTGGCCGTGCGCACCGACCCGGCCGCACCGAAGCACGCCGGGATCTCCATCCTCATCGTCGACACCCGCGATCCCGGCTTCTCGTGGACGCCGATCCGCACCATCGACGGCTCGCACCACGTCAACGCGACGTACTTCAACGACGTACGCGTGCCCGCCGACATGCTCGTCGGGGAGGAGAACGGCGGCTGGCGGCTGATCACCACCCAGCTCAACCACGAGCGCGTCATGCTCGGCCCGGCCGGGCGCCTCGAGGGGCTGCGCGACCAGGTGCTCGAGTGGGCCGCGACGCGCGGGCTCCTGGCCGACCCGGGCGTACGCGAGGTGCTCGCCTCGACGACCGCCTCCTTCCGGGTCAACGAGCTGCTCAACTGGCAGGTCGCCGGGCGTCCTGCCACCGGTCGCGCGGCGGTCGCCGATGCCTCGGCGTGCAAGATCTTCGCCTCCGCCGAGGTGCAGCGCCTCGGGCGCGAGCTGCTCGGGATCGTCTCGACGTACGGCGATCCGGCCGACCCGGAGACGGCCTGGCTGCTGCGGCTGCTGGATGCCACCGTGAAGCGCAACCTCGTGCTCACCTTCGGTGGCGGGGTCAACGAGGTGCAGCGCGAGCTCGTCGCGCAGTTCGGTCTCGGGCTGCCGCGGGTGCCCCGATGACGGGCGACATCACAGACGAGGTGGACGCGACGGTGCAGGCCGCCGCCACCGAGATCATCGGTTGGGGCGAGACCGCCGAACGGCTGGCCCGCGACCCGGTCAACCAGCCGCGGATCGACGACTGGCTCGAGGCGATGGACTTCCCGGAGGCCTCGCGCCAGCGCTTCGCCGCCGGCGAGGCGCCGCCGTCGATGGCGCAGGTCTGGACGATGTACGGTCTCGGCGGCCGTGCGCCCGAGCGCGACCCGCTGCACGCGATGATGAACATCCTCACCGACCTCGGCCTCACCGGCGTGCTCGGCACCAACTGCGAGCAGACGTACGAGCGGTACCTGACGGTGGGGGAGCAGGTCCGGGTGACGACCGCGCTGGAGTCGGTGGTCGGTCCGAAGAGGACCGGGATGGGCGAGGGCTACTTCGTCACCTCCCGCTCGACCTGGTACGTCGACACGCTCACGCCGGAGGGCGTCGCGAGCGAGAAGGTGGCCTCGATGCACTTCCGGGTCCTCAAGTTCATCCCGGCCGTTCGACGCGAGGAGGCGGCGTCATGAGCTCTGTCATCAGGCCGATGGTCAACCGCGACAGCGCCTACTTCTGGGAGGGAACCGCCCGGGGCCAGCTGCGGATCCAGTCGTGCAACGCCTGCGGCGCCCTGCGTCACCCACCCGGCCCCGCCTGCCCGGACTGTGGCGCGCTGGACCGCGGGCACGTGGTGGCCTCGGGCCTCGGTCACGTCTTCTCGTACGTCGTCCACCACCACCCGCCCGTCCCGGGCAAGGAGCTGCCGATCGTGATCGCGCTGATCGACCTCGACGAGGGTGTCCGGATGGTCGGCGAGGTGGCCTGCGAGCCCGAGGAGATCGCGATCGGGGAGCGGCTGCAGGTCGACTTCGACCGGGTCGACGCCGCCGACGGTCACGGTGAGCTGACCTTGCCGATCTGGCGGCTGCGATGAGGGCGCTGAGCGTGGGGGAGCGGCTGCCGGAGCTGGCGCTGCCGATCACGCCGACGATGGTGGTCTCCACCGCGCTGGCGACCCGCGACTTCCAGGACGTGCACCACGACCGTGACCGCGCGCAGGCGGCCGGCTCCCAGGACATCTTCGTCAACATCCTGACGTCGACCGCACTCTGCGAGCGCTATGTCAGCGAGTGGGCCGGTGCGGACGTCGAGCTGCGCGGCATCGCCATCCGGCTCGGCGCACCGGCCTACCCGTACGACACGCTCACCTTCAGCGGCTCGGTCGCCGCCGTCGAGGACGGCGTCGCCACCATCGCGGTCACCGGCGCGGTCTCGCTCGGCGACCACGTCACCGGAACGGTGCGGATCGCATGCTGAGCGGCGCTGCCGCGATCGCCGGCATCGGTGCCACCGAGTTCTCCAAGGAGTCCGGCCGCTCCGAGCTGCAGCTGTCGGTGGAGGCGGTGCAGGCGGCGCTCGCCGACTGCGGGCTGTCGCCGAGCGACGTCGACGGGCTGACCACGTTCACGATGGACACCTCGTCCGAGATCGCGGTGGCGCGCGAGCTCGGCATCCCGGAGCTGCGGTTCTTCAGCCGGATCAACTTCGGCGGCGGTGCGGCCTGCGCGACGGTGCAGCAGGCGGCGATGGCGGTCGCGACCGGGGTGGCCGACGTCGTGGTCGCGTACCGCGGCTTCAACGAGCGCTCCGGCGCACGCTTCGGCCAGGTGTCCGTCGCCGCGGCCACGCAGGTCAACACCAACGGCCTCGACAACGCGTGGACCTACCCCTTCGGGCTCGGCACGCCGGCGGCGACGGTGGCGATGCAGGCGCGCCGCTACATGCACGAGTACGGCGCGACGTCGGAGGACTTCGGCCGGGTCGCGGTCGCGGACCGGCGCCACGCCGCCTCCAACCCGGCCGCGTTCTTCTACGGTCGCCCGATCACGCTGGCAGAGCACCAGGCCTCCCGGATGATCACCGACCCGCTCCACCTGCTCGACTGCTGCCAGGAGTCCGACGGGGCGGTGGCGCTGGTGATCACCTCGGCCGAGCGGGCGCGCGATCTGGCGCAGCCCCCGGCCGTGATCGCGGCGGCGGCCCAGGGGAGCGGCCGCGACCAGTACGTGATGACGTCCTACTACCGCGACGACGTCGGCATCCCCGAGATGGGTGTGGTCGGGCGCGAGCTGTGGCGCCAGTCGCGGCTCTCGCCGGCGGAGATCCAGACCGCGGTGCTCTACGACCACTTCACCCCGTACGTGCTCATGCAGCTCGAGGAGCTCGGCTTCTGCGGTCGCGGTGAGGCGCCCGGCTTCATCGCCGACGGCGCGATCGAGCTCGGTGGCCGGCTGCCGATCAACACCCATGGGGGACAGCTGGGCGAGGCCTACATCCATGGCATGAACGGCATCGCCGAGGCGGTCCGTCAGGTCCGGGGCTCGTCGGTCAACCAGGTCGACGCGGTCGAGAACGTGCTCGTCACCGCCGGCACGGGCGTCCCCACCAGCGGGCTCGTGCTGAGCCGGAATGGGGCGCGCTGATCCGGGGTTCGTCCTGCTGTGAGCAGTCCCGATCTGAGTGACTTCGCCCGCGAGCGGTTCAGCCCGCTCGCCTTCGACGAGCGCCACGTCATCGGCGGTGACGCGGTCGAGGCGCTGCTCGAGGCCGCCGGTCGCGCGCCGTCAGCGGGCAACTCCCAGCCGTGGGCGTTCGTGGTCGGCGTCCGCGGCGACGAGGTCCATCAGCGGATGGCGCGCCACCTCGCGCGCAGCTCGTCAGCATGGGCGCCCACCGCCAGCCTGCTGCTCGCGAACCTCTCGCGCCAGCTCGTCGACGACTCGGATCTGGAGTACTCCGAGTTCGCCCGCTACGACCTGGGCCAGGCCGTGGCCCACCTCAGCTTCCAGGCGCACGCGCTCGGCCTGGCGGTCCACCAGTTCCGCGCCTTCGACCGCGACGCGATGGCCGCCGAGTTCGCGATCCCGCACGCCTGGGAGGTCACCACGATGGCCGCGATCGGCGTCCCGGCGCACGCGCCCGGCGATCTCGCCGGAGCCGGCACCAGCCGGGAGCGGCTGCCGGTCGCGGAGATCCGCTGGGAGGTCTAGGGCTCGCCGAGCTCCACCCGCAGCGGGCATGTAACGCGGTGTTACAGGCTGTTCTGCGGTGCTGCAGCACCGCAGAACATCGTGTAACACCGCGTTACAAGGGGCGCGCGTCAGGCCACCGCGAACTAGGGTCGGTCGCATGTTCGAGGGCTTCGACCTCGGCTATGCCGAGCTGCCGGACACGACCGTGCGCTATCGCGTCGGCGGGACCGGTACGCCGGTGGTGCTGCTTCACGGACACCCGCGGACCCACACCACCTGGCACGCGGTGGCCGCGCGCCTCGCTCCGCACCACACCGTGGTGTGCCCGGACCTGCGGGGGTACGGCCGCTCCACCGCCCCGCCGGACGCCCCCGGTCACGCCCAGGCGAGCAAGCGGGCGATGGCGGGCGACGTCATCGAGCTGATGGCCTCACTCGGGCACGAGCGGTTCGCCGTGGTGGGCCACGACCGGGGCGGGCCGGTCGCCTTCCGGGCCGCGATGGACCACCCCGGCACGATCGAGCGCCTGGTCGTGATGGACTCGCTGCCGCTGATCGAGCACGTCGAGCGTACGAACGCCCGCTTCGCCCGGGCATGGTGGCACTGGTGGTTCCTCGGGCAGACCGACAAGCCCGCGGAGCGCGTCATCAACAGCGACCCCGACGCCTGGTACGCCACCGCCTCACCCGAGGCGATGGGCCCGGAGAACCACGCGGACGTCTGGGCCGCGCTGCGCGATCCGGCGGTCGTGCACGCGATGGCGGAGGGCTATCGCGCCGGGCTCGGCGTCGACGTCGAGCATGACGCGGCGGACCGCGACGCCGGGCGGCGGGTGACCTGCCCGATGCTCCTGCTCGAGTCGGCCGACGACGACCTCGACATCCACGGTGACCCGGCCGCGATCTGGGGTCCCTGGGTGGCCGGACCGGTGCAGCACCGCGTCATCGCGAGCGGGCACCACCAGGCGGAGGAGGCGCCGCAGGCGGTCGCTGAGGCGCTGTTGGGGTTCCTGGCCGACTAGGCCGTCTCGCCGACGAGGCTCAGCGAGGTGGCGTTGCGACCGCCCTGCTTCGCGGCGTACAGCGCTCGGTCGGCCTGCTCGAGCACCGTGTGCAGCTCGACCTGCTGGCCGGGCCGGACCACCGCCAGCCCGACGCTGACGGTCAATCCCTCCGTGCCCGGCTCCTCGATGCGGGACACCGCAACCCTGATCCGCTCGCCGGCCTCGGCGACGCCCCTCTCGGTGCCGGCGACGAAGACGCAGAACTCCTCACCGCCGAAGCGGCCCACGATCGCGTCCGCCCCGCTCTCCTTCTCGATGCAGCGGGCGACCCCGATCAGCGCCTCGTCACCCACCAGGTGCCCCCACCGGTCGTTGAACAGCTTGAAGTGATCGATGTCGACGAACAGCAAGCCCCAGGCCTCGTGCTGGCGTAGGCGCCGATCGCTCTCGAGCGCCACCAGGCGGCGCCACGCCTCGAACCGCAGCAGCCCGGTCTTGTCGTCGTGCTCGGCCCGCTCGCGCAGGGGCTCGTGCAGCGCCGCGCGCTGGGTCAGCGCGAAGACGGGGATCAGCAGCACCAGGGCCCAGGGGGCCTCGATCCACAGCAGCGCCGACAGGCCGCCCATCGACAGCACCGCGGCCTCGGTCAGGTAGAAGGACGCGCTGCTCAGGGTCTGTCGCAGCCAGACCTCGCTCTCGGGCCGGTTGAGATAGGCGCTGGCGTGGAACAGCACGGTCTCGACGGCGAGGAACGCCGCCCCCGAGGCCACCACGACGATCAGGCCGGGCGCGCCCGCGTCGTTCAGCAGGTCCATCTCGCGTCCGGCGATGGCCGTCGAGGTCGCCGCGGCCGCGAGGCCGCACAGCACGAGATATGCGCCCGATCCGATCCACTTCAGGATCGGCACCCGCAGCCCGCGCCACCATGCGTGGGCATAGGTCACGGCCACCACCGGCAGCAACCACCACGTCGGCAGCAGCAGCGCGGCAGCGAAGGCCCAGGCCGAGAGCGCCTTGTGGGGCCGCTGGCTGCCGGCCACGCCGCCCTCGGCGATGCGGCCGAGCTCGAGGTTGAGCACGGAGACCGCGACCAGCACCAGCCCGGTGACGAGGTCGGTGCCGCGGGCGGGCACGTGGCCGACGCCACCCAGCGCGAAGGGCAGCACCACCGTCGCTGTCATCACGACCGTGAGATAGCCGCGGTAGACCCAGGCAGGCGCCCCGTGCTCACGCAGCCGCCCTGTCATCCCCATGGATCGAACGTAGCGTGCCCCGGCTCCGATGTGACGTCGATTCGAACGACGGTTGGATTCGCCCATACGGGATAACGAGGGCGACGTGGCACGGATGATGACCTTCGGCGATCTGGACATCGCCTATGACGAGCGGGTGCTGGAGCCGCGCCCGTGGACCACCATGCACGCTGAGTGGGCTGCCGAGCTGCTCGCCGGCTGGCCGGCGGGTCCGGCGCTCGAGCTCGGCGCCGGCGCCGGGCAGATCGGGCTGCTGGCGCTGCACCGGCTCGGCAATCCGGCGCGACGCCTGGTGGCGGTCGACGAGTCCGCCGCTGCGTGCGAGTTCGCGAGGGCCAACGCGGAGGCCGCGGGCCTGGCCGACCGGGTAGAGGTGCGCCAGGTGGATCTGGCCCACGCGGCCGCGCGCGACGAGCACTTCGCTCTGGTCATCGCCGACCCGCCGTGGGTCGCGAGCGCACGGACCCGCCGCTACCCGGACGATCCTCCCCGCTCCATCGACGGCGGGCCCGACGGCCTGGCGGCGCCACTGGCCTTCGCCCGCGCCGCGGCGCGCCATCTCCTGCCCGGCGGGTCCGTCCTGCTCCAGCTGGGGTCCCGGGAGCAGGCGTACGCGCTCTCCCACGAGCTCCGCACGCTCACGCTCGCCGAGATCCGGATCGGCTCCGGTGGCGTGGTGGCACTTCTCCGGCCTACCGAGGGATGACAGCGATGACGCAGACGATCACCTTCGGGGACCTGATGTCCGTGTGGGCCGAGGAACTCCTCGCGGATCCACCGATCGGGCCGGTGCTCGCCCTCGGCCCCGACGCGGCGCAGACCGATCTCTTCGCCGTCCGCGACCACCCGGGGCGTCGTCTGGTCCACGTGCGCCCCTCAGAAGAGGCAGCCGCCTCCACGGGCCTCCATGCGGACGCCGCGGGTCTGGGTGACCGTCTCGAGGCGCGCCACGGCGATCCGGCGGGTGTGCTCGGTCAGGACGAGCGGTTCGCCCTGGTGATCGCAGGCGCACCCGACGGGCTCGACGTGGCCCGGGCCTGCGTCCGGGCCGCCGCGCCCCACCTCGTCTTCGGGGGTGCGATCCTGCTCCAGCTCGGCAGCCGGGCCCAGGCCTCCACGCTGGCCCGCGAGGCCGCCGGTCTCGGCCTCGCCCTGGCGGACCTCCGTACGAGTGCGGACGGGGTGGTCGCCCTGTTCCGTCCCGAGGTGAGCCCCTTCGCCGTCGGGTACTGCTAGCGCATGTCGCTCGAGGCTTACGAGGATGAGGCGCGCGATCAGCGCGGTGAGAATGGGGAGTCCACGCTCACCGTGGCCATCGCGCTGGGGGCCAACGCGCTGCTCGCCGTCGCCAAGAGCGTCGCGGCAGCGCTGACCGGCTCCGCGGCGATGGTCGCGGAGGCCGCTCACTCCTGGTCGGACACGGGCAACGAGGTGTTCCTCGTCATCGCCGAGCGTCGAGGCCGGCGGCCGCGGGACGCCGAGCACCCGCGCGGCTACGGCCGGGAGACCTACATCTGGTCGCTCGTCGCCGCGTTCGGGCTCTTCTCCGCGGGCGCGGTGGTCTCGATCTGGCACGGCGCCACCGCCCTGCTGCGGTCGGCCGAGGAGGGCGGCGGGCACTTCACCGCCAACTACGTGATCCTCGCGGCGGCGCTCGTCCTCGAGGGCATCTCGTTCTTCCAGGCCAGCAGACAGGTCCACGGCAAGGCGAGCATGCTCGGCCTCCACCCGGCGCGCTACGTCTCCCGTACGTCCGACCCGACGCTGCGGGCGGTCTTCTTCGAGGATGCCTCGGCGCTGATCGGCATCGTCATCGCGACGATCGGCATCGGTCTGCACCAGCTCACCGGCGAGGCCGCGTACGACGCCTGCGGGTCGATCCTGATCGGCATCCTGCTCGCCGTGGTCGCGGTCTTCCTGATGCGACGCAACATGGCCTACCTGCTGGGCCAGGGGCTGCCGGAGCAGATGCACCGCGAGGTGCTGCGAATCATGCTGAGGCACCCGCAGATCGAGCGGATCACGTATCTGCACGCCGAGTTCGTCGGACCGAGCCGGCTCTTCGTCGTCGCAGCGGTCGACCTCCTCGGGGATGACAGCGAGGGGCATCTCGCCCTGCGCTTCCGCGAGGTGGAGCGGGACATCGAGCGCTCCGATCTGATCGAGGACGTGGTCCTCACCCCGGCCCCGCCGGACGAGCCGGCGCTGTTGGCCGAGGGCCCCACGGGGTAACAGCGGGGTATGGACATCCCACGCACGGTCGGTGTGGAGGAGGAGCTGCTCCTCATCGATCCCGAGACCCGCACGATCAGCCCGCGCTCGAACCAGGTCGTCCGCGCCAACCGCGAGCACGCCCTGCGCGACGAGCACGGGATGGAGCGCCCGCATGCCGCGAGCGACGAGCTCGACCAGGAGCTCTTCCTGCACCAGATCGAGACCCGCACCGATCCGAGCGCAGATCTGGCCGACATCGAGCGCCAGCTGATCGCGAGCCGGCGCACGGCCGGCACCGCTGCTGCCGAGGCCGGGCTCGCGGTCGTCGCCGCCGGCGCCGTGCTGCTCTCCGGCGGGGAGCCGCAGGTCTCACCCAACGACCGCTACCGCGACATGGTCGACACGTTCGGCGAGACCGCCCGCACGGGCAGCACCTGCGGCTGCCACGTCCACACCGCGATCGCCTCGCCCGAGGAGGGCGTCGCGATCATCGACCGCATCACGCCGTGGCTGCCCGTGCTGCTGGCGATCTCGGCCAACTCGCCCTACTTCGAGGGTCGCGACACCACGTACGCCTCCTGGCGCAGCCAGTCCTGGACGCGTTGGCCGAGTGCCGGGGCGACCGAGGCGTTCGAGACGGTCGAGGGCTACGAGGAGACCGCGCGGCTGCTCAAGATGACCGGCGCCGCCCGCGACGACGGGATGCTCTACTTCGATGCGCGGCTCTCCAAGGGCCAGCCCACCGTCGAGGTACGGGTCCTCGACGTGTGCACCGATCCGGCTGACGCGGTGCTGTGTGCGGCGCTGGTCCGCGGGCTCGTCCAGACCGCCGCCGACGCCTGGGAGCGCGGCGAGCCGCTGGACCGCTGGCGTGCCGAGGTGCTGCGCGCCTGCAGCTGGCGCGCATCCCACGTCGGGCTCGCCGGCACGCTGGTCCACCCCGGTCGCCGTGAGCTGGCCCCCGCCCGCGAGGTGCTCGCCGGGCTGGTCGACCACGTCCGACCTGCGCTCGAGGCCGCCGGTGACCTCGAGCGCGTCGAGAAGGGCATCGAGCGGGTGCTGCGCGGCGGCGGCGCCACCCAGCAGCGTGCCGCGTACGAGCGCCTCGGCAGCGTCGAGGGCGTCGTCGACGACCTCATCCAGCGCACCGAGGCGACCTGGCGCTGAGCTGCTAGAGGCCCAGCAGCCGCTGCACCGCGAGGCGCGACGCCTCGGAGGACCGGGCCTGCTCGGCGAGCCGCTCGGCGAGCGTTCGCGTCCATTCCTCGAGCCCGACCTCGCGTCGCGAGATGACCACGCCGCCGACCTCGCTGATCACCCGGGTCCTCGGCGTTGCGCCGGGAGCAGGCTCGAGCTCGAGCACCACGCCGTCGAGACGGGCGCGTAGACGCACCACCGTCCCGGCGCGCCCCGCGAGCCGGTCGCCCATCGACCGTTTGTGCTCCACCTCGACCGTGCCGGGTGGAAGCGTGTCCTCGAGGGTGGCCGCGAGCACTGCGGCGTACGTCGCGACGTCGCGGGCGTCGGCCCGCAGCGCTGCGGCGAGCATCGCGACGTCGGGCTCGGGGGAGTCGGGTGGAAGGGCGGTCATCGTCGGTCTCTCAGTCGGTCAGGGGGAGGACGAGGGCGGGCTTGGCGATGATGTGATCCTCGCGGAGCGCTCGGACCGCCGTGCCGATGGCGAAGAACTCGGTGGTGTGGCCGCCCCAGCGGTGCGGGAGGCTCAGCAACTGGACCCCGACGATGCCCTCGGCGTCGAGCCGCTCCGCCTCCGCCTGCATGCGGCCCATCGCCAGTTCGCGCGCGTCGTACAGCGCCTCGGTGAACTGGGGGATCTCGACGTTGGCGCCGGCGTTGCCGATCGCCTGCCAGAAGCGCTGGTGCCCGATGTGGTAGACGCAGGTGCCCATCGTCATGCCGAGCGGCGCGTAGCCGGACTGGAGGAGGGTCCAGAAGTCCTGGCCGGACAGGTCGGAGGTGAACGGCTGGCCCAGGTTGTTGCGCCACGAGTGTCCCGGCGGTGCCAGCGGGTGGTCCGGGTCGGCCTTGACGGCGGTGCCGACCGCGATGAACTCCGCGATGTTCTCGCCGAACTCCTTGAACTCGATCATCAGCCGCACGCCCACGATGCCGTCGGCGCCGAGGGCGTCCGCCTCAGCCTCCATCCGCGTCATGGCGAGCTCCCGGGCGTGGTACATCGCCTCTGACAGCGTCGTCATCTCCTGGTTCTTGCTCCACCGGGCCAGCTGGATCCCGACGTGGTAGACGCTGCTGCCGAGCACCAGACCGAGGGGCCGGAACCCCGCCTCGCGGACGAGGAGGAACTCATTGACGCTGAGGTCGGAGGTGAACAGACCCTTGTGGTCGCCCTCACGCATCGCGTTGAGGCGGTTGATCGCATCGCGGGGGAGCGAGGCATCCGTGCTGGTCATCGACGGTTCTCCTGGGCGCGGGTGAGAGGAAGGATGGTGAGGCTCGAGGTCGGCGCCGTGGCCGTACGGTGGAAGCGGGTGGCGGCGGTGCCGATGAAGGTCGCCTCCGCGTAGTGGTCGGTGTGGTTGTCCGACGGCTCGTTCTCCCACACGCGTAGTCCCATCGAGGAGACGAGGACCGACTCGCCACCGTGGGCGCGTGCGCGTCGCTCGAACTGCCGGCGGGCGTCGTGCCGGATCGAGGTGACCAGGTCGGTGTAGCCGTCGATTTCGGCGTTGCTGCTCCAGCGCCACCGCTGGTTCTGGGTGCGGTAGTCGTCGTGACGTACGCCTGCGGAGATTCCGATCGCCACTCCGGTCGGCACCCAGCCCGCGTGGAGCAGCTTGCTGACGTCGGCGCCGGACAGGTCGGTGGTGAAGGGACGGGCGGCCCGTGCGCCACCGTCGCCGCGTACCGCCGTGCCCAGCGCGACGAACTCGCTGGTGCGGGCATCGAGGTGGGACTGCTGGAGCGTGATGCCGACGACGCCGTCGGCTCCGAGCGCGGTCGCCTCCGCCACCAGACGGCGTAGGGCGGTCTCCCAGCCGTGGGACAGGGCCTCGACGTACGGTCCGAGCCCGGCCCAGCGGCCGCTACTGCCGGCTGTCACCGTCCGGCTGTCGCTCCAGCCGTAGGTGTACCCGCAGCCCCAACCGGTCCACGAGATCTGCTCCACGATGCAGCCCATCACCTCGCCGACAGGCCAGAAACCGACACCGGCGAGTGCGGCCGCGTCGGGCACGCTGAGCAGCGAGCCAGCCACGTGAGACTCCGCGCTGCGCGTGATCCGCTCGCGGGCGGCGGGTGGCAGTCCGACACCGTCCCAGGTCGAACCGTCGGAGGAGGGCACGAGGACAGCCTGCCCCATGTCGAGCGGAATCAATCCTCCGCCCTCGCCGTTGCAGCACACCATGACGAGCCTCTTCTCGCCCCTGACCGTCGGCGCCGTGCAGCTGAGCAACCGCGTGGTGATGGCGCCCCTGACCCGGATGCGCGCCACGCCCGGCGTGGACGTGCCCAACGCCCTGATGGCCGAGTACTACCGGCAGCGCGCCGGGGCCGGCCTGATCGTCACGGAGGGCACCCAGATCTCGCCGATCGGCAAGGGCTACTTCGACACCCCCGGCATCTACAACGACGAGCAGGTCGAGGGCTGGAAGCTGATCACCGACGCGGTCCATGCCGCCGGCGGCACGATCGCCGCGCAGCTGTGGCATGTGGGCCGGGTCTCGCACGAGTCCTTCCACGACGGCGCCCTGCCGGTCTCGGCCTCCGCGCTGCCGTACCGGAACCGCGCGACGATCAAGGGCGCCGACGGCAGCCCGCAGCGGGTCGACTGCCCGACCCCGCGCGCGCTCTCGATCGAGGAGATCAAGGCGACCGTCGAGGACTACGCCCGCGCCGCGCGCAACGCCCGCGAGGCCGGCTTCGACCTGGTCGAGATCCACGCCGCGCACGGCTATCTGCTGCACCAGTTCCTCAGCACGGCGAGCAACCAGCGCGACGACGAGTACGGCGGCTCGCAGGAGAACCGGGCGCGCTTCGTGCTCGAGGCCGTCGACGCGATCATCGACGCCTGGTCCGCCGACCGGGTCGGCATCCGGATCTCACCGCAGGGCACCTTCAACGGTCTCGCGGACGACGACCTGGAGATGGCGCTCTTCCTCGCGGCCGAGTTCAAGAAGCGCGGACTGGCCTTCGTGCACCTCTCCGAGCCCGACTGGGCCGGTGGCCCGAAGCTCGAGGACTCGTTCCGCAAGGAGCTCCGCGCGGCCTACGACGGCCCGATCTTCGGTGCCGGCGCCTACGACCTCGCCAAGGCCGAGCGCCTCCTGGACGCCGACCTGATCGACGCGGCTGCCTTCGGCCGCTCGTTCATCGCCAACCCGGACCTGCCGCTCCGCCTCCGGACGGGTGCCGAGCTCAACGAGCCGATCCCCGCCACGTTCTACGGCGGCGGCGAGGCCGGCTACACGGACTACCCCGCGCTCGCCGACTGAGCCTGCCCCGGCCACAGTCCCCGGGACAGACGAACAGCACGCGGCGGATCATCCGCCGCGTGCTGTTCGCGGTATTGCAGGTGCTCTGACGAGCGATCACCAATAGTGCGCGCGTGGGCCGATCTGACGACCCGCCGAGCCGGCGATCCACAGGACCGCGCCCACGATGATCAGGATGATGCCGATGGTCCACAGGATCGGCACGTGGAGAACCGCCCCCAGGATCAGCAGGATCAGGCCGAGGATGAGCATGGCGACTCCCTTCCACTGGCCCGCGGGGTGCGGGCCGACAGGGACCAGTACCCAGGAAGCTCACAGATATGTATCCGCTGTGCGCACCCATTGTCACCGCGCCGCGGCGGCGTGCCGGCCTGCGCGTCGCCCGAAGTACGATCCGTCGCCGAGCTGCAGGCCGGACGCGTACCCCTTCGCGTCCTGCGCCAGGTTCGCCGCGCAGGCCCCACCGGCGTAGAGCCCGCCGATGACCGAGCCGTCCTCCCGCCGGACCTGGCCGTCGACGGTGCACGCCAGGCCGCCCATCGTGAAGCCGGCGTACATCGCCTTGCCGAGGCGCAGGTCGAACACACCCCAGGGAGCCTTGTCCTGCGGAGCGAGCCACTCGGTGCCCTTGTGGAGCTGCGGGTCCTCGCCGTCCGCGGCGTGCTTGTTGTACGAGCGCAGCGTCTCGCTCAGCGCGTCCAGCGGCACCTCGAGGCCGGCCGCCATCTCCTCGACCGTCTCGAAGCCGTCCAGGAAGGGGCACAACGGGAACGACGGGTGCTCGACGTGGTCGGAGTCGACGATGAGGTAGGCCCCTGAGGCGGGCTGCTCGAGCACGAACGCCGACGTGCGCGAGTGATAGCTGTCCTCGGCCACGAACCGCTCGCCGCGCTGGTTGACGATGATGCCCTTGAGCAGGTTGCTCGGCGGGTAGAACGGCGCAGTCTGGAAGGGCTGGTCCATGAACTTCCACGCGCCGCCCACCGACGCGCCCAGGCGCAGGCCCAGCCCGTCGTCGTAGGTGGACGCGAGGGGGAAGAAGGTGCCCGAGCGCAACGACTCGCTCAGGGTCGGGACGTGCTCGGCGACCATCTCGGCGTTGCCGACGAAGCCGCCGGCGGTCAGGATCACGGCCGTGGCGCGGATGAAGCCGCGCTCGTCGAAGCGGCGCCAGCCGACGCCCACGACGTCCCCGGCGTCATCGACGACGAGGCGGACCGCGCCGGTCTCGTACCGGATCTCCGCGCTGGTCTCCGCGAGCCGGTCGTTGATCCGATCGAGCACGATCCTCGCCCCGCCGGTGTCGCCGGGCACGGGCACCTTGTGCCCGCGCGGCGCCGGCGTGGCCAGGTCGCGGTAGGGCCAGACCTTCTCGTTGCCGGTGTACATCAGCCCCTCGGTGCCCGGCTGGATGACGGCCTTCTCCGGGTAGTAGGAGCGCTCGAACGCGAAGCCGAGCGCCTCCAGCCAGTCGAAGTGCTCGACGGAGTCGTCGCAGTAGGCGCGGATCTTGTCCGCCTCGGGCTCGCGGGAGACGGCGGTGAGGTACTTCGCCATCTCCTCGGCCGAGTCCTCGATCCCGGTCGCGCGCTGCACCGCCGTCCCGCCGCCCAGGTAGAAGTGCCCGCCGGCCATCGCGCTGGTCCCGCCGTAGGTGGCGGCGCGCTCGAGGAGCAGGACGCGTGCGCTCGCGCGGGCAGCCTCCAGGGCCGCGCACCCGCCGGCGATGCCGAAGCCGACGACCACGACGTCGACCTCGTCGGACCACTCGGTGACGTCGCTGATCGCGACGGTGGCGGGGATCTCCGCGCTCACGGGGCCACCCGTACGAGCCCGTCGGCGAGGACAGGGGAGCCGGCGCGGGGTCCGTCGGCGATCGCGACGTCGACCGCCACGCCCGCCTCGGTGCGCCAGCCGCGGATCTGCAGCGCATCGCTCGGGAAGACGACGCCGGCGAACCGGGCGCGCCAGCCGCTGACCCGGCCGGCGTCGGCACCGAGCAGCCGGTCGGTCACCTCGCGGAGCGTGATGCCCCATGTGCACAGGCCGTGCAGGATCGGGGCCGGGAAGCCGGCGCTTCGCGCGAAGGCGGGGTCGGCGTGCAACGGGTTGCGGTCGCCGCACAGCCGGTAGAGCAGGGCCTGCTGCGGTGTCACGGCATACGTCGCCGTGAGATCGGGCGCCTGGTCGGGGACGGTGATCGCGGTCGACTCGCCGCGGGCGCCCCCGAACCCGCCCTCGCCGCGGGCGAAGATCGAGGACCGTACGGTCCACAGGGCTGCGCCGTCCTGGTCGACTGCCGTCCCCTCCTGCCAGATCACCGCGGCCTTGCCCTTGTCCCAGATGTCGGTGATCCGGGTCTGCAGGGTCGCGGTGCCCGCCGTCGGGATCGGGGCGTGCACCCGGATCTCCTGCGAGCCGTGCACCACCGCTGCGAGGTCGATCTCGCAGCCGGGGAAGGAGACCGCGGGCGGCTCGGTCTCGTGGAGGCTCGGCGCCACCACCCCGAAGCTGGGCAGCACCTGCAGGTCGCCGTCGTAGGTGTAGCGCAGCGCGGTGGCGTCGAGGTGGTCGCCCGGACGTGTGCCGGCACCGATGGCGAGGTGGTAGAGCAGGACGTCGCTGGAGGACCAGGAGAACGTCCGGTCGGGCAGCGCGGCGCCGATCGCGACGGAGGGATCGATGGGCATCAGGCGCCTGCTTCGGATGCGATGGCCTCGGCGGCCAGATAGCCGAAGACCATCGCCGGGCCGATGGTCGCCCCGGGGCCGGCGTACGTGCGCCCCATCACCGCGGCGGAGGCGTTGCCGGCGGCGTAGAGACCGGCGATGGGCGAGCCGTCGGGGCGCAGCACGCGGGCGTGCTCGTCGGTGACCAGGCCGCCCTTGGTGCCGAGGTCACCGGGGACGAGCTTGACCGCGTAGAATGGCGCCTGGTCGACGGCGTGCAGCGAGCAGTTCGGTCGCACCGTCGGGTCGGAGTAGTACTTGTCGTACGCGCTCTCGCCGCGGTGGAAGTCCTCGTCGACGCCGGTGGCGGCGAAGCCGTTGAAGCGCTCGACGGTCGCCTCGAGGGAGGCGACTGGAGCACCGATCCTCTCGGCCAGCCCGGCGAGTGTGGAGGCCTTCACCACCACGCCCTCCTTGAGCCACGTGCCGGGGAAGGGCTGGCGCGGGCCGAGACCGGCGAAGAGGTAGCGGTTGCGGTAGCGCTGGTCGAAGACCAGCCACGCCGGCACGTGGCTGACCCCGGTCGCTTCCCCCTTCTGGATCTCGTGCACCGCCTCCACGTACGGGAGCGCCTCGTTCATGAACCGCTCACCGGCGCTGTTGACGATGAAGGAGCCCGGCAGGTTGCGCTCGGCCAGGCAGAACCACGGACGCCCGGGCAACGGGATGGTCGGGCCCCACCAGGCCTCGTCCATCAGCGCCGTCTCGGCGCCGGCGGCGATCCCCGCCAGGATGCCGCCGCCGGTGTTGCCCAGCGCGCCCGTGGTCCAGTCGGAGTCCTGCGGCGCGGGCTGGTGCTTCGCCCGCATCTCCAGGTTCCGCTCGAAGCCGCCGCTGCCGAGGATCACGCCCCGGCGCGCGCGGATCTCCTCACGCACGCCGTCGGGGCCGACGACGATGATCCCGACCACGCGGCCACCGTCGACCAGCAGGTCGACCAGCTCGCTCTCGTACCGGACGGGCACGCCCGCCTCGATCAGCCCCTGCCGCAGTCCGATCGCCAGGGCCGCGCCCATCGCGTACATCCTGCGTCCGCGGATGCCGGCGATGAAGCGGGCGAGGGCGACCTTGAGCATCGTGAGCGGCCCGCGGACCGTGCGCATCCCGAGGCTGATCCTGCGGAAGTCGGCCTGGGTGACGATGAGGTTGGCCGGCGCCTTCGTGTACGGGGGATGGAGGCGCTCGAGCTCCTCACCGAGGAAGCGCGCGTCCATCGGGACCGGCTCGCAGCTGCGGCCGGCGACGCGCCCGCCGGGCTGCTCGGGCTGGTAGTCGGCGTAGTCCGGCACCCACTTCAGGCGCACCGGCGTCTGGTCGCGGACGAAGTCGAGCACCTCGGGCCCGCGGTCGATGTACGTGTCGCGGCTGACCCGCGGGACGACGTCGCCGACGATCGCCTGCAGGTACTCCTTCGCGCGGGCGTTGTCGTCGGGATCGACCTGCCCGGCGGCGCGCAGCGCGTAGTTGCCCGGCACCCAGACCCCGCCGCCGGAGCGCGAGGTTGACCCTCCGAACCAGGCGGTCTTCTCCACCACCACGGTGCTCAGGCCGTGCCTGCGTGCTGCGGCCAAGGCGGCGGTCATGCCGGCGCCACCGGCACCGACCACGACGACGTCGTACTCCATGAAGAAGGTTCTAGCAGAAAAGTAGAACCTGTTCTAGTCTGGCGGCATGAGCGAGTCCATGGGGTCCCACGAGTCGGCGCAGCGGGTGTTGGCCGGCGTACGAGATCTGCTGCCCACCTTCCGGGAGCGTGCCGACGAGACCGAGCGGCTGCGGGCGGTGCCGGAGGCGTCGGTCAAGGAGCTGGAGGAGACCGGGTTCTTCCGGCTGCTCCAGCCGCGCCGCTACGGCGGCCTGGAGGCCGACCCGATCGACTTCTACGCGGCCGTGCGCGACATCGCCTCGGCCTGCGGCTCGACCGGCTGGGTCTCCAGCGTCCTGGGTGTGCACCCGTGGCAGATCGCCCTCTTCGACGACATCGCGCAGCGGGCCGTCTGGGGCGACGACGACACCGTGCGGGTCAGCTCCTCGTACGCGCCGATGGGCAAGGCCGTGGTCACCGACGGCGGCTTCACCCTCTCGGGCCGGTGGAGCTTCTCCTCGGGCTGCGCGCACGCCTCCTGGGTGCTGCTCGGTGGCCTGGTCTTCGACGCCGAGGGTGCGATGGTCGACTTCCGCACCTTCCTCGTGCCGCGCGACAAGTACGAGATCGTCGATGTGTGGAACGTCGTCGGGCTCGCCGGCACCGGCTCCAACGACATCGTCGTCGCCGAGACCTTCATCCCGGCGGAGTTCACCCTGTCGATGGGGGAGACCGGCCGCTGCAAGGGCCCCGGGCAGGAGGTCAACACCAGCGATCTCTACAAGCTGCAGTTCCACTCCCTGTTCACCACCACGATCACCACGCCGATCATCGGGATGGCCACCGGTGCGTACGCCGAGCACGTCCAGATGCAGCAGGGCCGGGTGCGCGCGTCCTTCGGCGAGAAGGCCTCGCTCGACCCGTTCGCGGCCGTACGGGTCGCCACCGCCGGCTCCGAGATCGACGCCGCCTGGGCGCTGCTGATGAACAACATCCGCGAGCAGCAGGCCTTCGTCGCACGGGGGGAGAAGATCCCGATCTCCCAGCGGCTGAGGATCCGTCGCGACCAGGTGCTCGGCACCCAGCGCGCGATCGACGCGATCGACTCGCTCTTCGAGGCCTCCGGAGGGCGGGCGCTGGCCAACGGCACCCCGCTGCAGCGCGCCTGGCGCGACGCCCACGCGGGCCGGGTGCACGCCGCCAACGACCCCGAGCGGGCGCTGCAGATGTACGGCGCCTCCGAGTTCGGGCACAACGTCGACCCGGGGATGTACTGATGGAGAAGACAGACGTCCAGCGCTCCGCCAAGGCACGCGACCTGACCCTCACCTACTACGAGGCCGGGACCCCGACCGACGTGGGCGGGGGCCTGCCGCTGGTGATGCTGCACGGTGGCGGTCCGGGAGCCTCGGCGTGGTCCAACTTCGGGCGCGCGCTGCCGCACTTCGCGGACAGCTTCCGCACGCTGCTGATCGACCAGCCCGGCTTCGGCGGCTCCGACAAGCCGCCGGTGGTGGGCAACTACTACCGGTTCGCGGCCGACTATGTCGCCGCCCTGCTCGACGAGCTCGGCATCGAGCGGATCCACCTGCTCGGCAACTCGCTCGGCGGCGGGACGGCGATGCGGTTCGCGCTGTCGTACCCGGATCGGGTCGGCCGGCTGGTCCTGATGGGCCCCGGCGGCCTCTCACTCAACCTCTTCCACGCCGACCCCACCGAGGGCGTGCAGCGGCTGATGGACTTCTCGATGAGCCCCTCGCGTGAGGCGCTCAGGGCGTTCATCTCGACCATGGTCGTCGATCAGTCGCTCGTCACCGACGAGCTCGTCGACGAGCGTCTGGCGGATGCGACCGCGCCCGGCGCATCAGAGGCGATGCGCTCGATGGGGATGTCGTTCTGGAACCCGGAGACCGCCGAGGACGGCATGCTCTGGCGCGAGGCGCACCACCTGGGGCACCACACCCTGCTGACCTGGGGCCGCGAGGACCGGGTCAACCCGCTCGACGGTGCCTTCGCCGCGCTCAAGCTGATCCGCAAGGCGCAGCTGCACGTCTTCCCCAACTGCGGTCACTGGGCGCAGATCGAGGCGGCCGAGGAGTTCGCCGAGATCACCACCGCGTT
Source organism: Nocardioides nematodiphilus (assembly GCF_020216525.1). Taxonomy (GTDB): domain Bacteria; phylum Actinomycetota; class Actinomycetes; order Propionibacteriales; family Nocardioidaceae; genus Nocardioides; species Nocardioides nematodiphilus. The sequence goes on along the minus strand of NZ_JAIWOY010000002.1, from coordinate 275,241 downwards.
CCTGGCCCGTCACCGTGAGCGGAGCCTGGCATGAGCATCGACATCCGCTCGATGGGCTACGTCCGGGTGAGCTCGACCGACACCGAGGCCTGGCGGACCTTCGCCGGCACGGTGCTCGGCCTGGCCGAGACCCGCGGTCCCGTCGCGGACCAGCTCTGCTTCCGCATCGACCAGGTCTGGGCGCGGCTCGTGGTGGTGCCGGCGGATCGCGATGAGCTCGCCTGCGTCGGCTGGGAGCTCGCCGACCACCAGGCCCTCCAGGACGCCCGTGAGCACTTGACCAAGGCGGGCGTGGAGTTCGAGGAGGGGACGCGCGTCGAGCTCGACGAGCGGCGCGTGCAGGAGCTGATCCGCTTCCGCGACCCGTGGGACAACGTCTTCGAGCTCTTCCACGGCATCGCCTACGAGCGTCGCCCGGTCGTCACGCCGTACGCCGCCCGATTCGTCACCGCCGACCAGGGCATGGGCCACATCGTGCTGCCGGTGCTCGACGACGTCGAGGCGCTGCGGTTCTACACCGAGGTGCTCGGCTTCCGGCTGCGCGACTCGATGAGCATGCCCGGCGAGTTCGTCGGCAAGGAGCCCGGCTCGAAGGTCTGGCTGCGGTTCCTGGGGATCAACCCGCGCCACCACTCGCTGGCGTTCCTGCCGATGCCGAACGAGTCGAAGTGCGTCCACATCATGCTCGAGGTCGACGAGCTCGACGACGTGGGGCGCGCGCTGGAGCGCGTCCGCAAGCACAAGGCACCGCTGTCGGCCACGCTCGGGCGGCACATGAACGACGAGATGGTCTCGTTCTACGTGAAGTCGCCGGGTGGCTTCGACGTGGAGTTCGGCACCGACGGGCTCACCGTCGACGACGCGCGCTGGGTGGCACGTGAATCGACAGCGGTCTCGTACTGGGGTCACGAGTTCGGACAGTCGTAAGAGGCCTGTGGTGACCTCGCTAGAGTCGGTTCCGATGAGTGATCCAGTGAGCGGCCGTGCGGGCGTGCCGGAGGGGGTCTCTCCCGACGCGGCGACGACCTGGCCGCCCCGCGAGCTGATCGACTCCTTCCTCGGCAGCTTCGACTTCTCCGCCGTCGCGGAGGACGCGCACGTCGACCCCGAGGACGCGCGCCACTTCCGCGACGTGCTCGGCCGGTTCGCCTCCGGCGTGACCGTGGTGACCGCGATGACCAGCGCCGGGCCGGTCGGGATGACCTGCCAGTCGTTCTCCTCGGTCTCGCTCGAGCCGCCGCTGGTGATGTTCCTGCCGGCGAGGACGTCGCGGGCCTGGCCGGTCATCCGTACGGCCGGGCACTTCACCGTCAACCTGCTGGCGCACGACCAGGAGGCGCTGTCGAACCAGTTCGCCGCCAAGGGCGTCGACAAGTACGCCGGGGTGACCTGGGAGCCGGCGTCGGCGACCGGCGCGCCGCGCCTCGCGGGCGCCCTGGCCTGGATCGACTGCACCATCCACGCCGTGCACGAGGCCGGCGACCACTACGTCGTGATCGGGCGCGTGCAGGCGATGGAGCACGGGAAGAGCGACCTGCCGCTGCTCTTCTTCCGCTCCGCCTATCACCGGCTCGCGGAGTAGCTCGCCAGCGCCTCGCCGCGCAGCTCGTGGGCCTGGCCGAAGAGCTGACCCAGCGCATGCGCGCGCTTGAACATTAGCTGGGCGTCGTGCTCCCAGGTGATCGCGATGCCGCCGTGGAGCTGGATCGTCTCGGCCGCCACGCGGGCGACGGCCTCCTTGGCGTATGCGGCGGCCGCACGGGGATCGAGCTCGCCGCGAGCCGCCGCGCGGGCGGCGGAGACGGTGCTCTCGACCAGCACGAGGAGGTCGGCCATCCGGTGCTTCAGCGCCTGGAAGGAGCCGATCGGACGGCCGAACTGCTCGCGCTGCTTCGCGTACTCGACCGTCATGTCGAGGCCCCGTCGTGCGCAGCCGGCGGCCAGCGCGGTCAGGCCGATCAGAGCCGCGTCCCGGGCACCCTGCGGATCGCCGGGGACGGGGGTCCGGGTCGCGGTGGTGACATCGACGGTGCCGAGGCGGAGCGTCGGGTCCATCGCTCGCACCGGGGTCGCGGTTGCGCCCTCGAGCAGGACCGTGCCGTCGTCGGTCAGGGCCAGGACGAGCGTCGCGTCGCCCCCATCGGGTACGAGCGGTTCCGAGACCACCACCGCACACACCTCGCCGCTCGCGATCCGCTCCAGCAGCGCCGGATCGTCGGTGGCGTACGCGGCGATGAGGCTGCTCAGCAGGGGGACCGGAGCGAGCCGGTAGCCGATCTGCTCCAGGACGAGCGCGGACTCCACGATGCTCGCGCCCGCGCCGCCGTGCTCCTCGGGGATCGGCAGCGCCGCGACGCCGATCTGCTCGGTCAGGGTGCGCCAGAGGTCGGCGTCGAAGCCGTCGGCGCGGCGGACCGCGGCGCTGTCGGCGCGCTTCTCCAGCAGGCTGCGGACGGCGTCGACGAGCGCCTGCTGCTCGGCCGGATGAATGGTCATTGGCTCGCTCCAGAAGGTCCGGCCGGCGCCTCGCTATACAGATGAGCACGCTCGTCGGCGCGGCGAACCGTGCTCATCCGTATAGCCGCGGCGGGGGTCATCGCTGCACCAGGCTCTCGAGGACGCGGGCGCGGTGGAACGGGGGCGTGCCCCAGGCCGAGCACAACGCGCGAATCCGGAGGATCCACAGACCCAGGTCGAGCTCCCGGGTGTAGCCGACCGCGCCGTGCAGCTGCAGCGCCGTGCGAGCCGCCTTCCACGCGGCGTCGGAGGCGTACGCCTTGGCGGCCGACACGTCGCGCGGCTCCCCGGAGAGGGCCGCGCCGAGCACCAGCGGCCGGGCGAAGTCGAGCGCGATGCGTACGTCGGCGAGCTGGTGCTTCACCGCCTGGAACGACCCGATCGCGCGGCCGAACTGCCGGCGCTGCTGGACGTAGGTGACGGTGTCGGCGAGCACCCGCTCGCCGGCGCCGAGGAGCTGCGCGGCACAGGCCAGCGCCGCGATGTCGGCGTCGCCGACCGGACCGCCCTCGACCCGGAACAGCCGTCGCGTGGCGTCGACGGACTCGAGCCGCTCGCCGGCCGTACCGCCGACGAGGTCAGCGACGTCCGCGTCGAGCGCGAAGCTCACGCCGGGCGCGGCGACGGTGAGCAGCTCACCGGCCGCCACCCGCGCGCCGTGGGACGACGACAGCGCCGCCGCCTCGATCCAGGGGCCGACCGCGAGGTGATAGCCGAGGGCCTCGTGCGCGACGGCGAGGTCGACGTGCGTCCCGCCGTCGACGAGCAGCCCGTTGACGCCGAGATCGGCCAGGCGCTTCCAGATGCCGAGGCCGGGGGCGTGCTCGCCCTCGGCCCACGCCCGCGCGGCGGCCACGGTGTCGGCGGAGGACAGCAGGTCGTCGAGGGCGGCGCGGAAGTCGCGCTGGTCCTCGGAGAGCTCGAACCTCATCCGCGCACCTCCTGGGGGCTCTGCTCCTTGGGCAGGCGGAGGATCCGCTCGGCGACGATGTTGCGCTGGATCTCGTTGGTGCCCGCGTAGATCGGTCCGGCCAGGGAGAAGAGGTGTCCGTCGGTCCAGGTCGACGCCAGCTCCGACTCCACGTCCAGCAGGTCGAGTGCGGTCTCGTGCAGATCGATGTCGAGCTCGGACCAGAACACCTTGTTCACCGACCCCGCGGCGCCGACGTCGCCGCCGGCGGCGAGCCGGGTGACCGTGCCCCAGGTGTAGAGCCGGTACGCCTGCGCACGGATCCACGCATCCGCGACCCGGTCGCCGAACCCGGTGGTCGGTCGCGATGCGCGCCCTCCGTCCCCGCCCGCAACCCGCGCGGCACGATCCGCGTAGAGGTCCACCAGCCGGTCCGCGGCGGCGCAGAACCGCCCGGGTGAGCGCAGCGAGAGGCCGCGCTCGTTCCCGGCGGTCGACATGGCGACCCGCCAGCCGTCGCCGACGCCGCCGAGCACGTCCTCGTCCGGGACGAACACGTCGTCGAAGAACACCTCGGCGAAGCCCGGCTCGCCGTCCAGCTGCGCGATCGGGCGCACCGTCACTCCGGGGGCGTCGAGCGGGAAGAGGAAGTAGGTGAGGCCGCGGTGCCGTTCGGCGCTCGGGTCGGAGCGGAACAGCCCGAACCCCATGTGGGCGTAGGTCGCCCGCGAGGACCAGGTCTTCTGCCCGTTGAGCAGCCAGCCGCCCCGTACGTCGTCCCGGCTCGCGGTCGAGCGCAGCGACGCCAGGTCGGAGCCGGCGCCGGGCTCGGACCAGCACTGCGCCCAGATCCTCTCGCCGGTGGCCATCGAGGGCAGGTGGCGCCGCTGCTGATCGGGCGTGCCGTGCTCGAAGAGGATCGGGGAGAGCAGGAAGATGCCGTTCTGCGAGACGCGCCCGGGGGCGCCGGCGCGGTAGTACTCCTCCTCGAAGAGCACCCACTCGACCAACGAAGCCTCGCGCCCGCCGAACTCGCGCGGCCACGACACCACCGAGAGCCGTGCCTCGGCCAGGGTCGCCTCCCAGGCGCGGTGCGCCTCGAAGCCGTCCAGGGTGTCCATCGACGGCAGCCGCGCGGGCGGGACGTGCTCGGTCAGCCATGCCCGCACCTCGTCGCGGAAGGCCAGCTCGTCGGGGGAGAGGTCGAGGTCCATCAGGCCTGTCCCTTGTTCGCCGCGGCCTTGTTCTTGGCGGCCATCGCCTTCGCGTCCAGCCCGCCCAGCGAGTCGGTCGACGTCTCGGCGTTGTGCGCGTGCGCGAAGTGGTGCAGCCCGAAGACCGAGTCCATGCCGGCCCGCATGCCCTGCAGGTCCTCGGCCTGGTTGACCGCCTTCTTGGTCAGCGCCAGCCCGAAGCGCGGCATCTGTGCGATCCGGCCGGCCATCGCCGCGACGGTCGCACGCAGCTCGTCGCGCGCGACGACCTGGTTGACCATGCCGAGCTGCTGCGCCCGTAGGGCTGAGAACCGGTCGCCGGTGAAGAGCAGCTCCTTGGCGGCGCGCGGGTTCGTCACCCACGGGTGGGCGAAGTACTCGACGCCGGGGATGCCCATCCGCACCACCGGGTCGGAGAAGAACGCGTCCTCGGAGGCGATGATGAAGTCGCACGACCAGGCCAACATCAGCCCGCCGGCGATGCAGGCGCCGTGCACCATCGCGATCATCGGCTTGGGGATCTCCCGCCAGCGCCGGCACATGCCGAGGTAGACCTCCGACTCGCGGGCCCAGCGCAGGTCGCCGCCCTCCTGGCCGACGTGGGTCCAGTGCATCACCGCGCGCCGCTCGAACTCCACGTCGACGTCACGCCCGGGCGTGCCGATGTCATGGCCCGCGCAGAAGTGGTCGCCGTTGCCCGACAGCACGATCACCGCGACCTCGTCGTCGTCGACGGCGCGGGTGAACGCATCGTCGAGGGCGTAGGTCATCGCGGAGTTCTGCGCGTTGCGGTACTCCGGGCGGTTGAGCGTCACCCACGCGACCCGGTCCCGCACCTCGACGGTGACGACCTGCGCGCCGACGTCAGCGACATCGGTCTGGCTCATGAGCAGCTCCTCAGCTCGTTCTTCAGCACCTTGCCGGACGGGTTGCGCGGCAGGGCGTCCACGAGGACCACCGACCGCGGCACCTTGAAGTTGGCCAGCCGCTCGCGGGCGTACGCGATCACGGCCTCCTCGGACGTCGTGCCCACCACGTACGCCCGTCCCACCTCGCCCATCCGCTCATCCGGTACGCCGACCACGGCCACGTCGACCACGCCGTCGAGCCGGGTCAGCGTCTGCTCGATCTCGGCGGGGTAGACGTTGAAGCCGCCGCAGATGTACATGTCCTTGAGCCGGTCGGTGATGCGCAGGTTGCCGGTCTCGTCGATGGTGCCGACGTCGCCCGTGTGCAGCCAGCCGTCCTTGTCGATCGCGGCTGCGGTGGCCTCCGGGTCGTCGAGGTAGCCGAGCATCACGTAGTCGCCGCGCAGCAGCAGCTCGCCGCTCTCCGCGATCCGCGTCTCCATGCCCGGGATCGCCCGCCCACACGTGGTCGCGACCGTCTCCGCGCTGTCGCCGTCGCGGCACATCGTGGCGACCACCGCCTCGGTCATCCCGAAGGCGGTGACGACGCTGTCGATGCCGAGTCCCTCGGGGGCGGCGGCGCGCATCCGCTCGATCAGCACGGTCGGTACGACGGCCGCGCCAGTGACGGCCAGGCGCAGCGACGACAGGTCGCGATCCGCGCGGCCGGGGGCGGTGAGCAGCGACTGGTAGATCGTCGGAGCGCCCGGGAGCACGCTGATCCGCTCGCGCTCGATCAGCGTCATCGTCTCGTCGAGGTCGAACATCGCGACCGGGTAGAGCGTCGCGCCGGTGAGCAGGCCGGTGATGATGCCGACCTTGTAGCCGAAGGTGTGGAAGAACGGGTTGACCACCAGATAGCGATCCGTGGCGGCGACGCCGCCGAGCTCGCCCCAGGCGCGGGCGACGCCGACGGTCTGCCGGTGCGCGCTCAGCACGCCCTTGGGGCGGCCGGTCGTACCGGAGGTGAAGAGGATGTCCGCGACCGTGCCGGGTCCGACGCCGTCGGCCCGGGCGCGCGCACTGATCAGCGCCGTCGGGTCGGTGCGCTGGATGGCGGGCAGGGCCCGGATGTCGATGATCTCGCGCAGGTCCGGCAGGTCGGCGGCCTCGGTGAGCTCCTTGATCTGGCTGCGGCCGAGGAAGCCGTCGGCCACCACCGCCAGGGTCGCGCCCGTGCGGGACACGATGTCGGCGGCCTCGTGGCCCGTGTAGCGGCTGTTGATCGGCACCAGCGTCGCGCCCGCGTGGTGCACCGCGAGCGCGGCGATGACCCAGTCGATGCTGTTCGGCGCCCACAGGCAGACGCGATCACCAGGGTGGACGCCGTGCGCCGCATAGCCCGCGGCGGTCGACTCGACCTCGGCGAGCAGGTCGGCGAAGGAGAGCACGCGGTCACCCTCGACGTAGGCCGCCGTGGCGCCGTGTGTTGCCGCCGCCTCTCGGAGGGCAGCGGGCGTGGTGTCGATCAATCGGACCTCCCAAGCAAGTGCTTGGTAGGCTACGGTAGCGGCAACCAACTCCGAAGGGAACAGTCCCCGATGTCTCAGGCTCACGCTGGCACCGACGCGCTGCGGGCCGAGGTGCGCGCCTGGCTCGAAAAGCACCTGAGTGGCCGGTTCGCCTCGCTGCGCGGCGCCGGTGGCCCGGGTCGCGAGCATGAGCGGTACGAGGAGCGGCTGGCCTGGAACCGCCACCTCGCCGAGCACGGCTGGACGTGCGTCGGCTGGCCGCAGGCGTACGGCGGGCGTGGACTCACCCTCGAGGAGCAGGTGGTGTTCCACGAGGAGTACGCGCGCGCCGACGCGCCCGCCCGGGTCAACCACCTCGGGGAGGAGCTGCTCGGCCCGACGCTGATCGCGCTGGGCACCGACGAGCAGCGCGCCCGTTTCCTGCCCGGCATCCGCTCGGTGACGCAGATGTGGTGCCAGGGCTACTCCGAGCCCGGTGCCGGCTCGGACCTCGCCTCGGTCTCCACCCGCGCACGCCTGGACGAGAGCGCCGGCGAGTGGGTGATCGACGGCCAGAAGATCTGGACGTCGCTCGCGCACGAGGCCGACTGGATCTTCGTGCTCTGCCGCACCACGCCCGGCACGACGCGCCACCAGGGGCTGAGCTTCCTCCTCGTCCCGATGGACCAGCCCGGCATCGAGGTCCGCCCGATCGAGCAGCTGACCGGCGGCTCGGAGTTCAACGAGGTCTTCTTCAGCGGCGCCCGCACCGCGGCCGACCTGGTCGTGGGGGAGCCGGGCGAGGGCTGGAGGGTCGCGACCGCGCTGCTCGGCTTCGAGCGCGGCGGCTCCACCCTGGGTCAACAGGTCGGCTTCGCCCGCGAGCTCGACGACCTGCTGGACCTCGCCCGTACGAACGGCGCCATCGACGATCCGGTGATCGCCGACAGCCTCGCCCGTGCGTACGTCGACCTCGAGGTGATGCGCGCCAACGTCGTGCGCGGTCTCGCCGACGGCCAGGCGCCCTCGATCGCGAAGCTGGTCTGGGGCAACTGGCACCGTCGCCTCGGTGAGGTCGCGATGCAGGTCCTCGGCGCCGGGGGCCTGGCCGCTGAGGGTGACCTCGACCGCTGGCAGCGGCTCTTCCTCTTCTCCCGTGCCGACACGATCTACGGCGGCAGCGACGAGATCCAGCGCACCATCCTCGCCGAGCGCGTGCTCGGCCTTCCCCGCGAACCGAAGGTGAATGCATGAGCACCGTCCCCTTGTACGCCGCCCCCGCATATGTGGGCGGCCACGGTCTGCTGAGCGAGAAGGTCGTCGTCGTCACCGCGGGCGCGGGTGCCGGGATCGGCGCCTCCGTCGTCCGGCGCGCGCTCGAGGAGGGCGCCCGCGGCGTCGTCGTCGGCGACACCCACGAGCGGCGGCTGGGCGAGGCCCAGGAGGCGCTGGCGAAGGAGTTCGGCGAGGACCGCGTGCGGACCCTCGTCTCCGACGTGACGCGACAGGACCAGGTCGATGCCCTGTTCGACGCGGCCGACGCCTGGGGCGGCGTCGACGTGATGATCAACAACGCCGGCCTCGGCGGCACCGCCAGCATGCTGGAGATGACCGACGAGCAGTGGTCGAAGGTGATCGACATCAGCCTCACCGGCACCTTCCGCTGCGTGCGCGCCGCCGGCCAGCGGATGCAGCGGTCCGGCAAGGGCGGCGTCATCGTCAACAACGCGTCGGTGATCGGGTGGCGGGCCCAGGAGGGCCAGGCCCACTACGCCGCCGCGAAGGCCGGCGTGATGGCGCTGACCCGGTGTGCCGCGATGGACTTCGCCGCGTACGGGATCCGCGTCAACGCGGTGGCGCCGTCCCTGGCGATGCACCCGTTCCTGGCCAAGGTCACCTCCGACGAGCTGCTCGAGGAGCTCACCAGCCGCGAGGCGTTCGGCCGGGCCGCCGAGCCGTGGGAGGTGGCCAATGTGATGGTGTTCCTCGCGTCCGACTACTCGTCCTACCTGACCGGAGAAGTGATCAGTGTCAGCAGCCAGCACGCCTGAGGCGACCAATCGGAGGGCGGAGCTCCTTCGCATCGCCGGCGACCTCTTCGCGGAGAAGGGCTTCCGCAACACCACCGTGCGCGACATCGCGGACGCGGCCGGCATCCTGTCGGGCAGCCTCTACCACCACTTCGACTCCAAGGAGTCGATGGTCGACGAGCTGCTGCAGAGCTTCCAGTCCGAGCTGTTCGCCGCGTACGACGAGATCCTGGCCAGTGAGCAGCCCGCGCGCGCCAAGATCGAGGCGGCCGTACGGCTCTCCTTCGCGGCCATCGACCAGCACCACGCCGAGGTCGCGATCTTCCAGAACGAGGCCGACCAGCTCGGCCGTCTCGAGCGGTTCTCCTACCTCGCCGACCGCAACAAGCAGTCGCGCGAGGTGTGGATGACGCTGCTGCGCGAGGGCATCTCGTCCGGTGCCCTCCGGGCCGATCTCGACCTCGAGCTGGCCTACCGCTTCGTCCGCGACACGGTGTGGGTCGCCGTGCGCTGGTATCGCCCGGGCGGGGACCTCACCCATGACCAGGTCGCCGATCAGTACCTGACCATCCTGCTCGACGGGATCGCCTCCTAAGGAGAACTCATGCCCGAAGCCTTCATCGTCGACGCCGTCCGTACGCCGGTCGGCAAGCGTGGCGGCTCGCTCGCCGCGATGCACTCGCTCGACCTCGGCGCGCACTCGCTCGCTGCGCTGATGGACCGCACCGGGGTCGACCCGGGCGCGGTCGACGACGTCATCCTCGGCTGCTGCGACACCATCGGCCCGCAGGCCGGCGACATCGCCCGGCTGGCGTGGCTCTCGGCCGGGCTGCCCGAGCACGTCCCCGGCGTCACCATCGACCGGCAGTGCGGATCCGCGCAGCAGGCGGTGCACTTCGCCGCGCAGGGCGTCATGTCCGGCACCCAGGACCTGGTCGTCGCCGGCGGCGTGCAGAACATGTCCGCCATCCCGATCTCCTCGGCGATGGTGGTCGGGCAGCAGTTCGGCTTCGAGACGATCTTTACCGGTGCCGTCGGGTGGGAGAAGCGGTACGGCGACCAGGAGGTCAGCCAGTTCCGCGGCGCCGAGCTGATCGCCGACAGGTGGAGCCTGTCGCGCGAGGAGCTCGAGGGGTTCTCCTTCACCTCCCACGAGCGGGCCCGCGCAGCCATCGCCACGGGCCGTTTCGCCGGCGAGATCGCGCCCGTGACCCTCGCGGACGGCACGGTCTTCGACACCGACGAGTGCCCGCGCCAGACCTCGCTGGAGAAGATGGCGGCCCTGCAGCCGCTGTCTCCCGGCGGGCGGATCACCGCCGGCGTGGCCTCCCAGATCTCGGACGGTTCGGCGGCTCTGCTGATCGCCTCGGAGCGGGCGGTCTCCCAGCACGGGCTGACGCCGCGGGCCCGGATCCACCATCTCTCCGTACGCGGCGACGACCCGGTCTGGATGTTGACCGGCCCGATCGCCGCGACCCAGCACGCGCTCGCGAAGGCCGGCATGTCGATCGAGGACATCGACCTCTTCGAGTGCAACGAGGCCTTCGCGCCGGTCGTGCTGGCCTGGATGAAGGAGACCGGCGCCCCGCACGAGCGGGTGAACGTCAACGGTGGCGGCATCGCCCTGGGCCACCCCATCGGCGCCACCGGCGCGCGCCTCATGACCACGCTGCTCGCCGAGCTCGAGCGCACCGGTGGACGCTACGGCCTGCAGACGATGTGTGAGGGCGGGGGACAGGCGAACGTGACGATCATCGAGCGGCTCTGACTCCTCCGCGCGGGGCTGCGCGAAGGGTCACCCTGATGGTTGGGTCGCGCGCGACCGCCCGCTGAAACCAAACGATCCGCATCCCCGGACGGGGATGCGGATCGTGTCGTGATGGAGCGAGGTGTCAGCGACGACCGGAGAAGCTGGCCGCGCTGTGGCTGCTGCCCTGGCTGGAGCCGGCGCCGGCGCCGCGGCGACCGCCCTGGCCACCGGAGCGGGACTGGCCGCCCGACTTCTGGCCGCCCTGCGAGGAGCCCTGGCTGCGACGGGCCTGGCCGCCGTTGCCGGTGCTGGCCTTCTGGCCGCCCTGCTTCGGGGCGCTGCCGCCGCGACCGCCCTGCGCGGGCGCGGAGCCCTCGCCAGCCTGACGCTTGCGGGCACGGGAGCCGGGGCGCGACTTGCGCGTACCGGTGCCCTCGCCGGCGGGGCGACGCTCGGGCTGGGTGACGACGGGCTCGAAGCCGCCCGGCCGGGTGCGCTCGCCGGGGGCGAGGGAGACCAGGATCGGGTGCGAGACGTCGTTGACGCGGGTGGTGGTCGGCTTGATGCCGGCGGCCTTGGTCAGGTCGCGGACGTCCTTGACCTGGTCGCTGGTCATCAGGGTGACGACGGTGCCCTCGTTGCCGGCGCGGGCGGTACGACCCGAGCGGTGCAGGTAGGCCTTGTGCTCGGCCGGCGGGTCGGCGTGGATGACCAGCGCGACGTCGTCGACGTGGATGCCACGCGCGGCGATGTCGGTCGCGATCAGCGCGGTCGCCTCGCCACTGTGGAAGGCGTCCATGTTCCGGGTACGGGCGTTCTGCGACAGGTTGCCGTGCAGGTCGACCGAGGGCACGCCGTTCTTGTTGAGCTGGCGGGCGAGCGCCTTCGCACCGTGCTTGGTGCGGGTGAAGATGACCGTGCGACCCGGGGCCGACGCGAGGTCGGTGAGGATCGAGACCCGGTGGTCGCGCTCGATGTGGAGCACGTGGTGGGTCATGGTCGCGACCGGCGACTGCGCGGAGTCGGCCTGGTGGGTGACCGGGTTGTTCAGGAACTGCTTGACCAGCGCGTCGATCGCCTTGTCGAGCGTGGCGGAGAAGAGCAGACGCTGGCTGTCCTTCGGGGTGGCCGCGAGGATGCGGCGCACGCCCGGGAGGAAGCCGAGGTCGGCCATGTGGTCGGCCTCGTCGAGCACGGTGACCTCGATGTCGGCCAGCGAGCAGTGCTTCTGGCCGATGAGGTCCTCGAGGCGCCCCGGGCAGGCGATGACGATGTCGACGCCCTTCGCCAGCGCGGCGACCTGCGGGCCCTGGCCCACGCCGCCGAAGACGGTGCGGGTGGTGAGGCCGGCGGCCTTGGCCAGCGGGGCGGCGGCGGCCTCGATCTGGGTGACCAGCTCGCGGGTCGGAGCCAGGATCAGGGCACGCGGTGCGCCCTTGCGGGGCTTGGCGCCGGAGGCGGCCAGGCGGGCGACCAGCGGCAGCAGGAAGCCGTACGTCTTGCCGGAGCCGGTGCGGCCACGGCCGAGCACGTCGCGTCCGGCGAGGGAGTCGGGAAGGGTGGCGGCCTGGATCGGGGTCGGCTCGGTGATCCCGAGACCGGTCAGAACCTCGACGAGGTTGGAGGGCAGGCCAAGGGTGGAAAAGGAAGACACGCGGTTGATGTCGCTCTCTGCAATGCCTCGCCGTCAGCCGGTATCCGAAGGTTTCGGGCGGCCACGCACGGAGCCGGAGCTACGACGTGCGGACAACTCGCGGCGAGAACGGTAACGAGCTGATGCAGCAACGATAGCCGACTCAGCTCAATGGACCCGCATCCACGACGTACGACGCGCCGCGACGCAGCCGCGAGACAGCCTCGGTGACGACCCGATCGATGAGCTCCTCGCAGCTCGGGAGATCGGTGAGCAGGCCGACGACCTGGCCGGCGGCGAGCACACCTGCGGACGTGTCGCCCTCGACCAGACCCGAGCGCAGCATCGTCGGGGTGTTGGCCGCGAGCGCGAGCTGGGCCAGCGAGCGGCCCTGCGCGTGCCTCATCGCCCTGCCGTCGGCGAGCAGCTGCTGCCACGTCATCTTGGAGGTGCGCTTGAACTCGAGCGTGCGCTTGAGGGTCGGGACGGCGCGCTTGACCACCGACGACTCCTCCACCTCCTCGACGAGCGGGGTGCGCAGCATCCGGTGCGGCATCCCGTCGACCTTGGCGGTGACGACGGTGCCGTCGAGCCCGGCCGCGAGGTAGCGCTGCTTGACCGGATCCGGCACCCGCGAGTCGCGGGTCAGCAGGAACCGGGTCCCCATCCCGACGCCGGCGGCGCCGTACGAGAGGGCGGCGGCGAGCCCACGGCCGTCGAAGAAGCCACCCGCGGCGATGACCGGGATCGGGGTGCCGGCGTCGGCGAGCGCGTCGAGCACGGCGGGGAGGAGAAGGGTGGTCGGCACGGAGCCGGTGTGGCCGCCGCCCTCACCGCCCTGGATCATCACCGCGTCCGCGCCCCAGGAGGCGACCTTGACGGCGTGCTTGGGTGCGCCGATGGAGGGGATGACGACGATCCCGTGCTCCTTGAGCATCGCGATCAGCTCGGGCTTCGGTGCCAGCGCGAAGGAGGCGACCTTCACGCCGTGCTCGATCAGCAGCCGGCACCGGTCCGCGGCGTCCCCGGCGTCGGCGCGCAGGTTGACCCCGAAGGGCTGGTCCGTACGGTCCGCGACCTCCACGATCGCCTTCTCCAGCTCGTCCAGGGACATGGTCGCCGAGGCCAGGATGCCGAGACCGCCCGCGTTGGCGGTGCCGCTGACCAGGGAGGGGCCCGCGACCCAGCCCATGCCGGTCTGCACCACCGGATGACGGACGCCGGCGAGGTCGGTCAGGGGAGTGCGCAGCTGCTGGTCGATCATGACGGGACCTCCTTCTCGCGAAGCCGCCGAGGATCGAGGACCTCGCGGATCAGCATCAGCTCGGTGTCGGTGGGCTCGCGGGTGGTCCCGACCTCGTCGGCGGTCTCCAGGTCGAAGCCCGTCGCCGTCCGGACGTCCTCCACGTCGACCCCCGGATGCACGCTGATGAGCCGGAGAGTGCCGCCCGCGCCCTGGAAGTCGAGCACCGCCAGGTCGGTGACGACCCGGTGCAGGGCGTGGAAACGGGTCGCGGCCGTACCGGCGGCCTCGGCGCGGGCCCGCCCGACGCCGGAGACGATGTCGACGTGTTCGACGAAGACGCGGGTGGAGTGCTGGGGCACCCAGTACGAGGTGCGGTTGTTGACCGTGTTGCCCGGCGCGCCGCGCGAGCCCAGCAGCTGGCGCCGGGGCTGGGCGAACGGGCCGATGGCCGAGATGTTCTGGTTGCCCTCCCGGTCTATCTGGGTCGCGCCCATCATCACGTGCCGGGGTCCGTTGGCGACCACGTCGAAGACCTTGCGGAACGGGATCCACCCCTCGACGGCGCCGGTGCTCGAGCCGAGCGGGGGAGGCGCGGCCAGGAAGACCGACTCCCCGTCGGAGATCACCAGGTCGGGGTTGCTCGTCATCTTGGCCAGCCGGGCGCCCAACGTGGGCAGCAGTCCCATAGGGCTGGCGAAGATCTCGCCGTCCTGCGCCCAGCAGTCGGCGATGGCCGCCGCGACGACCTCGGACCGGGTGAGGTCACTCATCTCCGAACTCCTTCACGGCCGCCTGGTACGCCGCCTCGTCACCGGCCAGGAAGCGCGCCTCGAACGCCGCCCACGCCGCGTCGTCCTTCGCCGCCTGCGCGTAGGCGCGCTGGAACCGCTCGTCGCGCTCGTAGTCGGGCGTGCAGGACGTGAAGTGCGCTCCGGCGGGTGCCTGGACGACGCCGTCGACCAGCATCCGGCTGAGCAGCAGCCGCTGCACGGGCACAGGCGAGGGGCCCGCCGTCAGCCCGGCCGTATCAAGAACCTGCTCGACGCTCACGTACGTCTTGTCGGCGGCCATCGCGAAGAGGTCGTCGAAGTACGGGTCGGGGCCGAGGTACGTCGCGTTGCCGTGCATGTCGGCGCGGTTGAGGTGGAGGAGGGCGGCATCGAGCTCGAGGGCCGGCATCGCGACCAGCGTCTCGGGCATTCCGTCCGGCCCCTCGTACGGGCTCTCGATGGTCCTGAGCCAGGGGTTGTTGGCGAGTACGTCGGAGCCGAGGCCGGCACGCGTCGGCAGGAACGGCAGCCGCTGGGCGGCGGCGCGCAGGCCGGTCTGGAACATGCCCTCGTCGAGCTCGACGACCTCGGGGATCGTGCCGTTCTGCCGCGCGGCCTGGAAGTGCGGCTCCAGCGGGATCGAGTCGAGCGAGACGAAGGCGTAGACGAGCTTGCGGATCTTCCCGGCGCGCGCGAGGAGGCCGACGTCGGGGCCGCCCCAGCTGACGATGGTGAGGTCGGTCAGGTCGGAGCGGAGGATCGCGCGCACGAGTGCCATCGGCTTGCGCCGCGAGCCCCAGCCGCCGATGCCGATCGTCATGCCGCTCTCGAGCCGTCCGACGACGTCCTCGAGGCTCATCCGCTTGTCGCGCGGGCGCATGCTCATCGGGCGCCCCCGGCCTTGCTCGTGCCCGCGAACGCGTCACGCAGCTCGTCGGAGACGCCCGCGAGATTGAGCTCGAAGGTGAAGCCCTGCTCGTACCGGTAGCTCTTGTTCACGTCGACCGGGTCGATCCCGTTGAGGGCGGCCTTGGCCGCGCGGATGACCCGGCTGTCCTTGCCCGCGATCTCCGCGGCGAGCTCGAGCGCGGTCGCGTCGAGCTCCTCGCGCGGGACGACGGCGTACACCGAGCCGTGCGTGACGAGCTCGCTGGCCTCGATCGTGCGGGCGGTGAAGTAGAGGGTGCGCATCAGGTGCTGGGGGACCAGACGTGCCATGTGGGTGGCCGCGCCGAGCGCGCCCTGGTCGACCTCCGGCACGCCGAAGTACGCGTCGTCGCTGGCCACCACTACATCCGCGTTGCCGACCAGGCCGACCCCGCCGCCGACGCAGAACCCGTTGACCGCGGCGATCACCGGGACGGCGCACTCGTACACCGCCTTGAACGCCGCGTAGCAGCCGCGGTTGGCGCCGACGAGGGCCTCGAAGCCGCTGGTCGTCTGCATCTCCTTGATGTCGACGCCCGCGTTGAAGCCCTTCCCGCTCGCGCGCAGCACCACGACCTTGGTGGCGGGATCGGTGCTGGCGGCGTCGAGGGCGGCGGCCAGGTCGAACCAGCCCGCCACGGTCAACGCGTTGACCGGCGGCTGGTCCAGCGTGATCAGGCGGATGCCGTCGTCGCGCAGTTCCGAGGTGATGGGCATGGACAAAACCTAACGCTTGCTTGGTAACGTAGCAATCGCTTGGTTGGTACGTGTTTCCGTTGTGCTGCGAGGAGGCCGCGATGGTGCTGTCCATCGATCTCACTGGTCGCGTCGCGCTCGTCACCGGTGGCGTCCGCGGCATCGGCGCCGGCATCGCCGCGGCGCTCACCGAGGCCGGCGCGACGGTGTTCACGTGCTCGCGCAGCGAGGCCGAGGTCCCGGCCGGCGTACGGCATCGGGTGTGCGATGTCCGCGATGTCGACGCGGTCGCGGAGCTGGTCAGCGGGATCGTCGCCGAGGCCGGCTCGCTCGACATCCTGGTCAACAACGCCGGCGGTGCCCCGAGCGCCGATGCCGCGACGGCCTCGCCACGTCTCCACGAGAAGATCGTCGACCTCAATCTGCTCTCGCCGCTCCTGGTGGCCCAGGCGGCCAACGCCGTCATGCAGCACCAGCCGAGCGGCGGCTCGATCGTCAACATCTCCTCGATCTCCGCGCACCGGGCCGCCCCCACGATCGCCGCCTACGGCGCAGCCAAGGCGGGCCTCGACTCGCTCACCCGCTCCCTGGCGATGGAGTGGGGCCCGAAGGTGCGGGTCAACGCGATCGACGTCGGGCTGTGTCGCACCGAGCAGACCGACGACCACTACGGCTCGGACGAGCGGGTGGTCGCCATCGAGCGCACCATCCCGCTGGGCCGGATGGCCGATCCGCTCGAGGTGGGCCGCGTCGCGGCCTTCCTGGCCAGCGATCTCGCGTCGTACGTCTCCGGTGCCCGCCTGGCCTGTGACGGTGGCGGCGAGCCTCCGGTCTTCCTGCACATCGACTGAAGGAGCACCTGTGTCCCGACTTCTCGAAGGTCGCGTCGCGATCGTGACCGGCGCCGGCCGGGGGATCGGCCGCGCGCACGCGCTCGAGCTGGCCCGGCAGGGCGCGAAGGTCGTGGTCAACGACTTCGGCGTCTCGCTGACGGGCGAGGGCACGGGGGAGTCGCCGGCGCACGACGTGGTCGCCGAGATCGTCGCCGCCGGGGGCGTGGCGGTGGTCAACGGCGCCGACGTGGCCGACTTCGAGCAGGCCGAGGCGATGGTGCGCCAGGCGATCGAGACGTACGGCCGCCTCGACATCCTGGTCAACAACGCCGGCTTCGTCCGTGACCGGATGCTGGTCAACACCGCCGAGGACGAGTGGGACGCGGTCATCCGGGTTCACCTCAAGGGCCACTTCGCGCCGCTGCGGCACGCCGGCGCCTACTGGCGTGCGGAGTCCAAGGCCGGCCGTCAGCCGGTCGCGCGGGTGATCAACACCTCGAGCGGCGCGGGTCTGCAGGGCTCGATCGGCCAGGCCACCTACTCCGCGGCGAAGGCCGGCATCGCCGGCCTGACCCTGGTCGCGGCCGCCGAGCTGGGCCGCTACGGCGTCACCGTCAACGCCATCGCCCCGGTCGCCCGTACGCGGATGACGGCAAGTGGCTTCGACAGCGAGTCACTGGGCGCGATGGCGCTGCCCGAGGACAACGCCCCGATCGTCGCCTGGCTCGCCTCCGAGGAGGCCGGGTCGGTGACCGGACGGGTCATCGAGATCGACGGCGGGAGGATCACCGTCGAGAACAGCTGGGCCCACGGCCCATCCCACGACCTTGGCCGCCGGTGGGAGGCGGCCGAGGTCGGTCCCGCCCTGGCCGAGCTCCTCGACGAAGCTCCCACCCCCGAGCCCGTCTACGGCAGCTGACTCGGCCCTTGGGCACGGCTGACTCGGCCCTCGCGCACCGCTGACTCGGCCCTCGCGCACCGCCGACTCGGCCCTCGCGCACCGCTGACTCGGCCCTCGCGCACCGCCGACTCGGCCCTCAGACGGCGCGGTGTCTCGCAACGAGGTTGCCGTACCGCCGGGCGCCCGGATCCTGTCGTGACGCCGACTGCTCGACGTCGAGGCCGAGCGGCGCGAGCAGGTCGGCGAGCGCGTCGGCCGACCAGTAGTACGCCGCCGTGACGGCGTGATCGAACCGCGTGCGAGGCTCGCCGTCGAAGAAGCCCAGCAGCAGAGCCCCGCCGGGCGCGAGCACGCGTGCGAGCTCGCGCAACTGGCCGCTGACGTCGTCCGGCGGCGTGTGAATGATCGAGAACCAGGCGAGCACTCCACCGACACTGCCCGCCGCGAACGGCAGCGCCGCGAGATCGCCGCGGGCGAAGGCGGGTTGCTGGAAGCGACGCTGCGCAGCAGCGATGAAGCTCCGTGACGCATCGAGGCCGACGACGTCGCGCCGGCCACCGTCGCACAGCAGGTCGGTCCAGTGTCCGGGTCCACACCCAACGTCGACGATCCGCCCTTCGACGCTGTCACGCCACGCCAGGATGGTCGCCCGGTCGGTGTCGGCCATCTGGTCGAGCGAGCCGAGGAGATCGATGTACTCCTCGGCTCGTCCGTCATACGCGGCGGCGACACTGATCCGGGACACGCGCCGAGGCTACGCATCGGTGCCGGCAGGCCGCCTCAGCCGCGCCGCAGGGCCGAGTCGACGGTGTGCGAGGGCCGGGTCGGCGGTGTGGGAGGGCCGGGTCGGCCGTGTGGGAGGGCCGGGTCGGCGGTGTGCGAGGGCCGGGTCGGCCGTGTGGGAGGGCCGGGTCGGCGGTGTGGGAGGGCCGGGTCAGCGCAGGCGCAGCTTCCGCATCCACCTCAGCGACATCTGCATCTGCTTGGCGTAGTCGTCGTACGTCTGCTTCGCCGTCGGTCCCATCACCTGCTTCTTGAGCACCGCGATGTTCTTCACGTCGGTGTACTTGAGCAGGCCCTGGTCGCCGTGGCGGGCGCCGACGCCGGAGGTCTTCAGGCCGCCCGACGGAGTGCCCTTGGACGCGTACGCCGTCGCCAGGCCGTCGTTGATGTTCACGTTGCCGGACTCGATCCGGTCCGCGACGGCCAGCGCACGCTTGATGTCCGTGCCCCAGACCGAGGCGTTGAGGCCGTAGTCGGTGTCGTTGGCGAGAGCCACCGCCTCGTCGAGCGTCCGGTACGAGTGCAGCGCGACCACCGGACCGAAGGTCTCGACGGTGCCGTGCAGCATCTCCTTGGTGACGCCCTCGAGCACGGTCGGCTCGAAGAACGTCGGACCGAGGTCGGGTCGCGCGCGGCCCCCGCACAGGACCTGAGCTCCGCGCGCGACCGCGTCCTCGACGTGCGACTGCACGCGAGCGAGGTGATCGGGGGAGATGAGCCCGCCGATCTCCGGGCCGAAGTCGTACGCCGCGCCCAGCCTCAGCGCCGAGGCGGCAGCCACGAAGCGGTCGCGGAAGGTCGGATACATCCCCTCCGGGACATAGATCCGCTCGATGTGCATGCAGACCTGGCCGGTGTTGGCGAAGACCGCGAACAGCATGCTCGGCATCAGGTCGTCGAGGGCTGCGTCATCGAGGTCGTCCAGGACGATCATCGGGTTCTTGCCGCCGAGCTCGAGGCAGCAGTCGATGAGGTTCGCGCCGGCGCGCTCGCCGATGAAGCGGCCCGTGCCGGTCGAGCCGGTGAACATCACGTAGTCGACGTTGTCGATGAGCGTCGGCCCGACCTCCGGGCCCTCGCCGCACACCACCTGGAAGAGCCCCTCGGGCAGTCCGGCCTGCTCGAGCAGCGAGATCCCGTACAAGGGGGACAGCGCTGTCTTGTTGTCCGGCTTGAGCAGCACGGCGTTGCCCGCCATGAGGGCAGGTACGGCGTCGGAGAGCCCGGTCGCGAACGGGAAGTTCCACGGCGCGATGATCCCGACGACGCCGCGCGGGATGTGCACCTCGGACGAGTGCGACAGCACCGGCACCGGGCCGGCGTGGCGCTTGCGCGCCAGCACCTTCGGGGCGCGCTTGAGGTAGTGCGACATCACCATCACGGGGTCGCAGGCCTCCTCGAAGGCCATCCGGCGGGCCTTGCCCGACTCGGCCTGGATGAGGTCGGCGATGGTGTGCTGGTTGGCGATGATCAGCTCGTGGGCGCGCGCGAAGACGGCCAACCGCTCCTTGAGCGGGGTGGCCGCCCACGCCTTCTGCGCCTCGCGCGCGGCGGCCGAGGCGGCCTCCACGTCGGCAGGGGTCGACTGCGGCAGCTCGATGAGCACCTCGCCGGTGTAGACCTCGGTCAGCTTCCACGTACCGCCCGAGGTGGACGGCACCCGCGAGACCAGCCGGCGCAGCAGGTCGTCGGTGATGCTCGCCGGGCGGGTCACGCCGCGCCGCCCAGGATGAGGTCGGCGGCCTTGTCGCCGATCATGACCGACGGGGCGTTCGTGTTGCCGCCGATGATCGACGGCATGATCGAGGCGTCCGCGACGCGGAGCCCGTCGATGCCGCGCACCCGTAGCTGCGGGTCGACCACCGCCCGCTCGTCCACGCCCATCCGGCACGTCCCGACACCGTGGTAGATCGAGGTCGCCCGGTTGGGGATCTCGGCCTTCATCGCCTCCATGTCGATCGCGGCGCCCGGGTGGATCTCGGACTTCACGTGCCCCTTCAGCAGGGGGTGGGCCATGATGTCGCGGATCATCCCGACGCCCTCCAGCAGCACCTGCCGGTCGTGCGGCTCGGCGAGGTAGTTGAAGTCGATGAGCGGCTCGGCGAGCGGATCGGCCGATCGCAGCCGCAGCGTGCCGCGCGAGCGCGGGTAGATCAGCGAGGACATGATCGTCAGGGCCGATCGCTTGTCGACCTCGTGCCGGATCGGGGCGTCCTGGTTCGGCGAGGGGTACGCCCACGGCAGCACGTGCAGCTGCAGATCGGGGACGGTGGTCGCCTGCGACGTACGGACGAACCCGACCGTCTCGAAGACGGTGTTCTCCAGGAACGAGCCGCCGCGCGTCACCTCCTTGAGGAAGCCGCGCGCGAAGTAGCCGGCCGTGCCGTGGTGCAGCGCCGAGGGCATCTCGAAGGTGGTCGGCACGAACATGTGGTCGTGCAGGTTGTCGCCGACCGGCAGGTCGGCCACGGTCGCGATGCCGTGCCTGGCGAGCTCCTCGGCGGATCCGATCCCGGAGAGCTGGAGGAGCTGGGCGGAGCCGAAGACGCCCGCCGAGAGGACGACCTCGCCGGTGGCCCGTACGACGTGCCGCTCGCCCTTGCCGTCGATGACCTCGACGCCGACCGCGCGGGTGCCCTCGAGCAGGACCCGGCTCGCGCTCACCTCGGTCAGCACCGACAGGGTCGGCAGGTCCCGGTCGTGCAGGTAGCCCCGCGCCGCGGAGTAGCGCTTGCCGCGAGACGCGCTCTGCTGGAAGGTCGAGAAGCCCTCCTGCTCGCCGGCGTTGTAGTCGGCCAGCACCTTCATGTCGAGCGTCTGGGCGGCCGCCTCCTTGAACATCGTGGACGCCTCGGTCGGCTGGGTGTGCCGGGTGACCTTGATCGGGCCGCCGGCACCCCGGAAGTCGGACGCGCCGTCCTCGAAGTCCTCGATCCGCTTGTACTGCTCGTTGACCGAGTCCGCGTTCCAGGCCTCGCCCGCGGCGCCCATCTCCTGGGCCCACGAGTCGTAGTTGGCACGGTTGCCGCGCACCCACAGCAGACCGTTGATCGAGCTGGATCCGCCGACGACCTTGCCGCGCGGCTGCGGCAGCTCACGGTTGAGCGCGTTGGCCTGCGGCACCGTGTGGAAGCCCCAGTCGACGAGCTTCTTGAGCTTCGGCTCGGCGTGCATCGGGCCGATCATCCCCGGCATGGTGACGAGCAGGTTGCGCACGTCCTTCTTGCCGCCCTCGATGAGCACGACGCTCCTGCCGGCGGCGGCCAGCTTGCCGGCCACCGCGCAGCCGGCGCTGCCCGCGCCGACGACGACGTACTCGGCCTCGGTGATCGTCCCGGGCCTGGCGAACCGGGTGGTGGGCTTGTTCGTGCGCTCTCCCATGGGGGTTCCTCAGATCCGCTCGATGATGGTGCCCGAGGCCTGCGCGCCGCCGGCGCACATGGCGATCAGGGCCGTGCTGGCGTCGCGCCGCTCCAGCTCGTGGAGGGCGCTGGTGATGAGCCGGACGCCGGTGGCGCCGACCGGGTGGCCGAGCGCGATCGCGCCGCCGTTCACGTTGACCTTGTCCTGCGGGACGTCGTGCACCCTCGCCCACGACATCACCACCCCGGCGAAGGCCTCGTTGACCTCGCAGATGTCGAGGTCGCCGATGCTCATGCCGGAGTCGGCGAGCAGCTTGGCGGTCGCGTCCACCGGCCCGTCGAGGTGGAAGTACGGGTCGGCGCCGACCAGGCAGCTCGTCACGATCTTCGCCCGCGGGGTGAGTCCGAGGGAGGCGGCCAGGTCGGAGTCCATGACCAGCATCGCCGCGGCGCCGTCGGAGATCTGCGAGGACGTGCCGGCCGTGTGGGTGCCGTCGGGAAGCACGGGCCTGAGGCCCGCGAGCTTCTCCAGCGAGGTGTCGCGGATGCCCTCGTCGCGCGAGATCGTACGGATCTCGCCGGTGGGCTTGCCCTCGTCGTCGAGGGCCGGGGCCTCGAGGGAGAGGATCTCGCGCTCGAAGTGGCCGGCGTCCTGGGCGGCGCGCGCCTTCTGCTGCGACCAGAGCCCGAACGCATCGACCTCCTCGCGGGAGAAGCCGCGGTGGGCGACGATCCGGTCCGCGCCCTGGAACTGGTTGGGCAGGTCGATGGACCAGTCGCCGGGCCGCGGGTCGCCGGCGCCGGCCGGCACGTTCGCGCCCAGGGGGAGTCGGGACATCGACTCGACCCCGCATGCGATGCCGGCCCTGATCGCGCCGCCCGCGATGAGGGCGTCGATCAGGTGCGCGGCCTGCTGACCCGAGGCGCACTGGGCATCGATCACCGTCGAGCCGGTGTGGTTGGGCAGGCCGGCGTGCATCCAGGCGCGACGCACCATGTTGTTGGACTGCTCTCCCGCCTGGGTGACGCAGCCGCCGACGACCTGGTCGACCAGGTCGGGGTCGAGGCCGGCGCGCTTGATCACCTCGACCATCGTCGCGCCGAGCAGGACGGCGGGGTGCACCCCGGCCAGCCCACCGCGGCGCTTGCCGATAGGGGTGCGGACAGCGTCGACGATCACCGGGTAGCCCATGCGGGCAAAACTAGAACGTGTTCCCGTTTTCGGCAAGGGATACGCGTCGAAGGGGTTGTCGCGGTTCCACATCGCGTGCCACGATGAAGTAGAACGTGTTTCAATTCGTGCGTGAGGAGCACCCAGGTGACAGCACTTCCCGTTGGCCTGCCAGCCGGCTTCGACCCTACTGATCCGGCGATCGGCGAGCAGCGCGTGCCGCTGCAGGAGTTCCTCGAGCTCCGCAGGACGGCCCCCGTGTGGTGGGTCGAGCAGCTGCCCGAGGCCCGAGCCGGATTCCTCGACACCGGCTTCTGGGCGATCAGCAAGCACGCTGACATCGCCGCCATCTCCAAGAACAACAAGGACTTCTCCACCGCGGAGAACGGCGTGATCATCCGGTTCGCCGCCGACATGACCCGCGAACAGGTCGAGCTGCAGCGCGCCATGCTGATCCACCACGACCCGCCGGAGCACACCAAGCTGCGCCAGATCATCAGCCGTGGCTTCACGCCGCGCTCGATCAACGCGCTGCACGACACCCTCGTCGAGCGGGCCGATCAGATCATCGACGAGGTCATCGCCAAGGGCGAGGGTGACTTCGTCTTCGATGTGGCCGCCGAGCTGCCGCTCCAGGCGATCGCCGAGCTCCTCGGCGTACCGCAGGAGGATCGGCGCAAGCTCTTCGACTGGTCCAACCAGATGCTCGCGTACGACGACCCGGAGTACGACGCCGATCCTGCGATGGCGGCGGCCGAGATCCTCGGGTACGCGATGGGCCTGGCCGCCGAGCGCAAGGCGGACCCGAAGGACGACATCATCTCCAAGCTCGTCAACGCGGACGTCGACGGTCACGGCGCGCTGAACGACGACGAGTTCGGCTTCTTCGTCATCCTGCTCGCGGTGGCCGGCAACGAGACCACCCGCAACGCCATCACGCACGGCATGAAGGCGTTCTTCGACAACCCCGACCAGTGGGAGCTGTGGAAGCGCGAGCGGCCCTCGACGATGGTCGACGAGGTGATCCGCTGGGCCACGCCGGTCACGGTCTTCCAGCGCACCGCCATCAACGACGTCGAGATCTGCGGCATCGACGTGAAGAAGGGCGACCGCGTCGGCCTGTTCTACGCCAGCGGCAACCACGACGAGGACGTCTTCGAGAGTCCCGAGAAGTTCGACATCACCCGCGAGGTCAACCCGCACCTCGCCTTCGGCGGCCACGGCGCGCACTACTGCATCGGCGCCAACCTGGCCCGCCTCGAGATCGAGATCATCTTCGACAAGATCGCCGATCGCCTGCCCGACATCCGGCCCAACGGCGAGCCCCGCCGTCTGCGCCACGCCTGGATCAACGGCATCAAGGAGCTGCCGGTCACCTACAGCTGATCGGCCTCAGGACCGGCCGCCGGACTCGGAAGTCCCCCTCACGAGGCCGGCGGCCGCTCCTCTTCGTCAGCGGAGTGTGCCGACCGTCGCCCGGATCTCGTCGATCGCGTCCCAGTCGTTGACGTGCATCCCGGCGACGACGCGGTCCTGGCCGCTCGCCTCGTCGTGCCGCAGCCACCAGACCTTGAAGTTCAGCCCTGCGACGTCGCCGAGGATCTCGACCCGGTCGAAGCCGTCGGGGCCGGAGTTTCCGACGTACTCCATGCCGAGGTCGTACTGATCGGTGAAGAAGTACGGCAGCGCGTCGGCCACCTCCTCGCCGCCGAGCAGGTTGGCCGCGGCGACCCGCCCGTGCTTGATCGCGGTGTCCCAGTGCTCGGTGCGGACCGCCCGCCCCAGCACGGGATGGTCGGCGTTCGCCACGTCGCCGGCGGCGAAGACGTCGGGCGCGGAGGTGCGAAGGTGCGCGTCGGTGCGGATGCCGTTGCCGACCACGATGCCGGCCGCCTCGGCGAGCTCGGTCGCCGGCGCGGCGCCCACGCCGACGACCAGGTGGTCGACCTCCACCGAGTCGCCGCCCTCGAGTCCGATCCGGGCGCCGCCCGCCTCGGTGCGCTCGATGGAGGCGACCTTCACCCCCGTACGAAGGTCGACGCCGTGGGCCCGGTGCAGATCGGCGAAGATCGTGGCGACCTCCTCGCCGAGCACGGCGAGGAGCGGCTGGGCGGCCATCTCGAGCACCGTCACCTCCGCGCCCGCCTCGCGCGCGGCCGCGGCGACCTCGAGCCCGATCCAGCCCCCGCCGATCAGCCCGATCCGGCGCCCGGGGCGCAGCTCGGCCTTGAGCGCGGTCGAGCTCTCCATCGTGCGCAGGTACGTCACCGGCACGCCCGCCTCGTCGGCCAGGGGCAGGTGCCGAGCCTGCGCGCCGGTCGCGAGCAGAAGGCTGCGATAGGCGAGCGTCTCGCCAGCGGCCGTCACCGTGTGCGCGTCGATGTCGATCGACTCCACGCGCACACCGGTGCGGACCTCGACGTCGTTCTCCGCGTACCAGGCCGCGTCGTGGACCAGCGCCTTCTCGATCGGCTCCTTGCCCAGGAGGTAGCCCTTGGACAGCGGCGGGCGCTCGTACGGGAGATGGGGCTCGGCGGTGAAGACGACCAGCGGGCCGTCGTAGCCCCGTTCGCGCAGCGAGGTGATGGCGGTGCCGGCGGCCAGGCCGCCGCCGATGATGACGAGGGGGTCGGAGCTCATGGCTCCATCCTGCCCGTCACCCGCACCGAGGCACAGGGGGCGTCGGTCAGAGCGGCTCGGAGCCCACCACCCACATCGCGAAGAACTGCGAGCCGCCGCCGTACGCGTGTCCGAGGGCGCGACGGGCGCCGTCGACCTGGTGCTCCCCGGCCTCGCCCATCACCTGCAGGGCGGCCTCGGCGAAGCGGATCATGCCGCTGGCGCCGATCGGGTTGGAGGAGAGCACGCCCCCCGACATGTTGACCGGCAGGTCGCCGGTGAGCGCGGTGACGCCCTGCGCGGTGAGCTTCCAGCCCTCGCCCTCGCCGGCGAAGCCGAGGTTCTCCATCCACATCGGCTCGAACCAGGAGAACGGCACGTAGATCTCCGCGCAGTCGATCTCGCGGCGCGGGTCGCTGATGCCGGTCGACTTCCACAGATGGGCCGCCGCGTCGCGACCGGCCCAGGGGTTGGCCTGGTCGCGCTCGGCGTACGCGAGTGGCTCCGAGCGCATCACCTGCCCGTGGATCCAGGCCGGGTTCTTGACGTCGGACGCCGACACCGCGCCCTCCGACGCGATCACCATCGCGCACGCGCCGTCGGAGGACGGGCAGGTCTCGTCGTAGCGCACCGGATCCCACAGCATCTGAGAGGCCAGCACGGACTCGACCGTGGTGTCCGGGTTGCGCAGGTGCGCGTACGGGTTCTTGAGCGCGTTGTTGCGGTCCTTGGCCGCCACCATCGCGCCGATCTCCGTGGGTGCGCCCGAGCGCCGGATGTACGAGCGCACGTGCGGGGCGAAGAAGCCGCCCGCGCCGGCGTGCACCGGCATCGTGAACGGCACCGGGATCGACAGCGCCCACATCGCGTTGGACTCCGACTGCTTCTCGAACGCCACGGTCAGGACCCGGTCGTGCACGCCCGATTGGACCAGCGAGGCGGCGACGATCGCGGTCGAGCCGCCGACCGAGCCGGCGGTGTGGACCCGGATCATCGGCTTCCCGGTGGCGCCGATCGCATCGGCCAGGAAGAGCTCGGGCATCATCACGCCCTCGAACAGGTCCGGTGCCTTGCCGACCACGACGGCATCGATGTCGGCGAAGGTGAGCTGGGCGTCGGCGAGCGCGCGGTCGATCGCCTCACGCAGCAGGCCGGGCATGGAGACGTCCTCGCGCTTGGCGCGGTAGTGGGTCTGGCCCACGCCGATCACGGCGGCTGGAGTCTTCGTCACAGTGTCTTGTCCTTGCTTGCT
The DNA here is from genome assembly GCF_020216525.1 of Nocardioides nematodiphilus. Lineage (GTDB taxonomy): Bacteria > Actinomycetota > Actinomycetes > Propionibacteriales > Nocardioidaceae > Nocardioides > Nocardioides nematodiphilus. The sequence continues at coordinate 248,268 of NZ_JAIWOY010000002.1, read as the reverse complement.
TCCATCACGCAGACGAGGTTCTGCTGGAGCGCGGCGCCGCTGGTGGCGTGCGCCAGCACCTTGTCGGCCTCGCCGGACCAGATCCGGCGAGCGGCCTCGCCGATCCGGATCAGGCCGGCGCTGAACATCGGGTTGCCGCCCAGCGCGCCTCCGGACGGATTGATCTGTACGCCATCCTCGGGGCCGCCGAGTCCGAGCTCTCTGCGCAGGATCAGCTCCTGGTGGCTGAACGGCGCATGCAGCTCGGCGACCGTGACATCGGCGACGCCGCTCGCGCCGCCGGCGGCTGCCCCCGCGCGCTCGGCGCTGGGGGCGCGGGTCAGGTCGCGCAGGCCGAGACTCGGGCTGTCGACGCTGTGCGCGATCCCGCTGATGACCGCGGGCCGGCTCACCTTGTCGGCGCTCGGCAGCGCGTCGGTCGCGGCGATCACGATAGCGGCCGCGCCGTCGGTCACCGGGGCGCAGTCCCAGCGCCGCAGCGGGTCGGCGAAGAGCTCCTGGGCGAGGACGTCGTCGGCCGTGGTCTCGCCGCGACGGATCGCGTACTCGTTGCTCGCGGCGCTCGTCCGCGAGCGGGCGGCGACCTCGGCCATCTCCTTCTCGCTCCAGAGCCCCTGGTCGATGCCGAGGCGTGCCTGCAGGCCCGCGATCGAGACGGTGTCGGGCCACAGCGGCGTGAGCGTGTACGGGTCGAGCTGCAGCGCCAGCGTGCGCCGCAGGGTCGAGGCCGAGGACTTGCCGAAGCCGTAGACCAGCGCGGTGTCGGCCTCGCCGGTCTGGATCTTGATCCAGGCCTCGTACAGCGCCCACGCGCCGTCCATCTCGACGTGGGACTCGCTGATCGGCGGCACCGCGCCGAGCGCGTCGATCGCCGTCACGAAGGAGAAGGAGCGGCCCGCGAGGTAGTCCGAGGAGCCGGAGCACCAGAAGCCGATGTCCTCCTTGGTCCAGCCGGTCTGCTCCCACAGCTCCTGGAGCAGCGGCACGAGCAGCTCGATGCAGTTGGGCGAGCCGTCGAACTCGCGCATCTGGCGCTGGGCGAAGCCCACCACCGCGACGTCTCGATGAGCGGATGCCGTCATCAGAGGTGCCTCCGGTAGGTCTCGTACTCGGCGTCCGGCTCGCCGGTCGGCTCGAAGTGGCTGATCGTCTCCATCGAGTAGCTGCGCTCGCCCTCGGGCCTCCAGACGGCCTTGACCCGCATCCCCATCCGCACCTCGCTCGCGTCGACGCCGAGGATGAGATGGAGGAACGCGATGTCGGAGCCGTCGAGAAGCACGTACGCCGAGACGTACGGCGGCGTGATCCGCTGGCCGAGGAACGGCACGTTGACGATGCAGAAGGTGGTCACGATGCCGGTGTCCGGCAGCTCGATCGGGTCCTTGGTCGGCACGCCGTCCACCGGGCAGGCGCCGCGCGGCGGGACGTAGACCTTGTGGCAGACCGGGCAGGCCTGCGCCAGGATCCGGCCCTCCTTCAGGCCGCGCCCGAAGGCGGACTCCTCGGGGGATGCGGCGTAGTCGTACGCGAGGCGCACAGGCGTGCTCGTCATCGTGATGCCCTCGGCGCCGGAGGTCTCGCCCGTCGGGACCGGGCCGGGTGCCGTATCGGCGGCCGGCTCGAAAGAGGCCAGGTCGCGCACCGACCCGACGCGCTCGTCGGCCCAGCGGGCGCGGACCCGCATGCCCGTACGGATGGCGTCCGGCGAGCCGGCGTCGACGGCGTGCAGCAGCGGGACGTCGGCGCCGTCGAGCAGCACGAGCGCGAAGGCGAAGGGGTGGTCGAGCGGCTGGTCCGGCAGGGGCTCGGCGACCCAGGACCACGTGACCACGACACCCTCGTCGGAGACGGGGCGCATCCGGCTGATCTGCTCGTGGGTCACCGGGTCGTACTCGGGAGGCGGGACGGCCACGCGGCCGTCGCTCAGCACTGCTCCGAGGACCTGCTTGGCGGCGAGCCCGGACATGTACTGCGACAGGACCGGGCCTAGCGAGCGGGTGTAGTCGAACTCTAGGGTCAGCGGTTGGTGCAGCACCGCCGTGGAGGGGGGCGTCATGCGCAAAAGTGAAACACGTTCTAGTCTTGCTCGCAATGGTCGATCGATGAGGAGAAGTGCATGAAGCTGGGTCTGCAGCTGGGTTACTGGGGCGCGCAACCGCCGACCGGGGTGGGCGAGCTGGTGGCCGCCGCGGAGGAGTCCGGCTTCGATGCGATCTTCACCGCCGAGGCCTGGGGGAGCGACGCGTTCACGCCGCTGGCCTGGTGGGGCCGCGAGACCTCGCGCGTACGACTCGGCACCTCCATCGTGCAGATGTCCGGGCGCACGCCGACCTCGATCGCGATGCACGCCCTGACCCTCGACCACCTCTCGAACGGCCGGGTCGTGCTCGGCATGGGCGTGAGCGGCCCGCAGGTGGTCGAGGGCTGGTACGGCGAGCCGTTCGGCAAGCCGCTGGCCCGGACGCGCGAGGTCGTCGACATCATCCGCAAGGTCCTGGCGCGCGAGGCGCCGGTGACGAACGACGGGCCGCACTACCCGCTGCCGTTCACCGGCGAGGGCTCCGTCGGGCTCGGCAAGCCGCTCAAGCCGATCGTGCACCCGCTGCGCGCCGACATCCCGATCTGGCTCGGGGCCGAAGGCCCCAAGAACGTCGCCCAGACCGCCGAGATCGCCGACGGCTGGGTGCCGATCTTCTACACCCCGAAGTCCGCGGCGATGTACCAGCCCTGGCTCGACGAGGGCTTCGCGCGCCCCGGTGCCCGGCGCACTCGTGCCGACTTCGAGATCGCCGCGACCTGCCACCTGCAGATCGTCGAGTCCGCCGAGGAGAAGCAGGGCGTCCTGGACTTCCTCAAGCACTTCGTCGCCCTCTACATGGGCGGCATGGGCGCCAAGGACCAGAACTTCCACAACGCCGTCTTCGTCCGGATGGGGTACGAGGAGCTCGCCGCCGAGGTCCAGGAGCTCTACCTCGCCGGCCGGAAGGACGACGCCGCTGCGCTGGTCCCCGACGAGCTCGTCGACGACATGCACATCGTCGGCACGGCCGATGAGGTCGAGGAGAAGGTCGCGGCGTGGGAGGCGACGGGCGTGACGACGCTGCTGTTGTCGTTGCAGTCGCCGGACGAGGTCCGGAAGGTCGCCGCACTGCTGGCGTGAGCCAGCTCGCCTCAGGCGCGGCGCTCGGCTGCCGAGGTCTGAGGTGGGTTCTGTCTCGAAGGGAGTGCACGGTGGGCGAACAGGCGATCGATGAGCTGCCTGCGCGGGGGCTGCGCCTCATCGGGTACGTCCTCGGTCCGGCGTTCCTGGTCCTGTGGCCGTGGATGGGTTTCGGCGCTCGTCCCGGGCTGCTCGGCGGCCTGCTCGTCGTCCTCCTCGCGTATGCGGTGACCGAGGTGATGATCTGGGCCAGGGGCTCGCAGGACAGGCGCAGCATCGCTGCTCACGGCAGGTTCGTCGTGGCGCGTGAGCTGCTCGTGGTCGCGCTCGGCATCGTCTCGTTCGTCTCGTACGGCAGCAACATCGCGCACGGCGGCGACGTCATCGAGTTCCCGGAAGTCGTGAACGTCGGCTTCTGGGTCGTCGTCCTGTGGGGCGTCGCCCGCAAGGGTTACGTGCGCACGTCGCTGCGTTCTGGCTGTGGCTCGCGCGGACCGTCCTGCACGGAGGTCGGCTGATGTCGTCGGTGCGCCGACGCCTCGGCGCCCGCCGGACCGTCAAGTAGCCTCGCGGCATGTACCGACTCACCGTCCAGTACGAGACCCCGACCGACCCGGCCGCGTTCGACGCGGAGTACTTCGGCAAGCACGTGGGGCTGGTGGCCGCGATCCCGGGCCTGAAGGCGATGACCTTCTCCAAGCCGACGGTGGTCGGTCCGGGCACGGCGCCGTACCTGGTCGCCGAGCTCGACTACGAGGACGAGGCGGCGTTCCTGACGACGCGGGACACCCCGGAGCAGGCCGCGGCCGCCGCGCACGCCGACACGCTGCCTGCCGGGCGGGTCATGTTCGTCGGCGAGCTGCGGGAGAACTGAGAGTCGCTGTCCGAACAGCACGACTATTCATTCTGTTCGGACCACGAGTCGCCCAGCGGTGGTCCGCCGAGCGTGACGAGCACGTGGCTCAGCGTGGCGTGCGCGCGGCCGAAAGTCATGGGGTTGCTCGGCGCGGCCATCGCACTACGCAGACCGTGCAGAGTCATCTGGATCAGCAGCGTCTCCTCGTCGCCTAACGGCCGGCCGCAGTGGCGCGAGCCCACGACGTGGAGGAACTCCCACTCCTCGCGATCGGTCTCGGCGACAATCGCGGCCGCCTTGGGGCGTCCGGCGCGAGCTTCGCCGTGGGCGAGCTCGAGCACGGCGTGCCAGGCGCGGACCCCGTCGATCGCCCGCGGCGACTCCGGCAGCCACGCGAACTCCGTCAAGGAGGGCGGCTGGCAGACACGCCACGACCAGCGATCGGCGAAGTGGCCGACCAGCATGACGATCATTCCCGCCCGGCCTCCGACGCGCGCATGGAAGCGGCTCGGCGAGTAGAGCGCCGCCTTGCCCAGGGTGTTGAGGCTCAGCCGCTCCACTCCGCCGGTACGGAGCAGATCGATGGCCTCGTTGGTTGCGCGGTGCCCGATCGACGTCTCCAGCGGCAGGCGGAAGTCGCCGCGGTCGGGGAACAGGTCGTCGAGAGAGGTGGCCGAGTCCATGACTCCACGATCGCGCGGATCGCGAGCCGGCGTCGGGCGCTATCCACAGGCCCGGGCGGCCCCGCCGCTCAGCGCTGCTTCGTGAACGCCCGCATCCGCCGGAGATAGCCGATCGTGTCGCGGCGGCGGACCGGGGCCGGCCAGGCGTCAGGACGGAACCAGGCGTCGCTGCCACCGTCGACGAAGATGATCGAGCCGCAGAGGAAGTCCGCGGCGGGGGAGAGCATCATCAGGACCCATTGCGCGAAGTGGGCGGGGTCGCCGTAGCCGCCGATCGGGACCGGGAACGATCTGATCTGCCGCGCCTCGGCGGGCGTCGCGAGCTGTCGCTCGAGCAGCGGCGTGAGCACCGCGCCTGGCGCGATCGCGTTGAGCCGGATGCCGGCTCCGGCCCACGCGGGCGTGACCGCCGCCCGGCGGACCCAGCGCGCCAGGGCGATCTTCGAGGCCGCGTACGCCAGCGCCGGGCCGATCCGGCCGAGCCGGCGGAACGGCAGCGCCGCCGCCTCCGCGTCGCCCTGGAGCAGCGCGCGGATCGCGCGTCGCGGCACCATCGGCACCGTCGTCGTCGAGTTGCTCGCGAAGACCACCACCTTCGAGGACCCGGAGGCCGCCAGCGCCGGGCGCCAGTCCTCGAGCAGCTCGACCACCCCGAAGTAGTTGACCTGCGTGATCAGACGCGCCCGGTCGTGCCCGGGCGACGGGCCGATCCCGGCCGCAAGCACCGCCCCGTCGAGTCGACCTGCGCACATCTGCAGCACCGCGGTCGCCGCGGTCCGTCGGCCGTCGGCGGTCCCGAGGTCCGCGACGACGTCCGCCTCGCCCCTGTCGACCGTGATCACGCGGTGTCCGGCCTCGACCAGTCGAGCCACCACTTCCTTGCCCATGCCGGAGTACGACCCGGTCACTGCGTACACGCCCATGGCGAGCACACTAGAACACGTTCTCATTCCGTGGTTCAATCCGTCCGTGGAAGCCCTTGCCGCTCCGGACCCGCTCGCCCCCGCGACCCTCGGCCCCATCAGCCTGCGCAACCGGGTGATCAAGGCGTCGACCTTCGAGGGCTGCAGCCCGCAGGGCCTGGTCACCGACGAGCTGATCGACTACCACCTCGCCGTCGCCGAGGGCGGCGTCGGCATGACGACCGTCGCCTATCTCGCCACGTCGCCCGAGGGGCGTACGCACGCCGAGCAGATCCACTGGCGGCCCGAGGCCGTGCCCGGCCTGCGCCGGTTGACCGACGCGATCCACGCCACCCGCGCCAAGGTCAGTGCTCAGATCGGCCATGCCGGCCCGGTCGCCAACGGCGCCTCCAACAAGATCCGCTCCATCGCGCCGAGCCGGAGCTTCAGCCCGCTCTCCCTGCGCTTCCACCAGGTCCCGACCTCGGCCGACCTCGACCGGATCATCGCCGACCACGCCCGCGCCGCGACGATGGCCGTCGAGGCCGGCTTCGACGCGATCGAGATCCACCTCGGCCACAACTACCTCGCCAGCGCCTTCCTCAGTCCCAAGCTCAACCGGCGCAAGGACCAGTTCGGCGGCAGCCTCGCCCACCGCGCGGACTTCCCGCGACGGACGGTCGCCGCGGTGCGCCATGCCGTCGAGAAGGCCGGCGGCCACATGGCGGTCACGGCGAAGATGAACATGCGCGACGGCTACCGCGGCGGCCTCGACCTGCCGGAGTCGGTCGAGTTCGCGCAGATGCTCCAGTCGGACGGCAACCTGCACGCCCTCGAGCTCACCGCCGGCTCGTCGCTGATGAACCCGATGTACCTGTTCCGCGGCGACGCCCCGGTCAAGGAGATGGCCTCGCGCATGCCGATGCCGCCGATCCTCCGGGTCGGCATCCGCGCCAGCGGCCACGCGTTCTTCAAGGAGTACCCCTGGACCCCGCTCTACCTCCTCGAGCATGCCCGGAGGTTCCGCGAGGCGCTCGACCTGCCGCTCATCCTGCTCGGCGGCATCACCGACCTCGCGGCGATGGAGCAGGCGATGAGCGAGGGCTTCGAGTACGTCGCGATGGGCCGCGCGCTGCTGCGCGAGCCCGACCTGCTCACCCGGATCGCGAAGGATCGGGGGACCACGTCGCGATGCACCCACTGCAACCTGTGCATGTCGACGATCTACACGGGCACGCACTGCCACCTCGCGGACGTCCGCGGACCCGACAGTAAAGTCCGGGTGCATGGCTGACTTCACCCCCGGCGAACGTCGCGACGACCCCGCGGGCGAGCGGGAGACGGAGGTCGCGGGCGGCCTCGCCGACGCGGTCCGCGATCTGATCGACGCGACCGTGCGCAGCGAGATCGACCTCGACGAGCAGGACGCGATCCGCGCCCAGATCGAGGCGCTCACCGCGCGCCTGCGCAAGGAGCAGCTACCCACCTCGTACGGCACCGCCTTCAGCTACTCCTCGGGCAGGCACCACTGGGGCAACGCCGTCATCGGCCAGCGCAACCCGATCGCGCCGCCGGTGCGCGTCCATCGTGACAACGGCCGGGTGTCGGCGGAGTTCAGGCTGAGCTCCGCGTACGAGGGGCCGCCGAGCTTCGTCCACGGCGGCGTCTCGGCGCTGATCCTCGACCAGATGCTCGGCGAGGCCGCGGCCTCCTCCGGCCATCCCGGCATGACCGGCACGCTCTCGCTGCGCTACCGCTACCCGACCCCGCTGGGCCGCCTGCGCGCGGAGGCCGAGGTGGCCCGCGTCGAGGGGATCAAGACGTACGCCGAGGGCCGGATCCTGGTCGAGCAGGACGACGGGAGCTGGCGGGCCAGCGTCGAGGCGGAGGCCGTCTTCATCCTGCCGCGCTGGGCGCGGGAGAGGCTCGCCGAGCGTCAGGCGACGGGTGACGCCGCTGCGAATCCCTTCGAGGCGCGTTAGCCGACCCTGCCCCTAGAACACGTTCTAGTTTCCGGCTACTCTCGGGCGCATGGACTCCCTGCGCTACGGAACCCACAACGGTCACGTCATGGTCGCGGCACTGCGCCGCCATCGCGACCGCCCGGTCATCCACCTCGGTGAGACGACGCTGACCGGCGCCGAGGTCGCCGCCCGGATCAGCCAGTACGTCCAGGCCTTCGACTCCCTCGGCGCCGGGCTCGAGGTGGGCGCCGCGCTCCTCGCGCCCAACCGTCCCGAGGTGCTCTTCATCCTGGGCGCCGGCCAGACGCAGGGCTACCGCCGCACCTCCCTGCACCCGCTCGGCTCGGCGGAGGACCAGGCGTACGTCATCAACGACGCCGGCATCTCCGTCCTCATCGTCGACCCCTCCTTCGGCGACCGCGCCGCCGCGCTGCTCAAGCTCTGCCCGGGCCTGGAGCGGGTCCTGACGATCGGGCCCGTACCGGCCGTGCTGGACGGGACGGGCATCGACCTCACCGAGGTCGCCGCCGGCTTCGAGCCGACCCGCCTCGAGGCCCGTACGCTCGCGCCGGACCACATCACGTCGATCACCTACACCGGCGGCACCACCGGCAAGCCGAAGGGCGTCATCGGGATGGCGCAGTCGTTCGCCACCATGGCGCAGATCCAGATGTCGGAGTGGGAGTGGCCCGCGCAGCCACGCTTCCTGATGTGCACGCCGCTGTCGCACGCCGGCGCCGCGTTCTTCGTGCCGGTCGTGCTCCAGGGCGGCACCCTCTTCGTCGCGCCGCGCTTCGACCCGGCGGAGGTGCTGCGGATGATCGAGGAGCTGCGGATCGACTCGCTGATGGTCGTGCCGACGATGCTCTACGCGCTGATGGACCATCCCGACTCGCGCACCCGCGATCTGAGCTCCCTGGAGACGGTCTACTACGGCGCCTCGGCGATCAACCCGGTCCGGCTGGCGGAGGCGATCGAGCGCTTCGGACCGATCTTCGCCCAGTACTACGGCCAGTCCGAGGCGCCGATGGTGATCAGCTACCTGGCCAAGGGTGATCACGTCGCCGCCGACGGCACGCCGATCCCAGGGCGCCTCACCTCCTGCGGGCGGCCCAGCGCCTACCTCCGTACGGCCCTCCTCGACGGCGACGGCGAGCCGGTCGCGCCCGGTGAGCCGGGGGAGATCTGCGTCGCCGGCCCGCTGCTCGCCGGCGGCTACTTCAACCTTCCTGAGGCGACGGCTGAGACGTTCAGGGACGGCTGGATGCACACCGGCGACGTCGCCCGGGAGGACGAGGACGGCTTCTGGCACATCGTCGACCGGACCAAGGACATGATCGTCACCGGGGGCTTCAACGTCTTCCCGCGCGAGGTGGAGGACGCGGTGGCCACCCATCCCGCCGTCGCCCAGGTGGCCGTGATCGGCACCCCGGACGACAAGTGGGGCGAGACGGTCACCGCCGTCGTGGTCGTACGCCCCGGTGCCGAGCTCACCGATGCCGTGGTCGCTGAGATCCAGGACGTGGTGAGGGTCAAGAAGGGGTCGGTCCACGTCCCCAAGCGGATCATCGCCGCGGACGCCATCCCGATGACCGCTCTGGGCAAGCCCGACAAGAAGGTGCTGCGCGCCACGCATGCGTAGCCTCCGGCGGGCCGGGTAAAGGGGTGCATGGGTCCCTGCCGCCGGCTCGTTCTCACCGTGGTGCCGCTGCTGCTCACCCTCACCTGCGTGGCCCCCGGCGCGCACGGTGACGTGAGTCCTCCGGCCCCGGCCCCGGCACCGATCAACCCGGCGGCACAGTGGACGCCGCCACCCGAGCCGGAGCTGGAGCCCGTCCCGGTGTCGGCGTGCCCCAGCCGCCCGGTGCCCGGCGCGGCGACCTGCCTGAGTCGCGTGGACGGCGAGGTCGCAGACGCATCGGCCGCGTCGGCGGCGCGTGCCGACGCGATCGGGTCGGCCGGCACGGCCGAGGCGCCGCTGCCCACGCAGGCGTTCCCGCAGGCCGTCACGAAGTCCGGGTACTACTCGCCGGCGGACCTCGCCAGCCTGTACCGCATCCCGGCCGGACTCACCACGGATGCCACCGTCGCCATCGTCGATGTCGGCAGCGACCCGAACACCGCGGCGCAGATGTCCTACTACCGCAGCTACTTCGGGTTGCCGCCGTGCAGCAGGGCAAGCGGCTGCTTCCGGGAGGTCGCCCAGGACGGCAGCAGCACGCTGCCACCCACCGACAGCGGCTGGGTCACCGAGATCGCGTTGGACGTGCAGGCCGTCTCCGCGATCTGCCCGACGTGTCACATCCTGCTGGTGGACGCGCGCTCGGCGCGTTCGACGGACCTCGGCGGCGCCGTCCAGACGGCCGTACGGCTGGGCGCGTCGTACGTCTCGATGTCCTTCGGCGCTCCCGACGGCACGCAGAACGCCACCCTCAACGTGAAGTACTACAACGCCGCCGGTGTCACCTACGTCGCGGCGGCGGGCGACAGCGGGTACGCGGGCGGCACGATGTTCCCCTCCTCGGCGGGCAACGTGGTCGCGGCCGGTGGCACCAGCGCCCAGCTGGTCTCCGGCCACTGGCAGCAGAGCGCGTGGGCGGGCACCAACTCCGGGTGCTCGTCGGTGGGCCTGCTGGGCAGCATCACCGGGCTCGTGCAGTCCCTGCTGAGCGGCTCCTCGTGCCCCGACGGCCGCGCGGTCACCGACCTCTCCGCGCTCGCCGATGCCGACACCGGGATCCTCTTCTACGTCGGCGGCGGGTGGTACAGCGGCGGCGGGACCTCACTCGCGGCGCCGATCCTGACCGCCCTCTACGCGCTGGCCGGCAACCACACGGACCCGCTGGCGATCTACCAGAACGCGACGGCCGTGCCGACCGCGTTCGTCGACATCACCTCGGGACGCAGCGGGACCTGCAGCACCGCGCTCTGTGTCGCCGGCAGCGGCTGGGACGGGCCGACCGGCATCGGGACGCCGGCCGGACTCGCCGGACTGCGACCCGGTGGTGCCTCCGCGACGCCGCTGACCCGCGCCACGACCGCCTCGGCTCTGAGTCACAGCGGGACGTACCCCACCACCCTCGTCTACCGACTGGCCGACGCGACCACCGGAGCCCCGGTGAGCGGGGCGCTCGTGCAGGTGGAGGCCGACACGGGGCGGGGGCTCGTGGCGATCGGCACCGCCCGCACCGGGAAGGACGGCTCGTTGCGCTACGCCGTGAGCCCGCACGGCCCGACGTCGTACGAGGTGCTCTACGGCGGCGACCTGTCGCATGCCGCCAGCATCTCGCCGTCGGTCCGGGTGGCCACCTTCGCGCCCGCGGTGCGCCTGACCCGGGCGCGGGGAGGGATGAGGATCGTGGCACGGGCGCCGTGGGGTGCGGCCGCCTCCGGCCTCCCGGTCTCGCTGCAGCGGCGCGCCGGTGCGCGCTGGCACACCGTCCGCCACGTGCGGACCGGCACCGCGGGGACGGCGCGGGTCAGGATCCGCACCTCGCGTCGCACCGCCTACCGTGCGATCTACGGTGGCGGGATCTGGACGTCGGGCCGGACCGCCGTGCTCCGGGTGCGCCGCTGAGCGCTTGGCGTAGCGCTTGCACGCCGCGGTCGTTGGACCCGACGTGCGCAGTCTCCTCTCGGGCTTGCTGGCGGGTCTGCTGATCCTCTCCGTCGGCTCGGCAGTCACGTCGGGGCCGGACGGCCCCGTCCGGCAACCCGTCCGGGCAGTGCCGTGCGTGAGCGATCCTCCGCCCGGCGTCGCCGCCTGCATGAGCCTGGTCCACCTGCTTCCCTACGGCGCGGCGAGGGCCGCGTCGCACACTGGGACGAGCAAGTCCGGCAGTTACACCCCCGCGGACCTGGCCAGCCTCTACCGCATCTCGCCCGTCGCCACCTCGCGCGCGACGATCGGCATCGTGGTCTCCGGCCACGACCCGAGCACGCCGGCGCAGCTGGCCTACTACCGCGACTACTTCGGCCTCCCGGCCTGCACCAGGGGCAACGGGTGCTTCCGTGAGGTCGGCCAGGACGGCAGCACCCGGCTCCCGGGCACCGACAGCAACTGGGTCAGCGAGACCGCGCTCGACGTCCAGGCGGTCTCCGCGATCTGCCCGACCTGCCGCATCCTTCTGGTCGATGCGGACAGTGCGCACGCGAGCGATCTCGGCGCCGCGGCCCGCACGGCGGCGCGACTCGGCGCGACGTACCTCTCCCTCTCCTACGGCTCCACCCGTAGCCTCGACGACAACCGGATCAACCTCGCCGACTACAACACCCCGGGCGTCACCTATGTCGCGGCGACGGGCGATCACGGGTACGGCGTGCCGACCTTCCCCGCCTCGGCGAGCAACGTGATCGCCGTCGGCGGCACCACCGCCAAGCTCGTCTCCGGCACCTGGAGGCAGAGCGCGTGGCCGGGCAGCGGATCGGGTTGTGCGAACAGCCTGCTGGGCGGCGTCACCGGCGCGCTCCAGGAGCTGCTCGGTGGGAGGGTCTGTGCCAGCGGGCGGCCGGTCAGCGACATCTCGGCGCTCGGCGACGACCAGACGGGGATGATGTTCTACCAGGGCGGACGCTGGTGGAGTGGTGCCGGCACGTCGCTCGCCACGCCGATCATCGCCTCGTTGTACGCGCTGGCCGGCAATCACGTCGACCCGCAGGCGATCTACGACAACGCCGCCGCCGACCCCGCCTCCTTCGTCGACATCACCAGTGGCTCGAACGGCTCGTGCGCCAACGTGCTGTGCGACGCCGGGCCCGGTTGGGACGGCCCGTCCGGCATCGGCACGCCGGCCGGTCTGGCCGGGCTCACCTCCTCGGGCACCGTGGCCGCACCGCTGACGCAGCTCTCCACTGGCACATCCTTCACCCGCTCGGGCCGCCGGCCGGTCACGCTGCGCTACCGCCTCTTCGACCGAGGCACCGGCTCGGCGATCGCCCACGTCCCGGTGCGCGTGCGGGCCCGCCGCGGGCACGCACGCTTCGCGACGGTCCGCAGCACCTTCACCAACGCGAGCGGCGCGGTCGTCTACCGCGCGAGGCCTCAGCGCCGTACGACGTACCGCGTGGTCTTCGCCGGCGACGGCGTCCACCGCCCCGCGACCTCCCGCACCATCACGGTCAGGCCGCGACACCGCTGACGGTGGAGGTCAACGGCCGTGGAAGACCGGCGTCCGCCTCTCCAGGAAGGCCTTCGGCCCCTCCTTGGCGTCCTGGGACATGAAGACGGCGCCGCCCACGCGGGCATCGTCCTTCCAGCACTCGTCCTCGTGCCGGCCCTCCGAGTCACGCATCGTGCGCAGGATCGCCTGGACCGCGAGCGGGCCGTTGGCGGCGATCATGTCGGCCAGCTCGTGCGCCTTCGCGAGCGCGCCCCCGTCGGGCACGACGTGGCCGATCAGGCCGATCTCCTTGGCCTCGGCGGCGCCGAGCGTGCGACCGGTCAGCAGGAGCTCGGCGGCGACCGTGTAGGGGATCTGGCGGGGGAGCCGGACGGCCGATCCGCCCAGGGGGTAGAGCGACCAGCGCGCCTCGGCGACGCCGAACTTCGCGGACCCGCCGGCCACCCGGATGTCGGTGCCCTGCAGGATCTCGGTGCCACCGGCGATCGCCGGGCCCTCGACCGCGGCGATGAGCGGCTTGGTGAGCCGGAAGCCCTTGAGCAGTCCCTTGATCACGCTCGCGTCGAACGCGCCGGACTCCAGCGACTCCGAGGGCGGCTTCTCGTCGGCGGCCTTCAGGTCCATGCCGGCGCAGAAGTAGCCGCCCGCACCGGTCAGGATCGCCACCCGGATCTCGGGGTCGTCATTCACCCGGTCCCAGGCGGACTCCATGATCCGCAACATCTCCCCGGAGAGCGCGTTGCGGCGCTCGGGGCGGTTCATCGTGACGACCAGCTTGTGGCCGTCCTGCTCGACGAGGCAGTCAGTCATAGGCGTGACGGTAGCGAAAAACTGAAACGTGTTCTAGTCTCGCCGTCGTGGCCCTGAACATCGCCGATCTCTTCGAGCACGCCGTCGACGCAGCGCCGGACAAGCCCGCCGTGCAGGTGGGCGACCGCGTCGTCACCTATGCCGAGCTGGAGCGCGAGTCCAACCGGCTCGCGCACTACTTCCTGGCCCAGGGCATCGAGCCAGGCCAGCACATCGGCCTGTACGCCAAGAACTCCGCCGAGCACGTGATCGGCCTGATGGCGATCTTCAAAGTGCGCGCGGTCGCGATCAACGTGAACTACCGCTACGTCGCCGGCGAGCTGGAGTACCTCTTCGACAACGCCGACCTCGTCGGCCTCGTCCACGACCGGGTGTACGCGCCGCTGGTCGCCGAGCTGCTCCCGAAGACGCCGCAGCTGCGCGTCGTCGTCGCCGTGCCGAACGTCCTCGACGAGGAGACCGATGACCGGGTCCGGCTGATCAAGGGGTACGACGGCGTGCTCCTCGACGATGCCCTTGAGGGCCAGAGCGAGGCTCGCGACTTCGACGCTCGCAGCGCCGACGACATCCACATCATCTACACCGGCGGCACCACCGGGTTCCCCAAGGGCGTGATGTGGCGCCATGAGGACTTCTGGCGGGTGCTCGGCGGCGGCATCGACTTCATGAGCGGCGAGTACCTCACCGAGTACGACCAGTCGGAGAAGGCCAAGCAGCCGAGCCTGGTCACGCTCCCGCTCAGCCCGCTGATGCACGGCGGCGCCCAGGCCAGCCTCCTGATGCACCTCTTCGCCGGCACCGTCACGATCCTCGAGCCGCGCTTCGACCCCGTGCGGACCTGGGAGATCATCGACAAGCAGGGCGTCCACATGGTGTTCATGACCGGCGACGCGATGGCACGCCCGCTGATCGAGGCGTACGAGGCCTCCCTCGACACCGACCACCCGTTCTCCGGCCAGACCCTGTTCGCGATCGCCTCGAGCGCCGCGATCTTCTCCAAGACGGTCAAGGAGCGCTGGATGGCGCGCTTCCCCAACGCCGTCTTCACCGACTCGGTCGGCTCGACCGAGACCGGCTTCCAGGGCACCGGCCTGCAGGACGCCAGCGCCATCTCCAACGACGGCCCGGTCATCGGCCTGGGCCCGCACACGGTGATCATCGCCGACGACGGCACCCTGCTGGACCCGGCCACCGACATCGGCAGGATCGGGCGTACGGCTCGCGGGGGGCATGTCCCGCTCGGCTACTACAAGGACCCGGCCAAGTCCGCGGCCACCTTCATCGAGATCGACGGCGCCCGCTACTCGGTGCCCGGCGACTACGCCCGGATCGAGGAGGGCAACCGGATCACGCTACTGGGCCGCGGCTCGAGCAGCATCAACACCGGCGGCGAGAAGGTCTACCCCGAGGAGGTGGAGGCCGCGATCAAGGCCCACCCCAGCGTCTACGACGCGCTGGTCGTCGGCGTGCCCGACGAGAAGTGGGGCCAGGCCGTCGCCGCCGTCGTGCAGGTGCGCGAGGGCGACACGGTCGACCTCGCCGGACTGCAGGACTTCCTCCGCGCCCACCTCTCCGGCTACAAGCTGCCGCGACTGCTCTCGATCGTCGACGAGGTGCCGCGCAACGCCGCAGGCAAGGCGCAGTACCCGGCCGCGAAGCAGATCGCGCTCGACTCCATGACTGTGACCAAGGAAGGGGCCAACGCATGAGGACCGACCTGTGCGAGCGCTTCGGCATCGAGTACCCGATCTTCGCCTTCACCCCGTCCGAGCACGTGGCGGCCGCGGTCTCGCGCGCCGGCGGCCTCGGGGTGCTGGGCTGCGTCCGCTTCAACGACCCCGAGGAGCTCGACACGACGCTCTCGTGGCTCGATGAGAACACCGACGGCAAGCCGTACGGCGTCGACATCGTGATGCCGATGAAGGTGCCGACCGAGGGCACCGCCGTCGATCTGGCGTCCTACATCCCCGAGGGACACAAGGAGTTCGTCGACAAGACGCTGCTCGCCCTGGGTGTGCCGCCGCTACCGGAGGGCGAGGGCCGCGAGGGCGTGCTCGGCTGGCTGCACTCGGTGGCGCGCTCCCACCTCGACATCGCGTTGCAGCACCGTCCGGTGCTGATCGCCAACGCGCTCGGCTCGCCGCCGGTCGACGTCATCGAGAAGGCCCATGAGCACGGCATCGCCGTCGCGGCACTCGCCGGGGCCGCCAAGCACGCCCTGTCGCACGTCGCCAACGGCGTCGACATCATCGTCGCGCAGGGGTATGAGGCGGGTGGCCACACCGGCGAGATCGCCTCGATGGTGCTCCAGCCCGACATCGTCGACGCGGTCGGCCCGGACGTGCCGGTGCTCGGCGCCGGCGGCATCGGCTCCGGCCGCCAGATCGCGGCCTCGCTCGCGCTGGGCTGCCAGGGCGTGTGGACCGGCTCGATCTGGCTCGGCACCGAGGAGTACCAGAGCCTCAACAGCCACGCCGGCTGGGTCGAGGCCTTCACCCGTGCCACGTCCGCCGACACCCGCCGGGTGAGGATCTACACCGGCAAGCCGGCCCGGCTGCTCAAGTCGAGGTGGACCGACGCGTGGGAGGCCGAGGACGCCCCGGCGCCGCTCCCGATGCCCCTGCAGAACCTGCTGGTCGCAGACGCCCACAACCGGATCAACGCCGCCGGCGACCCCGACGTCGTCTCGATGCCGGTCGGCCAGATCGTCGGCCGGATGAACGAGGTGCGGCCGGTCGCCGAGGTGATCGCGAGCCTGCTCAGCGAGTACGACGAGGCCGTCAAGCGCCTCGAGGCGCTGCGCTAGCGGGTCCAGGTCGTCCCGAGGCCGGCGTCGAGGTCGCGCAGGCTGCGCTTGAGCACCTTGTTGGTCGCCGTGCGCGGCAGGGTCTCGAGAACGCGTACGACGCTCGGCCAGGCCTTGACCGACAGGTCGGGCTGGGCGGCGAGGAACCCCCACAGCTCCTCGGCCGACAGGGGAGCGCGCAGCACCAGGGCGGTGGCGACCTTGTCGCCGACGTGGTCGGGCAGCGCGTAGACCGCGGCCTCGGAGACCGCCGGGTGGCGCAGCAGGATGCGCTCGATGGGTGCGGTCGCCATGTTCTCCCCGTCGACGCGCAACCACTCACCGCTGCGCCCGGCGAAGTAGATCCACCCCGCCGCGTCACGGTAGGCCAGGTCGCCCGACCAGTAGATGCCGCCGCGCATCCGCTCGGCCTCGGCCGCAGGGTCGTTGTAGTAGCCCGCGAACGCGCCGGCGCCGGCGGTGTTCGCCAGCTCGCCGATCGCCGTGGCGGCGTTGAGGAGGCGCCCATCGGCGTCGAAGCGGGCAGCCGGCGTCTCCCGCCCCGTCTCCGGGTCGAGCACCCTCACGCCGTCGAGCGGCCAGCCCAGGCTCCCGGGCGGCATGTCAGGACGGCGCTGCACGACCACGGCGTTCTCGGTCGAGGAGTAGGAGTCGACGACCAGGCACCCGAAGCGCCGCGCGAAGTCGGCGATGTCGCCCTCGTTGGCCTCGTTGCCGAAGACGATCCGCAGCGGGTTGTCGGCGTCGTCGGGCCGCTCGGGCGTGGCCAGGACGTACGAGAGCGGCTTGCCGACATAGTTGGCGTAGGTCGCCCCGAACCGCCGCACGTCGGGCAGGAAGCCACTGGCCGAGAACCGTGGCGCGAGGGCGAGCGTCGCGCCAGCGGCCAGGCCGACCGCCCATCCCGCCATGATCGCGTTGGAGTGGAACATCGGCATCGCGACGTACACGACGTCCTGCGGTCCGAGCCCGAAGCGGTCGGCGAGCATCAGCCCGGGGATGGTGATCTTGGCGTCCGTCACCCGTACGGCCTTCGGCTCACCGGAGGTCCCGGAGGTGAAGATCAGCATCACCAGGTCGCCGGGCGTGGCCTCGCGTGCCGGTGCCGGGGTGCCCTGGTAGCCGGCGAGGGTCGCCTCCCACTCCGGCGAGTCGGCGTCGATGACCGGCACGCCGACGTCCTCGGGTAGGAGGTCCCGGTGCGCGGCATCGGTGAGGACGAGCTGGCAGTCGGTCCGGGCGATGTCGCCGGCGAGGGCCGGCCCGCGACGGGTCGTGTTGAGGCCCACGACCACCTGCCCGCCCAGAGCCGCGCCGCCCAGCAGGAAGGCGAGCTCGGGGACGTTGTCGAGCAGCACCCCGACGTGCGGCGGCCGATCCGGCGTCAGCATCGACGTCAGCGCAGCGGTGCGGGCCGCCGACTCCGTGACGATTTCGCGCCACGACCAGGCGGCGTCCTCGACGAGCAGGCCGGGCCGGTCGTCGCCGGCTCGGGCGAGCAGGAGGTCGCGGACGGTTCCCGGAGTCATCGGGCGAACGCGCGGCCGATCCGCAGCGCCTGCTCGGTCGCGCCGCCGTACGCCATCTCGAAGCGCTTGGCCGCGGTGAAGTAGCGATGCGTCGTGCCGTCGAGGTCGATGCCGACGCCACCGTGGACGTGGACGGCGGTGTGCGCGAGCCGGTGGCCGGCGTCGGCGGCCCAGAGCTTCGCGGTGGCCACCTCGACCTCGGCGGGCAGGTCTTCGGAGAGCCGCCAGATCGCCTGCCAGGTCGTCAGGCGCAGGCAGAGCACGTCGATGTAGCCGTCGGCCAGGCGCTGCGAGACGGCCTGGAAGGACCCGATGGGCCGGTCGAACTGCTCGCGGGTGCGGGCGTAGTCGGCCGTCTCGGCGAGCGCGCCCTCGACGATGCCGAGCTGCTCGGCGCAGGCGAGCGCGGTCAGGAGGTCGCCCAGCCGTGCGGCCGCGACGGCGTCGCCGATCCGGGTGGAGGGTGTGCGGTGGAGGAGGATCTGCGCCGTCGTGTCGCCGTCGCTGGTGTGCTGCGCGGCGCGGACAAGATCGGGCGCGTCGGCAGTCCTGATCAGGTGGACGCCGACCCCGTCCGGCCCGGTCGCGGTCACCAGCAGGGTGTCGGCCACCGTGCCCGCCCGTACGAGCGTCTTCGTCCCGGTGAGCAGGCCATCGGCGTCCGCGGTCACCGTGGGGGAGACGGGCAGGTGCTCCAGGTCCTCGGCGACGGCGGCCGCATACAGCCCCGCGGTGGCCTCCAGGCTGAGCGAGCCGAGCAGCGCGACGCAGGCCGCATGGGTGGCGAGCGGGACCGGTGCGATCACCCGGCCCGCCTCGACGAGCACGCGCGCGACGGTGATCAGGTCGAGGTCGGTCCAGTCGAAGGCCTCGCCCAGGGTCGCCCAGAGCTCGGCGTCGAAGCGCGCCCCGCTCGCCTCGGCCGCACGCTGGCGCTCGAGGGTGACCTCGCCGGCGAGGATCTTGGCGGCGAGAGCGGCGGCCTCGTCCTGCTCGGGGGTGAATGTGAAGTCCATGGGTGATCGCCTTATCGCCGTGACGTGGTCTGGCCGAGACCGACCATGCCGATGATGTCGCGCTGGATCTCGTTGGTGCCTCCACCGAACGTCATCACGAGCGACGAGCGGGCGTACCGCTCGAGCCGCCCGGCGAGCACCGCGCCGGCGGAGTCTCCGGTCACCGACGCGGCCGGGCCGACGACCTCCATGAGCGTCCGGTAGATCTCGGTGTTGAGCTCGGACCCGTAGACCTTGGTCGCGGAGGCGTCGGCGGGCGACATGGTGTCGATCTCGGCGGCGAGCTTCCACTGGATCAGGGTGAGCGCCTCGATCCGGGCGTGTGCGCGTCCGAGCAGCAGCTGCACCCACTCCGAGTCGATGACCCGCGAGCCGTCGGGGCGCCGGGTCCCGATCGCCCAGGCCCGGACGAGATCGAGCGAGTGCACCGTCGCCGCGCTCGACGTGAGCGCGACCCGCTCGCGGTTGAGCTGGTTGGTGATGAGCCGCCAGCCGCCGCCGCGCTCGCCGACCAGGTTCGAGGCCGGGACGCGGACGTCGGAGTAGTAGGTCGCCGACGTGCTGACGCCGGCGACGGTGTGGATCGGGGTGTAGGTCACGCCCGGGCCGTCGGCCGGGACGAGGATCATCGAGATGCCCTGGTGGCGCGGCCGGTCGGGCTCGGTGCGGCAGGCCAGCCAGATCCAGTCGGCGTACTGGATGAGCGAGGTCCACATCTTCTGGCCGTTGATCACCCACTCGCCCCCGTCGCCCGCCGCCTCGTCGAGCACCGCCTTCGTCTGGAGCGAGGCCAGGTCGGTGCCCGAGCCGGGCTCGGAGTAGCCGACGGAGAAGTGCAGCTCTCCGCGCAGGATCCGCGGCAGGAAGTACTCCTTCTGCGCGTCGGTGCCGTACTGCATGATCGTCGGCCCGATCGTGTTGAGCGTCAGGTAGGGGATCGGCACCCCGGCCACCGCCGCGACGTCGGTGAAGATCAGCTGCTCGACCATCGAGCGGTCCTGCCCACCCCACTGCGTGGGCCAGCCGATCCCCAGCCAGCCGTCCTCGCCGATCTGCCGGATCACCTCCCGGTAGACGCCGGCCTCGCCCATCTCCCCGCCGGGTGCACTCCCGAAGTCGCCGGTGGCGCCGGACAGCGCTGCCCGTCGCTCCGGGGTGACCAGCTCGTTGAAGTAGGCACGCAGCTCCGCACGCAGGGCCTCCTGCTCGGGTGTCAACGCGATCCGCATGTGATAAAACTAGAACATGTTCTCATTTGCGTCCATGGGAGGGCTGAGATGACCGCGACCGACACGGCGGCACGCATGCTGGACCGGGGTGTCACCCCGGAGCGCTACGCCCGCGGCTGGCACTGCGCCGGCCTGGCCGACGCCTTCCGCGACGGCAAGCCGCACGCGATCGAGACGTTCGGCGCCAAGCTGGTCGTCTTCCAGGCCGCGAACGGCGAGTTCGGCGTCCTCGACGGCTACTGCCGGCACATGGGCGGCGACCTCACCCAGGGCGAGGTCAAGGGCGACGAGCTCGCCTGTCCGTTCCACGACTGGCGGTGGGGCACCGACGGGCGGTGCAAGCAGATCCCGTACGCCCGGCGGGTCCCGCTCCGGGCGCGCACCCAGCGCTACGAGACGGTCGTACGCAACGGACAGCTGCTCTTCTGGCACGACCCCGAGGGCTCGCCCGCCGACCACGACCTGCTCCCGCCCGAGCTGCCGGGCGTCGGCACCGACGAGTACACCGAGTGGTTCTGGGAGACCGTGCCGATCAAGGGGTCGCACTGTCGCGAGCTGATCGACAACGTCGTCGACATGGCGCACTTCTACTACGTGCACTTCGCGTTCCCGACCAGCTTCCGCAACGTCTTCGAGGGCACCCGGGCCACCCAGTTCATGGAGAGCAAGGGCAGGCCGGACAAGGCTGCCGACGCTGGGGGCTACGGCGACGCCGACATGGTGCTCACGTCCGAGGCGACCTACTACGGACCGGCGTACATGATCAACTGGCTCGAAGTGGACTACAAGGGCTTCGTCACCGAGGTCGTCCTGATCAACTGCCACCTGCCCACCGGGCCGGACTCGTTCACCCTGCAGTACGGCATCACCGTCAAGAAGCCCGAGGGCCTCGACGACAAGACGGCGCAGTACATCGCCAAGAAGTACGCCGAGATGTTCGGCACCGGCTTCCTCCAGGACGTCCACATCTGGCAGAACAAGGCGCCGGTGCAGAACCCGCTGCTGTGCGAGGAGGACGGCCCCGTCTACCAGCTGCGTCGGTGGTACGAGCAGTTCTACGTCGACGTCGCCGACATCGCGCCCGACATGGTCGCGCGCTTCGAGTTCGAGGTCGACACCACCAAGGCCAACGAGTTCTGGCACGAGGAGGTCGCCGAGAACCTGCGACGCCGCGACGCCGCGTCCGAGGCCGACGCGCCGCTCGAGGGAGCCGGCCACTGATGGCCTCCTTCGTCCCGACCAGCGAGGAGACGCTGGCCGACCAGCGTCTCTACACCGCCGGCTGGCTCACCTCCGTCTCCTGCCAGGACTGCCTGGCCGTGGTCGGCGTGCAGAAGAACTCCGCCCACCACACGTCGATCCAGTGGAGCGCCGAGGCGCTCGCGGCGTGCCCCGAGATGGGGCGGCGGCCCCGCGAGCTGCACGCGGGCTGCCCGCGCCTGCAGGCCTCCATCGAGCAGGCCGTACGCGCCGGCCAGGTGCCGATCGGAGCCGGCGATGGGTTCTGAGTCGGGCATCGAGCTGAAGGTCCTCGACGTCGTGCGCGAGACCGAGGACGCCGTGTCGGTGGTCTTCGACTCCTGCCTCGAGTTCAAGCCGGGGCAGTTCCTGACGCTGGCGATCCCGAGCGACCGTACGGGCCTCGTCGCGCGCTGCTACTCCCTGTGCAGCGTCCCGGGGGAGCCGCTCACCGTCACGGTGAAGCGGACCGCCGACGGTTACGCGTCGGGCTGGATCAACGCGGAGCTTCGCCCCGGCGACACCATGCGCGTCCTGGAGCCGTCCGGCATCTTCACGCCAACCTCGCTCGACGCCGACCTGCTGCTCTTCGCCGGCGGCTCGGGCGTCACCCCGATCATGTCGATCGCGCGCACCGCCCTGGAGCGCGGCCGCGGTCGGATCACCGTCCTCTACGCCAACCGCGACGAACGCTCGGTCATCTTCGCCAGGCAGTGGGCCGAGCTCGCCGCCGCGCACCCCGACCGCCTCGAGGTGATCCACTGGCTCGAGTCGGTCCAGGGCCTCCCGACCCAGGAACAGCTGCGCGCCTTCGCCTCCCGCTTCACCTCCTACGACGCCTTCGTCTGCGGCCCCGCGCCCTTCATGAAGATGGTCACCGCCGCGCTCAAGGAGCTCGAGTTCCCGCGCGAGCGCCGCCACCAGGAGAAGTTCGTCAGTCTCGGCGGCAACCCCTTCGGCGATCTCGACCAGGCGGAGGAGGCCGCCGAGGAGATCGCCGCCGCCGAGTCCGACGACGACACCGCTCCTCGGGTGGTCGACGAAGGAGACGTATCGACGCCCGGTCCGGTCCGGCTCGCCGCCGAGCTCGACGGGCGGACGTACGACTACGACGACTGGTCCCCGACCGCGACGCTGCTCGAGCATCTCGAGTCCAAGGGCGTCAAGGCGCCCTACTCCTGTCGTGAGGGCGAGTGCTCCGCCTGCGCGTTCCGGCTGCTCGATGGTGAGGTCAAGATGCTCAAGAACGACGTCCTCGAGACCGAGGACCTCGACGACGGCATCCGCCTGGGCTGCCAGTCGGTCCCGGTCACCGACAGCGTGAGCATCACCTACAGCTGAGGTCAGTGCCGGGCGGCGACGGCGATCCGGCCGTTGCGCAGCGAGGTCGCGTGCGCGGTGGGCGTGCCGATCCGCTCGGCGACAGTGAGCAGGTCCTCGTCGGTCTGGACGCCGAAGCCGGCGTCGGTGAGCAGGTGCGCCATCGCGCCGGGGGAGAGCAGGGTGTGCCACGGCTCGCCGACGTGGCGCGCGAGGAGCCGGCCGGCACGGGCGCGCAGGGACCGGGTCTGGTAGCTCACGATCAGCGTGCTGCCGCGCGCGGACCGCTCCGCGACGGCCACCAGCGTTCGCTCCACATCCGCCCGGCGCAGGTATGGGACGACGCCCTCCCAGATCCAGGTCGTCGGGGAGTCCGCATCGTGCCCGGCCGACTCCAGCGCGTCGCCGAGCGACGAGACCGCGAGGTCGGCGGACTGGAAGCGATGGGTCCGCGCCAGGGAGGGTCGAGCACCGAGCCGGCCCTGCTTGTCCCGTTGCGACGCGGGGTGGTCGATCTCGGTGACGTCGACGTCAGCCAGCTCCGCCATCCGCCACGCGCGCGCGTCGAGCCCGGCGCCGAGGATCACCAGCTGGGGGTGCGCATGGGCACGGATCGCGGCATCGATCGCCACCGTCCGCGGGACGACGACGGCCGCGCACGCCGCCACGGACTCGTACGCGATCCGTTCGCGCCACGCGGCGGGCACCGCAGCGGCCCGGACCGCCGCCACGACCGCCCGCTCGTCCTCCCGCAGCAGCTCCATCGCGACCGGGTCGGAGAACGACCCGACCGCCAGCCGCCCGTCGCCGACCGCCCGCCCCTGGCAGACCAGCACGGCGGTACGACTCGCGGCTCGCTCGGTCGGCATGCGACCGATTCTGCCCCTCAGAAGCCGCGGGTCCAGACCACCTGCTCGCGCAGCCGGCGCGAACGCCAGCCGTCCGGCGTACGGGTGAAGGTGTGGTGGTAGATCCCTCCGACCTCCACGACGCGCTCGCCGCCGGCGCCGCGAGGTCCGTCCGGGATCACCATCGGGTTGTGGAAGTAGGCCTGCACGTTGGCCGCGTCGCCGGCGAGCGCGATGTCGACCTGGCCCATCGTGTGCATGCAGCGGATCGCGAAGGCGTAGAGGTTCTCCGCGAGCCAGGCCTGCACGTCGGGGAAGACGCCGATCGTGCCGCCGGACTCGGAGTAGTCGATCTGAGCGTCGGGGGTGAAGACCTCGTCGAGGTCCTGGAAGTCGCCGGCGTCGATCGCCAGCGTGTAGCGAGTGAGCGCCTCGGTGATCTCGGCGCGATCCAGCAGGTCCTGCAGCTCCATGGTCCCTCCGCTCAGCGCGGGTCGAGGATGACGATCGGGATCTCCCGGTCGGTCCAGCCCTGGTAGGTGTCGAAGTCGGCGTAGAGCGCCACCATCCGCGGCCACAGCTCGGCCTTCTCCTCGGCGGAGGCCACCCGGGCGCGCACCTGCCGGCGGCCCTCGCCCTTGAGGATCACGGCCGTGTCGGGAGTGACCTGCACGTTGCGGAACCACTGCGGATGGGTGGGCAGACCACCCTGGGAGGCGACCACGATCAGCCGCGGCCCGTCCTCGAGGTAGACCAGGGGAGCGGTGAACCGCTTGCCGCTCGTGCGACCGACGTGTTCCAGCAGCAGGATCGGCACCGGGTTTCGCCAGCCGGCGGAGATCCGCCAGGTAGCGCCGAGGCGTCCCTTCGTCGCGCGGAAGATCGCCGTGTTGGCCTTCGCGCCGTACTTGATCAGCCGGGTCGTCCAGGGGGAGTCGAGACCCGGCGGGCGTTCGGAGGGCAGCGGCATGAGGCTTACTCTGGCACAAACTTAGAACACGTTCTACTGTGGCGGTCATGCGGTTCACCTACGCCGAGGCGATGACCCAGGCGGACTACTACGCCCCGCTGGCCCAGGCAGCGGAGGAGGCCGGCTACACCAGCATGACGGTGGCCGACAGCCTCATCTATCCCGAGGAGTCGGACTCCACCTATCCCTACACCGACACCGGGGAGCGGGGGTTCCTGCAGGGCAAGGAGTTCATCGAGGCGATGATCCTGTGCGCCCACCTCTTCGCGGTCACCTCGACGCTGCGGCTGACGCCGTTCGTGCTCAAGCTGCCCGTACGCCCGCCCGTCCTCGTGGCCAAGCAGGCCTCGAGCCTGGCCGCCCTCTCGGGCAACCGGCTCGGGCTCGGCGTCGGGCTCAGTCCGTGGCCGGAGGACTTCGCCACCCTCGGCGTGCCGTGGGCCAAGCGCGGCAAGCGGATGGACGAGTGCATGGAGATCCTGCGCGGCCTGACGGCCCCGGTCGCGCCCGGCGAGGAGCAGGGCTTCTTCGGCTACCACGGAGAGTTCTACGACTTCGAGCCGCTGCAGCAGTGCCCGGCCCCGGCCGAGCGGATCCCGCTTCTCGTCGGGGGGCACAGCGACGCGGCACTGCGCCGCGCTGTCCTGCTCGGCGACGGCTGGATGCACGCCGGCGGCGACGGCGACGAGCTCGACCTGCTGCTCGCGCGGCTGGCCGAGATCCGCAAGGCGGAGGGTGACACCCGCGGCCCCGACGAGTTCGAGGTGCACGTCATCTCCTACGACGCGTACACACCCGAGGGCGTGCGCAAGCTCGAGGAGAAGGGCGTCACCGACTGCATCGTCGGCTTCCGCCTCCCGTACGTCGTCGGTCCCGACACCGAGCCGCTCGCGAGGAAGATCGAGCACCTGGCCCGGTACGGCGAGAACATCATCGCGAAGGTCGCCCGGTGAGCGAGCAGATGACGACGGCGTTGCGCGACGCCATCGCCGAGGCCGAGGCCCTGATCGCGAGCGCGCCCTTCATCAAGACCGAGCAGGACCTGCTCGAGGGTTACGACTACCTCGCCGGCCGGATCCGGATGGCGCTGCAGACCGCGTTCGACTACGACCTGGAGCAGCCGCTCTTCATCAACCCGACCCACCAGTTCTCGCGCCAGGGCCTCGACAACCCGGACGCGATCTACCTCCACGCCTACCTCAAGCCCGGCGTCGAGTACGTCGTCCGCGGCCGGCGCGGCACCAGCGCGGACCTCTCCTTCCAGGTGATGGGCGGGACCTACTCCGCGGACTCGGCCGCCACCAGCCTGCTCGCCTTCGACGACCGCCGCCTCGAGGTCGCCCCCGACGGCGCCTTCGAGTTCCGTCACGTCGCCGAGCCGGAGGCCAAGACGCTCATCGTGCGGGAGGTGTTCAACGACTGGGAGAGGGAGACCCGCGGCTCGATCACCATCGAGCGCCCCGACACCCTCGGCCGCCCGCGCGCCCCGCTCACCCAGGCGACGGTGCGCAAGAGGTACGAGGTGGCCGCGCGCAGCCTGGTCGGCTCCATCCGGACCTGGCTCGCCTTCCCGCACTTCTTCCAGTACAAGGAGCCGGTCAACACCCTGACCGCGCCCACGTCCACACCCGGCGGCCTGGCGAGCCAGCGCTCCTCGATCGGCCACTACGAGCTCGCCGAGGACGAGGCGATGATCGTCTCGGTGCCACGCTTCGACGCCTGCGGCTACCAGGGCATCCAGATCGGCTCGGACTGGTACGCCTCCACCGACTACGAGACCCACCAGACGTCGCTGACCAAGGCGCAGGCGGTGACCGACCCGGACGGCACGATGCGCTTCGTCATCGCCGAGCACCTCGACGATCCCCTCGCCAACTGGCTCGAGACCACCGGCCACCGCACCGGCCCGATCATGCTCCGCTGGCAGCGGATCGAGGCGGGTCAGGAGGACACCGTCCCCGGCCCGAGCGTCGAGATCGTCCGGGCCGCCGAGGTCGCCAAGCACCTCCCGCACCACGCGCCGCTCACCCCGGAGCAGTACGCCGCCCGGATCGCCGCGCGTCAGCGCGCCGTCGCCCGAAGGATGATCTCGTGACCGAACCGGACCTCTCCGGACTGCTGCAGGACAAGGTGGTCGTCCTCTCCGGCGTCGGGCCCGGGCTGGGCCGCGCGCTGGGGGAGCAGGCCGCGCTGATGGGCGCCGACCTGGTGCTCGCCAGCCGCACCGAGAAGCGCCTGGAGAAGATGGCGGCCCGCGTGCGCGAGCACGGCCGGCGCGCGCTCGTCGTACCGACCGACATCACCGACGACGACGGCCGGTCCCGCCTCGTCGAAGCGGCCCTGAGCGAGTACGGCCGGGTCGACTGCCTGATCAACAACGCCTTCGGGATCCCGCCGATGGACCCGCTCACCACGATCCGGCTCGACGCGCTGCGCGCCGCGCAGGAGACCAACGTCTTCGCGCCGCTGCGCCTCAGCGCCCTCTTCGCCGACGCCCTGGCCGAGACGCCCGACAAGGAGGGCGGGTCGATCATCATGATCAACTCCGCGGTGCTCTACCAGAGCCAGCCGGAGTTCGCCGGCTACAAGCTCTCCAAGGGCGCGCTCGCCCACCTGGCCTCGAGCCTGGCCACCGAGCTCGGCCCGCGTGGCATCCGGGTCAACTCGGTCGCGCCCTCCTACATCTACGAGGACGTCAACAAGGCCTACTTCGACTGGATCGCCAGCGAGACCGGCCGCACGCACGAGGAGGTGTACGCCGAGAAGGCCGGCCCCACCGACCTCAAACGGCTCGCCACCGCGGACGAGGTCGCCCGCGCGGCGCTCTTCTACGCCACCGACCTCGCCAGCGCCGTCACCGGGCAGGTCCTCAACGTCGACTGCGGAGAGTTCCATGCGGGAGCGTGACGGCGTCGGGTCCTTCGAGGACATCCAGGCCGCGGCCGTCCGCACGACCGGTCTCAGCGACTTCGGCGACACCGCGTACGAGGAGGGCTTGCGGATCCTGGTCGACGACCTCGCCTCGCCCGAGGCCGGCCTGACCCCTCAGGGCAACTACTTCCATCGAGCCCAGGTGAAGAGCGCGCTCGTCGGGCGGCTGATGACCGAGGCCCGGTTCGCGCAGTTCCCGGAGCATCGCGACGTACGGATCGAGCGACCGATCTTCGTCACCGGGCTCCCGCGCACCGGCACCACCGCGCTGCACCGGCTGCTGTGCGCCGACCCCGATCATCAGGGGCTCGAGGCGTGGCTGACGGAGTTCCCCGAGCCCCGCCCGCCGCGCGCGACCTGGGGCGACGACCCGGTCTTCCAGGCCCTGCAGGCCGCCTACCAGCAGCACCACGTCACCAACCCGGAGTTCATGGGGATCCACTACATGGACGCCACCTCGGTGGAGGAGTGCTGGCGGGTCCTGCGCCAGACCGGGAAGTCGATCGGCTTCGAGTCGCTGGCCAACATCCCGCGCTACTCCGCCTGGCTCGCCGGGCAGGACTGGACCGACGCGTACGAGCGGCACCGCCGCAACCTGCAGCTGGTCGGCCTGCACGACGCCGAGAAGCGCTGGGTCCTCAAGAACCCGAGCCACCTGGTGGCGCTCGACGCCCTGATGAGCGTCTATCCCGATGCGCTGGTCGTCGTCTGCCACCGGGACCCGGTCGCCTCGATCGCGTCGGCCTGCTCGCTCTCCGCCGAGGCCACCGCGGGCACCTCGACCACCTTCGTCGGCGAGACGATCGGCACGACCCAGCTGGAGATGCTGAGCCGCTCCTGGCGCACCTTCGCCGCTGCCCGGCCCGCTTACGACCAGGACCAGTTCGTCGACGTCGACTACCGCGCCTTCGTCGCCGACCCGGTCGGCACCATCAGCGCGATCTACGACCGCTTCGACATCCCCTGGAGTGCGGCGGCGCAGCAGCGGGTGAAGGAGATCGACGCCGATTCGCGTACGGGCAAGGCGCGTCCCGCGCATGCCTACGAGCTGACTGACTACGGCCTGACCGACGCGGACGTCCAGGTCGCGTTTACGTGGCCGTAACATAAGGTCTTCGGGCTGGAAACAAACCTCACGGATGCTTTCGGACCGTGTTCTCCCTGCTGAGCGTCCCTGCCCTCGAGGTCCCGATCGACGCCGGCGACACCGCCTGGCTCCTCGCCGCAGCGGCCCTGGTGATGCTGATGGTCCCGGGCCTGGCGCTGTTCTACGGGGGCATGGTCCGCTCCAAGAGCGTGCTCAACATGATGATGATGACGTTCGCAGCGCTCGGCGTGATCACCCTCGTCTGGGTGCTCGTCGGCTACTCGCTGGCGTTCGGCGACGACGTCGCCGCCGGCGTGCTGGGCAGCCCCCGGGAGTACTTCGGCCTCCAGTCCCTCGTCAGCGGGGAGCACAACTGGATGAGCGTGCCGACCATCCTCTTCGCCTGTTTCCAGGGGCTGTTCGCGGTCATCACCGGCGGCCTGATCGCCGGCGCGATCGCCGACCGCGCCCGCTTCGGCGCCTGGATGGTCTTCTGCGCGTTCTGGACCGTCCTGGTCTACGCGCCGGTCGCGCACTGGGTCTTCGATGCCTCCCGGACGGGCCACGTCGGCGGCTGGCTGATCAACAAGGTCCACGTCATCGACTTCGCGGGCGGCACCGCGGTGGAGATCTGCTCGGGTGCCTCGGGCCTGGCCCTCGCGCTCATCCTCGGTCGGCGCGTCGGCTTCGGCCATGACGCGATGCGCCCCCACAACCTCACCCTGGTGATGCTCGGCGCCGGCCTGCTGTGGGTCGGCTGGTTCGGCTTCAACGCCGGGTCGGCCTTCGGCGCGGACCAGAACGCGGCGGTCGTCTTCGCCGCCACCCTCGTCGCCGGTGCTGCCGGCGCCGGCAGCTGGCTGGTGGTCGAGCGGCTGCGCGACGGCCACGCCACCTCCCTCGGCGCCGCCTCCGGCATGGTCGCGGGGCTGGTCGCGATCACGCCCTCCTGCGGCTCGGTCACGCCGCTCGGCGCGATCGTGGTCGGTCTCGTCGCCGGCGCCGTCTGTGCCTGGGCGATCGCGCTGAAGTACCGCTACAAGTACGACGACTCGCTCGACGTCGTCGGTGTCCACCTCGTCGGTGGCATGGTCGGCACGATCCTGGTCGGCGTGCTTGGCAGTGCCGGCGCCCCGACCGGTGTCGACGGCCTCCTCTACGGCGGCGGCATGACCCAGCTCGGTCGCCAGTCCGTCGGCGCTCTGGTCGTGCTGGTCTACTCCTTCGTCGCCTCGGGTGTCCTCGGGCTCGTCATCCACAAGGCGATGGGCTTCCGGATCGACCCCGATCATGAGGTCCAGGGCATCGACCTGGTCGTCCACGCCGAGACGGCGTACGACCTGCACACGACCGGCGGCACGCGAGCGGGAAGCATCTTCGGCCACCACAGCTGATCGGGTCTGATCCTGCGCGATGCGGGGAACCGGGCCCGCATGAGCACTGATGCCTCCTCCGCCAACCCGCTGGTCGCTGTGACCCACGCCCTCGAGCAGGACAGCGCCCTCGACGCCGGGGTCGACCTGCTCGCAGCGGCGGGTCGGGCCATCACGGACCGTCCGGTCGTCCATGAGATCCTGACCGGCGCGTGGCTCGGCCACTCGCTGCACCCCCCGCTGACGGACCTCCCGCTCGGCGCGTGGATGTCCGCCTCCATGCTCGACCTCCTCGGCCCCGAGGGCAGCGAGGACGCCGCGACCCGGCTGGTCGGGATCGGCCTCCTCGGCGCCCTGCCGACCGCGCTCAGCGGCCTGGCCGACTGGCGTTCGCTGAGCAAGCAGACCGACCGTCGGGTCGGCGTGGTGCACGCGGTCGGCAACTCCGCCGCCCTCGCCGCGTACACCGGCTCGTGGGTCGCCCGCCGCAAGGGGAAGCACCGCCTCGGCGTGTTGCTCGGCCTCGCCGGCGCAGCGCTGTCGGGCGGCGCCGGCTACCTCGGCGGGCACCTCGTCGCGCACGGGACGTTCGAGGGCTGAGCGACCGGGCAGGTGCCGAACGTGCCCCGGCGCGTGCGCTGAGCGACCGCGTGCCGCCGCCGCACGCAGCGGGCTGACCTGCGGGTTCGCCCGTCGCTGCCACGCCTGTCGGCGGTCTCTGCCAGACTTTGCCCCTCGTACCGGTAGATGACGACCGCGAGGGGAGGCCCGTGAACCAGATCGCCGCCGAGCTGGCGCGGGTCAAGGGCGCCTTCGCGCAGCCCACCCTCCAGCTGCTCCACCAGCGGCAGGCCCCCGTCGTGATCACGATCTTCCGGTCGGCCTTCGGGCGCAACAACAACCCGATCCCGACCGCGCGGCTGCACACCCAGGTCGAGGAGCACCTCGCCGAGATGCGGCTCGCCGGGGAGAGCGACGTCCCCGCGGGCAGCGGTCGCGAGATCTGTCAGCGCTGGATGCGCGGACAGTGGCTGGTGCGCTCGCTCGACGAGCTGGGCCGCGAGGTCTACACCCTCACCTCCCACGCCCAGCAGGCCCTGGAGTTGGTCAAGAGCCTCACCCGTGACCGTGCGACGCTCAGCGAGCACCGGATCACGACCATCCTCGGCACCGTCCGGCGGTTCAACTCCGAGGCCAACCCCGACCGCACGGCGCGGGTCACCATCCTCAACGAGGAGATCGCGCGCCTGCAGGCCGAGCGCGACCGGCTCGTCGACGGCGCGGAGATGGTCGGCGCCACCCAGGACTACATGGTCGAGGGCTTCACCGAGCTGCTTTCCCTGATCTCGGCGCTGCCGAGCGACTTCGCGCGCGTCGAGGAGCGGTTCGCCCAGATCCGTACGGAGATCCTGGCGGCGTTCCGTGCCGAGGACCGCCCCGCCGGCGAGGTCATCGACGACTACCTCGCCCGGGCCGACGCGCTGATGACCGCCACCCACGAGGGCCGCGCCTTCGAGGGTGCCTTCGCGCTCCTGCGCGACGACGCCCTGGTCGCCCAGCTGCGCGAGGACCTGACCGCACTGCTCGAGCACCCCGCCGCCGACGGCGTCCTCGGCGACGCCGACCGGGCCGAGCTGCGCGGCACCGTGCGACTCGTCCGCGACGGTCTCGACCGGGTCCTCTCCCAGCGCTCGCGGGTGACCGCGACGCTGAAGGAGTACATCGTCTCCCACGACGCCGCCCGCGACCGCGAGCTGGAGCAGACCCTGCGCCAGGTGGAGTCCGAGCTGATGACGTGGATGGCGAACACCGGCCCGCGCGCCTCCCACGACGTGCCGCTGCTGCCCGGTCGCGCCGGCGTCGAGCACCTGCGCGAGCGGTTCTACGACCCCGCCGACGACGTGCTCCCCGATCGGATCGCGGCCACCGACGCCGACGTCACGCTCTCGCTCTCCGACGTGCTCGCCCAGGGCGGCCCGCAGCTCGGTGAGCTGCGCGAGCGACTCGACACCGCCCTGCACGCGCTCATCCCGCCCGCATCCCTGGGGGAGATGTTCGCCGAGCTCGAGCCGTCGCTGCGCCGACCGGTGGAGATCTTCGGCCTGCTGCACCTGGCCGCGTCCCGCGACTGGGAGGTCGAGGAGGACGCCGAGGCCTATCCGTCCGTGCGACCCGACGGCACCACCCGTACCTTCGCCGTGCCCCGCACGCCGCTGCCCGACCCCGACCTGGAGAAGCGCTGATGAGCATCGACGACGTCGAAGACATCGAGGTGTCCGAGGAGGAGCTGGTCGACGAGTACGTCGGCTCGGTCTCGCTCTTCGAGGGCGACGAGGGCGGCCTGGAGATGGCCCAGCGCCAGACCCTGGTGACCCTGCTCAAGCAGCGCTTCATCAGCGCCCGCACGCACCCGCGCGACTGGCCGGTCCTCATCGAGCACGAGCGGCTGCTGCGCGGCCGGCTCAACGACCTCTTCCTCGACCTCATGATCGACCGCGACCGCGAGGTCGCCTGGAAGCGCCAGGCCGTCTCCGAGTCCGGAGCCCGCTTCCCGACGCTCCTGCACGACACGGCCTGGTCGCGCGAGGAGACGCTCGTCCTGGTCCACCTGCGTGACCGCTACCGCGCCGGTCGCGCCGCCGGTGACACCCGGGTCTTCATCGACCGCGAGGACGTCGTCGACCACATCGCGAGCTTCCGCCCGACCCACGCCACCGACGAGTCCGGCGACGAGAAGCGCGCCCGCGCCGCGCTCGCCTCGGTCGTCAAGAGCGGCCTGCTCATCGGCGCCGTCGGCGACGAGCGCTACGAGATCAGCGAGGCCATCGAGCCGCTGCTGCCGCTGGACCTGCTCGCCGAGCTGCTGAGCGCCCTGCGCCAGGCCAACAGCGGTGAGGCGACGTACGAGACCGACGACTCCGTCGACGCGGACGAGCCGGGGCTGTTCGACGAGAGCGACGAGGAGGCGGACGCGTGACCGCGATCGACGAGAAGGACGGGCTCTTCGCCGAGGAGAGCGTCTCCCTGCCCTCCGACGAGACCCTGCAGTGGCGCGCGACCACCCTGCAGCTGATCAACTGGGGCGGCTTCGGCGGCCTGACCGTCGTGCCGCTCGGCGGCGACGCCACCATGATCTCCGGCGCCTCCGGTGTCGGTAAGTCGACGATCCTCGACGCCTACACCGCACTGATGATGCCCTCGGACACGAAGTTCAACGGCGCCTCCAACGACGCCGTCGCCGGGCGGGCGCGCAGCGCGGGCCAGCGCAACCTCCTCTCGTATCTGCGCGGCGCCGTCGACGTGGTCGACGACCCCAAGACCGGCCGTCCCGTCGAGCAGCTGCTTCGCGGCAAGGGCGCGGACACGTGGGGCGCGGTCGCGATGACGTTCGTCAACGACAAGGGCGCCCGCTTCACCGCCGCGCGCACGTACTACGTGCCGCGGCGCGCGACCCGCTCCAGCGACGTCCAGATGGCCCTGCTCAGCCTCGAGGGCCAGCTCGACCTGGCCTCCCTCGAGGTCGCGGTCGCCGACCGGTTCCACGCCAACACCCTGAAGAAGCTCTTCCCCGGGCTGCGGGTGCACCGCACGTACGCCGAGTTCTCCGCGGTGCTGCACGCCCGTCTCGGCATCGGCGCGAACGGCGACGGCGCCAAGGCGCTGCGACTGCTGGCCCGGATCCAGGCCGGCAACCAGGTCCGCAGCGTCGACGAGCTCTACAAGGAGATGGTGCTCGAGCGGCCCGCGACCTACGCAGCGGCCGACCGGGCCATCGAGCACTTCGACGACCTCGACTCCGCGCACACCGCGATGCGCACCGAGCAGCGCAAGCTCGAGATCCTCGAGCCGATCACCGACCTGCACCACCGCCGTGAGCAGGCGCTCAAGCGCGCCGCCGAGCTGGACGCCTTCGGCGTCATGCTCCACGGCGCCACCCCGGTGCGCCTGTGGCTGCTGCAGCACCACCGGCGGCTGCTCGCCGACGCCGTCGTCGCCAATCGGGCCGAGCACGCCCGTACGGTCGATGAGCTCGGCTCCGTCCGCACCGCCGAGGCGCAGCTGCTCGGCGACCTCGAGGCGGCCAAGGACGCCCACCGCGCTGCCGGCGGCGGTGACCTGCAGGCGCTGGCCACGCAGGCCGAGTCGGAGAAGGTGGTCCGCGAGGAGCGCCGCACCCGCCTCTCCGAGCTGGAGGAGCGGCTCTACCCCCTGGTGGGGCTGACCGACGCCGACGTACCGGACCTCGAGTCGGCGCTCGCGTCGGCCGAGGCGTTCGCCGGGCTGCAGGAGCACGCCCGCGCGAAGGTCGCCGAGAGCGGCGCCGCGGCTGATTCCCTGAGGGCCGAGCGCGACGAGGTCCGTGACCGGCTGGTGCCGCTCAAGAACGAGCAGAAGGCCGTCCGCGAGGAGCGGGCCTCGCTCGAGAGTCGCGCCGGCCGGGTGCCGGCCTACCTGCACGACCTGCGCACCCAGGTCGCCACCGCCGCCGGGATGAGCGCCGAGGAGCTGCCCTTCGTGGCCGAGCTCATCGACGTGGCGCCCGAGGAGGCGCGCTGGCGCTCGGCGATCGAGACCGTCCTGGGCGGCTCCGCGCGCGTGATGCTGGTGCCGCTCGATCGGCTGCGGGACTTCTCCAGCGCGATCGACGGCCAGCAGATGCGTGGACGCCTCACCTTCGAGGGCGTCCCGACCGGTCTGCCGTCCGGCGGACCCGCCGACCCGGAGCGGATCGCGGGCAAGCTGCTCTACAAGGACAGCCCGTTCACCGGCTGGGTCGAGGCGCACGTCGCCGAGCCCTCCCGCAACGCGCTCTGTGTCGAGACCACCGACGAGCTCGACGGTCCGGGCTACCGGGTCACCGTCGCCGGCCAGACCCGCAGCGGCAACCGCGGCTCGCACGGGCGCAACGACGCGCGCAACATCATCGGCTTCTCCAACGAGGACGCCATCGCCGAGCTCGACGCCCAGCTCGCGCGGATCGAGGACTCGCTCACCGAGCTCGACACGCGACTGGCCGGCATCGAGAGCCGCGCGCGCGTCCTCGAGCTGCAACGCAAGGCGTACGACGTCATCGCGATGGTGCGCTTCGAGGACGTCGACGTGGCCGGCAGCGAGCGCCGGATCGCCGACCTCGAGGGGCGCCGGCAGCAGATCCTCGAGGCCGACGACCAGCTGCAGGTGCTGCAGGGCCAGATCGACGACCTCGCCGCCCAGCTGGAGTCGACCCAGCGCGACCGCTTCGGTCTGGAGAGCCGGCAGAAGCAGGTCGCCGCCGCGCACGGAGAGCTCGTCGACTCCGAGGACATCGTCGCCGACCAGCTCGACGCGATGGAGCGCACCGGCGCCGTCGTCCTGACCGAGGAGCAGGCGGCCGCGCTCGCGCTCGAGATGCGGCTCGCGGTCGAGCCGGGCGATCCCGACGACCTGGACCAGTTCCCGGTGAACGCGCAGCGACTCCAGGACCGGCTGCACGGAGCCGTCGGCGACTCCGAGGCCGAGATCAAGCGGGTCGAGGAGGAGCTGAGCCGGGTCTTCGCGATGTACAAGTCGCTGTGGGACTCTCCCAACCTCGGCTCCGGGCCCGACTCCTATCCGGATTTCGCCCGGATCCTCGACGACATCCGGGCCAAGGGGCTGGCGGACCGCCGCTCGGAGTGGCGGCGCCGGCTCACCGAGTGGAGCGGCCAGGACCTGGTGCCGCTGCTCGGCGCGATGGCCTCCTCGATCGAGGAGATCGAGGACCGCCTCGGCCCGATCAACGACATCCTGCGCCGCCTGGAGTTCGGCGCGACCGGCGACCGGCTGCGGATCCGGCTGCGCCGGCTCGCGCCGGCGCACGTGCAGGTCTTCATGAAGGACCTGCGGACGCTGGCCTCCTCACCGACCGGCGAGTTGAGCGAGGAGGCGCTCGAGAAGCGCTTCAACGATCTGAGCCGGTTCATGGCGCAGCTGCGCCCCGGCAACAGCGGCCCGACGGGCAGTGACGTGGTGGGCGAGCGCGACCGGCTGCTGGACGTACGCCGCCACGTCGAGATCAGTGCCGAGCGCTACGACCACGTCTCGGGGGAGCTGCGCGCCACGTACCGGACCCTGGGGGAGAAGTCCGGTGGTGAGTCGCAGGAGCTGGTGGCGTTCATCGTCGGCTCGGCGCTGCGCTTCCGCCTCGGCGACGAGATGCGGTCGCGGCCTCGGTTCGCCCCGGTCTTCCTCGACGAGGGCTTCGTCAAGGCCGACTCGGAGTTCGCCGGGCGTGCGGTCCAGGCCTGGCGCGGGCTCGGCTTCCAGCTGATCGTGGGTGTCCCGCTGGACAAGGTCACCGGACTCGAGCCGCACATGGACGAGCTGCTCGCGATCACCAAGAACCCGGTCACCCATCAGTCCTGGATCACGCCGATCAGGGACGCGGCGAAGCGCTAGCGCGGGCCATCAGCGTGGCGAGTCCTCGGCGGGCCAGCGCCATGCAGAGCAGAGCGCCGGGCAGCTCGAGCAGCACGGCCGCGACGATCGCACCGGTCCGGGCCTGGGCGGAGACCGCGGTGGTCACGTCGAACCACGCATCCGCGGCCAGCAGCGTCGCCCCGGCCGCCGCGGTGAGCACGACCCGGGGGTCGCGGCGCCACGCGAACCAGCCGATCCGTGCGAGCACGACGATCAGGATGACGTCGAAGCCGACCCAGGCCAGTCGGTAGTGCGTCGCGGTCGCGTGCACGGGCAGTGTCACGGCCAGGTAGAGGGTCCAGGGGATCAGCGCGACGGCGACGCCGAGGTAGGCCAGCGGCACCCAGCGTCCGGCCCACGCGCGGGCGGCCGGGTCGAGGGGCCGGTCGATGGAGCCGGTCAGCGGAAGCACGCCACCACGCTAGACCGGCAAGAACGGTCGCGGCAGTCCGGCGCAGTGGTAGGAAGTCCTCATGCGGATCGCTGTCGCCGGTGGCACCGGCCTGGTCGGGAGCAGGGTCGTCTCGCGCTTGCGGGAGCGGGGTGACGAGGTGGTCGTGCTGGCGCGCTCGGCGGGGGTCGACCTCGTGTCCGGCGCCGGCGTCTCTGACGCCCTGGCCGGGGTCGAGGTGGTCATCGACGCGACGTCGATCGTGGCGAAGACGTCCGAGGAGTACGTCGAGTTCTTCGGCTCGGTCGCGCGCACGCTGCAGTCGGCCGGCGAGGCCGCCGGCGTACGACGCATCATCACGCTGTCCATCGTCGGGATCGACGGGCTCGGCGGGGGCGCGTTCGCCCATTACGACGGCAAGAACGCCCAGGAGGCCGCCACCGAGGCCGGCCCGGTGCCGACGGCGATCCTGCGGGCGACCCAGTTCCACGGCTTCGCAGGCCAGCTCATCGACTGGGTCGCCAAGGGCCCCCTCATGCCATGCCCGAAGCAGCCGGTCCAGACCGTCGACGTCGAGGTCGTCGCCGACGAGCTCGCGGCGCTCGCGCACGAGGAGCTCACCGAGCAGCACGTCCGGCGCGACCTGGCGGGTCCGGTGAAGCGCACCCTCGCCGAGCTGGTGCGGGCCACCGCCCACGCGCGGGGCCGCCGGCTCCTGGTCGTCCCGGTGAGGCTGCCCGGCGCGGCGGCGAGGAGGGTCCGCGCCGGTGCCCTGCAGGCCCCGCCCGGTGCGAAGATCGCGGGCGGCACCTTCGAGGAGTGGCTCGTGCGGGAGTACGGACCGCGCTGACGCTCACCGTCGGCGTCGTCCGGTCGGGTCGGCTGGGCTCCCGGGCCGGGTCCGTCAGATCCGGGTCGTGAGCAGCTCACGGGCGCCAGCATCTCCCATCTCGAGGGGCCGGGTGTTCGTCGCCTTGTACGCCGGCTAGGACGGACAGGGCCGACTCCGCTCTCCTCGGTGGAACCCGACGGGCCCAACCCTAGGGCGAGACCGGCTCCTGCGGAGCAGGCGAGGCGTCGTCGGCAGGCGCGGTGACGGGAGCGGGCTCGAGACCCGGGACGGATGCCGCGAGACCTGCGACGAGATGGGGCAGCGCGTCCTCGGCCCGGTCGTCGCTCAGGCCGGTGATGGCCTGGATGCATGCGGCGACGGCGGAGGCGACGGCGTCCGTGCTCGCCCTCGGGTAGGCCGCCACGATCGCGTTGCGACAGGCGGCCTCACGTACGAGGGGAGCCGGGGTGTCGGTCGGAGGCGTGGTCGGCGGCTCGGGTGCCGTGGCGGGCGGCTCGGGTGCCGTGGCCGGCGGCTTGGGTGCCGTGGCCGGCGGTTTGGGTGCCGCGGTCGGTGCCGGAGGAGCGACGGGATGCTGCGGCGCGGGATGACTCGTCTGGTGCCACACCGCGTGCTGCTCCGGCGCGTGGGGCTTCACGTGCTGCTTCGGCGCGTGGGGGTGATGCTTCGGCGCCTCGGCCGCGGGCTGGGCGTCGACGGCGCTCACCACCCCGCCACCCGAGGTCACGAGACCGACGAGGCTGGTGGTGCTGGTGTCCTGCCCGTATCCGGCGGCCAGGCCGAGCACGGTGTCGGCGTACATCGCGCTGTGGTTGTAGCGCAGCACCGCTGCTCGGGCGCCGGCCGGCGTCGAGAGGTCGTCGCCGGCCGAGCACAGGTAGACCGCCGCGGCCAGCGCCGCGTCGTTGATGTCCTGCGGGTCGCGTCGTCCGTCCCCGTCGGCGTCGACCGCGATCTGCAGCCAGGTGGCCGGGAGGATCTGCATCGGGCCGAGCGCCCGGTCGTAGCGGTTGTCGTGGTCGAGACGGCCGGCGTCGGTGTCCGCGATCCGTCGGGTGTGGTGGCGGCCGTCGAGCACCGGACCCTGGATCGCCGGGGTGGCCATGCCGGCCGTGTCGAGCTCGCTGCCGCCGTACGTGCCGTGACCGGACTCGACCGCGCCGATCCCGGCGAGCAGCGTCCAGTCCAACCGGCAGGAGGTGTTCGCCTGGTCGACGACCGCGGCCGCGCGCTGGTAGGCCGCCAGAGCGGTCACCCCGATCCCTGCGACCGCCGACGCGGCCGGCGTCGTGTCGATCGCGGTCAGGGCGCGGCGGCCGGCGAGTGGGGCGACGGCGCTGGAGGCGACGTTCGTGACGTGGCCGGGCCGTACGCGGGTGACGCTCGCGCCGGGGATGACGGTCGCCGGCGCCAGGCCGGCTCCCGGCATCAGCGTGACCGCGGCCGCCGGTGCCGGCGCCAGCGCGAACGCCGGGGTGGATGCGGGGGCGGATGCCGGGGTCGATGACGGTGCCGTCGTCGGATCAGCGACCGAGCGCAGACCTGCCGTCTCGTCCTCGTGCTGCACCGCGACCACGACGCCACTGACGCACAACGCGGTCGGGAGGAGGACGAGTGCGCGGGCGATACGGGTGCTTCGGAGGCTGCGGCGGGTCATGATGCCTTCGGATCTTGAGCTGGTGCGGCTGAGCCGGGGGAGGGAGCGGGCCGAGCATCGATGCTCGGTCGTCGACAGGTTTCTTCGATGGATCCTAGGTTGACGGCGGGTGAAGACAACCGGTCGAACGGACGGACCTCCTACCCACAATGGGTCAGGCGTCACCGTCAGATGACGCCATAGGGCAGGCCGCCCTAGAGATACCTGTCCCACGAGCCCGCGAGGACGTCGTCCAGCTCCTCGGCCGGCCGCGGGTGCGAGACGTAGAAGCCCTGCACCCAGCCGACCCCGTGATCGCGCACGATGTCGAACGTCTCGGCGTCCTCGACGCCTTCGGCGGTCACGGTGAAGTCGTAGGCACGGCCCACGTCGACGATGGCGCGCAGGACCGTACGACTGGCCGGGTCCGTCCTGAGCCGCTGCACCAGACCCATGTCGATCTTGATCCCCTGGACGGGGATGTCCGTCAGCCGGGCCAGCGTCGAGTGACCAGCGCCGAAGTCGTCGATCACCACCCGGAATCCAGCCTCGCGCAGACGCAACAGAGCTGCGCGCGCCACCACGGGGTTGGCTATCACGGCCGACTCGGTGACCTCGAGGGCGAAGTGCGAGCCGTCGGCCCCGCCGGCGGCGACCCGCTCGATGAGGCCCTCGGCGAAGCCCGGGGTGCTCAACTCGATCGCGGAGATGTTGAGCGAGATCCGCAGGTCGGGCAGCGGCGCGCGCCAGGCGCGGGCCTGCTGGACGGCGAGGTCGACGACCTGCTCACCCAGCGGGAGGATCAGGCCGGTCGCCTCGGCGAACGGGATGAACACGTCGGGGCCGACGATGCCGCCGGTCGGCTGCTGCCACCGCACCAGTGCCTCGGCGCGGCTGAAGGTGCCGGTCGCGAGCTCGACGGCGGGCTGGAAGTGCAAGCGGAACTCGCGACGCTCCAGTGCGCGCCTGAGGGTGACGTGCCGACTCGTGCGGCTGCTCGCCCACGAGCGCAGCTCGGGGTCGTAGCTGCGGACCGAGCCCGGGCCGTTGACGCGGGCGGCGGTCAGGGCGATGATCGCGTTCTGGAGCAGCACGAACGGGTCGGTGCCCGGCTCCCAGGTCGCCACCCCGATCATCGCAGACAACGCCACGTCGTCGGCGTCGTCAGCTCCCTCGACGGCGGCATGGACCGCACGCGTCAGCTCATCGAGGTCAGCGGGGGTGGCGACCGGGAGCAGGGCAGCGACGCGGCACTCGTCGAGGAGTCCGATCGGGGTGCCGGCGCCGCCGAGCGCGGCGATCTGCGCCACCAGCCCTCGCAGTACCTGCTCCCGCGCGTGAGCCGCACGCTCGCGCCCGAGCAGCTCGAGGCCGAAGACGTCGACGACGTACGCCGTCATCGTGACCAGCTCTCGGCTGGCATCGGCACCGGCGAGGCGCTGCTCCATCCGGGTCAGCAAGGCGGCGCGATCCGGCAGACCGATCGTCGTGCCGAGCTCGGAGGTGCCCGACCCGGCCTCCTCCGGATGTTGCTGGTGCTTGCCCCAGCCCGCCGACCGGGCGCCGCCGGCGCTCTTGGCGGCGTACATCGCCTCGTCGGCGCGGCGCAGCACCAGCGTCGGGTCGGCGTCGTCGGTGAACGCAGCGACCCCGATGCTCGCCGTCACGGGGTGCTCGGGGTCGGGCGAGACGCCCTCGGCGGCGCCGGCGATCGCGCTGAGCAGCTGGTCGGCGACCGACCGTGCCGCGTGGGGGTCGCGGCCCGGCAGCAGCACGGCGAACTCGTCGCCGCCGATCCTGCCGATCGCCTCCTCAGGGCCGAGGTGCTCCTGGACCGCGGAGGCGATCGCGACCAGCAGTGCGTCGCCGACCGCGTGGCCGTACGTGTCGTTGTGGTGCTTGAAGTGGTCCAGGTCGATCATCAGCAGAGACCCGGAGTCGGGCACCGCGTGCTCGGCGGCGTAGCGGGTGAGGAGGTCCTCGAAGCCGCGACGGTTGAGGGCGCCGGTCAGGGAGTCGTGGAGGGCGAGCCGGCGCAGCTGCGCCTCCTGGGCCCGCTGCTCGGTGACGTCGCGCTCGACGCCGACGAAGTAGCCCGGATGACGCGGATGGTCGGTCTCGGCGTCCACAGCGAGCCAGCGTCCGGAGATCTCGAAGATCCGGGTGCTGATGCCGTCGGGGCACAGGAAGCGGTAGTCGACGGTGAAGTCCTCGCGGCTGCCGGCCAGCCCCATGATCCGGTCTCGGTCCACGGGGTGGACCGACCGCAGGAACTCCTGGCCGGACAGCGTGAGCAGCGCGGGATCCCAATGGTGCAGCCGCGCGACCTCGCGGGAGATGGTGAGCTCGCCGGTCGCCAGATCGGCCTCGAAGGTGCCGACGTGGGCGGCCTCCTCGGCGATCTCCTGCCGCTTCAATGCGCGCTCGAGGCGGGCCCAGTCTGCGGGGTGGGGCGCGGGATGCAAGGGCTCCTCCGTCGTCGGTAAAAGACCTATCGGACGGGACAGGAGTCACCGAAGTGAATCGCGCGGCACGCGGCGTCTACGGTCATCCTCGTGCTCCACTCCGCCATGACCGGCCTGCTGACCGGCCTGACCCTGATCGTCGCGATCGGCGCGCAGAACGCCTTCGTCCTGCGCCAGGGCCTGACCCGCCGGTTCGTGCTGCCGGTGGTGCTGGTGTGCGCCCTGTCGGACGTCGTGCTCATCGCGGCGGGCGTCGCCGGCATCGGCACGGTCATCGAGCAGGCGCCGTGGGCGATCACGACGGTCCGGTGGTTCGGCGTGGTCTTCCTCGCCTGGTACGGCGTGCGGTCGCTGCGCAACGCGCGCCACCCGCAGACCCTCGCCGCGGCCGAGCGCGGCGCTCCCACCCGCCGGTCGGCGATCACCACCGCGCTCGCGTTCACGTTCCTCAACCCGCACGTCTATCTCGACACGGTGCTGATGCTGGGCTCGATCGCCAACGGCCAGGACCACCGCTGGTGGTTCGCGTACGGCGCGATGACCGCGAGCATCTGCTGGTTCTCCCTCATCGGCTTCGGGGCCCGCGCGGGGGAGCGGCTGCTCGCCACCCCGCGGTCCTGGCAGATCCTCGACATCCTGATCGGGATCACGATGCTCGGCATCGCCCTGAAGCTCGCCCTGGGCTGACGTCCTGGTCTGAGTCACACCGGTGTAATCGCCCCGCCCGCTTGGATCCGCCGGACGCCTGCCGATGGGCCCGAGGCGATGAGTAGAGCGAAGACGAAGGCCGGGCCCGCAGCCGTCATGAGGAGCGTCATCGGACGCGCCTCCAGTCGAGCGCGCGCCGGTGCGGGCGGCGGGCTCGCCCTCGCCACGGTGGTAGCCCTGCTGGCGCTGTTGCCCACCGGGGCTGCCCGGGCCGTCACGGAGGCGAAGGACACCAAGCTCGGCACCCTGAGCGCCACGGCGGCCACCGCGACGCCGGACGGGCGGGGCATCCTCGTCGCGACCCACGCACTGGGCACCACGACCATCCCGCAGAACTCCCGCATCTCCCTGGTCGACCAGGTCACGAACTCCGTCACCTCGAGCGTCCTGCTCCACAGCGGTGCCGCCTCGGTCTCGATGATGGAGGCGGCGACCCAGAGTGACGGCCGTACGGCGATCGTCGCGCTCGAGGCGGTCAGCACGACCAGCTTCGGCATCGAGGTCGCGTACGCCCCGGCCGGGACCCTCGATCTCGGACAGGTCGCCTCGCCGACCACGTACAGCGGCACCCGGCCGGGCAAGCCGATCGCGCTCGTCGTCTCTCCGACCGGATCCGCGTACCTCGAGCTCGCCTCGGGCGAGATCGACACCATCAACCTCGCCGACGCCAGCGTGAGCGCGCTGACGACGACCGCCGTCACCAGCCCCTCCGGTGGCCTGGCCCTCTCGCCGGACGGCAACACGCTCTACGCCGGCAACTACGCGGCCGCTGCGGCGATCAACCTCGGGACCGTCGCACAGATCCCGGTGGGCAGCCCGACGAGCGTGACGTACGCCGCCTTCGGCACCGCGAAGGCGTCGATGAGGCCGAACTCCCTCGTCGCCACCAGCAGCGACGTCTACGTCGCCGGCAGCACCGGCCTGGTCCGGCTCGGTGTCGGCAGCAGCTTCGCCGCCGACCTCACCGACCCCGCCACGTGGGAACCGATCTGGCTCTACCCGATCAGCACGATGACCTGCGGCGATCTCTCCCTCGCCGGTGGCTACCTGTTCTGCGCGCCGGCGACGACCACGGACGCGCACGTCTACCGCTTCGAGCTGCCCGCGGCCGCGGGCAGCGGCCCGACCCACGCCGTGGGCGTCCCCGTCACGGTCCGCCCGTCGCAGGTGTGGGGTCGCGCCAACGGCGCGGTCTACCTCTACCAGGCGCCCAACATCGGCTACGTGGAGATCGACCCCCTCGCCGACAAGTACGCGATCGACACCTTCCCCCAGCCGGTGAGCAGCGTGGTGGCCGCCGCCGTCGCGGTCCAGGACCCGAGCTCGTCCAGGATCGGCGCGGGCATCCAGATCACCTGGACCGAGCCGGCGCTCGACCCGGACCTGGTCGACGGCTACTCGGCCACCGCGACCTCCAGCAGCGGCGCGGTGTACTCCTGCGGCACCATCACGCAGGTCGCGCCGACGCAGTTCACCTGCGTGGTCCCGGGCCTGGTGCCCGGCAAGCCGTATACCGTCGCGGTCCAGTCGCGTAACGGCGTCGGCTTCAGCACGCCGATGCTGGCGCCGGCCCTGATCAACGCCGGTACGCCGGGCCCGGCCGTCGCGGTCGCGGCCGGGGCGTACCGGATCGGCGCCGGCAACTCGACCTGTCCCGCGATGGGCAACGCACCGGCCGGATCCGGGTTCGTCGTGCCCACCTACACGACCGCGAACGGCACCGCCGGGACCTCGGTGGCCCTGACCTGGCCCAGCATCAGCAACGCGACCTGCGATCCCTTCACCGGCAGCCGGCTCTCGACAGGCGCGGGGACGTACGGCCCGGGCAGCACCGCACCCACCGGCGGCGTGACCTTCTGGGTCCTCAACGCGATCGACGCGGCGACCGGCAAGGTGGTGGTCTCCACCTCGGTGAAGCAGGGCGACTCCACCAAGGTGGCGACCCTCAGCGCGGGCCAGACCTCCACGGGTGTGCCGTCGTACCGGGCCACCCTCAGCGGCCTCACGGCCGGCAAGGCGTATCTCTTCTCGGTGGCGGGCAACAACTCGCCCACCAGCGCCACGACCGGCACGGCGACCTACTCCGCCTCCTGGACCGGCACCGCGACCTACGCGGTGCCCGATCAGCAGCAGAGTGTCACCGTCCCCTCGCTCGGCACCGTCCCGGTGATGGACGCCGATCCCGCCGACCTCGCCACCGGCACCTGGGACTACGTCGCCGCCGGCGCCCAGCCCGTCGCCTACGCCAGCCAGGTCGACCTCTACGCCTCGGCGCTCTACCGTTCGACCGCGTCGGGGGGAGCGACGGTCGACCCGTCGTACCTCGCGGCGACGCCGACCCCGGTCAAGGAGGTCAGCGCCGACGCCCGCGCCGGCGCGATCCAGGTCTACTGGCGCTCGCCGGCCAACTACAGCGCCGGCATCGGCTGGGGTCTGCAGACGGTGAAGAGCTACGTCGCCACGGCGCGCTACGTGGACCCGGCCGGCAAGG
Source organism: Nocardioides nematodiphilus (assembly GCF_020216525.1). Lineage (GTDB taxonomy): Bacteria > Actinomycetota > Actinomycetes > Propionibacteriales > Nocardioidaceae > Nocardioides > Nocardioides nematodiphilus. The sequence continues at coordinate 203,443 of NZ_JAIWOY010000002.1, read as the reverse complement.
TCACGGCCAAGACCTGCACCGTCACGGGGGTCGGCACGGGCACCAGCAACTGCGTGATCACGGGTCTGACCAACGGCGTCGGCTACCAGGTCTACGTCCAGGCCATGGGCGGCGCCCTCGGCCCGGCCGCCTACGTCGCCGACGCCGGTGTCGGCACCGACACCCCGGTGCCCCCGTCGTACGTCGGCGGAGACCCGGCCGTCACGCCGGCCCTGGTCATGCCGATCGGCCTGCCCGGGGCGCCGACCTCGGTGAAGGCCACGATCCCGGCGGTCTCGCCCAACTCCGCCGCGCCACAGCCGTGGGGGACCGCGACCGTCACGTGGCTCGCGCCGGTCGACAACGGCGGGCGGGCCATCACCGGGTACCGGATCACCGCCACGCCGACCGATCCCACGGTCGGGAGCACGTTGATCAGCAACCAGCTCACCGCGTACCTGTGCAAGCCGCCCTTCGACCCGGACCTGGCCACGGCCGCGAGCTTCGTCAATCCGATCGCCGCGCGCACCCAGGGCGCCGACGCGTTGGACATCTCGGACACCACCGGTGCGGCCCTCTCACCGAGCTGCGACCCGAGCACGAGCGCCAAGTGGGGCCTGAGCTACACCTTCCCGAAGGGCTCGCTGAGCTCGCAGACCGGGTGGAGCTTCAAGGTCGCCGCCTTCACCGGCTACCACGACACCACGCTCGCCGACCCGGTGTGGTGGGGCGCCGACTCCGCGGCCAGCACCAAGGTCGTCCCCAATGGCGCGCCGATGCCTCCGACCAAGGTGTCCACCACGGTCAAGCCGACCGCGATCACCGCCACCTGGACGGCGCCGACCGTCCTGGGCGGCTGGCCGCTCGCGGGCTACCAGGCGAACCTGTACCACTACGTCGGGGGAGTGGCCGCTGCCGCCGGCTTCTGCCGCACGGCGGTCGCCGTGACCAGCTGTAGCGTCGCCGCCGGCAGCGACCCCGGCGCCAACGCCGACGGCGGCTCGTACTTCTTCATGGTGCAGGCCTACAACCAGGGGTACGCCGGCGGCATCCCGGCGAGCAACGAGTCCGTCCCCAGCAACACCGTCGCCTGGTACGACACCCCCGACAGGATCCAGAGCGTCGACAGCGCGGTCCCGGCCGACAAGTCGATCTTCGTCAGCTGGACCGCGCCGTCGCCCGGAAGCCAGTCCCTGGGCAAGGAGCCGATCAGCTCCTACACCGCCTCGGCGACCGCCGGAGGGACGACGAAGACGTGCACGACGGCACCTCCGGCGTCCTCGTGCGACATCACCGGCCTGACCAACGGCACGCCGTACCTGGTCAGCGTCACCGAGTCCAACCCCGGTGCCACCAGCGGTCCGGAGTACTTCACCGGGAACCCCAGCATCGGCAAGCCGGCGACGGTGACGCCGGGCACCGTCCCGGCGGCCCCGGCCAGCGTGGGCGTCAGCCCGCGCGACGGCGGCGTCGACGTCTGGTGGACAGCGCCGAAGAGCAACGGCGGCGCGGTCGTCGAGCAGTACGTCGCGACGGTCTACCCCGGCGGCGCGAGCTGCACCGTCGAGATGCCGGGCCCGCTGGCGTGCGCCGTCGAGCCGCTGACCAACGGCGTCAACTACGTCGCCTCGGTGGTGGCGGTCAACACCTTCGGCACCAGCCCGGCCTCGGCCTCGAGCCCGATCTTCGTGCCCTTCGGGCTGCCGCGCGAGCCCCTCAACGTGCAGGCGTTCCCGCAGAACCGGACGGCCACCGTCACCTGGGAGGCGCCCGTCGAAAACGGCGGCAAGCCCCTCACCAGCTACCAGGCCACCGCGATGCCGCTGGTCAGCGGCGCGGGCACCCTGCGCAGCTGCACGTCCGGCAACCCGAACCCGACCACGACGACCACCAAGACGACGACGCCTGCCCCGATCGTGCAGGTGCCGCTGACCTGCGACATCACCGGCCTGACCAACGGCGTGGACTACGTCGTCTACGTGACCGCGACCAGCGCCGCCGGTCGCAGCGGGCGCTCCGCGATGACCGCACCGTTCCGTCCGATCGGGTCGCCGGACGCCCCGACCGGCGTCGTCGCGTACACCGACCTCGGCGGCCCGACGGCCGGCACCACGACGCTGCACATCGGCTGGAACCCGTCGATCAACGACGGCGGCTCGCCGCTGGTCTCGTACACCGCGACGGCCAGCAACGGCAAGAGCTGCACGGCGTACGGCGGCCAGACGTGGTGCGACATCCACGGCCTGACGGCCGGGATCAAGTACACCGTCTACGTCACCGCCGTGAACACCGACGGGTACGTCTCGCCGGCCTCGGCCAGGTCGGCGCCCTCCGCGCCGGCCGGACCGCCGACCGCCCCGTCCTCCGTGGTCGCGACCGGCCTCGAGGGCGGCATCACGGTCAAGTGGGCCGCGGGCAAGAGCCACGGCGCCCCGATCACCCTCTACGTGGTCACCCTCCAGCCCACCGGCGACGTGATCCGCGTGCCCGGCAACAAGACCTCGATCATCGTGCACGATCTCGACCCGGCGCTGACCTATCGCGCGCTGGTGCAGGCGGAGTCCGGACCGACCTTGGTCTCGGGCATGAGCCGGATCAGCAACGCGGTCCGGCCGTTCCTGATGCCTGCGCGGATGGTGAAGCCGAAGGCGAAGGCCGTGAAGACCGGGCAGCGCTACAAGGTGATCGTGGGCTGGCAGGCGCCGGCGTCGCCCGGCAACCCGATCACCGGCTACATCGTGAAGCTCGTCGGCGGCCCGCAGAGGCAGGTCGCAGGGCGCAAGCGCCGAGCCGTGTTCAAGGGGCTCGCACCCCGTCACCGCTATGCGTTCACGGTCACCCCCATCGGCCGCTTCGGACAGGCGAACGCCAGCCCCGCCGTGGTGGTGCGGACCCGTGGCTGACAGCTCGTTCAGGAACATCACGCTCGGGAGGAGCGCAAGGATGCAGGGTTGGAAGCGGACCGCACGGTGGGGTGCCCTCGTCGCGCTCCTCGCGCCCGCCGCGGTCACCGGACTCACGTACGCACCGGCGGCCCAGGCCACCGCGCCGCTGGATCCGTCCCACGTCACCGCGCTGCCCACCGGCACCGCGAGCGGACCGATGGCGGTCTCCGTCGACGGATCCGTCCTCGCCGTCGCCGAGGGCGCCGACGTCGCGCTCTACCGGACCGTCGACGACTCCCTGATCGGCGCGCTGTCGGGCGTGGATGCGGGGCAGGTGCGCTCGCTGAGCCTCGTCGCGGCCACTGCGAACGGTGGCGGCAGCGTCGTCATCGCGGGCGACCAGGGCGTCGAGTTCGACGCCTGGACGATGCCGGTCGTCGCGACGACGCCGACCTTCACCCCGGGCACCAGCCGCTTCGTCGCGTCTCCGGACGTGGTCGACGTGGCGCCGGTGAGCGTGAGCAAGGCGTACGTCCTGCTCGACCCGACCACTGCGGGCATCAACGACAGCATCGCGGTCGTCGACGTCGCGCCGACGACGCCGCCGACCGTCCCAGCGGTGGTGCCGCTGATGCTGCCCGACGTCTACAGCGCGATCGCCCTCTCCCCACGGAGGCCGGGCTCGCTCTACGCCCTCACCGTCCCGGGCGCCGGCGGCTCCTCCTCGATCGTCACCGTCAACACGTCGACCGGGGCGCCGAGCGCACCGGTGCGGCTGAACACCAGCAGCACGACGAACCGGGCGCTCTCGCTGGCGATCAGCCCCGACGCCACCCGCCTGTACGTCGGCGAGGAGAAGCAGCTCGTCGTCGTGCCGCCGGCGACCTGGACGCAGGCCACCCTGACGCTGCCGCCGGCGAGCGCGGGCTACCCGAGCACGGTGACCGCGCCCCAGGCCAAGGTCAACCCCCTCGGGATGCAGCAGGGCGGCTTCGGCGACCGCACGGCGTGCGAGTCGATCTCGGTGGCGACGGACGGCACGAAGGTCCTCTGCAGCGGCAGCACGACGGCGGCCGGCGCCACGGCGCCGAGCACCAACCTCTACTGGTTCGATGCCACCACGCTGAAGTACCAGGGCACGATGCCGATCGTCGGCTCGCAGGGCGACAAGCACAGCATCGCCGCGACCGCTGCGCGCGCGTACGTGGCCCTCAACGACAGCTCCGTCACCAGCATCCCGGTCCCGACCGTCCTCAGGGACAACGCGGTCCCGTACGGCTCGACGCCCGACGCCCCGCGCACCGTCTCCGTCGACGCAGGCAACGAGCAGTTCACCGTCTCGTGGGCCGCGCCGGCGAGCAACGGCGGCCTGCCGATCGTCGGGTACGAGGTCGACGCCTGCGTCGGACCGACGTGTCTCCCGACCGCTGCGGCACAGCTCGCCGCACTCTGCACCGCCGGCGGCACGGGCACGACGTGCACGCTCGCGGTCGACGTCAACGGCGCGGCGCTCGTCTCGGGCTCGACCTACCGGATCGTCGTGACGGCGCTCAACGCCGTCGGCGCCGGCACGGTCAGCGCGGTCGTCGATGCGAAGCTGGGCGTCCCGACGGCCCCGACGGGCATCACCCTCGGCACCAGCCAGCTGACCACGGTCGCCAAGGTGACCACGCTGGCCCAGCAGGTCAGCTGGACCAAGCCGAGCAGCAGCGGCTCGAACGCGCTCACGTCCTACCAGGTCTGCGCGGATCTCGTGACGCCCACCCAGGCGTACTGCAACAACAGCACGACCCGGACCACGGTCCTCGCGCCGGCGACGAGCGCGACCCTGTCCGGGCTCACCCTGGCGGCCACCTACGTGCTGACCGTCCACGCCATCTCACCGAAGGGTGACGGCGTCTACAGCACCCCGCTCACCTTCATCGCCGGCACCCCGTCGGCGCCGACGAGCCTGACCGCGAAGGGCACCAACCAGTCGCTCTCGCTCACGTGGTCGCCGCCGGCCACCACCGGCGGCTCGGCTGTGACCGGGTACGTCACGACGATCTCGCCCGCGGGTGGCAGCGGGTGCGCCACGCTGACCGCCTCGGCGACGAGCTGCACCATCACCGGGCTGAAGAACGGCACGGCGTACACCGTCACGGTGGCCGCGACCAACGCCAACGGCACCGGACCGGTCGCCTCCACGACCGCGACGCCGGCGTCCGGACCCGGCAAGCCGACCATCGCCACCGTCACCCCGAACGGCAACGGCGCGGACGTCACCTGGATCGCCCCGACCGACGACGGCGGCTCGCCGATCACCAGCTATACCGTCACCGCGAGCTACGGACCCGAGGTGCACAGCTGCACCGCGACGCCCTCCGGGGGCACCTGCACGCTCACCGGTCTGAAGACCGCGCAGCCCTACTCCGTCACGGTGCGTGCCTACAACGCCGTCGACAAGGGCTCGCCGTCCAACCCCTACCTGCTCACCCTGCCCGGGGCCCCGACACCGGTCACCGGGGTCGTGACCCAGGTCAAGGGCTCCAGCGTCCTGGTGCAGTGGAACCCGCCGTCCTCGGCGGGCGCCGAGTCGATCGCCGGCTACCGCGCGGTCGCCTACGACAGCGTGACCGGCGAGGAGCGCACCTGCGTCACAGCCTCGGTCCCGGCGTGCTCGATCACCGGCCTGCGGCCGGGTGCGCGGTACCTGGTCTCGGTCTACGCCACCAACAGCGACGACATCGAGTCGAACGCCTCGAGCACCCGCAGCGTCACCGTGATCGCGACGCCGGGTCGTCCGACGGCCACCACCCGCCGGGCCGGCGACCGTACCGACGTCACCCTGCGCTGGAGCGCCGTCCCCGGAGCGACCGCCTACCGCGTGCGCCGTACCGGCGGCCCGGTCCTCCAGGTCGAGCGGGTGGTGAGCGCGAGCACCCGCACGCTCACCTTCCCCAAGCAGCGCCCGGGCCTCTACCACTACACCGTCACCGCCCAGGCGGGAGCGACCAGCAGCGGCACGAGCGCCGAGCTGATCGTCAAGGTGAAGGCACCCAAGCCGCCCAAGAAGGCCAAGAAGAAGAACCGCCGCTGAGCGGCGTTCCCCGAGGTGGTCAGGCCGCCTCGGGGAGCGCCGCGTGCAGGTCGGGGAGCGCCGGCAGCAGATGGTGCGGGCGCTCGCCCAGGACCAGCCGCAGGCCGGGGATCCGGGCCGCGCGCCACAGCGCCCAGCCGATGCAGCCGCCGACCGAGGTGAGCGTGCAGACGACCCCGAGACCGCTGGTCAGCGCCACCGCGCCGTTCGTCGACAGGGTCAGCGCCCACAGGCCGAGCGCGGCGCAGACGAGGTGGGCGGCGCCCCAGATGCCGGAGAGCTGGGCGAAGATGCCGCGCAGGGCCGGGTGATGGGGGAGCGTGCCGGTGTAGTCGGTCGCGAGCCGCATCATCAGCGGCCGCTGGGCGACCGAGGACCCCAGGAAGACGAAGCCCTGCATCGCGCACAGCACGATCGGGACCACGAGGTAGAGGCTGACGGAGCCGAGCGCGAGCCCGGCGACCGTACGGGTCAGGAAGAGCCCGAAGGCGAGCCAGCACGTCGCCGGCACCCGTACGCCGGAGCCCTTGCGGCTGACGATCCAGGAGGCCCGCCAGGCGAAGACGGCGAGCAGCCCGAGCATCGGGTGCCCGATCGTGACGAAGGCGTAGAGCAGCACGCCCGGGACCAGGACGACCTCGCCCATGATCAGGGCACCGCGTGCGACGAGCGACCTCAGGCAGCCGAGGTGGACGACGACGGGTGTGGTGATCATGCAGTACTCCTCCGAGACGAACGGCCATGCGGACGGCCACGCCTATGGTCTGTGAATCGGCCACTGTCGCGGCACCCGTAGTCGTGTGCGTTCGAATGGCCCCTTCGGGCCATGCGCCTCGACTTTAGGACGAGTGGCCTGAAAACGACCTGTCCTGGCCGGGTCCGCCTCGCGGATCAGCCCAGCACGTCGTCCAGGGCGGCGAGCAGCAACGCGACGGACGCGGGGCTCGCGTTCGGTCCCATCAGGCCGATCCGCCACACGGTGCTGGCGAACTCCCCGGCGCCCGCGCCGATCTCGATGTCGTAGCGCTCCAGCAGCGCGCGACGGACCGCGGCGGAGTCCACGCCGCCCGGCACCCGTACCGTGGTGAGCTCCGGGAGACGCGCCCCGGCCGCGGCGAACAGCTCGAGCCCGCGTGCCTCGAGACCGTCCTGGAGCGCCTGGCCCGCGGCGGCGTGCCGGGCCCAGACCGCCTCGAGCCCCTCGTCGAGGATCCGCCCGAGGCCGGCGTGGAGCGAGGAGACCATCGCGGTCGGTGCCGTGTGGTGGTACGTCCGCCCCGCCGCCCCGGTGGCCCCGGCCTCGCCGACGTAGCCGCCGAGCAGACCGAGGTCGAGGTACCAGGAGCGAGGGCGCTCGACGCGGCGCGCGAAGGCGCGGTCGCTGATGGTGAAGGGCGCCAGGCCGGGCGCGACCCCGAGACACTTCTGGGTGCCGGCGTAGCCGATGTCGATGCCCCAGTCGTCGGCGCGAAGCTCGATCCCGCCGATCGAGGTCACGGCGTCGACCAGCAGGAGTGCGTCGCCCGCATCCCGTACGGCCGCGCCCAGCGCCGCGATGTCGGAGCGGACTCCGGTCGAGGTCTCGGCGTGCACTGCGGCCACGATCGCCGGGGAGGGGTGAGCCGCGACGACCCGCTCCGGATCGAGCGGCGTGCCCCAGGGATGCTCGACCGCCACCACCTCGGCGCCGCAGCGAGCCGCCACCTCGCACATCCGCTGGCCGAAGAGGCCGTTGACCGCCACCACGACCACGTCGCCGGGGTGGACGGTGTTGACGAAGGCCGCCTCCATGCCCGCCGATCCGGTCGCGGAGAGCGGCAGCGTGCGGGTGTTCGCGGTGCCCCAGACCGTGCGCAGCCGATCGCAGGTCTCGTCCATCATCGCCACGAAGACCGGGTCGAGGTGGCCGAGGAGGGGGCGGGCGAGACCCGCCGTCGCCTCCGGGTACGGGTTGGTCGGACCGGGTCCGAACAGGCGCCGCTCGACGATCGCTGCCATGGGTGCTCCTCAGATGATCGCGCCGGGATTGAGGATCCCGGCCGGGTCCAGGGCGTGCTTCACACGCGTGGTCAGGGCCATCACGTCGGGGCCGAGCTGGCGCGGCAGGGCGCCCTTCTTGGCCCGTCCGACGCCGTGTTCGCCGGTGATCGTGCCGCCCAGGTCGATCGCCAGGGTCATCACGTCGTCGAAGGCGGCCCGCGCCCGTGCCTGCGCACCGCGATCGGCCGGATCGTGGATCAGGACGGGATGGGTGTTGCCGTCGCCGGCGTGCGCGACCAGCGCGATCTCGATGGCATGGCGGCGCGCGATGGCGGTGATGCCGTCGACGAGCTCCGGCAGCAGCGGGATCGGCACGCCGACGTCCTCGAAGAGGAGCGTCCCGCGGGCCTCGAGCGCGACGAAGGCGCTGCGCCGCGCCGCGACGAAGAGCTCACCCTCGGCGGGATCGGTCGTGGTGAAGACCTCCCCGGCACCGCCGGCCACGCAGCACTGCCGGATGGTCTCGATCTCGCCCTCGCATGCGGTGCCGGGGGCGTCCGACTGGGCGACCAGGAGCGCGCCGCTGCCCCGGTCGAGGCCGTGCGGGCGCCAGTCCTCGACGGCATTGATGGTGGTGCGGTCCATCAGCTCGAGCATCGAGGGTCGCACCCGTGACCGGATGGCGACCACGGCCCGGGAGGCGTCCATGACGGTCGCGAAGCTCGCCAGCAGGGTCGCCCCGGCCGCCTGGGCCGGGATCAGCCTCAGGATCGCGCGGGTCACGACGCCGAGGGTGCCCTCGCTGCCGACGAAGAGCTTGAGCAGGGAGAGGCCGGCGACGTCCTTGATCCGCTTGCCACCGAGCTCGACGAGGGTCCCGTCGGCGAGGACGACGTCGAGACCGAGGACGTAATCGCTGGTGACGCCGTACTTCACACAGCACAGGCCGCCGGCGTTGGTGGCCACGTTGCCGCCGATCGAGCAGATCTCGTACGACGAGGGGTCGGGCGGGTACCAGAGCCCGTGCTCGGCCGCGGCGTGCTTCACCGCGGCGTTGAGGGCACCCGGCTCGACGATCGCGACCTGGCTCTCGGTGTCGATCTCGATGCCCCGCATCCGGTCCAGGGAGAGGGTGATGCCGCCCTCGACGGCCGACGAGCCGCCGGACAGCCCCGTGCCGGCGCCGCGGGGCACGACCGGCACGCCGTACTCGCCCGCCCAGCGCAGAGTCGTCTGGACGTCGGCTGCGCACGTCGCCCGGACGACGGCCTGGGGCCGGCCCGCGGACCCGGCGCGCGCGAAGTCCTCGCGGTACTTCTCCGTCGCCGCCGGATCCGTCACGACGGCGCCCTGGGGCAGCGCCGCGATCAGCCGGGAGAGCATGCCTCGATTCAAACAGCCGCGTGCGCCCGTCGCTAGGCTCGCGACATGTCCGTCGTGAAGATCAACGCCATCTCCGTCCCCGAGGGCGCGGGCGCCGAGCTCGAGAAGCGCTTCGCCGCCCGGGCCGGCGCGGTCGAGAAGTCGCCCGGCTTCCTCGGCTTCCAGCTGCTGCGTCCGACCGCGGGCGACACCCGGTACTTCGTCGTCACCCACTGGGACTCCGAGGAGTCCTTCGCGGCGTGGCGCGACGGCGACGCCCGCGCTGCCCACGCGACCCCCGAGGGCGAGGCCCCGAAGCGGCCGGTCTCCACCGGCGCGGACCTGCTGGAGTTCGAGGTCGTGCTGGACGTCAAGCCCGCCCGCTGAGGGCACGGCCACGCAGCGTCGACCTCCGCAACCCGGGGATCCTCACGGCCGCGCGGGGCTGTGCTCCTCGTCGCTGCTCGCGGCCCGGTCCGCCCCGATCAGGGTCCGGGTATGGGCCATCCATGCCTGACGTGCCGGACCGTCGAGCGCAGCGAAGAACGCTTCGTCGGCCTCCTCGACCGCGCGGATGGCCTCGCCGGTCAGCGCCGTGCCCGACGCGGTCAGCGCCACCTCGGTGGCACGGGCGTCGCGGGCGGAGGCGAGCCTCGCGACGAGTCCGTCCTCCTCGAGGCGTCTGATCGCCTTCGACAGCGTCATCTTCTCGATCTGTGCCTGCTCGGCCAGGCGGCTCTGGGTGGGTGGTCCGCCGTGCTCCTCGAGCCAGCGCAGCGAGGCGAGGATCGCGTGCTGGGTCTGGGTGAGTCCGAAGCGCTGGAGCGCGGTGGCGATCCGCGCCTGCCAGCGCGAGGTCAGCTGCCAGAGCAGGAAGCCCGGGCTGGCCTCGGCGTCATGCCGAAACGGTGTCTCGGCCATGGCGTGCCTGCTCGACCAGGCGGGCGGTCTGCTCGGGAAGGCTGGCAGCGACGTCCTCGGCGACCAGCTGGCGCCACACGAAGGCCAGGGGGCCCGTGATGCTGATCCGGTTGCGGACGATGACGCCGTCCCCGTGCACCTCGAGCTCGTGGACGTCCTCCATCCGGGCGAGCAGCAGGTGGGTGACGTCGACGTAGCGCCGCGGTGCCTCGACCTCGGTCAGCTCGATCCGGACCCGGGGACCTCCCTTGGGCTTGAACCGGATCATCGAGCCGGCTGCGAACGGCCCCTCCAGGCGGGCGGACTCCACATCGCCTTGCCAGGCCGACCACCGCTCGACGTCGGTCCACACCGCCCAGATCCGGGCGGCATCGACGCCGTTGAACGTCGCTTCGTACGTGCTGCTCCACATGGTGACTCCCTCATCGCTGGTAGCCCCGATAGTAACCTGGTTTACGATTGTTGTAAACCGGGTTACTAAGCCCTGGAGCTCAGTCCCGAGAGGCGCGCCACTCGGATCGCAGGATGCTGTAGAGCACGCCGTCGCGGAAGTCGCCGTCGCGCCACTGCCCGCCGCGCACGACGCCCTCGGCGGTGAACCCGGCCTTCTCCAGCGAGCGCTGCTCGGCATGGTTCTCCACGTCGGTGTGCGCCTCGATCCGGTTGACGTTCGTGTGCCGGAAGAGGAGGTCGACCAAGGCGACCTGTGCCGCCGTGCCGATGCCCCGGCCGCGGGCCTCGGGACGCAGCCAGATCCCGATCATCGGGTTGCGCGAGGCGCTGTTGGGTCCCCACTGGACGAAGTGCCAGCCGACGTCGCCGAGCACGTCATCGCCGGTGGCGTCCGCCGCGGCGATCACCAGGCCGCCGGGCCGGTCGAGGGCCGTCGACGGCACCTCGGCGCGGGTCTTCGGGCCCCAGTCGTCGAACGGCGAGTCACCGCCGGGGAGGAGCCTCAGGTCCTCGGCGGTGAACGGGCGCAGCGTGATGGGCAGGCTCATGACCCTCCGGGTCTCAGATGATCGGCATGGCGGGGACCTCGTCGTCCTCGCCCTGGGTGGGTGCGGTCGCCTCGTGGCGCCGCGGCAGCAGCAGCGACACGAACAGTGCCACCACGATGACGGCCCACGCGACCCAATAGGTGTGGGCGAAGGCGCGGGCGGCATCGGGCAGTCCCCGGGCGCCCTGCAGGTTGTTGGTCAGGACGACCGACATCGTGGCCACACCGCAGGAGCTGGCGATCTGTTGGTTGATGTTGAGCAGCGTCGAGCCGCGTGCGACCTCGTGGGGGCGCAGCGTGCGCAGAGCGGTGGTCATGATCGGCATCATCGTGGCGCCCATGCCCCAGCCCATCACGACGAGCACGGCGATGATCACGCCGTACGACGTGGTGTCGGTGATCTGGGTGAGGCCGAACATGCCGATGATGATGAGCGCGATGCCGACGGGCACGATCCGCCCGATCGGGATGCGGTCGGAGAGGCGACCCGCGATCGGCATCGTCATCATCGCGCCCAGGCCCTGCGGCGCGACCAGCAGCCCGGCGTGGAGCGTCGACTCGCCGCGCACCTCCTGGAAGTACGTCGGCACCAGCAGCAGGCCACCGAAGAACGCCCCGGCGAAGAGGAACATCGTGGCGAGCGAGACGGCCAGGTTGCGGTTGGCCAGCAGGCGCAGGTCGAGCAGCGGATGCTGCGGCCGGAACGACCACCACACGAAGGCCGCCATCAGGGCGAGGCCGACCAGGGCCGGCAGCCAGACGTGGGTGTTGCCGAAGTCGCCGCCGTGGCCGGGGAGCGAGGAGACGCCGTACAGGAAGAGCGCCAGACCCGGCGACATCATCAGCATGCCGATGACGTCGAAGGACTCCGACGGCTCGGGGGCGTCCTTCTCCAGCACCAGGAAGGCGTAGATCAGGGCGGCGACGCCGAGCGGCACGTTGATCAGGAAGATCCAGTGCCAGCTGGCGATCTGGATCAGCCAGCCGCCGAGGATCGGGCCCATGATCGGGCCGAGCAACATCGGCACGCCGAGGATCGCCATCAGCCGGCCCATCCGGTGCGGTCCGGCCGCGTGGGTCATGATCGTCATGCCCAGGGGCATCAGCATGCCGCCGCCGAGTCCCTGCACGACCCGGAACGCGATCAGCACGTCGATGCTGTTCGCGGTCGCGCAGAGCGCCGAGCCGGCGGTGAACAGCAGGATCGCGGTCATGTAGAGCCGCTTGGTGCCGAACCGGTCCGCGGCCCAGCCGGTCATCGGGATGACGGTGGCGAGGGCGAGCGTGTAGCCCGTCACCGTCCACGCGACGTGGGAGTACGCGATCGGCGTGCCGCCGTCGCTGAAGACGTGCTGGAACGTCGGCAGCGCGACGTTGACGACCGTGATGTCGAGGATCGACATGATGGCGCCCAGGACGACGACGCCCGCGACCTTGAGCACCGCGGCGTCGATGTGGTCGGGGTAGGCGGTCTGGGTTCCGGGCTGTGGCGTGTGCGATGCCATGGGAGGATCCCTTCGCAGATGCTGGTGGGGGTGCCCGTACCGCTCTGTTCTACACCGCGCCCGATACGGTGAGGCGTGTTCCATGTCATGTTTCTCGAGCCCCGGATCCCGCCGAATACCGGGAACGCGATCCGGATGGTCTCCGGCACCGGCGCCACGCTGCACCTGGTCGAGCCGCTCGGCTTCGACCTCTCGGACGCGAAGCTCAAGCGTGCGGGGCTGGACTATCACGACCTGGCCTCGGTGAAGGTCCATCCGTCACTCGGGGCGGCGCTGGCGAGTGCGGAGCTCTCCGGGTCCCGGGTCTTCGCGTTCACCGCCAAGGCGACGACGTGGCACACCGCCATGGAGTTCCAGCCCGGCGACGTCCTGCTGTTCGGCCCCGAGCCGACCGGCCTGCCCGATGAGGCGCTCGAGCATCCCCGGGTCACCGACCTGGTGCGCATCCCGATGCTGCCGGGCCGTCGCTCGCTCAACCTCTCCAACGCCGCCGCCGTCGTGACGTACGAGGCCTGGCGCCAGCAGGGCTTCCCGGGCGCGTCGTAGGTCAGCAGTCCGGGCAGGCGGCGATCGCGGCGAGGACCCGGCTCCGCAGCAGCTCGTACTGCTCGCGATGGCGGCCGGTCGCGCCCGGCGGGCGGACCAGCACCTCGCCGCCCACGAGCATCTCCTCCGAGAGGAACTGGTCGCTGGCGAGGTCCAGGTCCGAGCCGTCAGGCAGGCGGTTCCAGTAGTGGTGGCCGATCTGCCGGCCGCCCACGTGGACCTCCGCGTGGACCAACGTGCCGCCGGCGATGTCGTGGACGACCAGGGCCGTCATGCCGCATTGGTCGCGCGCGGGGTTCTCCGGACTCCACTCCGCGCTCATGTGGGGGTAGCAGGTGTCGGCACCCCAGGCGCCGAGGAAGTGACTGCGGAGATGCTCGCTGTCGAGGGGCACGCACGGATCGTGCCAGCCGGCACCGACAGTCCTACTCGTCCGCCGTGCGTGCGAAGACCAGCTGCGCGACCCGGACGTCCTTGAACACGACGTCGCTCCTGGACTCCTGGCTGAAGCCCAGCCGACGCAGCAGGCGCGCGGACGCCTCGTTGCCCTCGATGCAGACCGCCGTGATCCGCCGCAGGCCGAGCTCCTGGAACCCCAGGCGGAGCATCGCGCGGGCGGCCTCGGCGGCGTAGCCACGCCCGTGATGACCACGCGCGAACGCGAAGCCGAGCTCGCCCTCGCGGTCCTCGGCGCTGACCCACTTGAGCAGGACCTCGCCGATCACCCGGCCGGTCTCGCGCAGTTCGACCGCCAGCACCAGCCACTGCCCCGGGGCCTCGATGGTGCCCCGGGGCAGCTTGGCGGCGAGAGCCTCCTGCGTCGCCGCGCGGTCGCGGACCGGCCAGGGGATGAAGCGCACCACCTCCGGATCGGAGTGGAAGACGAGCAGGTCGTCCAGGTCCTCGGGAGCGTGCGGTCGCAGCCGCAGCCGCTCGGTCTCGAGGGGATAGGTCGGTCGCAGCCCGGGCATGCGAGCGAGGCTACGGGGCGAGGACGGTGTGAGCGGCGTGCCCCGGGACGCTCGAGCCGCTGGCGCCGGTGACGGGCACGGCCCGTTCAGTGGGCGACTCCGGGTCAGATCCTCTCGATGATGGTGGCGTTGGCGAGACCGCCGGCCTCGCACATGACCTGGAGGCCGTAGCGCCCGCCGGTCTGCTCCAGGTTGTTCAGCAGCGTCGTCATGAGGCGCGCGCCCGAGCCGCCGAGCGGATGGCCGATGGCGATCGCGCCGCCGTTGATGTTGACCTTCGCCGGGTTGACCCCGGTCTCCTTCTGCCAGGCGAGGACGACGGAGGCGAAGGCCTCGTTGACCTCGAAGGCGTCGATGTCGTCGATGCTCAGCCCGGCCCGGGCGAGCACCTTCTGCGTGGCCGGGATGATGCCGGTCAGCATGAAGATCGGGTCGTCGCCGGCGACGGCGAAGGAGTGGACGCGAGCCCGCGGCGTCAGGCCCAGCCGGGTCACCGCCTCCTCGCCGGCCACGAGGATCGCGGCGGAGCCGTCGTTCACGGGCGAGCTGTTCCCGGCGGTCACGCGCCAGTCGAGCTCGGGGTAGCGCTCGACCCAGTGCTCGTCCTTGAAGGCGAGGCGCAGCCCGGCGAGGGTCTCGGCCGTCGTGTCCGGCCGGATGCTCTCGTCGATGCGCAGGTCGTTGACGGGCGCGACCTGTGAGTCGAAGAGCCCATCCTTCCAGGCGCGCGCCGCGCGCTGGTGCGAGGCGGCGGCGAACTCGTCGAGCTGCGTGCGCGACAGATCCCATCGATGGGCGATCAGCTCCGCACTGATGCCCTGCGGCACGAGGCCGCGGTCATAGCGCGCGCCGACCTTCGGGCCGGCGAAGTCCTTGCCGAGGAACTGCGAGCCGATCGGGATGCGGCTCATCGACTCGACGCCCGAGGCGATCGCCACGTCGTACGCGCCGGCGATCACGCCCTGTGCGGCGAAGTGCAGCGCCTGCTGGGACGAGCCGCACTGGCGGTCGACGGTCACGCCGGGGACGGACTCCGGGAAGCCCGCACCGAGCAGCGCCCAGCGGGCCGTGTTGCCGGACTGCTCGCCGACCTGGCCGACGGCGCCGCTGATGACGTCGTCGACGACCGCGGGGTCGATGCCGGTGCGCTCGACGAGGGCCGCGAGGACGTGGGCGTGCAGGTCGACCGGATGGATCTCGGAGTAGGCGCCTCCGGGCTTGCCCTTGGCGACGGGGGTGCGGACGGCGTCGATGATGTATGCGGGCTGCTGACTAGTGGATACCATAGTCAGACAGTACGCTCTGACTTCTGGTTTATATAGCCAGATGCGGGATGGTGTGCAGGATCACGCTCGGCAGCCTGAAGGTCGGCGCCGGGCCCGCGTCGCGGCGTCGCGCTGCTCGACACACCCAGCCACGCCACCCGCGTGGTCGCGCGGCGTGCCGTGCGTGCGCGCGGTGTGGTCCGGAGGCGGCCGATGAGACATGATGTGGATCACACCGTCGCGCAACCCCTGCGGCGATGAACCCACGGGCCGTCCTCACCCGGACGACCCGCCATTGCCCCGGCGCGGACCACCAGCTCCGTCCGGGAAGTGAGGAGTGACACGCATGTCCGCATCCGCAGCACCCGCCCGCCTCAACGGGCTCGTCTTCGATCGGGCCGATGAGCTCGGTGCCGATGTCCACGAGCAGGTCGTCTTCTGCCACGACCGCGACAGTGGCCTCAAGGCGATCATCGCCATCCACGACACCACGCTCGGTCCGGCGCTGGGCGGCACCCGCATCTACCCGTACGCGAGCGAGGCCGACGCGCTCACCGACGTGCTGCGGCTCTCGCGCGGGATGACGTACAAGTCGGCCGCCGCGGGCATGGACCTCGGTGGCGGCAAGGCCGTCATCATCGGAGACCCGGCCCGCATCAAGACCCGCGACCTCCTCCTCGCCTACGGCCGCTTCGTCGACACGCTCGGCGGCCGATACGTCACCGCCGCTGACGTGGGCTCGACCGCGGACGACCTCGACATCGTGGCCGAGGCGACACGCCACGTGGTCGGCAAGAACACCGGCGGCTCGGGTGACAGCGGCTACTCCACGGCGTACGGCGTCTTCTGTGCGATGCGCGCCGCCGCCGAGCACCGCTACGGACCGGCGGGCCTCGCGGGCCGCACGGTCGGGGTCGAGGGCGTCGGCAAGGTCGGCTCCCGCCTGGTGGCGCTGCTCTCCTCGGCCGGGGTCGATCGGATCCTCGTCGCCGACCCCTACCAGCCGGCCCTCGACCAGCTCACCTCGACGCTCGGTCACGTCAGCGCCGTCGAGTCGATCCTCGTCGAGGACGTCGACATCTACGCACCCTGCGCCCTCGGCGCCACCCTCACCGCGCCGCACGTGCGCGACCTCAAGGCCGCGATCGTCTGCGGCGCTGCCAACAACCAGCTCGCGACCGCGGATGTCGCCGACGAGCTCCGGGCGCGCGACATCCTCTGGGTGCCCGACTACGTCGCCAACGCCGGCGGCGTGGTGCAGGTCGGCGCGGAGCTCTACGGCAAGGACCACGAGGAGGTCGAGGCGAAGATCGCCGCGATCGCCACCACCACGACCGAGATCCTCCTCAGTGCCGAGCGCGAGGGCATCAGCACCCGCGCCGCGGCCGACGCCGTCGTCGAGCAGCGCCTTGCCGCCCGCCGTGCGGAGCTGGCCGACTCGGAGCCGGCCCGGTGACCGCCGTCTTCGAGCCCGGCACCTCGTTCGAGGCGTACGACCTGGCGGATCGCTACCGCGTCGGCGCCGGCCCGGTCCTGCTGACCGGCATCCAGGCGATCGCCCGGATGCTCGTGGAGCAGCGGGCCCTCGACCGACGCCGTGGCCTGCGCACCGGCACCTTCATCTCCGGCTACCCGGGCAGCCCGCTCGGCGGGCTGGACCAGCTGCTGCTGAGCCTGCCGACGGAGATGGCCGACAACGACATCACGGTCGTGCCGGCGCTCAACGAGGAGCTGGCGGCCACCGCGGTGTGGGGGAGCCAGTCCGCCGTCACACTCGACACCGAGCGGTACGACGGCGTGACCGGCGTCTGGTACGGCAAGGGTCCCGGCGTCGACCGGGCACTGGACGCGTTCCGGCACGCCACCATGTACGGCGCCCACCCGCAGGGCGGCATGCTGATGCTGGTCGGCGACGACCCGGCGGCGAAGTCCTCGACGGTGCCGGCGGTGAGCGAGCGCACCCTCGCCTCGCTCGGCATCCCGGTGCTCTTCCCGCGCAACGCCGCCGAGATCGTCGAGTACGGCATGGAGGGCATCGCGCTGTCGCGCGCCTCCGGCTGCGCGGTCGCGCTGAAGATCGTGGCCGACGTCGCCGACGGCGCGTGGGTCGTCAACCCGGAGATCGGCGTGCTCGACCCGGTCGTGCCGCAGATCGAGTGGGACGGCGCCCCGTACACGTACGAGCCGACCAAGATCGAGCTCTTCCCCGACCGGATCGTCGGCGCCGAGGCCAAGCTGTACGGCCCCCGCATGGCCGTCGTGAAGGCCTACGCCGCCGCCAACCGGCTCAACCGCATCGAGGTGAAGCCCGAGCGCGCCCGGATCGGCATCATCGCCGCCGGCAGCTGCTACGACTCGATGCGACAGGGCCTCACCGACCTCGGCCTCGGGCACGACGACCTCCTCGCCGCGGGTATCCGGGTGCTGCGACTCGGCATGATGTGGCCCATCGAGCCGACGATCATCGACACCTTCGCCGAGGGGCTGGAGGAGATCGTGGTGGTGGAGGACAAGACGTCCTTCATCGAGCAGGGTGTCCGGGAGCTGCTCTACGGCCGTCCCGACGCGCCCGCCATCATCGGCAAGCGCGACCGCGCCGGCGCGCCGCTGGTCCCGTACGACGGCGAGCTCACCGCGGGCCGGCTGCTCGCTCCGCTGCGCCGTGCCCTGCAGGGCCGCGTCGAGCTCGCGCCGCCCCCGCCGACCCGGATCGACCTGCCGCTGCTGTCCACCTCGCGGACGCCGTACTTCTGCAGCGGCTGCCCGCACAACCGCTCCACCGCGCTGCCCGAGGGCTCGCTGGGCGGGGGCGGGATCGGCTGCCACACCCTCGTGACGGCCTCGCAGCGCGAGGACAGCGCGGTCGTCGGCATCACCCAGATGGGCGGCGAGGGCGCGCAGTGGATCGGGCAGGCGCCGTACGCCAAGGCCGAGCACCTGTTCCAGAACGTCGGCGACGGCACGTTCTTCCACTCCGCCCAGCTGGCGGTCCAGGCCTGCGTCGCGGCGGGCGTCAATGTCACCTACAAGCTGTTGCACAACGACGTGGTGGCGATGACCGGCGCCCAGAAGCGGCAGGGCGAGGTGCGGATGGCCCAGCTGACGCACAAGCTGATGAACGAGGGCGTCGCGGCGATGATCGTGGTCGCCGACGAGCCCGAGCGCTACCGCCCGCGTGACCTGGCTCCTGGCGTGAAGCTGTGGCACCGCGACCGCCTCGACGAGGCGCAGCGTGCGCTGCGCGAGATCCCGGGTGTGACGGTGCTGATCTACGACCAGCACTGTGCCGCGGACGCGCGCCGGCAGCGCAAGCGCGGCACGCTCCCGGCTCGCACGCAGCGCGTGGTGATCAACGAGGCCGTCTGCGAGGGCTGCGGGGACTGTGGCGTGAAGAGCAACTGCCTCTCGGTGCAGCCGGTGGACACGGAGCTGGGCCGCAAGACCCGCATCGACCAGACCGGATGCAACACCGACTACACCTGCCTCGAGGGGGAGTGCCCGGCCTTCGTGAAGATCGACACCGACCCGAGCGCCACGACGGCGCGCCGCGAAGTGCCCACGCCGCCGGCGGCCACCGACCCGGCGTACGCGCCGCTGGACCGGACCCACAGCGTCTTCATGGCGGGCATCGGAGGCACCGGCATCGTCACGGTCAACCAGGTGCTGGCCACCGCCGCCCTGCGTGCGGGCTACGCCGTGGAGTCGCTCGACCAGGTCGGGATGAGCCAGAAGGCCGGGCCGGTCACCGGCCACCTGCGCTTCGCGCCCGGTGCCGTCGAGCCCTCCAACCGGGTCACGCCGGGCTCCGCCGACACGCTGCTCGGCTTCGACCTGCTCACCCTGGCCGAGGGCAAGAACCTCGCGTACGGCTCGCCGGACCACACGCGGGCGGTGGTGTCGACGAGCAAGACGCCCACCGGCCCGATGGTCTACGACAAGTCGATCGCCTACCCCGGCGACGACGAGCTGCTCGGTCGGGTGCGTGACGTCGCCGGCGAGGTGGTCTCGTTCGACGCACTCTCCGCGGCCGAGACCCTGTTCGGCAGCACGGCGGCGGCCAACTTCCTGCTCGTCGGGGCGGCCTACCAGGCCGGCGCGCTGCCGATCGCCGCGGAGGCCATCGAGGAGGCCATCGGCATCAACGGCGTCGCCGTCGCGGCCAACATCGCGGCGTTCCGGTGGGGACGCGTCGCCGTCACCGACCCGTCGGCCTTCGCGGCGGCGACCGCGGTCGCCTCCGTGCCGGTCCAGCGGCCCGAGGTGCCTGCCCTCGCCACGGCGTCCTTCGACGGGGAGGTGCGCCGCCTCGTCGAGGTGCGTGCTCCGCAGCTGGTGGACTTCCAGGACCTCGCCCTGGCCACCGAGTACGTCGGGTTCATCGACCGGCTGTGGCGGGCCGAGCGCGCAGTGACCACCGAGACCCGGTTCACCGAGGCGGCGGCCCGGTACCTCTTCAAGCTGACCGCGTACAAGGACGAGTACGAGGTGGCGCGGCTGCTCACCGACCCGGCCGCGGTCGCGGCGGTCCGGGCGCAGGTCCCGCACGGCACCACGATGAGCTTCCAGCTGCGACCGCCGGCGCTCGAGTCCTACCTCAAGGGCAAGAAGATGTCGTTCGGCCCGGGTCGTCAACCCGCGCTGAGGGCGCTGGCCCGGATGAAGCGGCTGCGCGGCTCGCGACTCGATCCGTTCGGCCGCACCGAGATGCGTCGCCTGGAGCGTGCGCTGGTGGGGCACTACCGGGCGCTGCTGTCCGGGCTCGCCGACGGTCTGACTCCGGAGACGTACGACCGGGCCTGTCGGGTCGCGGCGCTGCCCGACGTCGTCCGCGGCTACGAGAGCGTCAAGATGCGCAACATCCAGCTCTACCGCGAGCAGCTGCGCGCGGAGGGTGTCGACGACGCCTTCTGAGCGCTCCCACGCCGGGCCGGGAGACGACTTCCGGCCCGGCGTGCCGCTCGTAGCCGCTAGCGTGCGGGCGTGCTGATCTTCCCGATCGTGACCGAGCGGCTCGAGCTCGCGCCGCTCTCAGCAGCGGACCGGGACGCGTTCGTCGCCTACCGCCGCGACCCCGACGTCGCCCGTTGGCAGGGCTGGAGCCCGGGCTACTCCGTGGCCGACGCCGACGCGCTGCTCAGCGGGCAGCCCGCCACCGTGGAGCCGGGCTCGGGGCGCTGGTTGCAGGTCGGCGTGCGGCGCGCCGGGATCCTGGTGGGTGACGTGGCCGTCCATGCGCTCGCCGACCAGCCGGACACGTACGAGGTGGGCGTGACGTTGGCCCCTGCGGCCCAGGGGTCGGGGTACGCGACCGAGGCTCTGTCGGCGCTGGTCGACGGGCTCTTCGCCGGCGGTGCGCACCGCGTCTTCGCCATCACCGACGCGCGCAACGAGCCGGTCGCCCGGCTGTTCGACCGGCTCGGCTTCCGTCACGAGGGGCGCAACGTCGACGCCGACTGGTTCAAGGGGGAGTGGACGAGCATCGACACCTGGGCCCGGCTGCGGAGCTGAGCCCTGACGTCAGCTGTCAGCCGTGCCCGAACGCGACGCGCCTGTGCGGCCGGCACCGGCCCTGAGCGGCTGAACGTTCGTTCGACGACCGAGGGCACTCTTCGGCCGTCGGACGATCGTTCGATCACCGCCGCGGGGCGCACAGCTCGAGGTCCGACCTTCAGGACACAACGACCTCGTCGCCGATGCGGATCTCGCCGCCCTCCAGGATCCGGAAGCAGGTCCCCGCGCGTCGGCGCAGCGCCGCGGCGGCGCCGGGGGCGATGGTGTCGTCGAGGATCCGGCAGGGCGCGGCGATCCGGACGACCTCGAGGTCCACGTCGCCGATCCGCAGTCGCTCGCCCGGCTTCGACGGGATGGGGCCGTGGTCGACGGTGATGTTGCGTCGCGTCTGGCCCGGCTCGAACTCGACGCCCAGCTGCGCGGCCGCCTCGTCGAGCTCGTCCTGCGCCTGGAGCGTCACGTGACGGTGCTTCGCGCCGTGGTAGCGATCGCCGATCAGGCCCTTGCCCGCCTCGGCCGTCACCGACGGGACGTACGTCACGGGCAGCCGGCGTCCCGGGGCGATGTGGATGGCGGTCACGCGCATCGGGCCATCATCCCAAACGGCCGAAGGCCCCGGCATGATGCCGAGGCCTTCGGGTGCAGACAGGTGAGAAGGGCTCAGATGTCGTAGTAGAGCTCGAACTCGTGCGGGTGCGGGCGCAGCTGCACGGGCAGGATCTCGTTGTTCGTCTTCCAGTCGATCCACATCTCGATGAGGTCCTCGGTGAAGACGTCGCCGACGGTGAGGAACTCGTGGTCGTCGCGCAGGGCCTGGAGCACGTCGCTGAGCGTGGTCGGGACCTGGGCGATCTCGGCCATCTCGTCCGGCGGCAGCTCGTAGATGTCCTTGTCGATCGGCGCGGGCGGCTCGATCTTGTTCTTGATGCCGTCGATGCCGGCCAGGAGAAGCGCGGAGAACGCGAGGTACGGGTTCGACGACGGGTCCGGGAAGCGGGTCTCGATGCGCTTGGCCTTCGGGTTGGAGCCCGTGATCGGGATCCGGACCGCGGCGGAGCGGTTGCGCGAGGAGTAGACCAGCGAGATCGGGGCCTCGAAGCCCGGGACCAGGCGGTGGTAGGAGTTCACCGTCGGGTTGGTGAACGCCAGCACGGCCGGGGCGTGCCGCAGGATGCCGCCGATGTACCAGCGGGCCAGGTCGGACAGGCCGCCGTAGCCGTTCTCGTCATAGAACAACGGCTCGCCGTTGTTCCAGATCGACTGGTGCACGTGCATGCCCGAGCCGTTGTCGCCGAAGAGCGGCTTCGGCATGAAGGTGACCGACTTGCCGGCCTCCCAGGCGGTGTTGCGGACGATGTACTTGAACTTCATGATGTCGTCCGCGGCCTTGAGCAGCGTGTCGAAGCGGTAGTTGATCTCCGCCTGCGCGCCGGTGCCGACCTCGTGGTGGGCACGCTCGACCAGCAGGCCGGAGTTCTCCAGGTGCTTGACCATGTCATCACGCAGGTCCTGCGTGCCGTCGGTCGGCGTCACCGGGAAGTAGCCGCCCTTGGTGCGGACCTTGTAGCCGCGGTTGGGGGTGCCGTCCGGGTTGGTCGCGGCGCCGCTGTTCCAGGAGCCCTCGAAGGACTCGATCTCGTAGAACGACTTGTTGATGCCGGTGGAGAAGCGGACCGAGTCGAAGATGAAGAACTCCGCCTCAGGTGCGAAGAACGCGGTGTCGCCGATGCCCGTGGTCTCGAGGTACGCGAGCGCCTTGCGGGCGATGTTGCGCGGGTCGCGGGAGTACGCCTCGCCCGTGATCGGGTCGTGGACGAAGTACATCATCGCGAGCGTCTTGTTCTTGCGGAACGGGTCGATGTACGCCGTGGTGACGTCCGGGTAGAGCGCCATGTCGGACTCGTGGATGCTCTGGAAGCCGCGGATCGACGAGCCGTCGAACGCTGCAGGCTCCAGGCTGAACGAGGAGACCGGGACGGTCAGGTGCTGCTGGATGCCGGGAAGGTCGACGAAACGGATGTCGACGAACTCGACGCCCTCGTCCTGGATGAACTGCATCAGCTCATCGTTGGTCTTGAACACGATTTCTCCTTGTGAGTCCGGTCGGAAACCTGCGAAGCAACCTACACAACCCACAACGGGGGCCGACACCCGCGCGGGGTGACGGCCCCCGTTGTGGAGCAAACATTCAGTTCAACTGCATCAGCGGATGAAGAGCATCTCCTGGTAGGTCGGGAGCGACCACAGGTCGTCGGCGACGATGCCCTCGAGGGCGTCGGCGACCGTGCGGAGCCGCAGCATCGCGGGCAGGACGGCGTCGCGGTAGTACGCCGCCTCGGCGATGCCGGCGCCGGCGTCGTGGGCGCCGGCCTTGGCCGCCTTGAGGGCTGCGATGCCGGCGCGGAGCTCGGTGACGAGCTCGCTGACGGCCAGAAGATCCGTGGTGTCCACGGCGCTGTCCGGGAGGTCGGCGGCCTTGAGCGCGGAGACGTTGCCCGCGAGCTCGGTCTGGTGACGCAGCGCGGCCGGCAGGATCGTGGTCTGGGCGATCTCGGCGGTCAGGTTCGACTCGACGTTGATGGCCATGACGTACTGCTCGACGCCGATCTCGAAGCGGGACTCGACCTCGGCCTCGGAGAAGACGCCGTACTTCGAGAACAGCGCCTTCGACTCCGGGGTGAGGTACTCCGGCAGGGCGTCGACGGTGGTGCGGAGGTTCTTCAGGCCACGCTGCTCGGCCTCGGCGTGCCACTCCTCGGAGTAGCCGTTGCCGTTGAAGATCACCGCGCCGTGCTGCTCGATGATCGAGGCGAGGACCGCCTGGACGGCAGCGTTGAACTCGGTGCCGCCCGCGACGGCGGTCTCGATCTCGGTGGCGATGTGGTCGAGCGCCTCGGCCATGATCGTGTTGATGACGACCATCGGGGCGGCGACGGTCTGGTTCGAGCCGGCGGCGCGGAACTCGAAGCGGTTGCCGGTGAAGGCCATCGGGGAGGTGCGGTTGCGGTCGCCGGCGTCCTTGGTCAGGACCGGGAGGCTGTCGACGCCGACGGACAGGGTGCCCTTCTGCTTCGAGGAGGTCGCACCGCCCTTGGCGATCTGGTCGAAGACGTCGGCGAGCTGGTCGCCGAGGAAGATCGAGATGATCGCCGGCGGGGCCTCGTTCGCGCCCAGGCGGTGGTCGTTGCCGGCCGAGGCGATGGTGAGGCGCAGCAGGCCGCCGTACTGGTGGACCGCGCGGATGATCGCGGCGCAGAAGACGAGGAACTGGGCGTTGTCGTGCGGGTTGTCGCCCGGGTTGAGGAAGTTGCCCTGGTTGCCGTTGCCGAACGAGAAGTTGACGTGCTTGCCCGAGCCGTTGACGCCGGCGAACGGCTTCTCGTGGAACAGGCACTCGAAACCGTGCTTCTTGGCGATCGACTTGAAGGTCGACATCAGCAGCTGCTGGTGGTCCGAGGCCAGGTTGGCGCGCTCGAAGACCGGGGCGATCTCGAACTGGCCCGGGGCGACCTCGTTGTGGCGGGTCTTGGCCGGGATGCCCAGCTTGAACAGGGCGCGCTCGGTGTCGTGCATGAACGCCAGGACGCGCTCGGGGATGGCGCCGAAGTAGTGGTCGTCGAACTCCTGGCCTTTCGGCGGCTTGGCGCCGAAGAGCGTACGGCCGGCGATGAGCAGGTCGGGGCGGGAGTTCACGAAGGCCGAGTCGATCAGGAAGTACTCCTGCTCGGGGCCGCAGTACGAGACGACGTTGTCGATGTCCTTGTGGCCGAAGAGGCCGAGGACGCGCTGGGCCTGCGCCGACATGGCGTTCTGGGCGCGCAGCAGCGGGGTCTTGTGGTCGAGGGCCTCGCCGGTCATCGAGACGAAGATCGTCGGGATGCACAGGGTGGAGCCGTTCGGGTTCTCCAGGATGTACGCGGGGGACTGGACGTCCCAACCGGTGTAGCCGCGGGCCTCGAACGTGGCGCGGATGCCGCCGTTGGGGAAGGAGGAGGCGTCCGGCTCGCCCTGGATGAGGGTCTTGCCCTGGAACTCCCAGATGGCCGTGCCGTCGCCGACCGGCTCCATGAAGGAGTCGTGCTTCTCGGCGGTCAGGCCGGTGAGCGGGTAGAAGACGTGGGCGTAGTGGGTGACACCGCGCTCCATCGCCCAGTCCTTCATCGCGGAGGCGACGATGTCGGCCACGGCGGGGTCGAGCTTCTCGCCCTTCTCGATGGTGGCGGCGACGGACTTGTAGACCGACTTGGGCAGACGCTTCTGCATCACCGAGAGGCTGAAGACGTTCTCGCCGAAGATGGCGCCCGTCTTCTCAGCGGCGTCGAAGAACGGGGCAGGGGCCTCGTTCGCCGAGATCTCGCGGATGGCGGCCAGACGTACGGCGTTGGCGGTCATGTGGTGGTAGCTCCTCGCATGGACGCAGAGTTGCGCGTCGGGGTCTGTCGGTCTTCGAGCGAACGTTAGTGACCGAAGGTTTCACGAAGTCGCCGGAATGTTTCAGGCATGTAAACAAGGCCGTTTCGGGGCCGGCCACCTACTCTTGCCGGGTGAGTTCGACCCTGCCTGCCGCCACGGATCGTCGTGCGCTGCCCTTCGAGACCGCCTCCTGGCCCCGTCGCGCGCTCGCGCTCCTCATCGACTGGGTGCTCTCCAGCCTGCTGGTGATCTTCGTGGTCGGACCGCACCGTTTCTTCACCGCAGGCGACCACGCCAGCACCTTCGCGCTCCCGGTGTACGTGGTCGAGTCCGCGGTGCTGACCATGCTGGCCGGCGGCTCGTTCGGCAAGCTCGCCACGCGCCTGCGGACCGTGCGGATCGACGGCGACCCGCGACCCCTGGACCCGCTGCGCTCGCTCGCGCGGCAGCTGATGATCGCGGTCGTCATCCCGCCGCTCGTCTTCCGTCCCGACGGCCGCGGCCTGCACGACATCTCCTGCAACACCGCGACCGTGACCCTGCAGACCTATCGCTCGTTCTTCCGCCGACTCGCTGGCTGAAGGGACCCGTCCAGATGACGCACACACGACGTACGGCGCTCGCCGGCCTGGCGATCGGGCTCGCGCTGACCGCCTCGGCCTGTGGAGGTGGCTCGGCGGTGAGCAACAGCGCTGCCCCCTCCGGTGCCGGCTCGAGCGCCTCCGCCCGGACCACCGGTGACGCCTTCGCTCCCGGGTCCGCGGTGGACGCCGCGAGTGTGAAGCAGATGTTCAGCGCGGCGATGTCCTCGGCGACCACGGTGCACGTCGAGATGAGGATGACCGGTCAGGTCGCGATGTCCGGCTCCGGCGATATGGACATGGCCGCCAAGCCGCTCAAGGCGGCGCTGCATCTCGCGTCCAGCAGCCTCGGTGGCGACATCACGATGCTGATGGTCGACAACCACATGTACCTGAAGTCGAAGACCTTCGGCGACAAGTACGTGGGCGTCGCGATCGACGACAAGAACAGCCCGCTGGCCCGGATGGGGCTCGACTCCCTCGACCCGACCGCGATGTTCGACCGGTTCGGTGACGCCGTCACCGGCGGCACGTACGTCGGCAAGGAGACGATCGACGGCACCGAGACCGACCACTACCGGATGACGGTGGACACCGAGGCGCTCGCCTCGGCGATGCCGAGCGCCGCCGCGGGTGCCACCGGGTCGATGCCGACGTCGGAGACGATCGACGTCTGGTTCGACCAGGACGGGCGCTACAAGCAGATGTCCACCGCGGTCGGCGGCGAGAAGGTGACCGAGTCCTTCTCGGAGTGGGGCGAGCCGGTCACCGTGACCGCGCCCCCGGCCGGCCAGGTCAAGGACATGACCAGTTTGATGAACGGCGCGACGGGGAAGAGCGCACAGTAGGAACGGGTCGCCATGGGGCGGTCCGTCGACTCCCGGAGGCCGCCATGTACCGAACCATCCGCCGTACGACCGCTGCGGGCATCGCCGTCGCTGCCCTAGGCGTGTTGGGCGCCTGCGGGGACGGCGGCGCCCCGACGACCGCGACCGACAACCCCGCCGTCGACGGTCTCAAGCCCGGGGCGGCCGTCCCGGCCGCCGATGCCAAGGACCTGCTGACCGCCGCGACCAAGGACCTGACCTCCATGCGGATCTCGGCCGACATGGCAGCGGGGCCGATGGGGTCGATGCACATGGAGGGCGTCGAGCAGGCGAAGCCGTCGCTGCTCGCCCAGATGTCGATGACGGTCGGCGCTCAGAGGATGGAGGTCCGGATGATCGGGACCGACATGTACATGCAGCTGCCGGCGGCCGCCGCCGCGGCCGTCCCGGGTGGCAAGTCGTGGTTCTCCATGAGCTTCGACGAGCTGGGCTCGATGGCCGGCATGGACACCTCGGGCCTCACCGACGCGCTGCAGAACCCGGCCGCGAGCATCGACAAGTACGCGAAGTACGTCACCGGCGGCACCTACGTCGGCCCGGCCACCGTCGACGGCGTCGACGCCAAGCAGTACGACTTCGTGGTCGACACGAAGGGTGCGATGGCTGAGATGATGCCCAGCGGCCTGCCCACCGAGTCCGGCGTGACCATGCCCGACTCGGTGCACGAGAGCGTGTGGATCGACGACGAGGGCCACCCGGTCCAGATGAAGATGGACATGGGCACCCTCGGGACGACGACCATGCACCTCAGTGACTTCGGCGCCAAGGTCGACGTCGTCGCGCCGCCGGCGGGCGAGGTCGCCGACCTGGCCGAGCTGATGAAGGGCGCCGGCGCGAAGTTCGCGGGCTGAGGATCAGCGACCGCGGAGGTTGCCGCGCTGGCCCTTCATGCTGGTCGGCACCGGGCCCTTGGGCAGCGGCAGCGTGCCGCGCTGGGCGTCGAGGGCCTTGAGCCGGTAGAGGATGTCGGTGATCTCCGCGGGGCGGACCTCACGCTTCATCCGGGTGAAGTGGCGCATCAGCTTCTCCAGCGGGACCTCGCCCTCGCCCTTGCCGGCGATGACCTCGGTGATCGGGGTCTCGGGCAGAACGCGCTGGTGCTTGGTGCGCTCGGTGGCGAGCAGCGCCTTCACCCGCGCGGGGCTGGTGCCCTCGCCGACCAGGACGACTCCCGGAGGGCCGACGACGCGGTGCACGACGTCCTGGTTCCTGGTGAAGCCGACCGCCGGGGTGACGGTCCAGCCGCGGCGAAGCATGTTGAGCGCCGCGGCGGCGGCGCCGGGCTGGCCCTCGATCCGGGCGTACGCGGCCTTCTGCGCACGGCGGGAGAAGATGATCAGCGCGGCGACGACACCGAACAGGAGCGCACCGATGACGGTGAACACGACGCCGAGGATGCCGGTGCCGGGGAGCAGCCAGAAGGCGACGCCGCCGATGATCGCGCCGACCAGGAACCAGATGGCGATGACCAGCCCGATCTTCGGGTCGGCCTGCTTGGTCATCCGGTAGGTCTCGGCGAACTGCTGCCGACGGCTCATCGAGCTCGGGTCGAGCTGGGACATCAGAGGTGGTGCCTCTCTAGCAAGGTCGGATTCAGATGGCGGCGGGCGTCTCGCGACGCTCGATGGCCTGACGGTACAGGCGACCGGCGCGGTACGACGAACGTACGAGCGGACCGGACAGGACGCCGGAGAAGCCGATCTCCTCGGCCTCCTCCTGGAGCTCGAGGAACTCCTCGGGCTTGACCCACCGCTCGACCGGGTGGTGGCGCAGGCTCGGGCGCAGGTACTGGGTGATCGTGATCAGCTCGCAGCCGGCGTCGTGCAGGTCCTGCAGCGCCTGGCTGATCTCCTCGCGGGTCTCGCCCATGCCGAGGATGAGGTTGGACTTCGTCACCAGGCCGAAGGCACGCGCCTGGGTGAGCACGTCCAGGGAGCGCTCGTAGCGGAAGGCCGGGCGGATCCGCTTGAAGATCCGCGGCACGGTCTCGAGGTTGTGTGCGAGCACCTCGGGGCGTGACTCGAAGACCTCCTGCAGCAGGTCGGGCTTGCCGTTGAAGTCGGGCACGAGGTTCTCGACACCGGTGCCGGGGTTGAGCTCGTGGATGGCCCGTACGGTCTCGGCGTACAGCCACGCGCCGCCGTCCTCCAGGTCGTCGCGGGCGACACCGGTGATGGTGGCGTACTTGAGGCCCATGGACTGGACCGACTCCGCGACGCGACGCGGCTCGTCGCGGTCCAGCGGCTGCGGCTTGCCGGTGTCGATCTGGCAGAAGTCGCAGCGGCGGGTGCACTGGTCGCCGCCGATGAGGAAGGTCGCCTCGCGGTCTTCCCAGCACTCGTAGATGTTGGGGCAGCCGGCCTCCTGGCAGACCGTGTGCAGGCCCTCGGACTTCACCAGCTTCTGCAGCGCGGTGTACTCGGGGCCCATCTTCGCCCGCGTCTTGATCCACTCCGGCTTGCGCTCGATCGGGGTCTCCGCGTTGCGGACCTCCAGGCGGAGAAGCTTGCGTCCTTCAGGGGCGAGAGTCACTGATCCATCCTACTTCGCGGGGGTGAGGAGCTGGATCTTGGGAGCGTGCTTGGGCTCCGGACGCGGCTCGTAGTCGGGGGTGGCGTCGTACGGCTGCCAGGCCAGGTAGGTCACGAGGTGGCGGCGCAGCACCGGCTCGAGCTCTTTCACCGTCACGTCGCGGCCGAGCTCCAGGCTCAGGCTGGTGACGCCGGCGTCGGCGATGCCGCAGGGCACGAAGCGGTCGTACCAGCTCATCTCGACGTCGGCGTTCATCGCGAGGCCGTGCATCGTGACGCCCCGGCTGACCCGCAGCCCGATCGCCGCGATCTTGCGCTCGGGACGAGCAGACGGGTCCGTGGAGTCGTCCGCTCGGAGCCAGACGCCGCTGCGGCCGGGGACACGGGCGGTGGTCACACCCAACTCGGCGCAGGTCCGGATCATCGCCTCCTCGAGGCGGCGGACGAAGTCGACCACCAGCACGTGGTCGGGCAGGCGCACGATCGGGTACGCGACCAGCTGGCCGGGGCCGTGGAAGGTGATCTTGCCGCCACGGTCGACGTCGATGACCGGCGCGCCGCCGGAGTCCGCCGGGCGCTCCCACGGATCGGTGCGCTTCCCGGCGGTGTAGGTGGGCGGGTGCTCGAGCAGCAGCACGGTGTCGGGACGGGTGCCGGCGACGACCTCGGCATGGATCTGCTTCTGCAGCTCCCAGGCCTCGAGGTAGTCGATGATCCCGTGGTCCTCGAAGCGCAGCTCACTCACGCTGTCGAGGCTACGCCGGGGCCCACGTACGGGCGAGTAGCGGTCCACCCAGCCGGATGGCTAGGTCAGCGCGCGGCCCAGGAAGCGCAGCTCTGCCGGCAGCATCCGGCGCCAGAAGCCGGCGTCGTGCGTGCCGCGGGGGAACGAGCTGACCACGTGCGCCGCCGGCGCGAAGCCGGCGACGTACTGCTTCGTCGCGACGAAGAACGGGTCGTCGCGGCCGATGTCGACCCGTACCCGGATCCCGTCGAGCTCGGACTGGTCGTGGAAGACCGAGTAGGTGTCGTACTCCTGAGCGGTGGAGAACCCTGCGGAGGAGACGCCGGAGGAGTCCACCCACAGCGCCGGGCTCGCGACCGCGACCCCGCGCACCCGCCTCGACCCGAGCAGGCCGGCGAGCCGCAGGGCGCCGTACCCGCCCATCGACCAGCCGTAGAGACCGAGCCGGCTCGCGTCGAGGCGCGCCGCGAAGCGCTCGCCGAGCATCGGGATGAGCTCGCCGGTGACCATCGCGCCACTGTCGACACCCTCGTGGAGATGCC
Source organism: Nocardioides nematodiphilus (assembly GCF_020216525.1). Taxonomy (GTDB): domain Bacteria; phylum Actinomycetota; class Actinomycetes; order Propionibacteriales; family Nocardioidaceae; genus Nocardioides; species Nocardioides nematodiphilus. The sequence continues at coordinate 172,740 of NZ_JAIWOY010000002.1, read as the reverse complement.
AGTACGAGTCACCGCCGTCGACCGAGGCGACCGCGAACGGCGGCACGCCGTCGGCCACCGCCTGCGCCAGGAACTGCGGGATGCCGAGCTGGTGCATCGCCGTGTCGTAGCTCCCGCCACGTCCGTGCAGTGCGACCACCAGCGGCAGGTCGCGGTGCTCTCCGGGCGGCAGGGCCAGCGCCCACCGGGTCTGGGCGCCGCCGCGGTGCGTCGAGGCGAACGAGCCGGTGTCGGTCCGTCCGGGCGTGATGTCCGGGATGACGCCGTCCGGGCCGGTCAGCCCGAGCAGGTCGTCGATCCGGGTCCTGCCCGGCAGCGCACCGGACTCGACGCCGCCGAAAATGGCCGCCGCCGCGGCCACTCCCACGGTCGGAAGACCGAGGAGCAGCGCGCGGCGGCGGATCATGGGGCGAGGCTAGCGCCTCGCACCGGTGAGATCTCAGATCTCGAAGGCGGCAGCCTCGAGGCGCTTCTTGACGTCCTGCAGGAAGCGGCCGGCGTCGGCGCCGTCGACCAGGCGGTGGTCGTAGGTGAGCGAGAGGTTGACCATGTAGCGGACCGCGATCGTCTCGCCGAGGTTCGGGTCGTCGATGACGACGGCGCGCTTCACGACGGCACCCGGGCCGAGGATGGCGACCTGCGGCTGGTTGATGATCGGCGTGTCCTGCAGCGCGCCGAACGAGCCGAGGTTGGTGATCGTGAAGGTGCCGCCGGAGAGCTCGTCCGGGGTGATCTTGTTGGTGCGGGTGCGCTCGGCGACGTCCGCGATCTTCTTCGCGATGCCGGCGATCGACAGGTCGCCCGCCTCCTTCACGACCGGCGTGAGCAGGCCGCGCTCGGTGTCGACGGCGAACGCGACGTTCTCGACGTCGTAGTACGTGACCTCGCCGGCCTCGGTGTCGATCGTGGCGTTGAGCTTCGGGTGCACCTTGAGCGCGTCGACGACGGCCTTGGTGAAGAACGGCAGGTACGAGAGGTTGACGCCCTCGCGCGCCTTGAACGCCGCCTTGTTGGCGTCGCGCAGGCGGGCGATGTTGGTGACGTCGACCTCCATGACCTGGGTCAGCTGCGCCGAGACCTGGACCGACTCCACCATGCGCTGGGCGATGACCTTGCGCAGGCGGGAGAGCTTCTCGGTGGTGCCACGCAGCGGCGACGGGGCGGCGGCGGGGGCGGCAGCGGCCGGAGCAGCCGCGGCGGGCGCGGCCGGGGCAGCAGCGGCGGGCGCGTTCTTGGCCTCAGCGGCCGCGAGCACGTCCTCCTTGCGGATGCGGCCGCCGACGCCGGAGCCGGTGATGGAGTTGAGGTCGACACCGTGCTGGTTGGCGAGCTTGCGCACCAGCGGCGTGACGTAGCCGCCGGCCTCGATCGTGTTGACCGGGGCGAGCGGCGCGGACTCGGCGGGGCTGGTCGGCGCCGGAGCGGCCGGCGCAGCGGGAGCGGGAGCGGCCGGCGCAGCGGGAGCGGCCGGCGCAGCGGGCGCCTCGGCGGCCGGGGCGGGAGCAGCAGGCGCGGGAGCAGCAGGAGCGGCCGGGGCCTCGGCGGCAGGGGCCGGAGCGGCCGGCTCGGCGGCGGCCGGCGCAGCACCGGCGTCACCGATCAGCGCGAGCTCGGCACCGACCTCGACGGTCTCGTCCTCGGCGACCTTCTGCTCGAGCAGGGTGCCCGCGACGGGGGAGGGGATCTCGGTGTCGACCTTGTCGGTGGACACCTCGAGCAGGGGCTCGTCGACCGCGACGGCGTCGCCGACGTTCTTCAGCCAACGGGTGACGGTGCCCTCGGTGACCGACTCGCCCAGGGCGGGCAGGGTCACCGACGTGGCGTTGCCGCCGGCGGCCGGGGCCGGGGCAGCAGGAGCGGAGGGGGCCTCGGGAGCCGCCGGCGCCGGAGCAGCCTCGGCAGCGGGGGCGGCCGGCTCGGCGGGTGCAGCCTGCTCGGCGGGCGCCTCGGGAGCGGCCGGGGCGGCGGCAGCGCCGGCCTCGTCAGCCGCGCCGATGACGGCGAGGATCGCGCCGACCTCGACCGTGTCGTCCTCAGCGGCCTTGATCTCGAGCAGCGTGCCCGCGACCGGCGAAGGGATCTCGGTGTCGACCTTGTCGGTGGAGACCTCGAGCAGGGGCTCGTCGACGGCGATCGTGTCACCGACGTTCTTCAGCCAACGGGTGACGGTGCCCTCGGTGACGGATTCGCCGAGTGCCGGGAGGGTGACTTCGGTGGCCATGGAGTTCCTTCGCTGCGACTGGTGGTGACCCAATCTTGGCACCCTGCCCCCATGTGTCCAGAACCCGGTTCGGATACCAGTGAGTAACCGGAGATGCCACCACGCGGTGGCCCGGGGCGGCACACTTCATCCATGGCCTGGTGGGATCGGTGGCGCCGCGGTCGGCGCTGGAGTGCTCCGACGCGCGACAGCGCCCGTACGGGATCGACGCGCGTACGCGCCGCGGACGGTGCCGACGTCGCGCACCTGGAGTCGTTCATCGAGGCCCGCAAGGGCGTCGAGGGCTTCGTCGAGCCGCGCACGGCGGTCAGCGAGGTGACCCTGCTGCTGGTCGCCCACGACGGTGAGTGGACCCGCCGCCGGGTGCCGTCGGTGCGTTGGGCGCACGAGTTCTGCAACGACCGGCACGTGCCGTCCTACGACGCGGCGGTCGTCGGCGTGCCGCAGCGGATGCGCGACTACAACAGCCGCATCTCCAAGCAGCGCAAGCTCGAGGGCAGATGAGTCAGCCGGCGAGAGCCCGGGCGTAGTCGACCAGCGTCGCCACCGCGGTGCCCGTGCCGCCGGTGGTGATGTGCCCGTACGCGCCGCCGCCGTTCCAGGACGGGCCCGCGATGTCGAGGTGCGCCCACGGCAGGCCGGCGGTGAACTCGCGCAGGAAGGCGCCCGCGAACAGGCCGCTGCCCCAGCGGATCGCGTCGTACTGGGACAGGTCGGCGATCTTCGAGGAGTGCACCCGCTCGGTCATGATCTCGGGCAGCGGCATCGGCCAGGCGTCCTCCCCGGCGGACTTCGCCGCGGCCAGGATCGCCTCGACGGTCCCGTCGGTGCCCATCACGCCGGTGATCCGGTCGCCGAGGGCGGCCACCATCGCGCCGGTCAAGGTGGCGACGTCGATGATCGCGTCGGGTGCGACCTCGGTGGCCCGCACCAGCGCATCGGCCAGGATCAGGCGGCCCTCGGCGTCGGCGTTGAGCATCTCCGAGGTGGTGCCGCCGTAGTGGGTGATGATGTCGCCGGGGCGCATCGCGGCGCCGGAGATCATGTTCTCGGCCATCGGCACGAACGTCGAGATCCGTACGGGGAGCCCGAGCGCGGCGATCACCAGCGTCGCCTGCACCACGCTCGCGGCGCCGTGCATGTCGGACTTCATCGTCGCCATGCCGGAGCCGGGCTTGATGCTCAGGCCGCCTGAGTCGAAGGTGATGCCCTTGCCGACGAGCGCGAGATGCGCGACGGGGTCGGCGGGGGAGTAGGACAGCTCGACGAGCCGCGGCGGGGCCGACGACCCCGAGCCGACGGCCAGGATGCCGCCGCAGCCCATCTCGGCCAGTGCGACCTCGTCGAAGACGGTCGCGCTGACGCCCTGGACCTCGGTGGCCGCGGCCAGGACGGCGTCGGCGAAGACGGGCGGAGTGAGATCGGCCGGCGGCGTGTTGACCCAGTCGCGGACCGTACGGACCGCGGCGGCCAGCGTCTGGGCCTCCTCGAAGGCGGTGACGATCTCGGCCTGCTTCGCGGCCGAAGAGAGCAGGATGACGTCCGCGGGCGCCGGGGAGTCGTCACCGGACCTGTAGGCGGTGAAGGTGTAGCCGCCGAGGATCACGCCCTCGGTCACCGCGCGCACCAGCTCGGGGGAGTCGGCGGGCAGCGCGAGCGCGACCGACGTCGCGTTCGGGACCGCGCGGGCGGCGGCACCGGCACCGCGGCGGAGCGCATCGGTGCTCACCGCGTCGCCGAGGCCGACGAGCACGAGCAGCTGGGCGGACAGCGCATCGCCGGCCGGGACCCGGACGACCTCGCCGGCCTTGCCGGTCACGCCGAGCTGGGCGAGCAGCCCACGGGCCTTGCGACCGTATGCCGCGGTCACCTCCTCGGCGCCGGCGGCGAGCACCGGGCCCTTGGGGCTCTGGAGCACGCCGACCACGACCGCCTCGGCACGGGTCTTGGCAGGGCTCGCGGAACGCAGGGAGTAGGTCGTCACGCGCGCAGCCTACGCGGTACGTTCATGCGCATGGCGGACTCCTCCACTGACCTGCTGACCTCTCCGCTGCACGAGCGCCACGTCGCTCTAGGAGCCAAGTTCGGCGAGTTCGGCGGCTGGTCGATGCCGCTCGAGTACGCCGGCGGCGGCGTGGCCAAGGAGCACACCGCCGTACGGGAGGCGGTCGGGATCTTCGACGTCAGCCACCTCGGCAAGGCGACCGTCCGCGGCCCGGGCGCCGCGGCGTACGTCAACGCCTGCCTCTCCAACGATCTGGGCCGGATCGCGCCCGGCAAGGCGCAGTACACGCTCTGTCTCGACGACGCGACCGGCGGGATCATCGACGACCTCATCGCCTACTACAAGGACGACGAGCACGTCTTCCTGATCCCCAACGCGGCCAACACGACCGAGGTCGTCCGGCGCCTGGCGGCGAGCGCGCCCGAGGGCGTCAGCGTCACCAACCACCACCGCGACTACGTGGTCCTGGCCGTGCAGGGCCCGAAGTCCGACGAGGTGCTCGACGCCGTCGGCCTGCCGTCCGGCCACGAGTACATGTCGTTCGCCGAGGCGCCGTTCGAGGCTCCCTCGGGCGAGATCAGCGACGTGACCGTCTGCCGCACCGGCTACACCGGTGAGCGCGGCTACGAGCTCGTCGCCGCCAACGAGGTCGCGGGCGCCCTGTGGGACGCCCTCCTGGCCGCCGGCGCGCCGTACGGCATCCTCGCCAGCGGCCTCGGCGCGCGCGACACGCTGCGCACCGAGATGGGCTACCCGCTGCACGGCCAGGACATCTCGCCCACCATCAACCCGCTCGAGGGCGGCGTCGGCTGGGCTGTCGGCTGGAAGAAGGAGGCCTTCTGGGGTCGCGAGGTGCTGCTGCCCGTCAAGGAGGCCGGACCGAAGAGGATCCTGCGCGGCATCATCGCCACCGGCCGGGCCATCCCGCGCCCGCACATGAGCGCCTCGATCAGCCCGCACCTCCTGATCGGGGAGGTCACGTCGGGCACGTTCAGCCCGACCCTCAAGCAGGGCATCGGTCTCGTCCTGATCTCTGCGACAGTGGATCCCGAGGCCGAGATCGGCATCGATGTCCGCGGTCGACGCGAGATCTTCCAGCTCACCCGTCCGCCGTTCGTCCCTTCACACGTCCGGGAGCAATGAATGACCGACGCGCCGTCGCCCTACCGTCCGCCCTCTCCGCCGGAGCTGACCTGGTGGTGGCGCCTCCTCGACGCCGCCGGCCAGGAGGTGAGCGTGAGCAGCGAGTACGCAGGCCAGCGCTTCCCCTCGCAGGGTGACGCCGAGTCGTGGGTCGGGGAGGTATGGCGTGAGCTCGCCGACGAGGGGGTGACGGGAGTGACGCTCCTGGAGAACGACCGCGAGGTCTACGGCCCGATGTCGCTGGAGGGCTGATGACCAGCGCGATCGAGCGGGAGCAGCTGGACGAGCAGGAGGGCTACCAGCAGACACTGGGCCGGCGCCAGGTCCAGATGATCGCGATCGGCGGTGCCATCGGCACCGGGCTCTTCCTCGGCTCCGCCGCCCGGCTCAACAGCACCGGCCCCGCGCTGGTCGTCTCGTACGCCGTGGTCGGCGTGATCGCGTACTTCCTGATGCGGGCCCTCGGCGAGCTGGTCCTGCACCGCGCCACCTCGGGCGCGTTCGTGTCCTACATGCGGGAGTTCTACGGCGAGCTCGGCGCGTACGTCACCGGCTGGATGTACTGGCTCAACTGGGCGCTGACGGGCATCGCCGACCTCTCGGCGGTCGGGCTCTACGTCAAGCACTTCAACGCGAGCATGCCCTCGTGGCTGACCGTGCTGATCGCGCTCGCGGTGGTGCTGCTGGTCAACCTCCTGTCGGCCAAGGCCTTCGGCGAGTTCGAGTTCTGGGCCTCGCTGCTCAAGGTCACCGCGATCATCGCGTTCCTGCTCGTCGGCGTGGTGCTGGTCGTCGGCCGGCTCCACATCGGCGACCACCGCGCCGGCATCCAGAACCTGTGGAGCAACCCCGGCGGCTTCTGGCCCACCGGCGGCGGCTACCAGTGGTACGGCCCGGTGCTGATCATGTCGAGCGTCGTCTTCGCCTACGCCGCGATCGAGATGGTGGGTGTGGCGGCCGGTGAGATGAAGGACGCGCGCCGCGAGGTGCCGCGCGCGGTCAACGCGGTCATCCTCCGGATCGGCGTCTTCTACGTCGGCTCGCTGCTGCTGCTCGTCTCGATGCTCCCGACCAAGGACTACGAGTCCGGCACCAGCCCCTTCGTGAGCGTCTTCGACCGGCTCGGCTTCCACGCCATCGGCGACGTGCTGCAGGCGATCCTGATCATCGCCGCGATGTCGAGCCTCAACTCGGGTCTCTACACGACCGGTCGCGTGCTGCGCAGCCTCGGCATCGCCAAGCAGGCGCCCGGCTTCACGCTCAGGATGAGCGGCTCGGGCGTCCCGTACGCCGGCATCCTCATGACCGCGGTGATCTACGCGCTCGGTGCCATCCTCAACGCGATCGCGCCGGGCTCGGCCTTCGACATCGCGCTGGAGTGCGCCTCCATCGGGGTGCTCTTCACGTGGGGCTCGATCTTCGTGTGCCAGATCCGGCTGCGCCAGCTCAGCGACCGCGGCGTCATCCCGCCGAGCACCCTGCAGACGCCGTTCTCGCCGTGGACGAGCATCATCGGGCTCGTCTTCATCGTCCTGGTCGTCGTCGGCATGGCCGTCTCCGGCTGGCAGTCCGATCCGCAGTTCTGGCACAAGACGACGTTCATCGTGGTCGTCTTCGGCATCCCGGCGATCGCGCTGGTGCTCACCATCGGCTGGCTGGTCGCGCGCCCGAAGGTGATCGCCACCACCGGCGGCCGCATCGGCGCGCTGTGGACGCTGGACGGGCCGCGCTACCCGGACCGCTGAGCCGCTCAGGCGGTGACGATCGAAGACGGCAAAAGGTTCCCGGGGTGATATGTATTCCCCTGTTTCATCCCCCGTAGACGCTAGGACGTCCCTCCATGGATCGCTTCTTCCGCATCAGCGAGCGCGGCAGCACCGTGCGCACCGAAGTCATCGGTGGTCTGGTGACCTTCGCGACGATGGCCTACATCGTCGCCCTCAACCCGGCCATCCTCGGCAACGTCAAGGACGGCGCCGGCCTGCAGCTCGACTTCGGTCAGCTCGTCACCGTCACCGCGCTGGTCGCCGGTGTCATGACGATCGCGATGGGCCTGTTCGCCAACGTGCCGATGGCACTCGCGGCCGGCCTGGGAGTCAACGCGTTCGTCGCGTTCACCCTGGTCGCGGGCCGCGGCCTGAGCTGGGCGGACGCCATGGGCGTCATCGTCATCGAGGGCGTGGTGATGCTGATCCTGGTCCTGGTGGGCCTGCGTGAGGCGATCATGAACGCGATCCCGGACGGCCTGAAGCGCGCGATCGGTGCCGGCATCGGTCTCTTCATCGCGCTCATCGGCTTCGTCAACGGCGGCATCGTGATCCACCCCGAGGGCGGTGGCACCGTCGTCGCGCTGAACGAGCACTTCCGCAACTGGAACACCTTCGTCTTCGTCCTCACCCTGCTGGTCGCCGCCGTCCTGATGTCGCGGCGGGTCCCGGGCGCACTGCTCATCGCCATCGTCACCGGCACCGTCGCCGCGATGATCGTCAACGGCGCCTCGGACGGCACGCCGGTCGCGTACGCCACCTGGCCCGACAAGGTCTTCGCCGCCCCGGACTTCGGCCTCATCGGCGACGCCCGCTTCCACGTCTTCACCGTCCTCGGCTGGGGAGCGGGCATCGGCCTGGTCCTGACCGTGCTGATGGCCAACTTCTTCGACGCGATGGGCACCGCCCTGGCGATCGGTCGCGAGGCCGACCTCGTCGACGCCGAGGGCCGCCTCCCGCAGATGCGCCAGGTCCTGCTCGTCGAGTCCGTCGGCGCGGTCGCGGGTGGCGCGGCCTCCGCCTCGTCCAACACGATCTTCGTCGAGTCGACCTCCGGCGTGGCCCAGGGCGCCCGTACGGGCCTGGCGAACATCGTCACCGGCGTGCTGTTCCTGCTGGCGATGTTCGTCTCGCCGATCGTCGGCATCATCCCCTCCTCGGCCACCGGCCCCGCCCTGGTCATCGTGGGTGCGCTGATGATCAGTCAGGCCGCGGGCATCGACTGGTCCGACATGGGCATCGCCGTCCCGGCGTTCGCCACCATGACGCTGATGCCGTTCACGTATTCGATCGCCAACGGTGTCGGTGCGGGCGTCGTCCTCTACGTCCTGATCGCGCTGGGCCAGGGCCAGTGGCGCAAGGTCCACCCGCTGCTGGCGATCGTGGCCGCCTTCTTCGTCTGGTACTTCCTGCGCGGCGTCGTCTGACCCACGCCGGACACGTACGAACGCCGAGGGGCGGGCCGGCTGGTCCGCCCCTCGGCGCGTTCGGGCGCCCGGGCGCCGGCCGTGCTCCGACGCTGCAGGGGTTCCGATTTCGTCCGCCGCGCGCTCGCCTTGGGTAGCGTCGTCGCATGCGTGCCTTCCGCCAGGTCGATGTCTTCTCCGCTGAGCCCCTGATGGGCAACCCGGTCGCGGTCGTGCATGACGCCGACGGCCTGAGCGACGAGCAGATGGCGGCCTTCGCCCGCTGGACCAACCTGTCCGAGACGACCTTCCTGCTCGGGCCCACCGACGCCTCCGCGGACTACCGGGTCCGGATCTTCACTCCTGGGGGCGAGCTGCCGTTCGCGGGCCACCCGACGCTGGGCACCGCGCACGCCTGGCTGGAGGCAGGCGGCGCACCGCGTGGCGAGCGGGTGATCCAGGAGTGCGGCGTCGGCCTGATCGAGGTGCGTCGCGAGGAGGGCCGGCTGGCCTTCGCCGCGCCGCCGCTGCGCCGGTCCGGTCCGGTGTCGCCGCAGGAGCTGCGTGAGATCGCCGCCGGGCTGCGGATCGGGCCCGAGGAGGTCGTGGACGCGCAGTGGGCGGACAACGGCCCGGGCTGGGTCGTCGTACGCCTCGAGGACGCCGCGGCCGTGCTCTCGATCTGGCCGGACCCGGCCTCGCTCGGCGACCTGGCCGTCGGGGTGGTCGGGCTGCAGCCGGCGGGCTCCGACAGCGCCATCGAGGTGCGCGCCTTCGTCGGCGGGCTGGGGGTGGCCGAGGACCCGGTGACCGGCTCGCTCAACGCCGGCATCGCACAGTGGCTGATCGGCGAGGGCGTCCTGCCGCCGTCGTACGTGGCGAGCCAGGGCACCGCGCTCGGGCGCCGCGGGCGCGTCCACATCGACGCGGTCGGCGACACCATCTGGGTCGGGGGCGAGACGCGGACGACGATCGCCGGGACGGTGGATCTGGCCGAGCTCCCGCGCGGCTAGGCTGACCCCGTGCAGTCGTACCTGGATCTCCTGACCCGCATCCTCGACGAAGGGGTGGAGAAGTCGGACCGCACCGGCACCGGCACGCTGAGCGTCTTCGGGCACCAGACCCGCTACGACCTCACCGCCGGCTTCCCGCTGCTGACGACCAAGAAGGTCCACACCCGCTCGGTCTTCGGCGAGCTGCTGTGGTTCCTGCGCGGGGACACCAACGTGCGCTGGCTGCAGGAGCGCGGCATCACGATCTGGGACGAGTGGGCCGATGAGAACGGCGACCTCGGCCCGGTCTACGGCGCGCAGTGGCGCTCATGGCCGGCGCCGGACGGGCGACACATCGACCAGCTCGCCCTCGTGATCGATCAGATCCGAACGAGACCGGACTCGCGGCGCCACATCGTCTCGGCCTGGAACCCTGCCGAGGTCGACGACATGGCCCTGCCGCCATGCCACTCGCTGTTCCAGTTCTACGTCGCCCCCCAGGAGAACGGTCCGGGCCGGTTGAGCTGCCAGCTCTACCAGCGCTCCGCGGACGTCTTCCTCGGCGTGCCGTTCAACATCGCGTCGTACGCGCTGCTGACGCACATGGTCGCCCAGGTGACGGGCTTGGAGGTCGGCGACTTCGTGCACACCCTGGGCGACGCGCACCTCTACCTCAACCACCTCGACCAGGCCCGCCTCCAGCTCACCCGCGACCCGCGCCCGTTGCCGCGGCTGGTCCTCAACCCGGACATCACCGAGATCGACGGCTTCGACCTCAACGACATCGCCGTCCAGGGCTACGACCCGCACCCGGCGATCAAGGCGCCGATCAGTGTCTGAACCCGGTGTCGCCGAGCGCATCACCCTGATCGCGGCGGTAGCCCGCAACGGCGTCATCGGCAACTCTCCGGAGCGGGTCGCCGAGGGCGCTGCCGCGATCCCGTGGCGCCTGCCCGGGGAGCTCGCGGAGTTCAAGGCGATCACCATGGGCGGCGTACTGGTGATGGGCCGGGCCACCTACGACACCATCGGGCGCCCGCTGCCGGGGCGTACGACCGTCGTGGTGACGCGCGACCCGTCCTGGACCGCGGACGGGGTGACCGTGGCGCACTCGCTGGAGGCCGCGCTCGAGGCGGCGCGCGAGGCCGGCGGCGAGACCTTCATCGCCGGCGGTGCCCAGATCTACGAGCTCGCCCTGCCGCTGGCCACCGACCAGATCCTCACCCTGGTCCCGCTCGACGCCGATGGCGACATCGCCTACCCGGAGTACGACCCCTCCGACTGGGTCGAGACCGGGCGCGAGCACCGCGAGACCTACGACCGCGTGCGCCTGCGCCGCGCGGTCGGCTGAGGGCGCGCGCCGATGCTGCTGCGCCTCCAGGGCCTGATGACCCGGCTGCGGTGGACCATCACGCTGCCGATCATCGCCGACATCGAGCTCTTCGTGACGTGGGGGAGTCACCCCTCCGGCTTCGTGGTGGTCTTCATCGCGGGACTGATCGTCGGCGCGGTCCTGGCCGCGGTGCATCACGCCGAGGTCGTCGCCCACCAGGTCGGTGAGCCGATGGGCTCGCTGCTGCTCGCGGTCGCGGTGACCGTGATCGAGGTGGGTCTGATCGTCGCGCTGATGGTGTCCGGCGGGTCGGGCACCGAGGCGTTGGCCCGCGACACGGTCTTCGCGGCCGTGATGATCTGCATCAACGGCATCGCCGGTCTCGCGCTGCTGATCGGCGCGATCCGCAACCGGATGGCGGTCTTCAACCCCGAGGGCACCGGCGCCGCCCTGGCCGCGGTGGCCACCGTCGCGGTGCTGTGCCTGGTGCTGCCGCGGTTCACCACCTCGCACCCGGGGCCGATCTTCACCGGCCCGCAGCTCGCCTTCGCGGCCCTCGCCTCGCTGGCGGTGTACGTGCTCTTCGTCCTCACCCAGACCGGGCGCTACCGCGACTTCTTCCTGCCGGTCGCGCTCGACGGCACGTCGCGCGACCTCGACGACGACGGCCACGCCGACCCGCCCGGGCGCCGCTCGGCCGTGATCAGCGGGGTCACGCTCCTGGTGGCACTCGTCGGCGTGGTCGGGCTGGCCAAGGTCGAGTCGGGCGCGATCAAGGACGGCGTGCACGCCCTCGGCCTGCCCGACGCGGTCGTCGGCGTCATCATCGCGCTGATGGTGCTGCTGCCCGAGTCGATCGCGGCCGTACGGCAGGCGCGCGCGGACCGCGTCCAGATCAGCCTCAATCTCGCGTACGGCTCGGCGATGGCCTCCATCGGTCTCACCATCCCGGCGATCGCGCTGACCTCGCACTGGATCGACGGTCCGCTCGTCCTCGGCCTCGAGCCGACCCAGATGGTGCTGCTCGCGCTCACCCTGGTGGTGAGCACGCTGACCGTCGTCCCGGGCCGCGCCAAGACCCTGCACGGCGGGATCCACCTGATCCTGCTGGCCGCGTTCCTCTTCCTCGCCGCCAGCCCCTAGCCGACTCGGCCCTCGCGCACCGCCGACTCGGCCCCCGCGCACCGCTGACTCGGCCCCCGCGCACGGCCGACTCGGCCCCCGCGCACGGTCGACTCGGCCCTTGCGCATGGTCGACTCGGCCCTCCCGCCGGGGGAGGATCGGACCATGCGTCCGATGCCGTCGATGAAGTACGCGCGGGTCGAGTCCGAGCGGAAGTTCCTTCTCCGATCCGTGCCCGCCGGGGCCCTCGAGGTCTCGACGATCGTGGACCGCTACCTCGACGGCTCGCGGCTGCGGCTGCGGCTCATGGCGCGCGCCGACGGCAGCAGCGTGCGCAAGCTGGGGCAGAAGATCCCGATCGAGCCCGGCCGGGTCGTGCACACCACGATGTATCTCGATGACGCCGAATGGGGCGCGTTGGCGCATCTGCCGGCCGCCGAGCTGCGCAAGGTCCGCCACCACTACCCAGGTGGCCTTGCCGTCGATGTGCTCCCGGACGGCACCGTTGTCGCGGAGGTCGACGGTGGCGAGGAACTGCCGTCCGTCGTGCCGGCGTTCCTGGACGTGATCCGCGAGGTGACCGGCGAGGAGAAGTGGACCGGCGCGGCGCTCGCGCGCACCGGCCCCTCGGCCCTACCGCACGCCGGAGGGCCGACTCGCTGACGCCGGAGGGCCGACTCGCTGACGCCGGAGGGCCGACTCGCTGACGCCGGAGGGCCGAGTGGGGGCTGCGGCAGGGCCGAGTCGGTGGTCGGTAAAGTCTCGGGCATGGAGCTGCGCATCTTCACCGAGCCTCAGCAGGGCGCCTCGTACGACGACCTCGTGACCATCGCCCAGCGGGCCGAGAAGCTGGGGTTCGGAGCGTTCTTCCGCTCGGACCACTACCTCAAGATGGGTGACGTCTCCGGGCAGCCCGGGCCGAGCGACGCGTGGATCACGCTGGCCGGCATCGCGCGCGAGACCTCCACCATCCGGCTCGGCACGCTGGTCACCAGCGCCACCTTCCGCCACCCCGGTCCGCTGGCGATCACGGTCGCCAACGTCGACCAGATGTCCGGGGGCCGGGTCGACTTCGGCCTGGGCGCCGGCTGGTTCGACGCCGAGCACAGCGCGTACGGCATCCCGTTCCCGGCCGTGGGGGAGCGCTTCGACCGGCTCGAGGAGCAGCTCGAGCTGATCACCGGACTGTGGGCCGCCGAGGGCACCTACGACTTCGTCGGCAAGCACTACGAGCTCAGCGACAGCCCGGCGCTGCCCAAGCCGGCGCAGACCGGCGGCCACCGTGGCACGATCCCGGTCCTCGTCGGCGGTCACGGCAAGCGACGCACCCCGGAGCTGGCCGCGCGCTACGCCGACGAGTTCAACGCGCCGTTCGCCAGCCTGGAGGCCACCGCCACCCAGTTCGGCCGGGTCCGCGCCGCGATGGAGGCCGCCGGCCGCGACGCCGCCTCGATGACCTTCAGCACCGCCCTGGTCGCCTGCGTGGGCGCGACCGAGGCAGAGGTCGAGCGTCGCGCCGCTGCGATCGGCCGCGACAAGGCCGAGCTGCGCGAGAACGGCCTGGCGGGGACGCCCGAGGAGGTCGTGGAGAAGATCAAGCGGTTCGCCGAGGCCGGCGCGAGCCGGATCTACCTCCAGATCCTCGACCCGCGCGACCTCGAGCACCTCGACCTGGTCGCCGCGGAGGTCATGCCGCATCTCTGAGGGCGCGTGATGCCCGTCCAAGCTCGAGTACGCGATGAACAAGCAGTGGGAGCGCACCACCTCCGACAACGTCAACCGCACGACCACGACGCTCAAGGGCCTGACCGCGGGTCATCCCACCCTGACGTTCTGGGCGGTCGACCCGGTGCACCGTCCGCCGCTCGCAACCCGCGGGCGGCGGACGGTGCATTCCCAGTGGAGGAGGGACGATAGGCTCAGGCCATGTCGTCTGCTGCTCCGTTCGGAACCGTTCTGACCGCGATGGTCACCCCCTTCGACGCCGACGGCGCCGTGGACCTGGAGCAGGCCCAGAAGGTCGCCGAGCACCTCATCGACAACGGCCACGACGGCCTGGTCCTCTCCGGCACCACCGGCGAGTCGCCGACCACCACCGTCGAGGAGGACGGCCAGATCCTGCGCGCCGTGCGCGAGGCGGTCGGCGCCGACGTCCCGCTCGTGGCCGGCATCGGCACCAACGACACCCGTACGACCCTCCAGCTCGCTGCGCAGGCCGAGGCCAACGGGGCTGACGGCCTGCTGCTCGTCTCCCCGTACTACTCCAAGCCGGGCCAGCGCGGGCTGATCCACCACTTCAAGCAGGTCGCCGACGCCACCAAGGCGCCGATCATGCTCTACGACGTCCCCGGTCGCACCGGCACCAAGATCTCCGCGGAGGTCTACCGCGAGGCCGCGACCTGGGGGCGGGTGAGCGCGGTCAAGTGCGCCGCCGGCGATGTCGCCGAGGCCGGCTTCCTCACCGACCTCGGCTTCTCCGTCTACTCCGGTGACGACCCGCTCACCCTCGGCTTCCTGGCCTACGGTGCGGTCGGCGTCGTCTCCGTCGTCGCGCACGCCGCAGGCACTCAGATCCGCTCGATGATCGAGGCCTTCCAGGCGGGTGACGTCGCGACCGCGCGCAAGATCGACGCGCAGCTGCGCCCGGCGTACGCCGCCGTGATGGGGGTGCCCAACTACGGCGCCGTCACCGCCAAGGGCGCGCTGCAGGCGCTCGGCGTCCTCGACAACCGCTTCGTCCGCTCCCCGCTCGTCCCGCTGGACGACGAGGAGTACGTCGCACTCACCGCCGGCCTCAGCGCCGCCGGTCTTCTGTGATCCATCGCTGAGCCTGAACGACTCGCAAGGAAGGGCCCCTATGAGCCACCCCCATCCCGAGCTCTCCGCTCCGGCCGAGCTCCCCGAGGGCGCACTGCGGGTCACCCCGCTCGGCGGCCTCGGCGAGGTCGGCCGGAACATGACGGTCTTCGAGTACGCCGGCCGGCTGCTCATCGTCGACTGCGGTGTCCTCTTCCCGGAGGACAATCAGCCCGGTGTCGACCTGATCCTCCCGGACTGGTCCTCGATCCGTGACCGCCTCGACGCCATCGAGGCGCTGGTGCTCACGCACGGTCACGAGGACCACATCGGCGCCACGCCGTACCTGCTGCGTGAGCGCCGCGACATCCCGCTGGTCGGCTCCAAGCTGACCTTGGCGCTGCTCGGCTCCAAGCTGCGCGAGCACCGGCTCAAGGAGACGGTGCACCACATCGTCAAGGAGGGGGAGCGGATCACCTTCGGCCCCTTCGAGCTGGAGTTCGTCGCGGTCAACCACTCCATCCCGGACGCGCTCGCTGTGGCGATCCGTACGGGCGCGGGGATGGCGCTGCACACCGGCGACTTCAAGATGGACCAGCTCCCGCTGGACGGCCGGATCACCGACCTGCGTGCCTTCGCGCGGCTCGGGGAGGAGGGCGTCGACCTCTTCCTGACCGACTCGACCAATGCCGAGGTCCCCGGCTTCACCACCGCGGAGAAGAAGATCACCCCGGCGATCGAGCAGGTCTTCCGCGAGTCCTCGCAGCGCATCATCGTGGCCTGCTTCGCCTCGCACGTGCACCGCGTGCAGCAGATCCTCGACGCGGCGGAGAAGTACGGTCGCAAGGTCGGCTACGTCGGCCGCTCGATGGTCCGCAACATGCAGATCGCCTCCGACCTGGGCTACCTCAACGTCCCCCCGGGCGTGATCGTGGACGCCAAGGAGCTCGCCGACCTCCCGCCGGAGAAGCAGGTGCTGGTCTCGACGGGATCCCAGGGCGAGCCGATGTCGGCGCTGTCGCGGATCGCCAACCGGAGCCACAACTTCGTCCAGCTCGCGCCGGGCGACACCGTCCTGCTCGCGTCCTCGCTCATCCCGGGCAACGAGAACGCCGTCTATCGCGTGATCAACGGCCTGGCCCGCCTGGGCGCCAACGTCGTGCACAAGGGCAACGCCCTGGTCCACGTCTCCGGCCACGCCTCGGCCGGCGAGCTGCTCTACTGCTACAACATCGTCCGCCCGCGCAACGTGATGCCGGTGCACGGCGAGGTCCGCCACCTGCAGGCCAACGGCGCGCTGGCCAGCCAGGTCGGCATCGAGAACGTCGTGTACGCCGAGGACGGCTTCGTCGTCGACCTCATGGACGGCGTCGCGAAGGTCGTCGGCAAGGTCGACTGCGGCTACGTCTTCGTCGACGGCACCTCCGTCGGCGACATCACCGAGGCCGACCTCAAGGACCGCCGGATCCTCGGCGAGGAGGGCTTCATCTCGGTGATCATCGTGGTCGACTCGGTCTCCGGGAAGGTCTCCGCGGGTCCCGAGATCCACGCCCGCGGCAACGCGTGGGACGAGTCCACCTTCGACGACATCCGTCAGCCGATCGTGGACGCGGTCAACCGGGTCATCGCCGAGGGCGCCACGGACACGTACGCCATGCAGCAGGCCATCCGCCGGGCGATCGGTCGCTGGGTCTCCGACACCCACCGCCGCCGGCCGATGATCGTCCCGGTGGTCATCGAGGCGTAGCCAGTGGGCCGCGCGTGAGGCGCGCGGCCCCAGCAACGCTGAGGCGCGTGGTGGGGGAGTGGGCGACACGCACTCCTGAGGTCCCTGTGACGGGTGTGATCAACAAATAGGGTGGCCAGCATGGCGACCCGTACGTCTTCCCCGCCGCGTGCCGCCGCGAAAGCACCCGCACGTGGCAGCAGCACCAGGAGCACAGCCAAGGCTCCTGCCAAGAGCGCTGCCCGGCGACCGGCCGCACGCCCGGCCCAGCGTCCGGCGCCGCGCGCCGTCCGTACGGGCCGCGGGCCGATCGCACACACCTTCGACGCGATCGCGCGCCTGATCGCCACGATCTGGATGGGCATCGCCCGCGGCGTCGGAGCGGTGGCGCGCAGCGTCGGCCACACCGCCCGCGACCTCGAGCCCGAGCACCGGCGCGACGGCGTCGGCCTGTTCCTGCTGGCCGTCTCCCTGGTGGTCGCGGCCGCCGTCTGGTTCCAGCTCGCCGGCCAGGTCTTCCACGTCACGCGCGTTGCAGTCGCCGGCTCCGTGGGCAAGGTCGGCTGGCTGGTCCCCCTCGGCCTGGTCTACGCCGCCGTCCGCACCCTGCGCGACCCGCAGAAGGGCGGCCCGGTCGGCCGCCAGGTGATCGGCTGGGGCGCGCTCGCGCTCGGAGTGCTCGGCATCGTGCAGATCGCCAACGGCAACCCGCAGCCCGTCAACGGCGACTCCACCGATCTGCAGTCCGCCGGCGGAGCGATCGGCTACGTCGTCGCCAGCCTGCTGCTCGACCTGCTGCGCTCCGACTTCGTGGTCGTCCCGCTGCTGGCGCTACTCGCCTTCTTCGGCGTCCTGGTCATCACCGCGACCCCGCTCTACCAGGTGCCCCACCGCCTCGCGGAGTTCCGCGACCGCGCACTCGGCCTGCACCACGACGACGACGAGGCTCACGTCGATCTCGACGGCGACCGCTACGACGGCCGGTCGCGTCGTGACCGCTCCAACAAGCTCTTCGCCGACGAGACCGGCAGCCGCAGCGAGATCCCCGCGTACGACAGCCCCGTGCTCGCCGAGCCCCAGCCCAAGAAGCGGCGCGGGAAGAAGGCCGCGGCCGAGAAGGACGCGCTCGACCTGGCCCAGGAGTTCAGCAGCGTCGACCTGCTCGGCCAGGGCGACGATGTCGGGGTCGACCTGTTCCAGGACGCGCCCGGGGAGACGACCGGCTTCTTCGACGCAGCCGCCGACGGGTTCGAGGACGAGGACGGCTCCGAGCGGACCAACCCGCGTCTGAAGAAGATCGCCGACAAGCCGGCCCGTACGGCCCCGGTCGGCGCCCGCGAGCCCGAGAACAAGGGCGAGCTGGAGCCGCCGCCGCACGCCCAGCTCCCGCAGCGCGTCGAGCAGCTCGCGCTCTCCGGCGACATCACCTACACGCTGCCCGACAGCTCGGTGCTCAAGGCGGGCGACGCGCACCAGACCCGTACGGCCGCCTCCGACGAGATCGTCAGCCGTCTCCAGGGCGTGCTCGACGAGTTCGGCATCGACGCGCGTGTCACCGACTACACCCGCGGCCCCACGGTCACCCGCTACGTCGTCGAGGTCGGCGTCGGCGTCAAGGTCGAGAAGATCCTCGGCATCCAGAAGAACATCGCCTACGCCGTCGCCTCCTCCGAGGTGCGCATCCTGAGCCCGATCCCCGGCAAGTCCGCGGTCGGCGTCGAGATCCCCAACCGGGACAAGGAGATCGTCTCGCTGGGCGACGTCCTGCGCTCGGGCAACGCGCGCTCGAACACCCATCCGATGGTGGTCGGCCTCGGCAAGGACGTCGAGGGCGGCTTCGTCGTCGCGAACCTGGCGAAGATGCCCCACCTCCTGGTCGCCGGCGCGACCGGCTCGGGCAAGTCGTCCTTCATCAACTCGATGATCACCTCGATCCTGATGCGCTCCACGCCCGACGAGGTCCGGATGATCATGGTCGACCCGAAGCGCGTCGAGCTGACCGCCTACGAGGGCGTCCCGCACCTGATCACCCCGATCATCACGAACCCGAAGAAGGCCGCCGAGGCGCTCGAGTGGGTCTGCCGTGAGATGGACATGCGGTACGACGACCTCGCCAACTTCGGCTTCCGTCACATCGACGACTTCAACAAGGCCGTGCGTGCGGGCAAGGTCGAGGTGCCCGAGCACAGCGAGCGCGTGCTGAGCCCGTATCCGTACCTGCTCGTCGTCATCGACGAGCTCGCCGACCTGATGATGGTCGCCCCGCGCGACGTCGAGTCGTCGGTCGTACGCATCACCCAGCTCGCCCGTGCGGCCGGCATCCACCTGATCCTGGCCACGCAGCGACCCTCGGTCGATGTCGTCACCGGCCTGATCAAGGCGAACGTGCCGTCGCGACTCGCCTTCGCCACCTCGAGTCTCGCCGACTCGCGCGTCGTGCTCGATCAGCCGGGCGCCGAGAAGCTGGTCGGCCAGGGTGACGGTCTGTTCCTGCCGATGGGCGCCTCGAAGCCGATCCGCGTGCAGGGCTCGTGGGTCGGCGACAGCGAGATCGAGGCTGTCGTGAAGCACGTCAAGACCCAGCTCGAGCCGACGTACCGCGAGGACGTCACCGCCGCGCCGGAGTCCAAGCGCGTCCTCGACGACGACATCGGCGACGACATGGACCTGGTCGTCCAGGCCATCGAGCTGGTCGTCAGCACCCAGTTCGGCTCGACGTCGATGCTGCAGCGCAAGCTCCGCGTCGGCTTCGCCAAGGCGGGACGCCTCATGGACATCATGGAGAGCCGCGGCGTGGTCGGACCGTCGGAGGGCTCCAAGGCCCGCGACGTCCTGGTCAAGCCCGACGAGATCGACGGCGTGATCGCCACCATTCAGGGAGAGATGTGATGGTCGAGATTCGACGCAACGCCCGGCTCGCCGGCGTCATCGCGGCGGTCGCGCTGCTGCTGGGCATCGGGTTCGTGCTGCGCGGCGGTGGCTCGCTCGTCGTGGGCGCCCTGCTGCTCGCGCTGGGCCTCGGCTACGCGTTCGCCGCCTGGGACGCCCGGACCCCGCTCACCGTGGTGGACCAGTACGGCGTACGGATGCGGCTCGGCCGCACCTGGTGCGGCCTGCCGTGGGGCGAGATCGACGAGGTCGAGCATCAGCCCCGCCCGGCCGGAGTCGCCGGACTGTGGCGCGACGGCCGTCTCACCGTGCTGCCGGTCGACAACGCCGCCCAGCTCGACGGCCTCTCCGGGCTCGCGCGGCGCCTCGGGCGTCTCGGCGAGCGGATGTACGGCGTGCCGTTCGCGGTCCCGCTCGGGCTCGGCACCACCGTCTCCGGCGCGGGCGAGAGCCTGACCGACACGCTGCTGGCCCTGGCACCGGCGGAGGTCGACGTCGTCGAGATCGACCCGACGCTGGCGGCCTCGACCGAGGCCGGCGACGTCGCGGATCTCTCCGACACCGCCGAGCGCCCCGTGGTGCCCGCGACCGACACCGCTGAGCGTCCCGCCGTGGTCGAGGAGCCCGCCGTCGTCGAGGAGCCCGCCTTCCTCGCCAGCCCGACCCCGAGCCCGCTGCGCGAGCCCACCGTGGCCGTCCGTGCGGAGGTCGTCGGCCAGGCCGCGCTCGCGCCGATGGATGCCGACCTCGACGCCACCCAGTACGTCCAGGTCGTCCCCGAGCACAGCGACCAGCGCCGCGAGGTCGTCTTCGACGATCTGGTCGACTCCGCCATCATCCCGGCGGCGAACCCGGTCGTCGGCCCGCAGCTGGCCGCCGCCCGCGCCCGGGTCGGCCTGAGCATCGACCAGCTCGCCGAGCGCACCCGGATCCGTCCGCACGTGCTCGAGTCGATCGAGGTCGACGACTTCCTGCCCTGCGGCGGCGACTTCTACGCCCGCGGCCACCTGCGCACCATCGCCCGGGTCCTCGGCGTCGACGCGGCCCCGCTCCTCGAGACGTACGACGCCACCTACGCCGACGCGCCCGTCGACCCGCGGGCGGTCTTCCAGGCCGAGCTGGCCAGCAGCCACGGCGGCGGTCTGCGCCCGGTCCGCGGCGGCCCGAACTGGTCGGTCCTGGTGGCCGCCGTGATGGCGGTCGTCCTGATCTGGTCGGTCGCGCGCCTGGTGATGGCCGGCTCCCCGTCCTCACCCGCCCCGCAGATCAGCCTCGACAGCGGCTCGGCCGGCACCAGCAATCCGTACGGCAAGACCGCCTCGCCGGTGCCTGTCACGCTGACCGCAGCGGGCGGCGGCGCGCAGGTCGTCGTGCGTGACGCCACGGGCACGGTCGTCTTCACCGGTGACCTGTCCTTCGGCCAGAGCAAGACCCTCAAGGTCGCCCCGCCGGTCCGCGTCCAGTCGAGCGACGGCTCGCTCGCCGTCTCGGTCAAGGGCGGCAAGCCCGAGGCGATCGGCTCCATCGGCCAGTCCGCGCAGAAGACGTACACCGCCGACTGACGCACGCTGCAGCATGCCGAATCAGGGTCCTCGCGAATCGTCGCGAGGACCCTGATCGCGTCATACTCGACTGCGATGACTGAGACTGCCGAGGCCGCTGACCCTGCTGCGACGACCGCCCCTGTTCTGTCGGTGGCGATGGTGACCCTCGGGTGCACCCGCAACGAGGTCGACTCCGAGGAGCTGGCCGGCCGTCTCCTGGCCGGCGGCTTCAAGCTCGTCACCGACCCCTCCGAGGCCGACACCGTGGTGGTCAACACCTGCGGCTTCGTCGAACAGGCGAAGAAGGACTCGGTCGACACGCTCCTCGAGGCAGCCGACCTCAAGGAGAACGGCAAGGCCCAGGCCGTCGTCGCCGTCGGCTGCATGGCCGAGCGCTACGGCAAGGAGCTGGCCGACCAGCTGCCCGAGGCCGACGCCGTGCTCGGCTTCGACGACTACCCCGACATCGCCGCCAAGCTTCGCGCGATCGTCGCCGGCGGCCACCACGAGGCGCACACGCCCAGCGATCGGCGTCTGCTGCTCCCGATCAGCCCCGTCGAGCGCGACGCCACCACGATCTCCGTCCCCGGAATGGGCGAGAACGTCACCGGCATGATCGGGGGAGTCGCCACGGACTTCTCCGCCGTACGCGCTCGTCTCGACGACGCCCCGTGGGCGCCGCTCAAGCTGGCGTCGGGCTGCGACCGTCGCTGCACCTTCTGCGCCATCCCCAGCTTCCGCGGCTCCTTCGTGTCGCGCCGTCCGAGCGACGTCCTGCACGAGGCACAGTGGCTCGCCTCGCAGGGCGTCAAGGAGCTCTTCCTCGTCTCGGAGAACTCGACGTCCTACGGCAAGGACCTCGGCGACATCCGGCTGCTCGAGTCGCTGCTGCCCGAGCTCTCCGCCGTCGAGGGCATCGAGCGCGTTCGGGTCTCGTACCTCCAGCCGGCGGAGACCCGTCCGGGTCTGATCAAGGCGATCGCGACCACGCCGGGCGTGGCCCCGTACTTCGACCTCTCGTTCCAGCACGCCTCCAACGCGGTGCTGCGCAAGATGAAGCGCTTCGGCGACCCGGAGTCGTTCCTCAAGCTGCTCGAGCAGGTCCGCGAGTACGCGCCGACCGCGGGCATCCGGTCCAACGTCATCGTCGGCTTCCCAGGCGAGACCGAGCAGGACCTCGAGATCCTCTGCGACTTCCTCGAGGCCGCGCGTCTCGACGTCACCGGCGTGTTCGGCTACTCCGACGAGGAGGGCACCGAGGCCGCCGGCTTCACCGACAAGCTCGACGAGGACGAGGTCGCGGCCCGTCTGGCGCACGTCTCCAACCTGGTCGAGGAGCTCACCGCGCAGCGCGCCGAGGAGCGCATCGGCGAGGTCGTCGACGTGATCGTGGAGATCATCGACGACGTCGATGGAGAGGACGGCGAGCCCGAGAGCGGTGTCGAGATCGTCGGCCGCGCGGCCCACCAGGGCCCCGACGTCGACGGCATGACCACCCTGGTCGGAGACCTCGACGGCGTACGCCGCGGCGATCTGATCCGCGCCACGGTCGTCGCCAGCGAGGGCGTCGACCTCATCGCCGAGGTGCAGTAGCGCACCGTCCGCTGCGGATCGGGGCTCCGTCCCCGGGAGCAGATAGGGTCGCCTTCGTGACCGAGACCCAGGCCGCGAAGCCGAGCAACTGGAACGTCCCCAACATCTTGACGACGTTGCGGATCGTGATGGTGCCCTTCTTCGGCTGGGCGCTGCTGGCCCACGACGGCAACGACGCGACCTGGCGTCTGATCGCCTGGCTGATCTTCTTCGTCGCGATGGCGACCGACAAGATCGACGGCGACCTGGCGCGCAAGCACAACCTCATCACCAACTTCGGCAAGATCGCCGACCCGATCGCCGACAAGGCGATCACGGGGATGGCCTTCATCGGCCTGTCGATCATCGGCGAGGTCTGGTGGTGGGTGACCATCCTGGTGCTGATCCGGGAGTGGAGCGTCACCTTCGTCCGGCTCGCCGTCGCCTCCAAGGTGGTCCTCGCTGCGGACACGCTGGGCAAGTGGAAGACCTTCATCCAGGGCATCGCGCTCGGCGGTCTGGTCCTCCCGCTCACCGACCCCGACGCTCCCGACTGGTGGGAGATCCCGGGCGACACCCTGCACTGGCTCTTCGAGGGCGCCCTCGGTGTCGCCGTCATCCTGACCTTCTGGTCCGGTGCCCAGTTCTACGCCTCGATCTGGAGCCAGCGAGCCAAGCTCCGCAGCTGATCTGACAGTGGGTGCACAGGTCGGGATATTGATGTATCTCTTGGCCTGTTCTTACGTGTTGTTAACCTTCCGGACCTCGTGCGGTAGTGCGACTTCGGTTGGGTTCAAGCGTCTGCGGGGCTAGGCATCTCGGGCTCGACCTCCGCGCATCCACTTGTCGATCGGGGAGCCCTCCAGATGTCAGCAGCACGCCGCGTAGCCGGTGCATTTCTCGGGGCGGCTCTCGCCGTCGCGGGCCTTCAAGTCCTGACGCCGGGCGTCGCCCACGCGAATGCAACAGGCACCGGACTGGTGATCAACGAGGTCTACGGCGGTGGCGGTAACACCGGCGCGGCATACACGTACGACTTCGTCGAGCTCTACAACCCGACCGACGCCGCGATCTCCCTGTCCGGGATGAGCCTGCAGTACAGGTCGGGTGCGAGCACGGCCGTGCCTGGGGCGGCAGGCGTGAACACGCTGAGCGGCTCTGTCGCCAAGCACGGGCACTTCCTCGTGCAGCTCGCCGCCGGAACCTCCGTCACGGACAAGCCACTGCCGGGCGTGGACCTGGCCGTCACCGCATCCCCGTCGGCCCTCAGCGGCAGCGGCGGACAGATCTACCTGGTCAACGGGACGAGCCCCGTGGCCGCCCAGACGAACAGCGCAGCACCGTGGACGTTCGCCACGTCTGTCGTCGACTTCGTCGGCTGGGGCACCTCGACCACCGTCTTCGAGGGCTCGAACCGCGCCGGTGCGACCGCCAACGGCACCTCGATCTCGCGCGGCGCGCTGGGGGTCGACAGCGACGACAACGCCGTCGACTTCGCGCCTGCGGCGACGCCGACACCGGAGGGTTCGGCTTCGGACGGGGGCGCTCCGGCACCGCTCGCGCTGGCGACGGTGCCCAACACGAAGATCCTCGCCGGCTCCTCGGTGAGCATCCAGACGTCGGCCAGCGGTGGATCCGGCGACGTCACGTTCGCCCTGACGGGTACGCCGGACACGGCGGGTCTGTCGATCAGCTCGAGCGGCCAGATCACCGGCAAGCCGACGACGGCGGGCACGTACACCATCACCGTGACCGCGACGGCCGGCGCCGAGTCGGTCGCGAAGAGCTTCACGCTCACCGTCGTGGCCCCGAACCGTGCCGACCACGTCCTCATCAGTGAGGTCTGGGGCGACGGCGGCTACACGGACGCCCCGTTCTCGAACGACTACATCGAGCTCTACAACCCGACGGCCGCACCGGTGAACCTCACCGGCTGGGCGATCGCCTACCGAGGCTTCACGACCACGAAGAACCCGGTCGACACCTACCCGCTCACGATCACCGGCTCGGACACCATCCAGCCGGGCGGCTACTACCTGATCCAGGGCCAGGCCGACGCCAACGGCGGCGGCGCGAGCCTGCCGGACCCCGATGCGACGGTCGACATCGACTACAACACCTTCGACTACCGCGACGGCTTCGTCGCCCTCCTCGACACGACCACCGCTCCGACCCTGCCGACGGGTGACATCACCGCCTCCGAGGGCACCCAGCACATCGTGGACGCGCTCGGCTACGGCCCGACGAACACGTTCGAGGGTGCGAAGCAGACGGCCCAGACGAGCAGCGAGACCGCTGCGATCCGCCAGCCCGTCGACAACGACTCGAACGACAACACGCTCGACTTCGTCCTCGGTGACCTGACCCCGACGAACTCCAACGGCGTCGTCGGCGACGACGGCAAGGTCGTCCTGCCGACCACCTGTGACAGCACGCTCCCGGCCAACCCCGCGATCGCGCAGGTCCAGGGGACCGACGCCGGCTTCTCGCCGTACA
Source organism: Nocardioides nematodiphilus (assembly GCF_020216525.1). GTDB lineage: Bacteria > Actinomycetota > Actinomycetes > Propionibacteriales > Nocardioidaceae > Nocardioides > Nocardioides nematodiphilus. The sequence continues at coordinate 147,728 of NZ_JAIWOY010000002.1, read as the reverse complement.
TCAACTGCAGCGTCACGACCACCGGGGTCGTCACCGCGATCTACGCCAAGGGCTTCGACGCCAGCGGCAAGGCGACGTGCGGCTACTGCGGCTTCTACATCCAGACCCCGGGTGCCGACAGCACGCCGGGTGCCTCGGACGCGGTCTTCGTCTCGGCCGGCACCAAGTTCGACGGCAAGACCGTGCCCGGCACGGGGACCGCGCTCGCGGTCGGCGACGCCGTCCAGATCAAGGGCAAGGTCGGCGAGTACGGCAGCGGCGAGACGCTCACCCAGGTCGTCGTCGACCCGACGGTCGCAGGCAACATCGCCGTCACGACTCCTCAGGCCGGCGGCGTCGTCACGCGAGGCGCGGCCCCGACCACGTACGCGGCGCGCGAGGCGCACGAGGGCGAGCTCTTCGACCCGACCCACGTGGTCGTGACCGACTCGTACAACTTCGAGAGCCAGGGCGAGCTCGGTCTTGCCGCGGGCGCTCCCGACCCGGCGGGCCCGGTCGCGAAGGCGCTCGGGGACGTCGCCGAGGCGCCCCTTCAGCAGCCGGGCCAGATCTGCCGCGACGGGGACTCGACCTGCATCCAGGCTGCCCAGGCCGACCTCAAGAATCGCGGCTACTTCCTGACCGGTGGCACGACCTACCTCGGTACGTCGAACATCTACCACCCGGACAAGGCCAAGAACTCCGATCTGCCGTACCCGTTCATCGACAAGGACCACTCGGCCCGCGTCGGCGCGGACGTCACCTTCCCGCAGGGCGCGATCCTCGACTTCCGCAACAAGAAGTGGTACCTCGAGCCGCCGCGATCGGTGGTCGCGACCTGCGCCAACACGACCGCGCCGCACGGCACCTGCACCCCGGACCTCGGCGCCGACGTGGTCACCTTCGAGGACACGCGTGCCCAGAACCTCACCCCGGTGACGGCACCGGCAGGCAGCAACATCAGGTTCGCGACGTACAACGTGGAGAACTTCTTCTCGGTGACGATGAACGAGTTCGCCGCCAAGAACCCGCTGTACACCTGCGAGTACGACAACGACCGCACGGGTGCGGGGTTGCTGTCCTACCAGTGCACCAACCCGGCCGGCATGGCCACGGCATGGGACCCGGTGACGGGCGCCGTCACGGCGTACAGCTCCTCGCTCGCCAACGCCCCTCGCGGCGCCGGCCGTTCGCAGGATCTCGATCGTCAGACGTCGAAGATCGTGACCGCGATCAACCGGCTCGGCGCCGACGTCGTCGCCCTCGAGGAGATCGGCAACCCGAACAAGCTCAAGCTGGGGGTCACCAACGACCCGCTGCACCCCGACCTGAGCAACAAGAAGGACCAGGGCCAGGGGACCGCGATCCAGTGGCGTGACGAGACGGTCGCCTACCTGGTCGACCACCTCAACGCGAAGCTCGCGCCCAGTGACGACCAGTGGGCTTTCGCGGCCTCGCCGGAGGAGACCACCGACGCGACCTCGGTCCCGGGGATGTGCACGACGGTGCAGCCCAACGGCACCCCGGTGCCCGGCCCGGCCAACCTCGCCGGCACCTGCTCGTACGCGAGTGGTCAGGACGTGATCCGCTCGGCCTTCATCTACAAGAAGGCCAAGGTCGTCCCGGTGGGCCAGGGGGACCTCGACCTGCCCGGCTACTCCGTCAACGGCACGCCGGACCCGTGGGGCAACCACGTCTTCACCGATGCTGCCGGCAAGCCGACGAGCTCCCCGTTCGACAGTGCTCGCGAGCCGTTCGCCCAGTACTTCAAGCCGGTGGGCGCGAAGAACGACGAGGGCTTCGCGCTGATCGTCAACCACTACAAGTCCAAGGGCGACGCCGCTGCTCCGGCGGGTCCGGCCAAGGGCGGGGACAAGAACGACCCGCTGCACGGTGCCTTCAACGCCACCCGTGTCGCTCAGTCGAAGGAGCTCATCCGCTTCGCGAACGCGTTCGCCCACAAGTGGAACACCGACAAGGTCTTCCTGCTCGGTGATTTCAACGCCTACAGCGGCGAAGACCCGGTGACCACGATCGAGGACGCCGACGACACCGTCGACCCGCTCGACTTCAAGGAGATCCACTCCGACGACAAGAGCGACACCAGCTATGTCTTCAGCACCAAGGTGAACGGCATCGGGTACGGCGGGGCGGGCTCGCTCGACCACATCTTCGCCAGCGCCGGCGCCCGGGCCACGAGCCCGCACACCGACATCTGGGAGATCAACGCCAACGAGCCCGACGTCTACGACTACGGCCGCTACAACACCAACGCGACCGACTTCTTCGACGGCAACGCTCCGTGGCGCGGCTCGGACCACAACCCGGAGGTCATCGACCTGACCCTGCCAAGCGCTTCGGCCGCGAAGCAGGTCACCGACGTCCAGATCCTCGGCATCAACGACTTCCACGGTCGCCTGATCGCCGATGCCTCGGACGGCGGCGCGGCGCCGCTCGCCGGTGCGGTCGCGTCGCTGCGTGGCATCTACGGTGCGGATGAGACCGTCCTGGCGTCAGCCGGCGACAACGTCGGCGCGTCGATCTTCGAGTCCTTCACCCAGCACGACAAGCCGACCCTGGACGCGCTGAACGAGATGGACCTGCAGGTCTCGTCCGTGGGCAACCACGAGTTCGACCATGGCGTGAACGACCTGCTCAACCGGATCGAGAAGCCGTACGACGCCGACACCAACAAGTACGGCGCGGACAAGGCGCTGACCTGGGGCGACTACCTCGCCGCGAACGTGGTCTGGAAGGACTCGTCCAACGGCCACACCGCGGGCGACCCGATCTCGGCGCCGACCAGGATGATCGAGGTGCCCAACTCGCTGTCCGGGACCCCGATCAAGATCGGCTTCGTCGGCGCGGTCACCTCGGACCTCCCGTCGCTGCAGAGCCCGGAGAACCTCGCCGGCGTGACGGTGCTCAACAACGCCGACACGATCGCCAAGGTCAACGACTACGCGGCCGACCTCAAGGCCAAGGGCGCCGACCTGGTGATCCTGCTCGACCACGAGGGCGCGGCCACGACCGACTGCAGCACGATGAAGTCGGCCGGCACGGCCTTCTCCTCGATCGTCAACGGCGTCGACGACGACGTGGACGCGATCCTGTCGGGTCACACCCACCTCGAGTACTCCTGCACCTTCCGGAAGAAGGCCACGGCCAGCAACCCGCTGACCGTCCGTCCGGTGATGCAGGGCGCCTCGTACGGCACGGCGCTCGACCAGCTCGTCTACTCGTTCGACGCGAGCAACAAGCCCGTCGACCTGATCGCCAACAACGTCGGTGTGAAGGGCCCGAGCGGCGCGCTGTTCAACTACGGCGCCGACCCTGACGTCCAGCCGATCGTCGACAAGGCCGTCGCGGACTCGGCGGTGGCGGGAGCACAGGTCCTCGGCACGATGACCGCTCCGATGTACCGCTCGAAGCTGAGCGACGGCACCGACAACCGCGGTGGCGAGTCGACCCTGGGCAACCAGGTCGCCGAGATCCAGCGCTGGGCGACAGCCGGCGTGCAGCAGGGTGGCGCGCAGATCGCCTTCATGAACCCCGGTGGGCTCCGTGCCGACGCCGAGGGCACCAAGAACGGGGACGCCTACGACCTCACCTACCGTGAGGCCGCCGACGTCCAGCCGTTCGCCAACGAGCTGGTCAACATGAGGCTCACCGGCGACCAGATCAAGACGGTGCTCGAGGAGCAGTGGCAGCGCGACGCCAAGGGCGACATCCCGGCGCGTCCGTTCCTCAAGCTCGGCATCAGCAAGGGGTTCACGTACACCTACGCCGAGCAGCAGGACCCGGCGAAGCCGGCGGGCGCGATGCACGGGACCGTGACGGGGATGTGGCTCGACGGCACGCCGATCGACCCCGAGGCGACCTACTCGGTCACGGTCAACAGCTTCCTGGCCACCGGTGGTGACAACTTCTGGGAGCTGAACAACGGCGCCGAGAAGCTCGACACCGAGCAGACCGATCTGCAGGGTCAGGTCGACTACATGAGGCAGTACGGCACCACGCCGCTGCAGGTCGACTCCTCGCAGCGCGGCATCAAGGTGACGCTCCCGGCCGACGCTCCCGCGTCGTACAAGCCGGGCGACGCGGTGGTCCTGCGTCTCGGCTCGCTGGACATGAACGGCGGCTCGGACGCCGACAAGCCCGTCCAGGACAGCACCGTCAGCATCAAGGTCGGCGATGAGGTCGTGGCGGCCGACATCCCGGTCACGCACGGCAACAGCACGACGCCGGACGACCACTGGGGCACGACCGACCAGATCTCGTTCGTGGTTCCGGCCAGTGCGGTGGCGGGTGACACGGTGCGCGTCGTCGGTGCCGCCACGGGCACCGACGCGATCCTGCCGCTCGCACTCGATCTGCCCAAGCGGGCCTCGACCGTGACGGCGGCGGCGCAGACGCTCACCTACGGTGCCTCCGGCGCGCTCGTCGCGAGCGTGGCTGCTGCGAACGGAAGCGAGGTCCCGACCGGAACGATCACGTTCCGCGAGGGCTCGACGGTGATCGGGGCAGCCCCGGTCAACGGCAGCGGGGTGGCGACTCTCGCCATCAGCGAGGTCACGCTCGGCGCGGGTGTACCGCACGCCATCACGGCGGTGTACAGCGGCGACGCGGCCTTCGACGGCGACACGAAGACGTTCGATCTGACGGTCACCCAGGGTGCGCCCACCGTGGCCGCCTCGAGCGTCACCGTGACGCAGGGGACCAGCGCGACCTTCCCGGTCACCGTCTCCGCGTCCGCGACGTCGAAGCCGACCGGCACCGTCACGATCATGGAGGGCAGCAGCCAGCTGGCCAGCGGCACGTTGACCAACGGCGCCGTCACCATCGCGGTGGCGACCGGCGCCCTGTCGGTGGGTGCGCACACGCTGACCATCACCTACGGCGGCGACGACAACTTCGCCACCGCCGGTGTCGGGGTGACCCTCACCGTCGACGCGCCGGACACGGGCGATGGTGGCGGTGACACGGGCGGCAGCACGACGCCGACCCCGACCCCGACGCCGACTCCCACCACGACCCCGACGCCGACACCCGGCAACGGCCATGGACACCCGCCGACGGACACGCCGCCCGTCGTGGTGAACCTGCCCTCCGTGCCGGCGCACCCGACGAAGCCGATCGTGATCCACGTGGAGGTCAACGGCGAGCCGGTGACCGGCAAGGTCGTCGTCAAGGTCGGGGACCGTCAGGTCACGGTCCAGGCGGTCAACGGCACGGTGAGGCTCAGCGCGGGCAAGATCCGCCGGCTGCTCGGTGACCGGCATGGCAAGGTCAAGGCCAAGATCCACCTCGTGGGCAGCGCGAAGACCACGTCCTTCACCTTCACCGTGAAGGGACACCGTCACCACTGACCCGGTGAGCGTTGATGGAGCGCCGGTCGGTGCGGAGCTACTCCGTACCGGCCGGCGCTTCGGCGTCGGCGAGCGCGAACGCCGCCTGGATGAGCGCCAGGTGGCTGAAGGCCTGGGGGAAGTTGCCGACCATCCGGTCGTTGCCCGGGTCGTACTCCTCGCTCAGCAGGCCGACGTCGTTGGTCAGCCCGACGAGCCGGTCGAGGAGGGCGTGTGCGTCGTCGAGGCGGCCCGCCCGGGCGTACGCGCTGACGAGCCAGAACGAGCAGGCCAGGAACGGGTGCTCGTCGCCGCCGAGACCGTCGACGCCGCTGGTGGTGCGATAGCGCAGCACCAGACCGTCGCGCATCAGGTCCTGCTCGATCGCCTCGATCGTGCCCAGGATCCGAGGGTCGTCACCGGGCAGGAACCCGACCAGCGGCAGGATCAGCAGTGAGGCGTCGACCTCGCTGGTGGCGTCGTGCTGGACGAACGTGTTGCGGGCGGCGTCGTACCCCTTGGTCAGCACCGCGTCGCGGATCTCCTCGCGGATGGCGCGCCAGTCCTCGACCGGCGCATCCAGGCCGTGCTTCTCGACGGCGGTGATCGCACGGTCGAAGGCGACCCACATCATCACCCGGGAGTGGGTGAACTGCCGCGGCTCGCCGCGGATCTCCCACAGCCCGTTGTCGGGCTCGTGCCAGTGCTCAGCGAGGTCGCCGATGAGGGCGCGTTGCAGGGCCCACGCGTTCTGGTCGATCCGGCCGCCCCGGTCGCGGTCGTCGGCGAGCGCGTCCATCAGCTCGCCGAGCACGTCGTGCTGGAGCTGGTCGACCGCCGCGTTGCCGATCCGCACGGGGCGCGAGTCGGCGTAGCCGGGGAGGTGGTCGAGTGTGGTCTCCGGGAGGCGGCGACGGCCGTCGACGCCGTACATGATCTGGAGGTCCTGCGGGTCGCCCGCGACCGCGCGCAGCAGCCACTCGCGCCACAGGGTCGCCTCGTCGACGTACCCGGCCCGGATCAGGCTGGCGACCGTGAGGGAGGCGTCGCGCAGCCAGCAGTAGCGGTAGTCCCAGTTGCGCTCGCCGCCGAAGTCCTCGGGCAGGGAGGTGGTGGGCGCGGCCACGATGCCACCGCTGCGCGAGTCGGTCATGAGCCGCAGCGTCATCAGCGAGCGCAGCACGACGTCGCGATGCGGCACCTGGGCGGTGCAGCGCGCCGCCCATTCCTGGTCCCGGGCGATGGTGCGCTTGGCCGCGCGCAGGACGTCGGAGACGTCGGCGAGCTCCTGGAGGCTTGCGTACGAGGGCAGCCAGGTGGTCACGAAGACGAGCTCGTCGCCCTCGGTGACCTCGAAGGTGTCGCTGTGCTGGTGGTCCACCGCGCGGGGAAGGCGCGGACCGCGCAGCACCAGCATGTCCGGACCCGCGATCGCGGTGATCGCGGGCTCGCGGTGGACGGTGCGGCGGCGCACCCACGGCACGATCTCGCCGTAGTCGGCCCGGACGGCCCAGTGGTGATCGATGGTCACCGTGCCGACGACGCCGCGCACGATCCTGACGAGGTCGGCCTGGCCATCGCCCTCGGGCATCAGATCGGTGAGCGTCACCTCCCCGGTCGCGGTGGTGAACGTCGTCTCCAACGCGCTCGAGTCCCCGAGGTAGCGCCGCCGCACCTGGTACTCGTCGGTCGGCACGAGCTGCCAGTGGCCGTGGTCCTCGGTGCCGAGCAGGGCGGCGAAGCATGCGGGCGCGTCGAACGACGGCAGGCACATCCAGTCGATCGATCCGTTGGTCCCGACCAGCGCGGCGGTGCGACGGTCCCCGATCAGGGCGTACTCCTCGATAGGCAGAGCCATGCGTGTGAGGTTACGTGTCAGGATGCTTTTCATGAGTGAGGTGCCGCTGCCGACCCGGGTCTATCTCGCGATGCGTGCCGCAGGGGAGACCCTGGCGACCGCCGAGTCCCTGACGGGAGGGCAGCTCGCGGCGTTGATCACCGACGTGCCCGGCGTCTCGGACATCTACCTCGGCGGTGCGGTCACGTACGCCACCGAGCTGAAGGTCTCGCTGCTCGGGGTGCCGGAGTCGGTGGTGGAGACGTACGGCGTGGTGTCGGAGCAGTGCGCGACCGCGATGGCGTCCGGAGTGCGGGCCGTGACCGGCGCGACCTGGGCGCTGGCGACGACCGGAGTCGCGGGACCGGCCGAGCAGGAGGGCAAGCCGGTCGGCACGGTGTACGTCGGGATCGCCGGACCGGGGTACCTGGAGGCCGTTGGGCTCAGACTCGACGGTGACCGGCCGACGATCCAGGCAGAGACGTGCACCCGGGCGCTCGCCGCGCTCGAGGAGGTCTTGACTGACCAGGTGGCACGGGAATCACAGCGCCTCGGGTAGCGTTGGCACACCACAGCGATGGACGGAAACTCAGGAGGCAAGCCGATGGTGCTGTTCCGGCGGGTGCTCGGTGAGGTGCTCCGTGCCCAGCGTGTGGACCGCGGCATGACGTTGCGCGAGGTCTCCGCCGGCGCGCGGGTCAGCCTCGGCTACATCTCCGAGATCGAGCGCGGTCAGAAGGAGGCCTCCTCGGAGCTGCTCGCCTCGCTGTGCTCGGCGCTGGACGTCAGCCTGGCCACGGTGCTGCGTGAGGTCTCCGACGCGGTCGCGGTCGAGGAGGCGGCGCTGTTGCCGACCCCGATCCCCGTGCGCGCGACCGCTGCCGTGGTGGCGTCCGCGGCCTAGTCGCTGGTACGCCGGGCCCGGCATTCGCCGCCGGCGGACAGCGCCGTCGTCGGCTCGGACCTAGCGGGAGCCTGACCGCTCCGGCTGGCAGGACGGACAGAAGTACGCCGGTCGCAACCGATCCGGTCCGCCCATCTCGATGCGCCGGACGGGACCGGCGCACCGCGGGCACTGCGCACGGCTGCGGCCGTAGACGGCGTTCACCGGTGGGCGACGCGTCACCGCCTGGTCGAGCTTGAGGCGAGCGACCCGCAGCATCCGGGTGAGGTCCGGGACCTCGGCGACCACCGTGGTGGGGTGGACGCCCATCGTGAAGCAGACCTCCGCGGCCCACATGGTGCCGAGACCGGCGAGATTGCGCTGGTCGCGCAGGGCATCGAAGATCGGCTGATCCTGGTGGTCGCTCAGCCTGCGGGCCGCCTCCTTCTCGTCCCAGTCGGGGCCGAGCAGATCGGGGCCGAGGTAGGCGAAGGCCGCGGCCTCCTCCGCGCGCGGGATCAGCTCCACCACCCCGAGCTGGAAGCCCACTGCGTGGGTCGTGTCCGTCTCCAACACGACCCGGGCCAGATGCGCGGCCTTCGGCCAGCGCTGGCGCGGACGCAGGATCGCCCACGAGCCCTCCATCTTGAGATGGGTGTGCAGCGTCCAGTCCGAGCCGATGCGGGTGAGCAGGTGCTTGCCACGGGTGCTGGTGGACTCCACCCGCTGACCGCCGAGATCGACGGTGGCCAGTTGCGGCACCCGGAAGTCGGTCCGCGCCAGGAGCTGGCCGGACAGAGCGCGGTCGAGCCTGTGCGCCGTGCGCAGGACCGCATCACCTTCCGGCATCGGAGATCCTCAGGCCGCGGGGGGTCGCGACGAAGCCGGCCTGCTGCAGTGCCTGGCGCAGAGCCGTGTCACCTGAGCCGAGCAGCGGCGCACCGTCGGCCTTCTCGACAGTGAGGCGCCCCAGGGCACCTCGGCGCACGGCCCGTGCGAGCTCGGCGGCTGCGGCCGTGAGGGGTGCGAGCTCGTCGGTCCAGGAGAGCAGGGTGCGGCCGCCGCGCTCCACATAGAGGGTGAGTGCGCCGCCGACCAGCACGACGACGGCGCCGGCCTTGCGCCCGGGCTTGTGCCCGAGCTCCTCGTCGCGGGCGTTGGGCCACGGGAGCGCCGCACCGTACGGGTTCGCCGGGTCGGTCGCGGCGAGACAGATGGCGCTCGGGTCGTCCGTGCTGTCGCTCGGGCCGAAGGTACGCAGCCGGTCGACCGCGCCGGCGGTGCCGAACTGGGCGGCGCCCAACCCCTCGACGAAGTAGCCGCGCCGGCAACGACCGGACTCCTCGAACGCCGAGAGCACCTTGTACACCGCGGCGAAGCCGCCGGGCACCCGCTCGGCGCTCACCGAGCCGCGGGTCACCACGCCGTACCGATCGAGGAGCCGCTCGGCCGCCGCATGCGCCCGGCGGGTCGGGTCGGCGTCGATCGCCGGCAGCAGCGACCATCGCCCGGAGGTCTCCGGCGGCCCGGTGCGGACGGGCATGCGTGGGCGGCTGCCGGCGAGCCGGGTGCGCGGTGCGGGGCGTCGGGATCGATGCGCCGGAGTGCCCGAGCGGGTCAGGGCGCGTAGCGGGGCGAGCGTGTCGTTGCCGATCCGGCCCGCCCAGGCGAGCTCCCAGAGCGTGGCGCTGAGCGCGGCATCGTCGGTGGCGCCGACGGCGTCGGAGAGCTGCCGGAAGAACCACGCACCTCCCGGCGCCAGCGTCTCGAGCAGACGCTCAGCAAGCTCGCTGGCCTCGAACGGTTGCGGCTCGGGCAGCGTCAGATCGGCCGTGTCCGCCAGATGCAGTGAGACCCAGCCGTCGCTGCCGGGCAGCGCACCGTGCCCCGACCAGAGGACCTCGCCAGAGGCGGTCAGCTCATCGAGATAGGCCGGCTCGTAGTCGCGGACCCGTGCCGCCAGGACCAGCGGTTCCAGGGCGCTGGCCGGCATCGGCGCACCGGCCAGCTGCTCGATGGCCGTGAGCACGCCATCGACACCGCGCAGACCCTTGCTGCCACCGGCCGTGCCGGTCGCGACCCGCTGCCACGCCGGGAGGAAGCGCGCCAAGGTGGTCGGCTCGACGGGCTCGATCTCATGGCGCAGCTTGGCCAGCGAGCGGCGTCGCAGGGTCCGGAGCACGTCGGCGTCGCACCACTCGGTGCCCGAGCCGCCCGGGCGGAACTCGCCGTCGAGGACGCGCCCGCGCGCGGCCAGTCGCTGCAGGGTGTGCCGGACGACCGCGACGCCGACGCCCAGCCGGTCGGCCACCTGCTCGGCAGTGAACGGTCCGTGGCTACGGGCGAAGCGCGAGACCAGGTCGCCCACGGGATCCTCGACCGGCTCCGCGAACGTCGACGGAGTGCCGGGCGGCACCGGGACCCCGAGCCCGTCGCGCAGCCGGGCGACGTCCTCGACGACGCTCCAGCGTGGCTCGCCGGCCATCCGGACCTCGACGACGCGCCGACTCGCGCGCAGGACCTCGAGCCAGTCAGCGACCGGAGCCTCCGGCACGGAGCGATCGATGATCTCGGCGGTGCTCAGTGGGCCGATCAGGCGGATCAGATCGGCGAGTCCCTCCTCGCCGCGCGCCCGCCGGTCAGGTGCGGTGCGCTGCAGCTCGTCCTCGACCTCGGCGAGCACGTCGGGGTCGAGCAGCTCGCGAAGCTCGGCGCGGCCGAGCAGCTCGGCCAGCAGCCCCTGATCCAGCGAGAGCGCTGCGGCGCGGCGCTCGGCGATGGGGGAGTCGCCCTCGTACATGAACTGAGCGACATAGCCGAAGAGCAGGCTGCGCGCGTACGGGGAGGGCTGGGGGGTCGCCACGTCCACGACCTGGATCTCGCGGCGCTCGACGCGACCCAGCAGGGTGACGAGGGCGGGCAGGTCGTAGACGTCGCGCAGGCACTCGCGTACTGCTTCGAGGACGATCGGGAAGCTCGGGTACTGCGCCGCGACCTCCAACAGCGACGCGGCCCGCTGGCGCTGCTGCCACAGCGGCGAGCGGCGGCCGGGGTCGCGGCGGGGAAGGAGCAGGGCGCGGGCCGCGCACTCGCGGAAGCGGGAGGCGAAGAGCGCCGAGCCGCCGATCTCGGAGGTGACGATGTCCTCGATCTCGTCGGGTGCGAAGACGATGACGTCACCGCTGGGCGGCTCGGCCTCGGTGTCGGGGATGCGCAGCACGATCCCGTCGTCCGAGGCGACCGCCTGCCCGTCGATCCCGTACCGCTCGCGCAGGCGGGCGTTGATCGCGAGCGCCCACGGTGCATGCACCGGCGTCCCGTACGGGGAGTGCACGACCAGGCGCCAGTCGCCCAGCTCGTCGCGGAAGCGCTCCACCACGATGCTGGTGTCGCTCGGCAGGATCCGGGTGGCCTCGAGCTGCTCGTGCAGGTAGCCGAGCAGGTTGCCGGCGGCGAAGGCGTCGAGCCCGTTCGCCTGCACGCGCTCGGTCGCCTGCGGGAGGGGAAGTGCGGCCAGCTCACGGGTGAACCCGCCGATCGCGGCACCGAGCTCGGCGGGGCGCCCGAGAGCATCGCCCTTCCAGAACGGCAGCTTGCCGGGGACGCCGGGTGCGGGGGAGACCAGCACCCTGTCGTGGGTGATGTCCTCGATGCGCCAGCTCGTCGCGCCGAGCGCGAAGACGTCGCCGACGCGCGATTCGTAGACCATCTCCTCGTCGAGCTCGCCGACCCGCTTGCCGCCCGCCGCGCTCTCTCCGACGAGGTACACGCCGAAGAGTCCGCGATCGGGGATGGTGCCGCCGCTGGTCACGGCCAGGCGCTGTGCGCCCGGGCGGCCGGTGAGCGTCCCTGCGACACGGTCCCAGACGATCCGGGGCCGCAGCTCGGCGAACTCGTCGGAGGGGTAGCGGCCCGCGAGCAGGTCGAGGGTCGCGTCGTACGCGCTGCGCGGCAGTGAGGTGAAGGGAGCGGAGCGGCGGATGAGCTCGAAGAGCTCGTCGACCGGCCAGGCGTCCATCGCGGTCGCGGCGACGACCTGTTGGGCGAGCACGTCGAGGGGGTTGGCCGGCACCGAGAGCGACTCGATCTGACCCGAGCGCATCCGCTCCACCGCGACGGCCGTCTGGGCGAGGTCGCCGCGATGCTTGGGGAAGAGCACCCCGCGGGAGACCTCACCGACCTGGTGGCCCGCCCGCCCGACGCGCTGCAGGGCGCTCGCGACGCTGGGGGGTGACTCGATCTGGATGACCAGGTCGACCGCGCCCATGTCGATGCCGAGCTCGAGGCTGCTGGTCGCCACCACCGCTGGGAGCCGGCCGCGCTTCAGGTCGTCCTCGATGAGCGCGCGCTGCTCCTTGGAGACCGAGCCGTGGTGGGCCTTGGCGATGACGGTGGCCGCGCCGTGGGACTGGCCGGCCTGGGCCATCAGCTGCGCCGGCGGCGTCGTGCCGTCCGTATCGACGCCCGAGGCGATCTCATTGAGCCGGGCGGTCAGCCGCTCGGCGAGCCGGCGCGAGTTGGCGAAGACGATGGTGGAGCGGTGCTCGGCGATCAGGGCCGCGACATGCTCCTCCACGTGAGGCCAGATCGAGCCGGCCCGCCGGGGGTCGGCGGCGTTCTCGTCGTACTCGCCCGGGGCCGTCATGTCCTCGACGGGCACGACGACCCGCAGGTCCCACTCCTTGGCCGAGGGTGGCGCGACGATCTCCACCGGTGCGGCGCCGCCGAGGAAGCGCGCCACCTCCTCGAGCGGCCGCACCGTGGCGGAGAGCCCGATCCGCTGGGCGGGCCGCGCGAGCAGTGCGTCGAGACGCTCGAGGCTCAGCGCGAGGTGGGCGCCACGCTTGGTGCCGGCGACGGCGTGCACCTCGTCGATGATCACCGTCTCGACGCTGCGCAGGGTCTCGCGCGCCTGGCCGGTGAGCATCAGGAAGAGCGACTCCGGTGTCGTGATCAGCACGTCGGGCGGCGTCGTCGCGAGCCGTCGCCGATCCGCCGCGCTGGTGTCCCCGGAGCGGACACCGACGCGCACCTCGGGTACGTCGATGCCGAGTCTGTCGGCGGTATGGGTGATGCCGGTCAGCGGAGAGCGCAGGTTGCGCTCGACGTCGACCGCGAGCGCCTTGAGCGGGGAGATGTAGAGGACGCGGCAGCGCTCTGGCTTCGGCGGGACCGGCTCGCTCATCAGCCGGTCCAGGGACCAGAGGAACGCGCTGAGCGTCTTACCGGAGCCGGTGGGTGCCACGACGAGCGCGTGGCGGCCCTTGCTGATCGCTTCCCAGGCACCCGCCTGCGCGGGGGTCGGTGCCGCGAAGGCAGCCGTGAACCACTCCCGGGTGGGTGCGCTGAAGCCGCTCAGCGGGTCGGCGGCGGCGTCCGGGGGCATGGCGTCCATCCAACCAGGGTCAACCCAGCTCGGGCAGCGGTGCCGGTGGCAACGGAGCGGCGGGCTCCCGCTTGCTCAGCCACGCCCAGAGTGCGCCCGCGAGACCGATCGCGACCGGGATGAGCACGGCTCGGCCGGTCGCGACGACCAATCCGATGGAGGCGAGGACCGAGGCGAGCGCGGCGTACCAACCGGCGGTGCCCCTGGGCAGCAGCCGGACCGCGGCGAGGGTGGCCACCAGGTACGCCATCGCGAAGGCCCCGGTGGTGGCAAGCAGCGTGCGCTCGGTCCCGCTGTGGGTCAGGGCCATCACGCCCAGCGTGCCCAGCGCGAGCGCCGCGATGACGGCCAGCGCCCGGCGCGGCTCGCCGCGTTCGTCGAGCCAGCGGGGGAGGGAGCGCTCGCGCGCGAGTGCGGCACCGAGTCGTGACGCCCCGGCGAAGTAGGAGTTCATCGTGCCGACCGTCAGCAGCAGCGCTACCACCGTCATGACCGGGCGAGCCGCCTCCCCGACGCCGGCCACCAGGAGCTCGGAGAGCGGAGCCCGACCGGGCCGGGCGCCGAGCACCGCGGTCGTGGCGAACGCGACGCCGAGGTAGAGCACAGCGACGATCACCAGGGTCGCTGCGGCGGCGCGGGGGATGTCGCGGGCCGGGTTCTCGTACTCGCCGGTGACCGAGGCCATGATCTCCCAGCCGGCGAAGGCCCAGACCAGGGCCCCTGCTGCTGCGACGACGCCGTGCAGTCCGTGCGGGGCGAAGGGGCGCAGGTTGCCGGCGTGGGCGTGGGGGAGCGCCACCAGGACGGTCACCGCGAGCACCCCGGCGAGGAGGATCGCGATCCCGAGCTGGACCCGGGCCGAGAGCCGGATGCCGAACCAGTTGAGCGTCGTGACGACGAGGATGATCGCGGCGGACACGGCCAGGGTCGTACCGCGTCCGCGTCCGAGGGCATCGGCGACGTACTCCCCGGCGAAGCCGGCCGCGACCGGTGCGCCGACGCCGATGGTGAGGAAGAACGCGCAGCCGAGCGCGGTCGCCGCGTGGTCGCCGAAGGCGAGCCGGGCGTACGTGGTGACACCGCCTCCTCCGGGGTAGCGGGTGCCCAACGCGGCGAAGGTGGCCGCGAGGGGGATCGAGACGAGCAGCAGCGCCGCCCAGGCGATCAGTGACGCGGGGCCCGCCTTCGCCGCGGCGATCGCGGGCAGCGAGATCACACCGGTGCCGAGCACCGCCCCGAGGGTCAGTGCCGTGCCCTGGAGCACGGAGATGCCCGGTCCCGATCGAGTCATGCGGCGAACGCTAGTGGGGACCACTGACAAATTCGCTTGAGCGATCGTGGGAGAGTTTCAGCATGAGCGAAACCGTGATCGAGCCGGACACCAAGGACTGGACGTGGGTCCTGGACGAGGCCTGTCCGGAGTGCGGCTTCGAGGCCGGCCGGATCGGCGTCGAGCAGCTCGCGCCGGCCATCCGCGACGACGCCACCGGCTGGGAGCGCACGCTCGCAGGCGAGGGCGCCCGGACGCGACCGCGGCCTGACGTCTGGTCCCCGACCGAGTACGGCGCACACGTCCGTGACGTCCACCTGATCTTCGCCGAGCGCATCCGCTTGATGCTGGCCGAGGACGAGCCGACCTTCGCCAACTGGGATCAGGACGCCACCGCGCTCGAGAAGCGGTACGACCTCGCCGACCCCGCGACCGTGGCCGGCGAGCTGCTCGACGCCGCGACGGTCGTCGCGGACCTGTACGAGGCCGTCCCGCCCGACGCCTGGGGCCGGCGTGGGCTGCGCTCCAACGGGAGCGTGTTCACCGTCGAGTCCCTCGGCCGCTACCACCTCCACGATCTGGTTCACCACACCTGGGACGTGACCGGGGCTTGCTGGGGCGGCTGATGCGGCACACGGAGTTCTGGCGGCGGATGGAGGAGGCGCTCGGCGCGGGCTATGCCGAGGTATGGGCGTCCCAGTACGTGCTCGCCGATCTCGGTGGCAGGACTGCCACGGAGGCGCTCGCCGACGGCTATTCCGCCAAGGAGGTCTGGGAGGCCGTCTGGGCCGCCCGTGAGCTTCCGGCGAACCTGCGCTGACCGTCGCGGCCGCGCGACACGCCCATCCCGAATGCGTGGATCGAACACCTGTTCGGGTTAGATTTCTTCCACAGGTGACGTTGCGAGCAGCCCTTTCCACAGGCGCCGATCCAAAACTGTCGGTGGCTCCATCTAGCGTCCAGCCTTGATGACGAAGACGCGAGGAAAAGTGGCAAAGACTCCGGGCCCCAAGGCCCTACAGGGAAGGACCATCATGGCTGGTGGAGGCGACCGCGAGAAGGCTCTCGAGCTGGCTCTCGCAAGCATTGAGAAGTCGTACGGCAAGGGCTCGGTCATGCGACTGGGCGACGACACCCGGGCTCCGCTCGAGGTGATCCCGACCGGCGCGATCGCGCTCGACGTGGCCCTCGGCCTCGGCGGGCTGCCGCGCGGCCGTGTCGTGGAGATCTACGGTCCGGAGTCCTCCGGTAAGACGACGGTGGCGCTGCACGCCGTTGCCAACGCTCAGCGCGCGGGTGGCATCGTCGCCTTCATCGACGCCGAGCACGCGCTCGACCCCGACTACGCCAAGGCGCTCGGTGTCGACACCGACGCGCTGCTGGTGAGCCAGCCCGACTCCGGTGAGCAGGCGCTCGAGATCGCCGACATGCTGGTCCGCTCGGGCGCTCTCGACCTGATCGTCATCGACTCGGTCGCCGCGCTCGTGCCGCGCGCCGAGATCGAGGGCGAGATGGGCGACAGCCACGTCGGTCTGCAGGCCCGACTCATGTCGCAGGCCCTGCGGAAGATGACCGGCGCGCTCAACAACTCCAAGACGACCGCGATCTTCATCAACCAGCTGCGCGAGAAGATCGGCGTCATGTTCGGCTCGCCGGAGACCACCACCGGTGGTCGTGCGCTGAAGTTCTACGCCTCGGTCCGCCTCGACGTGCGACGCATCGAGACGCTCAAGGACGGCACCGACATGGTCGGCAACCGCACCCGCGTCAAGGTCGTCAAGAACAAGGTGGCCCCGCCGTTCAAGCAGGCCGAGTTCGACATCATGTACGGCAAGGGCATCTCCCGCGAGGGTGGCCTCATCGACGTCGGCGTCGAGGCCGGACTCGTCCGCAAGGCCGGCGCCTGGTTCACCTACGAGGGCGACCAGCTGGGCCAGGGCAAGGAGAACGCGCGCAACTTCCTCAAGGACAACCCCGACCTCGCCAACGAGCTCGAGAAGAAGATTCTGGAGAAGCTCGGCGTGGGCCCGACGGTCGATGAGTCCCCGCTCGCCGAGCCGATCGGCGTCGAGGACTTCTGATCCCCGAGCAGACGGTGTCAGCCACTGACCCGTGGGCGGCCGGGAATCCGCCCGACTGGCTCGGTGACGTCTCTGTCGGGGTGGACGCGTGGACGAAGCGCGCCACCCCGGCGGAGTCGTCGGAGCCGCCCGTCGACGAGAAGGCGAAGGGCCCGGAGGCTGATCCGGAGTCCGTGGCCCGCAAGATCCTGCTCGACCAGCTCACCGGTCAGGCGCGCACGCGCAAGGAGCTCGCAGATCGACTGGCGAAGAAGCTGGTCCCGCAGGAGATCGCCGATCGCTTGCTCGACCGGTTCGAGGAGGTCGGGCTGGTCGACGATGCCGCGTTCGCTC
Organism: Nocardioides nematodiphilus; assembly: GCF_020216525.1. Taxonomy (GTDB): domain Bacteria; phylum Actinomycetota; class Actinomycetes; order Propionibacteriales; family Nocardioidaceae; genus Nocardioides; species Nocardioides nematodiphilus. Next base: position 130,611 of record NZ_JAIWOY010000002.1, on the reverse strand, counting down.
GGCTCTGGGTCGACAGCCGCCAGTCCGGCAAGGGCCTGGCCCGTCGCGCCCTCGCCCAGGAGCTGCGCCGCAAGGGCGTGGCCGACGACGTCGCCCGTGAGGCGCTCGACGAGGTCGACCCGGAGGACGAAGAGGCCGCGGCGCGTGCCCTGGTGGCGAAGAAGATCCGCTCCCTGGGCCGGTTCGACGACGTCACGAAGACCCGCCGGCTGGTCGGGATGCTGGCCCGCAAGGGATACCCGCCCGGGATGGCGATGAGCATCGTGCGCGAAGCCGTCCGATCGGTCGGCGAGGAAGACCTGCCAGAATCGGCCCTGTGACTGTCACGAAGCTGGCTCGCGCCCTGCGTATCAAGCCCGGCGCCGTCGATCTCTCGTCCTACCCGACCGATGCGACGCCTGCCATCAAGGGCGGTCGGGAGCAAGGCGAGCGCGAGCTTGCCGAGCTCGGCGAGGAGCTCCTGGACCTGCAGTCCAAGTTGTTCGCCCTCGGCAAGAGCGGAGACAGGCGGCGGCTGCTGCTCGTCCTCCAGGGCATGGACACCTCCGGCAAGGGCGGGGTCCTGGTCCACACCGTCGGCCTGCTCGATCCGCAGGGCCTGCGGATCACCTCCTTCAAGGCGCCGACCGAGGAGGAGCGTGAGCACGACTTCCTGTGGCGGATCGAGAAGGTCGTCCCGAGTGCCGGCTACGTCGGAGTCTTCGACCGCTCCCACTACGAGGACGTGCTGATCGGCCGGGTCCGCGAGCTCGCGAGTCCTGAGGAGATCGAGCGCCGTTACGACGCGATCAACGCCTTCGAGCAGCGTCTCGTGGAGGACGGCACGGTGATCCTCAAGTGCATGCTGCACATCTCGCCCGAGGAACAGCTGAAGCGTCTGCAGAGCCGCCTCGACAACCCGACCAAGTACTGGAAGTACAACGCCGGCGACCTCGACGAGCGTCAGCTCTGGGCCGACTACACCGAGGCGTACCAGATCGCGCTGGAGCGCACCCACACCGAGCACGCGCCCTGGTACGTCATCCCCAGCGACAAGAAGTGGTACCGCAACCTCGCCGTCGCTGAGCTCCTCCTCGAGACGCTCGAGGCGATGGACCTCGACTGGCCCGGGCCGGGCTTCGACATCGAGGCCGAGAAGAAGCGGATCGCCTCGGACACCATCACCTCCAAGGCCGTCGCGAAGGAGCTCAAGAGGCGGCGCATGGAGTCCGGCGCGTGAGCCTGCCCAGCGCCCTGCCCCAGGTCACGGTCACCCGCTACGTCACACCGCTCCGCGAGGGCGGCAGCCTGCCCGGCATCGTCGAGGGCGACGACCTCGGCACCTATGTCTGCAAGTTCCGGGGCGCCGGTCAAGGTCTTCGGGTCCTGGTCGCCGAGGTGATCGCGAGCGGCATCGCGACCCGCCTCGGCCTCAAGACGCCGCGCCTGGTGATGCTCGACGTCGACCCCGCGATCGCGCGCTACGAGGCCGACGAGGAGGTCCAGGACCTCCTCAACGCGAGCGCCGGCCTCAACCTCGGCATCGACTTCCTCCCCGGCGCCTTCGGCTACGACAGCGACGTCGTCGGTGAGATCGATCCCGCCCGGGTGCTCTGGTTCGACGCGTTCATCGCGAACGTCGATCGCAGCTATCGCAACCCCAATCTGCTGCTCTGGGGGAGCGACCTGTGGGTCATCGACCACGGCGCCAGCCTCTACTTCCACCATGCGTGGGCCGGCGGCATCACGGATCCGCAGCGCTTCGCCAACCAGCAGTGGTCCAGCGACGACCACATCTTCGGCACCTACGCGGACCGGCTGCCGACGGTCGATGCGGCCGTCACGCCGTTGCTCGACGAGGCGAGCCTGACCACCATCGTCGCGGCGGTGCCCGATGAGTGGCTCGAGCCGGTCCCCGGCGCCGAGACACCGGCTGAGCTGCGTGCGGCGTACGTCCGGTTCCTCCGCGCGCGGCTCGGGACGCGCCAGTGGCTCCCGGTGGCGGCGGCATGACCACCGGCCTCATGCCCTACCAGTACGTCGTGCTGCGCTGCGTCCCTCGCCCGGACCGGGAGGAGTTCCTCAACGTGGGCGTCGTGCTGTTCTGCGAGGAGGCCGGCTTCCTCGGCGCGGCCTGGCATCTCGAGCGGCCCCGCGTGGAGGCGTTCGCTGCCGGCCTGTCGTTCGAGCGTCTCGAGTCGGCACTCGACGGCATCGACCAGATCTGTCGCGGTGAGGCGCACGCCGGCTTCGCGACCGGCCAGCGCGCCACCGCGTACGGCACCCGCGAGCTGGTCGACTCGGCCAACTCCCGCTTCGGCCTGATCAAGGCGCCCAAGAGCACGGTCCTGCAGCCGGGCCCGGTCCACGGCGGCCTCACCGCCGATCCCGCTGCCGAGATAGACCACCTGCTGCAGCGCCTCGTCGGTTGAGAGGTCACCTGTTGCGGCTCGAGAGGTCACCTCTTGCGGCACAAGAAGTGACCTCTCGAGCCGCAGAAACTGACTTCTCGACCTAGACGGGGACGAGCTCCACCGCGCCGACGGCGTACCGCGCCAGCACCGTACGAGCGACCTCGGGGTGGGCGCCCAGGGGCTCGGAGACGGCGACCGCGCCGGCCTCGAGGGCGAGCTCGGCGGCCCGGTCCGGCAGGAAGCCCGGAGCCAGGAAGAGCGAGGCGACCGCGATGTGGCGCCGGCCCTCGCCCCGGAAGGCGCGGACGGCCTCGCCGGTCGCGGGCGGGGTCGAGGAGGCGTACGCGGCCGTCACCGGCAGCCTGTGGTGCGCGCCCCAGATCCGCGCCAGGCGGGCCACGGTCTGGTTGGCGAGCGGGTCCGAGGAGCCGGCCGCGGCGAGCACCAGGGCGTCGAGCTCACGGACGCGGGCGGCCGACAGGGCGGCGCGCAGACGCTCGTCGAGCACCTCGAGGAAACACGCCTCGAGGCCGAGGATCGAGGTCGCCCGCACCTTCACCGTCGGGTGCTTCGCCGTCACCTCGGCGACGGCCGAGGGGACGTCGACCTTGGCGTGGTAGGCCTCCGTCAGGAGCAGCGGTACGACGACGATCTCGTCGTACCCGGCCTTGACGAGCCGGTCGACCACGGTGTGGAACGACGGGCGCGACAGCTCCAGGAACGCGGACTCGACCCGGAGGTCGGGGCGCTGGGCCCGGATCTCGGCGACGAGTGCGTTGATGGTGGCGGCGGAGCGGGGGTCACGGCTTCCGTGAGCGAGCGCCACCAGGGCGGGTGCGGCCATCAGTGGTCTCCCTTCGTGGTCGTAACGGGGTGGAGGTGGAGGGGCTGCATCAGGTGTGGATGCCACACTCGGTCTTGTTCATCCCGGCCCAGCGGCCGCTGCGCGGGTCCTCGCCGGGGGCGACCCGACGGGTGCAGGGTGCACAGCCGATCGAGGGGTAGCCGTCGTAGACGAGCGGGTTGACGAGGATGCCGTTGTCGGCGATGTACGCCTCGACCTGCTCGTCGGACCAGCGGGCGATGGGGGAGACCTTGACCTTCCCCTTCTTCGCGTCCCAACCGATGACCGGCGCGATGACGCGGTTGTGGGTCTCGGCGCGGCGCAGGCCTGTGGCCCAGGCGTCGTAGCCGGCGAGTCCGTCGGCCAGCGGCTTGACCTTGCGCAGCGCGCAGCACAGGTCGGGGTCGCGGGCGAAGAGATCCTTCCCGTACTCGGCGTCCTGCTCGGCGACGCTCTGCACCGGCGTCAGCGTGATGAGGTTGACCGGCAGGGTCGCCTCGACCGCGTCGCGGGTGCCGATGGTCTCGATGAAGTGGTAGCCGGTGTCGAGGAAGACGACGTCGACGCCGGGCACCACCTTGGAGGCGAGGTGCGCGAGCACCGCGTCGCCCATCGAGGACGTCACGCAGAAGCGGTCGCCGAAGGTCGCGGCGGCCCACTCGATGATGACCTCGGCCGGCGCCAGCTCGAGCTCGGCACCCCAGTGGGAGACCAGCTCGCGCAGCTCCTCGGGCTCACGCCCGGTGGTCAGCGACCCGCGGTTCGCGCGTGCCGCAGCGGTGGACAGACTCATGATCCGACCGTCTCGACCGACTTGTCGCCGCGCAGCAGCTCCTCGTCGGCACGCTCGACCCACGTCGCGAAGGTCTCGCCGTCGGCACGGTCGGCGAGGAAGTTGCGCACCACGGTCTCGACGTACGCGTCCAGGCCGGCGCTGGTCACCTTGTGGGCGCGCAGCTTGCGACCCCATCGGGTGATCTCGCCGATGCCGCCGCCGAGGTGGACCTGGAAGCCCTCGACCTGGTTGCCCTCGTCGTCGAGGACGAGCTGGCCCTTGAGACCGATGTCGGCGACCTGCGAACGGGCGCAGGAGTTGGGGCAGCCGTTGACATTGATCGTCACCGGCACGTCCAGGTCGGGCAGCTTCTGTTCCAGCGAGGCGATCAGGTCGGTCGCGCGCTGCTTGGTGTCGACGATCGCGAGCTTGCAGAACTCGATGCCGGTGCACGCCATCGTGGAGCGCCGCCAGTTCGACGGGTTGGCCTGGAGGCCGATCTTGTCGAGCTCGGCGACGAGCGCGTCGACCTTGTCGCCGTCGACGCCGATGACGACGATCTTCTGGTACGACGTCAGGCGTGCGCCCGCGGCGCCGTACTGCTCGAGCAGGTCGCCCAGGGAGGTGAGCAGCGCGCCGTTGACACGGCCGACGACGGGGGCGACCCCGATGTAGAACTTGCCGTCCTTCTGCTCGTGCACGCCGATGTGGTCGCCGTTGCCGGTGGCGGCGACGGGGGAGACGTGGGAGATGAGCTTGCGCTCGAGGTACTCGTTCTCCAGGACCTCGCGGAACTTGTCCTTGCCCCAGTCGGCGACGAGGAACTTCAGTCGGGCCTTGGAGCGCAGGCGGCGGTAGCCGTAGTCGCGGAAGATGCCGGCGACGCCGGCCCAGACGTCCGCCACCTCGTCCAGCGGGATCCAGACGCCGAGGCGCTGGGCGAACATCGGGTTGGTCGAGAGGCCGCCGCCGACCCACAGGTCGAAGCCCGGGCCGTGCTCGGGGTGGTCGACGCCGACGAAGGAGACGTCGTTGACCTCGGGGGCGCCGTCGAGGCTCGGGTGGCCGCTGACCGAGGTCTTGAACTTGCGCGGGAAGTTCGAGAACTCCGGGTTGTTCAGGTAGCGACGCTTGATCTCCTCGAGCGCCGGGGTGCCGTCGATGATCTCGTCCTTGGCCACGCCGGCGACCGGCGAGCCGAGGAACGGTCGGGGGCTGTCACCGCACGCCTCGACGGTCTGCAGGCCGACGGCCTCGAGGCGCTCCCAGATGGCCGGGACGCTCTCGATCTCGATCCAGTGCAGCTGGATGTTCTGCCGGTCGGTGACGTCGGCGGTGCCACGGGCGTAGTCGGTGGAGATCGCGCCCAGCTCGCGGACCGCGGCCGGCGACAGCAGGGCGCCGTCGGTGCGGATGCGCATCATGAAGAAGCGGGCGTCCAGCTCCTCCTCCTCCAGCGTCGCGGTCTTGCCGCCGTCGATGCCCTCCTTGCGCTGGGTGTAGAGACCCATCCAGCGGAAGCGGCCGCGGAGGTCGGCCGGGTCGATCGAGTCGAAGCCACGCTTGGAGTACGTGTAGAGGATGCGGTTGCGCACGTTGAGCGGGTCGTCGTCCTTCTTCGACTGCTCGTTCTTGTTGAGCGGCTCGGTGTAGCCGAGCGCCCACTGACCCTCGGCGCGCTTGGGGCGCGGGATCTCGGTGTGGGCAGCGGTCTTCGCCGTGAAGCGCAGGTCAGGCATCGGTGTCAGATTTCCTAGCGTGTGAAGACGCGCTGTACGACGAAGCACCGCGGGGATGTACGGGGAGCCTCTCGTGGTCGCGCGCCCGGGCGGATCGTTGTCGGGCGGCGTCGCAACACCGGGTGCCGGCGGGATGATGCCGGCGGGATCTGGCGTTGTCTCAGCGAGGGCAACAGATCATGCTGCCGGTACGCCCGAAGTCCACGTGGCGACGTACCACGAGGTGCATGTGCGTAGCAGCGGAGACCATGTCAAGCAGTCTCACGGGTCGGACAGGGTTGCAACAAGAGCGAATCCCGAGGTTTGAGACGCCTGTCCGACATTCGGACGGCGCGTCCCGCTGGGAGTGGGGGCATGTGGCTCAGGTCACGTCGTGGAGGCGCGTTCGCCGATCGTGCAGGTTCCGGGGTCTTGTCACTAGGATTCGCCCTATGGCTGACCTGTCGTCCCTGACCAGCTCCGCGTACCAGCAGGCTCTCGAGGTCATCGCCTCGGTCGAGCCGCGGGTCGCGGAGGCTACGCGCAAGGAGCTCGCCGACCAGCGAGCCTCCCTCAAGCTCATCGCCTCGGAGAACTACGCGTCTCCGGCCGTGCTGATGACGATGGGCACCTGGTTCTCCGACAAGTACGCCGAGGGAACCGTCGGCCACCGCTTCTACGCGGGCTGCCAGAACGTCGACACCGTCGAGGCGCTCGCTGCCGAGCACGCCCGTGAGCTCTTCGGCGCCGAGTACGCCTACGTCCAGCCGCACTCCGGCATCGACGCCAACCTGACCGCCTACTGGGCGATTTTGGCGCACCGCGTCGAGGGCCCGTGGCTGCAGAACGCCGGCGTGAAGAACATGAACGACCTCTCCGAGGCCGACTGGGAAAAGCTCCGCAACGAGCTCGGCAACCAGCGTCTGCTGGGCATGTCGCTCGACGCCGGCGGCCACCTCACGCACGGCTTCCGCCCGAACATCTCCGGCAAGATGTTCCACCAGAACCAGTACGGCACCGACCCGGAGACGGGACTGCTCGACTACGACGCCGTCGCCAAGAAGGTCAAGGAGTTCAAGCCGCTCATCCTGGTGGCCGGCTACTCCGCCTACCCGCGTCGCGTGAACTTCGCCAAGATGCGTGAGATCGCCGACTCGGTGGGCGCGACCCTGATGGTCGACATGGCCCACTTCGCCGGTCTCGTGGCCGGCAAGGTGTTCCAGGGCGAGGAGAACCCGGTTCCCTACGCCCACGTCGTCACCTCGACCTCGCACAAGTCGCTGCGCGGCCCGCGCGGTGGCTTCATCCTCGCCACGGAGGAGTACGCGCCGTCGGTCGACCGCGGTTGCCCGATGGTCCTCGGCGGCCCGCTCTCGCACGTGATGGCTGCCAAGGCCGTCGCCTTCGCCGAGGCGCGCACCGAGTCCTTCCAGACGTACGCGCAGAACGTCGCCGACAACGCCCAGTCGCTCGCCGAGGGCTTCAAGAAGCGCGGCGCCAAGCTGGTCACCGACGGCACCGACAACCACATCGTGCTCGTCGACGTCTCCAACTTCGGCCTGACCGGCCGCCAGGCCGAGTCGGCGCTGCTCGACGCCGGCGTGGTCACCAACCGCAACTCGGTCCCCTCGGACCCGAACGGCGCCTGGTACACCTCCGGCGTCCGCCTCGGCACCCCGGCGCTGACCACCCGCGGCTTCGGCCACGACGAGTTCGACAAGGTCGCCGAGCTCATCGTCGACGTCCTCAAGAACACCCAGCCGGGCACCACCAAGGACGGCGGCGTCTCCAAGGCCTCGTACGTCCTCGCGGACGGCGTCGCCGACCGCACCAAGGCCGCCTCGGCCGAGCTGCTCGAGAAGAACCCGCTCTACCCGGGTCTCGAGCTCAGCTGATCCTGTGCGCCCACGGGCGGAGCGAGCGCGGCGTCATCGTCGCTCGATGGCCGCTCCGCCCGTGAGGCCGCGCTCGCTCCGCCGCCTTGCGGCCGCACGCCGCGCGGACGCTCAGACCTCGTCGTCGACGTCGAGCCCGCGCTCGATGGCGTAGCGCGTCAGCTCGACGCGGTTGTGCATCTGCAGCTTGCGCAGCACGTTCTGGACGTGGTTCTGCACCGTACGGTGCGACAGCACGAGCCGCTCGGCGATCGCCCGGTACGACATGCCCTTCGCGACCATCCGCAGCACCTCGGTCTCACGGTCGGTCAGCCGCGGCTCGTCGGGCTCTGCGGCCGAGCGACGCTGGAACTCCCCGAGCACGAGGCCGGCCAGGCCGGCGGTGAAGACCGGCTCGCCGTCCGCCACGCGGGCGACGGCGGCCAGGAGCTCCTCGCGGGAGGCGGACTTGACCAGGTAGCCGGTGGCGCCCGCCGTGACGGCGGCGAGCACGTCGTCCTGCTCGCCGGACGCGGAGAGCACCAGCACCCGCGTCTGCGGCCGTCGGTCGATGATGTCGGTGGTGACCGCCACCCCGTCCGGCGCCGGGATCTGCAGGTCGAGCACGACGAGGTCGGGCTCGGTCGCGGCGAAGCGGGCGAGCGCCTCCCGACCGTTCGCGGCGACCGCGACGACCTCGTAGCCCGCTCGGGTCAGATCGCTCTCCACGGCGTCGCGCCACATCGGGTGGTCGTCGACCACCATCACCCGTACGGTCATCGCGCCTCCTCGCGCAGGGTCGTACGCGGCAGCACCAGCGACCACTCGGTCCCGTAGCTGCCGCTGGTCACGGTGGCGGTGCCGCCGAGGTCGGCAAGACGCCCGCGGATCGACCCGCTGACGCCGAGCCGCCCCTCGGCCTCCGCCTCCTCGAGCCTGCCGGCAGGGATACCGGGGCCCTCGTCGCGCACGGTGACCTCGATCCGCTCCGGCGCTGCTTCGAGCAGCACCCAGGCGGGTGCCTCCTGGCCGACGTGGCACCGGACGTTGGCCAGACAGGCGTCGACCGCGGCGACCAGCTCGGTGACGACCGGGGCGGGCAGCTCGATCGCGAACCCGGGTGCCGACACGGTGACGCCGGGCCGCTCGAGGCGCGACAGGGCGGTCACCAGGTCCAGTTCGCCCGGTGCGGGAGCCCCCGAGAGCTCTGCGGCCGTCGCAGCGTCGGATGCGCGCAGCAGGGAGCGCAGGGACTGCTCCTGGTGCGCCGCCAGCGCGCCCAGCTCGGCGGCCTCGCCGCCGAGGTCGTGGCCGCGGCGCTGCACCAGCGCGAGCACCTGGAGAGTCCCGTCGTGGACCACCCGGGCGAGCCGGGCGCGCTCCGCGGCGCGTGCCGCTGACCGCTCCGCCGCGTCCCGCTCGGTCGCCATCTGCTGCAGGGAGCCGCACATGAAGCCGACCACCGGCCCGGCGATGACCAGCAGGAACGCGTCATTGTAGTCGCTGGCGTGGTGCTGCTGGCGCAGCGCGAGGTCGGCCGCCGCGAGGACGAGGCCCGCGACCAGGCCGCCGCGCAGGCGGAAGTGGATCGCCCAGGCGAGCATCGCGCCCGCGATCCAGAAGCCCGGGATGGTGGCGTCGAAGTCGCCGCCCTTGACCAGCGGCGTGGCCGCCAGGAGCGCCACGGCGACCCCGAGATCGGCGACGAGCAGCAGCCGGGTCCGACGGCGCGGATCGACGTAGGCCCAGGCGGCGTACCCGGTCCAGGCGACCATCGCGAGCACGCAGCCGGCCGCGGCGAGCGGGTGATCGACGTCCCCCGAGCGGTAGATGTTGAGCCCGACCGCGTTGGCGAGCAGGACCAGTCGCAGCACCGTGAGCGCGCGGAGCAGTCGGCTCTCGACGGCGATGGCGGCGCCTGCGGTGCTCACCCGAGGCAGTCTGGCAGGTGAGTACGCGTACGGATGTGGGCAACGCCGGATCCGCGAAGACTCGGCGCATGGACAACCACACTCCCTCCGCCAAGAACACCGCCGCCTTCTACATGCAGAGCGCGATCGCCTTCGGCGCCGCGCTCTTCGCCATGCTGCTCGCGATCTACCTGCTGCCGAGCGCGCCGTGGCCCAAGGCGTTCCTCGCCCTCGGCACGCTGTTCCTGACGACCTCGACGTTCTCGCTGGCCAAGTGCGTTCGCGACGCCCAGGAGAGCCTCTCGGTCACCGCCCGTCTCGAGCAGGCGCGGGTCGACAAGATCCTCTCCGAGCACAACCCGTGGAAGGAGGTCGCCTGACCGGCGAGACCGGTACGACACACCAGCCCCGGTCGCCGAGGCGACGGGGGCTGGTGTCATGTCAGGCTCAGAGCCGGGCGTCCATCTTCTCCATCACGCCACGGACCTGCGTGACGCGCCGGCCGGCCACCGTGCCGGACCAGGTGCCATAGAGCTGCCAGTAGTCGATCGCGGCCACCAGGAGCTGATGCTTGACGTCCTTGCGGCCGTCGGGGGTGAAGGTGACGTCGAGCAGGCCGTCGTGGGAGAAGCCGTGCCAGCGGGCGAGCGGCTCGTCGGACTCGGCGACGAAGGCGACCTCGTCGAGGCCGATGCAGGCCGGCCGGCCGGACGGGTCGGGCAGCCACAGGCAGGACTCGCCGGGCGTGCCGGGAGCGTCGGGTCGCTCGCAGAAGTTCGCGCCGACGATGCCGTCCTCGTGCCGTTCGGCGAACGTGCCCCACAGCCAGTGTGTCCGGTACGGCAGGAACGTCTTGTGCTCGTCGAGGATGACCAGGTCGCGGTCGGCCCGGAACTCGTAGGTGTGCTCGCCGACGCTCAGCGAGCCGGAGACCGGGAAGACGAGCTTATGGGTGTACATCTGGCCGCGGGGGAGCAGCGGCTGGCTCACCGAGAGCGGCGCCGAGGAGCCGGCGCCGTCCAGCTCGAGCTCGGCACGGATGGCCGGCTCGTCGCCCTTGGCCGCGATGTCGACGTGGAGCCGGTGGATGCCGCCGAGCGGCCCGAGGTCGTAGGCGATCCGGTAGCCGGGCCTGTCGATCTTCGGCGAGCTGCCGTAGAACGCCTCCGGCAGCTGCAGGCTGCCGCCGCGCGCGCTCGCGCTGTGCTGGGTCAGCCGCTGGGAGACGGCGTCGCGGACGTAGATCTCCGAGCTGGCCAGGTAGTTCGCGTCCTGGAGGATCATCGAGGCCGACAGCTCCGGGTGCATGAAGGTCCAGCCGATCCACTCCTTGAGGCGCAGGCGCTGGACCGCGCGGCGGGGCGCTGGGAACGCGTCGAGCGGGTTGACCCGGGTGGGGCGGACGTCGAACAGGCCGGTCGCCCGGTGTCCGTGTGTGACCAGCGTCTCCATGGCGGCAACCTACCGGAAGGTAGGAGGTCCGGATGAGGGAACCCGGGCGTGCGTCAGCGGCACTCCGGCTCCCGGCCCCTAGGCCACGTCGAGCGCCCGCTGGATGTGCTGGAGCGCCTCGGCGGGGGTGAGCCCCAGCGCCGAGACGCGGGCGACGTACGCGGCGGCCGCGGCACGCGCCTCCCGATCCACGCCGGGCCCGGTGACGAAGCTGCCGGCGCGACCACGGGTCTCGATGACGCCGGCCTGCTCGAGCTCGCGGTAGGCCTTGGCGACCGTGTTCGCGGCCAGCCCGAGCTCCTCGGCGAGCTGTCGCACCGGCGGGAGGCGGGTGCCCGCGGCCAGCGCGCCGCTCGCCGCCTGGCCGGTGATCTGCGCCTTGACCTGCTCGTACGGCGGCTCGGCGGCGGTGACGTCGATCGTGATCACGAGCCCATCCTCTCGGGCCGACGGATGGTGAGCCAGGACAGGGCGCCACCGGCGACCAGGAGGCCGGCGCAGATCAGCATCGCATGGTGGAAGGCGCCGTCGAAGGCGCCTGGGTCGGCGTAGTCGTCGCCCCCGAGCCCGACCGCGATCGGGAGGGCCGCCACCGCGAGGAGCGATCCGGCGCGGGCGACCGCGTTGTTCACGCCGCTGGCCAGCCCGGCCTGCTCGTCGGGCGCCGCGGCCAGCACCGTCGCGGTCAGCGGGGCCACCATGATCGCGAGGCCGAGACCGAACACGATGACAGCCGGGAGGACGTCGACCCAGAAGTCCACGTCGGGCCCGATCCGGGTCATCGCGAGCGTCCCGAGCGCCATCACGAGCGGGCCGACGCTCATCGGGAGCCGCGGCCCGATCCGCTGGCCGAGCCGGCCGCCCGCGGAGGCGAGGAGGACCATCACGAGAGTGAGCGGAACGAACGCGGCACCGGCGGCGAGCGCGGACCAGCCGGCCGCGGTCTGCAACTCGAGCACGACGAAGAAGGTCAGTGCCCCGAGAGCGCCGTAGACCAGCAGGGTCATCGCGTTGGAGGCACTGAAGGTGACGTCGTGGAAGAGCCGCAGGTCCAGCATCGGCTCGGGCTCACGCGCCTCGACCACCACGAACGCGACGCCTGCGGTGACGCCGAGGATCGCAGCGACGACGGCGGCCGTGCTGCCCCACTCGATGAGCGCGTACGTCGTGGCGCCGAGCGCGAGGGCGGCGAGCACCGCGCCCGACAGGTCGAAGCGGGAGGACGCGCGCGGGTCGCGGGTCTCCGGCACCGCCCGCACCGCGATCAGGACGGTGATCGCGGCCAGCGGGAGGTTGAGCAGGAAGATCCAGCGCCAGCTCGCGTAGTCGATCAGGGCGCCGCCGACAAAGGGCCCGATCGCGGCCGCGATGCTGCCGAGTCCGGACCAGGCGCCGATCGCCGGCGCCCGGTCCTCGGGGGTGAAGGCGCCCTGGATCATCGCCAGGCTGCCCGGCGTCAGCAGCGCGCCGCCGATGCCCTGGAGCGCGCGGGCGGCGATCAGCACCTCCACGTCGGGCGCGAGGCCGCACGCCAGCGACGCCACGGCGAACCAGACCACGCCGATCACGAAGACGCGCCGTCGGCCGAAGCGGTCGCCGAACGAGCCGCCCAGCAGGATGAGGCTGGCCAGGGTCAGCAGGTAGGCGTTGGTGATCCACTGCAGCTGCTGCAGCGAGGCGTCGAGGTCCTCGCCGATGCGGCGCAGCGCGACGTTGACCACGGTCCCGTCGAGCAGGGCCATGCCCGAGCCGAGGGTCGCCGCCGCGACGACGGCCCGCCCGGTGGGCGTGCCCATCCGGACCGCGGACACGGCAGGGACGCTCACGCGGACATCGGCGTGGTGCGCTCGACGATCGCGGCGAGGTCGCCGCCGGCGAGCATGCCGTACGTGCCGTCGTGGCCGTTGCCGTCCGCCCAGCCGAGGCGCGAGGCGCAGAAGACGTCGGCGACCTCGGCGGGTGCGTACCGAACCAGCAGCGAGCCCTGCAGCACCGCGGCCATCCGGCCCGCGAGGCGCCGCGCCGAGGCCTCCAGCTCCTCCGGGGAGCCCATCAAGGTGCCGAGCATGGCGAGCAAATGGTCGATCGATCGATCCAGCCGGGCGTCGGCGCCGCGGGCGGAGCCGATCTCGGTGAGATAGGCGTCGAGCACCTCCGGCTCGCGGGTCAGCGCGCGCAGCACGTCGAGGGCGTTGACGTTGCCGGAGCCCTCCCACACCGAGTTGAGCGGCGCCTCGCGGTAGAGCAGCGGCAGCCCGGACTCCTCGACGTACCCGTTGCCGCCCAGGCACTCCAGCGCCTCGGCGACCATGCCGGGGGTGCGCTTGCAGACCCAGAACTTCGCCAGCGGGAGCGCGATGCGGCGCAGGGCCGCCTCGTGCGGGGTCTCGGCGCGGTCGACCGCGGCCGCCAGGCGCATCGCGAGGGCGGTGGCGGCCTCGGACTCGACCGCGAGGTCGGCGATGACGTTGCGCATCAGTGGCTTGTCGGCCAGCAGCCCACCGAACGCCGAGCGGTGCGCGACGTGCCACGACGCCTCCGCGACGGCCTTGCGCATCAGGGAGGCCGAGCCGACCACACAGTCGAGCCGGGTGGCGGCGACCATCTCGATGATGGTGCGCACCCCGCGGCCCTCGTCGCCCAGACGGCGCACCACGGTGCCGTCGAACTCGAGCTCCGACGAGGCGTTGGAGCGATTGCCCAGCTTGTCCTTGAGCCGCACGACGTCCATCCGGTTGGGGCTGCCGTCGGGCAGGACGCGGGGGAGGACGAAGCAGGTGACCCCGCCGGGCGCCTGCGCCAGGACGAGGAAGAGGTCGTTCTGCGGGGCGGAGGTGAACCACTTGTGCCCGTGCAGCGTGTACTCGCCGTCGGTCCCGGTCGGGCGGGCGGTCGTCACGTTCGCGCGTACGTCCGAGCCGCCCTGCTTCTCGGTCATCCCCATCCCGGCCAGCGCACCGAGCTTGGCGCTCGCGGGGCGCATCCCCGGGTCGTAGCGCAGCGAGGCGAGCAGCGGCGTCCACTCCACCGCGAGGGCGGCGTCGGCGCGCAGCGCGGGCACGGCGGCGTACGTCATCGAGATCGGGCAGCCGTGGCCGGGCTCGGTCTGCGACCAGGCCAGGAAACCGGCGGCGCGACGCAGGTGCGCGTGGGCGTCTCCGCCGGCCTGCTGCTCCCAGGGCGCCGCGGCCAGGCCGTGCCCGACCGCGCGCTCCATCAGCCAGTGCCACGACGGGTGGAAGCGGATCTCGTCGACGCGGTTGCCGAAGCGGTCGTAGTTGACCAGCTCCGGGTGATGGGTGTTGGCCAGCAGGCCGTGCTCACGGGCGTCAGCGGTGCCGGCCTCGGCGCCGAGCGGCACCAGCGAGTCGAGCACGTCCTCGGAGCCGTGCCTGCGTACGGCCTCGGCGAGGGCCGCGTCGCCGGTGACGACGTTGTGCCCGACCAGCGGGGGAGCCTGGTTGCTCGCGGTGCGGAGCTCGAAGCGGGTGGGGATCGTGCCGGGTGCTGAGGACGCCATGGGGCGAGCGTAGTCACCGGCGCGGCGCTGGAGATCTAAAAAGCCGAACCGCTGACGTCTCGGGTCATCAGCGGTTCGGCAAGATGAAGCGTAGGTCGATGCGCGACACAGTGTCACGGTCAAGCGGCCAAGATGATCACGATGGTTGGTTTAGATAGCCCGTTCGGACTACTCGTGGGGTCAGTACGGCGCGCGGCCCACTGCTCAGTCCTGGCTGCGGCGGGCCGATCGCTCGCGCTGACGGGTGAGTCGCTGGCGTCGCAGACGGCGTACGAGGAGCGGGTCGGCGTCCATCGCGGCGGGGTGGTCGATCAGGTCGCCGAGCATCCGGTAGTAGTCCCCGGCGCTCAGATCGAACGTCTCGCGGATCGCGGACTCCTTGCCGCCGCCGTGCGTCCACCACGAGCGCTCGAAGCCGAGGATGTCGGTCTCGCGCTCGCTCAGTCCCTGCTGCATGGCGCACAGTGTCGCAGGGGTCGCCCCAGGTCAGCGCATCGAGTCGAGCACCCGGGCGATGTCGGCGATGGTGGTGAGCGGGTTGACCACCGCGATCCGGGTGCAGACCTGGCCGCGATGCCGGCTGGGCGTGATGAAGGCGACGTCGCGGGCGAGCAGGTCGGCGCTCCACGCGGTGTAGTCGTCCTGCGTCCAGCCCGTACGCGCGAAGATCAGCACCGAGAGGTCCGGCTCCACAAGAAGCTCGAGGTGGTCGGCGTTGTCGATCAGCGCGTGCGTGGCGCGGGCGGTGTCGAGGGTCTGCTCGATGGCCTCGGCGTACGCGTCGGTGCCATGCACCGCCAGGGAGAACCAGAACGGCAGCCCGCGGGCGCGGCGGCTCAGCTGGACGGCGAAGTCGCTCGGGTTCCACTCGCTGTCGACGTTGACGACCTCGAGGTAGCTCGCGTGCTGGGTGTGCGCGGCCCGGGCCAGCACCGGGTCGCGGTAGAGCAGCGCGCAGGCGTCGAAGGGCGCGAAGAGCCACTTGTGCGGGTCGACGATGAGCGAGTCGGCACGCTCGACGCCGGCGAAGAGATGCCGGACGGACGCCGCGGCCATTGCGGCGCCGCCGTAGGCGCCGTCGACGTGCAGCCACCAGTCGTGCGCCTCGCAGACGTCGGCGATGCCGTCGATGTCGTCGACCACGCCGAGGTTGGTGGTGCCCGCGGTGGCGACGACCGCGAAGACGGCCTCCCGCTCCTCGGGGGTGGCGGCTGCCACCCAGGCTGCCACCGCCTCTCCGGTCATCCGGCCGCGCTCGTCACCGGGGATGACGATCACGTCGACGTCCATCACCGACTCGAGCGAGTGGCGTACGGACGAGTGGGTCTCCTCGCTGAGCAGCACCGCCCAGCGGACGGGCCGGCTGCCACGGCGGCGTTGGACGGCGGCCCGCGCCGCGACGAGGGCCGAGAGGTTGCCGGCGGTGCCGCCCTGGACGAAGACGCCGCCGGCCTCGGCCGGCAGCCCGGCGAGGTCCGCGATCCAGCGCAGGGCCTGGTTCTCGGCGTAGACCGCGCCGGCGCCCTCGAGCCAGCTGCCGCCGTAGACGCTGGAGGCGCCGATGAGCATGTCGAACGCGGCCGCGGCCTTGGCCGGCGCGCTCGGGATGAAGGCGAGGTAGCGCGGGTGGTCGGTGGAGATGCAGGCGCGGGAGAGCACCTCGTCCCACAGCGTCGTCACGGCATCGCCGCCGAGTCCCTGGGCCGTGACCGTGTCGCCGGCGGCGGCGTTCAGCGCTTCGTACGTGGCGGTCCCGTCCAGCGGGACGGGGTCGCGCAGCCGTGCCACGCTCAGGTCCGCCAGGCGGCGCGCAAGCTTGTCCGCTTCGGGTCCGTACCGGTGCATCCGGGCAGGATCGCTCACTGCCTCCCTCGCCGAGTCCATGGCTCGCAGCGTAGCCCGGACCATGGTTGGGGCTGTTCAGCAACGCGAGGCGGCGTGCGGCCGGCTTTCGCGGCGTCGTGCGTGCTCGCTGCGGTCGCGTCTCTCGCCGCGGGCGGCACGTACGTCCACGAGGACGAGCCGGCGATCAGCGAGGCCGCCGCGAGTGTGGCGCTGCCCGAGGGAGGGTGAGGAGCGGGGCTCAGTCGCGGGCGGTGAGGATCAGCGGGCCGTCCGCGGTGATCGCCACCGTGTGCTCCATGTGGGCGCCGCGCGAGCCGTCCTTGCTGCGCAGGGTCCAGCCGTCCTTGTCGGTGTAGATCTCGTCGGTGGTGTGCAGGAACCACGGCTCGATCGCGATGACCAGACCCGGCTGCAGCTTGAAGCCACGGCCCGGGCGGCCGTCGTTGGGGATGTGCGGGTCGCCGTGCATCGTGCGGCCGACGCCGTGACCGCCGAACTGGGTGTTGATCCTGAGCCCCGCATCGCGAGCGACCTCGGCGATGGCGTGCGAGATGTCGCCGACCTTGTTGCCGGGTCGGGCCGCTTCGATGCCGGCCTCGAGGGCGCGGGTGGTGGTCTCGATCAGGTCGAGATCCTCCTGGCGGGCGTTGCCGACCACGACGGAGAGTGCCGAGTCGGCGACCCAGCCGTTGACGCTGGCCGCGAAGTCGACGCTGAGCAGGTCGCCGTCCTGGAGGGCGTAGTCGAACGGCAGGCCGTGCAGGACCGCGTCGTTGACGCTGGTGCACAACACCTTGCCGAACGGGCTCGCGCCGAAGCTCGGGTGGTAGTCGACGTAGCAGGACTCCGCGCCGGCGTCCTTGATCATCGTGTGCGCGAGGGCGTCGAGCTCCAGCAGGTTCACGCCGACCGCGGCCGCGTCCTTGAGGGCCACGAGCACGTCGGCCACGAACCGGCCGGCGGGCTTCATCTCTTCGATCTGGGTGGGGGTGCGAAGCTCGATCACGTGTCTCAGCCTAGAACGCGGGGCTATCGAGGAAGACATCGTCGTGGGTACCGTCGCAGGCATGAGCGACGCCGTGACCGTGGTCCGTACCTTCCTCGATCTGCTCGCCGGCGGCCGCGCCGCCGAGGCGGTCGAGATGCTGACCGAGGAGGCCGAGTGGCGCAACACCGGTCTGCCGACGCTGCGCGGCGCGCGGGTGAGGAAGACGCTGCTCGACCTGGAGCGGCGCAACGTGAAGTTCTGGGCCGACATGAACGCCATCGCCGCCGACGGCGACAAGGTGCTGACGGACCGCACCGACTTCCTGCGGGTGGGCCGCTGGGAGTCGTCGTTCTGGGTGTGTGGCACCTTCACGGTGCGCGACGGCAAGGTCGCGGTCTGGGATGACAAGTACGCGATGGGCAATGTGCTCGCCGGGTCGGCGCGCGGCGTGTTCAACATGATCCGGGGCCGCGGCTGAGCCAGGCTACGCGGGTGGACATCGCGTACTGGCTCCTCGCGGCCTTCGACGCTGACGCCGGGCTCCCGGCGGCGCAGTGATCATGGGCCACCCACGTTCGCGGCACGTCAGCGTCTGGATCTCGCGGCCGGCGGCCGAGGTCTACGCCTTCGCGGCGCGCCCCGAGAACCTGCCGCAGTGGGCCGGCGGCCTGGCCGGTGCTGTCGTCGAGTGGACCGGCTCGGCGTGGGCGACGGACTCGCCGATGGGTGCGATCACCTTCACCTTCGCGCCGCCCAACGAGCTCGGCGTGCTCGACCACGACGTCCGCCTGCCGTCGGGGGACGTGGTCTCCAACCCGCTGCGCGTTCTCGCCTACGGCGACGCCAGCGAGCTGGTCTTCACCCTGCGTCAGCTGCCGGGCATGAGCGACGAGGACTTCGACCGCGACGCCACGATGGTGGCGGCGGACCTCAACCGGCTGAAGGAGCTCTTCGAGCGCTGAGGGCGCGCCCGCTCAGATCCGAGGCACGTCCTTGGTCGCCCGCAGCTCGGTACGGGCGACCTTGCGGTCGGTGACCACGATCCAGCCCGCCAGCGCCGCACCGCCGAGGATGGCGAGCGCGAAGAGGACGATCGCGAGCGCCGGGTAGCCGAGCAGGCGGTGCTTGGTCGGGACCTGCATCAGCTGGGAGGCGCCCAGGATCGCCGCCGCGATGATGAGACCGAGCGTGAGCCGGTTCGCCAGTCGCTGCAGGACGGTGTGGAGGCGCTCCTCGTCGACGGCGTCGACCCGCAGCCGCAGCTGACCGTCCGCGAGGCTGTCGAGGATGCGGTTGGCCCGTCGAGGCAGCTGGGCGGTGAACTCCTTGGCGTCCAACGCGGCGGTGACGAGGTTGCCGGGCGACGTCCGCAGGCCACCGCGCAGGATGCGTGGCAGGTTGCCGCGGATCGCGTCGCCGGGCACGAAGCCGGGGTCGAGATGCAGCGTGCTCTGGTCGAGGTTGAGCAGCGCCTTCCCGACCATCGCCATCTCCGGGGGAGGACGCAGGCCGTGGACCCCCGAGATCCGGCTGAGCTCGACCAGCACCCGTCCGGCCTGCAGGTCGGGGCCCTCGGCCACGGCGTCGGCGACCAGATGGGTGACGTCGTCGCGGAAGGCCACCGGGTCGTAGCGCTCCAGCGGCTGCCCCAGGTCGGCCAGGACGCTCGCCGCCTGCTCGCCGTTGTCGTCACCGATGGCGACGAGGAGCCGCACGACCTTGTCCTGGATCCGGGGCGGGATCGTTGCGACCATGCCGAGGTCGATGATCGCCAGCCGGCCGTCGTCGGTCACGAGGAGATTGCCGGGATGTGGATCGGCGTGCAGGAAGCCGTGGTCCAGGATCGAGGTGAGATAGGCGGAGAAGAGCTGCTCGACGAGCGCCGGCGCATCGATGTCGAGCAGGCCAAGCGGTCCCACATCGGTCACCTTGCGGCCCTCGATGTAGTCCATCGTCAGCACCTTGCCGGTGGTGAGGTCGTGGACCGCCTGGGGGACCACCAGCAGGTCGTAGCCGCGGACGAGCTCGGCGAAGCGGGTCAGGTTGCGGGCCTCGCGGCGATAGTCCAGCTCGAGCTGCAGCGACCTCTCGAACTCGCGCAGCAGCCCGGCGAACCCGTACGTGCGACCCAGGCCGCTGCCCTTGTCCGCCATCGCGGCGAGCCGCGCCAGCGTCGCCATGTCGCCGCGGACCTGCTCGCGGACCCCGGGGCGCTGGACCTTCACGACGACCTCGCGGCCGCTGTGCAGCCGCGCCCGATGCACCTGACCGAGCGAGGCCGCAGCCAGGGGCTCGGGGTCGAACTCCGCGAAGAGGTGCCGTACGTCCGCGCCGAGCTCGGCCGCGATCGTCTCGCGCACGACATCGACGTCGATCGGCTCCACCTCGTCCTGCAGCCGGCTCAGCGCGGTCGTGTAGGCGGCGGGCAGGAGGTCGAAGCGGGTGGAGAGCAGCTGGCCGAGCTTGATGTACGTCGGCCCCATCGCCTCGAGGTCCGCCGCGAACGCCTCGGCCTTGTCGGTGGTCTCCTCGGGCGCCACGCCAGCGTCGTCGGCTGCGTACTCGTCGAGGTTCGCGCCCGTCACCAGGTCGGAGCGGCCGTGGCGGAGCAGGAGCCGGGCGAGGGCGGCGTAACGCCGGGTGGAAGACTCATCGGACGACATGTAGGCCAGGGTGCCCACGGGGCGGACCTCTCAAGCGGTGCCCGCGGATCCGCGCCTACCAGCCGCGCTCGCGCCACTCCGCCAGATGGGGACGCTCCTGGCCGAGGACGCCGTCGTTGCCGTGGCCCGGATAGAAGAGCGTGGCATCGGGGAGGCGCTGGAAGATCCGCTCCTCGACATCGGTGATGAGCTGCTCGAAGGCGGCCTCGTCACCGAAGGTCGCGCCGACGCCGCCGGGGAAGAGCGAGTCGCCCGTCCACAGATGCGGGGTGCCGTCCGGCTCGGTGTGCAGCAGACAGATCGAGCCCGGGGTGTGCCCGCGGATCGCGATCACCTCCAGGGTCACCTCGCCGACGGTGACGGTGTCGCCCTGGGCGAGCGTGCGAGAGATCGGGACGCCGGTCGCGTCGGTGATGGCAGCGGCGTCAGGCTCCCCGGCGAGTGCGGCTGCGCCGCTCACCGCGATGACATCAGCCAGCGCGCGGTGGTGGTCCCAGTGCTGGTGGGTCGTCACGACGGTGGCGAGCCCGGCCGTCCCGATCAGCGGGAGCAGCGTCGAGGCGTCGGCGGCCGCGTCGATCAGCAGCTGCTCCCCGGTGGCGGCGCACCGGAGCACGTAGCAGTTGTTGGACATCTTCGGATCGACCGCGACCTTGGTGATCGTCAGCGCCGACAGCTCGCGCACGTCGGCCGGGCCGCCCGGCTTCACCTCGCCGGTGTAGCCCATCAGAGTGTGCCGATCCGCGGCAGGTCGCCGCCCTCGACGCTGAGCTCGATGCCCTCGTACGGCGGGCGGCCGGTGAGCCACCACGCCAGCCCGTGGGCGGGACCGGTGACGGTCGGGCCGCCGGTGCCGAGCTGGTGCTTCCAGTCCAGGTCCGAGGCGACGAGCAGCGCGTTGACGCCCGGGACCGGCCGGGAGAAGCCGGCGCCGAGAGCCTCGCGGACGAAGGACGCGGGCCAGTCGGCCGGGCTGTACCCGACCCCGAGGTCGACGTGGTGGATCTCCACCTCGCTCATGCGCATCCCCGGCGTCGCGCCGGCGGCGAAGCGACGTGCGCTTCCCGGCGTCCGCTCGATGAGCGACTCGACGACCTCGGCGGGGGACTCGGCGAGGGCAGAGAACGCCTCGTCCAGTCGTGCGCTCGCCACCTTGAAGCGCCGCCAGAGCGGATCGCGATGGGTGGCGGCCAGCTCGGCGATGTCGGCGTCCCGCGCCTCGTCCGAGGCGTACATCGGGTGGGGCTCGCCCTCGATGACGCCGATGACGGCACCGGCCAGCGCCTCGGCGTTCAGGGTGAGGTGCGCGATGACATGACCGCGGCTCCATCCGGGTAGCGTGCTGGGGGCCGCCCACTCGTCATCGGAGAGCGCTTCGACGTCGTCGATGAGGCGCTGGGTGGCCGCGTTCAGGGGATCCGCAGGTGAGGTCACACGGCCATACTGCCACCCTGTACGATGGCGAACACATGTTCGATCAGAGGAGTGTCGTGACCGACCAGCTCATCATCCGGGGTGCTCGCGAGCACAACCTCAAGGACGTCTCGCTCGACCTTCCCCGCGATGCCCTGATCGTGTTCACCGGTCTCTCCGGTTCCGGCAAGTCCAGCCTCGCGTTCGACACGATCTTCGCCGAGGGACAGCGCCGATACGTCGAGTCGCTGTCCGCGTACGCGCGCCAGTTCCTCGGCCAGATGGACAAGCCGGACGTCGACTTCATCGAGGGCCTGAGCCCGGCGGTCTCGATCGACCAGAAGTCCACGAGCAAGAACCCGCGCTCGACGGTCGGCACGATCACCGAGGTCTACGACTACCTGCGTCTGCTCTACGCCCGCGCCGGCCGCGCACACTGCCCGACCTGCGGCGCCCCGATCGAGCGGCAGACGCCGCAGCAGATCGTCGACCGTGTCCTCGCGATGGAGGAGGGGCTGCGCTTCCAGGTCCTCGCGCCCGTCATCCGGGGCCGCAAGGGCGAGTACGTGGAGCTCTTCAGCCAGCTCCAGCAGCAAGGCTTCAGCCGCGCCCGCGTGGATGACGAGACCTACACCCTCGACAGCCCGCCGAAGCTGGACAAGCAGAAGAAGCACACCATCGAGGTGGTCGTCGACCGTCTGTCGGTCAAGGAGAGCTCCAAGCGTCGCCTGACCGACTCGGTCGAGACCGCGCTCGAGCTCGCCGGCGGCCTGGTGGTCTTCGACTTCGTCGACTCCGGCGAGCAGGTGAAGTTCAGCGAGAAGATGGCGTGCCCCAACGAGCACCCCATCGAGACCGACGACCTCGAGCCGCGCTCCTTCTCCTTCAACAGCCCGTTCGGTGCCTGCCCGGCGTGCTCCGGCCTCGGCACCCGGATGGAGGTCGACCCCGAGCTGGTCGTGCCCAACCCGCAGGCGACGCTGGGGGAGGGCGCGATCCAGCCGTGGAGCCACGCCCACATCGCCGAGTACTTCATCCGGCTGATGGGAGCGCTCGGCGACGAGCTCGGCTTCGACCTCAACACGCCCTGGGAGGAGCTGCCCAAGCTCGCCCAGAGGGCGATCCTCGACGGCCACAGCACCAAGGTCCACGTCGTCACCCGCAACCGGTACGGCCGCCAGCGCGCGTACGACGCCGACTTCGAGGGCGTGCGCCGCTACATCGAGCGCCGGCACCGTGAGGCCGAGTCCGACACCAGCCGCGAGCGCTTCGAGGGCTTCATGCGCGAGGTGCCGTGCCCGACGTGCCAGGGCAGCCGGCTGAAGCCCGTCTCCATGTCGGTCACCCTCGGCGACAAGGACCGGGGCGGCAAGAACATCGCCGAGGTCTGCGCGCTGCCGATCAACGAGGCCAGCGCCTACCTCAACGCCGTCGAGCTCAGCGAGCGCGAGAAGCAGATCGCCGAGCGCGTCCTCAAGGAGATCCAGGAGCGGCTGCGCTTCCTGCTCGACGTCGGTCTCGACTACCTCTCCCTGGACCGCCCGAGCGGCTCGCTGTCCGGCGGCGAGGCGCAGCGGATCCGGCTCGCGACCCAGATCGGCGCCGGCCTGGTCGGCGTCCTCTACGTCCTCGACGAGCCGTCGATCGGCCTGCACCAGCGCGACAACCAGAAGCTGATCGAGACCCTCGTCCGGCTCAAGAGCCTCGGCAACACGCTGATCGTGGTGGAGCACGACGAGGACACGATCAACGTGGCCGACTGGGTCGTCGACATCGGCCCCGGTGCCGGCGAGCACGGCGGCCACGTCGTGCACAGCGGCACGGTGAAGGAGCTCTACGCCAACGAGAAGTCGCTCACGGGTCAGTACCTCGCCGGCAAGCGCGAGATCCCGGTCCCGGCGGTCCGTCGTCCCCGTACGCCCGACCGCGCGCTGACCGTCCACGATGCGCGCGAGAACAACCTGAAGAACGTCACCGTCGACTTCCCGCTCGGCGTCTTCTGCGCCGTCACCGGCGTGTCGGGCTCGGGCAAGTCGACGCTGGTCAACGACATCCTCTACACGTCGCTGGCCAAGCAGATCTACGGCGCGCGCACCATCCCGGGCCGCCACCGCACGATCACCGGGCTCGAGCACGTCGACAAGGTCATCCATGTCGACCAGTCGCCGATCGGCCGTACGCCGCGGTCCAACCCGGCGACGTACACGGGCGTCTTCGACCACGTCCGCAAGCTCTTCGCCGCGACCCCCGAGGCGAAGATGCGCGGCTACCAGCAGGGCCGCTTCTCGTTCAACGTCAAGGGCGGCCGCTGCGAGGCGTGCTCCGGCGACGGCACGATCAAGATCGAGATGAACTTCCTGCCCGACGTCTACGTGCCGTGCGAGGTCTGTCACGGGCAGCGCTACAACCGCGAGACGCTCGAGGTGCACTACAAGGGCAAGAACATCGGCGAGGTGCTCGACATGCCGATCGAGGAGGCCGTCGACTTCTTCGCCGCCGTCCCCGCGATCAACCGGCACCTCACCACGCTGGTGGAGGTCGGTCTCGGCTACGTCCGGCTCGGTCAGCCTGCCACCACGCTGTCGGGCGGCGAGGCGCAGCGCGTCAAGCTCGCCTCGGAGCTCCAGAAGCGCTCCACCGGCCGGACGGTCTACGTGCTCGACGAGCCGACCACCGGTCTGCACTTCGAGGACATCCGCAAGCTGCTCAAGGTGCTGCAGAGCCTCGTCGAGAAGGGCAACACCGTCCTCACGATCGAGCACAACCTCGACGTCATCAAGACGGCCGACTGGCTGATCGACATGGGCCCCGAGGGCGGTTCGCGGGGCGGCACGGTCGTCGCCGAGGGCACACCGGAGCAGGTTGCCGCCAACCCGGCCAGCCACACCGGCCGCTTCCTCGTCCCGCTGCTGGAGGGCAGGCACGCCGAGCAGCCGGCCGAGCCGAAGAGGGCCCGGAAGTCGGCCGCGGCGGCGACGAAGGCACCGGCGAAGAAGGCACCGGCGAAGAAGCCCGCCGCCAAGCGGGCGACGGCCAAGACCGCCTGACTTCTCGGGAAGTTCTCAGGCTCTGTGCAGTCGGCCCGCGTAGCGTGACGTTTCAACCATTTTCGAGAGGATCTGTCGTGATCGAGCAGAAGATCAGCCGTCGTCATGTCATCGGCGGTGCGACCGTGGCCGGCGTCGGCGTCCCCCTCCTGGCCGCGTGCGGCTCGGGCGACAGCATCGCCTCCGACAACGGCGCCGGCTCCGGCAGCACCGGTAGCACCGGCGGCCCGGTCACCCTCGGCCCGACCTCCGACGTCCCGGTCGGCGGCGGCAAGATCTACGCCAACGCGAACGTCGTCGTGACCCAGCCGACCGCGGGTGACTTCCAGGCGTTCAGCGCCACCTGCACCCACCGCGGCTGCCAGGTCTCCTCGATCACCGCGGACACCATCGACTGCGGGTGCCACGGCAGCAAGTTCTCCCTCAAGGACGGCTCGGTCGTGACCGGCCCGGCGACCCAGCCCCTGGAGAAGGCCACCGTGAAGGTCGACGGCACCAACATCGTCGAGGGCTGAACGTAAACTCGGATCCGTGCCAGACCCCCGTACGTACCGCCCTAAGCCGGGGGAGATCCCGACCGATCCCGGGGTCTATCGCTTCCGCGATGCCAAGGGCCGGGTCATCTACGTCGGCAAGGCCAAGTCGCTGCGCCCACGGTTGACGTCCTACTTCCAGGACATCATCAACCTCCACCCCCGCACCGCCACGATGGTCACCACCGCGGCCAGCGTCGAGTGGACCGTCGTCAACACCGAGGTCGAGGCGCTCGCGCTGGAGTACTCCTGGATCAAGGAGTACGACCCGCGGTTCAACGTGAAGTACCGCGACGACAAGTCGTACCCGTGGCTCGCGGTCACACTGAGCGACGAGTTCCCTCGCGTCATGGTCGGGCGCGGCGCGAAGCGCAAGGGCACCCGCTACTTCGGCCCGTACGGACATGCCTGGGCGATCCGCGAGACCGTCGACGTGCTGCTCC
This sequence comes from Nocardioides nematodiphilus, assembly GCF_020216525.1. GTDB lineage: Bacteria > Actinomycetota > Actinomycetes > Propionibacteriales > Nocardioidaceae > Nocardioides > Nocardioides nematodiphilus. Next base: position 105,193 of record NZ_JAIWOY010000002.1, on the reverse strand, counting down.
GGGTCTTCCCGATGCGCTCCTGCTCCAACGGCGTCTTCAAGCGCAGCCAGCAGATCGGGCGCCCGTGCCTGCTCGGCTACATCGACAAGTGCAGCGCGCCCTGCGTCGGCAAGATCAGCCCCGAGGACCACCGCGCGATCGTGCAGGACTTCTGCGACTTCATGGGCGGCCAGACCGCGGGCTTCCTGCGCCGCATCGAGAAGGAGATGTACGCCGCCAGCGACGAGCTCGACTTCGAGCGCGCCGCCCGGCTGCGCGACGACCTCGGTGCGATGAACCGCGCCCTGGAGAAGCAGGCCGTCGTGCTCGGCGACGGCGCCGACGCGGACGTCATCGCGCTGGCCGAGGACCCGCTCGAGGTCGGCGTGCAGATCTTCTACGTGCGCGGCGGGCGGATCAAGGGCCAGCGCGGCTGGGTCGCCGACCGCGTGGAGGAGGGCGAGACCCCCGAGCTCGTCGAGCACTTCCTGCTCCAGCTCTATGTCGGCGAGGACGCGGAGGCGATCCCCCGCGAGATCCTCGTCCCGGCGCTGCCGCCGGACGTGGCGACGATGGAGACGCTGCTCAGCGACGTGCGCGGCGCCAAGGTCTCCATCAAGGTGCCGCAGCGCGGCGACAAGAAGACCCTCCAGGAGACGGTGGCGACCAACGCCAAGCAGGCCCTCGCGCTGCACAAGACGAAGCGCGCCTCCGACCTCACCACCCGCAACCGGGCCCTGGAGGAGATCCGCGACGCCCTCGACATGGAGGAGGCGCCGCTGCGGATCGAGTGCTACGACATCTCCCACCTGCAGGGCACCGAGATCGTCGCCTCGATGGTGGTCTTCGAGGACGGTCTGGCCCGCAAGAGCGAGTACCGCCGCTTCATCATCAAGGGCCAGGACGGCTCCGATGACGTGAAGGCGATGCACGAGGTCATCACCCGCCGCTTCCGGCGGCTGCTCGACGAGCAGGCCACCTCCGTCGCCGACCCCGAGGGCGGCCCGATGCTGGTCGACCCGGAGACGGGCCGGCCCCGCAAGTTCGCGTACGCCCCGGGCCTGGTCGTCGTCGACGGTGGCGCGCCCCAGGTCGCGGCCGCCGTACGGGCTCTCGACGAGCTCGGCATCGACGACATCCCCGTCGTCGGCCTGGCCAAGCGGCTGGAGGAGGTCTGGGTGCCCGGCGAGGAGGACCCCGTCATCCTGCCGCGGTCCTCGGAGGGTCTGTACCTGCTCCAGCGACTGCGCGACGAGGCGCACCGCTTCGCCATCACCCATCACCGCGGCCGGCGCAGCGCCACCATGGTGGAGAGCCTGCTCGACGACGTGCCCGGGCTGGGGGAGGTGCGGCGCAAGACGCTGCTCAAGCACTTCGGCTCGCTGCGCAAGCTCAGGGCCGCCACGGCCGAGGAGATCGCCCAGGTGCCGGGCATCGGACCGAGCACCGCGGCCGCGATCAAGGACGCCGTCGCCGAGTCCGCCAAGTCGCCTAGGGTTTCGGTGAACGTCACCACCGGCGAGATCGAGGAGATCTGATGACCGACACCGGCCCCGACCCCCAGGAATCCGTGGCGGCAGGTGAGGTCGTCGTCGTCACCGGCATGACCGGCGCCGGGCGCAGTACGGCGGCCAAGGAGCTCGAGGACCTCGGCTTCTACGTCATCGACAACCTCCCGCCGAGCCTGCTGCCCGACGTGGTGAGCCTGGTCGACGCCTCCCAGGGCAGGCAGCAGCCGATCGCGGTCGTGGTCGACGTACGCTCCGGCGCCTTCTTCTCCCAGCTGGTCGACGCGATGGCCCATGACGTGCTGGGCCGCCAGTCCACGCTGCTCTTCCTCGAGGCGGCCGACGACGTCCTCGTCCGGCGTCAGGAGGCCGCTCGACGGCCGCACCCGCTCCAGGGCAAGGACCGGCTGCTCGATGCTCTGCAGCGCGAGCGGGTCGTGCTGGGGGAGCTGCGAGCCTCGGCCGACCTGGTCATCGACACCAGCGCTCTCAACGTCCACCAGCTCACCGACCGCGTCACCCAGGCCTTCGGGACGCCCGAGCGCACCCGCCTGTCCGTGACGGTGATCAGCTTCGGCTTCAAGTACGGCATCCCGGTCGACGCCGACTACGTCGCCGACATGCGCTTCCTGCCCAACCCGCATTGGGTGCCCGAGCTGCGCGCCCACAACGGCACCGACGCCGACGTCGCGGAGTACGTGTACGCCCAGCCGGGCGCGCAGCAGTTCCTCGACGACTACGTCAAGGTGCTCGCGGGCGTCGCACCGGGCTACCTGCGCGAGGGCAAGCGCTTCATGCGGATCGCGATCGGCTGCACCGGCGGCAAGCACCGCAGCGTCGCCATGTCGGAGGAGATCGCCCGCCGCCTGCGCGCGCTCGGCCACGACGCGGCCACGTCCCACCGCGACCTGGGCCGGGAGTGAGCATGGCGCCGATCCCCGGGGCCCAGCCGGGGCCGCCGGGCGGCGGGCGGGCGCTCTCGCTGGTCGCCTTCGGCGGCGGACACGGCCTCTTCGCCTCCCTGTCCGCGCTCCGGATCCTGCTCGAGGAGGTCGTTCTCGACGAGCTCACCGCGATCGTGACGGTCGCGGACAACGGCGGCTCGTCGGGACGCCTGCGCGGCGAGTTCGGCGTCCTGCCGCCCGGAGACCTGCGGATGGCTCTCGCGGCGCTGTGCAGTCACGACGACTGGGGCGTCACCTGGGCCAACGTCCTGCAGCACCGCTTCAACGGCGACGGCGAGATGAACGGCCACAACCTCGGCAACCTGCTCATCGTCGGCCTGTGGGAGCAGCTCGGCGACCACGTGGCCGCCCTGGACTGGGTGGGCAGGCTACTCGGCGCCCACGGCCGGGTCCTGCCGATGGCGCTCGTGCCGATGGACATCACCGCAGAGGTACGCGGACTGGACCCCTCCGCGCCCGACCGGCTGACCACGGTGCGCGGGCAGGTGGAGGTCGCCACCACCGACGGGACGATCGACTCGATCGCCCTGGAACCGGCCGATCCGCCTGCGGCGCCGGAGGCGCTCGAGGCGATCGCGAGCGCCGATTGGGTCGTCCTCGGCCCCGGCTCGTGGTTCTCCTCGGTGATGCCGCACCTGATGGTCCCGGCGCTGCGTCAGGCGCTGGTCGCCACCGGTGCCCGGGTCCTGGTCGTGCTCAACCTGGCCGAGCAGGCGGGGGAGACGCAGGGCTTCGGCCCGGCTGACCACCTGGGAGTGCTGTGCGCGCACGCTCCCGACGTCACCATCGACACCGTCCTCGCGGACGCGGAGATGGAGGGCCTGGACGCCCTGCGGGAGATGACCGATGCGATCGGTGCGCGCCTGGTGATCGACCGGATCGCGATGGCGGACGGTTCACCGCGGCACGATCCGGTCCTCCTCGCAGCCGCGTACCAGCGAGTTCTGACGTCGGAGTACTAGCGGCTAGAGGGTGTGACCGTCGTCGCAAAGTTGTTTGCGAAAACGTTATCGATAACGATTGACATCGCCCCTCGTGCTTGAGAGGCTTCCATGCGTTGTGGCGTGCGACACACGCCGACCTGACTCAACGAGGTGCTTGATGTCTTTCATCCCCCTGCAGACCAAGCGGGCGGCCTTCGCCGTCGCCGCTGCCGGTCTTCTTCTCACCACGGCTGCCTGTGGCGGCTCTGACAACAGCTCGTCCAACGCTGCTGGCGGCGACAAGGGCGGCTCCGGTGCGGTCACGATGACGCTGTGGACCAACTCCACCACGGGTCCGGGCGTCGACTTCTTCAAGAAGGCCGCGGACGACTTCCACGCGCAGAACCCGAACGTCACCATCAAGGTCCAGAGCGTCCAGAACGAGGACTACGACGGCAAGATCCAGACCGCGCTCCAGGCCGGTCAGGGCTCCGCTCCGGACATCCTGTTCCAGCGCGGTGGCGGCAAGATGCTCGCGATGGTCCAGGCCAACCAGCTGAGCCCGATCACGCCGTCGTCGGACGTCACCACGAACATCAGCGCCGGCGTTCTGTCGCCGTTCCAGGTCGACGGCAAGACCTACGGTCTGCCGACCTCCCTCACCCCCGAGGGCATCTGGTACAGCAAGGACGTCTTCAAGAAGGCCGGCATCACCTCCACGCCGACCACCATCGACGAGCTCGCCGCCGACGCGAAGAAGCTCAAGGCCGCCGGCACCCCGCTGGCCGTCGGTGGCAAGGACGGCTGGCCGGCCGCCCACTGGTACTACATGTTCGCCATCCGCGACTGCAGCCAGGACGCGCTCAACGCCGCTGCCACCAGCGCGAAGTTCGACGACCCGTGCTTCAAGCAGGCCGGTGTGGACCTCGGCAAGTTCATCGCGACCGACCCGTTCGAGGCCGACGCGTTCAACATCGCTGCCCAGGGTGCCGCCTCCGCGACCGCTGGTCTCCTCGCGAACCACAAGGTCGCCGGCGAGCTCATGGGCGCGTGGGAGCCGGGCGTCGTGGGTGACCTCACCCCGAACAAGAAGCCGCTGCCGGACCTGGGCTACTTCCCGTTCCCGTCCGTCCCGGGTGGCCAGGGTGACCAGTCGGCGATGATGCAGGGCTCCGACGGCTACTCCTGCTCGGCCTGGGCGCCGAAGGAGTGCGGTGACTTCCTGAACTTCATCGAGACGGCCGACAACCAGAAGGCCTACGCCAAGGCGTTCGGTGCGATCCCGGCGAACGCTGCCGCGCAGACCGACGTCACCGACTCGGCCACGAAGGACGCCCTCACGGCGGCCAGCAACGCCAAGTACTCGGTGCTCTTCCTCGACACCCTGTTCGGACAGACCATCGGTGGTGCGCTGAACACCGCCGTGGTCAACTTCATGTCGGGTCACAACAACGACCCGCAGAGCATCGTTGACGCGGTCAACAACGCTTCCTCGAAGGGCTAATGGCAAGTCATGAGTGACACTCCCCAGGCCCCCTCGGCTCTGGAGAGCTCGCTCGACGGCAACACCACGGTGATGGGCGGCACGAACTCCGTGTCGCCCATGACCGCCGTCGGTCGGGCTCCTCGCCAGCGCACCAGCTGGCGCGAGCGCTTCGAGATCACCCTGTTGTCGGGACCGGCGATCCTGGTCTTCCTCGCCTTCGTGATCGCCCCGGTCGTCGCCGCGTTCTACTACGGCTTCTACCGCTGGAAGGGCTTCGGGCCGCCGACCGACTTCATCGGGCTGCACAACTACAAGGTCATCCTCACCGACCCCGAGTTCCACCGCGCGGTGCTGCACAACTTCGAGATCCTCGCGCTCTCGCTGCTGATCCAGGGGCCGCTCGCGATCCTGCTGGCGCTGCTGCTGAACCGGAAGATGCGTGGCCGCTCGGTCATCCGCGTGCTCGTCTTCGTGCCGTGGGTCGTCTCCGAGGTCATCGCCGGCACCGGCCTCGGCCTGATGCTCCCGGTCAACGGCGCGATCAACGCTCTCCTGACGAACATGCACATCTTCGGTGACGTCAAGATCCAGTGGCTCGGCCCGCACATGGCGCTGTGGACACTGATGGCGATCCTCACCTGGAAGTACCTCGGCTTCGCGATCATCCTGCTGATGGCCGGTCTCCAGAACATCCCCGAGGAGCTCTACGAGGCGGCCTCGATCGACGGTGCGAGCTACTGGCAGCAGCAGCGACGGATCACCCTGCCGCTGCTCGGCCCGACGATCCGGATCTGGGCCTTCCTGTCCATCATCGGCGCCCTGCAGCTGTTCGACCTGCCGTGGATCGTCTGGGGCGAGTTCAACGTCGACCGCGACGGCATCTCCACGATGGCGACCTACATGGCGCACTACGGCCCGCGTACGGGTCTGTACGGCTACGGCAACGCGGTCGCGGTGGTGCTGTTCATCATCTCGATGATCGTCGCCGTGCTCTACCAGCGCCTCGTGCTCAGTCGCGACGTCGACGGTGCAGTGACTGACGGAAGGAAGAAGCGATGACCACCGCATCCCTCGAGGCGCCGCGCGCCAAGAAGAACCGCTCGGCCCAGGGCGGCAGCAAGCCCAAGGACCCGTGGGGCAGCCCGGCGGTCTACTTCATCGCGCTGGTCGTCGTCGCGCTGACCGTCGCGCCGGTGGCCTACATCGTGCTCGGCGGCTTCCGCGACAACTCGCAGATCACGGTGGACCCGGCCGGGTTCCCGAGCCCGTGGCGTCCCGAGACGTACGCGCACATCCTGCAGTCGTCGTCGTTCTGGCACCAGTTCCTCAACTCGACCATCGCGGCGCTGTTCACCGCCGTCCTGGTGATCGCGCTCGGCCTCAGCGCCAGCTACGTGCTCGCCCGCTACAAGTTCCGCGGTCGCGGCCTGATGTTCGGTCTGTTCGCGGCCGGTCTGATGTTCCCGATCACGGTGGCGATCACGCCGCTGTTCATCCTCCTGAACAACCTGCACCTGACCAACTCCCTGATCGGCGTCATCCTGCCGCAGGTCGCCTTCGGCCTGCCGACCACGATCATCATCCTGGTGCCGTTCCTGCAGGCGATCCCGGAGGAGATCGAGGAGGCCGCGGCCGTCGACGGCTGCAGCCGCCTGAGGTTCTACTTCAAGATGGTCCTGCCGCTGTCGCTGCCGGGAGTGCTCACCACCGGCATCCTCACCTTCGTGGCGAGCTGGAACAGCTACCTGCTCCCGCTCTTCGTCCTCAGCGACACGAACTCGTTCACGCTGCCGCTGGGCGTCCAGCAGTTCCGTGGCGTGCACGGCTCCGACACGGCCGCGGTGCTCGCGTTCACGTCGCTCTCGATGATCCCGGCGCTGCTGTTCTTCACCGCGTTCGAGCGCCGCATCGTCGGCGGCCTCCAGGGCGCCGTCAAGGGCTGACCCCACGTGCCGGGTGCCCCCGTCCCCCCACCGGGGCACCCGGCACGGGCCGTCTTCGGCCCGTACCTCTTCTTCACGCTCGCAACCTGAAAGAGCTCCATTCGTGACCTCCCATTCTGTGGCGATGCCGCGCGTCTCCGACCGCGTCGCCGACCTCCATGCCCGCATGACCCTCGAGGAGAAGCTGGCGCAGATCGTCGGCTACTGGCTCGACCACGGCGGCGAGGTCGTCGCGCCGATGGCCGGCGAGATGAACAACTCGCGCGAGGGCTCCAAGCTCTCCGAGATCACCGAGCACGGCCTCGGCCACTACACCCGCGTCTACGGCACCCGTCCGGTCGACCCCGCCGAGCGCGCCGCCTGGCTGTGGTCGGAGCAGAAGCGCCTCATCGCCGAGACCCGACTCGGCATCCCGGCCCTGGTCCACGAGGAGTGCCTCACGGGCCTCGCCGCGTGGAAGGCCGCGACGTTCCCGACGCCACTGGCGTGGGGCGCCTCCTTCGACCCCGAGCTCGTCCAGGAGATGGCCGAGCGGATCGGCGCCGACATGAAGGGCCTCGGCATCCACCAGGGCCTCGCGCCCGTCCTCGACGTCATCCGTGACCCCCGCTGGGGCCGTACCGAGGAGGCCATCGCCGAGGACCCGTACGTCGTCGGCACGATCGGCACCGCGTACGTCAAGGGCCTCCAGGGCGGCGGCGTCCACGCCACCCTCAAGCACTTCGTCGGGTACTCCGGCTCCCGTGCGGGCCGTAACCACGCCCCGGTCTCGGCCGGCCCGCGCGAGCTCGCCGACACCTTCCTCCCGCCGTTCGAGATGGCGCTGCTCGACGGCGGCGTCAAGTCCGTGATGGCGTCCTACAACGACATCGACGGCGTCCCGCAGCACGCCGACGCCGACCACCTGACCGGCATCCTGCGCGACCGGTGGGGCTTCGAGGGCACCGTCGTCGCCGACTACTTCGGCGTCGCGTTCCTCACCGTCATGCACGCCGTCGCCGCCGACCGAGGCCGCGCCGCCGCGCTGGCCCTCGAGGCCGGCGTCGACATCGAGCTGCCCAGCGGTGACGCCTACCTCGAGCCGCTGATCGCACTGATCAAGGCCGGCGAGGTCGACGAGGCGCTCGTCGACCGGGCCGTCCTGCGCGCCCTCAAGCAGAAGGAGGAGCTCGGTCTCCTCGACGACGAGTTCACCGCCACGCTCGGCGCCGCGCCCACCGAGATCGACCTCGACTCGCCGCGTCACCGTGAGATCGCGCGCCGTCTCGCCGCAGAGTCGCTCGTCCTGCTCGCCAACGACGGCACCCTGCCGCTGCCCGCCGACGAGATGCCGGGCAAGGTCGCGATCATCGGCCCCAACGCCGACCGCGCCGAGGCTCTGATGGGCTGCTACTCGTTCGCCAACCACGTGCTGCACGGCAAGCCGGAGTTCGAGCTCGGCATCGACGTCCCGACCATCGCCGAGGCGCTCCGCGGCTCCCTTGCCGGCTCCGAGGTCACCGTCGTCGAGGGCTGCGCCGTCGAGGGCGATGACACCTCCGGCATCCCGGCAGCCGTCGCGGCCGCCAGCGACGCCGACCTCGCGATCGTGGTCGTCGGGGACCAGGCGGGTCTCTTCGGTCGCGGCACCGTCGGCGAGGGCAACGACGCCGACTCGCTCGACCTGCCCGGCGTGCAGCGCGAGCTGGTCGAGGCCATCACCGCCACCGGCACCCCGGTCGTCCTGGTCTTCGTCACCGGTCGCCCGTACGCCATCGGCTGGGCCTTCGAGGGCGACCACGCCCCCGGCGCGATCCTGCAGGCGTTCTTCCCCGGTGAGGAGGGCGGCGCGGCGATCGCCGACGTCATCACCGGAGCGACCAACCCCTCCGGCCGTCTGCCGGTGAGCCTGCCGCGCGCCTCCGGCGCCCAGCCGTACTCCTACATCCAGCCGCTGCTCGGCGGCCCGTCGGAGGTCACCTCGACCGACCCGACGCCGATCCGTCCGTTCGGCTTCGGCCTGTCGTACACCTCCTTCGCCTACAGCGGCCTGAGCGCCTCGGCGTCGGCCGCGACCGACGGCGTCTTCGACGTCACCGTCACGGTCACCAACACCGGCGACGTGGACGGCACCGACGTGGTCCAGCTCTACGGCCGCGACCTGCTCGGCTCGATCGTCCGCCCGGTCTCCCAGCTGCTCGGCTACCAGCGCGTCGCGCTGGCGGCGGGGGAGTCGGCCACGGTGACGTTCGCGGTGCCGACCACCCGGTTCGCGTTCACCGATCGCTCGCTGACCAGGGTCGTCGAGCCCGGGGACGTCGAGGTCTGGGTCGCCGCGTCGGCGGGCGAGAAGGTCGACACGGCGGTCGCCGAGGGCATCGCCGACAGCGACACCGCCTCCGACTCGATCGCAGCCCCGGCCAAGGGCGCCGACGTCGAGCGTGCGATCGTCACCCTCGCCGGCGACGTCCACCGCGTCACCACCGCCGATGCCCGCGTAGTGACGGCGACCATCTTCCGTTGACCGTTTCCAGCCTCTGGGTCCGAGGGTCGTTGACTGACGTGGGAGACTTCCCGGCATGGCGATGACGGGACAGGTGAAGGCCGAGCTCTCGAGCACCCAGATCACGAAGACGTGCTGCCGCAAGGCCGAGGTGGCCACGACGCTGCGCTTCGCGGGCGGCCTCCACATCGTCAACGGCAGGATCGTCGTCGAGGCCGAGCTGGACACCGGCGCGGCCGCACGACGGCTCCGCAAGGACATCGCCGAGGTCTACGGCCACACGGCCGAGGTCGCGATCGTGCAGGGCAACGGCATCCGCAAGGGCTCGCGCTACATCGTGCGGGTCGTCAAGGACGGCGAGGCGCTCGCGCGACAGACCGGTCTGCTCGACCAGCGCGGTCGTCCCGTACGCGGGCTGCCGCCGGCCGTCGTGGCCGGCGCGGCCTGCGACTCGGTCGCGTCGTGGCGCGGGGCCTTCCTCGCGCACGGCTCGCTGACCGAGCCGGGCCGCTCGAGCTCGCTCGAGGTGACCTGCCCCGGTGCCGAGGCCGCGCTGGCGCTCGTCGGCGTCGCCCGTCGCCTCGGGATCCAGGCCAAGGCCCGCGAGGTGCGTGGCGTCGACCGGGTCGTCATCCGCGACGGCGACGCCATCGGCCAGCTCCTCACCCGCCTCGGTGCGCACGAGTCGCTGATGGCGTGGGAGGAGCGGCGCATGCGCCGCGAGGTCCGCGCCACCGCCAACCGGCTCGCGAACTTCGACGACGCCAACCTGCGCCGCTCGGCCCGTGCGGCGGTCGCCGCCGGCGCGCGCGTCGACCGGGCGATGGAGATCCTCGGCGACGAGGTCCCCGACCACCTCAAGATGGCCGGCGAGCTCCGGCTCGAGCACAAGCAGGCCTCGCTCGAGGAGCTCGGTCAGCTGCACGTGCCGCCGCTGACCAAGGACGCCATCGCCGGCCGCATCCGTCGCCTCCTCGCGATGGCCGACAAGCGTGCCGACGAGCTGGGCATCCCGGACACCGAGGCGTCCCTGACGCCGGACATGCTCGTCGACGACTGAGGTCGGCCGCCGGTCGCGGCGCCGTCAGGGACCGAGGGTGGCCTTGAGCCAGCTCACCTGGGCGCGGGTGTGGAACGCCCCGCCGCCCTCGTGGTCGTTGAACTCGTAGACCTGGATGCGCTTCTGGCCCGCGTACGCGTGGTAGGCGGCGAAGACCGTCGACGGCAGACAGATGGTGTCCATCATCGCGACCGAGAAGAGGGCCGGGGCGCTCGCGCGCTTGCCGAGGATCGCCGCGTCGAAGTGCGCCAGTGTCTCGAAGGCCTGCTTGGTGCGACCGCGGTGCGCTCCGAGATAGCGGGCGACCTCGGCGTACGGGTCGCCGGGGGAGAGGTCGACCGCGCGCCGGAAGTGCGAGAGGAACGGGACGTCCGGCATCACGGCGACGACGTGGGGCGAGAGTGCCGCGACGCCGAGGGTGATGCCGCCGCCCTGGCTGTGGCCGGTGACCGCTACCCGGGACGCGTCGACGGCGTCGTGGGCCCGGAGCACCTCGACCGCTCGGAACGCGTCGACGAAGACACGACGGTAGAAGTGCTCGTCGGGGCTCTCGATGCCCCGGGTGAGGAAGCCGCCCTGGGACGGTGCGCCGCCGTTGCCGGGGTCGGGGGTGTCGCCGTTGGTCCAGCCGCTGCCCTGGCCGCGGGTGTCCATCACGAGGTGCGCGTAGCCGGCCTGGGCCCAGAACGTGAACTCGTGCGGGAGACCGCGGCCGCCGTTGTAGCCGTGGTACTGCACCACGCCGGGCAGTGCCGCATCACCGCGCAGGGGCGCAGCCGGCAGGTGCAGCCAGGCCTTGATCGGATGACCGCCGAAGCCGGTGAAGGTGACGTCGTACGTCTCGATCGTGGTGAGCACCGTGTCGACGCGCGTCGTCGTGACGTCGAGCGCGATCCGTGCGGCCTCGGCCAGCGTGCGACTCCAGAAGGCGTCCAGGCCGGCAGGCTCCGGCAGCTCCTCGCGCCACTCCCACAGCTCGGCGAGCGACAGGTCGATGCGCGGCATCAGCCGAGGCGGACGGAGCCGGGCACCAGCGCGGGCGCAGCGGTCGAGGCGCGGGGCACGAGGCGGGTGTCGAGTCGGACGTGGATGCCCGAGGGCACCGGGGCCAGGTCGGCGGCGTGCAGGCGCTCGATGAGGAGCAGCGCGGCGCGGCGACCCATCTCACGGATCGGCTGCTCGATCGTGGTCAGGCCCGGCGTGCACATGGCCGCGTCGGGCACGTTGTCGAAGCCGATGACCGAGAGGTCGTCGGGCACCCGGAGGCCGAGGGAGCGGGCCACGTCGATGGTGGCCAGGGCGGTCGCGTCGTTCGCCGCGAAGACGGCGGTCGGTCGCAGACCGGGAGGCATGGTCAGCAGCGCGTGCGCGCTCTCGCGCGCGATCGCCGGGTCGTAGCCGCCGGGGACGAACTGGAGACCGCTGCTGGGCAGGTGAGCGTCGCTGAGCGCGGCCCGGAAGCCGTCCTCGCGCAGCTGGGAGGACATCAGGTCGGGGCGACCGGTGACCATCGCGATCCGGCGGTGCCCGAGGGCGAGCAGGTGCTGGGCGGCGAGGTAGCCGCCGCGGGAGTTGTCGGAGTCGACGGTGGGGATGTCGGAGCGGCCGGCGTGCGGGTCGACCGCGACCACCGGGATGTTGGCGACGACGTCGGTCACGGTCGGGGTGACCAGGACGGCGCCGTCGATCAGGGTGCCGCTCAGGCGGTTGAGGTGGCGGCGCTCCCAGCCGACGTGCTCGCCCAGGCGGGCGGCGCCGGCGTAGGCGACCAGCTCGTACTCGGTGCCGCGCAGCACGTCGGCGACACCCTTGAGGACCTCGGCGCTGAACGGCTCGAGGTCGGCGACCAGGACGCCGATGACGTTCGTCTTCTGGTTGCGCAGGCTGCGGGCGACCAGGCTGGACTCGTAGCCCAGGTCCGCGATGACGCCCCGTACGCGGTTCGCGGTGGCCTCGGAGACGCCGTAGCGATCGTTGAGCACCTTGGAGACTGTGGCGACCGAGACGCCTGCCGCCTGTGCGACCTCGCGGATCGTTACCCGGGGCGGAATCATAGCCTGACAGTACCTATCGAAATCGATATCGACAACGGTTTCGGCGCTTGACCGTCATGAAACGTACGCATCCGCACGGTTGTGCTCTGCGCCACTCTATCTCACCGTTGGATCGTGCCAGTGGCTACCGGCCCGTAGGCACCGGCAGACTCGGTAGGGTCGACCGCGGGTCACCGAAGGCCCGCATGACAGAGGGTCACCAAAGGCCCCCGACATTTGGAGAGAACATGACTGTTCGCGTAGGCATCAACGGCTTCGGCCGCATCGGGCGCAACTTCTTCCGCGCCGTGCGCGCCTCCGGTCTCGACATCGAGATCGTGGCCGTCAACGACCTGTCCGACAACGCGGTGCTCGCGCACCTGCTCAAGTACGACACGATCCTCGGCGTCCTCGACGCCGACGTGACCGCGACGGACGGCGAGATCAAGGTCGGCGACCAGGTCGTCAAGGTCTTCTCGGAGCGCGACCCCGCGAACCTGAAGTGGTCGGACTACGACGTCGACATCGTCGTCGAGTCGACCGGCTTCTTCACCGACGCCACCAAGGCCCGCGCGCACGTCGACAACGGCGGCGCCAAGAAGGTCATCATCTCCGCGCCGGCCTCCAACGAGGACGCCACGATCGTGATGGGCGTCAACGAGGGCATCTACGACCCGGCCAACCACGTCGTGGTGTCGAACGCGTCGTGCACCACCAACTGCCTCGCCCCGCTGGCGAAGGCGCTGCACGAGGGCATCGGCATCAACAAGGGCCTGATGACCACGGTCCACGCCTACACCGCGGACCAGAACCTCCAGGACAACATCCACAAGGACCTGCGTCGCGCCCGCGCCGCCGCCGTCAACATCGTGCCCACCTCGACCGGCGCCGCCAAGGCCATCGGCCTGGTCCTGCCGGAGCTCAAGGGCAAGCTCGACGGCTACGCCCTGCGCGTCCCGACCCCGACCGGCTCGCTCACCGACCTCTCCTTCGAGGCCTCGCGTGAGACCACCGTCGAGGAGATCAACGAGATCGTCCGCAAGGCGGCCGACGGCAAGTTCCTGGTCTACTCGACCGCCCCGATCGTGTCCTCGGACATCGTCACGAACCCGGCCTCGTCGATCTTCGACGCGCCGCTGACCAAGGTCATCGGCAACCAGGTCAAGGTCGCGTCCTGGTACGACAACGAGTGGGGCTACTCCAACCGCCTCGCCGACCTGATCGACTACATGGGCAAGACCCTCTGATCGATGGGTGACTTCGCCGGTCTGGGCGAGGTGCGCGGCAAGCGCGTCCTCGTCCGCTCTGATCTGAACGTGCCGTTGAAGGGCGAGGGAGCATCGGCGGCCATCACCGATGATGGCCGCATCCGCGCCTCCGTCCCTACCATCCAGGCACTCGCCGGCGCCGGTGCTCGCGTCGTCGTGACGGCCCACCTGGGCCGTCCCGACGGCGCCCCCGACGCCAAGTACAGCCTCGCGCCGGTCGCCGCTCGCCTCGGCGAGCTGCTCGGCGCGCCGGTCGCGTTCGCCTCCGACACCGTCGGCGCCTCCGCCCAGGAGACTGTCGCCGGTCTGGCCGACGGCCAGGTCGCGCTGCTGGAGAACGTCCGCTTCAACGCCGGTGAGACCAGCAAGAACGACGCCGTACGCGGCGCGTTCGCCGCTGAGCTCGCCTCGCTGGCCGATGCGTTCGTCTCCGACGGCTTCGGTGTCGTGCACCGCAAGCAGGCCAGCGTCTACGACGTGGCCCAGCTGCTGCCGCACGCCATGGGCGGTCTCGTCCAGACCGAGATCGACGTCCTGCGTCGTCTCACCGATACCCCGGAGCGCCCGTACGCGGTCGTCCTGGGTGGCTCGAAGGTCTCCGACAAGCTCGGCGTGATCGACAACCTGCTCGGCAAGGCCGACACCCTGCTCATCGGTGGCGGCATGGTCTTCACCTTCCTCAAGGCCCAGGGCCACGAGGTCGGCACGTCGCTGCTCGAGGAGGACCAGATCCCGACCGTGCTGGAGTACCTCGAGCGCGCGAATGCCAACGGCGTCGAGATCGTGCTGCCGACCGACATCGTCGTTGCCGACTCGTTCGGCGACGAGGCGTCGGCCCGCGTGGTCGCCGCCGACCAGATCCCGGCCGACTCGCTCGGCCTGGACATCGGTCCCGAGTCGGGCCAGGCCTTCGCGGCGGTCGTCTCCAAGGCCCGTACGGTCTTCTGGAACGGCCCGATGGGCGTCTTCGAGCAGGCCGCCTTCGCCGAGGGCACCCGCGCGGTCGCGAAGGCGCTGACTGTCGTCACGCAGGCCGGCGGCCTGTCGGTCGTGGGCGGCGGCGACTCCGCCGCGGCGGTCCGCGCGCTCGGCTTCGAGGATGACCAGTTCGGTCACATCTCGACCGGCGGCGGCGCGTCGCTGGAGTACCTGGAGGGCAAGGAGCTCCCCGGGATCACGGTTCTGGAAGGCTAGAAGTTGGCTAAGCGCACCCCGCTCATGGCGGGCAACTGGAAGATGAACCTCAACCACCAGGAAGCGGTGGTTCTGGTCCAGAAGCTCGCCTGGACGCTGTCGGACAAGCGCCACGACTACGGCAAGGCCGAGGTCGTGGTGGTTCCGCCCTTCACCGACATCCGGTCGGTGCAGACCCTGGTCGACGGCGACAAGCTGTCGATCCGGTACGGCGCCCAGGACGTCTCCGTCCATGAGTCGGGTGCGTACACCGGCGAGATCTCGGCCGCGATGCTGGCCAAGCTCGGCTGCTCGTACGTCGTCGTCGGCCATTCCGAGCGGCGCCAGTACCACGGCGAGACCGACGCCCTGGTCGCGCAGAAGGCCGCCGCGGCGCTGGCCGCCGGCATCACGCCGATCGTCTGCGTCGGCGAGGGCCTCGCGGTCCGCCAGGAGGGCGCGCACGTGCCCTTCTGCACCGAGCAGGTCGCGGGATCGCTCACCGGTCTCACCGCCGAGCAGGTCGCCGGCCTCGTGCTGGCGTACGAGCCCGTCTGGGCGATCGGCACCGGCGAGGTGGCCACGCCCGAGGACGCGCAGGAGGTCTGCGCGTCCCTGCGGGAGACCGTGGCGAAGCTCCACGGGGCCGAGGCGGCCGCGTCCGTCCGGGTCCTCTACGGCGGCTCGGTGAAGGCGAACAACATCGTCGGCATCATGGCCAAGCCCGATGTGGACGGGGCCCTGGTGGGCGGCGCGAGTCTCGTCATCGACGAGTTTTCGGGTATCTGCCGTTTCTATGACCTCCCGGCGCTGTGATCGCCCGGGCGTGACGTAGGATTCCCGATCGTGCTGGAACTTCTCTTCACCATCATCCTGGTGATCACGAGCGCCCTGATGATCCTGCTGGTGCTGCTGCACAAGGGTCGAGGCGGTGGTCTCTCGGACATGTTCGGTGGCGGCGTCTCGAGCTCGCTCGGCGGCTCGTCGGTCGCAGAGCGCAACCTTGACCGGCTGACCGTCGGCATCGGCGTCATCTGGTTCGCGTGCGTGATCGCACTCGGGCTGCTGCTCGCCTACTGAGCGGCGTACTTACCAAAGAAGGACGAGATACATGGCTGGTGGAGCGAACGCGATCCGGGGTAGCCGGGTCGGCGCTGGCCCGATGGGCGAGGCGGAGCGCGGCGACGCGGCTCCGCGACGGGCGGTCACATACTTCTGCGCGCGTGAGCACCGCACGGTGATCACGTTTGCGGTGGAGGCGACTCCGCCGGAGGCCTGGGACTGCCCCAAGTGCGGTCTCCCGGGCGGCCTCGATGCGGAGAACGCCCCGGCGGCTCCGAAGATCGAGCCGTACAAGACGCACCTGGCGTACGTGAAGGAGCGGCGCTCCGACAAGGAGGCCGAGGACATCCTCGACGACGCCATCAACCTGTTGCGCTCGCGCCGCAAGTCGGGCGAGATCATCTTCTGATCTCAGACACACAGCGAAGAGCCCCACTCCGCCTCGGCGGAGTGGGGCTCTTCCACGTTGCGGGGTCGCCTACAGCTTGGAGGCGGCGGCCCGGTCGAGGAACCAGATGGTCTCGGCGTGGCCGTACGCGCCGACGGCCGGGATCTCGTGCAGGTCCGCGCCCCCGAGCGCGCCGGCGACCGCGTCGGCCTTGCCGTCGCCGCTGACCAGGAACCACACGGCCGAGGAGTCGCGGATGGCCTGGTAGGTGAGGCTGATCCGCTCCGGCGGCGGCTTCGGGGAGCCGGTGACGCCGACGGCCAGGGCGTTGGTGGTGTCGAGCTGGGGGAAGCCCGGGAAGAGCGAGGCGATGTGGCCGTCGGGGCCGACGCCGAGCATCACCACGTCGAAGTGGCCGCCCATGGCGAGCAGCTCCTGGGCGTACGCGTCCGCGCCGACCTCGACGTCCGCGACCTCGGCGGTCGACGGCATCTGGTGGATGCGGTGGGCGGGGACGCCGACCTCGTCGAGGAAGGCGGCCTTGGCCTGACCGGCGTTGCGGTCGGGGGAGTCGGGGGCCACGAAGCGCTCGTCGCCGAACCAGATCTCCACGGCGCCCCAGTCGACGCCGGAGTCGTCGGCGAGCCGGGCGACCTCGCGGTGGATCGCCTCGGCGATGGTGCCGCCGGTCAGGCAGATGTTGGGGATCGCGCCGGAGGCCTGGGCGTCGGCGATCCGGTCGAGCAGCTCACCGGCGACTGCGGTCGCCAGGGTGGCGGCGTCCTCGTGAACCTCGACGCGGGCCTCGGCGTTGGGGGTGGTCACTTCTTGGTGGCCTTTCTGGTCGTGCCGCCGCGGCTGGCGATGCGGCGGGTGAGGAATCGGGCGGTCTGGGCGTAGATGTCGTCCTCGTCGAGGCGGCGCAGCTCCTCGGCGAGCAGCTCCGGCACGTCTCGGCGCGCGAGGGCGATCGGGCGATCGGGGTTGCCCGGGGTGCTGAGGACCGCGTGCCGGCCGTCGTCGCGGGTGATCCGGATCGGTCCCTTCGCGGTCTCCAGTACCACCTCGGTGATGCCGGGGCCGTCGGAGGAGCGGCGCTTGATGTCGACCTTGAGCCTGCTGGCGAGCCAGGCGACCATCAGGTCGGCGCCCGGGCTGAGTCGCTCGGCGCTGACCGCGCCCGCGGTGACCTTGAACGGCTGCTGGTCCAGGGCTGCGGCGAGCAGCGCCCGCCACGGCGTGAGGCGGGTCCAGGCCAGATCGGTGTTCCCCGGGGCGTAGGAGGCGCACTGGACGTGCAGCGCCTTGGCACGGCTCGTCTCGACGGCGTGGGCGTCGGTGATGCGTCGGGTCGCGAGTCGACCCAGCGGGTCGGTGGACGGATCGACCGGTGCGGCGCCCGGCCACCAGGCGACGACGGGGGAGTCGGGCAGCAGCAGCGGCAGCACGACCGACTCGGGATGGCGTACGACCTCGCCGGAGAGCCGGATGAGGGCCATCTCGCCGCTCCAGCCGGTCCCCACGGTGACCTCGGCGTCCACGGCGGCGGCGCCCCGGGCCGAGCCGGACACGACCGCGAGGACGCGAGCGGGATGCTCATGGGAGGCGGCGCGGGCGGCCACGAGGGCGTCGGCGGAGCAGTCCTCGTCGACGACGATGATGAGGGTCATCACCATGCCCATCGCCGGGCTGCCGGCGTGGGTGCGGGCCCGGACGAACTCGGCCGCGATCGCGGCGCTGGTGGTGTCGGTCAGCGTGCGGGTCATGGCCGCCTCCAGACCCGGCCGTCACGGGCGAGCATCGCGTCGGCCGAGGCCGGGCCCCAGCTGCCGGAGTCGTAGGCCTCGGGGCGCTTCCCCTTCTGATCCTGGGCGGCCCAGAAGTCGAGGATCGGATCGAGGATCCTCCAGGACAGCTCGACCTCCTCGTGGCGCGGGAAGAGCGGCGGGTCGCCGAGCAGGACGTCGAGGATGAGCCGCTCGTACGCCTCGGGGGAGGCCTCGGTGAACGTGCTGCCGTAGGCGAAGTCCATCGTCACGTCGCGGATCTCCATCGTCGTGCCCGGCACCTTGGAGCCGAAGCGGACTGTCATGCCCTCATCGGGCTGGACCCGGATGACCAGGACGTTCTGGGTGAGCTCCTCGGTGGCGTCCGGGTTGAAGAAGTGGTGCGGCGGGCGTTTGAAGACGATCGCGACCTCGGTGACGCGGCGGCCGAGTCGCTTGCCCGTGCGGAGGTAGAACGGGACGCCCGCCCACCGCCGGTTGTCGACATCGAGGGTGATCGCGGCGAAGGTCTCGGTCGCCGACTTCGGCGCGATGCCGTCCTCCTGCAGGAAGCCGGTCACCTTCTCGCCCCCTGCCCAGCCGGCGGCGTACTGTCCGCGGGCGGTGGTGGCGGCCAGGTCGTCCGGGAGCCGGATGGAGGAGAGCAGCTTCTGCTTCTCGATCCGCAGGGCGGCGGCCTCGAAGGAGGTGGGCTCCTCCATCGCGACCAGCGACATCAGCTGGAGCAGATGGTTCTGGATGACGTCACGCGCCGCGCCGATGCCGTCGTAGTAGCCGGCGCGCCCGCCGATGCCGACGTCCTCGGCCATCGTGATCTGGACGTGGTCGACGTAGTTGGCGTTCCAGATGGGCTCGAACATCGTGTTGGCGAAGCGCAGGGCCAGGATGTTCTGCACCGTCTCCTTGCCGAGGTAGTGGTCGATCCGGAAGATCGAGCCGTCGGAAAAGACCTCGTCGAGGGTGGTGTTGAGCTTGCGGGCCGAGGCCAGGTCGTGACCGAACGGCTTCTCCACGACCACCCGGCGCCACGCGCCGGCCCCGGACTCGGTCAGCCCGTGCTCGCGGAGCTGCCCGACGACGTCGCCGAAGGCACCGGGCGGGATCGCGAGGTAGAAGGCGTGGTTGCCGCCGGTGCCGCGGGTCTCGTCGAGCTCCTCGATGGTGGCACGGAGCCGCTCGAAGGCGGCGTCGTCGGAGAAGTCGCCGGAGACGAAGCGGAAGCCCTCGGCGAGCTGGTCCCACACCTCCTCGCGGAAGGGCGTACGGGCGTGCTCCTCGACGGAGTCGTGCACCACCTGCGCGAAGTCCTGGTCGGCCCAGTCCCGACGGGCGAAGCCGGTCAGCGAGAAGCCGGGCGGGAGCAGGCCGCGGTTGGCCAGGTCGTAGATCGCCGGCATGACCTTTTTGCGCGAGAGGTCGCCGGTGACGCCGAAGAGGACGAGACCGCAGGGCGGGGCGATACGCGGGAGCCGGCGGTCCAGAGGATCGCGCAACGGGTTTCGCTGGGGGTTGCGCCCGGTGTCGGACCGCGCGGCTCCTGAGCTCACCGCGGTGTCACTTCCGGTGCGCCCGGTAGTACTCGATCAACGCTCGGGTGGACGGATCCTGCCCGGCGATGGCCTCGGCGTCGCCGCCGACGGCAGGACTCACCTGGAGCGCGAGCTGCTTGCCGAGCTCGACACCCCACTGGTCGAAGCTGTCGATGCCCCAGACGACGCCCTGGACGAAGGTGATGTGCTCGTACAGCGCGATCAGCTGGCCGAGCACGCTCGGGGTCAGCGCGGGCGCCATGATCGAGGTCGTCGGGCGGTTGCCGGTGAAGGTGCGCGCGGCGACGATCGCGTCGCTCTGGTCCGGAGCCTCGGCGCGGACCTCGTCGGCCGTCTTGCCGAACGCGAGCGCCTTGGTCTGGGCGAAGAAGTTGGCGAGGAAGAGCTCGTGCACGTCGACATCGGCGCCGGCGGCGTCGTCCTTCAGCGCATAGGCCGGGTTGGCGAACGCGATGAAGTCGGCCGGGATCAGCCGGGTGCCCTGGTGGATCAGCTGGTAGAAGGCGTGCTGGCCGTTGGTGCCGGGCTCGCCCCAGAAGATCTCGCCGGTGCCCGTGGTGACCGGCGTGCCGTCCCACCGCACGCCCTTGCCGTTGGACTCCATGGTCAGCTGCTGCAGGTAGGCCGGGAAGCGGTGCAGGAGCTGGGAGTACGGCAGCACGGCGTGGGTGTGGGCGTCGAGGAAGTTGACGTACCAGACGTTGAGCAGGCCCATCAGGAGCGGCACGTTCTCGGCCGGGGGAGCCGTCCGGAAGTGCTCGTCCATCGCGTGGAAGCCGGCCAGGAAGTCGGCGAAGCCCTCGGGGCCGATCGCGATCGCGAGCGCGGTGCCGATCGCGGAGTCGACCGAGTATCGACCGCCGACCCAGTCCCAGAACCCGAAGGCGTTGGACGGGTCGATGCCGAAGGCCGCCACCTTCTCCAGGTTGGTGGACACGGCTACGAAGTGCTTGGCGACCGCGTCCTTCTGGTCGACGGCGTCGCCGAGCTGCTCGAGGAGCCAGGCCCGGCACAGTCGTGCGTTGGTCAGCGTCTCGAGGGTGCCGAAGGTCTTGCTGGCGACGATGAAGAGAGTGGTCTCCGGGTCGAGGCCCTGCAGCGTGAGCGCCGCGTCGGTGGGGTCGATGTTGGAGATGAAGCGGCACTCGATCTCGGGGTGACGGAAGGGCGCGAGCGCCTCGTACGCCATCACCGGGCCGAGGTCGGAGCCGCCGATGCCGATGTTGACGACCGTACGGATGCGCTTGCCCGTGGTGCCGGTCCATGCGCCCGAGCGGACCCGCTCGGCGAAGTCGTAGATGCGACCGAGGACCTCGTGGACGTCGGCCACCGCGTCCTGGCCGTCGACGCTCAGCCGAGCGCCGGCGGGAAGCCGGAGCGCGGTGTGGAGCACGGCGCGGTCCTCGGTGACGTTGATGTGCTCACCGGAGAGCATCGCGTCGCGGCGGCGCGCCACGCCGACGGCCTCGGCCAGGTCCAGCAGGGCCGCCAGGACCCCCTCGTCGACCAATCCCTTGGACAGGTCGACGCGGAGGTCGGCGGCGGTATGCGTGAAGCGGTCCACCCGCCCCGGGTCCTGGGCGAACCAGGCGCGCAGGTCGGGGGTGAAGCCCTCAGCGAGGGCGGTGAGCTGCTTCCAGGACTGGGTGGCCGTGGCGTCGACGGGCGCGCTCACGAGATCAGGCCCCGGCCTTCGCCATCTGGCCCTTGACGGTCTCCAGGAGATCGGTCCAGGAGGCCTTGAACTTGTCGACGCCCTCGGTCTCGAGGACGACGAAGACGTCGTCGAGGTCGATGCCGACGGCGCTCAGCTGCTCGAAGACCGCCTTGGCCTCGGCAGCCTTGCCGGTGACGGCGTCGCCGTTGTTCTCGGCGACGAGCTCACCGTGGTCGGCGAAGGCCTGCATGGTCTTCTCCGGCATGGTGTTGACGGTGTCGGCGACGACCAGGTCCGTGATGTACATGGTGTCGGAGTACGCCGGGTTCTTCACGCCGGTGGAGGCCCACAGCGGACGCTGCGCGTTGGCGCCGGCAGCGGCCAGAGCGGCCCAGCGCTCACCGGCGTGCACCTCCTGGAAGGCGGCGTACGCGAGGCGGGCGTTCGCGACGGCGGCCTTGCCGCGCAGGGCGAGGGCCTCGTCGGTGCCGATCTTCTCGAGGCGCGCGTCGATCTCGGAGTCGACGCGGCTGACGAAGAAGGAGGCGACCGAGCGGATCGTCGACAGGTCGTGGCCGTTGGCCTTGGCCTGCTCGAGACCGGCGAGGTACGCGTCCATGACGGCGCGGTAGCGCTCCTCGGAGAAGATCAGGGTCACGTTGACGCTGATGCCCTCGGCGGTGACGGCGGTGATGGCCGGGAGGCCCTCGAGGCTCGCCGGGATCTTGATCAGGGCGTTGCCGCGGTCGACGGCGGCCCACAGCGCCTTGGCGCTGTCGATCGTCCCCTGGGTCTCGTTGGCCAGCGTCGGCTCGACCTCGATGGAGACCCGGCCGTCGTCCTTGGTCGCCGCGGCGACGGGGGCGAGGATGTCGCACGCGTTGCGGACGTCCTCGGTGGTGAGCTCGAAGATCACCTTGTCGACGTCGGCGCCGCTGGCGACGAGCTCGCGCAGCTGGGCGTCGTAGCGCTCACCCTTGCTGAGCGCGCCCTGGAAGATGGTGGGGTTGGTGGTGACGCCCACGACCGAGGAGTCCTTGACCAGATCGGCCAGGTTTCCGGTCTCGATGCGCTCGCGCGACAGGTCGTCGAGCCAGATGGAGACGCCGGCGTCGGCCAGCGCCTTGAGACGGTCACTCATTCAGGAACTCCTCGTTCGGTAATTTGATCGATCCAATTCCAAGTCTAACGCGGTGCTGGAGGTTCGACCGGTGGCGGGTCACCAGTACCCGCCACCGGCCGGAACGATCAGCGTCGGGTCGCCTGCATGCTGTCCTTGGCGGCCTGGACGACGGCCTCGGCGGTGATGCCGAACTCCTGGAAGATCCGGGCGCCGTCGGCGCTGGCACCCCAGTGCTCGATGGAGATCGAGCGGCCGGCGTCGCCGACGTACTCGCGCCAACCCTGCTTGATGCCGGCCTCGACGCTGACGCGGGCCTTGACGCCTGGGAGCAGCACCTGGTCCCGGTAGGCCTGCGTCTGCTGCTCGAACCACTCGACGGACGGCATCGAGACGACGCGGGCGTTGATGCCCTCGGCCTTGAGCTGCTCGCGGGCGGCGACCGCCAGCTGCACCTCGGAGCCGGTGCCGATCAGGATGACGTCGGGCTGGCCGCCCTCGGCGTCGATGAGGACGTAGCCACCCTTGCCCACGTTCTCGGTCGTCGAGAAGCCGTCCTCGCCGCGGGGGACCGTGGGGAGGTTCTGGCGGCTCAGGATGAGCGCGGTCGGGCGGTCGGTGTGCTTGAGCGCCTGGAGCCACGCGGCGGCGGTCTCGTTGGCGTCGGCCGGGCGGACCACGTCGAGACCCGGGATGGCGCGCAGCGCCCACAGGTGCTCGATCGGCTGGTGCGTCGGGCCGTCCTCGCCGAGGCCGACCGAGTCGTGCGTCCACACGTGGATGACCGGCGCGCCCATGAGCGCACCGACGCGGACCGCGCCACGCATGTAGTCGGAGAACTGGAGGAAGGTGCCGCCGAAGACGCGGGTGCCGCCGTGGACGGCGATGCCGTTCATGATCGCGCCCATCGCATGCTCGCGGATGCCGAAGTGCAGCACGCGGCCCTGGTACGGGTCGCCGGTCCAGTCGTGGGTCGAGCGGCTCGCCGGGATCGCCGAGGAGGCGTTGGCGATGGTGGTGTTGTTCGAGCCGGCGAGGTCGGCCGAGCCGCCCCACAGCTCGGGCATCACGTCGGCGATCGCGTTGATCACCTTGCCGGAGGCGGCGCGGGTGGCGACACCCTTGGCGTCGGCCGGGAAGGTGGGCAGGGCGGCCTCGAGGCCCTCGGGCAGGGACCGCGACTTCATCCGCTCGAGGATGGCGACCTGCTCCGGGTTGGCGGCGGCCCAGGTGGCGTACCGCTCGTTCCAGGCGGCCTCGAGCTCCTTGCCGCGCGCGATCAGGCCGCGGGTGTGCTCGAAGACGTCGGCCGGGACCTCGAAGTGCTGCTCGGGGTCGAAGCCCATCAGCTTCTTGGTGGCGACGATCTCGTCGGCGCCGAGCGCCGAGCCGTGCGAGGCCTCGGTGTTCTGCGCGTTCGGGGCCGGCCAGGCGATGATCGTCTTGAGGACGATGATGCTGGGCTGGTCGGTGACGGCGGCGGCCGCCTGGATGGCTGCATAGAGCGCCGGGACGTCCTCGTGGTAGTTCGCGCCGTCGGTGTGGTCGCCGTTGTGGGTCCAGTCGACGGTCTGGACGTGCCAGCCGTACGCCTCGTACCGCTTCGCGACGTCCTCGTTGAACGCGACGTTCGTGTCACCCTCGATCGAGATCCGGTTGGCGTCGTAGATGACGGTGAGGTTGCCGAGCTGCTGGGTGCCGGCGATCGAGGAGGCCTCGCCGCTCACGCCCTCCTGCAGGTCGCCGTCGGAGGCGAGGACGTAGATGTTGTGGTCGAAGAGCGACTCGCCCTCGGCCGCGTTCGGGTCGAGCAGGCCGCGCTCGCGGCGAGCGGCGATCGCCATGCCGACCGCGTTCGCGACGCCCTGGCCGAGCGGGCCGGTGGTGACCTCGACGCCGGCGGTGTGGCCGTACTCCGGGTGGCCCGGGGTCTTGCTGCCCCACGTGCGGAGCGACTCGATGTCCTCGATCTCGAGGCCGAAGCCGCCGAGGAAGAGCTGGTTGTACAGCGTGATGGACGAGTGGCCGCAGGAGAGCACGAAGCGGTCACGTCCCAGCCAGCTCGGGTCGGAGGGGGAGTGCTTCATCACCTTCTGGAAGAGAAGGTAGGCGGCCGGCGCGAGGCTCATGGCGGTACCGGGGTGTCCGTTACCGACCTTCTGAACTGCGTCCATCGCCAAGACCCGAGCGGTGTCAACGGCCTTCTTGTCAAGGTCGGTCCACTCAAGGGCAGGAGTTGTAGTCACGGGGGTCCTCTCTGAGACGTACGTCAACTCCGAGCCTACCGATGCTCGGGGTTAGACTCACACCCGCTGTCTGGCGATGATGGCGAAGTCGTATTTACCAGTGAGTAGGGATGTCCGTGACGTACGTCGGTGAGAGCGCCCCGGGTGTGGACATCCAGGAGGCCGACTCGAGCCGCGCGACGTTCAAGGACGTGGTGGCCGCCTACGTCGGCCTGACCAAGCCCCGCGTCATCGAGCTGCTGCTCCTGACGACCGTGCCGGTGATGTTCTTCGCCGCCCGCGGCGTGCCGGGGCTCGGCCTCGTGGTCGCGACCGTCATCGGCGGCACGCTATCGGCCGGCTCCGCGTCGGTCTTCAACTGTGTGTACGACCGTGACATCGACGAGCAGATGCGTCGCACACGACGCCGCGCGCTGCCGCGCCACATCGTCTCCCCGGTCTCCGCGCTGGTCTTCGGCGTCGTCCTGGCGGCGCTCTCGACGGTCATCCTGCTGGCCTGGGTGAACCCGCTGTCGGCGGCGCTGTCGCTGGGCGCCAACGCGTTCTACGTGTTCGTCTACACGATGCTGCTCAAGCGGCGGACGACTCAGAACATCGTCTGGGGCGGCATCGCGGGCTGCTTCCCGGCCATGATCGGCTGGACCGCGGTCACCAACGAGCTCTCGTGGGCGCCGTTCATCCTGTTCCTGGTCGTCTTCTTCTGGACGCCGCCGCACACCTGGGCGCTGGCGCTGCGCTACCGCGAGGACTACGCGAACGTCGACGTCCCGATGCTGCCGGTCGTGAAGCCCGCCCGCGAGGTCGGACGCCAGATCGTCCTCTACTCGTGGGTGATGGTGGCCGTCTCGCTGCTGCTGTGGCCGGTGGCCTCCACGGGCTGGTTCTACCCCGCGGCCGCCGCCGTGCTCGGTGCCGTCTTCCTCGTCCAGGCCCACCGCATGCACACCCGGGCCCGCGGCACCGAGGACCTCGCGATCATCCAGCCGATGCATCTCTTCCACAGCAGCAACCTGTACCTCTCGCTGCTCTTCGTGGCCGTCGCCATCGACCCCCTCGTCACCCGCTGACCCCGACT
Organism: Nocardioides nematodiphilus; assembly: GCF_020216525.1. GTDB lineage: Bacteria > Actinomycetota > Actinomycetes > Propionibacteriales > Nocardioidaceae > Nocardioides > Nocardioides nematodiphilus. The sequence goes on along the minus strand of NZ_JAIWOY010000002.1, from coordinate 79,488 downwards.
CGGCCCTCGCGCACCGCCGACTCGGCCCTCGCGCACCGCCGACTCGGCCCTCGCGCGTCGTCGGTCACCAACGGCGAGTCGTGTACGGCTTCGCGAGCTCGTCACGCAGCTGGCGGATCCACCGGTCGAGATGGTCCCCGGTGAAGTCGCCGAGGCGGATGACGATGATCGTCCAACCGTGTTCCCGTAGCCAGGCTCGTCGCTCCGCGTCGTACCGCCGCTGATCGGCCGTCTTCTCATGGAAGTCGAAGCCGTCGTACTCGACGCAGATCCGCCTCCGGACGTAGGCGAAGTCGAGGCGGTACGTGGCGACACCGTCGATCTCGATCCAGAACTGTGGCTCCGGCATCGGAAGACCCGCGTCGTGGATCTGTAGCCACGTCCATGACTCGCGGGGCGATTCGATGCGCGGCTCGACGAGCTCGGTGAGCTCGCGAAGCTGGATGACGCCGCGATGGCCCTTGAATCGCGGTACCTGCGCGCGAAGGTCTTCCTTGCGGAGCCCGTGTAGGCGCGCGAGCGCGTTCATCGCGGCCATCGCCTCTCGGCGCTTCAGGTTGCGGCCCAGATCCAGTGCGGTCCGCAGTGGTGTGGTGACGCGCAGCCCGTTGATCTCCATGATGTCGCGACCGGCGAGATCACGGGTCCTGCCGTCGACGTCTGCACGTTTCGTGGTGCGTCTGTCGAGCGGCGCCGCCGTTTCGATCGGCGGCGTCCTGTCGTCAACCTCCGCGAAGCCGAAGGTGCTCACACCGTGGATGGCGGCCGCGGTGCGGTCGATCGCCACGTGGTCCTCGGCGACGACGAGAGCAACCGCCGCGGCACGTAGCTCGACGCTATCGACGAGGTAGGCCCGCACGTACGCATCGCGCACGACGGCACGGAGTGCGCCCTCGCGGAGCAGGCGCTCGAAGTCAGCCCGCGTGTAGCCGAGGTCGCGCAGGTCGGCACGCCGTACCGGCCGGTCAGGGACTGCGATGGGTGCAGGGGAGATGCTCATGCCGCTCAGCGTCATCCGCACCGCGGAGCGCGTACAGGCGCCGATCCGAACCTGTGGATAGGCGGGTTTCCAACGCGCGATGTGGACGGAAACCGGCGTAACCACGGATCCGCGCCAGGGCCAGGTCAGCGGTGCACGAGGGCCAGGTCAGCGGTGCGCGAGGGCCGGGTCAGCGGTGCGCGAGGGCCGGGTCAGCGGTGCGCGAGGGCCAGGTCAGCGGTGCGGGAGGGCCGAGTCGGGGTGGGGGTGGGTGGACAGCACGACGCGGGCGAGACCGGCGGCGGTCAGGGCTGCGCCCAGCATGTGGAGGCCGACGACCCAGGCGGGCAGGCCGGTCTCGTACTGGATCCAGCCGACGACGCCCTGGGCGAGCTGGACACCGAGCAGGACGGCGACGACCAGGCGCTGATAGGGCTGACGACGCACCACGACCAGCAGCCAGACGGTGAGCGCCACGAGCACGTAGACCGCGAAGGCGTGGATGTGCGACATGGTCGCCGGGTCGAGGCCGGTGCGCTTGGACTCGAGGTCACCCGAGTGCGGGCCGGAGCCGGTGACGACCGTGCCGAGCCAGAGCACGACCCAGCCGGCCGCGAAGGTGGCCCAGGCCAAGCCCCGTACGCCACCGGGCGAGCCGCCCCGGACCGGGGACCAGAGGATGTCGAGCATCCACACGCACAGGCAGATCATCGCCATCGAGGCGAGCAGGTGGAACGACACCACCCACGGGTTGAGGTCGGTGAGCACGCTGATGCCGCCGATGACGGCCTGGAGCGGGATGCCGAGAGCGATCCCGACGGCGAGGCGGCGTACGCGCCCGACGTGCTTCCACGCCGCCACCACGACCGCGATCGCGATCGCCGTCAGCACGTAGGTCAGCATCCGGTTGCTGAACTCGATGACCCCGTGGATGCCGGTCGCGCCGTGGCGGACGTACGAGCCCTCGGTGCACTTCGGCCACGTGGGGCAGCCCAGGCCCGACGACGTCAGCCGTACAACACCGCCGGTCACCACGAGCAGGATGTTCGCGCACAGGTTCGCGATCGCCAGCGGCACGAGACGCGCCCGCAGCCAGCCGGTGATCCGGCCCGGGGTCCTCGTGTCGGGCGAGACGGGGGCGGCGGTCATTCCCACTTGAAGGTCCTTGCGGTCAGGGAGGTCCCGAGGACCGCCCATACGGTGAGCACGCCCAGATCGCGCCACGCGACCGAGCCGTCGAGGAAGGCGGAGCGCATGGCCTCGCCGAGGGCGCCCGAGGGCAGCCAGCGCGCGACGTGCCCGAACGAGCCGTACGCGCTGATCGGCAGCACCACGGCGCCGCCGGCCATCAGGAGCAGGTAGATCAGGTTGGCCGCCGCCAGCGTCGCCTCGGCGCGCAGCGTGCCCGCGACGAGCAGCCCGAGGGCGGCGAAGGCCGCTGTGCCGAGGGCCACCGCGAGCACCGCGCCCAGCACCCCGGCCTTCGGGGTCCAGCCGAGCAGCTGCCCGACCCCGCCGATCAGGATGATCTGCACCAGTTGCACGCACAGCAGCGCGAGGATCTTGCCGAGCAGCAGCCCCGACTTCGGCAGCGGCGAGGCGCCGAGGCGCTTGATCACGCCGTAGCGCCGCTCGAAGCCGGTCGCGATGGCCAGTGACGTGAACGACGTCGACATCACCGCGAGCGCGATCACGCCGGGGGTGAAGATGTCGACCAGCGGGCGCGGGTCGCTCAGCTTCAGCGACAGGTGCTCGCCGGCCGTCACACCGCCGACCAGGATCAGCACCGGCACCACCACGGCGAGCAGCAGCTGCTCCCCGTTGCGCAGCATCAGGCGGGCCTCCATGGACGCCTGGGCCAGCACCTGGCGGGCGAACGGCGCGCCGCCCGGGTGCGGAGCCAGATCGAGTCGTACGGCGTCACGCGTCGTGTCGGTCATGCTCGATGTCCCTTCCGGTCAGCTCGAGGAAGACATCCTCCAGGGTCCGCGAGCCGAAGCTCATCGAGCGCACTCCGATGTCGTACTGCTCGCTCCACGACGAGACCGATGCGCGCAGCGCCGCCTCGGCGCCGGCGGGCAGCTCCTTGTCGACGACCAGCCGGATGGTCGCGGACGTGCCGCGGGTCAGCTCCTCGGGCGAGCCCGAGGCGATCAGCCGGCCGTGGTCGATGATGTGCACCTGGTCGGCAAGCTGCTCGGCCTCCTCCAGGTAGTGCGTGGTCAGCACGACCGTCACCCCCGAGGAGCGCAGCTCGCGCAGCAGCTCCCACGTGGTGCGGCGCGCGGCCGGGTCCATCCCGGCGGTCGGCTCGTCGACGAAGACGATCTCGGGGCGCCCCACGATCGCCATGGCGAGCCCCAGGCGCTGCTGCTGGCCGCCGGAGAGGCGGCGGTACGGCGTACGGCCGCACTCGCCCAGCCCGACCCGCTCGGCGAGCTCGTCGACGTCGAGGGGGTTGGCGTGCAGGCGCGCGATGTGGCGCAGCATCTCCATCGCCCGCACACCGCTCCATGCGCCCTGGCCCTGCAGCATCACGCCGACGCGGGGGAGCAGCTCGCGACGCTGGGCGACCGGGTCGAGCCCGAGCACGCGTACGCGCCCCGACTGGGGCCGGCGATATCCTTCGCACGTCTCGAGGGTGGTCGTCTTCCCGGCCCCATTGGGGCCGAGCACGGCCGTGATCGAGCCGGTCTCGACGGTCAGCGAGAGACCGTCGACGGCGGTCTTGGTGCCGTAGGTCATACGCAGATCGGTGACCTCGACAGCGGGGGTTGGCACGCGCGCCAGTGTAGGTATCGCGCCCCTGCGGACCCGATTCGGGGCGGGGCCGAGGCCAGGTAAGGGTGACCTTCGTTGAAACCACCCGACCAATATCGTCACAATAGTGTTGTGAAATTCGACGAGGCGGCTGTTCGGGCCGATGACCAGGGCACGCGTCAGCGTGTGGCCCGGTCGATCCTCGTCGACGGCCCGTCCACCGCGGCAGCGCTCGCGGAGCGGCTCGATCTGACGCCGGCGGCCGTGCGACGCCACCTCGACCAGCTCGTCGAGGACGGCGCCGTCGAGGCGCGCGACCCCCGCAGCACCGGCCACAAGGGACGCGGTCGTCCGGCCAAGGTCTTCGCGCTCACCGAGCGTGGACGCGAGGGCTTCGACCAGCAGTACGACGACCTGGCCGTCCAGGCGCTGCGCTTCCTCGCGCAGACCGCCGGCGACGACGGCCTGCGGGCCTTCGCCGCCAAGCGGGCCGACTTCATCCGCGAGGGCTTCGCGAGCATCAGCCAGCAGCAGCCGGAGCTCACGCCGGCCCAGGTGCTGGCCCAGGTCTTCACCGACGAGGGCTACGTGGCCAGCGTCCGGGAATTGCCGGTGGTGGGTGAGCAGTTGTGTCAACAGCACTGCCCCGTCTCCCACGTCGCGCACGAGTTCCCGCAGCTGTGCGAGGCCGAGACCGCCGCGATCAGCGAGCTGCTCGGCACCCACGTCCAGCGCCTCGCCACCATCGCCCACGGCGACGGCGTGTGCACCACATGCATCCCGAACATCTCCACCAGCAGCACCACCCGCAGCACCGACGAGAGGAAGCAGGTCACGGTATGACCTCGATCGAGGAGCTGAACCCCGAGCTCAAGGGGATCGGCAAGTACGAGTTCGGCTGGGCCGACAAGAACGACGTCGGCGCCAACGCGACGCGTGGTCTGAACGAGGACGTCGTCCGCGACATCTCCGGCAAGAAGTCCGAGCCGCAGTGGATGCTCGACCTGCGCCTGAAGGGCCTCAAGCTCTTCGGCCGCAAGCCCATGCCGACGTGGGGCTCCGACCTGGGCGGCATCGACTTCGACAACATCAAGTACTTCGTGCGGTCCACGGAGAAGCAGGCCACCTCCTGGGAGGACCTGCCCGAGGACATCAAGAACACCTACGACAAGCTCGGCATCCCCGAGGCGGAGAAGCAGCGCCTCGTCGCCGGCGTCGCCGCTCAGTACGAGTCCGAGGTCGTCTACCACCAGATCCGTGAGGACCTGGAGGAGCAGGGCGTCATCTTCGTCGACACCGACACCGCGCTGAAGGAGCACGAGGAGCTCTTCAAGGAGTACTTCGGCACCGTCATCCCGGTCGGCGACAACAAGTTCGCCGCGCTCAACACCTCGGTGTGGTCGGGTGGCTCGTTCATCTACGTCCCGAAGGGTGTCCACGTCGACATCCCGCTGCAGGCCTACTTCCGGATCAACACCGAGAACATGGGCCAGTTCGAGCGGACGCTGATCATCGTCGACGAGGACGCCTACGTGCACTACGTCGAGGGTTGTACCGCTCCGGTCTACTCCTCCGACTCGCTGCACTCCGCAGTCGTCGAGATCATCATCAAGAAGGGCGGCCGCTGCCGCTACACGACCATCCAGAACTGGTCGAACAACGTCTACAACCTCGTCACCAAGCGCGCCGTCTGCGAGGCCGGCGCGACGATGGAGTGGGTCGACGGCAACATCGGCTCCAAGGTCACGATGAAGTACCCGGCCGTCTACCTCATGGGCGAGCACGCCAAGGGCGAGACGCTCTCCATCGCCTTCGCGGGCGAGGGCCAGCACCAGGACGCCGGCGCCAAGATGGTGCACGCGGCCCCGCACACCTCGTCGTCCATCCTCTCCAAGAGCGTGGCGCGCGGCGGCGGCCGTACGTCGTACCGCGGCCTCATCCAGATCAACGAGGGCGCGTACGGCTCCAAGTCCAACGTGCTCTGCGACGCGCTGCTGGTCGACCAGATCAGCCGCTCGGACACGTACCCGTACGTCGACATCCGCGAGGACGACGTCTCCATGGGCCACGAGGCCTCGGTCTCGAAGGTCTCCGACGACCAGCTCTTCTACCTCATGAGCCGCGGTATGGCCCAGGACGAGGCGATGGCGATGATCGTGCGGGGCTTCGTCGAGCCGATCGCCAAGGAGCTCCCGATGGAGTACGCGCTCGAGCTCAACCGCCTCATCGAACTGCAGATGGAAGGAGCCGTCGGCTGATGACTGCCGTCGACACCTCGCTTGACTCGATCAAGCAGTCCCTGGAACTCGACAAGGTCGAGTCCCACCTCCACCCGGAGGGCTCCTTCGACCTGGCGGCCCACCCGGTCCCGACCGGGCGCGAGGAGATCTGGCGCTTCACCCCGCTCAAGCGGCTGCGCGACCTCCACACCGAGGCCGCCTTCGGCGGCACGCTGGACATCACCGAGCAGCTCGCCGAGGGCATCAACGTCAGCGACGACGCTTCCGGCCTGCTGGGCGTGAGCGGCTTCGTGCCGACCGACCGGATCGCCGCCCGCGTCGCGAACGCCGCCCACGGCACTGCGCTGTACGAGATCCCGGCCGAGACCGTGATCGAGGACGCCAGCGTCATCATCGTGCGCGGCACCGGCGTCGAGCAGGCCGTCGCGCAGCACGTCGTGGTCAAGGCGGGCCGCTTCTCCCAGGCGACCGTCGTCTTCCACTTCGAGGGCTCTGCGACGCTCGCCGACAACGTCGAGATCGTGGTCGAGGACGGCGCCCAGCTGACCGTCGTCACCATCGACGACTGGGCCGACGACGCCGTCCACGTGGGTCACCGGCACGTGAAGGTCGGCCGCGACGCCACCTTCAAGCACATCGAGGTCACCTTCGGTGGCGACGTGGTCCGCAGCGACACCACCGCCGAGTACTCCGGCCCCGGCGGCTCCGTCGAGCTGCTCGGCCTGTACTTCGCCGACGCCGGCCAGCACATCGAGCACCGCCTCTTCGTCGACCACACCGCTCCCAAGACCAAGTCCCACGTGGTCTACAAGGGCGCGCTGCAGGGTCACGGCGCCCACACCGTGTGGATCGGCAACGTCCTGATCCGCAAGGTCGCCGAGGGCATCGAGACGTACGAGGAGAACCGCAACCTCGTCCTCACCGACGGCTGCCAGGCCGACTCGGTCCCGAACCTCGAGATCGAGACCGGCGAGATCGAGGGTGCCGGTCACGCCTCGGCCGTCGGTCGCTTCGACGACGAGCAGCTGTTCTACCTGCGCAGCCGCGGCATCCCGGAGTCCGAGGCCCGCCGCCTGGTCGTGCACGGCTTCTTCAACGACCTCATCCGCCAGATCGGTGTCGGCGACCTGGAGGAGAAGCTCACCGCCACCGTGGAGGCAGAGCTCGCCAAGAACGTACTGAACAACGAGAAGGACAACGCCTGATGAGCACGCTTGAGATCAAGGACCTGCAGGTCTCCGTCGAGACCGAGGACGGCCCCAAGGAGATCCTCAAGGGCGTCACGCTGACCATCAACGACGGCGAGACCCACGCGATCATGGGCCCGAACGGCTCGGGCAAGTCGACGACCGCGTACGCCATCGCCGGTCACCCGAAGTACACCATCACCGGTGGCTCGGTCACCCTCGACGGCAAGGACCTCCTCGAGATGTCGCCGGACGAGCGGGCGCGCGCCGGCCTCTTCCTCGCCATGCAGTACCCGGTCGAGGTCCCCGGCGTATCGATGGCCAACTTCCTCCGTACGGCCAAGACGGCCCTCGACGGCGAGGCTCCCAAGCTGCGCACCTGGGTCAAGGACGTCAACGGCGCCCTCGACCGGATGAACCTCGACCCCGCGTTCTCGCAGCGCTCGGTCAACGAGGGCTTCTCCGGCGGCGAGAAGAAGCGCGCCGAGATCGCCCAGCTCGACCTGCTCGACCCGAAGGTCGCGATCCTCGACGAGATCGACTCCGGTCTCGACATCGACGCGCTCAAGGTCGTCTCGGACGGCATCAACGCCTTCGCCTCGCGCGAGGGCAAGGGCGTCCTGCTGATCACGCACTACACCCGCATCCTGCGCTACGTGAAGCCGGACTTCGTGCACGTGTTCGTCGACGGCCGCATCGCGGAGTCGGGCGGCGAGGAGCTGGCCGAGGAGCTCGAGGCCAACGGCTACGCGAAGTACATCGGCGCGGCGGTCTGATCCATGTCCACCTCGTCCCTGCCGGGCCTGCTGCCCGAGCTCGAGATCGTCCGCAAGGACTTCCCGATCCTCGAGCGGACCTTCGAAGGCGTGCCGCTGGTCTACCTCGACAGCGCCAACACGTCGCAGAAGCCGCAGATCGTGATCGACACGATGGTCGACCACCTCGAGCGGCACAACGCCAACATCGCGCGAGCGATGCACCACCTCGGTGCGGAGTCGACCGAGGCGTTCGAGGGTGGCCGGGACGCGGTGGCGCGCTTCATCGGAGCGCCCGACCGCGACGAGGTGATCTTCACCAAGAACGCCTCCGAGGCGCTCAACCTGGTGGCGAACACGCTGATGTGGGCCCGTGGGGACCTCCAGATCGGTGAGGGCGACGAGGTCGTCATCACCGAGCTGGAGCACCACTCCAACATCGTGCCGTGGCAGCTGCTCACCGAGCGGACCGGCGCCACGCTGCGGTGGTTCGGCCTGACCGACGACGGCCAGCTCGACGTCAGCAACATCGACGAGCTGATCACCGAGCGTACGAAGGTCGTCTCGCTGGCGTGGGTCTCCAACATGCTCGGCACGATCCTGCCGATCGCGGAGATCACCAAGCGCGCCCACGCCGTGGGCGACCACGGGCGGGGCGCAGTCGTGGTCGTCGACGCCTCGCAGGCCGCGCCGCAGCTGCCGATCGACCTCGCGGCGATGCCGGCCGACGAGCGTCCGGACTTCCTGGCGTTCACCGGTCACAAGACCGTCGGCCCGACCGGCATCGGCGTCCTGTGGGGCCGGCGCGCGCTGCTCGAGCAGCTCCCGCCGTTCCTGGGAGGTGGCGAGATGATCGCCACCGTACGGATGGAGAAGTCCACCTACGCCGGGATCCCGCACAAGTTCGAGGCCGGCACGCCGCCGATCGTCGAGGCCGTCGGGCTCGGCGCAGCCCTCGACTACCTCAGCCACATCGGGCTCGACGCGATCCACGCGCACGAGCAGGCGATCACCGGCTACGCGCTGGACGGTCTCGCGACCGTCCCGGGCCTCACGGTGCTGGGTCCGCTCGACGCGACCCAGCGCGGTGGCGCCATCGCCTTCGAGCTCGACGGCGTGCACCCGCACGACATCGCGCAGGTCCTGGACTCCCAGGGCATCGCAGTGCGGGCCGGGCACCACTGCGCCAAGCCGGCCCACGCGCGCTTCGGTGTGCAGGCCTCGACCCGGATGTCGTCGTACCTCTACACGACACCGGGCGAGATCGACGCGCTGATCGAGGGCCTGGAATACACCCGCCGCTACTTCAAGTTGGCCTGACGGAAGGAGTGCGCATGTCGACTGCATCTCTCGACTCCCTGTACCAGGACATCATCCTCGACCACGCGAAGCGCAAGCTGAACTCCGGCCTGCGTGAGCCCTACGAGGCCGAGGTCCACCACGTCAACCCGACCTGCGGCGACGAGATCACCCTCCGGGTGCACCTCGACGGCGACGTCGTGAAGGACATCTCGTACGAGAACCTCGGCTGCTCGATCTCCTCGGCCTCCGTGTCCGTGATGACCGAGCTGCTCGTCGGCAAGACCCTCGAGGAGGTCGAGCCGATCCACGCGGCGTTCCTCGAGATGATGCGCGGCAAGGGCCAGGTGGAGCCCGACGAGGACGTCCTCGAGGACGCCGTCGCCTTCGCCGGCGCTGCCAAGCTGACCGCCCGTATCAAGTGTGCGCTGCTGGGCTGGATGGCGTTCCAGGACGCCTCCGCACAGGCCCAAAGCGACACCCAAAAGGAGACTGACAAGTGACTCTCGCGTTCGAAGACGTCAACGAGGCGATGAAGGACGTCGTCGACCCCGAGCTCGGGATCAACGTCGTCGACCTCGGCCTCGTCTACGGCATCCACATCGAGGACGACTCCCGCGTCGTGCTCGACATGACGCTCACCTCGGCGGCCTGCCCGCTGACCGACGTCATCACCGACCAGACCAACTCCGCGCTCGAGGGCATGGCCAGCGACGTGCACATCAACTGGGTCTGGATGCCGCCGTGGGGCCCGGACAAGATCACCGACGACGGTCGCGAGATGCTCCGCGCGCTGGGCTTCAACGTCTGACGTGGGCCAGCCGACTCCCGAGCCGGCCGCGGTGGAGGCCTTCTGGTCCTCCGCCCGGTCGGCTCTCGGCATCTCCGGGCCGACGCCGCAGACCTGGGCCTTCGGCGCCACGCCCGATCTGGCCGACGAGCTGCTCGCGCTGGTCCTCGCCGGCACGAAGACGGCCGGCGCCAGCGAGCTGTGGGACTACGAGGACGCCGGGGACCCGCTGCCGCAGGTCGGCGACCTCAGCATCGTGCTCGACGGGTCAGGGCGACCGCGCGTGCTGCTCCGCGTCGTCGACGTACGGATCGCGCCCTTCGACGAGGTCGACGCCGAGCATGCTCGGCTGGAGGGCGAGGGCGACCTGTCGCTGGACTACTGGCGCCGTGCGCACGAGTGGTTCTGGACGACCTACCCCGGCCACGACCGCGGCTTCTCGTACGCGATGCCGGTCGTGATGGAGCGGTACGAGGTGCTTCACGCCGCCGGGTGAGCCCACTCGGCCACGAGCTTGGCGCTGGTTCCCGCGCTCCCGGCCAGCGCCAGAGCTCGTTCCTCGCTCGCGCTGGCGCTCGCTTGGTCGCCTGGCGGCTTCGCCGCTGGCTCCCGCGCTCCCGGCCAGCGCCAGAGCTCGTTCCTCGCTCGCGCTGCCGCTCGCTTGGTCGCCTAGGGTGGGGGCGTGGCTCAGGTGCTGGTCGGAGTGGGACGGGTCCGTCGCTGGATCGAGAACTTCGCCACCCGGCACGGGGGAGGGGCGGACCTGTCGGTGAGCGACGGGGCGCTGCACGGGGTCGCGCCGGACGGGTCGACCTTCGTCGCCCGGCTGCCGTTCGAGCGCCCGTACGACGGACCGGCGGATCCGGCAGCGTTCGCTGCGGCGGGGGCGCCTCCGGCCGACTGGGGCGTGCTGCTGGTGCGCAAGGGCGGCTTCGCCGTCGCCCGGCTGCACGGCACCGAGATCACCGCCTCCAAGGTCGGCAAGCGGCACGTGCAGGGCAAGACGAAGGCCGGTGGCTGGAGCCAGCAGCGGTTCGCCCGGCGCCGCGACAATCAGGCCCGGGCCGCGATGGCGGCCGCGGACGAGCATGCCGCCCGGATCCTGGACCACCTCGACGGGCCCTTGATCTACGGCGGGGTCGAGGACGCAAGGCCGGAGGACACGGTCCTCCTTCCCGGACATGTGCCGGATCCGAGGAGAGAGGTCCTGAACAAGGCGATCGCCGACGCCCAGGCGGCGCTTTTCAGCGTCATCAACGCCGAGGACCGCTAGCGTCCGGGATATGGCCTGCCATGAAGCCGTCCTCACCGGCGATGTCCACCGACTGATCGCGCACCTGGAGGACGAGATCCTCCGCGGCAGCATCTCCGCGACCCGGGAGGAGGCCTCCGAGCAGACCCTCGGCGACGCGCTGCTGGTCGTGCGGACGTACGAGCGCTACAGCGCGATGGGCGGCAACCGGGTCAGCCTCAACGTCGCCGTCATGGCCGTCGCCGATCAGCTGGCGGTCACCATGACCGCGGCCGGCGGCAGCGAGGCGATGTTCTTCAAGATCAACACCTTCGGCGAGGAGGCCTTCCTCCAGAAGGCCGTGGACGCGCTGGCCGGCTTCGGACGCGGCGAGCGCCGCTCCGGCGGCTCCGACCTGATCGGCTGACGATGATGGGCGGACCGGTCATCGACGTCCGGGGCCTGGTGAAGACCTTCGGTCACGTCCACGCCCTGGACGGGCTCGACCTGCAGGTCGCCCCCGGGGAGGTGCACGGCTTCCTCGGCCCCAACGGCGCCGGGAAGTCGACCACGATCCGCATCCTGCTGGGCCTGATGCGGGCCGGATCGGGAGAGGTACGGCTCTTCGGCGACGACCCCTGGCGTCATGCGCCCGCCCTGCACCGGCGCCTCGCGTACGTGCCCGGCGACGTCAACCTCTGGCCGAACCTGTCCGGTGGCGAGACCATCGACCTGCTGCTGCGGATGCGCGGCGTCGATCCGGCGACCAGCCGCAAGAGCGAGCTGATGCAGCGCTTCCACTTCGACCCGACCAAGAAGGGCCGCGCCTACTCCAAGGGCAACCGGCAGAAGGTCGCCCTCATCGCGGCCTTCGCGGTGGAGACCGAGCTGCTCATCTTCGACGAGCCGACCAGCGGCCTCGACCCTCTGATGGAGCAGGTCTTCCGCGACTGCGTCGCCGAGCACCTCGGCCACGGCGCCACGGTCCTGCTGTCCAGCCACATCCTCTCGGAGGTCGAGCGCCTGGCGGACCGGGTCACGATCATCCGCGACGGCCGCACGGTCGAGGCGGGCACGCTCGACGAGCTCCGCGCGGGCGACCACGCGACAGACCTCGAGACGCTCTTCCTCGACGCCTACCGCACGCCGACCACCGGGGCCGACGGCGCATGAGCAGCGGCACCGGTACGGCCACCGGCGCGGGGCTCCTGCTGCGCCACAACCTGCGTCGCGACCGGGTGATCGTCGCGATCGTCCTCGTGCTGATGGCCGTGATGACGTACGCCTCCGCAGCCTCGACCACCACGCTCTACCAGGACGTCGCCGATCGGGTGAGCGCCGCCCGGGCGATCAACGCCCAACCGGCCCTGCGCGCGCTCTACGGCCGGATCATGGACGTCCACGCACTGGGCGAGGTGGCGATGACCAAGATGACGGTCACCTACGCCGCCTTCGCCTGCGCCCTGTTCATCGCGCTGATCAGGCGCCACACCCGGATGGAGGAGGAGACCGGGCGCGCGGAGCTGGTCGGCGCCACCGCCGTGGGACGTGACGCCGCCATGGTCGCCGCCGTGGTCGAGTCGTCCGCGGTCGCCGTGGTGCTCGCGACCCTGGTCGCGTCGATGTGCCTGCTCGGCGGGCTCCCGGTGGCCGGATCGCTGTGGTTCGGCGTGATCTGGCTCGGCACCGGTCTGGTCGCCACCGGCGTCGGCGCCGTGGCCTGCCAGTGCTCGGCCAGCGCCCGGAGCTGTGCCGGCATCGCCGCCGGCATCATGGGCGTGCTTTTTGCGATCCGGGCCGCGGGGGACGCCTCGAGCGACGTGCAGTGGCTGAGCTGGCTCTCGCCGCTGGGCTGGAACACCCAGCTGCGGGCCTGGAGCCAGCCGCGACCCTGGGTCGCGCCCCTCTACCTCGCCACCTCCGTTGCGCTGCTGCTCGCCGCCCAGGCGATGCGCGGCCGGCGTGACCTCGGCTCGGGGCTGATCGCAGCCCGCCCGGGCCGCGTCGACGGCCGGCGCTGGTTCGCCAGTCCGTACGCGCTGGTCGTGCGCGGTCAGCTCGTCGCACTGACGCTGTGGAGCGCGGGCTGCCTGGCCATGGGGGTCCTCTTCGGACTGATCGCGCCGGGCCTCCAGGACCTGCTCGACTCGGTCGACGTGCAGCAGGTGCTCGATCACCTCGGCGGCGCGCTGATCGCGGCGGTGCTGTCGGTCGCGGGCATCGTGGTGACGTGCTTCGGGATCATGGTGATCACGCACGTGGCCGATGACGAGACCAGCGGCCGGGTCGAGCTCGCGCTGTCCACCGGAGCCTCTCGCGGAGCCTGGTGGCGCGCCGTTGCGTTGGCCGCCCTCGGCGGTGTCGCGTGGCTTCTGGTCCTGACAGGTGCGGGACTGTGGGCCGGCCTGCGGCTGGGCGGCTTCGACCACGACGGCGGGCGTTCCTGGACGGCCCTGGTCGCGGCACTCGCCTGGATCCCGGCGGCATGGGTCGTGGTCGGCGTGGCGCTGCTCTGCCACGGCTGGGGCGCGCACCGTGCCGCGCTCGGCTGGGCCGGGCTCGGCGTCTGCGTCTTCCTCACCGTCGCCGGCGACCTCATCCACCTCCCCGGGTGGATCATCCGCCTCTCGCCGTACTCCTCGGTGCCTGCCTATCCGGCCGATCCGTGGCGCTGGCTGCCGTTCGTGCTGCTCACTCTGGTGGCCGTGCTCCTCGCCGTCGGCGCGTGGCTGCGCTTCGAACGACGCGATATCGGCTAGTTTCCCCATCATGTGGCAGCCCGAGCCGGGGTGGCATCCGATGCCTGGTGGGACGGGCACGTCCACGATCGGGGTGTGGCGGGCCTCGCTCGGCGAGCAGGCGGTGGTCATCAAGCGCCTCGCGGTGCCCGGTCCGCACGACCCGCGCGAGCTCAGCGATCCTCGGCACTTCGCGTACTGGCGGCGTGAGGCCGACGTCGCGACGTACGGGCTGCTCGACCATGCGCCGGGCGTCCGGCTGACGCCGACCGCGGTCGAGGAGGACGCCGAGGGCATCACGCTGACCAGTGAGTGGGTCGAGGACGCCGCCAACGCCGGACTGTTCATCGTGCACGCGCTCGGTCGCTTCGCCGGAGCCGACCTGGCGCACGTGCGCTGGCTCGCCCGCAACCAGCTGCGCGACCGACTGGCCCGGGTCGAGAGCCGCGGCGGCTGGGCCACCCTGGAGCGGACGACGGTCGCCGATGTCGCGCACGAGCTGTGGCGCCGGCGCGAGGCCTTCCTCGACGAGCTGGACGCGCTGCCGCAGGTCGCCCAGCACGGTGACCCGACCCCGGCCAACCTTCCCGGCCGCGACGGCGACCTGTTGGTCGCGCTGGACTGGGCGTGCCTCGGGTACGGCGCCGCCGGGGCCGACCTCGGGCTCTACCTGCTGCCGGCCCGCGAGGAGTTCGAGCCACTGCTCGATGCCTACCTGCTCGGCCTGCCGGAGGGCGTCGCGACGCGCGCCGAGGTGACCCGCGCCGCGCAGATCACCGCGGTCTACACCGCGCTGACCCGGGCCGAGTGGGCGCTGGCCCGCGTCGCCGGGGGAGAGGGCGCGCTCGTGTCGAAGTTCCGCCACCCCGCCGTGGCGCCGCACCTGCGCGCGCTGCAACGGCAGTTCGCTGCGATCGAGGCGCTCCTGGGTTGAGACGTCACTTCTTGCGGTGCGAGAGGTCACTTCCTGCGGTGTGCGAGCTCACGCTTGGCGCATGATGTGACCACTCGAGCCCCGAGATGTGACTTCTCAACCGAGCTTGCGTGCGGAGAAGGTGTCGCAGGCCTTGATGTCGTCGTGGGCGTTCATGCCCGTCTGGAACCAGTGCTCGCGCTCCGCGGAGGAGCCGTGGGTCCACTGCTCCGGGTTGACCCGGCCCCCCATCCGCTGCTGGATGTAGTCGTCGCCGACCTCCTTGGCGGCGCCGATGGCGTGGTTGATGTCCTGCTGGGTCAGGTCCTCGATCAGGACGTTGCCGTCGGAGTCCGGGACGGTCGTCGCGGCGGCCGCCCACATGCCCGCGTAGCAGTCGGCCTGCAGCTCCAGGCGCACCGAGTCGGAGTCGGGACCCTGCTGGGTGCGGACCTTGCCCATCGTGCCGAGCAGGTCCTGGATGTGGTGGCCGTACTCGTGCGCGATGACGTACGCCCGCACGAAGGGCGTCGCGTCTCCGCCGAGCTGCTTGAAGATCGTGTCGTAGAAAGCGGTGTCGAGGTAGATCGTCTGGTCGTCCGAGCAGTAGAACGGGCCCACGTCGGTGGTCGCGTTGCCGCAGCCGTTGGTCTGCACCGAGCCGTGGAAGACGTCGATCGCCTGCTCGGGCTGGAAGTGGCCGCTGACCTGCGGCTGCTTGGACCAGTAGTCGGTCAGCGAGTTCTCCACCGCCACCAGGGCGCACTCATCGCTCCGGTTGGCGTCCTCACCGGTCTCGCAAGTGCCGTAGTCGAACGTCGAGCCGCTCGAGCCGGACAGGCCGACCGAGTTGGTGGTGAAGGCCGAGCCGTTGATCGCCTGGCCGAGACCGCCGCCTCCGCTGCCGCCGCCCTGCATCTGGATGATCACGTAGATGATGGCGATGATCACGCCGACGACGCCGCCGCCGCCCGCCACATGCGGGAGGCCGATGCTGCCACCGCCCGTACGGCCACCACCGCCGACATCGCGGGTCCGGCTCGAGTCGAGGTTGGCCTTGGAGTTGAAGCGCATCGGTCCCCCCATGGGTCCAGGCTGCAGGCAGCGTCGTGACGTCGCGGGCGACACGCGCCCTCGTCCACCCTAGCGACCCGGCGGTCTACTCCGGCTGGTCGACCGCCAGCTCCGGGGGCGACGTGGTGAAGCCGCGGGTGAGGTAGAGCAGCACGCACAGGCCCAGCGCCGCCCAGCTCAGGCCGAGGATGATCGCGTGTTCGTCGAGCTGGAAGAGCAGGTAGACGCAGACCGCTGCGCCGATGAGCGGGAGGAGCAGGTAGCGCACCGGGTTGAGGGCCTCGGCGCGGTGGCGCAGGTAGTAGGCGATGACGGAGAGGTTCACGCAGCTGAAGGCCACGAACGCGCCGAAGTTGATGAACGAGGTGGAGGTCGCGACGTCCAGGAACGTGGCGAGCAGTCCGACCAGCGCGGAGAGCAGGATGCCGGCGACCGGGGAGGAGAACCGGCGGCTCAGACGCCCGAAGACGGAGCGGGGGAGCACGCCGTCGCGGCCCATCGCGTACATCAGGCGCGAGGCCGAGGCCTGCGCGGCGAGACCGGAGGTGAACTGACCGACGACCAGGCCGGCGAGGAAGACTGCGCCGAAGAGGCTGCCGCCGATCTTCACGGCGATGTCGTGAGCGGCCGAGGACGAGTCGGTGAAGTCACCGCCGGGGTGCACCAGCTGGGTCGTGTACGAGACGAGCACGAAGACGACACCGCCGATGAGCGCGACGAGCAGGACCGCACGGGGCACCGTCCGGCGCGGCTCGATGGCCTCCTCGGTGAAGGTGGTCACGGCGTCGAAGCCCAGGAAGGAGTACGCGGCGATGGCAGCGCCCGCGGTCACACCCGAGAAGGTGGCACCGGTGTGGTTGAACGGGGAGAGGGTGAAGAGCGCGCCGCCGCCGTGGTCGCCGGCGACCGAGACGACCGAGAGGACGACGAACAGCAGCACCACCAGGAACTGCGCGACCATCAAGATGAAGTTCGCCCGGTCGGCGACGGTGAGCCCGATGATGTTGAGCACGGTGGTGAGCGCGATGAACAGCAGGACCCAGACCGCGACGGGCACCGACGTGAACTGCGCGTTGAGGTACGCCGCGCCGATCAGCCAGATCACCATCGGCAGGAACAGGTAGTCCAGCAGCACCGCCCAGCCGACCATGAACCCGATCCGGTCCCCGATGGTCCGACGCACGTACGTGTAGGCCGACCCCGCGACGGGGTAGGTGGCCGCCATCCGGCCGTAGCTGGCGGCGGTGAAGAGCATGGCGGCCATGGCCACCAGGTAGGCCGACGCGCTCGCGCCGGAGGTCGTCTCGGCGACCACCCCGAAGATGCCGAGGACGATGATCGGCGTCATGTACGCCAGGCCGAGCAGCACCAGCGAGCGCACCCCCAGGGTGCGTGTCAGGTGCGGCGCGGCGATCTCGGGCGCAGTGGTCATCGGAGAGGCTCGCTTTCGGAGGGGGCGACGTCGCCCGGGTGCTGGAAGGAGGGCTGCCAGGTCGCCGGGTCGATCCGGCCGGCGTAGAGAGGCAGGGGGATCGGGGCGTCGTCGGGCCGGAACTGCGACCACACCCGGTTGACGCCCGCCGTGCCGATGGTGCGGGTGTACTCGATCCGATCGAGGTCGAGGTCGACGACCAGCAGGTCGTCGTGTGCGCCGGGCGACTCGGCCAGCACCTCGCCCTCGGGTCCGGTGACGATGCTGCGGCCGCGTCCTTCCGGGCCCGCGCAGTTGACGCTGACCATGAAGACCTGGTTCACGATCGCGTTGGCCCGTGCGAGCACGAGCTCCTGGGCGCGGTCGTCGGAGGTCGTACGGACCAGGTTCAGCACCACGTCGGCGCCGTACCAGGCCAGGTGCCGGGTCACCTCGGGGAACCAGGCGTCGTAGCAGATCGACAGGCCCAGTCGGCAGTGACCGGGGATGTCGACGACGGTGAAGGCGTCGCCGGGTCGATAGGGCTCGTAGGGGCGCCACGGGAAGACCTTGCGGTAGGCGCCCGCCACCGTGCCGTCGGGGGCGAGCACGATCGCGGTGTTCAGGACGGTGTCGTCCGGGCCCCGCTCGACGAGCGTCCCCGGCACCAGCCACACTCCGAGACGGGCGGCGATGGCCCGCAGCCCGGCGACCATCGGCCCGTCGAGGTCGACCGCGCCGCGCAGGAGCTCGTCGCGCCGAGCGTCGGCGTCGTCGACGGTCGGGCCGAACAGGTGGATCTCCGGGAACGCGAGCAGGTTCGCCCCGGGCGCGCGCCGCAGGATGGCGAGCGCCTGCTCCTCGAAGACCGCGAGGTCGGTGCCCATTGGGAGCGCGGGCACCTGTGCCGCTGCGATCTGGAACGCCGTCACGAGACCTCCTGGAATGCGGGAACAGACGCGGCAGCGAAAATAGATCAAAATGATCAGTATGTCTACGGTTCGGTAGGGTTCGAGCCGTCCGTCCTGTCCATCAGCCCCCAGGAAGCCCTGTGTCGCAGCCCTCCCTGCCTCCCGCCCTGAGCGGTGCCGCGATCTCGAGGATCAAGCGGGTCACGGCGGTCGACACCGTCCGGGCGCGGATCGCGATGGCGGTCAGCCTGGGCCTCCTGCCGCCGGGCGAGCGGCTGCCCGCGGAGAGCGCGATCGCGGCCACCCTCGGCGTCGGGGAGATCACGGCGCGCCGAGCGATCGAGTCCCTCGCCGGGGAGGGGGTGCTCGAGCGACGCCGCGGTCGCGGTGGTGGCACCTTCGTGGCCTCCGGCGGACCGGCGTCGGCACGGGAGGCCGGCGCCGACGCCGTCGCCGCCTACCTCGAGGACGCCGATGAGGTGCACCGGCTCATCGACGTGCGCCTCCTGCTGGAGGCAGCGCTCACCCACCACGCGGCACTCGCTGCGACCGACGACCAGCTCGATGACCTGCACCGTCACATCGATGCCGCCGACGCCGCCACGTCCTGGGCGGAGTACCACCTGGCCGACGAGAGCTTCCACCGCGGCGTCGCGCGGGCGAGCGGGCTCGACTGGGCGACCGGCTACTACGACACCGTCCTCACCGACCTCTACGCCTACTTCCTGCCCTACCCGATCGCCTACCTCCGCGACTCGAACCGGGAGCACCGGGAGCTGCTCGGCGCGCTGCGGCGCCGCGACCCCGTCGCGGCGGTCGGCGTCATCGAGGGCCACGTGGCCGTGCTGCACGACTCCATGTTCATGGGGCTGCGGCGAATGAGAGCTGAGCCGGGATCCGGCCTAGACTCGCCTACCTCATGATCACCGCCCAGAGCCTCGAGGTCCGCGTCGGTGCACGCCTCCTCATGGAGAACGTCAGCTTCCGCGTCGGACCCGGCGACAAGGTCGGCTTGGTCGGCCGCAACGGCGCCGGCAAGACCACCCTCACCAAGGTGCTCGCCGGCGACCTCGCGCCCGCCGCCGGAGAGGTGTCCCGCGGCGAGATCGGCTACCTGCCCCAGGACCCGCGCGTCGGCGACCCCGAGGTCCCGGTCAGCGACCGCATCCTGTCCGCGCGCGGCCTCGACGACGCCGTCCGCCGGCTCCGCGCCGCCGAGGAGCAGATGGCCTCACCCGAGCCGAAGGTGCACGACAAGGGCATGCGCCGCTTCGCGCGGGCGCTCGACGACTTCGAGGCCGGCGGCGGCTACGCCGCCGAGTCCGAGGCCAAGCGGATCGCCAACGCCCTCGGCCTCCCCGAGCGCCTGTGGGAGCAGCCCCTGAAGACCCTCTCCGGAGGCCAGCGCCGCCGCGTGGAGCTCGTCCGGATCCTGTTCTCGCAGGCCGAGGTGCTCATCCTCGACGAGCCGACCAACCACCTCGACGCCGACTCGATCATCTGGCTGCGCGACTGGATGAAGACGTTCAAGGGCGGCTTCATCGTGATCTCCCACGACACTGAGCTGCTCGAGGAGACCGTCAACAAGGTCTTCCACCTCGACGCCAACCGCGCCGCGATCGACGTCTACAACATGGGCTGGAAGCAGTACCTCCAGCAGCGTGAGACCGACGAGGCCCGCCGCAAGCGCGAGATGATGAACGCGCAGAACAAGGCCAAGACGCTCACCGACCAGGCCAACAAGATGAAGGCCCGCGCCTCGGGCGCCTCGGCCGCGCAGTCGATGCTCAAGCGCGCCGCGAAGCTCACGGTCGGCCTCGAGGGCGAGCGCCAGAGCGACAAGGTCGCCGCGATCAAGTTCCCCACCCCGCAGCCGTGCGGCAAGACGCCGCTGATGGCCAAGGACCTGTCGAAGTCCTACGGCGCGCTGGAGATCTTCACCGCCGTCGACCTCGCGATCGACAAGGGCTCACGGGTGGTCATCCTCGGCCTCAACGGCGCCGGCAAGACCACGATGCTGCGCATCCTCGCCGGCGTCGACAAGCCGGACACCGGCGAGATCGAGCCCGGTCACGGTCTCAAGGTCGGCTACTACGCCCAGGAGCACGAGACGCTCGACGTCAACCGCTCCGTGCTGGAGAACATGCAGGCGGCCGCGCCTCAGCTCACCGACGTCGAGGCCCGTACGGTCCTGGGTGCGTTCCTCTTCCAGGGCGACGACGCGCACAAGCCGGCCGGCGTGCTCTCAGGCGGCGAGAAGACCCGTCTCGCCCTCGCGTCACTCGTCGTCAGCCAGGCCAACGTGCTGCTGCTCGACGAGCCCACCAACAACCTCGACCCGGCGTCACGCGAAGAGGTGCTCAACGCCATCCGCACCTACGAGGGCGCGATCATCCTGGTCACCCACGACGAGGGTGCCGTGCACGCGCTCGAGCCGGACCGGGTGTTGATCCTGCCGGACGGCGTCGAGGACCTCTGGAACGACTCGTACGCCGAGCTCGTCTCGCTGCACTGAGCTGGCCGGGCTCGCGCGTGACCGGGTTGACTCTAGGGTGGGATGCGATGCCTCCCCACGACTTCTGCGAACGATGTGATCTCCCGCTGTCACAATGCATCCACGGCATGCCCGCTCCGGCGGCTGTGCCCGAGCCCGCGAAGGCGCCACCGAAGCCGCGCAAGCGCGCCACCTCGGGTGCGCCGGCGTCCGGACGGAGCACGTCGGCGCGACCAGTGACTCGGCGGTGGACGCCGCCTGAGGAGCTGAGCGAGGTCATCGTGGAGCTGCTGCGCGATGCCGGGGGAGCGCTGCCCGGCGAGGACCTCCTGGAGAGGCTGGGCGAGGCCATCGGTCCTCGGCTGCGTCAGGGTGACGAGGACCGCATGCCCAGCGGCGAGCTGCGGTGGCACTACGCCGCCCGACGCGCGCGCCAGGCCCTGATCGCCGACGGCGTGATGGCCCCCGGCACCCACGAGATGTGGACGCTCGCGAGGTGATGGGCGGCAACCTGGGGATGGGCGGGGTCTATCGCAACCTGCGCTCGGACCGTGACGTCCTCGACCAGCGCCTGACGCAGGGGACCGTACGCCGGGTCGTGTCCTTCGCGGGCCCGCACCGGCGCCTGATCAGCGGCTTCCTGGCGCTGATGGTGATCGACGCGGGCCTGGTCGTGATCACGCCGCTGCTCACCAAGTGGATCGTCGACGACGGCATCCTGCACGCAGACGTGTCGCTGGTGGTCTGGCTGGCGAGCGCGATGGCGGCGGTGGCACTGCTGGACGCCGTGCTCGGGATCGGCTCGGGCTACCTCTCCTCACGCATCGGCGAGGGTCTCATCTTCGACCTGCGCACGAAGGTCTTCGCCCACGTCCAGCGCCAGTCACTGGCGTTCTTCACCCGCACCCAGACCGGCGCCCTGGTCTCGCGGCTCAACAACGACGTGATCGGCGCCCAGCGGGCCTTCACCTCGACGCTGTCCAACACCGTCTCGAGCTTCATCTCGGCGGTCGTCGTCGGCGCGACCATGCTGACCCTGTCGTGGCAGGTCACCCTGCTGTGCCTGGCGCTCTTCCCGATCCTGCTGATCACCTCGCGGTGGGTGGGTCTGCGGATGGCCGGGCTCACCCGCGACCAGATGAACGGCAACGCCGACCTCGCCACCGCGATGACCGAGCGCTTCAACGTCGGCGGCGCGATGCTGCTCAAGCTCTTCGGCCGCCGCGCCGAGGAGGACCGGATGTTCGCCGGCAAGGCCGGCCTCGTCCGCGATCTGGGCGTGCGGATCGCCCTGCTCACCCGGGTCTTCTCGATGGCGATGCAGCTGGTGCCGGCGTTGGCCACGGCGCTCGTCTACGGCGTCGGCGGCTGGCTGGTCATCCGCGGGCACTTCTCGCTGGGCACGCTCACCGCGCTCGGGCTGCTGCTCGTGCGCCTCCTCGGGCCGCTGCAGAGCCTGTCCAATGCCCGCATCGACGTGATGACGGCTCTGGTCTCCTTCGAGCGCGTCTTCGAGGTGCTCGACCTGCCCTCGCTGATCCAGGAGAAGCCCGACGCGACCGCCCTGCCGAGCGACCTCGGGGGAGCGGCGAGCCTGCAGTTCGAGCACGTCGCCTTCACCTACCCGCGCGCCGACGAGGTCTCGCTCGCCTCCCTGGAGACCGTCGCCCGCGCCGAGACCGGGGTGAGCGCCGAGGTGCTGCGCGACATCAGCTTCACCGCCGCACCCGGTCAGATGGTCGCGCTCGTCGGTCCCTCCGGTGCCGGTAAGTCCACGGTCACCCACCTGGTGGCGCGGCTCTACGACGTGTCGGCGGGCGCGGTCCGGGTCGCCGGTCACGACGTCCGCGACGTGACGCTCCAGTCGCTCGAGGACGCGGTCGGGTACGTCACCCAGGACGCCCACATGTTCCACGACACCGTGCGCGCCAACCTGCTCTACGCCCGACCGACGGCCAGCGACGACGAGATCTGGGGCGCGCTGCGGGCGGCGCAGATCGACGCGCTGGTCTCGAGCCTTCCCGACGGCCTCGAGACGGTCGTCGGCGACCGCGGCTATCGCCTGTCCGGCGGTGAGCGTCAGCGCCTCGCGATCGCACGCCTGCTGCTCAAGGCGCCCGCGATCGTGGTCCTCGACGAGGCCACCGCCCACCTGGACAGCGAGTCCGAGGCGGCGGTCCAGCGGGCGCTGGACGCGGCGCTGGCCGACCGTACGTCGCTGGTCATCGCCCACCGGCTCTCGACCATCCGACACGCCGACCAGATCCTGGTCGTCGACGGCGGCCGGATCGTCCAGTCGGGCACCCACGAGTCACTGCTCGACGAGGGCGGCCTCTACGCGGACCTCTACCGCACCCAGTTCGCCACCCAGGCCTGATGGCGCACCGGACGCCCGCGTCACGCGGCAGCGACGTCACCGCCACCGAGCTCATCGGCGGGATCGAGAAGCGCGATCTCGCTCTGGCCGACTACGACGACGCGTGGCCCGTGAGGTTCGCGGAGCACGAGCTGTGTATCCGCCGGGCGCTCGGCCCGAGCGTGCAGGTGGAGCACATCGGCTCCACCGCCGTGCCCGGCCTGGCGGCGAAGCCGATCATCGACGTCCTGGTCGTCGTCGACGACATCACGGCCGAGGAGCACTACCTCGGGCAGCTGATCGCGGCGGGCTACGAGCTGCGGGTCCGCGAGCCCGGGCATCGCCTGGTCCGCACGCCCGCGCGGGACGTCCACGTGCACATCCTGCAGGCGGGCGATCAAGCCGTCGGCGACTACCTGCTCCTGCGCGACCGGCTGCGATCCGACGCGGCGGATCGCGAGCTCTATGAGCGCACCAAGCGCCGGCTGCTCACGCAGGACTGGCCGGACATGAACGCCTACGCCGAGGCGAAGACCGACGTCATCGCGGCGATCAAGGACCGTGCTCGCTTAGAGCGCTGAGGCCGGTCGGTACGCCGGCCTCGCGTAGAGACGGTGCGTGCCGCTCAGCTGCTCCCGGGCGACGTCGGCATGCCCAGGGGATGGCTCAGGCGTCGGTGCCGTGCTTGCTTCTCTCGACGCTGGAGCCGAACGCCTTCGTACGGTTGACGTCGTCGGCCTCGCGAGCCTTGGCATAGGCCGCGGCGAGGGCCTGCTTGCGCGCGTTCTTCTCGCGCTGCCTGGCCTTGCGGGCGTCCGAGGCGGCGGCGCGGACCGCGGCCACCTGCTCCGCAGCCGGAGCAGCGGGCGCCGCGTCGTCCTCGTCTGCTGCGACCGTTGCCGGCGGGTGCAGATACAGCCGGCGCTCGTCGTACATCAGGTAGAAGAACCCTCCGACGGCGAGCAGCCCGAAGAACCACCACTGCAGCGCGTAGAAGAAGTGCGGGCCGCTGCCGAGGTCGGGCAGGTCGTTGGGCGCCAGCGCGGTCGCCGGGGCGGGGGACTCCGACTCCAGCTCCACCCAGCCGCCGAGCAGGTTGCGCCCGATCGCGGGTCCGATCGCGGTGCTCGAGATGGCGCGGGTGCCGAGCCCGCTGACCCGGGTGCTGTCGCCGGTCGCGTCGCTGCGCACCCAGCCGGTCACCGTGACCTCGCCGGCGGGCGGGGGCGGCACCGCAACGGGGTGGTTGTCCTGGTCCTGCGACTTGAGGAAGCCGCGATCGACCAGCACGCCGGTGCCGTCGGCGGTGATCAGCGGGACGACGATGTCGACGCCGGCCTCGCTGTGGTCGTTGGTGCGATAGCGCCACGTGATCGTGTGCGCGGGGTCGTACGTGCCGGTGGCGCTCACGCGGGTCCACTCGGTGTCCTTGCCGACCTCGCCACCGGAGGTCAGCACGTCGGTGACCGGCTCGGGGTCCTGCTTCAGGTGAGCGGTGATGATCGCGTTGCTGTGGTGTTTGCTCTCGAGGCGACCCCACTGCCAGTCGCCGAGCCACCAGGTGCCGTACGCCAGGATCGCGACCGCGACGGTGAACAGCGCCCAGCGGCGGCTGAGCAGGAAGCGGAACGAGCGCACCGCACGAGGCTAACCGCTGATCCTGAGTCCCCGATGATCGGCACCGGGCTCACCGCAGCGCACCGCCCGCCGGCTCGCTGGCCGGGCTCGCACGGGCAGGCTCGGCGGCCTCGCCCCCTACGCCTAGACTGGGGTGGTGGAGACGACACCGCTCACCGATCGCTACGGCCGCGTGGCATCCGACCTGCGGATCTCCCTGACGGACAAGTGCAATCTCCGGTGCAGCTACTGCATGCCGGCCGAGGGCCTGGACTGGCTGCCCAACGAGCGGCTGCTGAGCGACGACGAGATCGTCCGGCTCGCCGCCATCGCGGTGCAGCGGCTGGGCGTCCGCGAGATCCGGTTCACCGGTGGTGAGCCGCTGGTACGACGTGGGCTGGTCGACATCGTCGCCCGGACCCGCGCCGTCGACCCCTCCGTGGAGCTGTCCGTGACCACCAACGGCCTCGGGCTCGCCAAGCTGGCGCGGCCGCTCGCCGACGCCGGCCTGAGCCGGGTCAACGTCTCACTCGACACCGTCCGGCCCGAGACGTTCGCGACCATCACGCGCCGCGACCGGCTGCACGACGTCGTCGAGGGCCTCGAGGCCGCCGCCGAGGCGGGCCTGGGGCCGATCAAGATCAACGCGGTCCTGCTGCGCGACGTCAACGACGACCAGGCCGCCGAGCTGCTCGAGTGGTGCGTCACGCGCGGCTACCAGCTGCGCTTCATCGAGCAGATGCCGCTCGACGCCCAGCACGGCTGGTCGCGCGAGGGCATGGTGACCGCCGACGAGACGTTCGAGCGGCTGGAGAAGGAGTTCACCCTCACCCCGGCCCACGAGCCTCGGGGGAGCGCCCCGGCGGAGCTCTTCCATGTCGACGGCGGCGCCGGCGTGGTCGGCACGGTGGGCGTGATCGCCTCGGTGACCCGCCCGTTCTGCGGCGACTGCGACCGGGTGCGGCTCACCGCCGACGGCCAGGTCCGCAACTGCCTCTTCGCCCGCGAGGAGTCCGACCTCCGTACGGCCTTGCGCAACGGCGCCTCCGACGAGGAGCTCGCGTCGCGCTGGGTCACCGCGATGGCCGGCAAGCTCCCCGGCCACGGCATCGACGATCCGACGTTCCTGCAGCCCGACCGCCCGATGTCGGCGATCGGCGGCTGACGAGCCGTCAGCGGGGCTGCAGCGTCCCGTCGTGCGGGCCGGTCTCCTGCAGGAACCCGCGCGCGCTGAGGAACGCGCTCAGCGAGTCCTTGTGCTCGTCGCAGGCGAGCCAGATCTTGCGGCGGTCCGGCGTGTGGATCTTCGGGTTGTTCCACGACAGCGCCCAGGTGGCGGGCGCGCGGCATCCCTTCGAGGAGCAGACGTCCGGCTCCATCAGTCGAGCTCGTTGTGGTGGTAGTGCGTGTCCAGGAGGTCCATCTCGGTCTGGCCCTTGGTGTTGGCGGCGTTGGCCATCACCACGCCCACGTACGGCAGGAAGATCGCGCCGACCATGAAGAACGGCCAGACCCAGTTCCAGCCCTGTACGCCCGTGAAGACCGCGCCGAGGAAGCAGGCCGTACGGATCGCCATCGCGATCAGGTAGCGCTTCTGCCGCTTCGCGATGTCCACCTCGCGACTCTCCGCCGCCGTGGTGATGCGGATCGGCTGTTCATGCGCCCTTGCCATACCGATGATCCTACGTCCGCCCGCGCCCGCAGACGTGGCCGGCACCGACGCTAGTCTCAGGACATGACCAACCGCACCTACCGCGTCACCGAAGTCGTCGGCACCTCTCCCGAGGGCATCGACGCCGCCATCCGCAACGCCGTCGAGCGTGCCTCCAAGACCCTGCGCCACATCGACTGGTTCGAGATGACCCAGGTCCGTGGCCAGGTCAAGGACGGCGCCGTCGAGCACTTCCAGGTCGGGCTCAAGCTCGGTTTCCGGCTCGAGGACGAGGCCTGAGAGACTCCTCACACGAGCGATTACCCGCAGGTAGGTAGGCGTACCTGCGGGTAATCGTTAGCGTCGCCAGTCGTGAGTGATTCCCCGCAGGTTTCCGTGCCCGCCCCCCGCTCGGTGCTCGTCACCGGCGGCAACCGCGGCATCGGCCGCGCCATCGCCGAGGCGTTCATCGCCCAGGGCGACAAGGTCGCAGTGACCACGCGCAACGGCGGCGCGCCCGACGGCGCGCTCGGCGTGCGCTGCGACATCACCGACCCCGAGCAGGTCGACGCGGCCTTCGCGCAGATCGAGGAGGCCCACGGACCCGTCGAGGTGCTGGTCGCCAATGCCGGCATCACCAACGACACCCTCATCCTGCGGATGGGCGAGGACGACTGGTCCTCGGTCATCGACACCAACCTGACCGGCTCGTACCGCCTCGCGAAGCGCGCCGCCAAGGGCATGCTGCGCCTCAAGCGCGGTCGCCTCATCTTCATCTCCTCGGTCGTCGGTCTGCTCGGCAGCGCGGGCCAGGCCAACTACGCCGCCTCCAAGTCCGGCCTCGTCGGTCTCGCGCGCTCGCTGGCCCGCGAGCTCGGCTCCCGCTCGATCACCGCGAACGTCGTCGCACCCGGCTTCATCAGCACCGACATGACCGACGTGCTCAGCGACGAGCAGAAGGGCGCGATCAAGCAGCAGGTCCCGCTGGGCCGCTACGGCGACGCCGCCGAGATCGCCAACGCGGTCACCTGGCTCGCCAGCCCGAACGCCGGCTACGTCACCGGGGCCGTCATCCCGGTCGACGGCGGCCTCGGCATGGGCCACTGAGCTTCTTCCTCCTCTGAAAGGCACGTGAAATGGGACTTCTCGACGGCAAGACGATCCTGGTCGCCGGCGTCACGATGGACAGCTCGATCGGCTTCGCGGTCGCGAAGGTCGCCCAGGAGCAGGGCGCGACCGTCCTGATCTCCAACTTCGGCCGGGCACTCTCGATCACCAAGCGGATCGCCAAGCGCCTTCCGGTCGAGCCGCCCGTGCTCGACCTCGACGTCACCAACCAGGAGCACCTGGACGGCCTCGCCGACCAGATCCGTGAGCACCTCGGCGCCGAGGCCAAGCTCGACGGCGTCGTGCACTCGATCGCGTACGGCAACCCCGAGACCCTGCTCGGCGGCAAGTTCCTGACCGGTCCGTGGGAGGACGTCGCGCAGGCCGTGCAGGTGTCCGCGTACTCCCTCAAGAGCCTCGCCATCGCGGTCCAGCCGCTGATGACGCAGGGCGCCGGCATCGTCGGCCTCACCTTCGACGCCACGGTCGCCTGGCCCGCGTACGACTGGATGGGCGTGGCCAAGGCCGCGCTCGAGTCCACCAACCGCTACCTGGCCCGCGACCTCGGCCCGCAGGGCATCCGGGTCAACCTGGTCTCCGCCGGTCCGCTCAAGACGCTCGCCGCCAAGGCGATCCCCGGCTTCGAGGAGATCGACGAGGCGTGGGGTACGCGCGCGCCGCTCGGCTGGGACAACACCGACCAGATCCCGACCGCCAAGACCGTCTGCGCGCTGCTGAGCGACTTCTTCCCGGCCACCACGGGCGAGATCGTGCACGTCGACGGCGGCTACCACGCGATGGGTGCCTGACCCGGAGGCCCACAGGCCTTAGGGTCGACCGCATGCGGACCCTCGTCATCATGCGGCACGCCAAGGCCGAGGCCTCGGCGCCCACCGACTTCGAGCGACGGCTCACCGATCGCGGCCACGCCGATGCCCTCGAGGCCGGCGGCTGGCTGGCGGAGCGCGTGGCCGCGCCGGATGACGCGCTCGTCTCCGGCGCGGCCCGCACCTCCGAGACCTGGGAGGACGTCGCGACCGGTGCGGGCTGGGACCTCGACGTCGCCCAGCACGTCGACGCCCTCTACAGCGCGGGCAGTGACGCCACGCTCGACCTGATCCGCGATACCGACGACACGACCCAGACGCTGGTGGTGATCGGGCACAACCCGACGGTCGGCATGCTCGCCCAGCTCCTCGACGACGGCAACGGCGACGAGGAGGCCAGCATCGACCTGGTCAGCGGCTTCCCGACCTCCGCCGTCGCGGTCTTCGAGGTGGACGGCGATTGGGACGAGCTCGAGGAGGCCGGCGGCACGCTGGTCGCCTACCACGTCGGTCGAGGCTGATCCGGGACGCTATCGTTGCGGCCGTAAGGCGAGAGGTGCCCCAACGGCCCACCCATCGGAGACGGTGGCGACGGTGGCTGGGGAGAATCTGGGAAGCCGGTGAGACTCCGGCACAGGCCCGCTGCGGTAATCCCGGCTCTGATCCGTCAGAGACCGGGTGAGTCCGAAGACCGGCCTCCCGCCAGTTCACGCGGTCAGGCCCGTCCGCGTGGCGAATCCGAGCGGGAGCCTCACCGACCTCACAGCGATCCCTCGTCTGCTGTCCGCGGCCGGGTGCCTTCCGCGCCACCCGCACCGAAGGACATCCGCATGACACTCCCGACCTCGATCGCCGCCCCTTCCGCCGCCGTCCGTGCGGAGGCCGCCGAGCGTCTCGCCGGACTCGCCACCCCGCCCGGGGCCCTCGGCCGACTCGGAGAGCTCGGCGTCTGGGTCGCCGCGACCCAGGGCCAGGTCCCGCCGGCACCGGTCGAGGACGTACGGATGGTGATCTTCGCCGGCGACCACGGCGTCGCCGCCCACGGCGTCTCGGCCTTCCCGGCCGAGATCACCGGCGCGATGGTCCGCACCTTCCTCGTCGGCCGCTCCGGCGCGTGCGCGATCGCACGCGCCCACGGCGTGAGCGTACGGGTGCTCGACCTCGGCGTCGACGAGGAGTTCGCCGACCTCGCCGACGACGTACGAGCCGCGCTGCAGGCGCACAAGGTGCGCCGCGGCTCGGGGGCGATCCACCTCGAGGACGCGCTCAGCGCAGAGGAGACGCAGGCGGCGCTGGCGGCCGGCGCGGCGGTCGCGCGTGAGGAGATCGCCGCAGGCGCACAGCTGCTGATCAGCGGCGACATGGGCATCGGCAACACCACGCCGGCAGCGACGATGATCGCCGCCGCGCTCGGCCTGCCCGCCGCGGAGGTCGTCGGTCGCGGGACCGGTGTCGACGACGCCGGTCTGAGCCGCAAGACCGAGATCGTCGACGCGGCGATCCAGCGTGCGGGGGAGCGCCTCGAGGACCCGATCCAGACCCTCCAGGCGGTCAGCAGCGCCGACCTCGCCGCCACCGTCGGCTTCATGCTCGAGGCCGCGAACGCCGGCGTACCCGTGCTCCTCGACGGGCTGATGAGTGTCGCGTGCGCCCTCACCGCCGACCGGATCGCGCCCGGCGCGGCCGCCTGGTTCGCCGCCGGGCATCGCTCCACCGAGCCGGCGCAGTCGCTCGCGCTGTCGACGATGGGTCTGGAGCCGCTGCTCGACCTCGGGCTGCGCCTCGGGGAGGGCTCCGGAGCGGTGGCGGCCGTACCCGTCGTCCGCAGTGCCGCCGCGCTGCTGCGTGACGTCGCGCTGCTCTCGGAGCTGATGCCCTGATCCCCGCCTCGATCGCGCGAGGTGTCCGCCGCTTTCTCTTCTTTACTCGCTGGCTGTAGGTTGTCGCGGTCAACCAATTGGGAAGGCCCTTCATGCAGCACCAGCCGACCGGCGTCAACGACGCCGAGATCGCCTCGCACACCTCGCCGGGTCGCGCCCGGCTCGAGCTCCTCGTCGTCGGCCTGGGTGCCCTCGTCGTCTCGCTCGCCCAGTCGCTGCTGATCCCGGTGCTCGGTGAGCTGCCTGCCGATCTGCACACCAGCTCGAGCAACGTGAGCTGGCTGCTGACCTCGACCCTGCTCGTGGGCGCCGTCTCGGTGCCGGTGATGGGTCGCCTGGGCGACATGTTCGGCAAGCGGCTCCTGCTCCTCGTCGCGATCGGCGCGCTCGTCGCCGGCTCGCTGCTGACCGCGCTGACCTCCAACGTCCCGCTCCTGATCGCCGGCCGCGCCGTCCAGGGCATGTCGTCGGCGGCGATCCCGCTCGGCATCTCGCTGCTCGCAGGCCTGCTGCCCAAGGAGCGCGTCGGCAGCGCCGTCGCGCTGATCAGCGCCATGCTCGGTGTCGGCGGCGCGCTCGGCCTGCCGCTGGCCGGCCTGGTCGCGGAGCACGCCGACTTCCATGCCCTCTTCTGGATCACGTCGGGCGTGGGCCTGCTCGCGTTCATCGGCATCCTCACCATCGTCCCCGAGTCGCCGAACCGCGCCGGCGGCAAGGTCGACATCCTCGGCACCGTGATCCTCGCCGGAGGACTCGTGTGCCTGCTGCTGCCGCTGAGCCAGGGCTCGCAGTGGGGCTGGGGCTCGGGCCGCGTGTGGACGCTGCTGGGCTCGTCCGTCGTACTGCTCGTCGTGTTCGTGTGGTCGCAGACCCGGATCAAGCAGCCGCTGGTCGACCTGGTCGCGCTGCGCCGCAAGCCGATCATCCTGGCGAACCTGGCCTCGATCCTGTTCGGCTTCGCGCTCTTCGCCTCCTTCATCGGCACGGCGGCGTACGTCGAGGCGCCGGAGGCGACCGGCTACGGCTTCGGCTCCTCCCTGGTCGTCGGCGGACTGGCGATGCTGCCCAGTGGTCTGATGATGCTGCTCTTCGCGCCGGTCGCGGCCAAGCTGATCGGCTCGCGAGGCGGGCCGCAGACGCTGTCCCTCGGCGCGATCATCGTCGCGGCGGGCTTCGTCTTCCGGATGACGGTCCACGCCGAGCTGTGGCACATCATCGTCGGCTCGACGATCATCGGCATCGGGACCGGCATCGGCTACGCCGCGCTGCCGTCGATCATCAACGCGAACACCCCCGTCCACGAGCTCGCGGCGGCCAACGGGCTCAACTCGCTGGCGCGGTCCCTCGGCAGCTCGCTGGCCAGCGCCATCGGCAGCAGCATCCTGGCCGGCAGCGTGATCATGGTGGGCGACTTCGCGCTGCCGTCACTCGACGCGTACCGCGAGCTGTTCCTGATGTGCGCGATCGCCGCAGCGCTCGCCGCCGCGGTCGCGGTCGGCATCCCGCACCGTCGTACGGCTTGAGGCTCACCCCCAGCCGCAAAAGGTCACCGTGACCGTTGGCGACGAGAGTGACCGTTCTGAAGGGTCACTCTCGGGCCAAAGGGTCACGGTGACCTTTTGGCGTCCGGGTCTTATCCACAGATCCCGACTCCGGGCTACCGAACCGGCGGGCGATGGCAGAGCCTCGATGCATGACCACCGTGCCCACGCCGCGAGAGCTGCTCGTCTCGAGTCGGGTCCGCCGGCTTGAGGGCGGGGAGCCGCCGCATCTCGACCGCGACCTGAAGCGGGTGCGACGTGGCTACTACCGCCCGGCCGCGATGCCGCTGACGCCTCAGGACGACTACCTGCTGCGCATCCAGGCGGCCGTCGAGGCGCGGACGGAGCCGATGGTGATCTGCGACGAGTCAGCCGCGGCGCTGTGGGGTGCACCCCTTCTCAAGATCGATGGCGCCCTGGTCCATACGAACCGGGCGGGCAAGGCGCGCCGTACGGCTGCCGGTGTGCTCGTCCATCGCCGGGCCCTCGCCGAGGAGGACGTCGCCGAGGTCGCCGGCCTCCGGGTGGTGTCCCGCGAATGGACCGCCATCCACCTGGCCGCGAAGCTGCCACTTCCCCGGGTCCTGCTGCCGCTCGATCACCTGGTTGCCGCGCTGAACCCGGAGCCTGCGAGCGATCCATCGGCCAGAGGCACCGTGGAGCGCCTGGTCGCGATGATCCCGAAGGGGATGCGCGGCGGGGACAAGGCCCGCAAGCATCTGCTGGCTGCCGACGCGCGTTCCGGTTCGGCCGGCGAGAGCCTGAGCCGAGGGCAGATGCATCTGCTCGGCGTCCCACTGCCCGACCTCCAGGTCGCATTCCCGCGCGGCGGGGACGTCGGTGGGTCCGACATCGTCGACTTCGACTGGCCGGAGCTGGGCGTCTTCGGAGAGTTCGACGGCAGGGGCAAGTACTTCCGCAGCGAGATCAACGGCGGTCGCTCGCCAGAGGACGTGCTCTGGGACGAGAAGCAACGTGAGGACCGCGTACGGCACCATCGCCCACGTGCCGTGCGCTGGGGCTGGGACGTCGCGCTGCGTCGAGACCTGCTCGCGACTGTCCTCGGCGAGGCCGGGATCCGCGCGCGGGGCTGACGTGGCTGCGCGCCCTCCAAAAGGTCACGGTGACCTTTTGGGCCGAGGGTGACCGTTGCGAAGGGTCACGTTCGCCTCAAACGGTCACGGTGACCTCTTGGGCCGAGGGTGACCATTGCGAAGGGTCACGTTCGCCTCAAACGGTCACGGTGACCTTTTGGCCGAGGGTGACCGTTGCGAAGGGTCACGTTCGCCTCAAACGGTCACGGTGACCTCTTGGGCCGAGGGTGACCATTGCGAAGGGTCACGTTCGCCTCAAACGGTCACGGTGACCTTTTGGCCGAGGGTGACCGTTGCGAAGGGTCACGTTCGCCTCAAACGGTCACGGTGACCTCTTGGGCCGAGGGTGACCGTTGCGAGGGGTCACGTTCGCCTCAAACGGTCACGGTGACCTCTTGGGCCGAGGGTGACCGTTGCGAAAGGTCACTCCCACCTCAAACAGTCACGGTGACCTTTTGGCGAGGCGCAAGCACCTCAGAGCACAGGTGCCGGAGTGACGATGCCGGCCTCGGCGTCGGCGGCCTCGATCTCCTCGCGGGTGATGCCCAGCAGGTACATGATCGTGTCCAGGTACGGCACGTTGACGGCCGTGTGCGCCGCGGCCCGTACGGCCGGCTTGGCGTTGTAGGCCACGCCCAGGCCGGCGGCGGCCAGCATGTCGAGATCGTTGGCGCCGTCGCCGATGGCGATGGTGGCCGACTGGGGCAGGCCCAGCTCGGTGGCGTACTCGCGCAGCGCCTCGGCCTTGGCGGCGCGGTCGACGACCTTGCCGACGACGTTGCCGGTCAGCACGCCGTCCACGATCTCGAGCTCGTTGGCGCGGGCGTAGTGGATGCCGAGGTCCTCGGCGAGGCGGTCGGTGATCTGCGAGAAGCCGCCGGAGACGATCGCGAAGCGGTAGCCGAGCCGACGCAGCGTCCGGACCATCGTGCGTGCGCCCGGGTTGAGCTGGATCGACTCGTAGACCTGGTCCAGCGCGGAGGCGGGCACGCCCTTCAGCAGCGCCACGCGGGCGCGCAGCGACTCCTCGAAGTCCAGCTCGCCGCGCATGGCGGCCTCGGTGACCCGGGCGACCTCGTCCTCGCAGCCGGCGTGGGCGGCGATCATCTCGATCACCTCGCCGTCGATGAGGGTCGAGTCGACGTCCATCACGATCAGCTTCTGGCCGCGGCGCTGGATGTTCTCCGGTTGGACGGCGATGTCGATGCCCTGCGCGGCGGCCTCGACGGCCAGCTCGGTGCGCAGCACCTCCTGCGAGGCGCCCGAGACGTGCAGGTCGAACGCGGTGACCGGGTAGCGCGCCATCCGGACGATCTGGTCGATGTTGGCGCCAGCGGAGGCGATCCGGCGGGTGACCGCGGCCATCGCGGCGGCCTTGAGCGGCATGCCGAGCACGGTGACGTGGGCACGCTCACGGGAGCGGCGCGGGGTGTCGCCGGTCCCGGGCTCGATCTCGACCGACATCTCGAGCGCGTGGGCGGTCTCCTCGATCGCGGTGCGCAGCGCGTCGGCGGAGGCGGCGTCGGCGGGAGCGGTGACCAGCAGGCCGAGCACGAGCCGCCCGCGGAGCACGATCTGCTCCAGGTCGACCACGTCGACTCCGGCGAGCGCCAGGGTGGCGAGGGTCGAGGACGTCACGCCGGGCCGGTCACGGCCGGTGAGCGTGATCAGCAGGGTGTCGGGTGCTTCAGCCATGGCGCGGCCAAGACTATCGGCAGAACTAGCCAGGCCAGACTTCCGGAGACCCCGAGGCGGTGAGCGCGCGGCGGGCCGCCCGGTCGAGGGGGAGCAGCGCGTCGCGCCGGGCGTTCATCTCGTACGCGGACAGCGCGGCGCCGTCGTCCTCGAGCGCCAGCTCGACGATCTCGGCGGCCTGCAGGCCGCGCTCGGCGAGGTCGACGCAACGCTCGGGCGCGCCGGGCGGGGCGGCGAGATGGGTGCGATGACGCAGGTTCATCAGCCGGTCGGCGACCTCGGGGCGCCACTTGGCCACATCGAGGTCGGCGAGGGTCTGGGTCGTCTCGACGAGCGCGGCCCGCAGACCGCGATCGGCCTCGCCCACGTCCGGCAGCTGCCGGCGCTGAGCCGCGTACGCGTGCCAGGTGAGCACCGCGCCGACCCGCACGGGCACGAGCCCGATGCCCGCATCGGTCACGACCGCCTCGCCGGCCTCGAGGGCGGCGTGGTTGAAGGCGGGCGGACCGCCGAGACCGACCGCGTCGCCTTCGGCCGGATACGCGACGCCCAGCGTGGAGGCGCCCTCCGCGCGCAGTCGCCCGAGCCCGCCGACGAGCGTCTCGGCGGCCTCGGAGTCGGTGAGCCCGAGGGTGGCGAGACCGGCGATGGTGTGGGTCGCGTCGTCGTCGATCACCGCGTCGAGCATCAGGTCGGTGACGACCTGGCCGCGCAGCCAGGCCGTACCCCACCAGGCGAGGCGGAGTGCGGGCGGGGCGGGAGTCACGGCCCGGACCCTAGCGCGCTGCGCGCGCTGGCTCCATCGCTCGCCGGCTCGATCGCTCGCGGCAACCGGGCGCAAGTGCCCGATGCGCTCGCTCCGTCGCCCAGTCGATACCTTTACGCCATGGCCGCTGTCCTCGATCTCGTCGACGTCACCGTCCGCCGCGGGCAGAGCCTGCTGCTCGACACCGTGAGCTGGCGGGTCGAGGAGGACGAGCGCTGGGTCATCCTCGGCCCCAACGGCGCAGGCAAGACCACCCTGATGCAGATCGCGGCCGCGCAGATGCACCCGACCTCCGGCACCGTCGACATCCTCGAGGAGCGCCTGGGCCGCGTCGACCTCAGCGAGATCCGACCGCGCATCGGCGTCACCAGTGCCGCCCTCGCCGGGCGCATCCCCAACGACGAGACCGTGCGCGACGTCATCGTCACCGCGTCGTACGGCATCTACGGCCGCTGGCGCGAGCAGTACGACGAGATCGACCACGAGCGCGCTGAGTCGCTGCTCGTGGAGGTCGGCATCGCGCACCTCGCCGAGCGCCAGTTCGGCACCTTGTCCGAGGGGGAGCGCAAGCGTGTCCAGATCGCCCGCGCGCTGATGGTCGACCCGGAGCTGCTGCTGCTCGACGAGCCTGCCGCGGGCCTCGACCTCGGTGGCCGCGAGGACCTGGTCTCGACGCTCTCGACGCTGGCCTACGACCCCGACTCGCCGGCCACGGTCCTGGTCAGCCATCACGTCGAGGAGATCCCGCCGGGCTTCACCCACGTGCTCATGCTGCGCCGCGGTCAGCTGATCGCCGCCGGCCTGATCGACACCGAGCTCACCGAGGCCAACCTGTCGCGTACGTTCGGCATGCCGCTGGTCCTCGACCGGGCCGACGGACGCTACTCGGCCCGTCGACGAGCACCTCGTCGCGCTGTCTGACCCCACCGCGTGGTCCGCCGGTCTAGTGTCGGATCATGGAGTGGCTGGGCGACAACCAATGGGCGGGGTGGCTCGGGCTCTCGATCATCCTCACGATCTGTGAGCTGGCGAGTCTCGACCTGATCCTGGAGATGTTCGCGGTCGGCGCGCTGGCGGCGATGTTGACCTCGTTCGCCACCGACAGCCTGGCCGTCCAGGTCGTCGTCTTCGCGATCGCCTCGGTCGCCATGCTCGCGGTGGTCCGACCCGGCGTGGTCGCGATGCTGCACGCCGGCCCGGACCTCGTCCTCGGCGCCGCCGGCCTGCTCGGCAAGCAGGTCGTGATCTCCGAGCGTTTGAGTGCCGCCACGCCGGGGCAGATCAAGATCGACGGCTCGTACTGGACGGCGCTCCCGTACGACGACACGCTCGTCATCCCTGCCGGGAGCACCGTCGAAGTGCTGCGGATCAAGGGCGCCACCGCATACGTTCATCCTGTTGCGACGTTGGAGAGCTGAGGAGCAATCGTGGAGATCCTGATCCTGCTCGCACTGATCGTGCTGTTTGCGATGGTGCTGCTGGCCAAGACGGTCAAGATCGTGCCGCAGGCACGTGCCGGGATCGTCGAGCGGTTCGGCAAGTACAAGGCGACGCTCAACCCCGGCCTCAACGTGATCGTGCCGTTCATCGACAACCTTCGCTACAAGGCCGACCTGCGCGAGCAGGTCGTCACCTTCCCGCCGCAGCCGGTCATCACCGAGGACAACCTGACCGTCTCGATCGACACGGTCATCTACTTCCAGATCATCGACCCGGTCGCCGCGACGTACGAGATCGCGAACTACATCACCGCGGTCGAGCAGCTCACCATGACCACCCTGCGCAACATCGCCGGCGGGATGGACCTCGAGCAGACGCTGACCAGCCGTGAGCGCATCAACAGCGGGCTCGCGACCGTCCTCGACGAGGCCACCGGCCGCTGGGGCATCAAGGTCAAGCGCGTCGAGGTGAAGAGCATCGACCCGCCGGCCTCCATCAAGGACGCGATGGAGAAGCAGATGCGCGCTGACCGCGACAAGCGCGCGCTCATCCTCACCGCGGAGGGTCAGCGTCAGTCCGCGATCCTCACCGCAGAGGGCAACAAGCAGTCCGCCATCCTCAACGCCGAGGGTGCGCGCGAGTCGCAGATCCTGTCGGCGCAGGGTGACCGTGAGGCCGCGATCCTGCGTGCCCAGGGTGAGGGTCAGGCCATCCAGACCGTGTTCCAGGCGATCCACGACGGGCAGCCGGACCAGTCGCTGCTGGCCTACCAGTACCTCCAGCTGCTCCCGCAGATCGCCCAGGGCGACGCCAACAAGCTCTGGATCCTGCCCAGCGAGTTCACCAAGACGATCGAGGGTCTCGGGTCGACGCTCAACGCGACGCTCGGCGTGCCTCGCAAGGCCGCCGGTGACTTCAAGCGCGTCGACCTGGGCCCGGGTGCCGGGGAGGCCCAGCTCAGCAGCAGTGGCGAGGCCGACGCCGCCGTCCAGCAGGCGATCGCCGAGGCCTCCGCTGTCGCCCAGCCCGTGGCCCCGCCGGTCGCGCCGGCGGAGCCGGATCAGCCCTCCACGTAGGCCGTCAGCCAGCGGCCGATCTCCTCGTACGCCTTCGCGCGCACCGGGGGCGCCGAGAGCACGACGTCGTGCTTGGCGCCCTCGATGGCCGCGTACGTGACGTGCGGGCCGATCGCGGTCGACCAGCGCCGGATCTGGGCGACGTCGAGGACGATGTCGGAGCCGTGCACGATCTCGTCCACGGTCCCGTCGGGCGCCGGGTGGGCCGAGGTGCCCGAGGAGAGCACCAACACGGGGGCGCGCACGTCGAGGCCGGCATGCACCGCGGCGTGGCCGGCGCGGATCGCGCGCAGCCAGCCGGCGTGCACGGTGAAGGACTCGACCGGCTTCCAGACCAGGTTGAAGTCCCACTCGCCCTCGTGGTCGCGGTGCAACGAGCGGGTGTAGAAGCCCGAGACGGAGCGCGGGATGACCCGCATGGGCTGCAGCTTGCCGAGCCGGTTGATCACGGGGGTGCCGAGCAGCCGGACGGCCGCGGGACCCTGCATGTCGAGCCACGGCGAGTTGAGGAACATGCCGGCCAGGCCGTCGGGCTGGCGGTCGTCGACCCACAGCGGCGTGGTCAGGCCACCGGTGGAGTGGCCGGTGACGATGACGGCGTCGTGGTCGGCACGGATCCGCTGCCAGACCTCGTCGAGAACGGGGTAGTAGTCGCGCAGGTCGGTGGTGAAGTTCGGGGTCTGGTGCGGCAGCATCGAGCGGCCGTACTTCGGCAGGTCGACGGCGTAGAAGTCGTAGCCGTGGTCGGTCCACCACTGGGCGTACTCGGTCTGGAAGAAGTAGTCGGCGAAGCCGTGCACGTGCAGCACGGCCTTGCGCGTCGGGGAGTCCGCGGCGCGGCGTACGAGGGTCGCGACGACCGGGCCCTCGTGATCGTCGGGGAGAGGGATCGTCTCGGCGGTGTAGGGCGCACCCAG
Source organism: Nocardioides nematodiphilus (assembly GCF_020216525.1). Taxonomy (GTDB): domain Bacteria; phylum Actinomycetota; class Actinomycetes; order Propionibacteriales; family Nocardioidaceae; genus Nocardioides; species Nocardioides nematodiphilus. Next base: position 40,739 of record NZ_JAIWOY010000002.1, on the reverse strand, counting down.
TACGTCGATGGTCACGACGGCATCCTCTCAGGCGCCCGGACGTCGAGGGCCCGAGCGGGGTGGTTCGTGGTCACCATCCAGGCCCGGCCGGGCCGCAGCCACCAGCGCAGCAGCCGGGTGTCGTCGACGGTCCACACGAGGAGGTCGAGTCCGCGACGGGCCGCGAGACGGCGCAGGGTGATCGCGGCGAGGACGTGGTGCGCGCACAGCACGTCGGCGCGTGCGGCGGCATAGCGCCGCCACGGGAAGAGCTGGCGGCGCAGCGAGACGAGCGCGCGCAGCGGCGGCAGCCCGCTCAGGGAGGTGCCGGTGGACAGCCCGACGCGGATCGGGTGGCCGTGCAGGTCGGCCCAGTCCCGCAGCCGGCGCGCGCCGATGACCGACCCGGTGGTCACGACGATCCGGTCGGCGGGGATGACGCGCAACGCGCCCTCCGTCGCCTCGATCTCGTAGCCCTCGGCCTTGAGGTCGATGTGCGCGCCGGCCCGCCCGGCCAGGCGCTCGAGGACGCTGGCGTACGGGAGCAGCTCCACCCCGTCGCCGGGCTCGTCGTGGGTGACGACCAGGGTGCCGTCGGTCAGGCGGCGCACATCGAACTCGACGTAGTCGACGCCACCCGCGGCGGATCTCAAGGACAGCGAGTGCTCGAGGGCGTGGAGCCCGTTCTGGCTCGCAGGGTCATCGCCGGCGCCGCACCGGTGTGCGCTGATCAGGACCACATCCGGAACCTAGCAACTGCCTCCGTGCGGACGTGATCGGCGTCACCCGTTTGCGTTAGATCCTTTCGGGCAACTGCACGCCCGGGGAGGTCGGCTTCGACCTTGAGGATGAGAAATGAAGCCGCACTCGGACGGCCCGCGCGAGGCACCCTCGCAACGGCATCCGTCCTTCTTGCAGCAGTGATCGGGGCCGGCAGCGCGACCGCGGCACCGGGCGGGAACAACGGGCGTCACCTCGGGCAGAACCCGACGGCTGCGCCTGCGCCGCACGGCTCCGTCGTACGGAGCCAGCAGGCTACAGCGGCCCAGGACAAGGCCCCGGGGAAGGCCAAGGCCCAGGCCGCGAAGAGCGCGAAGGCCACCGCGCAGGCGGCCAAGAAGAACGACAAGCCCAGCAAGCCCGCAGGGAAGGGCCAGGGCAACACGAACCCGGCGTCGAGCGTCCGCGGGGGCGGGGGAGACCCGCCCGGAAACAACGGGACCGTGAAGATCGCCGCGCTCGGCGATCTCGACCGGATCCCGAACAACACCCCGCACCCGGGCTGCTCGTTCGAGGTCCAGTGGTACGGCTTCGATGGTGGCTCGGACGTGGTCTCGACCGTCTCGTTCACGCCGCAGGCCCCTACCCGCGACGTGACGATCAACGTCGACGGCCCGACGAGCGTGCCGGTGGGCGGGGACGCCGCGAGCGGTGCGGGCACCGCGACCGGCCTGGATGCCGTCCAGGCCTACACGCTGAGCTTCTCCGGCGGCGCGCCGGCCAAGCAGGGCTATCACGTGCGCCTCACCGTCGCGACGCCGCGCTCGCTGGGCAACGACACCAAGACGAAGGTGTTCTGGGTCGAGCCGTGCGATGCCGCCCCGGCTGCACCGCAGGCCACGCCGGCATCCATCGTGGGACCGGGTCCCCGTCCGGACGCGCCCGGCACGCCTGGCGCGACGCCGGCCGCAGCACCGGCCGCGATCGCGGGTCCGCTTGCCGACGTCGGCTCGTCCGCCGACGCCGCCACGCCGGTGCCGGGACGGGTGGGCACGCCTTCCGCGGGTGTGCCGACGGCCATCGACGCCGGGGAGCGACGCAACGCGCTCGCCCGGGCGGTGAGCTCGCCGTGGGGCATCGGACTCATCGCCGGTGGCGGTGTGCTGGTCGCCCTGGGCGCAGTGGTGGCACGGCGCCGTGTCTGAGCGGGCCCCCGGTCGCCACGGCAGGCTGATCCTCAGCCTGGGCCTCGTGGTGGCCGGGGCCCTCGCGGTGATCGCCGGCCTGGTCCTGCACGGACGGGAGCACGAACAGGACCGGTCGGCGTCGCCGTCGAGGAGCATCTCGCCCAGTCCGGAGATCGGGACGAGCGCCACGCCGCACCTGGCGCGCCCGGTGCCCGGTGCGCCGGCCCGGATCCGGATCCCGGCGCTGCACGTCGACGCCCCGGTCCTCCCGGTGCACGCCCCCGACAGCACCCTGATCCCGCCGAGCGACCCGATGAAGCTCGGCTGGTGGGCCGATGGGGCCGAGCCGGGATCGCGCCACGGGGCGGTGCTGGTCGCCGGGCACACGGTCCACAACGGCGACGGCGCCCTCGACCCGCTCGGCACCCTGCGCGCCGGTTCCTCGGTCGTCGTCCGCACCGCGAACGGGGAGCGCCTGCGCTACCGGGCCCGCTCGGTGCGCACGTACTCCAAGGGCAGCATCGCCGACCAGGCGCAGCGGCTCTTCGCCCAGCACGGCCCCGAGCGCCTCGTCCTCGTGACGTGCACGGACTGGGACGGCACCCGGTACCTGAGCAACACGGTCGTGGTCGCCGTGCCCGCCTAACGCACGCCGCTCACCGGGGGGTCTGCGGGAGGTAGGGAATAGCCTGGCATCGCCGTCGGTTCTGGCGGATAGTTCACGATTCAACTAACGTGAGCGTCACCTAGATACGGAGACAGCGATGGGCATGCAGTTCGGCATCTTCACCGTCGGTGATGTCACCACCGACCCCACCACGGGCATCACCCCCACGGAGCACGAGCGGATCAAGGCGACCGTCGCGATCGCGAAGAAGGCCGAGGAGGTCGGGCTCGACGTCTTCGCCACCGGGGAGCACCACAACCCGCCGTTCATCGCCTCCAACCCGACGGCGACGCTCGCCTACATCGGCGCGCAGACCGAGAAGATCATCCTCAGCACCTCCACCACGCTGATCACCACCACCGACCCGGTGCTGATCGCGGAGGACTACGCCAAGATCCAGCATCTTCTCGACGGTCGCGTCGACCTGATGATGGGGCGCGGAAACACCGGCCCGGTCTACCCGTGGTTCGGCAAGGACATCCGCCAGGGCATCAACCTCGCGGTGGAGAACTACGCCCTGCTGCGCCAGCTGTGGACCGAGACCAACGTGGACTGGAAGGGTCGCTTCCGCACCCCGCTGCAGGGCTACACCTCGACCCCGCGTCCGCTGGACGGCGTCGCGCCGTTCGTATGGCACGGCTCGATCCGCAGCCCTGAGATCGCGGAGCAGGCCGCCTATTACGGCGACGGCTTCTTCCACAACCACATCTTCTGGCCGTCCTCGCACGCGGCGCAGATGATCAACCTCTACCGCCAGCGCTTCGAGCACTACGGGCACGGCGCCGCCGACCAGGCGATCGTCGGCCTCGGTGGGCAGTTCTTCATGCGGAAGAACAGCCAGGACGCGATCAACGAGTTCCGGCCGTACTTCGACAACGCGCCGGTCTACGGACACGGCCCCTCGCTCGAGGACTTCATGGAGGCGACCCCGCTGACCGTCGGATCGCCGCAGCAGGTGATCGAGAGGACGCTGCAGTTCCACGAGTACGTGGGTGACTACCAGCGCCAGCTCTTCCTCATCGATCACGCGGGCCTGCCCCTCAAGACGGTGCTCGAGCAGCTCGACCTGTACGGCGAGATCCTGCCGACCCTGCGCGAGGAGTTCGCCAAGCTCCGCAAGCCGGGCGTCCCGGACGCGCCGACCCACGCCGCCCTGGTGGCCAAGGCCGGCGGCCCGACCGACACGGCCCTCTACGGCGCCGGTGACGACGCCACCGGCACCACCGACCGCGACCTCGACGACCCCGAGGTCGCCGAGATCCTGGACGGAGCGCTCTGATGAGCACCAAGCGGATCGTCGTGGTCTCGGCGGGACTCAGCGTCCCGTCGAGCACCCGGCTCCTCGCCGACATGCTGGCCGACGCCGCCTCGCGGGCGGTCAACGCCCGCGGGGTGGAGGTCGAGGTCGAGCACATCGATCTGCGCGGCCTGGCGCACGCGCTGACCGACAACCTCCTCACCGGCTTCCCGTCGGCGGAGTTGAAGAAGGCGATCGACGCGGTCCACCGCGCCGACGGCGTCATCGCGGTGACGCCGGTCTTCTCGGCCTCGTACTCCGGCCTCTTCAAGACGTTCTTCGACGTCCTCGAGACCGGTGTCCTGGACGGCAAGCCGGTGCTCGCGGCGGCGACCGCCGGCACCGCCCGACACAGCCTGGTCATCGAGCACGCCCTGCGTCCGCTCTTCGCCTACCTGCACGCGATCGTGGTCCCGACCGGCGTCTTCGCCGCCACCGAGGACTTCGCCGCGGCGGGCACCGGCGCCGAGGGTGACCTGCAGAAGCGCGTGGAGCGCGCCGCTGCCGAGCTCGCCGCCCTGCTCGGCAGCCCTACCGGCGCGACCGGCGCCGCACCGGCCGTGGCCCAGCGCCGCCTGGTCGAGGACGAGTTCGAGAGCCCGACCGACTTCGCCACGTTGCTCAAGCGCGCCAGCGACGGCCCGCCCGAGTACTGATCGACCACTCGAGCGGAACCGACCCATCACTCCGGCGTGACAGACCCATCGGTCGCGCTGCGGGCGACGAGTGCCACGGAGTAGAGGGGTCGGTCGAGGACCTCGACGTACGTCCGGCCGACGTAGCTGCCGATGACTCCGAGCACGATGAGCTGGACGCCGCCGAGGAAGAACATCGCGACGGCGAGGAAGGCCCAGCCGGGGACGGCGGCGTCGGGGTCGAAGAGCCGGACGCCGACGACGTAGAGGATGCCGAGCACCGCCAGCCCGGAGATGAACGTGCCGAGGTGGCTGATGAAGCGCAGCGGCCGGGTGGAGAAGCCCATGATCCCGTCGGCCGCGAGCTTCAGCATCTTCTTCAACGGGTAGTGCGACTCACCGGCGAAGCGGTCGTCGCGATCGAAGAGATGGGCCTCCTGCCGGTAGCCGACCTGGGCGACGATCCCGCGCAGGAAGCGGTTGTGCTCGCGGTACTTGACGACCTCGTTGAGCACGCGCCGGTCCATCAGCCGGAAGTCCCCGACATTGCGCGGGATCTCCGTCTCGGCCATCTTGTCGAGCACCCAGTAGAAGCCGGCCGCCGTGCCACGCTTGAACCGGGTGTCCTGGCGGGTCCGGCGCTGGGCGTACACCACGTCGACGCCGGCCTCCCAGCGCGCGATGAGCTCGAGGCTGACCGGCGGCGGGTCCTGGAGGTCGGTGTCCATCACGATGACGGCGTCCGCGCCGCTGGCGTGGGCGGCGTCGAGGCCGGCGGTGACGGCGACCTGGTGGCCGAAGTTGCGCGCCAGCGCCAGCACCGTGACGCGCGGATCCGACTCCCGCATCGCGAGGAGCTGCTCGAGCGAGGAGTCGCGCGAGCCGTCGTCGACGTAGACGAACTCGAAGGTCAGGTCGGGGCGCTGGGCAGCGGCGGCCACCAGCGCCTGGTGGAAGGTCGCCAGGCCACGGGCCTCGTCGAAGACGGGCAGGACGTAGGCGATGCGGCGACCGGTGCTCATTTGCTCCGCATGCTAGCCGCAGCAGGTCGCCGCAGCGCGCCACGGCCCAGCAGGGCGAGCAGGTCGGCGCCGCCCATCGCCGCGCCGTACCCGTTGCCCTGGCCGTAGCGAACGCCCAGGTCACGCGCGATCTGCTCCTGCTCGGCGGTCTCGATGCCCTCGAGGAGCGTGTTGCCGAGCTGGTACACGTCGAGGATGCCCATCAGGTGACGCAGCACGATCGGGCCCTGGCCGCGATGGTTCTCCAGCAGCAGGTCGCGATCCAGCTTGACCAGGTCCCAGTGCCGGGCGCCGATCAACGTCAGGCGGGACTCCCCGGAGCCGAGGTCGTCCAGGCCGACCCCGATGCCGTGCGTGGCGAGCTCGTCGGCGAGCCGGTCGCGCTCGCGCGTCCACGGCATCGGCTCGCGCTCGGCGAGCTCGAGCAGGACCGGGACGCCGGTGGCGTCGACGCGTGCGACGAGCCGGTCGAGCAGCTCGCTGGCGTCGTGGAACTGCTCGACCTCCAGGTTGAGGGTGAGCGTGATGGGGCGCCCGCAGACCGTACGGGCCTGCTCGGCGACGGTGATCGCCTGCTGCATCACCTCACCCGTCACCGCGTCGAGGAGGCGAGCCTGCGAGGCGGACTCGACCAGGACCGGCGGCGGGATCAGGCCGAGGGAGGCGGTATGGCCGCGCAGCAGCGCCTCGCACCCCCAGACCTCGCGGTCGGCCAGCGTGATCAGTGGCTGGTAGGCGACCGCGATCTCCCCGGCGGCGAGCATCCGCTGCACGACGTCGCGGTCGGAGTGCTGGGTCAGGATCGCGCCGGGCTTGCGCAGCTTGCGCCGGCGCATGTCGATCTCGGCGCTCTCGACCAGGTCCTCCACGGTGTCGCGCGCGACCCCGGCGCCCGGACGGCGCGCGAGCGCCCGCCCGATGCTCGCGGTGACCGTGACGCTGTGCTGCCCGACAGTGATCGGCTCCGCGAGTACGTCGGCGAGCTCCTCGCAGCGCTTCTCGAAGGCGGCCGCGTCGCCCTCCGCGCGCATCCAGCCGGTGAACTCGTCACCGCCGAATCGGGCGAAGCACCAGCCGATCTCCGCACCGAGCGCGCGCAGCCGGTCGCCGATGGTGGCGAGGATCAGATCGGCCTCGAGGTGGCCGTACCGGTTGTTGATCTGCTTGAAGCCGTCGCAGTCGAGGAAGACGAGCCCGACCTGGTGGGCCTCGTCGGCGCCGCCGGAGGTGGCGGTGAGCAGCATCTCGAGCCAGTGCTGGTAGCTCCACAGGCCGGTGAGCGGGTCGGTCAGCGCCTGGTGTCGCAGCTGACGCTCGCGGTCCGCGTACACGAGCGAGCCGCGCGCCATCGAGGCGAGCCCGGCGATGAGGTGGGCGTCGCTGCGGGTGAACCCGAAGTCGCCGGCCAGCCGCTCGACGACGAGGTACCGCTCGTGGTCGAGCGGCGCCCATAGGCTCCCGTCGGTCGGCGCGTCCAGGATCGCGACCCGGGAGGACCGTACGTGCGCTCCGACCAGGCCGACGAGGGTCTCGAGCACGGCGCCGGAGGGCCACGGCGTGGTGACCGCCGCCTCGGTCAGCGCCCGTGAGGCGCGTCGCAGCGTCACCATCCGCAGGGTCTGCCAGCACGCGGCGCCGGCCAGGATCGGGAGCAGCGCCGCGACCGTGGTCGGGACGGTGTGTGCCTCAGCGTGGGTGAAGGCGAGCAGGCCGACGGCGATGCCGGCGTAGGTCGCGCCCCGCGCCAGCCAGCCCAGGTTGCGCCGCACCACCGCGCCACGGTCGGCCCAGCCGCGGGTCAGCAGCCCGACCGGCAGCGCGAGCACCGAGAGCGTGACGAGGTAGAGCGCGAGCCCGATGAGCATCTGGCCCACGGGGCGCACCCCGAGATCGATGCGGAACTCGGTGATCAGGAGCAGGGAGCCGGCGATGATCGCGGTCGCCGCGGAGGCCAGACCGGCGCGGATGGGCCGCAGGAAGAGCGCGTGCGCGGCGATCACGACCATCGACCACAGCAGGAGCAGCGTCGGATCGGCGGTCGCGTCCCGCGCTGCGGCGTCTGCGAGTGCGACACCTGACAGCACCGAGTAGACACCGGGAACGCGGGGCGCGACCAGGCGGCCCGCGACCGGGGCCGCCACGATCAGCACCAGGGAGAAGACGCCGGGCAGGTCATCGGGGGAGGCATGTGCGCCCGCTCCGATCAGGACGCCGACGGCGACGATGACGAGCAGCAGCCGGTAGCGATCGAGCGTGGTGGGCTGTGCCACCGCGTGCTCGCGCCAGGTCTGCATTGGCTCAGCGTAGGGCGCGACGCGGCCCCGGCGACCCCACTCGCCGGGGTGTGGCCCGGGTCAGTGCCGGGTTCAGTGCCCGGTTCAGTGCCCGGGTCAGTGACGGTAGGTGCCGTGGATGATCGCGCGCGCGGCGGTCTTGAAGGCCAGGTTGAAGCTGACCACGGCCGGGGTGGCGTCGCTGTCGACACCGAGCGCGGGCTCGGTGACGGCATGGACGACGAAGAAGTATCGGTGCACCTGGTCGCCGGACGGGGGAGCGGCGCCGAGGAAGCCCTTCTCACCCATGTCGTTGCGGCACATGAACGCATCGCCGGGCAGGTCGGCGCCGACTGCCCCGGCACCCGTCTCCAGGGAGGTCACCTCGGCGGGCAGGTCGACCAGGACCCAGTGCCAGAAGCCGCTGGGCGTCGGCGCGTCCGGGTCGAAGCAGGTCACGGTGTAGCTCTGCGCACCCTCGACCGCCTCCCAGGCGAGCTGCGGCGAGGTGTTCCCGAACTCCGCGACCTGATCGTCCTTCAGCGGCTGGCCGTCGGTGACGTCCGCGCTGGTGACGGTGAAGCTCGCGGCGGCCGGGAGCAGCGGGTACGGGTCCGGGGTGACCGGGCGGTCGAGCGACATCTGTTCCTCCTGGGGTAGGGCCGGGGACGGGCGCCGGATCGGGTGTCGCCTCCGAACGTAGTCCGTCCCTCGGAACCGCGTCATCGGCCCGGTGACGCGGCACGCGAGAATGTGCCCCGTGGATGAGAACCTCATGCCGTACCCGGTCGGACTGATGCTGCATGGACGGCGTGTGGTCGTCGTCGGAGGCGGTCAGGTCGCCCAGCGCCGCATCCCCACATTGATCGCGGCCGGTGCCCGGGTCCTCGTGGTGGCGCCGGACGTCACCCCTGCGATCGAGGGTCTCGGCGCGGAGATCACCTGGGAGCAGCGCGTGTTCGAGCCCGGTGATCTCGACGGCGCCTGGTATGCGATGGCGGCCACCGACTCCGCGGCCGTCAACGAGGCTGTCGTCGTCGCCGCCGAGGAGCGCCGGATCTTCTGCGTACGCTCCGACGACGCCACCCACGCGTCGGCCTGGACCCCCGCGGTCGGCCGCCACGACGGTGTCACCGTCGCGGTGCTGAGCAACCGCGAGCCGCTGCGCTCCGCCGCCCTGCGCGACGCGGTCGTCGAGGGCATGCGCGAGGGCCGGATCGCCGCCCGCGCCACCCGGGTCCCGAACCCCGGCGTGACCCTCGTCGGCGGTGGCCCGGGCAACCCCGAGCTGATCACGGTCGCGGGTCGCAAGGCGCTGATGGAGGCCGAGGTCGTCGTCGCGGACCGGCTCGCCCCCCGCGAGCTGCTCGCCGAGCTGCCGGCCGACGTCGAGGTCATCGACGTCGCCAAGCTCCCGCGCGGACGGTCGGCCAGCCAGGAGTTCATCAACCAGGTCATCGTCGAGAAGGCGCTCGAGGGCAAGCGGGTCGCGCGCTTCAAGGGCGGCGACAACTTCGTCTTCGGCCGTGGCTACGAGGAGATCATCGCGTGCCGTGAGGCGGGTGTCCCGGTCACCGTCATCCCCGGGCTGACCTCGCCCGTCACGGTGCCCGGCCTGGCCGGCATCCCGGTCACGCACCGCGGGGTCACTCATGAGTTCACGGTCATCTCCGGCCATCTGCCGCCGGGCCACCCGGAGTCGTTGACCGACTGGGCAGCTGCCGCCCGGATGCGCGGGACGCTCGTGCTCATGATGGCCGTCGAGAACGCGCCGGCCATCGCCGCGGCGCTGCTCGAGGGCGGGCGCGAGGCGTCGACGCCGGTGGCCGTCGTGTGCGACGGGTCGATGCCGACCGAGCGCACCGTGCTGGCCACGCTCGGCACCGTGGCCTCGGTGCTCGAGGCCGAGGCCGTACGGCCGCCGGCGATCATCGTGATCGGCGAGGTCGTCCGGGTCGCGCACCCGGACAGGTTCTGATCAGCGGCGGGCGGTGACGTAGCAGGCGACGGCGGTGGCCGCGGCGACGTTGAGGGAGTCGACCCCGGCGGACATCGGGATGATGGCGCGGCGGTCGGCGGCCTTCTCCCAGCGGGGGGAGAGGCCGTGCCCCTCGGAGCCGAGGACGAGGGCGACCTTGCCCAGACCGGCGACGGCCTCCTCGATCGGCACCGAGTCGTCGGCGAGGGTGAGGGCGACGGTGGTGAAGCCGGCCGCGGAGAGCTGCGGCAGCGCGTCGTACCAGTCCGTGATCCGGGTCCACGGGACCGCGAAGACCGTCCCCATGGAGACCTTGATCGCGCGGCGATAGAGCGGATCGGCGCATCGTGGCGCGAGCAGGACGGCGTCGAAGCCGAGCGCTGCGCCGTTGCGGAAGATGCTGCCCACGTTGGCGTGGTCCATCAGGTCCTCGAGGACGAGCACGGACCGCGCGCCCTGCAGGACGTCGCCGACCGTCCGCAGCGGCCGGCGCTCCATCGAGGCGAGAGCGCCGCGGTGCACGTGGAAGCCGGTGACCTCCTCGATCAGCTGCTCGGAGAGCACGTAGCAGGGTGACTCTGAGGCGTCGAGGACGTCCTTGAGCCCGTCGACCCATCGTGGCGCCAGGAGGAACGAGCGCGCGGTGAAGCGACCGGCGGCGGCCCGTCGTACGACCTTCTCGCCCTCGGCGAGGAAGAGGCCCTCGGTGGCCTCGACCGACTTTCGCAGCTCGACGTCGCGCAGGTCGCGATAGTCGGAGAGCCGCGGGTCGTCGGCCGACGTGATCTCGATCAGCTCAGCCATCGGCGTGGTCGGCGCTCAGAGCGACTCGGCCGGCCACTCCGGCGGGTACTCCCGGCGCAGCTTGTCGTGCTGCTTCTGCAGCTTCTTGCGCGACTTGTCGGCGAGTCGATCCCCGAAGACGGTGCCGACGGTGTGGTCGGTCTCGTGCTGAAGACAGCGTGCCAGCAGGCCGTCCCCCTCGAAGTGCACCGGCTCGCCGTCGAGGCCGACGCCGTCGACCGCGGCCCAGTCGGGCCGGGCCAGGTCGACGAAGGCGCCGGGGAAGGACAGGCAGCCCTCCTGGTCCTCGTCGAGCACCCGCTTGTCGGCCTCCGGCAGGGTCAGCACGGGGTTGCACACGATGCCGACGGTGCGCTCGCCGGACGCGTCGGGGCAGTCGAAGACGAACATCGCGACGTCCTCGCCGATCTGGCAGGCCGCCAGGCCGACGCCGTCCGCGGCGTACATCGTGGCGACCATGTCGGCGGCCAGCGCACGCAGCGCCTCGTCGAAGGCCTCGACCTTCGCCTGCGGGCGGTGCATCACCGGCGTGCCCCAACGCGTCATCGGGCGGACGGTGCCGCCCTCGGGAAGGGGGCCGTACGGGGCGTGGACCTGCTCGGGACTGCTCTCGCTCACAGGGGGCAGCGTACCGGCCCCCGGCGCTGTGACCTGCCGCACCGCAACTTGTGTAGACGTTATTGTAACTCGCAGTTACATTGACACCATGTCCCTCATCAACAACCTCAAGGGCGGCGGCCGGCACGGCATCCCGTCCGCTGAGAGTCGCGACCCCATGGGGTATCTCATCGCCGGGTTGAGCAGGTTCGCCCAAAGCGACCTGCTCGACCGGATCGGACTGCGCAAGCAGACCGAGCAGGCGGTCTTCACCACGACGAGCAACGGCTTCAAGGTGGTGGCCGCTGCCGGCCGCCAGTTCAAGAAGACCGGCAGCAAGGGCAAGCAGGGCAAGCGCGCCCCGGGTGCCTCGAGCGACGGCGTCTTCGACCTGACCCCGACCGAGGACGAGCAGATGCTTGTGGACGTGGTCAGCGAGTACGCCGACGAGGCGCTGCGACCCGCCGCCGCGGAGGCCAACGAGGCCTGCGCCGCGCCGCAGGAGGTCCTTGCCGCGAGCCTCGAGATCGGCATCCCGATCCTGGGCGTCCCCGACGAGCTCGGCGGCATCGCCGAGAGCCGCTCCGCCATCGCCGGCACGTTGGTCGCCGAGGCGCTCGCGCACGGCGACATGGGCCTGGCCGTCGCGGTGCTCTCGCCCGGCGCCGTAGCGACCGCCATCGGCCTGTGGGGGACCGATGAGCAGCAGCAGACCTACCTCCCGGCCTTCACCGAGCCGACCGACGCCGGTGTGCCCGCCGCGGCGCTCGCACTGGCCGAGCCGGCCGTTCTCTTCGACGTCCTCACCCCGGCCACGACCGGCGTCCGTACGGGCGACGAGATCGTCCTCAACGGCACGAAGGCCCTGGTCGCCCGCGGTGCCGACGCCGAGCTCTTCATCGTCGGCGCCTCGCTCGAGGGCAAGCCCGTCCTGTTCCTGGTCGAGTCCTCGACGCCCGGCCTGACCATCGAGGGCGACCCGGCGATGGGCGTGCGGGCCGCCGGCCTGACCACGCTGCGCCTCGAGGACGTGCGCGTCCCGGCCGACGCGATCCTCGGGGACACCGACGGCTCCACCTACACCGAGTGCGTGCGGCTCTCCCGGCTCGCCTGGTGCGCGCTGGCCATCGGCACCGCCCAGGCTGTGCTCGACTACGTGACCCCGTACGTCAAGGAGCGGCAGGCGTTCGGTGAGCCGATCGCCCACCGCCAGTCGGTGGCGTTCATGGTCGCCGACATGGCGATCGAGCTCCAGGCGATGCGCCTGATCACCTACAAGGCCGCCTCGCGCGTCGCGCGCGGCAAGGACGCCACCCGTGAGATCGCGCTGGCCCGCAAGATCTGTGCCGACAAGGGCATGAGGATCGGCAACGACGGCGTGCAGCTGCTCGGCGGCCACGGCTTCGTCAAGGAACACCCCGTCGAGCGCTGGTACCGCGACCTCCGCGCGGTCGGCGTCATGGAAGGAACGGTGCTGGTCTGATGGCCATCAACCTGGATGACCCCAAGAAGTTCCGCCCGCTGCGCGACCAGGTCCACCAGGTCGCGATGAACATGCTGCGGCCGATCTCGCGAAAGTACGACCGGGCCGAGCACGCGTACCCCAAGGAGCTCGACATGCTCGCGGCCATGGCCGACGGGCTCAACGAGTCGGGCACGAGCGAGGGCGCCGGCGCCGCCGGCGTTCGTCGTACGGACGACGGCAACACCGGCAACAAGAACGGCTCCAACATGGCCTCGGTCATGACGGTGGCCGAGATGTGCTGGGGCGACACCGGCCTCCTGCTGTCGATGCCGCGCCAGGGCCTGGGCAACTCGGCGATCGCCTCGGTCGCCAACGACGAGCAGCTCAAGCGCTTCGAGGGCACCTGGGCCTCGATGGCGATCACCGAGCCGTCCTTCGGCTCCGATTCCGCGCAGGTGTCGACCACCGCGGTGCTCGACGGGGACGCGTACGTGCTCAACGGCGAGAAGATCTTCGTCACCTCCGGTGAGCGCTCCGACTCGATCGTCGTGTGGGCCACCCTCGACAAGTCCGCCGGTCGGGCGGCGATCAAGTCCTTCCTGGTGCCGAAGTCGACGCCGGGCGTGAAGGTGGAGCGGCTCGAGCACAAGCTCGGCATCCGCGCCTCCGACACCGCGGTGATCACCTTCACCGACGCGCGGGTCCCGGCCGAGAACCTCCTCGGGAACCCGGAGATCAACACCAAGGAGGGCTTCGCCGGTGCGATGGCGACCTTCGACAACACCCGTCCGCTGGTGGCGTCGATGGCCGTCGGATGCGCCCGGGCCTCGCTCGACCTGACCCGCGACCTGCTGGCGAAGGCCGGTGTCGTCGTGGACTACGACCGCCCGGCCCACCTCCAGCACGCCGCGGCCGCCAAGCTGCTCCAGATGGAGTCGGACTGGGAGGGCGCGTACCTGCTGATGCTCCAGGCCGCCTGGATGGCCGACAACCGCAAGCCCAACTCGCTCGAGGCCTCGATGTCGAAGGCCAAGGCGGGACGCGTCGGCTCCGACATCACGCTCTCGTGCGTGGAGCTGTGCTCGACGGTGGGCTACGAGGAGAACGAGTTGCTCGAGAAGTGGTCGCGCGACTCCAAGATCCTCGACATCTTCGAGGGCACCCAGCAGATCCAGCAGCTCATCGTGGCTCGCCGCGTGCTGGGGCTGTCGTCCGCCGAGCTCAAGTAGTGGCCTAGATAACTGAGCGAGTGGCGGCGCGAGCGAGGGACGAGCTCTGGCGCTGCCGCGAGCGAGGGCGACAGCCGCGGAGCGGCTACCCTCGGGCGTCGTGACGGTTCTCGTTGTCAGCGCGACGCCCGAGGAGGCGGCCCACGTCCCGGACCGGATGAAGGTCCTGATCACCGGCGTGGGCAAGGTCTTCGCAGCGACCGCCGTCGCGCGGGCGCTGGCCGAGGACCCCGCGGTCACCGAGGTCGTCAACGTCGGCTCGGCCGGCGCGCTGCACGACCACCTCGAGGGCCTGCACGAGGTCACCGCGGTCTGGAACCACGACCTGTCCGCTGCGGCGCTGCGCACCTTCGGGTACGAGCCGCACGACTGGCTCGATCTGCCGGGCGCCGGGGCCGGTGTGTCGCCTGTACGGCTGGCGACCGGCGATCTCTTCGTCTCCGACCCCCTCGTGCGCGCCCGGCTCGCGGCGCAGGCCGACCTGGTCGACATGGAGGGCTACGCGATCGCGTGGGCCTGTCGTCAGGCCGGCGTTCCCGTACGCCTCGTCAAGCACGTCTCGGACAAGGCCGACGAGGGGGCCTTGGACTGGCCCACCCTCGTCGACCTCAGCGCTCATGCGCTCGCCGAGTGGCTGGAGATCAATGTGTCCCGGGAGGCTCGTCCCCGTTCCTGAAGCCGGGCAGCTCGTCGCCGTACTCGCGCTCGATCTCGTCGGCGATGTCCTGCGGCATGTGGGGTGCGGGTCCGGTCGGCACGACGGGGAGGTCCGGCGGCGTCTCGACCTCGAAGGCCTCGACCGCCTCGGCCGCGCTCTGCGGCTCGCGGGTCGCCGCGGTGGCCTCGGTCCCATCGGCGTCGGTGCGGCTGTCCCTGGCCGGGCTGTCCGTGGCAGGGCTGCTCTGGCCCCGGTCGGCCTCGGGCTCGCTAGGCCGCGCGATCTTCGCGTCGGTGGGCGGCGGTGCCGGCTCGTCGTCCATCCGCGTCACGCTGCGCACGGTGCGAACGGGGTGGAAGCTCGCACCAAACAGCGTGGTGGCGGCGTGCGCGCCCTTGCGGGCGAGACCCGTCACCTGGCGGGCGGCGGCTGGCAGGTTGGGCAGTTCGGGCACGGGGGCTCCCTTCAGTAGGTGCTCTGCCCGTACCCGCTCCCGTCAGCGCTAAGCCGGGTCAGCCGCGCGAGCTGCGGGCGGTCCGGCCGCGGACGATGCCGATGAAGGTCTGCACCCGCGGGTCCTCGTCGTCGATCCTCCAGGCGATGCCGACCTTGGTGGGCTCGAGCTCCGGTACCGGGACGGCCACCACGTCCTTGCGGTGGAAGAGGCGTGCGATCGACGCGGGCACGATCACCACGCCGCCACCCGAGGCGGCCACCTCGATGGCGTCCTTCTCGCTCATCGCCGGCCACTCGAGCTGCTGGACGCTCGGGGTCCAGCCGGAGGCGTGGGGGAGGACCAGCTGCTCCTCGGCGAGCTCGGCGAGCGTGACCTCGGTGGCCAGGGAGAGGTAGTGCTCCTTGCCGACGACCACGACCTGCTGCTCCTCGTACAACGGTATGCAGTGCAGGCCGTCGCGGTCGATCGGCAGCCGGACAAGCGCCATCGAGTGCGCGCCGGAGCGTAGGCCGTCCAGCTGCTCGTCCTCGCTGACGGGGACGACCTCGAGGCGCTCCTTCTCCCGGTCGCGCCAGGTGCGGGCCCACTTGTCCGGCGTCGCGCCGGTCACGAATGCGATGGAGAAGGTCACGGGGTGAAGTATCGCGGGTTCCGGTGGACTAGACGCGTTCCCGGTGCTCGCGTTCGGTGCCGTAGCCCCGGGCCTGGGGCGTCCGTTAGTCGGGCATGACCACGATGACGGACAGGATCATCCCGCAGGCCACGCTGAGCGAGCAGTGGCGCGTCGCCTCCGTCCAGCAGTTCGCCTGGACGATGGGTCGCCCGGTCGTGCGGTACGCGAAGCTCCAGGACCCCACTCGCCGGGCACACCGCCGCGAGGCGCTGCGTCGCCTGGCGATGGACCCCGCCGCCACCGTCGCCGAGCGCGCGCTGGCCGCCCACCGGCTCCACGACATGGACGCCGTCAGTTTCCGTACGGCCTGCTGACGACCCCGATTCGTGTCCCGGGCGCCCCACTGCTAACGTTCTTCCTGTCAACGCGCGGGTGGCGGAATAGGCAGACGCGCTAGCTTGAGGTGCTAGTCCACGTATAGTGGGTGGGGGTTCAAGTCCCCCCTCGCGCACGCGTTGAATGGTGGCCCTGACCAGGGGAAACTCGGTCAGGGCCACTTCGCATTTCCCGCCATGGCACCTCGACCGATGACGCGCGTACAGCGGCGGGCCACGCGCTTTCAGCGCAAGACCCCCACGAGCAGGAGGACCGTTCCCGCGATCATCGCGGGCGCGAGGGTGACGAGCAGCGCGTCCACCGCCAACTCCTTCGCTCGGGTCGCCTGGTGGCTGCCGGTCGCGCCGGGGGCGAACCGGCGGCCGGCGCCCCAGAGCGCGCCGAGTTGCGTGGCGAGCCAGTTCGCGTAGGCACCGTAGGCGAGCAGGGCGACTGTCGCGGGGCCGTTGGTCACGCCCTCCAGGTGGCTGGCGATGCCCATCCGTGGATTCTTGAACGCGGGCACCGCAAGGCCGGTCAGGAGGCCGAGGAGGAACAAGATCAGACCCAGGCTGACCACGAGATCCTGCATGAACAGACACCAAGTCCTCCCGGGGCGCGTGAACCCGACCGACGACACGCCGATCCCGCGGCCCGCGCCCTTTCGGCACGCTGAAGATGACGCGTCGTCAGCACCGTGCGCCGCCACGGGTACCGCCTTGGCACGTCCACGTCCGTGGCGACAGTCAGGTAGTTACCCGCTTCGTCCCCCGACCATGGGGCCATGGCTGAGATGACGACGACCCGCGGCGCTGCCACCGGCCGCACGATGCTCAACAAGGTCCCCGAGGTCACGATCTGGTTCTGGATCATCAAGATCCTGTGCACGACCGTCGGTGAGAGCTTCGCGGACTACATCAACGAGACCCTCGGCTTCGGCCTGACGAACACGATGCTGCTGTTCACGGCCATCTTCGTCGCAGTGCTCACGTGGCAGATGCGAACGAGGCGCTACGTCCCGTTGCCCTACTGGTTGACCGTGGTGGTCGTCAGTGTCGCGGGCACGCTGTACACCGACATGGGCACCGACCAGATCGGCATTCCCCTGTGGATCAGCAGCACCGTCTTCGCCGCCCTGCTGGCACTCGTGTTCGGCATCTGGTACGTCCGGGAGAGGTCACTGTCGATCCACAGCATCAACACCACGCCTCGCGAGGCCTTCTACTGGCTGACGGTCCTGGTCACCTTCGCTCTCGGTACGGCCACGGGTGACTGGACCCTCGAGCTCACGAACTGGGCGCCCGCGCAGTCGGTGTTCCTGCCGCTGGCGTTGATCGCCTCGATCGGCCTGCTCTGGAGGTTCGGCGCCAATCCCGTGCTCTCCTTCTGGCTGTCCTACATCCTCACCCGTCCGCTCGGCGCGAACATCGGTGACTGGCTCGCCTCGCCGAAGGTCGCGGCGAACGCCGGCGAACCGGTCGGCCTCGGACTGGGGACCCTGGTCACATCGTTGATCTTCCTCGGCGCGATCGCGGCCACCGTCGTCTACCTGACGATCAGCCGCACCGATGTCGTCGAGACCTACGAGGCCACGCACGAGCCGACCGTCACCACCAATCCGCGCCGCGAGCGCCTTGGCCTGGTCGGCTTCGTCATCGTCGCCATCGTCGCGGGTGGGGTGATGATCTGGGGTCACAACCAACCGCACGCCACCTGTGACCCGACCGGCGCCAGCGAGACCATGCCGGCCTGTCCGAAGCCGGCCTTCACCGCCGCCCAGACCAAGGCCGCCGTCGCGAAGTACCAGGCCCTCGCCCGCCAGGCGGTTGCCCAGGACAAGTCCGGAGACACCACCTCATCGCACGCCACGGTGCAGAAGATGCGCGATGTCTGGGATGCCGACTCGACCTCGCTCCAGGCCGTCAACAAGAAGACGTGGACGCTTCTGGACGGCCAGATGGACGCCGTGCTCAAGACCTACGCGATCGACCACAGCAGCATCCAGCCGGCGTCGAGCACCGAACAGGAGAAGCAGCTCACCGTCCTCCTCACCGACCTGGCCCAGCACCGGTTCTGAGCCATCCCCGGCGCCTCACCACATCGCCCTGGTCCGGCCGGTGCTTTCGCACCGACCGGACCAGGGCAGTTCTTTCAGGGCACCTCGATGAAGCACTCCACGCCCAGGAGACGGCGCGCGAGCCACCGTGGGAGCCGCAGCAGCACGCCGATGGTGCGTACGCCGCCGGTCGCCTGGGAGGCATGTGCTGCCAGTGCCGCACGCTTGGCGGGAAGGAACGGTCGCACGTCGACGCGCTGGGTGATCTCCGAGGGCGCCGCGTAGATGTCGGTGTCGGGAAGCGTGATCCCGGGAAGCAGTCCGGCGAGAGGACGCATCAGGCGGATCGCACGCACGAGCATCGTGCGGTCGCGTGTCGCCTCGAGTAGTTGCGGACGCCTGTGGGCGCGGGCTTGGGCGAGCCGTGCAACGCGGTGCACCTGGATGTGGTCAGGGTGTCCGTATCCTCCGCGGGCGTCATAACCGGTCAACACGTCTGCTCGCTCTTCATCGAGGATGGCGGCCAGGCGTCGGGCCGCGTGCTCGGGCTCAGCGTCGATGAAGCGACCCCCACGCGCGCTGGGGGAGCGGGCCATGCCGGAGTCGGCGTAGCCCAGGCGCACGACCCGCGTGATGCCGAGGCAGCGCGCGGCGTCGTCCAGCTCACCAACGCGGGCATCGCCGAGGTCATGGAAGTCTGGACTCGCCAGTCCGGCGCCGCCGTCGGTGGCGACGACCAGCACGATCCGATCGCCGACGGCGGCCCGCGCCGCCAGGTAGCCGCCGGTCAGCAGCGACTCGTCGTCGGGATGGGCGTGAAAGGAGACCACCGTCGCCATCAGGCGAGCGCCAGTCCCGCAACAGGAGTCGGCGGAACGATGACGCGCTCGCCTGCGACGCGGTAGAGCTCGGTGGTCTGGTCGAGCACGGTGGGCCAGTCGAACGGTGGTCGTACGCGGCGGTTGTGGGCACTGATCCGGCCACGCAGCTGCGCGTCGGTGATGAGCTCTGCGATCGCCACCGCCATCTCGCCGTCGCCATCGACCAGAAGGCCGTCGACGCGGTCGCGGATGAACTCGCCGACGCCGCTACGGCGGCTCGCGATCACGGGCACGCCGCTGCAGCGCGCCTCGAGCGCGGCGATGCCGAACGACTCCTTCGCCGCGGGTGCGACATACAGATCGGCGGCCGAGAGCTCGGAGAGCACGACGTCGCGAGGGATTCGTCCCGTCAGGCGTATGCGTTCGGTGAGGCCGTACCACTCGACGCGGCGCGCGAGGCGACGCGCAAGAGGACCGGAGCCCACGATCACGAGTCGCACATCTCGTTCCGGGACGAGCGCACACGCGTTCCGGAAGATGCGCAACAGCTGGAGAGGTCGCTTCCGCGGCGTCAACCGCATGACGCTGACGATCGTGAACGCCCCATCGTCGCGGTCGCGCGCCCGAGTGGCAGGCCTCCAATCAGAGACATCGAGAGCGTTCGGGAGGACCGCTACGTCGATGCCGCCCAGCGAGCGCCGGAACGTCTCGGCGGCTGCATGCGATACCGCGGACCAGGCAACTGGCCACCGGCGCAGCGCCGCGTGTGCAGCGAGTCGGATGATGCCCCCGAGGCCGGCCCACATGGAGTGCACGGTCAACAGCACGGGCACGCCCTGACTCATCGCGGCACGGGCCACCCCGAGGCCGAACGTCGAGAACATCGAGAGATGGACGTGAACGACGTCGAAGTCGGCGACGAGCTTTCGAGCTTCGAGGATGCTGATGCGCTGGATCCAGTCGGGCTCCGGTCCTTCACCGCGGGTCGGGGTCAAGACGACCGCGTCGAGGCCACGCGCGCGCTGGTGACGAACGAGATCGTTGACATGAGTCTCGATGCCTCCCAGCCGCGGCAGGAAGACATCGGTCACGTGGGCGATCCGACGAGGACCATCGTCCCCACATGAGCGAGCGTCATGCGGCCGCCCTCGCCGCACAGCGCGCCGCCGCCCAAGAAGCCACAAGCCGAGGGTGCCGCCGCCGACCGGAATCTCAACCGCGAACACAAAGACGCGATACAGCACCACGCCTGCGGCCACCCCCGTCGGGTCGCCGCCCAAGGCGAGCAGAACGCCGGCCAGGCCGACGTCGGCGACACCGAGACCGCCGGGCGTGATCGGCAGCACGGTGAGCAGGCGTTCTACGGCGAAGCCTGCGAGCACCTCAGGCACGGTCGCGCCGGCCCCTGACAGGTCCAGACACCACCACAACAGCACCCCCTGTAGCGCGAGGTAGGCCACCATGCCCAGCGTCATGCGCAACCATCCACGTGCCACCAGCTCGGCGCAGTCGTCGCGGACGGCGAGCAGCTGTTCGACGATCGCGATCCGCCGGCGCACCCGTAAGAGCGCAAGAGTGGCGTTGATCAGCTGCTCCACTGCCCCGCCGAGAACCACGCTCAGCCTTGGGCTCAGAAGCATGGTGCTCCCCAGCATCAGCACGACCACAAAGGCCGACAGACCCAGCAGCGCCGCAAGCCGGATCCGGAACGTCGCGGGCTCACCAGCGTTGTCGAGCACCACGAGCCCGACGACCGGCAACGCCAACTTCGCCAGGACGTCCCATAGGTTCGTGAGGAAGGTGAAACCGGCGAACGAACGTCCACTCACGCCCCAGGACCTCATCATCTGGTGATTGAGAGCGACGCCTGCGGCGCCGCCGAGAGGGACGACGTTGGAGACGGCGCTGCCCGTGACGTTCAGGGTGAGTGCGCGTCGATGGGTCAGGCTCGGAGCCGCAGCGGTGAGCACGAACGTGTGCACCCACAGCCCCAACCCCCACACCAGCGTGAGACCGATCAGCTCCGAGGCGTGCAGAGAAGCCAGCACCGGCACGACTCCGTGCCAGGAGACATTCACCGCCTTCGGAAGCCCGACGCCGAGCAGAGCCAGGGCGAACGCCCACGCGAGGGTGAAGCGAATCAGCGGCCAGGCTCGCACGCGGAGGGATGGAAGAGCCACCTTCGTAGGTTCGGTCCGCAATGCTGTTCAGCACCTGACCAGAAGTTCTCCGGTCGCAGGCGTCGGCCACACGCTACTCAGTTCGCGTGGTCACGTGGCAGTCAGGAGAACTGCAGCAGGCTGGTATCAGGACGGGAGGAGTGCCATCACGTGCGTCGCGTGACCTTCACCCTGACATGTCTGACGATGCTTTCCATCGGCTTGCTGGCGGGATGTGACAGCGGCGGGGAAAGCGCGCTCCCGACGTCCCCCGCTCCCTCGTCCGCGCTGGCCACCTCGACGGAGCCCTCGGCGGCTGCGCGTGAGGCACCGCCGCAGTACCGGCACCCGCTGCCAGGAATGCCTCCTATCCTGCCCGGCGGTGTGTACGCAGCAGACGGACCGGGCATGCTCCAGATCGCTCTTCGGCGCGAACCGGCCCTCATCTACGTGCCGGACAGCGAGCCCGATGGGCACACCACGGTGATATCCCAGCGGACACACCGCGTCATCCGGGTGCTCGCGACCGGCAGCCTCGATCAGCACATCACGCCGGCCTATGACCTGAAGAGGCTCTACGTCGAAGCCAGTGAGTCGAACCGTCTGGCGACGATCAACCCGCACACCGGACGCATGACGGGCAGCGTCGCTACCGATAGGCCGTACAACCTCTACTTCACCCCTGACGGCCGGCAGGCCATCGTGATGGACGAGCAACACGACCACATCGTCTTCAGCGATCCCCACACCTTCCGACCTGATCAGGTGGTGAGCGACCCGTCGTGCCAGGGGCCCAACCACGCCGATTTCTCCGCAAACGGGCGCTACTTCATCGTCAGCTGCGAGTTCTCCGGCTCGCTGCTCAAGATCTCCACGCTCCAGCACCGCGTGTTGCGGCGGCTCCACCTGCCGATGCCGGCCATGCCGCAGGACGTCCGCCTCGCACCCGACGGGAAGACCTTCTACGTCGCCGATATGGGTCGCGACAGGCTGTTGACGATCCCGTGGAACCGTTTCCGCATCGCCCACGCGTACCGGACGCTGCAGATGCCCCACGGCATCTACTTCAGCCGTGACCAGCAATCGCTCTACCTCACCGACCGCAAGTCCGGCGCCGTCCAGGTCTTCGACCTGGGGCGACGCACGTTCACCGCGACCTGGCGCATACCCGGCGGCGGGTCGCCCGATATGGGCGGGCTCTCCGCCGATGGGAGGACACTGTGGGTCTCGGGACGCTACGACGGCGTCGTCTACGCATTCGACACCACCAGCGGCCGGCTGATCGCCAAGATCCCGGTACCTGGCGCAAGCCCGCACGGGTTGCTCGTCTGGCCCCAACCGGGTCGCTATTCCCTCGGGCACACCGGGAACATGCGGTGAGCCGTTCGCCGCTCGCGATGGTGGCAATGGCGCTGGCGGGTGCTCTCGCGGCGTGCGGGGGCCCGTCATCATCGTCGCCGGCCGCCTCGAGCACGGCTGGCTCAAGCACCGGCACGCCCGGAGGCGAACCGTCACCCAGGACCGATCCGACCTCGTCGGTCGCCGTGCCGAAACTCCACGTTCGCGTGCTGCCGACACGGCTCCCCGCCGCGCTCGCCCGCGAAGCCGTCATCAGCAAGGGGCGATACGCGGTGATTGCGGGTGGCATGGTCGCCGGCGACGCCTCCACGGCGGCGAGCTTCCTCTTCGACACCGGCCGCCTGCGGACGGTGCCGCTCGGCTCGATGCACGTCGCGGTGCACGACACTGCCGGTGCCGCAGCCGGCAGCGTGCCGCTGGTCATCGGTGGTGGCAATGCCGTCGAACAGAGTGACGTCCAAGCACTGGCCGGCAACGAGTGGCACGTGATCGGCCATCTGCCGCAGGCCCGCTCCGACCTCGTGGCCGCCACCGTCGGCGGCCGGACGATCGTGCTCGGCGGGTACAACGGCTTCCGGGTGGCCGAGCCAGACATCCTGGCCTCTCGCGATGGCCGGTCGTGGAGCACGATCGGTACGCTGCCGGTCCCCGTCAGGTACGCCGCCAGCACCGTCGCCGACGGCGACATCTGGCTCTTCGGTGGCGAGCGCGGCGGCGTCATGCAACGCGAGATCCAGCGTGTCGATCCCGCCACGGGAGGGGCGACGGTGGTGGGCCGCCTGCCGGCTCCGATCGGGCACGCCGTTGCGATGACGATCGGCGACCGCGTGCTGTTGGCCGGGGGTCGCGCCGGTGCTGGCACCGCCACCGACCGGATGTGGTGGTTCGACCCCGCCTCTCATCGCGTCGCGCCCGCTGGCCGGTTGCCGATGGCGCTCACCGACTCTGCCGTCGTCCACGACGGTCACCGCTTTTTCCTCATCGGCGGCGAGAGCCCGGAGCTCAGCGCTCGGATCATCGAGATCACTGCCGGTTGACGATGCAGCTCCTTGGCGGTGTCGCTCCGATGGGTACCGGGTCCGGATGATGCACAGCGTGCTCGACGCGATTCGCTCGATGCCGCCGATGCTGGCCTACGGCATCATCGCGCTGCTGGTGTTCGGTGAGGCTGCCGTCTTCGTTGGCTTCGTCGTGCCCGGCGAGACGGCCGTCCTCCTCGGTGGCTTCCTGGCCCACGAGGGTCGTCTCGACCTCGTCACGCTGACGGCGATCGTCGTTATCAGTGCGATCGTGGGCGACACCGTCGGGTACGAGGTGGGCCGGCGCCTGGGGCCACGGCTCCTGCGGCTGCGACTCTTCGACCGGCATCGCAATGGCCTCGACAGCGCGCGCGAGAGATTGCGACGACGCGGCGGCCCGGCGATCTTCCTCGGAAGGTGGACCGCCTTCTTCCGGGCTGTGATGCCGGGCCTCGCTGGAGTGAGCCGGATGCGCTATCCGACGTTCCTGATGTGGAACGCGATCGGTGGGATCAGCTGGGGCGTCACCTTCTGCCTCGTCGGCTATTACGCGGGCGCGTCCTACGCGAGGGTCGCGTCTCGTATCGGCAGGGGCGGCGCGGTCGTGGTCGTGGTGCTCGTGATCGGCGCCATCGTTGTCTGGCGAGCGCGGCGACACCGGATTGAGCGGTCCGAGGCGGACGACGCCTGACCGGTGCGGGCGTCGACTCCTGGAGAGAGTGGTCATTGGCGCCAGGACAGGTCTGGACGGTCGCCAGGGGCGTCGTGCGGCAGGGCCGCGCCTGGTGGCAGACGTGACCGAGGCGGGTCAGCGGATCCGCTCAGGCTAATGGCACGCAGCATTGTCGATCCTTACCCCTGTGAGCGTCCTGATCGAGTCCCAGGGAGCTGCGCCGGTAGCCCTCCCTCGCGTGTCCCAGACGGTGCCCCACACATGGCGCGGCGGCCTGCCGTTCGTCGCCGTCACGGTAGTCGCGCGGTTGCTGATCGCGCGCCTCCCGCTCAGGCCGGGTCGGTGATCACGCCCGCGGGGGCTGCGGCGGGCGGCACCGCACGAGAGGTCCGCCCGGACCGCGCGGTGCTCCGCCCGCGAATCCTGCGAGCACTGCACCTGCCTGTCGCCATTGCCGACCCGCGGCGAAGACCACGCCGACGCTCGCAGCGGCCACGAACACGTCGACCATGTCCTGCTTGACCAGGAAGGCTGCCATTGCCAGCACGCCGGCAGCTGCCGCGACTCGCGAAGGACGCTCCGTCGTCGGGGCGAAGGCAACGAGCAGCGCATACAGTCCGCCGAGGACCAAAGGCAGTGCCAACAGCTCCCCGTCGACGTTGGTGGTCCCGAACGATGGCGTGATCACCAGGAGGGCGGCAGCAGCCGCGGCGTAGCGTCCGCCGATCCGGCCGGCGATCGCTACCGCGAGCGCTGCGGCCAACAGTCCGATCATGCGCAGCGCCAGGCCGCCGCCCAGCAAGTCGGCCAGCGCGAAGACGGCCATGAGCAGCGGAGGGCGGTCGACGAAGTAGGCACCGTACGTCGACGTGCCGTGGTGCCACTGCGACGCTGCGAGGAGGTGCCCCGCATCCAGGCAGCTCTTCCTCGACGGCACCGTCGACGGGGGTAGTGCGTGGTTGCGGGCGCCCGACTGCCACGGAGAGTCCACGCGCGCGCACACCTCAAGGCCAGCTTCCCCGACATCACGGTCACCGTCGAGGTGAAGCCCGGGCATCCCACCACTGTCCTCCGCGATCTGTCCGCGCAGGCGAGCGTCCTGGTCATCGCGCGGAGGGCGCATGCCTTCCCGGTAGGACACTTCGGCCACGTCGGGCGCAGCCTGCTGCACACATCGCGGTGCCCCGTCGAAGTGCTGCCGGTCGCTGAGGTCGCGACGCCGGCGGACGAGCCGACCTCTCTGGCATCCGGGACCGCCCGCTGACGAACCCACGTCGGCAAGAAGGTCGCTCCTAGGTGCCGGAAGAGGGGACCCCGGGCGGAGTGCGCGGCCGTGAGTGTGACTACTCGTTCGTCTCGCCGGCGACCGCATGACCTGGAGACGCGTGCGGCGGCGCCTCCCACCAGGTCGGAGCGCGACGGCTCACGCCCCGCGCGTCAGCGTGCCCGACGAACCGCGTCCCGGGCGAAGGGACGAGTGGAGAGCCGGCCGCAACGCCGGGCTCAAACACCATCTGGCCCCACGAACGGCGGCGACTACGTCGCCCAGGCCCGCGCCCCAGGATTGAGCGAGCAGGACCTGGTCCTGCACGGGCAGCCCGCTCTCGTCGCTGACCCGGAAGTGGGCAGGACGGGCGGCAAGTCGGAAGCCACGCGCCGTCAGGAGACGTGACGCGCTGTGGGCCGTCCCCGCGCGAGCTGCAGGGCTGAGGGCGCCGACTCTGACGTCGAAGGCGGCGGCGAGCTGTCCTGCCGTCTCGGGCAGGACATGGGCCAGCCAGCTGCGGACGAGGTCTCCGTCGGCGGCGCGGCACGCGCTTGCCCGCGTCCCAAGCACCACCAGGTCCGCGCCGGTCGAGAACGCCGTCGTCATCGAGTCGAGAATCCGCACCCGCGTCGCAACGCCCGCGGACTCGAGACCGGCCGCGACCGCACTGCCCAGCACAGCCGTGGTGGCCTCGACGACGACCAGGGCGGTGCGAGGCATGCCGATGCGCATGGCCCCGATGCCGCTGTTGCGGGGTGTCGTTCTGCTCGATGCCGTCTTCACGAACCACGTCCCTTCCCTCGGTGCAGTGTGTCCACTCTCGGTGGAGACGAGGTCGATCCTGAGGGTCGAAAGTCCCAAGCTCGGCGTACCTAGGACTGCTTTCGCAGGGGACGAAGCGGCAAGAGCCGGTCGCGCGGAGTCGTACGGCGTCATCCGAGGCCGGGCACACCCTTGCGCGGCACCGCTCGGGCGGCCGCCATTGGTCCCGCCCGTTTCACGGCCGTTCGGCCCTCGTCCTGGACGTCGTCTCGTATCAGCCTGAAGGGGTCGTTTCGAGAAGGAGGTTGTCATGAACGGTCCGCAGAGCGAGGTGCCCGCATCCCCGGTGAGCACGGATCGCGGGTGGAGCGAGCCACGGCGAGTTCAGCCCGACGCCACCAGCGGTGGAGAGCTGCCCCTCGCCGTCCAGGAGTTGCCGTGCCGCGGGGTCGAATGAAGCGGTCGTTCGTCCTGACGTTCTTGGGCGCCACCGGCACGGTGACCGGCAGCCGTTTCCACCTTGAGTCGCCCGCGACCCAGCTGCTCGTCGACGCGGGCCTGTACCAAGGACGCAAGGATCTCCGCGCGCGCAACTGGGACCCGTTCCCACGCGATCCCGCGGCGCTTGAGGCGATCGTCCTGACGCACGCCCACCTCGACCACTGCGGCTACATCCCCCGCCTGGTCAAGGAGGGTTTCCGTGGCCGGATCCTCTGCACGCCCGAGACTGCCGAACTGGCCGCGATCGTCCTGCGTGACAGCGCCCACCTCCTTGAGGAGGAGGCGTCGTACACGAACGATCACGGCTACGGTCTGCATCGCCCGGCGCTACCTCTCTATGACGTCGGCGACGTCGAGAACGCACTTGTCCACATGGCACCTGTCCCACTGGGTTCCACGGTGAGAGTCGGGCAAGACGTCACGGCCTCAGTTGAGTCCCCGATAGTGGTGTAGCGCGGTCGCCGAGTCGTCTCTGGCTTGGACGTAGACGCGGCCACCGCGTGATCCTTCGAGTTCACCTCTCACAGATCTCTCGAACGGAACATCACGATGACCGCTCCACACATTGTCGACCCCGCAGGTCTGCTCGGCGAAGCCCTTGCTGAGGCATCGCCTGATCTGATGCGCAGCCTGCTTCAGTCGATCATCAACGCCCTGCTGTCTGCCGACGCCGACGCTGTCGTCGGTGCCGAGTACGGGCGACCCACGCCGGGCCGCTCGAGCCAGCGCAACGGCTACCGCCACCGCGACCTCGACACCCGGGTCGGCACCATTGACGTCGCGATCCCCAAGCTGCGCAAGGGCACCTACTTCCCCGACTGGCTCCTCGAGCGCCGCAAGCGCTCCGAGTCCGCCCTGATCACGGTCGTCGCGGACTGCTACCTCGCCGGCGTGTCCACCCGTCGGATGGACAAGCTCGTGAAGACCCTGGGCATCGACGGCCTGTCGAAGTCCCAGGTCTCACGGATGGCTGCCGAGCTGGACTCCATCGTTGAGGACTTCCGCCACCGCCCGCTCGGCGATGCCGGACCGTTCACGTTCGTCACCGCCGACGCGCTCACGATGAAGGTCCGCGAAGGAGGCCGCGTCATCAACGCCGTGGTCCTGCTGGCCACGGGCGTCAACAACGACGGCCACCGCGAGGTCCTCGGCATGCGGGTGGCCACCGCTGAAACCGGGGCCGCGTGGAACGAGTTCTTCGCCGACCTGGTCGCCCGCGGCCTGACCGGCGTCCGGCTGGTCACCAGCGACGCCCACGCCGGACTACGCGACGCGATCGCAGCGAACCTGCCCGGCGCCTCCTGGCAGCGCTGCCGCACCCATTACGCATTCAACCTGATGGGCGTCACGCCCAAGTCGATGTGGCCGGCCGTGAAGGCGATGCTGCACAGCGTCTACGACCAGCCCGACGCGGCCGCGGTCGACGCCCAGTTCGACCGGCTGCTCGACTACGTCGAAGAGAAACTCCCAGCCGTGTTCGAGCACCTCGACCGCGCCCGAGCCGACCTGCTGTCGTTCACCGCGTTCCCGAAGGAGATCTGGACCCAGATTTGGTCCAACAACCCCACCGAACGGCTCAACAAGGAGATTCGACGCCGCACCGACGCGGTCGGGATCTTCCCCAACCGTGACGCCATCGTCCGCCTCGTCGGAGCCGTCCTGGCCGAGCAGACCGACGAATGGGCCGAAGGCCGCCGCTACCTCGGACTCGACGTCCTGGCCCGCTCCCGCATGAACCTCGTGCCCACCACCGACACCGAGATCGGAGCTGATGAACTGCCCGCTCTGACTGCCTGATCACCTCAACGAGGAGAACGCAGCGCTACACCACTACCCGGGGCTTGACCACGGCCTCACTCCGTTCAGCCGGCCACATCCTCGGGTCAGCCACCGCTCTCGTCGAGGCAGGTGGTGCGAGCGTGCTGTTCAGTGGTGATCTCGGCCGAGGCACGCATCCGCTGCTGCCGCCGCGCGAGGATCCGCCGGCGGCGGACGTCATGGTGCTCGAGTCGACGTACGGCGATCGCTCCCATCCGGTGGCGAGCACCGCCCTGCGCGACGCCGTGCTCCGCGCGACCGCGCGCGGCGGATCGGTGCTCATCCCGGCCTTCGCCGTCGACCGCACCGAACTGGTCCTCCTGGAGATCGGGCGGCTGATGGGCTCGGGGCAGATACCGGACCTGCCGGTCCTGGTCGACAGCCCCATGGCACTCGCCGCGCTCGGCGTCTACCGCCGAGCACTGCACCACGCGGGCCAACCGCAGGACTTCGGCATCCCCCACCTGCGCGCGGTCAGCCAGGCGGCCGACTCGATGGCGCTCAATCGACCGAGCAAGCCGGTCATCGTCGTCTCGGCGTCCGGGATGGCGACAGGGGGCCGCGTCGTCCATCACCTGGCCGCTCAGCTGCCCGACCCGCGCAACGTGGTCGTGCTGACCGGCTACCAGGCCGAGGGAACCCGAGGACGCTCGCTCGCAGAAGGCGCTCGCGCAGTCAAGATCCAAGGGCGCTACGTGCCGGTGAACGCCGAGATCGTCCTTGATGACAGCTTCTCCGCCCACGCCGACGCCGAGGAGATGCTGACCTGGCTGTCGAGAGCGCCCCGACCACCGCACACCGTGTTCGTCGTCCATGGCGAGGCTGCCCCCGCGGGCCGGCTCGCGCACCGGATCCAAGACGAGCTCGGCTGGACGGCCGTGGTTCCGCGATACGGCGAGCGGGTGCTGATCGACTGATGGTGGATCGACGACGTGGTGGCCCTGGCGGATACTCGACCCATCAGCGGATCAGCGGATCAGTGGACGAGGGCGACCGGGCACTGCGCATGGGCCAGGACGTGCTGAGGGACGGAGCCGAGAACCTGGTCGGGGAAGGATCGCGACCGCGTCCCCACCACGACCAACGACGCTGCACGACTGCAGTCCACCAACAGCTGCCCGGGGGAGACAGTGATCGCCTCGACCTCGACGGCGCCGATGGGCAGCCCATCCAGCACCTCGCGCACCCACCGGTGCGCTTCGCGCTCGGCCTCGTCGATGCGCTGAGCCGTGGCGGGGGTGCTGATGTCCTGCAGGTTGCCCTTCGCCTTCGGATAGGGCTTGTAGCCGTGCACCGCGACGAGGTCATGGTGCATGCGCTCGGCATGCGACCAGGCGAAGCGCAGGGCGCGAGCGCTCGCCGCTGAGCCGTTCACCCCGACGAAGACGCGGTGGGGATTCGGCAGACGTGGGGGCCGAACGACGACCACCGGGACCGGGGCGTAGCGCGCCAGGCGCTGGCTCACGGACCCGACAAGCTCGCCCTCGATCGCGCCGTGGCCGCGGCTGCCGACGACGAGCAATGCGCTGCCTTCGGCAGTCGCCGAGAGCTCGTCGGGTACGGACCCGTGCTGGACCTGGACAGTGACGTGCCCGCGGCCGAGCTGTGCGGCGAGGAGCTCGGCTCGCTCACGAATCGCCTCGATGCTCGTCTCCTGCGCCGGGCGATGGGCGTGGAGCGGGCCGTGGGACGTGCCTGCGACGACCACGATCGTGATCCGGGTGCGGCCGTTGGCTGGCACCGCATCCACCGCCCAGCGAACGGCGAGCTCCGCGTCATGGGATCCGTCGTAGCCGACGACGACACGCATCGGGTTCATGGTCATGACGCCAGCGTCGCGGAGAGCCGACGCTCGCCACACGGGCCGATGGTCACATCCGCGGGGTCCCTTCGACCCCACCGACGCTGTGGCCCGGCGAGGCCAGCCACCGTGTTCGCGGATCGCGGGACGTTCCGCCCGGCGACGGGGGGACAACGGCCCTCTGCTCAAGGCCCCCGGTGCGCTGTGCTGGACATGTCGCTGCACACGATGGCGCCCGCGCGAGAGCACCGGGCGCCCGGAAACCCGCCGGAGGAGACATGGTGACGGCGGAACGCAAGGCTGTCCCGGCCAGGACCCGGTGAGGAGCGGACGATGCCTACACTGCCACCCCGAGACGATGCCGGGATCAGCCAGCCCCCTCGCCGCATGGTCGACATGAGCGAGGACGAGTGCTGGCGCCTCCTGCAATCCTGTGATGTCGGCCGGCTGGCCTGGGTCAGCGCCGGGCGACCCGTCGTGGTGCCCGTGAACTTCCGCGTCGTGAACCGGCAGATCGTCATCCGGATCTCGCCGTACAGCCTCCAGGGACGCGAGATCGAGGACTCGCGCATCGCCTTCGAGGCCGACCAGATCGACTCGCACCAGCGGACCGGGTGGAGTGTGCTCCTCCGGGGCCACGCCGCGTTCGACTACCGCCGCGACACGGGCGTGGGCCCCGAGCCCTGGCCGGAGGGGCACCGTCCGCTCCACGTGCTCCTCAGCCCCAGCTCGGTGACGGGACGCCGGCTGCTCTAGTCGTGCGGATCCGGAGGCGTCCCGCGTCCGGAGGCGCTGCAGGCTGCAGAGTGTGCGGACGACAGATCACTCGGTCGCGATCGCCTGCAGCACGTCCAACCGCGACGCGCGGACAGCGGGCACCGTCGCAGCGAGGACCCCGGCCGCCACGGACCCAGCGAGGAAGACCAGCAACTGCCACACCGGGACATCCAGGCTGGTGATGTCGTCGGAGAGTGCCTGCCGCAACAGCACGCCGGTAGCCAGACCGACAACCACACCCAGCGCGGCACCGAGCAGGGCCGTGGCAACCGACTCCAAGGTGATCATCGCCCGCAGCTGTACCCGGCTCACCCCGACCGCACGAAGGAGCCCGAGCTCGCGCGTACGCTCGACGACGCTGAGTCCGAGCGTGTTGACGATCCCCAGCACAGCGATGATCACCGCCAGCGCGAGCAGGCCGTAGATCAGGTAGAGCAGCTGGTTGACCTGGCCGTGGATGGCTGCAGCGTATTGCGCCTTGTCCTGGACCGAGACGACCGGCACGTCGGCGATCGCGGCGTCAAGCCGCTGGTGTACGGCGTGGGCGTCGGCACCGGGTGCGAGCAGGATGCTGACGGCGCTGTCCTGCCGTGCCACGCCGGCCGCAGCCAGGTCATCGATGGGCACGCTGATCGGCGCGGTGACCTGGGAGGTCCTGGCGATCCCGGCAACGTGTAGTCGGAGCACGTGCAGACCGGGGAATTGCACCGTGAACCCGCTGCCGACGCGCCAGCCGTGGGCCCTGGCCGTGTCGGAGTCGACCAGCGCCTGCCCGGCGTCCAGACGTGGGGTCCCAGCGAGGATGTCGAGTCGGTAGATCCGGTCGAAGGAGGCGTCGTTCCCGTCGATCATGACCGAGCGCCCGTCCAACGTCGCCTGCGCCACCTGCTGACGCACCACGAGACCGACGCCTTCCACCGTCGCCAGCCTGTCGCCGATGCTGGTGGGGAAGGGGGTGTAGGCCGGGCTCGTGACGATGAAGTCGGCGGCGAAGTTCTGGTCGACCAGGTCGTCCACCGACCGGTTGAGTGAGGCCGCAAGGATGCTGATCGTGGAGACGACCGCCATCCCGATCATCAGGGCCGAGGCAGTGGCGCCGGTACGCCGCGAATCGCGCAGGGCGTTCTGGCCGCCCAGCTGGCCGGTGACGCCGAACAGCCGCGTGAAGGCTTCACGCAGCAGTGCCAACAGGGGCCGGCCGACGGTGCCGCAGCTGGTGGCGAGTGCCACGATCCAGACGACGCCGGCGCCGCCCACCCACAGACTGCGGTGTCCCCAGACGCCGGTCAGCCCGGCGGTGGCGGCCAGGACACCAACGGCGAGAAGGGCGCCGGCGATCAGGAGCCGCTGTCGGGTGCCCGCCCCTGTGGGGGCGGTCACCTGCATCGCTGCCACCGGCGGAACACGTCCTGCCCGGCGGGCTGGGACGTAGGCCGCGACGACGGTGCCGGTGATGCCGACGACCGCACAGAGGACCACCGTCGACGTGGTCAGGGTCAGCGCGGAGCCTGCGATCTCCAGGCCGAGGGCGGCGAAGGCCGCGGCCAATCCGCGGGCCAGGCCCCAACCGCCGACGACGCCGAGCATCGTGGCGACACACGCAAGGACGCTCGCCTCGATGAGCACAGAGCGTGACACCTGCGCGCGTGACGCCCCGAGCGCGCGGAGCACCGCCAGCTCCCGGGTGCGTTGGGCGACCAGGATCGTGAAGGTGTTCAGGATCAGCAGCCCACACACGATCACCGCGATGCCCGCGAAGACGAGGAAGAACGTCGTGACCGCGCCGAGGACGGCGCCGATCGAGTCCTGAGCCTCATCGACGGCCTGCTTGCCGGTGACCGCCTCGAAGCCGCTCGGCAGGACGCGGCGGGCGGCGGTGACCAATTGGTCGGGCGAGGTACCGGCAGCCGCCGCAAGGTCCACGCTGCTGTAGGCGTCGCGGCCACCGAGGAAGAGCTGTTGCGCTCCCTGGGTGCTCACCAGCAGCAGGATCGCGCCGGCCGTACCACCACCGGTGAATGTGGCCGTACCGACCAGGCGCAGGTGAGCCACCAGCGCGGACGTCGGAACCACGAGCGTGACCTCGTCCCCGATCCGGTAGCCTGCGCGATCGGCAGCCCGGGCGTCCATCGTCAGGTCTCGCGGCCCCTGCGGCCAGTGGCCCTGCTGCAGCTGCATGATCGGTTCGCCGAGCAGGTTGCGCGACGCTGTGCGGTTGAAGGCCAGAGTCGGTGCACCGTTGCCTCCGACCAGCCTTCCGTCATGACCGACCAGGCTCACGCCATGGCCGACGACGTTGCCGTAGGCGGCAGCGGCCTCGGGCAGGGCCGCCAGCCTGGCGACGTCTTCGGGTGTCAGCGTCGCCGTCGTGGCCTGCCCGCTCGTCTGGTCAGCGCCGGCGACACGCACCACGGCGTCGGGCGTCGATCCGTCCAAGATGTTGTCGAAGGTGTGCCGTAGCCCGTGGTCGAAGGTGAGCACACCGGCGAGGAACGCGACACCCAGGGCAATGGAGAGCAGGCTCATGCCCAGCCGCGCCTTGCGTGCGAGGAGGTTGCGCAGCGCGTAGCGCAGCATCACGAACCGCCCGTCTCGGCGGTCGCCGGCTGGAGCCTGGCGAGGCGGGACAAGATGTCGGCCACCGTCACGTCCGTGGCGTCCTCGACGATGCGGCCGTCTGCGAGGAACACGACCCGGTCGCTGTAGGACGCGCCGACCGGGTCGTGGGTGACCATCACCACGGTCTGACCGAAGTCGTCGACGCTGCTGCGCAGCAGCGTCATGATCTCGCCGGACGACCTGCTGTCGAGGTTGCCGGTCGGCTCGTCAGCGAAGATGATGGTCGGTCGCCCCAACAGCGCGCGAGCGCACGCGACCCGTTGCTGCTGGCCCCCGGAGAGCTGGCCGGGCCGATGATCCAACCTGTCCTCGAGGCGCAGCCGGCCGATGATCAGATCCCACCAGGCAGGATCCGGGCGTCGACCCGCGAGCGACAGTGGCAGCAAGATGTTCTCCCGTGCCGTGAGCGTGGGAATGAGGTTGAACGCCTGGAACACGAAGCCGACCCGGTCACGGCGCAGCATCGTCAGTCGCTTATCGGACAGGGATCCGAGCGACTCGCCGGCTACGGTCACGGTGCCGGCCGTCGGTTTCTCCAAGCCGGCCAGGCAATGCATCAAGGTCGACTTCCCCGATCCCGAGGCACCCATGACGACGGTGAATCGCCCGGCCTCGACGGCCAGGTCGACACCGTCGAGCGCCCGTACGGAGGCAGCGCCGTTGCCGTAGACCTTCACCAGGCCCTGGGCCTGCGCGGCGATCTGCCTGGCGGTCTGGCCGGCGGTCTGCTCGGAATCTCGATCGATCATCCCTCGACTCTGCGCGGGCGGCATCGTGGCGGCGAGGGCAGAGAGACCCTGATCTTCGGGACCCTTGCCACGTGCCGCGCAGCCGAACTCCAGGTCAGATGAAGTCATGTCACCCGAACCGACGGTCGCCGCGTCCGCCTCCGATACCACCGGCCATCCGACCGGCGAGGCCACGCGCGCGCCCGGCGTGTACGGCCTGGGACGGGTCGATGTGCTGCTGCATGACGGCTCCATCGCGACGCTCCGCCCGATGACGCGCGACGACCGCGAGGCGGTCCGCGACCTTCACACCCGACTCGGCGAGGACGGCTACCGCAGCCGCTTCTTCGGCTCCGGCCCTCGGCTTGCCGAGGACTATGTCCGCCATCTTGCGACCAGCGATGGGACCATCGCACTGCTCGCCGAGCGCGACGGCGGCGCCGTCGCGCTCGGTACTGCGGAGCCGCTGGGCCCGGACACCGCAGAGGTGGCGTTCGTCGTCGCATTGCCCGCGCGTGGCCTCGGCCTGGGCAGCCTCCTGCTCGAGCACCTGGCGGCCGCGGCCCGCAGACGCGGCATCACGCGGTTCACTGCTGATGTCTTGAGCACCAACACCGAGATGCTCGCGGTCCTCGCCGACGCCGGATTCGCGGAGACCTCACGCAATGAGCGCGGGACCGTCGTGTTGAGTCTCGACATCGACCTGGTCCTGGAGGCGCTCGCGGCCGCCGACGCGAAGGAGCGCACGGCGCAGGCCGAGTCGTTGCGCCCGCTCCTGCGGCCGCGTTCGGTCGCAGTCGCCGGCGTCCGGTCCGACGGCACCGGCGTGGGCGCCGCCATCCTGCGCTCGATCGTCGCGGGGAGCTTCGACGGCGCCGCGACGGTCATCGACCCGAGCCGAACGACGATTGCCGGAGTGCCGGTGTGGCGGACCTTCGCTGATGCTCCAGACCCCGTCGACCTCGCTGTCGTGGCAGTGCCCGCCGCGGCCGTCCTCGGTGTGCTCACCGACGCGGCAGCTGCCGGGATCCGGGCAGCGGTCGTCGTGTCATCGGGGTTCGAGGAGCTCGGCCCGGACGGGCGCCACCTCCAACGCGAGATCCTCGACCTGGCCCGGCGCGCCAGCAT
Source organism: Nocardioides nematodiphilus (assembly GCF_020216525.1). Taxonomy (GTDB): domain Bacteria; phylum Actinomycetota; class Actinomycetes; order Propionibacteriales; family Nocardioidaceae; genus Nocardioides; species Nocardioides nematodiphilus. Next base: position 5,295 of record NZ_JAIWOY010000002.1, on the reverse strand, counting down.
GCGGATCGTCGGGCCGAACTGCCTGGGGCTGTTGTCACAGGGGCCGGACGTCCATCTGGATGCCACCTTCGGCGACGAGGTCCCGCGAGGCGGGGGCATCGCCGTGGCGTCCCAGTCCGGGGGTGTCGGGATCACGCTGCTCGACGTCGCCCACGACCTCGACCTCGGGCTCCGCTACTTCGTCTCCCTGGGCGACAAGGTCGACGTCTCCAGCAACGACCTGCTCGCGGCCTGGACCGACGAGGAGGACGTGAGTGCCGCGCTGCTCTACCTCGAGTCGTTCGGCAACCCGCTGAAGTTCGCGCGGGTGGCACGCACCTTCGCTCGGCGTAAGCCGCTGCTGGCAGTCGTGGGCGGACGATCGACCTCGGGTGCCAGAGGCGGTGCGTCGCACACGGCGGCAGCCACGACGCCGGCGGCCTACGTCGGGGCCCTCTTCGCTGCGGCCGGGGTGATCCCCTGCTCGTCCGCGGAGGAGATGGCTGGTGCCGCGCTGGTGCTCACCGGTCAGCCACGCCCTGTTGGTCGACGTCTCGGCATCCTGACCAATGCCGGTGGAACAGGGGTCCTGGCAGCCGACACGGCCGAACAGCTCGGTCTTCACGTCCCCCCACTGAGCCGCGAGCTGGGCCGGCGGCTCGCGTCCGTGTGCCCGGCCCTCGCCGGTGCCGGGAACCCCGTCGACGCGGGCGCGGCGGCGACCCCCGAGCATCTCGAGGCGCTCGCCGCGGCCTTGGTGACCAGCGGTGAGGTCGACGCTCTCCTCGCCGTGGTCGTCCCGACCCGCATCAGCGACGGTGCTGCTGCCGTGACCCGTCTGCTGCGGCTCGCCGGCCAGTCCACGCCACGGCCGCTGATCGTGGTGGCGATGGGCAGCCTGTGGCAGAGCCCGCGTGCCTCTGGCAGCGTCGCCTACCCCTCGGTCGAGATGGCCCTGCGCTCCATCGCGCACGCGGCCGCCTATGCGGCCTGGCGGGAGGCTCCGGAGGAGATCACGCCACCCGTCGAACGCGACCGCATGCACCGAGGAGCCGAGCTCGTACGAACCTTCTCACCCCTCGGCGCGGACGGGTCCGGTCGGTGGCTGTCGGCAGGCGAGGTGGGCGAGCTGCTCGCGCCGTACGGCCTCGCGCCCGTCGGCAAGGTGGTCACAGGAGCCGACGACGCGGTGAGGGCGGCCGAGGAGGTGGGGTGGCCGGTCGCGGTGAAGGCTGCCAACGCTCAGGTCGTGCACAAGACGGAGCGGGGACTGGTGCGACTCCGGCTGACGGATGCCGCGCAGGTCCGCACCGCCGTGGCCCAGATCGATGAGCTGCTCGCTCGCGACGACTCCTCCGTGCTGGTGCAACCGATGAGCGAGGGCACCGAGATCGCCCTCGGGCTGGTCCGCGACGACCGGTTCGGCCCGTTGGTGATGGTCGCGGCGGGTGGCGTGCACACCGACGTCTGGGCCGACCGCACCTTCCTCCTCCCACCGATCACCCGCGCGGCCGCAGAGCGAGCGCTGCGCGCGCTTCGGATCTTTCCCCTGCTCGCCGGACACCGCGACACACCGCCTGCCGACGTGGACGCGCTGACCGACCTGATCGTCGCTCTCGGACTCCTGGGGACCGAGGTGCCGGAGGTGGCCGAGCTCGACGTGAACCCAGTCCACGTCGACGCCTCCGGCTGCCGGGTTGTCGACGTGAAGCTGCAGCTCGCACCCGCGCGTGCGGTTGATGCCGGTGTTCCTCGCCGCCTGCGTGATCGTCCCTGATGGACGTCGAAGGTCCCGGCCGACTCGGGCCTCACGACCCTCTTGCGACGGCAGGACGTCTCCGATGCTGGAGTCATGAACAAGAACACGACGATCGTGGCGGGCATCAACGAGTCCGTTTCCGCTCCGGCCGCGCTGCGCTACGCGACGCACCTGGCCCAGAGCAGGGGAGCGCGGCTGATGCTCGCCCACGTGGTGCCGCAAGTGGTCCGCGCGGGTGCCGTCTACGAGGTCAGCCTTGAACACCTCGAGAGCTCCGGTCGGCAGCTGCTCAGCGACGCGGCTCGCCTGGCCGAGCAGACCCTCGGCACCGAACGCGTGAGCACCGGGCTCCTGCACGGGACGGCCGTCAACAGCCTGGTACGAGCGGCTGAGCTCGGCGACGCGATCGTGCTCGGCACCGACGAGCGCTCCTCGATGGAGCGCCTCGGCAGCGGCTCCACCCTCATCGGCGTGAGCACCCACTGCGCCGTGCCGGTCTTCGTCGTACCGGCCACCTGGTCCACCGAGCCGGCCGAGCGCCCGATCATCACCGTCGGTGTTCGCGACATCAGCTCATGCCACGGCCTCATCGCAACCGCGTTCGAGATCGCTGAGCAGCATCATGGGGACGTGCGGGTGGTTCACGCCTCCGGGCTGCCGCCCGCCGAGGGGCTGATGACCTCGGCGGAGGCCGACCTGCCATCGGTGCATCTGCGGGATCTGCTGGCGGAGGCGACCGCTGCGGTGCAGGCCGAGCACCCACAGGTCGCGTCCGAGGTCCGTTTCGTCCACGGTCGACCCAGCGCGGTCCTCGGCGAGGAGTCGGCCACCAGTGACCTGTTGGTCCTGGAACGTCGTCCGCACGTCCTCCACGCGCACCTCGGCCGGACCGGGAGGGCCCTCATCAAGGCCGGCCGGTGTCCCATCGTCGTCGTGCCGCCGGCCGGCGTCACCGTCCCGGAACGGGCCGTGGCGGCCGGGAATCCCGGGTCAGAACGCCTCACCGACACCTACCCCTGAGAGGACGCGCCATGAACGCTGTCATCGGAATCCTTGTCGTCCTGGTCCTGCTCGCCCTGCTCGCGCTGGCGCTTGCCGTCCGAGTCGTTAAACAGTACGAGCGAGGCGTGCTGTTCCGGTTCGGGCGGCTGCGCGACACGCGCCAACCGGGGCTGCGGCTGATCATTCCGGTCGTCGATGTCTTGCACCGGGTGTCGCTGCGGGTGGTGACGATGCCGATCCAGTCGCAGGGCATCATCACTCGCGACAACGTCAGCGTCGACGTCTCGGCCGTCGCCTACTTTCGTATCGTCGACGCAGTGAAGTCCGTCGTCGCGATCGAGAACGTGCGGGCGGCCATCGATCAGATCGCGCAGACGACACTGCGCAAGGTCGTCGGGCAGCACAGCCTGGACGAGACGCTCGCGGAGACCGACAAGATCAACGACGACATCCGCCACATCCTCGACGTCACGACGGTCGACTGGGGTGTCGAGGTGACCCTAGTCGAGCTCAAGGACATCCAGCTGCCCGACTCGATGAAGCGGGCGATGGCCAAGCAGGCTGAGGCCGAGCGGGAGAAGCGCGCCAAGATCATCAATGCCGAGGGCGAGGCCCTGGCGGCCAATGCGCTCGGTGAGGCTTCGGACGTGATGATGAAGCACCCGGTCGCGCTGCAGCTGCGCAATCTGCAGAGCATCGTCGAGATCGGTATGGACAAGAACACCACTGTCGTCTTTCCCGCGCCGTTGATGAGCACCATCGAGGAGCTCACTCACTTCATGGCACGGGAGGCGGCGAGCGCCGTCGAGACCGGCCGCGCCGAGGGTGGTGGGGGTCGCCTGCACACCGACGATGCCGACGGAATGGCCCTCACCCCTCGTGAGACTGCTTCGGCGAGTACGCACCCGGCTTGACGGTGCAGACCCGCCGGGGTCGAGGTGCTTGCCGCCGCTGAGCCGGAGCATCTGCCCCGGCCTGTGTGGCCAGCAGGCGGTCCTGGCAACCCGTGCGGCCGGGCGTCACAGCTCCTCGTGGCTGAAACGGCGCAGCTCGCCGATGGTGAAGAGCGCCGTGCCGGCTGTCTCGGTCATCGCCGCGCTGCACGCGACCCCGAAGCGTGTCGCCCGGGGCAGATCCCAGTCCCTGCACAGGCCGGCGACGATGCCCGCGACCAGGGCATCACCTGCCCCCACGGTGCTGATCACCTCCGCCGAGTGGGCAGCGATGGTCTCGGCGTAGGTGTCGGTCACCAGGACGACGCCCTGTTGACCACGGGAGAGCACGACCGCGGTCGAGCCTGAATGGCACAGGAACTCGCGGGCGGCCCGCACCTGCTCGGTGACCTGCTCGAGCTGGTGGCCGACGAGTTCCTCCAGCTCGCGCACGCTCGGTTTGACCAGGTAGGCGTTGCGCACCCGCGCGAGGGCCTCACCTGAGGTGTCGAGGACGAGGCGCGCACCTACGTCACGAGCGAGCGCCGCGACCTCGAGGACGAAGTCAGGAGCGACTCCGGCGGGGAAGCTGCCGCTGAGGACGACGTAGTCGGCGTTGGCGGCCTGCTCCCGCAGCGCCCGGAGACACCGTCGCTGGTCCTCCACGGGCAGCGGTGCGCCGGGAAGCACGAATCGGTACTCGAGTCCGGTCTCTTGGTCGACCACGTGGTGCGACTGCCGGGTCTCGCCGTGCACCGGGACGCCAGCGGTCGCGATCCCCTCCAAACCGAGGAGGTGTTGCACGTACTGGCCGAGGTAGCCGCCCACCGGGAAGACGGCTGTCGATGGCTCGCCCAGCACGTGGAGGACCCGGGCGACGTTGATGCCGCCTCCTCCGGGATCGAACCGCGCTGGTCCGCACCGCGTCTTGCTGGCGGGAGTGAGGCGGGGGACGGTGAAGGAGTCGTCGAGTGTCGGGCTCATCGTCAAGGTCAGCACCCGCGGTGGCGCACCGCGGCGACGACCGGGAACGGCGGGCGCGGGCCCCTCGGGGCGCACGATGCGTCGGTCTGGAGGCGCCACCTCAGCCGACTCCCATGGCGCAGTCGGATGCGGCCGGGCCCGGCGCAGCGTAGCCGCGTCGCTGAGCATTCACCGGTCTAGGCCTTGCCGTCGACATCGACGTGGTCGACGTAGGCGTCCGGGCCCGGGAAGAAGAGCGATTCGTGGCCGTCGTCGGACCAGCGCACGCGGTACGGCGGAGAGCCGTCGGCGTGCCTGACTTCGAGGATCTCGCCGTCGCGCTCGGGCGTGCCGACGTGGTGGCTGCGGATCACGATCCGTTCGCCTGCATGTGCGTACATGAGCCTCTCCCTAGGTGTGGGCCCGCTCTGACGGGATCTTCCTGACACGTTCCTGCCTACGTTCTCGCGTCGGGTCGGGTCTCGGCGAGGGCCGTGAGGATCGTTTCCGGTGGGACCTTGGACTCGCACCTGCGGGGACTCGGCCTCCTCCCAAGGCAATCGCGGGCAGCCACGCTGAGGGAGGCGGCGGTCCGACTGTCGACGACGCTTGAAAACGAGGCCATAGCGACGGTCGAAAACGAGGCCACCCAGACAGATT
>NZ_JAIWOY010000019.1 GCF_020216525.1 Nocardioides nematodiphilus | reverse complement strand
CACAAGAACCGGTGGCCTCGTTTTCGAGCGTCGGATCGGCCTCATTTTCGAGCGTTGCCGACAGGCATTACGTTGTTTGACGATCTCCTGCAACGCGTCTTCGGGGAAAGCCTCGCAGACCACCTCCCTTCCCGCGTGCTTCCCCTCTCCGTTGACCCCCCGCGCGACCTCGCCCTCCTCATCGACGAGGAATACACGCAGATCGCCGCGCTTCTCGCGCCAGGGCGTCGAGCCAGTCACGAGGCGCGGGCGCGCATCCGCACGTTGCTGGCGATGGAGGCCCACGTTGAGCCGGAGACCCAGGTGTCGTCGAAAGACGTCGACCGCGTCGAGAAGGGCATCAAGACCGGCCAGTCGCGCATGGAGGTGTTCCCGAGGCTCGACAAGGTCGCCACGCGCGTCAGAGGTTCGGGGATCAACCTAACTGTGCACTTCACGAAGAAGGCTGGTGCACCGGTCCGATACGTCTCCGACGAGTTGTCCCCCGCAGCGGCGATCCGTGAGGTAGACCTCGCCCGGAAGTTCTACCTCTCCGCCAGCGACCTCGCAGCCAAACTGAGTCTTACGGGGCCGAGAAGCACCGCTCTCCGGCGACACCTGGGGATAGACCGGGACCCAGGCGCCTGTCATGTCTTCGTCTTTGACTCCCAGCGCATCGCGCGGTTCTCCGACAACGCGTACCGGGCGATGGCGGAGGCGACAGAACGACTGGATATGGCAGCGGTGTGGGACGCACACAAGCCCGCTGGTCGGCGGTCCACGCCGCGGTCTTGTGCGGTCGAGGGCTGCGCGGCATCGGGGGTTCCCGTGCTTTCAGGGCCGATCACAGAGGCGGGATAGGTTGGGAATCTCCGGCGCTCTGCAGGATCATGCAGCGCCGGGAGGTACCTATTGAGGATCCGTGTGTATCGGCGCTTCCTCTGCCATGCCCCGGCTGGGTCCAATGTGGGCGGAGACGGCCTGTGTGACGGTCGGTTAGTGCCCCGGAGCAAGTCGCGCTGCATCGGGTGGGGCCTCGCCGCCGGGTTGCCGCCTGTGGTCTGGCCGTCGAAGCACCTAGGCCTCCAATGTTGATTTCTGCCGGTCCGCTGCTCACATGCGTCGAATTAGTGACCGCATCTGCCGTGATCCGCCTGTCCTCGACGGGCTGCCGCGCCGGGTGGACTACAGCTTGTTGCCCGCGACCTCGGAGGACGGGGCGTGAGCATCGGGGGCGGCCTTGCGGCGACGCAGGATGACGACCTGGAGTCCGAGGATCACGACCACCGTGAGCCCGATCGCGCTGTACGTCAGCTCAGTGCCTAGCTCGCTGCCGGGCTCGTAGGTCAACGTGCCGGTGATGTCGGCCTTCTGCCCGCCTGAGGAGACCGGGATCTTCCAGTTGTTGATCAGGTGGGGATGCTTCGGGTCCTTCTGCACGATCGGGGAGTTGCTGACACCCATCCAGTGGATCCGGTGGTCGTGCCACTGAGCGTGGTTGGTGCTGCTGATCTCCACCCACACGGGCGGTTTGGCGGCGTTCGCGTCCTGGGGCAGGTTGCCGATGGACTGCTCTTTGTTCAGGTACGTCGCCGGCGACAGCTTGTTCTGCCAGACGCCGTGTGAGGTGATCTTGAGGTACTGGTCGCCCTGATAGCCGTAGACGATCAGCGGCGTCGACCCGGTGTTGGCGACGTTGATGTCCTCGCCGGTCGAGGGCACCCGCACCTGGATCCCAGCGATGGCCGGCGTGATGGCCTTGTACGCCGAGACGTAGGTCGAGAAGCCACCGGCGTAGGCCGGGACGGGAAGCCAGACGGCCAGGGCCAGCAGCAGGGCAGCACAGCGACGCAACGAGGGTCCTTCCAGAGTCTGCAGCGATGGTAGGCGAACCCCCGAGCACGCGTCCGGCCGGGCAGTTTCGTCATCCGACTAGAGTCGCCTCCCGTGGTGTCGAGAGCGGTCCGTCCGCAGGGCCGCACGGCCCGGTCAGTGGTTGCCCTCTGGGCCCTAATGATGGTCATTCTCGTCGCAGTGGCGGGCCCCGCCTCGGCCCATGCCGTGCTCGAGGGAAGCACACCACAGCCCGACGTCGTCCTGGCCTCCACGCCACGCAGCGTGTCGCTGACCTTCGACGAGTCCGTGACGTTGCTGCCGACCTCGCTTCGGGTCTACGGACCGAACGGCGACAGGGTCGATGCCGGCGACGTGGGGCACGCCGGCGGCAAGGGCCAGGACGTCACCGTCCACCTCCGAGCAGGAGGGACTCAAGGCACCTACTTGGTTTCGTGGCGGGTGATCTCCGCAGACTCCCACCCGGTCTCGGGCGCCTACACGTTCTCGGTCGGCAGGACCAGCACGGCGCCGACCGCGCCCACCGACACCACGAACAAGACCGTCGGCGCGGCCCTCGGCGCTGCCCGCTTCGTCGGCTATCTCGGCAGCGCGCTCCTGGTCGGGACGATGCTGTTTGTGGCGTGGTGCTGGTCTGACGGCTGGTCGCTGCGGCGGGTACGGCGGCTTGCCGCGGGCGGCGCCGCGCTGCTGCTTGTCGGCACTGTGGCGGACGTGCTGCTGAAGGGTCCGTACGACGCCGCGCTCGGGCTGGGTGGCCTGGGACAGGGCCGGCTGCTGCGGGAGGTGCTTGGGACGACTTACGGTCACGCCGCGATCGCACGTCTGGTCCTGGTGGTGGTCATCCTCGCCGTTTTGCGGCTGCGGCACGTCCCCCGTCTGCCGAGCACGGTCGGGGCGCTGGCATTGGGCGTCAGCTTTGCTCTGTCAGGTCATGCCGCGGCCGGGTCGGGTCGGATTTTGGCCACGATCAACGACACGTTGCACGTCGTGTGCGCCAGCACGTGGCTCGGTGGCCTGATCGTGATCTTGGCCGTCGTCCTGCCGTTGGCCGCGGACTCAGCGATCATCGTGGGGCGGTTCTCCGCGCTGGCAGCTGGACTGGTGCTCGTGATGGTCGTGAGCGGGATCTATCAGGCGCTGCGGCAGGTGGGGGCGTGGGCGGCGCTGACGGGAACGGCCTATGGCCGCGAGCTGTTGGCGAAGATCGGGATCGTGCTCGTGGTGCTGCTCGCCGCCTCCGGCTCACGGGCCTGGGTGCGGCGCCAGCGTCAACAGGTCACGTCGACCACGGTGCTGCGGCGCGCCGTCCTGGCGGAGGCGGTGGGCCTCGTCGTGGTGCTCGGGGTCTCGTCGGCGCTGGTGGCGACCGAACCGGCCAAGACGGCCTACCACCCGAGCATTGCGGCCAATCTGGTCATCGACGGCGACACCGTGCAGGTCTCAGCAGTGCCGATCAGTGACCGCCAGATGGAGCTGCACCTCTACGTGTTCGGCAGCGACCAGCAGCCGACCGATCCCAAGGAGATCGACGCCGCTGTCAGCCTCCCCGCCAAGTCCATCGGTCCGTTGCCGGTGAGCCTGAACGTAGCGGGTCCAGGTCACCGCCAGGGGACCGTGGACGTTCCGGTGGCTGGTGCGTGGCGACTCTCGATCACGGTGCGGACCTCGGCCGTGGACGAGGCTACGAAGACGATGTCCCTGCCCATCCGGTGATCCGGACGGACAGGGACGCGAGAGCTGTCTCAGGGCCGGCGGCGCAGCACGGCAACCGCCGCAGCGCCGACAGCGACGACAGCGAGGACGAGCGCGATGATCGAGAGCACCATCGGCGTGTGCGAGGAGTCCTTCTCGGTCACCACCGTGGTCGGCTTAGCGGACGTCGCTGACGAGGAGTCAGGGCCGCTCGCCGCGGTGCTTGCGGCTGAGCTTGGGTTCGTCGCTGCGGACTGCACGATCGTCAGCACCGGTGCCGGGTGCTCGGGCTCGTCCTGGCCTGCGACAGTGTCCTGGATCCACCGCACTACCGAGCCGTCGCTGTAGGTCTGGAGGGCCTTGAACTCCAGGCTGCCGGAGTCGGGCAGAGGCCCGACGGAGACGTCGAACTCTTCGAACTCGCCCGGCTTGATCGCGTTGGCGGCCGAGTCGGCGGTCCACACGATCCTCGACACAGCCTCAGTGACCTGGCCGTCGTCGCTGGAGATCGGCGTCTTCAGCTTCTGGTCGCTCACCTTGAACGACCAGCCGGGGTGCGGCTTGACGCCGACCGACGCGAAGGGATGGTCGGCCGGGAAGTAGACCGCGACCTTGGTGGTCGAGGCGGTGTCGGATTCGGTGGGGACGCGGAAGGTCAGCTTGGTGTAGCCGCCCGCCGTGGCCGTATTCGGATTGACGGTGACGTGAGCCGACGCGGGCAGCGCCAGGCCGACGATTGCCAGGGCAGGGGCGGCCGCGAGGGCGAGCCGGAGGGCAGAGCGACGCGTCATGGGTTCCTCGTGATCTCGATCTGGCCCCGGTGGTCGGGGAGGATGTATCGGACTCTACAAGACGTAGAATCGACCAAGCTGTTCGCCCGGTCGGCGCACGCCTAGCCTCGGCCCCGCCGACTCGGCTAGACGTGCCAGGTCGTGAAGAACCTCTGTCGAGGTGGCGGAGGTGGCGGCATGTCCATCACGTCGGGAGGGCTGCGTACGCCGTACCCGCGCGTGGCAGAGATGATTACGTCGCACAGCGACTCCTGGAGGCCTGATGAGATCAAACGACCGCGCCGGTGGCCGCCGCGCCCACGGCGCCCTGCGCGACCAGGTGCTCGACGTGCTCATCCACGCCAGCGAGCCCGTCACCGCGCGCCACGTCCTCGAGCAGCTGACCGCATCGGACGGAAGCACGCCGGCACTGACCACCGTGCTGACGGTGCTCGATCGGCTGCACCGCTCCGGCGAGGCCCAGAAGGAGAAAGTCTGCGGCGAACTGCGGTTCACGATCGCCCGCCACGCCGCCGAGGCGGTCGCCGACGACATGCTCGAGGCCCTGCTGCGCAGCCAGGACCGCAGCGGTGCCCTCCTCAGGTTCGCCGGCAGCCTGAGCCCCGACGACCTGGAGGTCCTGCGCCGGATGGTGGGCAAGGACCACACCGACGGCCCGGACGACGCCGACGGGGACGGAACGACCCGGTGACGATCTCGTGATCGCCGAGCTCGTCGCCGCAGGCTGCCTGCTGCTCCTCTACGCCGCAGCCGTTATGGTGGCGACACCCTACGTCGTGACCCACCGGCGTTGGACCAGCCAGATGCCGCGCACGGCCATGAGCCTGTGGATCGGTGCGCTCGGCAGTGGCGGTGTGGCGATGCTAGCCAGTCTTGGGTGTGCGATCTGGGCGGCGACCGACCTGGCATCGCGGCCTCGCCAGGCGTCGACGCTCTCGGTCTCCGACGCTCTCAACGGCATCGGCCTGACCCTGGTCGCCTGTTTGATGACGGCGATCGGCGGCGGCCTGATCGGCGTGCTCGCCTACCGCGCCGCCGTCAACGTCACCTTCCGCCGGCAGTTGCGAGCGGGCCTGGTCGCGGCCGTTGCGCCAACGTCGGGCTCGCGGCCGCGCACCGCGCCGACGATCGTGGTGCGCAGCGATCAGAGCAGCGCTGTCTCCATCCCTGGCCGGAAGCCCGTCATCGTGATCTCCTCGAACCTGCGCGACACCCTCTCGCCCGAGCATCTCGATGCCGTCGTCGAGCACGAGCGCGGCCACCTAGTCCAACGCCACCACCTGCTGATGCAGCTCGCTCACCTCCAGTACCGGTGCGTGCCCGGACTGCCCTGCGCCCGCTCACTCGAGCAGTCCTTGCAGCTGCTCGTCGAGCTGGCCGCCGACGACCACGCCGCCCGGCGCTGCGGCCGGCGCACCACGGCCACCGCGCTCCGCGCCCTGGCCAGAGCCACCGGGGACGACGGGCTGCGTCTGCGCGCCCATCGCCTCGAGACCCGCACCCGCTCCTCCCGGACCCAGGCCACTCATGGATGACATGCCCGGGATGGAGGCCGGCGGCATGTGGTCGATGACCGGGCCGATGTGGATGCCCGACCATCCGCCGACGCTCGGTCGCCTGTTCGGACTCCACCTCCAGCCGATCGCGCTGATGCCAGCTCTGGGAATCGTCCTGCTGCTGGGCTATCTCCTAGGGTTGATGACCCTGCGAGGCCGAGGCGGCCGCTGGCCCTGGCGCCGCACCGCGGCCTGGGTGACCGGCGTCGTTGCGCTGGAGCTGGTGACAGCGACCGGCGTCGGGGGCTACGGGATGACGATGTTCAGCGTCGACATCGCCCAGCACATGGTGCTCGCCATGGTGGTGCCGATCCTGCTGGCGCTCGGCTCGCCGTACACGCTCGCGCTGCGCACCCTCCCCCTCGCCAGTGGCACGCGGCGGCTGCTCGCCACCTTCCCGGCCACCCTGGTCGCCAAGCTCGCCGGCTCCTGGCCGGTGCGCTGGGTGCTCTTTCTCGGCTCCCTCTACGGCATCTACTTCACGCCGGCCTTCGGCACCCTCATGCACACCGTGTGGGGCCACAACCTGATGCTGCTGCACTTCATGTTTGCCGGCTGTCTCTTCTTCGGCCCGATCATCGGCCGCGGTGCGGCTGATCCCACGCGGCGCCTGGCGGAGTCGTTCGCCAGCACGCCTCTGCATGCCCTCTTCGGGCTGAGCATCATGGTCGTCAACCATCCCGTGGTGACGTTCTTCGAACACCCAGACCCGACCTGGCGCGTGAGCCCACTGAACGATCAAACGATCGCCGGCAGCATCGCCTGGGCCACCTCCGAGACGGCGACCTTCCTGGTCATGGTCGTACTGGTCATGCGCCTACTACGCCGATCCCACGACGGCGGACCGCTCACTCAGTCGCATGCCGAGGAGACGGCCCTCGGCCTCACTCGCTGACCTGGCCTACGTCCTCGCTCCGATCACTCGAAGGGGCGGTACCGCAGAAGTTGCATCTTTAGAAGGGCGATTCGACCGTCGATCTCGACGGTATGCACCCACTTGGACGGACAGGCGCGCAGGTCTTCGTATGCACGAAGATCGGCTTCGAGACGAGCGCGGTCCTTCGGAAACTGAATTCGACAACGCTGCGAACAGAATCGCGGCGCCCTGCCCTGCCGGTCCCAGGTGAACTCTTTGCTGCAATTGGGTCGCAGACAGCGGACAGTAGCGCTTGGCGGCTCGAGTTGACCGAGCGCGAGCTCGACGGCATTGGCGCGATCGCCTGTGATCAACTGGCGAATCACGGTCGCTGGGCGGGGCACGAAAACTCCTTTGACGGGTGGTGAGTCCGTCGGTGTGGTGGTGATCCCCAGTGGTATCACGTTCTGGACGTCGTTGCATACAGTTCCCTCAAAGAAACGAACCCAAGAGTTGACCTGCAGCGATGATGTCATCCCCCGCGATCTGTGGCGAGGGCCGCGAGCCCACTGATCGATGTTCAATTCTTAGACCCCGGCCCGAGGCAACTCAATGGGTTCGAATCTCTGTACATCGGGGGTCCGCGCGCCTACGCTGCGTCGAAGAGGAATCGACCAGTCGTGGGTCTGCGCGATGGCTTAAACGCCAAGAGCGCACCGGTTGCCCCCGGCGCGCCCTTGACTGTCGACGACTCCTGAGACACGCCTATTCAGCGAAGGAATCGTCATGCCCAACTTTAGTGGCTCCTGCCGACCTGTGCCATCGAGCGGGGATGGTGCCGAAGGACGCTGCTGACGATGAGTGACGCTGTTTGGTTCGTAGCCATGGAAGGTCCTGGGCGCACGGGCGAGTGGGATTGGGGGTCGCTCGGCGAGCCGGATCCCCGCGAGATGCATCCAGTGCGGAGGCCGAACTCGGGGGACTTCTCCCGCCACATCCCTGTTTCTGCCTACTCGCTTAAGACCCACTCGCACCACGAGCTGGAGTCGGCTTTGGAGCACGAGCTCTTGAGGGTGCTTGAGCAGAGGAGTGACGTGGTGTGGTTGCTGGCCCAGCCGGTGCGCCTGCATCTTCCGATGGATCGCCGCACGACCCACGTCCCGGACCTGCTCAGTGTCAATGCCAACGGGTCGGTGACGTTATGGGATGCGCGTCCTGGCGAGCGTGTCGACGATCGATTTGAGGCAGTGTCCGCCGGCACTGCGGCCGCGTGTGCGGAGGTGGGATGGAACTACGAGGTCTTCCGCGGTGCCCAGAGCCGGATCTTGCGGCTCAACCTGCGATGGCTTCACGAGGACCGGCGGCTGAGGCCATGGCACCGAGTCAAGCGCGATCAGCTTCGAAGCTTGCTGGATCGCTGTGGGGTTCCGGGCACGGCGACCGTCGGCACGGTGATAGAGGCTGAGGATCCGGAATTGGTTTCCGCCATGTGGCACTACATCTGGGCCGGCGAGATCGTTTGCGACCTCGAACTGCATCTGCGGGCCGAGACTGCACTGACCTGGGTGGGCTGCGATGAGTTGTGATGCCCAGGCACGTTGTGCGATCGGGTACGGCAAGCCCGTAGATAGGTGAAGGCCTCCCGGTGTGGAGTGGAGCTGTCTAGGACTTCACCCACCAGGGAGG
>NZ_JAIWOY010000018.1 GCF_020216525.1 Nocardioides nematodiphilus | reverse complement strand
GGGATCCATCTCCGCGACCAGCGCGTCCAACACCTTCGTCAGCCGATCGATCTCGGCGTTGGTCCGCTCAGAGACGGGCATCTCGTCGGCGAAGCGACGCGCGACGCCGTCGCTGCCGACGTAGAGGGACTCGCCGCTGCGGTAGCGCTTGAACGTCTCCAGACCCAGCTCGTCGAGCAACGCGATGAGGGCGGTCTGGTCGGGGGAGACCCACTGGCCCCCGACCTCGAAGTCGACCTCCTCCTCATGCGTCTCGTTGCGCAGCCGGCCGCCGATGCGGTCGCGTGCCTCGAGGACGGTCACCTCGCGGCCGGCCTGGAGCAGGCGGTAGGCGGTGGTCAGGCCGGTGACGCCGGCACCGACGACGATCACGTCGTGCTGCTGCACGGTGGGCTGGTTGGGCTGGGCGGTCATGGGGAGGTTCCTTCAGTCAGGGCATGCTGGCGCTGGGTGAGGGAGCGGTCGGAGCCGCACGGACTGCTGCGGGAACCGCGGCCACCATGTCCACGTGGCCGCGGTTCCCTGACTCCTCGCAGTCGGGAGGAGGCTCAGACGAGCGAGGCGCCCTTCTCGAGCACGATCCGGAGGACCTGGGTCATCTCGTCGAAGTGCGACTGGTCGCAGATCAGCGGCGGGGCGACCTGGATGACCGGGTCGCCGCGGTCGTCCGCGCGGCAGTAGAGCCCGTTCTCGAAGAGCGCCCCGGAGAGATAGCCGCGCAGCAGGCGCTCGGACTCCTCGGTGTCGAAGGACTCCTTGGTGCTCTGGTCCTTGACCAGCTCGATGCCGTAGAAGAAGCCGTCGCCGCGGACGTTGCCGACGATCGGGATGTCCAGCAGCGACTCCAGGCTCGCCCGGAATGCCCCCTCGCGCTCCCGGACGCCCTCCAGGATCTGCTCGTCCTCGAAGATCTGCAGGTTCTTCAGGGCGACCGCCGCCGACACCGGGTGTCCGCCGAACGTGTAGCCGTGCAGGAACGTGTTCGTGCCCTGCCGGAAAGGCTCCATCAGCCGGTCGGAGGCGATCATCGCGCCGATCGGGGCGTAGCCCGAGGAGAGTCCCTTGGCGCAGGTGATGATGTCGGGCTGGTAGCCGTAGCGCTCCGCGCCGAACATGTGGCCGAGTCGGCCGAACGCGCAGATCACCTCATCCGAGACGAGCAGGACGTCGTACTCGTCACAGATCTCGCGGACACGCTGGAAGTAGCCGGGAGGCGGCGGGAAGCAGCCGCCGGCGTTCTGCACGGGCTCGAGGAAGACCGCGGCGACGGTGTCGGCGCCCTCGTACTCGATGGTCTCGGCGATCTGGTCCGCGGCCCAGCGACCGAAGGCCTCCTCGTCGTGGGCGACATGTTCGGGCGCACGGTAGAAGTTGGTGTTCGGCACCCGGAAGGTCGACGGCACGAGGGGCTCGAAGGGCTGCTTGAACGTCGGCAGACCGGTGATCGACAGGGCGCCCTGGGTGGTGCCGTGGTAGGCGTACTTCCGGCTGATCACCTTGTGCTTGCCCGGCCGGCCGGTGAGCCTGAAGTAGTTCTTGGCCAGCTTCCAGGCCGACTCGACGGCCTCGCTGCCGCCGGTGGTGAAGAAGACGCGGTTGAGATCGCCGGGCGCGTACGAGGCGACCTTCGCGGCGAGCTCGATCGCGGCCGGGTGCGCGTAGGACCACAGCGGCATGAACTCCAGCTGCTTGGCCTGCTCGGCCGCGGCCTCGGCGAGATCCACGCGACCATGGCCGAGCTGGCTGGTGAAGAGCCCACCGAGCGCGTCGAGGTAGCGCTTGCCGTTGCTGTCCCAGATGTAGGGACCCTCGCCCTTCACGATGACGGGGACGTCGGCGTGCTCGTAGACCGAGTGTCGCGCGAAGTGGAGCCAGAGGTGGTCCTTCGCGGCGCGCTGGAGCTGCTCATTGTCCATGGCCATGCGGCCCATCGTTCCCGGCTCTGCTTCGGTTGGCAAGCGGATCCGTTGCATCCGGACGGATTCGGCACGAAATCCGTTGCGACCGATGCGACCGGTGAGGCGAAACAACAAGCGCCAGGACTGTAGCGAGCGCTTCGTACATCGGGTTACAGTCTTCCCATGACCACGACGCCCACTCAGCCCAGCCCGATGCGCATCCTCCTGGTCGGGGCCGGTGGGGTCGGCGCCGCGTTCGCCGCGATCGCCGCCCGGCGCGACTTCTACGAGGCGATCCTGATCGCCGACTACGACGCCGAGTCGGCGGAGCAGGCCGCCGCCGTCGACGCCCGCTTCGCGTGGGCGCAGATCGACGCCGGTGACGTCGACGCGCTCGTCGCGCTCGCCCAGGAGCACCGCATCACCCACGTCATGAACGCGGTCGATCCCCGCTACGTGATGCCGATCTTCGAGGCCGCGCGCATCGTCGGGGCCGACTACCTCGACATGGCGATGTCGCTCTCGCAGCGTCACCCGCAGGACCCGTTCACCAAGACCGGTGTGATGCTGGGCGACCAGCAGTTCGCCCAGCACCACCTGTGGGAGGCGGCCGGCCGGATCGCACTTGTCGGCATGGGCGTGGAGCCCGGCCTCGCCGACGTCTTCGCCCGGTACGCCGCCGACCACGACTTCTCCGAGATCGACGAGCTCGGCGTGCGCGACGGCTCCAACATCACCGTCGAGGGCTACGAGTTCGCGCCGTCCTTCTCCATCTGGACCACCATCGAGGAGTGCCTCAACCCGCCGGTGATCTGGGAGAACGGCACCTGGCACACCACCGAGCCGTTCAGCGAGCCTGAGGTCTTCGACTTCCCTGAGGGCATCGGCCCGGTCGAGTGCGTCAACGTCGAGCACGAGGAGGTCCTCCTCATGCCGCGCTTCGTCAACGCCAAGAAGGTCACCTTCAAGTACGGCCTCGGCGACGAGTTCATCGAGGTGCTCAAGACGCTCTCCAAGCTCGGCCTGGACAAGGTCGAGCCGGTCGACGTCCCGTCGCGAGCCTCCGGGACCGACGTATCGGTGAGCCCCCGCGACGTCGTCGCCGCGCTGCTGCCCAATCCGGCCAAGCTCGGTCCGCAGATGAAGGGCAAGACCTGCGCCGGCCTCAAGGTCACCGGCCTCGACAAGCAGGGCGACCCCAAGGCGACGTACTACTACCACGTCGTCGACAACGAGTGGTCGATGCAGGAGTACGGCCACCAGTGCGTGGTCTGGCAGACCGCGATCTGCCCGGTCGTCGCCCTTGAACTGATGGCCCGAGGCGTCTGGACCGGGGCGGGCGTCCTGGGCCCGGAGGCCTTCGACGCCACCCCGTTCCTCGAGCTGCTCAACGAGTACGACGGCCCCGACTGGGGCATCAAGGAGCTCTGAGCACCTTCACGACCGATGACGAAGGGCCCCGCCCGGCAGGTCGCCGGGTGGGGCCCTTCGTCACGTCCGGCTCTCAGGCCTCGTCGTCGCCGTAGCGCTGCGCGATCCACACGGGCACGACGGCGATCACGGTCAGCACCGCCGCGACCACGTTGATGACCGGCGCCTGGTTGGGCCGGAACAGGTTGTCGAAGATCCACAGCGGCAGCGTGCGGGTGGAGCCGGCGGTGAACTCCGTGACCACGATCTCGTCGAAACTCAGCGCGAAGGCCAGCAGGCCGCCGGCGAGCAACGCGCCGCGCAGTTGCGGGAACGTCACCCAGCGGAACGTCTGGAACGCTGTCGCGCCGAGGTCGGATGAGGCCTCCTGGAGGTTCGTCCCGGTCCGGCGCAGCCTCGCCTGCACGTTGTTGAACACCACCACGATGCAGAACGTCGTGTGCGCGATGATCACGGTGAACAGGGTCAGGTTCCAGCCCAGCACCGAGTGGAAGGTCGTGTTCATCGCGATGCCGGTGACGATGCCCGGCAGAGTGATCGGCATGGTGATCAACAGGCTGATCGGCTGCTTGCCCCACACCGGGTAGCGCTGCAGCGCGAAGGCCGCGCACGTCCCGAGCACCAGCGCCAACGACGCCGCGCACACGCCCACGATGGCGGTGGCGCCCAGAGCGTGCCAGGCGGCGCTGTTGTGGGCCGCCGCCTTCCACCACGAGAGCGTCAGACCACTCGGTGGGAAGGCGAACGTCCGCGAGGAGTTGAACGAGTTGAGGACGACGAAGACCAGCGGGATGTAGAGGAACAGCAGGACCAGGATGGTCCAACCGCCGACGAAGCGTCGCAGACCTGCCGAGAGTCTCATCGTGCCTCCTGTTCGAGAGTGCCGGTCGCCCGCAGGGCGAAGAGGTACAGCAGCACGACCACCAGCGGGACGAAGGAGAGCGCCGCGGCGAGCGGCTGGTCGTTCGCGGTGACGAGCTGGCCGTAGATGACGTTGCCCAGCAGCTGGGACTTGCCGCCGACGATCTGCACGGCGATGTAGTCACCGAGCGAGAGCGAGAACGTGAAGATGGAGCCGGCTGCGATGCCGGGGAAGGCCAGGGGCGCCGCGATCCGCCGCAGGGTGGTGCCACTGGTCGCGCCCAGGTCGGCGCTCGCCTCCCACATCGAGGAGGGCACCCGGGCGAAGGCGGCGTAGACGGGCAGGATCATGTACGGCAGCCAGAGGTACGACAGCGTGATGACCGTCGCGGGCAGCCCGTAGCCGATGCTGTGGCCGCCCGTGATCCAGTCCAGGGGCCCGTTCGGTGCGAGCAGGCCGCGCCACGCGTACGCCTTGACCAGGTAGGAGGCCCACAGGGGAGTCGTCACCGCCACCATCAGGGCGATGCGCATCCGCGGCCCTGCGACCTTGGCCATGAACAGGGCGAGCGGCACCGCGAGGAGGGCATCGATCACGGTCACGCCGAGGGCGACCCCGACCGTGCGCAGCGTCACGGTACGGAACAGCGGATCGTGCAGCACCGCGCCGAAGTTGCCCGTGGTGGTGACCCGGACGACCTGACCCGTGAAGGAGTCGACGCTCCAGAACGCGCTGACCAGCAGCACCGCCATCGAGCCCAGGTAGGCGATGAAGAGCCAGGCCAGTGGCGGGAGCAGCAGGAGATACCCGAGCGGTGCGGGACGGCGGCGCGAGGGCCGCCGTCCCGCACGCAGGTTCTCGGTGGGAACCAGCGCGGTCACGTCAGCCCTTCATCTGCTGCCACTTGGTGACCCACTCGGCGTAGTCGGTGCAGTCACTGCCCGAGCCGTCAACGCACTGCTTCTGCGGCGTGGTCCAGTAGTGGATCTGCTTGGCGTACGCGTCGTCGGTCGCGTGATAGGTGTCGCAGAACGACTTGTCACTGGTCTGGTCGCAGGCCAGCGTCTGCGCGGGGGCCTCGCCGAACCACTCCGCGACCTCGGCGTTCACCTTCGGCGAGGTGATCCAATTCATCCACTCGTACATGCAGTTCGGGTGGGCGGCCTTGGCCGCGAGCATCCAGGTGTCCGACCAGCCGGTCGCGCCCTCCGCGGGCACCGTGGTGCCGACCTGGACCTTCTTGTCGGCGTTGATCAGATTGGCGATCACCTGCCACGACGTGCCGATCACGGTCGAGCCCGACTCGAAGGACTGCACCGCCTTGGTGTAGTCGGACCAGTACTCGCCCACGTTCGCGTTCTGCTGCTTGAGGAGGGCGATCGCGGCGTCGAGCTGCTTCTCGGTCAGGGAGTAGGGGTCCTTGATGCCCAGCTCGGGCTTGGTCTTGGCGAGGTACAGCGCCGCGTCGGCGATGTAGATCGGGGAGTCGTACGCGGTGATCTTGCCGTGATACGGCGTCGTGGCGTCGAAGACCGAGCTCCAGGACGTCGGGGCGGTCTTCACCTCCGCCTTGTTCCAGGTCAGGACGTTGGCACCCCAGCCGTGCGGCACGCCGTACATCTGTCCGTCGACGGAGTTCCAGGGCTGGTTCTTCAGGAAGCCCGAGATCGTCTTGTAATTGTCCACCAGATCCGTGTTGACCGGCGCGACGTTGCCCGCGTAGATGAGGCGCAGGGTCGCGTCGCCGGAGGCCGAGACGCCGTCGTAGTCGCCGGTGCGCATGAGCTGGACCATCTCGTCGGAGGTGCCGGCGACCTTGGCATTGACCTGGCAGCCGGTCTGCTGCTCGAACGGGTGGACCCAGTCGACGGACGTGTCGCTGGACCCGTCCTCGGCGTAGCCGGCCCACACGACGAGGTTGAGCTTGCCCTCGCCCGTGCCGACCTTGGTGGCCGCGCTCATCGTGGGCGGCTTGATGTCCTTGGTGCCTCCGCTGCTGGTCGTGGTCGTCGAGGACGAGCAGGCGCTCAGGGCGAGGGTGGCAACGCCGAGCAGTGCGGCGGCGCTCTTCAGGCGGATCTTCATGCGGTGATCTCCTCGGTGGGGGTGTCGCGCCGGTCGGTTGGGTCGGCATCGGTGAGCTGGTGGAGAGCGTCGTCGGTCCACGCGAGCCGGATCCGGTCACCGCGCTGGACATCACGCACGCCCCCGGTGTTGAGGCTGGTGAGCGTGAGCGTCACGGGGCCGACGTCGGCCAGGACGCGGGTGCTCGCGCCCGCGTAGACGACCTCGGTGACGGTCGCCTCCCGGACGGTGGCGCGAGCGGGGGCGGGGGAGTCGCCGAGCACGGCGATCTTCTCGGGGCGCACGGCCCACGTGCCGCTGCGGCCCACGACCTGCTGGGCGATCGCGTCGGAGAGGATGTTGGAGGTGCCGACGAAACCCGCGACGAAGCGGTTGGCCGGCTCTTCGTAGACCGACCGTGCCGGTCCGACCTGCTCGACGCGTCCGTTGTTGAACACCGCGAGGCGATCGGACAGCGTGAGCGCCTCGTCCTGGTCGTGGGTGACGAAGACGAACGTGATGCCGACGTCGCGTTGGATGGCCTTGAGCTCGACCTGCATCTCCTCGCGCAGCTTCAGGTCCAGGGCGCCCAGCGGCTCATCGAGCAGCAGCACCTTGGGGCGTACGGCCAGGGAGCGGGCCAGCGCGACGCGCTGACGCTGTCCGCCGGAGAGCTGGGCCGGCTTGCGGGCGGCCATGTGGTCGAGCCGGACCATGGCGAGCGCCTCGTCGGCCCGGCGGCGGCGCTCGCCCCTGGTCACGCCGCGGGTGCGCAGGCCGTACTCGACATTCTCGCGCAGCGTCATGTGCGGGAAGAGCGCGTAGTCCTGGAAGACGGTCGTCACGTCGCGGCGATGCGGGGGCACGGTCGTGACGTCGACGCCTCCGAGCAGGACGGTGCCCTCGGTGGGCTGCTCGAAGCCGGCGATCATCCGCAGCACGGTCGTCTTGCCGGAGCCCGACGGGCCGAGCATCGCGAAGAACTCGCCGTCGGCGATCTCGAGGTTGACGGTGTCGACCGCGACGGTGCTGGCGAACGTCTTGCGGATGCCGCGCAAGGTGACCGATCCGTTCGCGGGTCTGGTCGTTGGGGATGCCATGGCGTAAAACTATGGAACAAGTTTTCAATCCGCAATCATTCTCCGGAACTATTCCGCGACGAGAGGCGTACTGAGCTGCATGCGGCACTACTTCGGCCACGGCACCGCCGCCGTCTTCGCGCCTCTGGAGCCGCTGGGGCGCGCCGAGCAGGTCAGTCGCCGGCTCACCGACGCCATCGAGCTCGAGCTGCTCACCGACGGCACCCAGCTGCCGGGCGAGATCGAGCTGGCCGCCGCCTTCGGCGTCGCGACGGTCACGATCCGCGAGGCGCTCGCGGACCTGCGCCGCAGAGGCCTGATCGAGACGCGGCGCGGGCGCGGTGGAGGGAGCTTCGTGCGCACGCCGGAAGGCGGGCCGAGCGATCTGTCGCGCCAGCGCCTGCGCGCCCGCAGCGTCGTCGAGCTGCGCGACATGGGTGACCTGTACGCGATCGTCTCGGGCGGCGCGGCCGCGCTGGCCGCCCAGCGCTCCTCGGCCGATGACGTGCGCCTGCTGCGGGCGGCCTGGGAGGAGCTGGCCGGTGCGACGGATGCCGGGGCGCGGTGTCGGGCGGATGCGCGTTTCCGGGTGCTGGTCGCCGTCGCGGCGCAGTCCCCGAGGCTGTACCGCGCCGAGATCGATCTTCAGGCGGAGGTGGGCACGCTGTTGTGGCTGGCCTCGGAGAAGACCGACGGCACCCACACCCACCGCGCCGATCTGGAGCGGTGTGCAGCGATCCTGGATGCGATCGAGGAACGGGCGAGCGAGCGCGCTCGCTGTGTCGCCGAGCACCGCGTACGCGACGCCACCGCACGCATGATCGAGCATCGTCTGACCGAGGAGGAGCTATGACCACGCAGGCCCTGAGGCCCGTGCTGGACGTCATCGACGCCGTGGCGGGGGAGGCCTTCGGCTTGACCGGGGTGGTCGAGGCGTTCATCGCCGAGCACCTCGCCGGTCAGCTCGACGAGGCACCCCTGGCCGCCACGGTCTCCGGGCTGCGGTCTGCGGTCGAGCCGCACCTGACCACACCCGGCGCTCGGGTCGTCGGGGCCGGATTCGTCGCGGCGATCGGTGTCTTCGCCGACCGGCCATGGTGGCTGGAGTGGCTCGTGCGTGAGGGGGCGCTCGTCCAGCGGCTGCAGGTGCCGTTGGGTCCCGAGCAACCGGGCTTCTACGACTACACGACCACGTCGTGGTTCCGCGAGCCCGAGCGCGACGGCCGGCGGCACGTGATCGGGCCGTTCGTCGACTACCTGTGCACCGAGGACCTGACCATCACCTTCTCCCAGCCGGTGACGGTCGACGGACGGTTTGTCGGGGTCGCCGCCTGCGACGTGCGCGCCGTCACCGTGGAGCGCGAGCTGCTGCCCGTGCTGCGCCGCTTGGAGCACACCTACATCGTCGCCAACGACGACCGGGTGCTGTGCAGCAACTCCGGTCGCTACGTGTGCGGCGACCTGCTCGCCGCCGGTGCGGCGCGACGGCGTCATGGGCTCGAGGGCCTGCCGCTGACGATCGTCGAACCGGCCTGAGCCGGGTGGCGGTCGACGCCTCTGTCGACGCGCCACCCGGCCGCGGTGTCACTGCTGGACGTAGAAGAGGCGCTTGTTGAGGAACTCGTCGATGCCCAAGGGGCCGAGCTCGCGGCCGAAGCCGGAGCGCTTGGTGCCTCCGAAGGGCAGGTCGGCGCCTTCCCCGGCGGGGGTGTTGACGTTGGCCATGCCGACCTCGAGC
>NZ_JAIWOY010000017.1 GCF_020216525.1 Nocardioides nematodiphilus | reverse complement strand
CGTCTACGTCCAAGCCAGGGACGATCTTGGCGACCGCGCTACACCACTATCGGGGACTCAACTGTGTCACCCGTGCCACAGTGTCAGCGATCTTGAACAACAAGCTGTGGGCGGAGTGATGGACGCCAATTCAGATGCTTGTCCAAAGCCGACTAAGCAGCGACATTCAAGCAAGTACAAGGCCCTAGCCCATCTGGAAGCTATGGATCGGGACAAGGGACTAGATCCATCACTGCGGGCGTACAAGTGCGGGGACCACTGGCACATCGGTCATCAGGAGAGCAGCTTCGCCCGAAGGATGCGCAGAGTCCTGAGGGGTTGATCCACCTACTCCAGGACCCGAAGCAACTACAGGCAGCCCCGGTTCAGTGACTCCATCCACTGAATTGGGGCTGTCCCATCTCCCGATGACATCACTGAGTCCTGGTGATGGAGCCAGGGCCATACGGATGGAGACCGTGATGGAGACCAACTATGAGACGACCGAGGCGCTTGACGCCCGACGAGCTGGACGCGTTGATAGCGGCGCTCATCGAGACAGCGCTGTACGCACTGATCGTCATCGCCCTCATAGCGGCTATGTGGTTCTCAGCCCAGCCGTCACGCTGATCCTGGTGACGATGCTGATGCTGATCCCGCTGCTCATCACGTTCGCACCAGCACCGAGCCAGGTGATCTAAGCAGCTCGGAGGGGTTCTCCACCGATCGGAAAAAATCCCCGAGGTCAGCATCCCCAAGGTTGTCGGCAACACCGACGCCCTTGGGGATGCGTCGTCTTTGCGTCCATCACTCAACGCCCAGCTCCGATCACCAGGACATGAAGCGATGGAGTGGCAGAGCAGTAGCTGAGGCCAGGGCCTACGTGGCCAGGGTCCATCTACCAGGACCGTGCGGCAGGTGCGGAGTACACATCGACCAGGAGCCAGCAGACGGCTGGGTAGTGGGGCACATCAAGTCCAGGGCCACACACCCTGAGCTGACGTGGGAGCCCAGCAACTGGCGGGCCGAGTGCCGTCCCTGCTCGGACTCCAGTGGTCAGGCCACCGTCATCGAGAAGGCCAAGGCCGAGGCAGTGCAGGCGTACGTACAGCAGCAACAGGCCGAGCTGTACGTACAGCAAAGCGGTACTCACGAGGCTGCATACGAAAACGGTACTCACGAGTGTGCACAGGAAACGGGTACTCACGAGTGCGTACAGCAGCCGTACGTACAGCCGGTTTTTCCCGGTGCGCACACCGCCTCGCAGTCGCCGCCTCTTCCTGTCTCTCTCCCCGGAGCCCAGACCCAGCCAGATGTCATCCGGGAAGAGCTGACATGGGCCGACTTCACCCAGAATCCACCGGCCTGGTGCCTGCCTCTGCCAACGGATCAGGAGATGTCGCCCCCCAGGGCCATGACGCCGGTTCACCCGGACGCGGTGGGGAGCTACGGACCCTCAGCCTGCGACTGGATCGAGAACCAGTTTGGTCAGCAGCTCCGTCCTTGGCAGCGGCTGGCGATCTGCCGAGCGCTGGAGCATCGAGCTGACGGATCCCTGTGCTGGAAGACGGTGATCCTGTCCGCCTCCAGGAGGTCCGGAAAGTCCATCGTGCTGCGTGGGCTCGCGTGCTGGCGCATGCAGTTCGGGATCTTCCACTTCGGTGAGCCAACCGAGATCGTGCACACCGGCAACGACCTGGCCATCGTCCGGGAGGTCCAGCGCACTGCCTGGCCGTGGGCTACCGAGACCGGCTGGACCGTCGCCAGGGCCAACGGCAAGGAGGCCATCGAGAACACCGACTTCGGGGACCGGTGGCTTGCCCGCGCCAAGACGGCGGTCTACGGCTACAGCCCCAACATGTGCTTCGCCGATGAGGCCTGGGACATCAACCCCGACGTGGTGGACGACGGTCTAACTCCGTCGCTGCTGGAGCGCTCCAGCCCACAGCTATGGCTGGTCTCCACGGCTCACCGCAGGGCCACCAGCCTGATGCGCAAGCGGATCTCCGCAGCCCTGGCAGAGGACGACGGCTCCACGCTGCTCCTGTGGTGGGGAGCTGGCGCTGATGCAGACCCAGGAGACGAGAACACCTGGAGGGCAGCCAGCCCGCACTGGACCCAGGACCGCCTGGAGACGATGCGCGCCAAGTACGCCACCGCCGTAGCTGGCGAAGAGGATCCCGAGGCCGACGACCTGGACCCGATGGAGGGCTTCAAGGCGCAGTACCTGAACCAGTGGCAGCTCCGAGAGCGCAAGCGCGCCAAGGGTGAGCCGGTCATCGATGAGGATGCCTGGGAAGGCCTGGCGGCCTCTCCGCAGAATCAGACGCCCGTCTCAATCGCTATCGAGTCGCAGGGTGACTCGGTGTCGGTGGCCTGCGCCTGGCAGCTCGCTGAGGGTCCGGTCCTGGTGTCGGTGAGCGAGGTGCCTACGTTGGCTGCTGCTGCTGCTCAGATCCGGGCGCTCGAGTACCGGGGACGCATCACCGTGGGGCTGAGCTTGAAGAAGGATCCAGCGTTCGCCGGCCTGCGTCTCAACGATGGCAAGGGACGTGCTGTCCAGGCCATCCAGGACGTGGCCCAGCTCCTGCGTGAAGGCCAGTTACGTCACGACGGCGGGGAGCACCTGAGCGGCCAGATCCTCGGTGCCAGGACGCTGCTCTCACCCGATGGGATCCGGCTGGTGAGCGCTGTACGTACTGACGCCATCAAGGCCGCGAGCTGGGCGGTGCAGGCAGCCAGGAAGCCAGCTAAGGCCAGGCGCGGATTCATCCTGCCCAGCTCAGTCAGCGCCTAGCTTCTTCTTGGCCTTCACCCCGGTCTCCGCCAGGTCCTCACGCAGCAGTGAGCGCACACCCAACAGAACCTCGTGTGCAGCCGCAACGTCGTAGTCGTCCTTATTCATCGATCCGAATGCTGAAATCAGCTCGCTGAAGCGCGGATAGCGCGACCTATCAACTAGCAGGTACGAGGCGTTCAGCGAAGCGTTGTACTCCAAGATGTGTCGTACGTCGTCGTTCTGCGCGCCGCGACCGAGCGACTTGATGGCGTCGAGATACCTCATGCTCGCCACGAGCTTCGTGTACTCCGCGTACTTCTTCTCCTTAATCCAGTTCACGTGCTCCCGCTGCGCCTGGTGCCGCTCATTGCGGACACTGACCCAAGCCGCGACTAGCCCGGAGATGATCGCGCCGAGTCCGCCCGCCGCAGCGATGACGATCAGCGCGACGGTCGAAACCTGATTCGTGTTTCCCACGGCCTGAAGGTAGCGCCTCACAGCGGCGAGTGAATCGACTCCAGACGCACGTCGAAAAGCTGCACGTGGGATTCGTGAAGCAGCTCTTCAGCGGCAAGCCGGATCCGGTGCTGTCCTCGGCGCTGGTTCCGGATCGCATCATCACGCCCAGGTTCGCGGTCGACATCGACTCTGGCGTCCTCTACGGGACGCCGAGCCTGGACGACTTCATCTATGGCCGGGCCAACATCGCCAAGGCCGAGCTGCTGAGCGTCCCTGCGGTGAAGCGAGCTCGCGATCTCATCTGCTCCGAGATCGGGAAGTTCCCGCTGAAGGTCTACGACCCCAACGGTCGCGTGGCCACCAACTTCTCGCCCAACATCATCGGCCAGCAGGAGGCCGGGGTCACCAGCGCCAAGACCATCACGCAGACGGTCGAGGACATGTTGCTCAGCGAGCGCGCCTGGTGGAAGGTCACCGCGATGGGCTGGCACGGCAAGCCCGCTGAGGTACGCCGCCTGGACCCGGAGTCGGTCACCGTTCAGCCCAAGCTGGAGAGCTACTCCGAGGGCTCGGTCATGGTCTGGCCCGAGGTTCCTGGGCTGATCCGCTTCGACTCTCCGTCCCAGGGCCTGCTGAGCGCATCGCCTGCCATCAGGGCCTGCATCGCTCTCAACCGGCTCGCTCTCCAGCGCCTGGACGGCACGCCTGCGGTGGACTACTTCACCGTTGATGGCGACGTTGACCCGTTCGACGATGACACCGATGCCCAGGAGTTCCTGAACCGCTGGCGCGACGCACGCCGAGCTGGTCAGACCGGCATCATCCCGAGCGGCCTCAGCTACCAGAGCAACAACATCGACCCGGACAAGCTCCAGCTCAACGAGGCTCGGCAGTTCGCGGTCCTGGAGGTCGCACGGCTGACCGGCATCGACGCCGAGGACCTGAGCGTCAGCACGACCTCGCGTACGTACGCCAACATGCAGGACCGTCGTCGCGAGCGCGTCGAGTCCGTCCTGGGTCCGTACATGACCGCCATCGAGTCGCGGCTGTCCATGCCCGACGTGACGCCGCAGGGCTACACCGTCGCCTTCGACACCAGCTCCTATCTGCGAGCTGACGACCTCACCGCAGCCCAGGCCGACCAGGTGCTCATCGCGTCCGGCGTGCTAACAGCCAACGAGGCGCGCGCCAAGCGCGGCCTGGATCCCATCGACCAGCCCGCAGCTCCCGCGCTGCCTGCGTCCACCCAGGAGAACGCCAATGCCTGACCTCATCACGTTCGAAGCTGCGGACTTCGCTGCCGACTCGGGCAGCCGGACCCTCTCGGGAGTCCTGCTGCCGTTCAACGCGATCTCTCGTCCAGCTCGCGATCCCCGCAGCGGCAAGGTCGGGCGCTTCACCTTCGGTGAGGGCTCGGTGACGCTCCCGGAGCCCGGCGACGTGGTCCTGAATTACGGGCACGACGGTCAGTCGCTCGCCTCGCAGGTCGGCATCGCCACGGCGCTGAGCCTGGAGTCTGACGGCGTCCACGCCACCTTCCGCATCGCCCGCACGCCCGAGGGCGATCGCGTCCTGGCTCTGGCCGAGGACCGCATCCTGCGCGCCTTCAGCGCCGAGATGGAGGGCGAGTTCGACGCCCCAGACGCCCAGGGCATCCAGCGCGCCAAGGCCACCACGGTGACCGGCGCTGCCGTCGTCCCGAAGCCCGCGTTCGTGGACGCACACATCACAGCCGTGGCGGCATCCGCCGTCCCCGAGAAGGAGAACGAAATGATTGAGAAGACCACCGAGGTCGAGGCCCCAGCGGTCTCCTTCTCGGACGCCGATGCCAAGGCGCTCGCCGAGCGTGTGGACGGCCTGGACAAGCAGCTCAAGGAGCTGGCTGACATCAAGGTCCCGGTTGCCGGTGCCCCGCAGTTCCAGGTTGTCGAGGAGCCCATCTACCGCTTTGAGGGCACCGAGACCGCGCCCTCTGGCTACGACTTCGCCACGGACCTTCTGGCCGCTGGCAAGGACGGCGACCAGGCTGCCCTGGCTCGCATCCAGAAGTTCACCGCCGAGAACCTGAGCCCGCACTTCGTCACCACGGCCAACGTGGTCCAGGCGAACCAGCCGACCTACCGGCCTGAGCTGTTCGTCGGCCAGGCCCCGGTTCCGGCGAGCCCGCTCTACGACTTCTTCTACAAGGGCGCGCTGAGCAACGTGACGCCTTTCTACTGGAGCAAGCTCGACCGCGCCGCGACCACGGTGAACGTCCACGACCACACCGAGGGCGTGGAGCCGACCGCCGACAACCTGGCGACCGCGACGGGCACGACCGTCACGCCGCAGGCCGTCTCGGGCAAGGTCCACATCACCCGCGAGGTCGCTGACCAGGGCGGCAACCCACAGGTCTCCGCGCTGGTGTGGAGCGAGTTCCAGCGCTCACTCTCCATCGCCCTGGAGACCAAGACCGCTGCGCTCATCAACGCCTCTATGGCCAGCGTCTCGGCGCTCGCCACCATCGCCACCGGCACCAGTGGCATCAACGCCGGTCTGGCTGTCGAGTCGGGCCTGGTGGATCTCCAGTTCCTGCCGGACGGCTTCCGTTTCGAGCGGGCCTTCGGTCACGTGGACCTCTACAAGGCGCTCGCCACTGCGGCCAACGCCAACGGCGAGAAGATCTACCCAATCCTCAACCCGACCAACCGCGACGGCCAGGCGACGAGCAAGTTCGCGAGCCTCCAGATCGCTGGCTACCCGATGTTCCCGACTGCGTCGCTCGGCGCCACTGGTGCTGGTGCCAACAACAGCATCGTGGCCGACCCCAACGCGGTCCACGTGTGGAACAGCGGCCTCCAGCGTCTCGACAAGCTGCGCGAGGACGTGGAGGGCTGGGACATGGGCGTCTTCGCCTACTTCGCTGGCGTCGTCTACGACGTGACCGGTCTTCGCAAGATCACCTACACCAAGTGATTGGGGTCCAGTCATGACTGAGAAGAAGAGCGCCAAGAAGTCCGTGAAGGTCGGCGGCGACATCGAGCTGGAGGGCAGCAACGGCATCGCGGTCCTGCCCGATGGCACGGCTGTCACCGTCCGCAACTCGTACCGCGTCCGGCACGCCGGTCTGCACGTCATCGATGGCGTGGAGTACCAGGCCGAGGACAAGTAACACCCACGCATGACTCCTGGTGCGGGCTGCCTACGCGGTGGCCCGCACCGGGCTCCATCCAGAAGGAGTGACCCATGGCTATCCCGGACCTCGCTGCGCTGAGGTACTACCTGGGCGAGAACGCCTCCTGGACTGATGACGAGATCTCCCAGGCTTTGCTGGGCGAGATGGCTGCCCAGGCCCGCAACTGCCGCATCCCAGACATCTACCCGGACGACCTGGCCGAGGCCCTGAAGCGCCGCGTAGCCCACAACCTCGCACTGCGAGCGCTCCCGCTCGGCGTCCAGGCCACGATCTCCGACTACGCGGCCAGCACCACCAGGGTCGGCGGCGAGGACGCTGAGGTCCGTCGCTTGGAGCGTCCCTATCGAAAGCTGATCGTGGGATGAGCGATTCAGACGACCGTCAGATCCTGAGCGACGCGATCAGCGCGCTGCCAGGCCTCAACTGCACGCCGTACTACCGGCAGACCACCAGGCCCGGTGACGCCTTCGTCCGGTTGGCTCGCAAGGACCGTGAAGACAACGGATTTGGCATGGTCACCACGTGGCAGGTGTGGATCATCCTGCCCTCCGACATGGTCGCCGCTGAGCAGTGGATCGATGAGCATCACGACGCCATCTACGAGGTGCTGAACGCCGAGCTGTACCTGACCTCTGCCACGCCCTCGGACATGGTCCTAGACGCAGGCCAGACCAACGGCGTCATCTACGAGGGCACCCGATAGGGACGCTCTGAAACGGCGCTCTCGCAGCACCGATCTCCGAGATAGCGGGCGCACACATGCCCGAGATCTAAGGAGCATGCGATGAGCGCCACGCCACTTGGCACCCGGTCCCTGAAGCTGAAGATCGGGAGCACCGAGTACAACGCCGATGTCAGCAACTGCACCATCGAGGCTGCTGCCGCTGACTCGGACTTCACCAGCTTCGCCGCTGCCGCCTCCGGTGGCGCTCGGCAGTACAAGCTGAAGTTCACTGCCACCCAGGACCCGGCTGACGCCACGTCGATCTGGAACAAGATCTGGACGGCTGCGGGCACCACTGTGGCTGTCTCGGTCAACCCGTACGGCGGCACGACCTTCAGCGCCACCAACCCTGGCTTCACCTGCAACGCGGTGATCTCCGAGCCGGACGGCACGATCCTCGGTGGCGGTGCTGACAGCTCGACCACGGCGAAGTTCACCATCGATGTCGAGTGGGATCTGACGGCCAAGCCGACCCTGGTCACGACCGGTTCGTACTGATGGCTGCCACCAAGTACAAGGCTGGCGAGCTGATCGAGATCCCTGACCCGGCTGAGATCACGCGCCCTGATGGCGAGGTCATCACAGTGACCGGTGGTCGCTACCTCATCGAAGCTGACGGCTCTTACCAGGTGAAGAAGAAGTAGCCATGGCTGCCAACACCGGTGTCTACGTCCAGGGCCTCCGCGAGATCACGCGCGCCATGGAGAAGGCCGGTGTGGACGTGGAAGAGCTGAAGGACGCGATGGGTGCGGTCTCCGACCGAGCTGCCACCGTCATGCGCCCCTTCATCCCCACGCGGACCGGTGCCCTGCGAGCTACGGCACACGGCAACCGAGCCAAGGGAAAGGCCGTCGTGACCATCGGTCGAGGCCGCGTGAAGTACGCCGGTCCCATTAATTACGGCTGGCCCAAGCGCAGCATTCGCGCCGCGAAATTTACCGACAAGACCGACGACGTGATGTCGAAGGAAGCCCCTCGGATCCTGGAAGAGGGATGGAACAAGATCGCTGAGAGGCATGGACTGACATGAGCAAGACCGAGCTGACCGCTGACGAGTTTTTCAACTCGCTCAATGGCTTCGATGAGATCGCCATCAAGAAGTTTTTCGGTGTCCCGATCAACGGACTTTCTGGGACCAAGGAGAAGGAAGGCGACCCGATGCAGTTCCTTCGGGCGCTGGTCTTCGTCAACGAGCGGCGCTCTGGGATGAACGATCACCAGGCATTCGAGGCTGCTCAGACCTACTCCATCCAGGACATCAACGAGAACTACTTCGCTGAGCCAGAGATCGAGCTGGACCCCGACAGCCCTGTGACCGAGTCGGGAAAAGGCAGCTCCTAGCTCGCCAGGAGGCGGCCGAGCTAGCGGTCTGGTGCCTTCAGACGGGCCTCGGGCCTGACGCCTTCCACCAACTCACGCGCCTAGAGAGGCGCACCTTCTACGACATCGCTCGACGCTCAGCAGAGAGGAGCCGATCATGACTGCCAAGCCGGTCAAGGTTGCATACCTGGCGGACACGTCTGACCTGCGCGCCTCCCTGGCGAAGGCCGAGGCAGCGATGGACTCTTCTGCCGCCACTGCCAGGACCGCAGGCCAGAAGATCGACACAGCCTTCAGCTCGACCGCTGAGCACGCTGACACGGTCGCTTCCAAGGGCTCCCAGGCGGCAGGCGCTCTGTCGGGCCTGGGTGACCTGGTGGGCGGCAAGTTCGGTGCGGCCATGGTGGTTGGCGGCACGGCCATGCAGGGCTTCGCTGACGCTGGCGACCTGGTCAACGTCGTCACCGAGTCGGCCATCGTCAAGAAGATCAAGGACGCCGCAGTCACCACGGTGCAGACGGCCAAGAACATCGCAGCCGCAGCAGCTCAGAAGACCGTTGCCGCAGCCACCAAGGCGTGGGCACTGGCTCAGCGAGCGCTCAACCTGGTGATGGCTGCCAACCCCATTGGCCTGGTCATCACGGCCATCGCGCTCCTGGCTGCTGGCCTGGTCCTGGCGTACAAGAAGTCAGAGACCTTCCGGAACATCGTCGACAAGGCTTTTTCCGTAGTGAAGGCCGCTGGCCAGGCGCTGTGGAATGGCCTGCGCGGCGCATTCGAATCCATCAAGTCAGCGCTCAGCTCGGTCGGCAATATCGCCACCACGGTCAAGAACAAGATCACCGGCGCATTCGACGGAGCGATCAACTACATCAAGGGCGTTCCCGGAAGGATCCGCGCCCTGGGTGCCAACTTCAAGGACGCCGGATCTGCCCTCATGGGCAAGATCATCGAGGGCATCAAGAACGCCGCAGGCTTCGTCAGCGGAATTGCGACGAGCATCTGGAATGCCGTCAAGGGAATGATCAACGGCGCGATCGACCACATCAACTCCGCGCTGGAGTTCACCATCCACATTCCGGCAGCGCCGGACGTGACGATCAACCCGCCGAATATCCCGCACCTGGCCAACGGCGGCGTCACCACCGGCCCGACGTACGCCCTGATCGGTGACAACCCCGGTGGACGCGAGGCGGTCATCCCGCTGGACAAGTACGACATCGGCGGCAGCACCACCTACAACATCACGGTCAACGCGCCAGTGGGCTCCAGCTCTGCGGACATCGGGCGCGAGCTGACCAAGCACATCGCCGCTTACGAGCGCCAGGGCGGACGCAGGCGAGCTGCCTGATGTCCAGGAACACCAACCAAGGAGCATGAGATGGCACTGACTGACGGCACCCTCAACCTGATGGGGACCTACCTGGCTGGCCTGTGTGGCTATGCCTCCATCCACACCGCCAACCCCGGCACCACGGGGGCCAGCGAGTCCACTGCGGCTCGCAAGGCCGTGACCTTCTCGGTGGACGCTGACGGGGACCTCACGCTCTCGGCCACGGTCAACTTCACCGGTGGAGCTGCGAGCGGTCCTGCGACCTACGTGGGGCTCTGGTCGGCTGCGACCGGTGGCACCTTCCGGGGCGGGTACGCCCTGACCGGCGACCAGGCCTTCAACGCTGCGGGCCAGTACAACCTGACGAGCCTGACCATCAACGGCACCGCGTCCTGACCACCGGCTAACCGAGAGGGGGCCAGATCGTGACTACCAGGACGAACCTGGTGCCCAACCCGTCCTTCGAGGTCAACACGACTGGATGGACCGCTGACAACGGCAACAAGGGCCTCGGTAACACTTCTGGAGCAGTGTCCGGGAGTACCGTCGCTACGTACACCAAGAACACGACCGCCGGAGAGGGCGTGCTTTGGACGACCGCCAACTGGGCGGTTACGGCGGGTGAGGTCTACACGGTCAGCGCCTATGTCCGGGCATCCACCGTTGCCCGTGAGTGCCGCGTATCGCTTGGGGCCTACAACAGCAGCGGCACCTGGATCGGGTACCTCACGCCCAACACCGCCTGGGATGGCGTCGCCAACACGACGACAACCTCTTGGACCAGGCTGTCTCGCACGTTCACCATCCCGGCTGGCGCGGCCACCGTTGAGGTCGACATCGTCTGGCCGAACTGTGGAGCCTCCGAGACACACAACGTGGACGCTGTGCTGCTGGAGAAGTCGGCCACCCTCGGTGCCTACTTCGACGGCTCCACTCCAAACGCAGGCACGACGACGTACGCCTGGACTGGCACTGCGCACGCATCGGCATCCACCGAGACGATGGCGGGAGTGACGCCGGTTGCTGCTACTCCGGAGAAGTCATAAGCGCCTGAGCTGAGCCGGACCCAACCGGAATGTCCAGGGTCCAGATCCCGTTCGGGGACGCCGCTGGCGGCTACGACTTCACCGGATCTGCCACCGGCACTGCGCCTGCCGTCTCGCTGGGCTCTGCACTCGGCACCTATGACTTCTCGGGCTCTGCCTCAGGCTCCAAGCCTGCGGACCCGACCATGCAGCTCTTCAACACCAAGGACGTGCTGAAGCTGGAGGTAGACACCACCGGCACGGGCGGCTGGTCCAACATCATGGATTACCTGCGGGAGATCAGCTTCTCGCGGGACGAGCTGGACGTAGGCACCCTCAGCGCCACGGTGATCTCCGCGAGCTACGACCCTGCGAAGTCGTCTGTCCTTCGTCCAGGACGCGGGCTGAAGCTCTCAGCTCTGGTCAACGGCACCTGGTCCCCGATCTTCACCGGCCTGGTCTCCCAGGCGACCGTGGCCTACGACCCGGCTCGACTGGATCCTGAGCAGCGCGCAGTCATCACCCTCACTGGCGTGGACAAGACCGCCATCCTGGCCAAGGCAGGCACCACGACCGGCGTGGGGAGCCTGCACGACCTGGCGTACGTCCTCAACAACATGGTGGGGAACAAGCTCACCTGGAACATCAACGGATCCTCCGCGACGATTTCGACGCCCGTCACAATCCCGGTGGACACCTCGGTCCTGGACCAGGTGGCCATCGCCAGGGACTCCGAGCTGGGCTACGCCTGGGTGGATCGCTCCGGTGTGCTTCAGGCCTGGTCCAACAACCAGATCAGCACGACCAACAAGGGCGTCCTGGACGAGAACGTCTACAACACCGCGCTGAGCATCGACTACGACACCAACCGGTGCATCAACTCGGTGCTGGTCGACTACGTGCATGAGGATCCGGACAACCCCGGCTCCACGATCACCGAGAACTTCGGGCCGTACGTCAACCAGTCCTCCATCGACCAGTGGGGGACGTACAGCGCCTCGTTCACCGTCCAGGGCTCAGCAGCTCCCTCAGCCAGCGCCGTGGACACCTACGCCCAGAGCATCCTGGCCGCGAACGCCATCCCCTCGGTGCGGGTCAACTCGGTGGTCATCCCGATCATCTCCCAGGCTTCCGTCTCCAGAGCTCTGCTGGACCTCTACGACCTGGTGACGGTGAAGAACACCAACGCCGGAATCAACGCCCCGATGCGCATCACCGGCGTCTCGCACTCCATCACGCCGGACAAGTGGCTGATGCAGGTGGACTTCTCGACCGATGGCACCTTCTCGGCTCCCACGGTCTCGGCGGGCCAGCAGCTCGGCCAGGTCGAGAACACCGCCAAGGTGGCCCTGGATCAGGCCGTCAGCGCCATGCAGCAGGCCCAGGACGCTCTGGCTCAGGCCAACCAGGCTGCTGGCTTCGCTCAGGCCGCTGCCCAGGTCTACTACCAGCCCACCAAGCCGATCTCTGGCCAGGACGGTGACATCTGGTACGACACCGACGACGGCAACCGGATGCGCGTCTACCAGGCCTCTGCATCCGACTACGTGGACGCCACGTCGTCGTACCTGATCACGCCCAACGGCAAGCTATCCATCACGCCCAACGGCATCTCGGCCACTGACGCCAGCAACCTCACGACCTTCGCCCTGGACGCGGCCACCGGCAACGTGACCATGAAGGGCTCACTGACCGCTGGATCCTCGGTCACGGGAGCCACGATCACCGGCTCGACGGTCCAGTCCTCCACGACGGCGAGCCGAGGCATCAAGTTCAACTCCACGGCCTTCATCGCCTACAACAACGTGGGCACTCCGACCTTCAGCATCGACGCGGCTACGGGCAACGTGGCCATGCTCGGCACGCTCACCAGCGGCTCGACCATCACCGGAGCCACGATCACCGGTGCGACGATCAGCGGCGGAAACTTCCAGACCTCAACGTCCAGCAGCTTGTACTACTCGCTCGGGACCGCCTACGGCGAGAACAGGCTGATGGGGATCGTCCCCAACGGTGGACAGGGCTGGATGTCGGTCTCCCAGATCGGCACGGGCGGGGCGCAGGTCGAGATCTCCGCGTTCGGCAACTCCACGATGTCGAGCATCTACGTTGGCGGTGCTTCCGGTTCTCAGGCCATCAGCCTCTACACCGGCACGATCACCCTCAGCGGGGCAGTGAATGCGGTCACCTCGCTGTCCGTAACGCCTGGAAGCTTCACGTCGATCTTCTCGGATTCGGCGAGCGCCTTCCTGCGCTCTCCGAACGGCAGCCCCTACATCAAGTTCACGGGGTCAGACGTGATCCTGGCTTCCCTACCGTCCCAGACTGGCCAGACCGTGACCCGCAACGCCACGACGGCGGTGCTGGGCTACACCGGATCAGCGCGGGCGGTGAAGGTCGACATCCACGAGCTGCAGGAAGCGCCCAACACCGTAGGCGGATCCATCCTGGACATCGCGCCCGTGCGCTACCGGGACCGTCACGCGGTCGAGCGGTACCAGGCCGGTGACCCGCTGTACGCCGAGGACCCGCGCTTCTGGATCGGCTGGATCGCAGAGGACTTCGTGGCGGCTGGCTGGGAGGACCTAGTCCTGCGGGATGGCGAAGGCGCAGTGAACGGCCTCATGTACGAGCGCGTGCTGCCCGCCTTGGCCCTGGAGCTACGTCAGCGCCTCCAGATGATCGATGACCGACTTGACGAGCTTGAAGCGAACTAGGAGACAGAGATGGCACTCAGCGACATCGCGGACATGACCAACAGCAACTCATTGCGCAACCGGCTGGTAGCTGGTGCGGCCCAGCAGGGCAAGGACCAGAAGTGGGCGAACGAGAACCAGTACGCCCTCTGC
Source organism: Nocardioides nematodiphilus (assembly GCF_020216525.1). Lineage (GTDB taxonomy): Bacteria > Actinomycetota > Actinomycetes > Propionibacteriales > Nocardioidaceae > Nocardioides > Nocardioides nematodiphilus. Next base: position 14,967 of record NZ_JAIWOY010000017.1, on the reverse strand, counting down.
GCCACCCAGGGCTGGGATGCAGCATGGGCCTCGGGCAAGCAGGGCGGCGTCAACGTCAACCCGGACACGGGCGTACGTACGGACGTGATCTCGGACGACATGATCGCTGAGGCCATCACCGCCCTGATCGATGCCGAGCAGGCTGCCGCTGAGCAGGAGACGGCCCAGTGACCCAGGTCGAGCTGGACCAGGAGACTGTGGACCTGGCAGGAGCCGAAGAGACCCAGCTCCTGCTCCAGGCCCAGATCCAGTACCTCCAGCAGCGCGTGGTCCAGCTCAACGCCATCAACCGCAAGCTCGCGGCTCAGCTCGACGCCTAGCGCCTTTGCAAAGAGCCTCCCGGCAATGCCTGGAAGGCCTAGCCTGGCCCGCGTGGAGAAGTTGGTCATCGCGGTACTCAGCGCGCTCAGCGCTATTGGTCCTGCTCTCGTAGCTCGCCTCAGTGGCCGACCGTCTCGTGAGGTGAAGAGGATCCGAGAGCTGACGGCAGCCATCGACGAGATCGAGCCTGGTTCTCACACGCATGCGGAGTTGACCAAGACGCGCCTCCGGCTGGCGAAAGAGCTCGACATACGCGTCAGGGACGCGACGCTGCGAACAGTCGTCGGTGTCTTGGTGCCGTTCTGCATCATCATGGTCGCTGGGATGGCTTGGAGCGCTGACACAAATCACAACCTCTTTGGCAAGGCCCTAGGAGGCGTGGCAATCGTCTACGGCATCGTCCTCTTTCCTCCGTTCCTGGTGTGGCTGCTCCTGCTCGCGGGGCTCGAGTCCGACGCGGCATTCGAGTTCCTGCTCACCCCGCGTGCCCTAGCTCAGGGGTTCACAAAAACTTACCGACGGTGGCGCAAGCGCGATGGTGGAGGCGTGAGGCCCGAGGCGGAGCTGGAGGATCAGTAAAAGCGTTCCTTTGGTAACTCCGGGATGCCGCTGTTGAGCGCGAGCAGGAGGTCGAGGCACTCCTCGCCGCGGACCTCGCCGACGATGATCCGCGACGGCCTCATCCGCAGCGACTCCTTCACCAGGTCGCGCAGCCGCACCTCGCCTGTGCCCTCCAGACCGGCCTGCCGGGTCTGCATGGCGACCCAGTCCGGGTGCGGGAAGCGCAACTCCCAGACCTCCTCGGCGCTGATCACGCGCTCACCGCCCGGGATCGCGGCGGCGAGGCAGTTGAGCATGGTCGTCTTGCCGGCCTGGGTCCCGCCCGCGACCAGGATGTTCAACCCCGCCCGGACGCTCGCCTCCAGGAAGGCCGCGGCCGGGGCGGTCAGGGAGCCGAGCTCGACCAGATCCGCCAACCGGGTGGCGCGCATCGTGAACTTGCGGATGTTGACGGCGGAGAAGCCGCGCGAGATCCCCTCCAACACGACGTGGAGCCGGTGCCCGCCGGGCATGGTGGCGTCGACGAACGGGGTGGAGCGGTCGAGGCGGCGGCCCGACACCTTGAGCATCCGCTCGACCAGCTCGGTGACCAGCTGCGGCTCGAGCACCAGGTTGGTCAGCTCGTGGCGCCCGTTGCGCGCGACGAAGACCCGCGAGACGTCGTTGATCCACAGCTCCTCGACCTCGTCGTCATCGAGGTAGGGCTGGAGCACGCCGAAGCCCGCGACCCGCGCCACCAGCTCGGCGACCACGGCCCGCGGGTCGGGCACCGGCAGGACGGCGCCGGTCAGCGAGCGCTCGTCGTGAGCGCGGACCACCGACTCGGCCAGGCGTCGTACGACCGCACCCTCGCGCTGCGGGTCGACCGCCTCGCGGCGGACCAGCTCACGCAGCTGGGCATCGAGCTGCTCGACGAGCTGCTGGTCGGCCAGCGCGTCCACCGAAGGCGACATCCCCATACCGGATCCCGATCACGAGAGTGCGAGTCATGTAGCAGTCACTCTCTCCCGCGGGCGCGCGGTCGAAACCGGCGATCAGGACTTGTGGATAACTCGTCGGTCAAGTGAGTGGGACGCGTCCCGGTTTTTGCCGGTTTCCCAGCGATCGAGGCGCAGAGTGCCGATAGTGGCTCCGTGCGGATTCCGGACGTCAACCAGCCCGTCCTCCTGCGCGGCCACGAGGGCGAGTACGCCAGCCGCGTGGAGGGCCTCGACGACAGCGCCCTGACGCTGGCGCGGCCCTTCGGCCTCCCGCTCGACACGACCTTGGACGAGGGCCGTCCCTTCGACGTGGAGTGGACCTCCGCGGCGGGCATGCACGCCCTGCCCGTCCGCGTCACCGAGCGTTCTGTCGACGGCAAGGTCCGGATCTGGCACGCGGTGCCGACCGGTCCGGCCCGCCTCCTCAACCGGCGCGCCCACGTGCGGGTCGCGGTCGCGATCCCGGTGACCATCGAGCTCGAGGACGAGCAGGTGACCGCCTCCCTGCTCGACGTCAGCGAGGCCGCCGTGCGCTGCCTGGTCCGCGAGCCGCTGCCGCCGCAGTCACCCGACAGCCTGGTCGGCGACGGCGGCCGGCCGGTCCGGGTGAGGTTCACCCTAGCCGGCCAGGAGTTCGCCCTGAAGGGCTCCATCCTGCGCAGCACCCCCTCCCAGGGCGGCAGCGAGCTGATCGTCATCCTGCCCGAGGACGAGCGGACCGCGACGGCCGTACGACGTGCGGTCTTCGCCGAGCAGATCCGGGCGCGTCAGCTGTCCCGCGAGTGACGATCACTCGCTAGGATCCCCACGCATTGCAAGGCAGCGGGACTCGGTGGCCCCTACCTTTCGGCTGCACAGTCGTGAAGGAGCACCGTGGAGATTCCACCGCTGAACCATCCCGTCATCGTCCGCAGCGTGGACGGGACGGAGTACAGCAGCCGCAGCGAGGGCGTCGAGGACGGCGCGCTGGTGCTGGCCACGCCGTTCGAGCTCGCCGGCGGTGCGCGGTCGTGGGAAGGCCGTGAGATCACCGTCTGCTGGACGTCGGGCTCCGGGCTCTGCGAGCTCCCGTTGAAGATCGTCGGCACCGCCCTCGACGGCGCGGTCCGCGTGTGGCACGCGCGCCTCTCCAGCGACGCCGCCCGGACGCGCCATCTCAACCGACGCGCGCACGTGCGCGTGCCGCTCAGCAGCCAGGTCACGGTGGAGCACGAGGACACCACGTACAGCGGCATCATGCTCGACGCCAGCGAGGCCGGCCTGCGCTGCCGCCTCGGTCGCGTCGACCTGCCCGAGGCGGGCACGGTGACCGCGTCCTTCACCGTCGGCGAGGACTCCTTCGCGCTGCCCGGGATCGTCTACCGGGTCACCGCCCATGACGGCAGCAGCGAGGTCGTGCTCGCCCTCGACGCCGACGACCGCGATGCGACGACGCTGCGGCGCGCGCTCTTCGCCGAGCAGATCAAGCAGCGACAGCGCCAGCGGCTGGTCTGAGACCTGCCGCCGGCGCTGCCGGTGGTGACGCTGGACGACCCGAAGGGTCAGTGCTTGATGCGCTCGGTGCCGGCGAACCAGCTGTTGGTCCAGATGGCTTCCTTCTTCACGTCCTGACCCGAGTACGGCGCGTGCAGGATGATCCGGCGACCGTGGCTCCAGCCGTCGAACATGCCGACGTGGTAGACGTGCCCCCCGTCGCTGAAGAACACCAGGTCGCCCGGGCGCATCTGCGAGCGCGGGATGTGGCGCACCGCGCCGGCCTGGGCCGCGGCGGTCCGGGGAAGGTTGATGCCCGCGGCGTGGAACGAGAAGAGCATCAGACCGGAGCAGTCGAACGCGTTCGGGCCGGTCGAGCCGTACGAGTACGGGTCACCCTGCTGCCGGCTGGCGGTGGCCAGCGCGCGCTCGACGACGTGGTTACGTGCCACGACGCGCTTGTGCAGTCGGATCGCGCGGCGGTGCGCACGACGCTTCTTCTTGAGCACCTTGCGCTCGTGCGCGGTCATCGTCGGCGTGGAGGTCGACGTCGGCGCAGTGGTGCTCGGCGCGGTGCTGCTGGTGCTGCTGAGCGACGAGATCGGGTCGGCGACGGAGGCGTGGGCGCCCGCCGGGATGAGGGCCAGCAGACCGAGGGAAGCGGTCGCGGCAATGGTCGTACGAATGAAATGGGGCATGCGTGGGTTCCTTCCCACGCCTGCGAGGTGAGCTGTCGGGTTCGGGCGAGAAGGTTGCCCGGCCGCTGCCCTGATCTCTCAGAGCCTCGGCTTCACCCCGAGCCGCCCACCGGTGTCCGGTGTGCGGCGAAAAACGTGGGTCCCCCGCTCCTGCCCCTGGTGTTCAAGCTCGTGGACCGGTATCCGGGAGGGACAGGACTCGGCGTGCCCGGGGACCGATGCTTGCCGTTGCAAGCGACTAGGACGGTAGGCAGACTCCTGCGCCAAAATCCAACCCGGACACTCGACAAGCCGTGGTCCAGACCACACTCCCCGCGTGGAGACGGCGGGCGACGTGACCTGTTTCACAGGGTTTTACCCGCATTGTTTACTGGATCAGCGAGACCAGGTCCTTGATCCCGTCGACCACCTTGGTGGGCCGGTACGGGAAGTTCTCGACCTGCTCCTCGCGGGTCGAGCCGGTGAGCACGAGGAAGGTCCGCAGGCCCGCCTCGAGGCCGCTGATCACGTCGGTGTCCATCCGGTCCCCGACCATCGCCGTGGTCGCCGAGTGGCCCTCGATCCGGTCGAGCGCGGTGCGCATCATCAGCGGGTTCGGCTTCCCGATGAAGTACGGCTGGCGCCCCGTCGCGGTCGAGATCAGCGCGGCCACCGAGCCGGTCGCCGGCAGGGTGCCGTGCTGCGAGGGGCCACTGGCGTCGGGGTTGGTGGCGATGAAGCGCGCCCCGCCCTCGATCAGCCGGATCGCGCGGGTGATCGCCTCGAACGAGTAGGTCCGGGTCTCCCCCAGCACGACGTAGTCGGGCTTGCGGTCGGTCATCACGTAGCCCACGTCGTGCAGCGCGGTGGTCAGGCCCGCCTCGCCGACGACGTAGGCGGAGCCGCCGGGGCGCTGGTCGGCGAGGAACTTCGCGGTCGCGAGCGCGGAGGTCCAGATCGCGTCCTCGGGGACGTCGATGCCGCTGCCGAGGAGGCGGGCGCGCAGGTCGCGCGGGGTGAAGATCGAGTTGTTGGTGAGCACCAGGAAGCGCCGGCCGGTGGCCTTCAGCGCCTCGATGAAGTCGGAGGCGCCCGGCAGCGGGACCTCCTCGTGCACGAGGACACCGTCCATGTCGGTGAGCCAGGTCTCGATCGGCCGTGCGGTGGTCATAGTGCGCATCCTTTCATCCCGGCGCAGTCACCGGCGCGGGAGGACCACTTCGAGGCCGCCATCGGCGTACTCGCCCTCCAGCCGGCCGCCCAGGGCCATCGCGATCGTCCGCGCGCGCTGCAGCGGCGCGGTGCTCGCCTTGCGCACCGCGACGGCCGACTCGGCGGTGATGGTGATGCGCAGGTGGCCGTCGGTGCCCGCGGTGAAGACGAGGCGTACGGCCCCGGCGCTGCGGTGCACGAGCTCGGCGAAGAGGAGCTCGAGGATCTGCTCGACGGGGCCGGGCGTGTACGTGGTCGCGGCGTCGCCCTCGACGGCCGCGCTGAGCGAGCGGTGGCGTACGTCCAGCTCATCGGCCCAGCGTTGGGTGAGCTGGCGGGCCAGGGTGCCGAGGTCGATGGCGGCCTCGGCGACGAGGGCGCGCTGACGGGCCAGCGCGACCAGCTCGCCGGTGACCGCGTCCAGCTGGTCGATCCGCGTCAGCGACCGCTGCAGCGTGGCCGCGGTCTCGGGGCGGAGGGTCTCGTCGAGGGCGGCCTCCTCCAGCTCGAGACGCAGCCCGGTGAGCGGGGTGCGCAGCACATGGGAGGCCCGCTGGGCGAGCTCATCCTCGGTCGCCATCCGGTCCTGCAGCTGGTGCGCACTGGCCTCCAGCGCCTGGGCGATGGCGTTGGCGGCGGGGATGTGGCTGGGCTGCAGGTCGAGCTGGAAGCGGCCCCGGCCGAGCGCGGCCGCGGCCTCGGCGAGCCGGTGGAACGGCCGCTCGTACGCGCGGGCGAGTGCGACGCCGACCACGGCCGCGGTGAGGCCGACCGCGAGCAGCATCAGCAGGATCGTCATCGTGCCGTCCCAGACGACGCGCTGGACGACGTCGTCGTCCTCGCTCAGCAGCACGTAGCCGTAGCCCTGGACCGGCGCGGAGGCCCAGAGGTTCCGGTTGCCGTCCTGGGGACCGAGCGTGCCGTCGAAGCCGTTGCGGCGTACGTCGATGTCGGTGCCGTGCACCGAGTGGTAGCGCAGGCCCATGTTCTCGCCGATCATTGGCGTGAGGAAGTCCGCGTCGATGCGCTCGGCGGCGGCGGCCCGCTGCCGCACGGCCACCGCGATGGCCACGGCGTTCTGCCGGAGCAGCGCGTCGTCGTGATCGCGCACCCGGTGCTCGAGGGACCAGGTGCGCAGGAGGTAGCCGAGGGAGGTCAGCAGCAGGACGAGGAGGACGAAGAGAGGCGTGCGCCGCCTACGCATCCTCGGCGCCGCCCTCGAGGCGGAACCCCACTCCTCGTACCGCGACGACCTTGTCGGTGACGGCGGCGGCCTCGAGCTTGCTGCGCAGGCGGCCGATGGTGACGTCGAGGGTCTTGGTCGAGCCGAACCAGTTCTCGTCCCACACCTCGGCCATCAGCCGCTCGCGCGCGACGACCTTGCCGCGCTGGCTGGCCAGCAGGGCGAGGACCTCGAACTCCTTGCCGGTCAGCGGGACCTCGCGGTCCTCGGTGTAGACGCGGTGCGCGGCGACGTCGATGCGCAGGCCGCTGCTCTCGGTGGGCAGGGCGCGGCCGCCGGTACGGCGCAGCAGCGCGCGCACGCGCGCCTGCAGCTCGGCCAGGCCGAACGGCTTGGCGAGGTAGTCGTCGGCGCCGTAGTCGAGGCCGACCACGCGGTCGAGCTCACCGGCGCGGGCGGTGACGATCATGATGCCGCCGTCGAAGCCGCCGGAGCGGGCCTCGCGGCAGACGTCGAGGCCGTCCATGTCGCCGAGGCCGAGGTCGAGGATGACGACGTCGGCCGGCGAGTCGGCGCCGCGCTCGAGCTCGTGCAGGGCCGCGGACCCGGTCTCGACCCAGGTCACGGCGTAGCCCTCGCGCTCCAGAGTGCGCACAAGGGGGAAGGCGATGTCTTCCTCGTCCTCGACGACTAGCACACGATGGCTCACGGGAGAAGGATAGGGATCAGCCGCTCGACTGTCGGGCGATTGCGGCAACTGCCCGTCGGAGCCAACGACGCACGCGGAGCCGGCGCCTGCGCCGCGGCACGACATGGAGCTCCATGAACAGAATCTAGGACGACTGACCGAACACCGCTGGCACACGGCGTCCACACGTCTCCACGGCCCGGTAACACGCCTGATCAGCCGGTCGTCGCGAACAGGTCGCCGTGTTGCTCGACCCGGCTCAGCACCTCGGCGAAGGTGAGCTGCTCCAGGGCCAGCGGGTCCTCCGCTCCGGCCTCGACCTCGGCCCAGCTGATCGGGGCGGCCGCCGTCGGGCGCTCCCGGCCGCGCAGGGAGTACGGACACACGGTGGTCTTGGAGCCCGCGTTCTGCGACCAGTCGAGGAAGACCTTGCCGGGTCGCTTCGCCTTGGTCATGGTGGCGGTGACCAGTCGTGGGTGCTCCTTCTGGAGCTGCTCGGCGACCTCCTTGGCGATCGCGGTGGCGTCGTCGCTCGCCATCGGGCTCGGGAGCGAGGCGTAGAGGTGGATCCCCTTGCTGCCGCTCAACACGGGGGTCGACGTCACCCCGATGGCGGCCAGCTTGGCGCGAGCGAGCAGCGCGACCTGTGCACACTCGTGCAGCCCGGCAGGCTCGCCCGGGTCGAGGTCGATCACGATCCGGTCGGCACCGAGCGGCTCGCCGTCGTCGGAGACGCGCCACTGGTGGACGTGCAGCTCGATCGCGGCGAGGTTGGCCAGCCAGGTCAGGGTCGCCAGGTCGTCGACGACGGGGAAGGTGAGCGTCCCCTCCTCCTTCGAGGCGGTCCGCGAGCCGGTCGTCGGGACGGTCACCGTCCGGACCCACGCCGGCGTGCCGGCGGGCACGTTCTTCTCGAAGAACGACTGCCCCGCCACGCCGTGCGGCCAGCGCACCCGCGTGACCGCGCGGGAGCGCAGCTGCGGGAGCAGGACCGGCGCGATGCTCGCGTAGTAGTGAAGGACCTCGCCCTTCGTGGTGCCGGTCGCCGGGTACAGGACCTTGGCGAGATTGCTGACCTTGAGCGTGCGGCCCTCGATCTCGACCCGGATCTCGCTCGCGGCGCCCTGCTCGCCCGCCACCGTCAGCGTCCGATCGCGATCACGGGCACGCGGCGGGGGTCGAGCCGGTGCATGAGCCGCTGCAGGACGCGCCGCGGCGCGCTCACGCAGCCGGCGGTGGCGCCGGGGCCGTTGACGTGGAGGAAGATCCCGGCACCGCGGTGGCGGACCTGCTCCTGGTTGTAGTCGAGCACGATCGCATCCTCGTACTGGACCGGGTAGTCGCTCAACCTCTCCGAGCCGTTCTCGTCGCTCAGCGGGAGCTGCCAGCGGAAGCCGCCGGCGCGCTGGTTGCGGTAGCGGTTGTAGTAGGGCGAGGCGTTGTCCTCGACCCAGAAGTCGCCGGGCCGGATCCGTCGATACGGCAGCGCCGTGTCCGTGGCGGCCGCGCGGTGGGTGCCGAAGGCGGAGATCAGCCCGTACGTCCCGAGCGGTGTGGCGCCGGTGCCCTGGTGGCGCTGCTTGCCCGGGACAAGCCCGCCGTAGCCCGTCCGGCCGTCGGACGTGGTGAGGATCCGTCGCCAGCCCTCGTGGCGCAGCGCCCAGAGGCTGACGCGGGCGTACGTGCCCGACGTGTGGTTGACGGTGACGACCTGGCGGGTGCCGGGGCGCAGGTGCACCGCGACGCCGTCGAGTCGGATCACGCCGGCGCGCGGTGCGGGCGAGGAGGCGTCGGCCGCACCGGGGAGGAGCGCGACCAGCGCGACGATGAGCGCGAGAGGGGTCCGGATCACCGCGCGACCAGCGCGATGATCAGCGCGAGCGCGGTCCGGATCACGCCAGGTCCGCCGGCGTCAGGTCGGCGCGCACGCCTTGGAAGGACGGCTGTCGCAGCCGGCCGCCGGAGGCGAGGCCGGTGCCGAGCCCATGCGTCTCGACCTCGACCACCAGCAGGGGCTCGGTCCACTGGGTCCCCTTCACGTCCTCGCGCGGCACCTCGTCCGCGAACGGGCTCGACGCCGACGGCGTCAACAGCTCGCGCAGCAGCGTGCTCAGCCGCGCGGTGATCCCGCTGCCCACCCGGCCCCGGTAGAGCAGTCCGTCCGGCGTCACCTCCCCCACCAGCAGTGAAGCGAGCCGGCCCTGACTGACCGTCGTCCCCTCCTGGGGACGCCAGCCGCCGACGACGTACGAAGCGCGGAAACGGTGCGGGAACTTGAGCCACGCCTTGCTCCGTACCCCAGGCTCGTATTTCGAAGCGGTCCGCTTGCTCACGATCCCCTCCAGACCCTGCGCCAGCGTCGCCGCGTGCAGCATGGCGCCGTCGTCGTAGGTCGGCGGCACCTGCCAGCGACCGAGCGCGCCGTCGGCCGCGAGCCGCTCCAGGATCGCGCGGCGCTCGGTCCAGGACAGGCCCGTCAGATCCGCGCCGTCCAGGCGCACGACGTCGAAGACCATGAACGTCGCGGGATGGGCCACCGCGTGCCGGGCCGCCTTGCGCGGATCCCGGGAGTGCATCCGCTCCCCCAGCACCCGGAAGTCCGGCAGACCACGCTCGTTCAGCGCGATCACCTCCCCGTCGACGACCAGGTCGCGCGGCAGCTGCTCGAGCTGTCCCTCGAGCAGCTCGGGCCAGGCGATGGTCGCGTCGTTCTCGTTGCGCGTCGTCAACCGCACCCGCGAGGAGGAGACCTCCGCGAGCAGCCGGATGCCGTCCCATTTCACCTCGTGCACCCAGTCCTCTCCCTGCGGAACATGGGTACCGGCAGTGGCGAGCATGGGGCGCATGGAGCAAGGATGGTGGGCATGCGAGCGATCTGGAAGGGCGCGGTCTCCTTCGGGCTGGTCAACGTGCCGGTGAAGCTGTACGCGGCGACCGAGTCCCACGACGTCTCCTTCCGGCAGGTCCACGAGAAGGACGGCGGCCGGATCAAGTACCAGCGGATCTGCTCCGTCGACGGCGAGGAGGTCCCCTACTCCGAGATCGCCAAGGGGTACGAGACCGAGGACGGCGAGATGGTCGTCCTGACCAACGACGACATGGCCGAGCTGCCGTCGTCGTCCTCGCGCGAGATCTCGGTGGAGAAGTTCGTGCCGAGCGATCAGATCGACCCGATGCTCTTCGAGAAGACCTACTACCTCGAGCCGGAGAAGACCGGCGCCAAGCCGTACGCCCTGCTGCGCCAGGCGCTCCTGGACGCCGATCGGATGGCGGTCGTGACGGTCGCGCTGCGCCAGCGCACCACGGTCGCGGTGCTGCGCGTGCGGAACACGCCCGCCGGCGACGTGATCGTGCTCCAGACGATGATGTGGCCCGACGAGGTGCGCGTGCCCGACTTCAACCTCGACTTCGACGAGGTCGGCAAGCTCAAGGACACCGAGGTGAAGATGGCGCACATGCTCGTCGAGACCCTGTCCGGCGACTTCGACGCCTCCGAGTTCGAGGACGACTACGCCGAGGCCGTCGAGTCCCTGGTCAAGACCAAGATCGAGGGCGGCCAGGTCACCCGCACCGAGACCTCCACCAAGACCGGCGGCGAGGTCGTCGACCTGCTGGCCGCCCTGCAGCGCTCGGTCGCCGCCGCCAAGGAGGCCCGCGGCGAGGAGGCGCCGGCCGAGGAGCCGAAGAAGACCGCCAAGAAGACGGCCAAGAAGGCCGCGAAGAAGCCGGCGAAGAAGAGCGCCTGACGTCTCGGCCCGAGCCGACCCGGCATGATGACCACATGAGCACGACGGTGACCTTCGACATGACGTACGACGCCCCTGTCCCGACCGTGACGGCGATGCTGGCCGATCCGAAGTTCCGGGAGCGGGTGTGCGACGCCCAGCGCGCCACCTCCAAGTCGGTCTCGATCAGTGGCATCCCCGGCACGGTGGACATCACGTTCACCCAGCAGACCGAGGGCATCCCGTCGTTCGCGAAGAAGTTCGTCGGCAGCTCCATCACCGTGAAGCAGCACGAGACCTGGCCCACCGCGCTGGCCGCGACCCTCGACATCGACGCCGGGGTGCCGATCGCCGACATCAAGGGCTCGGTCGCGCTCGCCCGCCAGGGCACCCAGACGGTCGAGACGGTGACCCTTCAGGTCACCGTGAAGGTGCCGCTGGTCGGCGGCAAGCTCGAGTCGCTGGTCGCGGACATGATGAAGAAGGCGCTCGCCAAGGAGTACGCGACCGGCAAGGCCTACCTGGCCGGGTAGGTCACCCGAGCAGGTCGGGGACCTCCTGCGTGGTGAACCACGCGAGGTCCTCGTCCGGGTCGGCGCCGGCCGCACGGTCCTCCGCATCGGCGTGGACGGCGACGACGTCGGTCCAGTCCGCGGGGGCGTACTCGGTCTCCAGCACGACCACGATCCGGCGACCGGGCCCCGCGAGCATGTCGGCGGAGATGTCGGCGGCCGACATCAAAGCGGCGTACTCGCCCTCCTCGGTCTCGTCCGGGGCCTCGAACGCCTCGGCGACCGCGTCCGCCGGGACCTGCCCGGCGGCATGCCACGCGGCGAGCTGATCGCGGGTGGCGGGCACGTAGATCCGGGTCATCGATCGTCCTTCTTCTTGCGCCCGCGCGGCACCTGCTGGCGCCCGCCGTTGACGGTGTCGAGCAGCTCGTCGAGCGCCTCGAGCAGGCACTGGCCGAAGACGTCGGCGTCGGGGACCAGGTCGCGGTCCACGGTGATGCCGAAATAGACCCGGCCCGCGTACGAGGTGACGCCGATCGCGATCGCCTGCCCCGGGAGCAGCGGGTTGACGGGGTAGCTGGCCAGCAGCGTCGCCCCGGCGGCGTACCGCGGGGTCTGCGGTCCCGGCACGTTGGTGACGCTGATCTGGAAGCCGCTCGGGTCGGCCTCGGCCGCGACCCGGGCGCCGACGGCGTGGAAGGTCGTCGGCGCGAAGCCGGTGATGCCGGTCAGGTGCGCGGCCGGGATCGCGCGACCGGTCTGCTTGTGCGACTCGAAGGAATAGGAGACCTGGTGCAGCCGCACCACCGGGCTCGCCTCGCCGACGGGCAGGTCGACGTAGTGCGCGATCACCGGGGCACCGAGCGAGGTGTTCTCGAGCAGGTCGTCGTTGACGCTGATCGGCACCAGCGCCCGCACCTGGCGCAGGCCCGCGAGCGACTCGGCGCGCGTCATCAGCCAGCCGCGCAGTCCGCCGGCGACGACCGCGAGGATGACGTCGTTGACGGTGCCGCCGTGCGTGTCGCGCACCTTGCGGAGGTCGGCGAGCGGCAGGTCGAGCGTGACGATGAGGCGCTGCTGCGACAGCGGGCCCGACAGCGGCGTGGGCCGGTCGGAGCGCCGGCCGGTGACCGCCTCGGCCACCCCGACGACGCGAGCACTGAGCCCGGTGGCGAGCGCGAGCAGCGAGTCGCCCGTACGACGAGCGGTGGACGACAGCGTGTCGACGTCGGTGAGCGAGTCCTTGACCGCGCCGAGGACCAGGGCGGTGGAGCTCTCGCGGCGCGGGTTCCAGGCGTCCTCGGCGAGGGGCTTGGCGTCGGGGCTGACGTCGAGCAGCAGCTGACCGAGGTCGACGGTGTGGACGCCGTCCACCAGGGCCTGGTGCACCTTGGTGAGGAGCGCGACCCGGCCATCGGCCAGGCCCTCGACGTAGTAGATCTCCCACAGCGGACGGGTGCGGTCCAGCGGGCGGGAGATGATCCGTCCGACCAGGTCGCGGAGCTGGTCGAGCGAGCCGGGACGCGGCACCGCGGAGCGGCGTACGTGATATTCGAGGTCGAAGCGGTCGTCGTCGACCCACACCGGGTTGGCCAGCCGGCCCGGGACGAGCTGCACCCGCTGCCGGTAGCGCGGCACGAACGAGAGCCGATCGGCGACCAGCTGGAGCAGGGTGTCGTAGTCGAACCCGCTCTCCCCCGGCTCGAGGACCTCGATGCTCGCCAGATGGTGCTGGGTCGTCAGCGTCTCGCGGGTCAGGAAGGCCAGGTCACGCGCCGACAACCGGTCTGCCATGCCCACCATCCTTCTCAGACGAATCTTTGGTTCGCATGCGATTGTGGCAGACATGCGACGACTGATGGCGACCCTGGCCGTGCTCCTGGGCATGGCCGGCCTCCTGACCGCCTGCGGCTCCACGAACAATGCGGACGCCGCCGGCAACGGCACCAGCACGGGCATGAAGCCGCAGGTCATCGACGTGACCTTCTCCGGCGACACCGTGACCCCGAACGGCGAGCGCGTCGACGTCGCGGTCGGGCAGAAGGTGCAGTTCGTGGTCAAGTCCGACGCCTCGGGCGAGATCCACGTCCACTCCACCCCGGAGAAGGAGCTGGAGTACGCCGCCGGCACCACCGAGCTGACCGTCGGCCCGTTCGACAAGCCGGGCATCATCGAGGTCGAGTCGCACGCGCTCGAGAAGACCATCGTCCAGCTCAAGGTCCAGTGAGCCCACTGACTGCCGCGGGCGGTGACTACACCCCGCTCGCGCACGGCATCGGCGGCCAGCAGGACCTCCCGATCCCGCTCGAGACCGCGATCCTCGCGGCCGTCGCCGCACTGGTGATCAGCTTCGTCGTCCTGGCCTGGACGGTGCGCAACCGTACGGACGACGCGCCGCGCGACGTCATGCGCCCCGAGCCCACCGAGGGTGGCGTACCGATGACGTCCGGGGGCGTCGCGCTGCGCGCGCTCGGCATGGTGCTCTTCGCGTACACCGTGATGGTGGCGATCTTCGGCGCGGACCTGGAGATCAACCCACTCTTCGGCATCTTCTACGTGTGGTGGTGGGTCGGACTCGTCTTCGCCTCGATGCTCTTCGGCCCGGTGTGGCGGGCGATCAGCCCGGTCCGCACGATCAACGCCGGGATCAACCGGCTGCGGCGCGACGACCGGGGGCTGTGGGAGTACGACGAGGCGCGCTTCGGCTACTGGCCGGCGGTGATCGGGCTGCTCGCCTTCACCTGGATGGAGCTGATCTACACCCACAACTCCTACCTCGGGCCGGTGCGGCTGTGGATCGCTCTCTACGTCGCGGCCATGCTGCTCGGCGGGCAGCTGTGGGGTGAGCGGTTCTACGCCAACGCCGACCCCTTCGAGGTCTACTCGACGCTGATGGCGAAGCTCTCGATCTGGGGCCGCGACGACTCCGGCAAGCGCGTCGTCCGCTCCCCGCTGGCCAACCTCGACACCCTCGCCCCGCACCGAGGCCTGGTCGCGGTGGTCTCGGTGCTCTTCGGCACCATCGTCTTCGACTCGTTCCGCGACGCGACGGCGTGGCTGAAGTTCATCCAGGGCGAGAACGTCGTCGCCCGGCACGCCTACCTCGCCGACAACATCGCACTGGTGCTCTTCCCGGCCGGGGTCGCGGGATTCTTCTGCCTCGGCACGATGCTCACCGGGGTCGGCGACGACCTCGATCGGCGCCGACTGCCCGGGCTGCTCGCGCCCTCGATGATCCCGATCGTGGGCGGGTACGTGGTGGCGCACTACCTCAGCTACTTCTGGGAGGGCGGCCAGGCGACGCTGATCCAGGCCAGCGACCCGTTCAGCAACGGGTCCAACTGGTTCGGTACCGCGAACTGGTCGGTGAACTACTTCTTCGCCTACCACCCGACCCTGTTGGCCAACACGAAGGTGATCGCGGTCGTCATCGGCCACATCCTCGGCGTGGTCTCCTCACACCGGCGCGCGATCGCGGTGCTGCCGCGTCGTCACCAGGTGACCGGGCAGATCCCGCTGCTGGTCACGATGGTGGGCTTCACCGTCGGCGGGCTCTACCTGCTGTTCTCCGCCTAGCTGTGATGTCCAGTCAGGTTGTTCAAGCGGCTGATGGGTGGGAGGCCTCCGGCTGCTGA
>NZ_JAIWOY010000016.1 GCF_020216525.1 Nocardioides nematodiphilus | reverse complement strand
GGGATCCATCTCCGCGACCAGCGCGTCCAACACCTTCGTCAGCCGATCGATCTCGGCGTTGGTGGTCGCCGAGACCGGCATCTCGTCGGCGAACCGCTGGGCGGTGCCCTGGCGGTCGACGTAGACGGACTCGCCGCTGCGGTAGCGCGGGAACGTCTCCAGACCCAGCTCGTCCAGCAGGGACAACAACGCCGTCTGGTCCGGCGAGACCCACTGGCCCCCGACCTCGAACTCCGCTGCGCTCTGGTCGTCGCCGTGGTGCACCTCGCTGAGGAGACGGCCGCCGATGCGGTCGCGTGCCTCGAGGACGGTCACCTCGCGGCCGGCCTGGAGCAGGCGGTAGGCGGTGGTCAGGCCGGTGACGCCGGCGCCGACGACGATCACGTCGTGGTTGGTCATGGAACTTCTCCGTTCGTGGCAGACAGGGTGATGGTCAGGCGCGGTCAAGAGCCGGGGCCTGGGTCGGGGTCGGGCTGGGCTCGTCCGCAGGATCGAACACGGTGAACCGGTCGTGCGGGCGGCGAGCGAGGTAGAAGACGTAGTAGGCCATCGCGAGGGCGACGATCACGGCGGTGGCGATGAGGTCGGAGCGGGACGATCCGCACACCGCGTAGCCCACGGCGACGATCACCAGCAGCGGTGCGACCGGCCACAGCGGCATCCGCCAGCTGGCCACCGTCGCGGGCAGCCGCCGGACCTGCAGGGAGGCGACCGCCACGACGACGTACATCAGTGCCAGCACGACCGCGGTGATGCCGAGCAGCGACTCCACGTCGACCGCCTCGGCGAGCACCGCTCCGGGCACGCCGACGGCCAGGGTCGCCACCCACGGGGTCTTGAAACGGGGGTGCAGGCGGGTCAGGAGCTCGTTGACAGCCGCAGGCCAGCAGCGGTCACGGGCCGAGGCGAAGACGACCCGCCCGTTCTGCAGCACCATCACGATGACGGCGTTGAGGATCGCGATCGCGATCGCGACGTTGATCGCCACGCCGACGCCCTCGCCGCCCCAGTCGTGGACGAACTGCGAGAAGTTCCCGGTGGCGAGGTCGCCGATGTTCTTCACCGCGAGCACGGTGGTGATGGTGGGGAGCAGGATGACCAGGGCGCCCAGGCCGAGCGAGGTGAAGATGACGCGGGCCACGTTGCGGCGCGGGTCCATGACCTCCTCCGCCAGGTAGGCCGCCGTGTTGAAGCCGCTCACGACGAAGGTGCCGACCGCCAGGCCGGAGATGAGCATGCCGAGGGTGAACGGCTCGAGGCCGTGGGCTCCTACGACATGCGGGGTGATCAGCTCGGCCGGGCCCCGCTGGATGTGGGTCAGCCCGAGCAGCGTGACGACGATGGCGGCCACGATCTCGAGGCCGAGGAAGATGCCGGTGACCAGGGCGTTGGACTTCACGTCCAGGATCGCCATCGCCGTCGCGAGCAGCATCACCGTCGCACCGGTGATGGCGCGCGGCAGGTTGACGAGGTCGCTCAGGTAGTCGGCGGTGCCCAGCGCGATGATCGGCGGGATCACCCACAGCTGGATCGCGGCCAGCGCGAAGGTCAGCCAGCCGGCGCCCTTGCCGAGGGTCTGCGTCACCATCGCGTACTCGCCGCCGGAGCTGGCCGTGCGGGTGCCGAGCTCGGCGTAGCACGCACACACCGCGAAGGACACGAGGATGCCCGCCACGATCGTCGCGACCGCACCGCTCCCCTGCGACGCCAGGACCTCCGGGACGATGATGAAGAGGCTCGACGCGGGGGTGATGCACGAGAGCACCAGCAGCACCGCGGTGCCGGGGCCGAGCACGCGTGCCAGCTTGCGCTCGGCGTCGACGGGCGACACCGCCTCATCTGCGGACAGGATGATGGAATCGGTCACTGACCGGCCTCCTCGAGAGTTTTGAACGTTATTCAAACGTTTGAACGACATTCAAAGTGACTGAGATCACCGCTACTGTCAACCCCTGTCAGGCAATCGTTTCGAAGAAAGGGCCATCCGTGACCGCGACACGTCACAACCGACGTCTCGACCGACCGCGCGAGCAGGTCCTGACAGCAGCGCTCGAGATG
Organism: Nocardioides nematodiphilus; assembly: GCF_020216525.1. GTDB lineage: Bacteria > Actinomycetota > Actinomycetes > Propionibacteriales > Nocardioidaceae > Nocardioides > Nocardioides nematodiphilus. Next base: position 32,132 of record NZ_JAIWOY010000016.1, on the reverse strand, counting down.
GTGGCCGAGAGCGGCCTCGAGAAGCTGACGATGGCGGCACTGGCGGCACGGCTCAACACCAGCGGTGGCCACCTGCTCTACTACTTCAAGACCCGCGACGGCCTCCTCCTGGAGACCCTGCGGTGGAGCGAGGCCGAGTACGCCGAGCAGCGCCTCCCGCTGCTGCGCGACGCGGTCGAGGCGGCCGAGGACGACGTGCTCGCCGGCGTCGTCGAGTTCGCCGACGTCTACCTCGCGATCGACGAGAAGGACCCTCGCTGGCAGCTCTGGCTCGGTCTCTGGGCACGTGCGCCCTACCACCCCGAGCTGGCGCAGGCGCAGCGGGACATCGACGCCTCCTGGCACGCCGACCTCGTCCGCCTGCTCGCCGAGGTCCGGCCGGCATCTGATGCCGAGGCGATCTCGGAGCGACTGCGGGCCATGTGGGACGGGTTCAGCGTCGGCATCGTCACGGGCGGCGGTCGCGAGCTGCGCACCGCCGCGCTGAACCACACCCGCGCGCTGCTGTGACCTCGGCGCACCGTGCCCGGCGGGCCGGCGCGCGCGAGGCCACAGCGTTCGCCCCTCAGGACAGGGCGGGCTGCTGCTGGGTGATGCAGTGAATCCCGCCGCCACGCGCGAAGAGCGGGCGAGCGTCGACCGCCACCACCCGACGCCCGGGGTAGGCCGCGGCGAGCAGATCGAGCGCGGGCGCATCGTTCGGGTCGTCGAAGCCGCACGCCACCACGCCGCCGTTGCAGGCGTAGTGGTTGATGTAGCTGAGGTCGACCGGCCCGTGCTCGTCCTCGAGCTGCCGCGGCGCGGGAACCGGGACGACGCGCCACGGCCGCGGGACGGCCGCGCGCAACTCCTCCCTCAGGGCGTGGTCCGGATGGGCAGGATCCGTCTGCTCGTGCAGCAGGACCACGCCCGGCTCCGGCATCACAGCGACGATGTCGACGTGGCCGCGCGTCCCGAACTCGTCGTAGTCACGCGTCAGCCCGCGCTCGAGCCAGACGACCCGCTCGACGCCCAGGGTCCGTCGCAGCTCCGCCTCGACCCGCTCCTCGGTCCACTCCGGGTTGCGGCCCGGGTCGAGCTGGACCGTGCGCGTCGCCAGCACGGTGCCGGCGCCGTCGACGTGGATGGCGCCGCCCTCGTTGACCATCGGTGACGAGATCAGCTCGGCGCCGCTCCACTCCGCGATGGTCCGCGCGATCCGGGCGTCCTTCTCCCAGGTCGCCCAGCCCTGCGCTCCCCAGCCGTTGAAGACCCAGTCGACCGCGCCGAGGCGCGTGCCGGTGGCCGGGTCGGGATCGGTGCTGAGGACGAAGGTGGGGCCGATGTCGCGCATCCAGGCGTCGTCCAGCGGCGCCTCGAGGAGCTCGACGTCGCTGCCCAGATGATCGCGGGCGACGGCTGTCGCGGACGGATCGACCACCATCCGTACGGGCTCGAACTGCGCCACCGCGTGGGCGACGGCCGCCCACGTGGCGCGAGCCTCCTCCGCGTCCGCTGCGGTCCCGCCCAGGGTGTAGCCCGACGACGGCCAGGCCATCCAGGTGCAGTCGTGCGCCGCCGTCTCGGCCGGCATCCGCCAGCCTCCGCCTGTCCCGCTCACAGCAGCCCCGCGTACGTGTCCGGCCGGCGCGTGGTCAGGAACGGGAAGAGCGTGAGCCAGTCGCGGCGCTGGTCCAGCTCGAGGTCGGCGACCAGGACCGCCTCCTCGTCACGCGGTGCCTGAGCGAGGATCCGGCCGTACGGGTCGACGATGAAGGACGAGCCGTAGAACGTGATCCGGCCCTCGTCACCGGTGCGGTTCGGCACCACGATGAACAGGCCGTTGGCGATCGCGTGACCCACGATCACCTGCTGCCACAGCGGCTGGGTGTCGAAGTCGGGGTGATCGGGCTCGGAGCCGATCGCGGTCGGGTAGACGAGCACGTCGGCGCCGCCGAGGGCATACGAGCGAGCGACCTCGGGGAACCACTCGTCCCAGCACGTCGGCATGCCCAGGCCGATGTCGAGCGGCTCGGGCCGGTGCACCGGGTAGGCGTCCGCGGCCGGGCCGGGGCGGAAGTACTTGTCCTCCACATAGCCCTCGGTGACCGGGATGTGGGTCTTGCGGGTGCGGGCGACGAGCTCCCCTGCGGGGCTGACGAGGATCGCGGTGTTGAAGCCGAGGTCGTCGCCGGCCTGGTCGGCGCGCTCGTAGAGCGAGGCGTGTACGAAGACGCCGTGTCGGCGCGCGGCCTCGCGAGCGAAGGTCATCGTCGGACCGCTCTCCAGCTCCTCGGTGAGGTCGGCGGCGCGGCCGGCCGGCTCCTCGAAGGCCGGGTAGCGCGAGAACGTGAGCTCGGGCAGGAAGACGATCGTCGCGCCCTGGGCGGCGGCGGCTCCGATGCCTTCGTCGAGCACCGTGCGGAGCGCGTCCGCGTCCTCGCGCCAGGCGTGCTGGACCAGGCCGACACGGAGCGTGCCGCGGGTCGGCTCGTCCACACGGGCAGGTGATGACAGGGCTGGTGAGGCGATGATCTGCACGGGAGGTTCCTTCGCGAGAGTGAGGTCCGGGTACTAAAACGAATGTCGTTCGTTTCTAGTATCATCAGCGCTGCGCTCGATCGCAAGGGCGGATCCGAATTTCCAGGAGGTTCAGTCGTGGGACGTCCGTCCACACCTCTCCTCTCCCCCGAGCTGATCGCCGAGGCCGCGCTGGGGCTGGTGGACCGCGACGGTGAGTTCACGGTCGCGCAGGTCGCCGCCGCGCTGAAGGTCCGACCGTCCTCGCTCTACAACCACGTCGCGGGCAAGGCGCAGATCGTCGAGGCGATGCGCGGGCTGATCTTCCGCGACGTGCCCCGGGTACCCAGCGGGGCCGACGGCGACTGGGTCCAGCAGGTACGCGTGCTGCTCCGGGCCTATCGTGACGCCTTCGCGGCACATCCCCGTCTGGTGCCGATGTTGACGAGCCAGACGGTGTCCTCGCCCGACGTGATGCGCATCTACGACGACCTCGCCCGGATCCTCACGGACCACGCGATCCCCGGGGACCGGCTGCTCGACGTCATCACCGTCCTGGACAGCTTCGTCATCGGCTCGGCGCTCGACGCCGTCGCTCCGGACCAGGTCTGGGATGCCGAGCACGCCCAGGACCCCAGGCTGGCGCAGGCCATCCGAGCGGTCGGCGCGGGCACCCGCCGCGCCGACCGCTCGTTCGAGCTCGGACTCGACCTGCTCCTGGCCGGCCTCACGCACCTCGCCGACTGAGGGCGACCTCCGCGTTCTCGGAGACGGCCGCCGGGCAGCGCCGCGGCCAGCAGGCCAGGCAGACCTGGAGTCGGCCCGCGGGGCGCTCACCGCTGACGTCCGAGGCGGCGGGAGCACCCATCGTCGGCTCGCCGCTCACGGGTAGAGGCCCCGGACCTCGTGGGCCCGGTAGACGCGCTCGACAGCCATGCAGGTCGCGGCCAGTCGCAGGGAGAGCTGGCGCTCGGCGGCGTAGTCGAGCACATCGCGCCACGCCCGCGTCATCCGGTCGACCAGGCGCTCGTTCACCTCGTCCTCGGTCCACCAGTACGCCTGGTTCGCCTGCACCCACTCGAAGTAGGAGACGACGACGCCACCGGCGTTCGCGAGGATGTCGGGCACGACCACGACGCCACGCTCGGCAAGGATCCGGTCGGCGTCGGCGGTGAGGGGTCCGTTGGCGCCCTCGACGATGAGGCGCGCTCGGACGAAGCACGCGTTGTCGGCGTTGATCACGCCCTCGACAGCGGCCGGCACGAGCAGGTCGACCTCGGCGAGCAGGACGTCCGTACCGTCGATCTCGAGGGCCTCGGGGAATCCGACGACGCTGCCGGTCGCGTCGACGTGCGCCTCGAGGGCCGGCAGGTCCAGCCCGCCGATGTTGAAGATGGCGCCGTACATGTCGCTCACCGCGATGACGCGGACGCCCTGCTCGGCGAGCAGGCGGGCAGCACCGCGGCCCACCTTGCCGAACCCCTGCACCGCTGCGGTCGCGCTCGTCGGCTCGATGTCGAGGTGACGCAGTGCCTCGACGGCGATCGCCACGACGCCCCGCGAGGTCGAGGCGGCCCGGCCGAGCGAGCCCCCGATCGCGATCGGCTTTCCGGTGACCACGCCCAGCACCGTGTGACCCTGCCCCACGGAGTAGGTGTCCATCATCCAGGCCATGGTCTGCTCGTCCGTGCCGATGTCGGGCGCCGGGATGTCCTGGTGGGGCCCGATCAGCGGGGCGATCTCCGAGGTGTAGCGGCGGGTGATCCGCTCCAGCTCACCGGTGCTGTAGCGACGCGGATCGAGACGCACGCCGCCCTTGGCGCCGCCGTAGGGCACGTCGAGCAGGGCGCACTTCCACGTCATCCACATCGCGAGCGCGCGCACCTCGTCGAGATCGACGCGCGCGTCGAAGCGCACGCCACCCTTGCCGGGGCCACGGGAGTAGTTGTGCTGCACCCGGTAGCCGCGCAGCACCTCGATCGTGCCGTCATCGCGGCGCAACGGGATGCTGACGCTGACCTCGCGCCGCGGTTCGGCGAGCATCGCGTGCACGTCGCCCGGCAGCCCGAGCACGGCCGCGGCGTCGGCGAGCTGCTCGCGGGCATCGTCGAGCACCGTGCGCTCCGGCACGGGTGGCGGCGTCGACGGAGGCTGAGGCGGGGCGGCCGGTCCCCCGGCGCTGGGTGGGGTGTCGTTGGCGATCACGGTCATGTCCTCACCCTGTCGCGAAGCGATACATACGGTCCAAGACCTATTGGGAACCCTATTGATGCCTTGTGGACATGGTTCGGCGGCGACGATAGCGTGCCCGGCATGTCGGTGGACCTGCGTCTCCTTCGCTACTTCCTGGCCACGGCGGACCACGGGTCGGCGACCCGCGCCGCGGCCGAGATGCACGTGACCCAGCCCGTGCTGTCGCGGCAGCTCCGCCAGCTCGAGCAGCAGACCGGCCTGCGCCTGTTCGAGCGCGAGGGCAGGCGCCTGCGGATGACGCGTGCCGCTGAGGAGTTCCTCCCGCAGGCGCGAGCGCTGGTGCGCAGCGCCGACGCGCTCGACGATGCGGCGCAGGCCCTGGCCTCGGGCCGCGTGGAGCGGCTGCACGTCGCGGTGCCGACCACCACGCTGGCGGACGTACTGGCCCCCTTCATCGCCACCCTGTTGCCCACCGAGCCGGTGCCCCTGCTTCGCAGCCTGGACCCGCGCGGCGCCGGCGCCGCGCTCTCCGCTGGCGCCGACCTGGCGATCGTCCACCGAGCCCCGCCGCGCAACCTCGCGTCACGAGAGCTCGCGGTCTTCGCCCTGACCGCCCAGGTCCGCCACGACGACCCCTGGGCCGATCGCGACCGGGTCGGCCTGGCCGAGCTCCTCGAGCGGCCGCTGATCGTGATGTCGCCGGACTTCCGTCCACGGGTCATCCTCGACGCCGCCGTGGATGGCGCCGGGTTGAGCTACGGCGAGCTGCTGGAGTGCACCAACGCCCAGGTCGCGCAGGCTCTCGCCGCCGCGGGCAGGGGTGTCGCCGTCGTCTCGGACGACCCCCGCTTCGGCCTCGTCCCCCTCCCGATCGAGACCGCGGACCGCGTCCTCCAGATCCGGTTGTACGCCGCGTGGGAGCCGCACCACCACGCCGCGCCGACGATCGCCGCACTCGCTGACCGCCTGGCGGCCTTCTGCCTGGAGCGCTACGGCGCCGCCGCGAGGGCCGTCCCGGCGACGTCGGCGTCCGCAGCGCCTGCGGAGTCTGTGGCGGGCGATCGACGACGTGCGGCTCCGACGTCCTGATGGAGTGCCCGGGCGCGGCGTGCTGAGCCGTCGACCTACGCCTGACGCAGGGGCACCGACCACTCGATGATCGTCCCCGACGGCTCCGCCCGAGCGATCACGCAGGCGCCGTGATGCCGCTCCGCGCGCTCACGGATGTTCGACAGGCCACTCTCCACCGCATCCGCCGGGATGCCGCGCCCGTTGTCCCGGACCGTCAGCGTCAACTCGTCTGCGGCCCGGATCCGCACGGCGATGTCCGTCGCCTGGGCGTGCCGGCCCGCGTTCGACAGCGTCTCGCTGAGCACCGCGAGGACGTCGGGCACGAGCTCTGCTCCGACGAGCGAGCGCACCGGTCCCTCGAAGGCCAAGGAGGGACGGACCTTCAGCGAGCTTGCCGCGCGCTTGACCAGCGCGGTGACCTCGGTCTGGAGGTCGGTGCCGCCCTTCGCCAACGCACCCAGCTCGAAGATCGTGCGTCGGATGTCTCGGATGGTCTCATCGATCTCGTCCACCGACGAGTTGAGTCGTTCGTCGAGGCGTTCGGCCGCGCGCGGGTCGCCGGTCCAGCGCAGCGCGCTCTGCAGATTCAGACCGATGGCGAAGAGGCGCTGGATGACGAGGTCGTGCAGATCGCGACCGATGCGGTCGCGATCCGCGTACAGGGCCAGCTGCTCGCGGTCATGCCGGCTGCGGGCCACGCGGATCGCCAGCGCGGCCTGCTTGGCGAAGGAGGCCGGCAACTCGACAGGGAGGTCGAGGGCCACATCGGCACGCTCGTGCTCCCAGGCCAGGGCGAGCACGCCTTCGTTCTCGACGTGACCGGCGGAGTCGACGCCGCGCAGCGGCAGCATCATGACCAGGCCGAGGCGCTCGATGGGGAGCACGCCGAACGCGCTGGCTCGCTCATCGTTCGCGATGTCCTCGACGACGGTGGCTGCACCCGTCCGCGCGACGCTGCCGGCGATGGCGAAGTCGGCGTCGACGGTCTCGGCCTTCGACGGGTCGATCTCGATCCCGGAGGCGACCTGGAGGCGCAGGTGCTCGGCATCCGGGCCGGTCACGATCCACGCCACGTCGGCATCGGCCGCTGCCCGGGCCCGATCGGCGATCAGCTGGAGATCGTCGGCCGGCACGTCGGGCTCGTTGAGCTCGCTCATGAGCGCCGTGGTGACGTCGTTGGCCGCGCTCAGCCAGCGCTGGCGACGCGCGGCATCCTCATGGAGGCGTGCGTTCTCGATGGCCACACCGGCGGCCGCGGCGAGCGCAACCACGATCGACTCGTCGTGCTCGGTGAAGTCTCCGCCGCCGATCTTCTCGGTGAGGTAGAGGTTGCCGAAGACGCTGCCCTTCGTCCGGACCGGGACGCCGAGGAAGGAGTGCATGCCGGGATGCGCGGCGGGGAAGCCGGAGGAGTGCCCGCTCATCGCGAGGTCGTGCAGCCGAAGCGGTTCGGGCCGATCGATGATGCGACCCAGCAGACCATGCCCCTCGGGGAGCTCTCCGATCCGCCTGACCTGCTCCTCGGAGAGACCGTAGGTGATGAACGTGCGCAGCCGTCGGCGTCCCCGCGGCTCGGGTCCCAGCACCCCCAAGGCGGCGTACGCGGCGCCGGCCAGGTCGGCGGCGATCTGCACGATGCGGGTGAGCAGCTCGTCGAGCGAGAGATCGGCGGCCATCGTGACCACGGCGTCCGTCAGCAGGCGCCAGTGCACCTGCTCGTCGCGGGCGGTCTGAACGCGGTCGAGCACCTCGGTGAGCAGGACCTCGAGCCCCGCCTCGGACAGCGTCGCCTCATCCGCCGCGCGCACCGGATCGGTCACCGCGCGGCCGCCTTGCTCCCCAGTCATCCTGTCCCTCGCGGGATCGATCACGACCACGCTGGACAGGCTACCTGCATGCAAACGTCGCGGACCAGGGATTGTCATCCGCAGCTGCCGCGGCCCTCAGCGTCCGGCGGGTCCGCCGGCGTGCGACCGGGTCACGAAGATGGCCGCCTGCGTACGACTCTCGAGGCCGAGCTTGGCCAGCAGCGACGACACATAGTTCTTGACCGTCTTCTCCGCCAGCGACAGTGTCGTGGCGATCTGCCGGTTGGTCATCCCCTCGCCGATGAGATCGAGGATGCGCTGCTCGTGGGCGGTCAACCGGTCGAGCGTCGGATCGGTCTTCGGACCATTGCGGATCCGGTCGAGCACCTGCGCCGTCACGGCCGGATCGAGCATCGAGCGACCAGCGGCCACCTGGCGCACGGTCTCGACCAGGTCGCTGTTGCGGACCTGCTTGAGCACATAGCCCGCGGCTCCGGCCATGATCGCGGCGAAGAGCGCCTCGTCGTCGTCGAAGGAGGTCAGGATCAGGGCGGCGATGGTGGGGTCCTGGGATCGGACATCGCGGCAGACGTCGATACCTGATCCGTCCGGCAGCTGGCCATCGAGGATCGCGACGTCGGGCCGCAGCGCCGGGATGCGACGAGTGGCCTCCTCAGCCGAGTCCGACTCCCCGACCACGGTGAACCCGCCGGCATCCTCGAGCAGGCGCCGGATCCCGTGACGCACGACGTCGTGGTCATCGAGGAGGAACACTCGGATGGTCGTGGCGGCCTGCTCGCTCATATCCTCACCGTAGGCGTCTGTGCGGCCCACGCCTACGGCGTTATGTCCCTCCGAGGCGTGGACCTTGGTCCTTCACCGCGTCGGCGCTTCGTCCATCGCCTTGTCGGCGTACCCGTCGGTCTCGAGGACCAGGTCCCAATCGCGCGCCTCCCTCGGCCAGGAGACGACCTCGGTGGGACAGTGCGCCTCGAGGAGCACCGTGCGCCCGGTGGCGCCGAGGTGTCCACGGGGGAACGCATGAGGCCGGCGCGCCAGAAGCAGAAGATCCGCATCCTCGGAGGCCTCGATCACGACCCGGGCCGGCTGCCCGTGTACGACCCGGATCTCGACATCCACGGTGCGCGCCGCCTGTGGCAGGCCGTCCAGTGCGCGACGGACCAGCCCGCGCAACGCCTCGTGCGCATCCTGGGCGATCACCGCTGCGTCGACCCGCACGACGATCATATCGTCGTACTCCGTCGGCAGGTCCCACGCTCTCAGGACGACCAGCCTGGTGCCGCGAGCACGCGCGATCTCGAGCGCGTTGCGCACGAAGGCGGGTGGGACCTCGGCGCTCTTGACCGCCACCACGACGGGCCCCGCGGACTCCCGACCGCGCCACGAGTCCGGCACGGCAACCACGGGCGTGGCCGCACGCGCAGCAACGCCGAGCAGCACCGAGCTGGTGACCACGCATCCCAGCAGCGAACGCCGGTGATCACCGAGGACGAGGAGCTCCGCATCCCCTGCGGCATGCAGCAGGCTCGCGACCCGGGCCCCGTTCACCAGTCGCGTCGTGACACGCCCTGCTTCGCGTAGCTCCCCGGTGCGTTGCGCCGCCTCGCGCAGGACGCGCTGGCCGAAGCGCTGGGTCTCGAGCGGGGACAGCGTCGGCATCACCGGATACATGCCGGGGGGTGCCTTGGGAAGAACGTGGACCAGTCTCAGGTCGGCGTTCGTACGAATGGCCTCTTCGACGGCGAAATCCACCGACGTCTCGCTGCCCGGCATGCCGTCGACGCCGACCACGATCCACTGGGGTTGTCGCTTCATCATGCTGTTCCTTCCGTGATGAGGTCTTCCACGCGCCTGATCAGTCCTGAGGGCACCGTCTCGCCCTCGACTCGGTGTCTGTCGATCGTGTGGTCCCGCGAGTCCAGCGCCGGCGTCGGCACGATCTCGACCGGGCAACGGCTCTCACGCAGCAGTGCGCGTCCGGTGCTGCCGAGATGGAGCCCGGCAGGGAAGGCATGGACCGGCCGCACCATCACCAGCAGGCTCGCGTCCTCCGAGAGCTCCTGGAGCACGGCCGCCGGTTGTCCGTAGCGCACCAGCACCTCGACCTCGACGCCGGCGTGTCTGGCGAGCGCGTCCTTCGAGTCGGTGCGGATCCGGCGATCGACGGCCTGCGCCCAGCTCTCGAGGTCGGCGGCCGCGCCGACGATGTGGGCGTAGGCCGGCGGAATGTCCGAGACGTGGACCAGCTTCAGGGTGGTCTGCTCGGCCGTTGCCCGCTCGAGCGCAGCCTCGATCAGCGCCGGTGACGCCGCGTCGCAGTGCTTGAAGGCCACGACGATGGGACGCCCGGGACGGCACGCGGCCCAGTCCGAGGGTACGGCGACCACCGGGACCGTGGAGCTACCCGCCACCCGGTTGAGGGTCGAGCCGACGACCAGATGCTCGAGCAGGGACGCGCAGCCGGCGCCCATCACGACGATGCGCGCACGGGCTGCCATCGCCAGGATGGCTGCGGCGCGGTCCCCGGTCGCCAGCATCGCGGTGACGTGATCCGCGGCGACCAGCTGCTCCGCCGTCGTCCGCGCCGCCTCGAGGATGCGGGCGCCCTCGGCCTCGAGGTCGGCAGGCGCGACGAGAGGGGTCGGGTAAGGTCCGGCGACGGACAGGAACTCCGGCACGACGTGCACGATCCGCAGGTCGGCCCGCACGCGACGAGCCTCGGTCGCCGCGTATCGCAGCGCAGCCGCGCTCCGCTCGGAGCCGTCGACGGCTACGAGGACCGGATCGTTCTCACTCATGTCGGGCCTCCCTCGGACGGGTCGATGCTTCGAGCCTCGTCCGCCTCGGGCGGCCACGCCAGGGACCCATGCACCAATCACGATGGACCTTGTCCCTGCTCGGCATCAGTGGACCTGCGTGCCGGCACGACCGGCGGCGACAGCCTCGGCGTCGGCGAGAGCGCCGACCGCCGCGCCGCGCCCCGGACGGCCCGCGACGAAGAGCGCGGCGGCCTCGACTTTGGGTCCCATCGATCCCGCAGGCGCCCGGTAGTCGGCCAGGTCCTGGTGGCGTGCCGACGCGACCAGCCGCTGGCGCGGCGTCCCGTAGTCGCTCATCAGGCCCTCGACATCGGTGAGGATCACCAGCCGGTCCGCATCGAGCTCATGGGCGATCAGGCCGGCGGCGAAGTCCTTGTCGATGACGGCGTCCACGGTCGCCCAGCCGTCATCACGCGCCACCACGGGCACTCCCCCTCCGCCGGCCATCACGACCGCCACTCCCGCCTTCAGGAGGGCCCCCGCGGCGGGCAGCTCGACGACGCGGACAGGCCGGGGCGAGGCGACGACCCGTCGCCACACCGTGCCGTCACGCCGCATCTCCCACCCGTGCCGGCCAGAGATCCGGCGCGCGTCGCGCTCGTCGTAGGAGGCGCCGATGAATTTGGTGGGCTGGGAGAACGCCGGATCGTGCTCATCCACCACGATCTGCGTCACGAGGGTGGCGATCGTGCCAGCAGCACCCAGGTCCTGCTGCAGCCAGCTGCCGATGAGACCTTGCGACTCCGCCACCAGATCCGCGAGCGGGTACGGGCGGGTGAGCGACGGGTCTGAGGCGCTCTCCACGGCCAGCAATCCCACCTGCGGCCCGTTGCCGTGCACCAGGACGAGCTCGTGCTCTGCGGCGAGCGCCCGAAGTGCGGGCGCCGCGGCCGCCAGCCGTTTGCGCTGCGTAGACGCATCGGGCACCTCGCCCCGCTCCAGCAGCGCGTTCCCTCCGATCGCGACCACGATCCTCATCCGGCACCGCCGAGCGTCGCGATGAGCACGGCCTTGATCGTGTGCATCCGGTTCTCCGCCTGGTCGAAGACGATCGAGCGCTCCGACTCGAAGACGTCGTCACTGACCTCCAGGCCGGCCATGCCCGTGTGGGCCGACAGCCGCAGCCCCAGCTCGGTGTCCGTACCGTGCAACGCCGGGAGGCAGTGCATGAACTTGACGTCCGGGTTGCCGGTCTTGTCCATCAGCACGCTGTCCACCCGGTACGGCATGAGCAGAGAGATGCGCTCGTCCCACAGCTCCTCGGGCTCCCCCATCGAGAGCCACACGTCGGTGTAGACGACGTCGACATGGTCGACTCCGCCGGCCACGTCCGTGGTGTGCCGGACCCGGGCGCCGGTGTTGGCCGCGATGGCCCGCGCCGCGGCGGTGACCTGTGGCGGCGACTGCCTCGACGCCGGGGCGACCATCCGGACGTCCATGCCCATCATGGCCCCGGCGACGAGCAGGGAGTTCGCGACATTGTTGCGGGCGTCTCCGACGTAGGCGACCCGGATCTGCTCGGCCGGCTTGTCGACGTGCTCGAGCATCGTCATCACGTCACACAGCGACTGGGTCGGATGCCACAGGTCCGTCAACCCGTTCCACACCGGCACGTCCGCATAGCGCGCGAGGGCTTCGACGGCGCTCTGGGCGAAGCCGCGGTACTCGATACCGTCGTACATGCGGCTCAGCACCCGTGCCGTGTCTGCCACCGATTCCTTGTGGCCGACGTGGGACGACTCGGGGTCCAGGTAGGTGACGTGGGCCCCCTCCTCGTAGGCCGCGACCTCGAAGGCACAGCGGGTACGCGTGGACGCCTTCTCGAAGAGCAGAGCGATGGTCCGACCGCTCAGGCGCGGCACCCGATCCGGCGATCGCCGCTCGGCCTTGAGGGATCGGGCGAGGTCGAGCAGTGCGTGCCACTCCTCCACGCTGAGATCGATCTCCTTGAGGAAGTCCCGGCCCTGCAGTCCCTCCAGCGCGCTCATCGTGCCACCGCCTCGCGCTCGATGGGGCACGTGAGGCAGCGCGGTCCTCCGCGGCCCCGGCCCAGCTCCTCGCCCACGATGGGCACCACCTGGATGCCTTCGTCTGCGAGGTAGCGATTGGTGGTCGTGTTCCGCTCGTAGCCCACGACGACCCCCGGCGCGAGCGCGAGGAAGTTGTTCCCGTCGTTCCACTGCTCCCGCGCGGCTCCGGAGCGGTCGATCGGTGTGCGCAGCACGCGTACTCGCTCGACGCCCAGGACGTCGGCCACGACCGGGAAGAGCTCCTTGTTCTCCTCGAGCTTGTACTCCCCGTCCGCGCCGAGGCGGTGCAGGGTGAACGAGCGCAGCTCGTGCGGCAGGTAGGGGAACACCGAGAAGGCGTCTCGGTCGACCATGGTCATGGCGGTGTCCAGGTGCATGAAACTGCGCTCGCGTGGCAGCTCCACCGCGATCACGGTGTCGACCGTGCCGGCCCGGAAGAGCGCCCGGGCGAGCATCTCGACGCCCTGGGGTGTGGAGCGCTCCCCCATCCCCACCATGACCGCCCGGTTGCCGATCACCGCGATGTCACCGCCCTCGAGGGTCGCGCGGTCGTGGTCGAGGCTGTCGTCCCCGTACAGCTTGCGCACGCCCCCTGCCGCGAAGGCGGGGTGGAAGTCGAACACGAGACGGGAGTTGATGGTCTCGCGACGGCGGGCCGGTTTCGCCATCGGGTTGATGGACAGACCGTCATAGGCGAAGGCCGCGTTGTCACGCTGGAACAGGTGGTTGGGCAGCGGCGTCAGGAGGAAGTCGTCGTCGTGGAGGTACTCCAAGAGGAGGCTGGGGGCGTCGATCACGCCGGCGATGTCACGCTTGAGCACCCCGCCGATCAGGTACGACGCCAAGGTCGCGGCCGGGGCAACGCGCACCAGGTCGTCAAGATGACGCTCCAAGGCCGGACCGAAGCGGAAGCGGGTGGTCAGGTGACAGGCCAGGAAGCCCCGGGCGCCCGGCGCGTCCAGCGCCTCGGCGAGAAGCTCGCCGAAGTGGTGCACCAGGACGCCGTGCTCGCGCAGCGTCGCAGCGAAGGCGTCATGCTCCTGCCGGGCGCGCTCGCTCCACAGCACGTCGTCGAAGAGCAGCTCGTCATGGTTGGCAGGCGTCAGCCGGCTCAGCTCCAGACCCGGTCGGTGGACGATGACCTGCTTGAGCACGCCCACCTCGGACTCGACATGGAAGCTCACGATGCGCTCCTCTCGGTGAGGGGGGCCGGGGGGTTCGCGCCGAGGTTGCGGCGCTCGGCGAGATAGACGGGAATGCCGAGGAGAGCGGCGCCGGCAGCCATCAGGAACGGGCCCCAGGTGACGTACCAGACATGGCCGGTGTTGCGTGAGTAGTAGACGAAGGCGACCGACATCGCGAAGGCGGTCAGCGCGACCGCGACGTCACGCACCAGGTGGCTGGTGGACCCGGCGCGGTGGTCGAGCCAACGCCCCTTGATCTGGGCGAGTGCCGAGAAGGCGTACGGGATCGCGGAGGTGATGCCGGTCATCAAGACCAGCGTGGTGAAGACGGTCGCACCGTGCGTGCCGAGGTAGCTGATGACGACGGCGACGGAGGCGAGCAGAGTGGAGGAGACGATGCCGAAGGCAGGGACCCCACGGCGTGAGAGTCGGGAGAAGGCGGTCGGGAACAGGCCGTTCTCCGTCGCGGCGCGCGGCATCTCGGCGCAGATCATGGTCCAGCCGTTCAGGGCACCGACACCGGAGATGACCACGGCGATCGCCACCAGGTTCCCCGCCCAGCTGCCACCGACGACCGCGTTGGTCGCCGCGGAGTAGGAGGCCTGGTTGGCGGGGTCGGCGAGCTGCGCGGCGGGCATGATGCCGAAGACGGCGATCATCGACAGCAGGTAGACGACAGCACTGCCCACCGTGCCCAGGATGGTCGCCCGCGGTACGTTGCGGCCGGGGTCGCGGACCTGGGAGGCGGCGACCGATGCGGTCTCGAGACCGAGGTAGCTGAACAGGCAGATGGCCATCGCCCCGCCGATCGCCGACAGGCTGGTGCCGCCACTGGTGTTCCACGGCGTGAAGTTGCCGCCGCGGATGAAGAACAGGCCGACCGTCGACATCAGCAGCAGCGGGACGAACTTCAACACCGTGCTCCAGACCTGGAAGACACCCATGTTGCGCACCCCACTGAGGTTCACCGCAGCGGGGATCCACAGCCCGGCGAGAGCGATCACGATCGACCACCCGGTCGCGCCGCCCCGGTTGACAAACTTCTCGACGTAGAAGACCCAACCGACCGCGATGGCCGCGTTGCCGGCCCAGGCGGTGATCCAGTACAGCCAGGCCTGGCTGAACCCCCAACCGTTGCCGAACGCTGCCCGGACGTAGGCGTACGGGCCGCCAGCTGCCGGCATCCTGCGGGCGAGCACCGCGAACATGAATGCCAGTGCCACCGCACCGACCGTGGCGACCGCCAGCGCGACGAGGCTGATCGGCCCGTAGCTGGCCACGGCGTAGGGCAGGCTGAAGATCCCCACGCCGATGATGGAGCCGGTCACCAGCGCGGTCGCGTGGGAGAGGCCGAGGGTCGCGCCCGCTCCATCGGTCGGTACCGATGGAGAGGCCGAGGCCTTGGGCCGGGCGCCTTGGTGGCGCCAATCGTCGAGCAGGGACATCGTCTTTCCCTTCCGGGTTATCTCATCGAGAGGCTTTGACCCGCTCAGCACATCGGGTCATGCCCCCGGACGGCAGTGCCGCGAGTCCCTCGTCGCGGCGGTCCTAGGTCCGTGCGGCACTCGAGGACAAGGTCCATTTCCACAGGTCCAGTGGCCTCTGGCGAAGGTCACGCGCTCGGCGAAGAGTCGGACCACCACCCGTGACGCGTACGCAGGAAGAGGGTCGACGATGACGATGCGCGCGATAACGCGAAGCGCACCGCCCGAGAGCACTCAGGTCAGCGACGAGGAGGCACGCGAGCAGCTACCGCAGCTGCTCGCACACCTGCGTACCTCAGCACGCGGGCTCACCGACAGAGAAGCGGCACGGCGACTCGAGGCGGACGGGCCCAACGAGCTGATCCGCCGCAGCAGCTCCGGGCTGGGCAGCGCGATCCTGCGACAGCTGATCCACCCGCTCGCGCTGTTGCTGTGGCTCGCGGCGGTCCTGTCCGCGATCACCGGGAACGTCCCGCTGGCGGCGGCCATCGTCGTCGTGATCGCCCTGAACGCGGTTCTCGCGGTGGTCCAGGAGCGGCATGCCGAGCAGGCCGTCGAGGCGCTCGCCACCTACCTGCCCGCGACCGCACACGTGATCCGCGACGGCGAGGACCGGATCATCCCAGCCCGCGAGCTGGTGCGCGGCGACATCGTGCGTATCGCCGAGGGTGAGCGGGTGAGCGCCGATGCCCGCGTCCTCTCCGGAGGGGTGAGCATCGACATGTCCATGCTCACCGGTGAGTCGGTTCCGGTCGCGCGTACGGCCGGCGTCGGAGCGGGTCCCTGCGCGCCCATCGACGCTCCCGATCTCCTCTTCAGCGGGACGACCTGCACGCAGGGCAACGCTGTGGGAGTCGTGTTGGCGACAGGCATGCGCACCGAGATCGGCCGGATCGCCTCCCTCTCCCAGCGCGTGCACCCCGAGGCGTCCCCGCTCGAGCAGCAGGTCAAGCGGGTGGCGAAGATGATCGCGTACGTGGCGCTCGGGATCGGTCTCGCCTTCGTTCCGATCGGGACGTTGGCTGCGGGCCTCCCCCTGCGCGACGCGGTCACGTTCGCCATCGGCCTGCTCGTCGCGAATGTCCCCGAGGGGCTGCTCCCCACCATCACGCTGGCGCTGGCCGTCGGCGTCCGCGCACTCGCCCGCCGCGGTGCGATCGTGAAGCGCATCTCCGCCGTCGAGACCTTGGGCTCGACCAGCGTGATCTGCACCGACAAGACCGGGACGCTGACCCTGAACCAGATGCAGGTCCAGCGCTGCTGGACCTCTGCCGGAGAGACCGACCCGTCCACGGACCGGGTCGACGGGCCGACGCGCGACCTCCTCAGAGCGGCCGCGGCGTGCACGGACCTCAGCTTGCTCCAGGACGGACGGGTCAGCGGTGACCCCACCGAGGTGGCGCTGCAGGTGGCGTCCCAGGCGGCCGGCGCCTCGGCGCCGCTCGAGCGGATCGCTGAGTTCCCCTTCGACCCGACGCTGCGACGCATGACCACCATCGACCGTGACGAGAGCGGCGTCTGGGCGCACACGAAGGGCTCACCGGAGGATGTCCTTCCGCTCTGCGCCACCTACAACGGCTCCCCCCTGGACCCGAGCACGGCCGCCAGGGTGCTCCACACGGTCGAGACCTGGGCGGCGAGCGGGCTCCGCGTCCTGGCGGTGGCTGTCCGCCGTGTCGACCTCCTCGGGGACGACACCACGGACCGCGTCGCGACCGAGGCCGGGCTCGATCTCCTCGGACTCGTCGGCATGATCGATCCGCCGCGCCCCGAGGTCCGCGCCGCGGTCGAGCGTTGCCACCACGCCGGCATCAGACTCATCGTGATCACCGGCGACCACGCACTGACGGCCCGCGGCATCGCCACGCGCGTCGGCATCGGCGACGAGAGCACGCCCGTCATCACCGGCCCGGAGCTGGCGACCATGACCGAGGCGGAGCTCGACGAGCTCTTGCAGCAGCACTCCGAGCTCATCTTCGCCCGTAGCTCGCCCGAGGCGAAGCTCCGCGTCGCCGACGCGCTGCGCAGCCTGGGCCACGTCATCGCGATGACCGGGGACGGCGTCAACGACGCTCCTGCCCTGCGGCGCGCGGACATCGGCATCGCAATGGGACGCAGCGGCACCGACGTCGCCCGGGAGGCGTCGACGATGATCCTGAGCGACGACGACTTCGCCACGATCGTCACGGCGGTGGAGTCGGGACGGCAGGTCTACGACAACGTGCGCAAGTTCATCGTGTACATCTTCGCCCACGCGACTCCCGAGATCCTTCCCTTCCTGCTCTACGCGCTCTCCGGCGGGCGGATCCCGCTGCCGTTGACGGTGATGCAGATCCTCGCCATCGACCTCGGCACCGAGACCCTTCCCGCCCTGGCGCTGGGACGCGAGCCCGCAGAGCCCGGCCTCATGGAGCGGCCGCCTCGCCGACGCACTCAGAACGTCATCGACGGTCCGATGCTCGCCCGCGCGTGGGGCGTGCTCGGGGGAACCTCGGCGCTGCTCGTCATCGCCCTCTTCCTGGCCACCCTGGTGCACGGCGGGTGGCATGCCGGTGCCGACGTCTCGAGCGGTCCGCTGCACCACGTGTGGCAACAGGCCACCACGATGAGCTTCCTCGGCATCGTCGCGTGCCAGATCGGCACGGCCGTGGCAGCGCGCACCCAGGCGGCGTCCCTGCGGCAGGTGGGGCTGTTGACCAATCCCCTCCTTCTGTGGGGCATCGCGTTCGAAGTGCTGTTCTCGGCGGCTGTGGTGACTCTCGAGCCGCTGCAACGGCTCTTCGGCACGGTGGCTCCCGCACCATGGATGGTCGTCGCCCTGCTGCCCCTGCCCTTCATCACGTGGGGCGTGGACGAGGCCCTCCGAGCCGTACGACGCGCGCGGGACGAAAGTCCATCCACCACGCGAGGAACGCCTCTTGCCGCAGGCGGCACGCGCTGATGGACTCGATACGGCTCCAGGAGGAGCCGATCGAGCCGTCGCCTCCAGAAGGGCAGTGCAGATGACCAATCAGGAGTGGATCGCCGTCGGAGTCGACGGATCCGAGGGCAACAGGGCAGCGACGCGGTGGGCCGCGCGGGAGGCACAGCGGCGGGACTGCGGGCTGCGGCTCGTCCATGTCTACAACGACTTCGTCCCACCCATCGGCTTCTACGGGGCGGGCTTCATGACGGAACGCCTGGAGACGCGCACGATGACGGAGCCGATCATGCGCGACGCGACCGAGGAGGCCCAGAAGACGTTGCCAGCCGACCGGATCGAGGCCCTCCTGCTCGACGGGGACCGCCGCGCCGGTCTCATCCAGGCCGCCGCACAGGCATCCCTGCTGGTGCTCGGCGACGATCCTGGCACCGCACTGGATCGGGTCTTCACCGGCACCGTCGTGACAGCGGTCGCCTCCCATGCGACGTCGCCGGTCGTGGTCGTGCCCAGCGGGTGGCCGCAGGACAGCGAAGGTGCGATCGTCGTCGGCATCAAGGACTACGACAGGGCCGACGCCCTGGTCGCAGCCGCCCTGGAGGTCGCCGCTGACCGCTCGGCGCGGCTCGTGGTGCTGCACGCCTGGCACGCCCTCGGAGGCTACGACGACGCGATCGCCGCACACACGGAGGCTCCGCACTGGGAGTCGCAGGCGCGCAAGGCCCTCCAAGACGTCGTCGACCACGCGCTCGAGCGGTCCGCGCATCGCACGGAGGTCGAGGTTCGGGTCGTGCACGGCCACCCGGCGAGCATGCTGGCGCGTGCCTCAGCTGATGCAGCCCTGCTGATCCTGGGCCGCCGTGCGCACGGCTTCCCCGTCGGGCGCCTCGGCGCGAGCGGTCGTTCGCTCCTTCACCACAGCCGGTGTCCCGTGATGGTGCTGCCGGCCGCTATCGCGACGGTCACAGCTGGGTGATCTCGGGCGAGGATGCGCTCGGATCGTCGCCGACTCCTGCGTCGATGGCGCGGGACTCAGCGCGGTGGTAGTGGTGCGGGAGCCATCGCGCCGGGAGCACGACCGGCATCACCTTCACCACCGCGAGCGCGAGGTAGACCAAGGTGTTGACGGCCACGAACGTGGAGGCGATGACGAAGGTGTGGCTGTGCAGCCATGCTTCCGGCAGCAGCGCGACCCATGTCCTCACGAGCACTCCTTCCCGCAAGGCCCAAGACGCCGACCCGATCGTCGCTGCACCACACCACTCCCCCAGCCCGCGACACGGGCGAGCGCGATCTCGGCGATCGCCGCGAGCTGGATCGCGGACAGCAGTGCCGCGTACAACAGCTCCGGCAGGAGTGCGAGCGCGAGGAGACGCGCGCGCCAGCCGCCTCCCCACACCGTGACGACCCGCTCGACGGCGAAGACAGCGCCGACACCGACCCAGAACGGGAACCAGACCCAGTGCGGCGCGGTGAGGGCCGTGAACGCCATCAGACCGAGGTAGGAACCCAAGGCGAGCGCGCCGTAGGTGATGCTCAGCTGCTGCATCCAATAGAGCAGCGTCGCGAACGAGAGGCCGTACGCGCCGAGGTTCTCGATGGCTCCCCGATGCCATCGGATGCGCTGTTGCCACAGCGACCTCAGGTCCGGCATCACCTCGGTCTGCACGCGACAGTCGGCCGGCGAGACCATGAGCGCACCGAGCGACTTCAGCGCGAGCGTGAGCTCGTTGTCCTCGGTGAGGGCGCTGGTGTCGTAGATCGCCCCGGGGAGGCCCGGCAGCGTGACGCCACGACGATCGGCGACCATCTCGAGAGCTCGCGGACGGAACACCGAGGACGTCCCCGTCAGCACATACACCTTGCCCCGGCGGCGACGCAGATCGCGGGCGTAGCGCTCGTACTCGCTGCGCTGGAACTGTCCCAGCAGTCCTCCGCCCTCCTCACCGTAGAAGATCCCGCACATCGCCATCAGCGCCCGGTCGGCCGTGAACCGATCGACCGTCGAGCGCAGGAATCCGGGCTCCAACACGGTGTCCGCGTCGAGCACCAGAAGGAGGTCGTTGTCGCCGAGTTCGGTCAGCAGCGCGGGGAGAACCTGGTTGAGAGCCCCCGCCTTCTTGTCGACGTTGTCAACGGTCCTCGTCACCTCGGCGCCCATTGAGAGCGCGACGTCGATTGTCCGATCGCGACAGTTGTCCGCGACGACGATGACGCGACGTGGAGCCGGCGACTGGCCAGCGAGCGCGGTGAGGGTCGCGGTGAGGCGATGCTCCTCGTCGTGGGCGGGTATGACCACCGTCACGGTGACCTCACCGGCGTAGTGGCCCCGCGTCCGCGCCATCACGTTCCGCGGCGACAGCGGGAGGTGCTCCACGTCCGCCGACCGGCGGGCACGCCGGGTGAGGCGGGCGTCGGACCAGAACGTCAACCCGGTCAGCGCGACGCCGACGGCGACGGCGATCGTGGCCAGGCGCCACGACGGCGCCTGCAGGCTGTAGGCGACGTTCAACGGTCCGAGCAGCTCATCGCCCTCCCCGTGCCATGAACGAGGCACGGCCCGCGCCACCAGGACCCACAGCACCACGGCGGCAGCGACCGCCGGGACCAGGATCAGGAATCCGGCCAGCCGCGGATAGGGCGGTCGGCGAAGCCAGGCGAGGAGGACGCGGAGGTGACGCATGGCTCAACTGTCGCCGCACCACCACCCGTTCCGCCGACTCTTGGCGGTATCGGTGACCAAGGACCTCGCCGAAGGACCTTCGCGCCAGGGGACCTCCTCCTCTCGGAGGCCGCGCCGCACCGCGATGGACTGATGAGACGGCAGAAGGAGCGCCCGGCACCCGGCGCCGCCACCACAGCGAGCCTCGTCAGGAGAGACACCCATGAAGGCAGCAGTAGTCACCCAGCTCGGATCCCCGTTGGCGATGGAGGACCGGCCGATCCCGAGCCCCTCAGCGGGTCGGGTGCTCGTCCAGATCGAGGCCAGCGGCCTGTGTCACACCGACATCCACGCCGCGAACGGCGACTGGCCGGTCAGGCCGGTACCGCCGTTCGTACCGGGTCACGAGGGCGTCGGCGTCATCACCGAGGTCGGCGAGGGCGTGACCCACCGGAAGGTCGGGGACCGCGTCGCCATCGCCTGGCTCGGGCACGCCTGCGGGCACTGCGCGCACTGCATCAGCGGCTGGGAGACCCTGTGCGAGCAGCAGCAGAACAGCGGCTACTCCATCGACGGCGCGTTCGCCGAGTACGCGGTCGCGGATGCCGACTACGTCGTACCGGTGCCCGATGGCGTCACCTCGCTCGACGCCGCCCCCCTCACCTGCGCCGGCCTGACGACGTACAAGGCGATCAAGGTCGCCCACGTGACGCCGGGCGAGCGTGTCGCGGTGTTCGGTGTCGGCGGGCTGGGCCATCTCGCGGTCCAGTACGCACGACTCGTCGGCGCCGAGGTGATCGCCGTCGATGTGACCGACGAGAAGCTCGCACTGGCTCGGCAGCTGGGCGCGGACCACACGGTCGACGCCGCCAGGACGGATGCGGCCGAGGCCATCGCGGCGCTCGGTGGCGCCGATGTCGTCATCGCGCTCGCAGCGTCCGCGCGAGCGTTCGAGCAGGCCTTCGCCTCGCTGCGCCGAGGCGGCCGGCTCGTGTGCGTGGGCCTTCCGCCCACCAGCGACGGCCCGATGGCGCTGCCGATCTTCGACACGGTGATCAAGGGGATCTCGGTGATCGGGTCCATCGTCGGGACGCGTGCGGACCTCGCGGAGGTGTTCCGTCTGCACGAGCTCGGCCGCACCCGCGTCATCGCGGAGCAGCGCAAGCTCGACGAGGTCAACAGCGCGATCTTCGACGTGCTTCACCATCGCACGAGCGCGCGGATCGTCTTCGAGCTCTAGGCCGGGTGCAGCCCGACGCTCAGCAGACCTGAGGAAGGGGCGTCAGCGGCGGTTGGCGACCGATCCGAGCGCCTCGCGCTCGGACGGCGTCATCGGGTCGAGGAAGTGGCGCCGGATCGAGGAGGCGAGGCGGCCGAACGCCGCCTCGGTCTGGCGCTCGCCCTCCTCGGTGATGGAGACCGTCATGCGTCGCCCGGACCCTGCGGTCTCGCGGTGTACGAGGCCCCGACCGTCCATCCGGGCGAGATGGTGCGAGAGCCGGGACGGCGACCAGCGCAATGCGCTCAGCAGCTCCTGCTGGTCGATGCTGCCGCCGTTGTCCCAGAGCCGGCCGAGGACCTCCATGTCCGGGATCGAGAGTCCCGCGTGCTCGTCGAGCTCGCGGCCCACCTGGGCGATGACGCTCTGCGACCACGACAGGAACGCGCGCCAGAGCTCCCGCTCGGCCAGGTCGAGGATCTCGTCGTCGCGTCCGCTGCCCACGCGGTCCAGTCTCGCGCCGATGAGTTGACGCGTCAAACAAGCCGGAGGATGCTGGACGCGGTTCTTCATGTGACACGTCAACTCAGGAGTCGTCATGCGGCACGCCCGCCCCCAGCCCAGCCTCGCCCGCGGGCTCTCCCTGCTCTGGTTCCCGGTCTTCTTCGCCGCCGTGCTCGGCGCCTTGGCGCTCGCATCGTTCACCCAGCCGGCGCCCCACGAGATGCGCCTCGGCGTGGTCGCCTCACCTGCGGACGCCGATGCGCTCGCCGGGCGCCTCGACGCGCTCTACCCGGAGGGGTTCGTCACCACCACGTACGCCTCCGTGCTGGACGCGCGTGACGCGATCGTCCACCAGGACGTCGTCGCCGCCGTCGTCGATCGGGCGCCCGACGCCGAGCTGCTGGTGGCGAGCGGGTCGAGCAACACCCGCGCCACCTATCTGGCGAAGGTGCTCCCGCCGATCCTCGCAGCGCAAGGATGGCCCGGCACGCCCACCGTCACCGATGTCGTCCCACGACGGTCCGACGACGCCACCGGCAACGCGATGATGTTCTGGGCGATGCCGCTCATGGTCACCGGCTTCGTCACCTCGATCCTGCTGCTCCAGCTCGCCGGGTGGTCACTGGTGCGCAAGAGCACGGTGATCGCGATCATCGGCGCCCTGGCCTCGCTGTCGCTCTATGTCACCGCGGCCCTCCTCGACGTCCTGCCGAGCGAGCCCCTGCTGCTGGTGTACGGGTTCCTGCTGACCCAGGCGGTCGCGTGGCTGACCACCGGGGCCGCGCCGTTCGTGAAGCAGTTCTTCCTGCCCGTCACCGCGACCTTCGTGCTCGTGCTCGGCCTGCCGTCCGCCACCGGCACCATGCCCACCGACCTGCTGCCCGCGATCCCCCGGTGGCTGAGCGAGGTGATGCCGTTGTCGCAGGCGATCCGCCTGGGCCGCGCCACCGCTTACTTCCACGACCACGGCTCCCTGACCCCGCTCCTCATCCTGTTCGGCTGGGCGGTCCTCGGCGCCGCCCTGATGATGCTCGGCGAGCGCCGCACTGCGCACCACCACCGTCTCGCGGTCCTGGCCCAGCAGGAGGCGGCGTCGACGCCCGCGCCGCTCGACGGACCCGACCAGGGCGGACAGGCCGGCATCGCCGGCACGATCCGCACGCTCGGCGGGCTTCCGGTCACCGGCGCCACCGTCACCGTGCTCAGCCCGGGCGGCCGGATCTGGAGCGGCACCACCGACCCCGACGGCGCGTACGCGATCGGCAACCTGCCCGTCGGCGTCGTGCACGTCGCCGTCACCGCGCCGCACGCGGAGCCGGAGCTCAGCACGGTCGTCATCCACCAGCGCCACCCCCGTGTGCGCCATCACGTCGTGCTCGCGGATTGGGAGGCGCCGGTCTTCGAGGCCGCAGAATCCGCCGCCAGGGCTACGGTCGACTGAGCCGAGGACGCTCCTCGCGCCGTCGACTCCCCCGGCCGCCGGCGGCATCAGTCCGTTCGGATCACTGATCCGCTCCGACGACCGAGGCCGCGAGCAGCCCGGTGAGGAACTCGCTTGCGCCTTCCTCGACCTTCACCGTGGCCAGCTCATCGCCACGCGTGACACCGCGGTTGACGATGACGATCGATGTCCCCTGGCGAGCCGCGGCCCGCACGAAGCGCAAGCCGCTCATCACGGTGAGCGAGCTACCAACGACGAGGAGCGCCGGCGCCTGCTCGACGGCCTCGAAGCAGCACCGCACGTGGTCGCGGTCAGCGTTCTCGCCGAAGAAGACGACATGCGGCTTGAGAACGCCGCCGCACCGCACGCACGACGGCACCACGAAGCCGGCCGTCTCCTCCAGGTCGACGTCGCCGTCCGGGTGGGAGGCCGCGTCGGCGTGCGCTTCGACCCAGCCCGGGTTCGCCTCGTCGAGCCTGCGCTGCATGTGCGCCCGGTCGGTGATGTCCCCGCAGGCCAGACAGACGACCTCGGCGACCCGGCCGTGCAGCGCGACGACGTGCCGATTGCCGGCGGCCTCGTGCAGACCGTCGACGTTCTGGGTGATGACGAACCGACAGGTGCCCCTCGCCTCCAGCGCGGCGAGCGCATGGTGACCAGCGTTGGGCAGCGCGCGACCCATCCGCTGCCAGCCGACGTGGGAGCGGGCCCAGTAGCGCTGCTGCTGAGCCGCTCCGGAGAGAAACTCGGCGATCGTCATCGGGTTGCGGTTGCGTGATCCCGGTCCGCGGTAGTCGGGGATGCCGGAGTCGGTGCTCAGGCCCGCGCCGGTCAGGGCGACGAAGCCGCCGTCGAGCAGCCGCCTCGCTCGATCAGTCGCCACGACTCGAGTATGACGCGGCGAGGCAATCACGCCCGTAGGGTCGTCACGCGCTTCATGCCTCCACCATCGCGTGAGCCAGCAAGGGTGCCTAGGCCCGGCTCGGAAGGTGCAGCGCCGCGATCCCCGACATCTCGAGGGTCTGACCCGTCGGCAGGTCGGCATAGCGGAGAAGGACCATGTCGCACCCGTTGCAGCGCGCGACGAGACCCATCGGCGCGCCGTACACGGGAGCGGCGGCGAGCACCTCCTCGTGGCCGCATCCGGCACAGACGCCGGTCGCCGCGGTGAGGTCGGCGGCGAACACGGCTCCGAGAGGACCGGCGAGCGCGTTGCCGTCGAGGTAGGTGTTGTCGTCCACGGTCATCCTCCGGTTGCTCCGAAACGCTCGGCCCGCACGTTCGCCGGGTCGTGACCGGCCTCCACCAACATCTGCGTCACGTGCTCCACGAACGGCGTGGGACCAGCCGCCGCCGATCAGCAGCACCGGCCCGGGCCGATCGGGCGAGGCGGCTGGACCCGGCGGCCACACGAACCAGCCGCCGACCGGCCCGAGCACCTCGAGCTGGTCCCCGAGCTCCATCTCCTCGACCAGGTACGGAGACACCTCGCCGTCCTCGACCAGCTGGACGGTCATCGAGATGGTCTCGCCGTCCGCCGGGGCCGACAGCGAGTAGCTGCGGCGCGCGACGTACCCGTCCTCGGCCGTCAGTCGCACGTCCACGTGCTGGCCCGGCAGGTGCCCCGGCCAGCCCGGCACGTCGAAGCGCAGCGTCCTGGCGGTCCACGTCTCCTGGCGGAGCGCCACGAGCGTGGCCGGGTACCAGGACCCCACGCCTACTGGGCGCGGTAGCGCTGTTCTTTCCACGGGTCTCCGTACAGGTGATAGCCCAGCGACTCCCAGAAGCCCGGCGCGTCGTGGTCGAGGAGCTGGAGTCCGCTGATCCACTTGGCGGACTTCCAGAAGTAGAGATGCGGCACCAGCAGCCGTGCCGGTCCGCCGTGCTCAGGCCGCAACGGCTTCCCGTCGTAGGTGTGGACGATCCAGGCCTTGCCGCCGCGGAGGTCGACGAGAGGGACGTTGGTCGTGTAGCCGCCGTAGCAGTGCGCCATCGCGGCCTCCGCGGACGTTCCGACGTCACCGAGCAGCACATCGAGCGACACCCCGCGCCAGGTGGTGCCGAGCTTGGACCAACTGGTCACGCAGTGGATGTCGACGGCGGGCTCCTCGGTCGGCAGCGCGAGGAACTCGTCCCAGGTCCAGCGGCGCTCCTCGCCCGCCTCCGTGGTGATGGTGAATGACCATCTCTCCAGCGACACGTGCGGCGTCGGCCCCGCAGACAGCACCGGGAAATCCGTCGTGAGGTGCTGGCCGGGCGGCAACACGATGTCCGCCTCGTGCCGGCGGTGGAAGCCGCGACTGATCACTGCCATGGAGCACAGTATGTCGTTGCGCCATCCATCGCCCGCCACAAAAGCGCCTGCTCGTGGCTGCCGCCCTGCGATGAATGCCCGGGCGATGCCGGCCGCTCCACGCATCATCGCCCGCGCCGCCGCACCAGGGGTGGCGTATCGCGTTGGAGGTATGGGCACCTGATGACACATCCGTCTTCTAGCAAGGGAGTGACCGGCCATGTTGTGGACCATCGTCGTCATCGTCGTCGTCGTGATCGTGGCGCTATTTCTGCTCAACCTCCTCCGCGGTCGCGGCGGGCGTATCTGACCCAGCGGGCGAAGCCGCCGCGTACCTCCGTCGCGGGCCCGGCTGTTGGGCAGTCCCGACCGAGGTGATGTGACACCTGGCGGCCGAGGATGGCTCCGGCCTGTCCCGATGTCGCTATCGGACACGGGGCGGGCTCACGCCGCGCAGGGAGCAGGAACAGCTCTGTTCTCAGGAGGAAGGCCATCACCGGACTCTTTGTCATGACAGGTGACTTTGGACTCTGGCAGCGCAGTCCGACGGGGCGCACCGTGGACGAACAGCAGGCATCCGTCCTGCCAGCGACAACAGCCCGCGTGATGAGGGGGACGCGATGAAGGACATCCACGGCGCGGAGCACCTGAGAGCTGGCGGCGAGGCCCGCCGCACGGTCGGCGGGCGATCAACCGCAGCTCTCGACGCGCTCCAGGCGGCGTGGCGGCGCTATCTGAGCGCCGACACGTATCGCGATCAGAGCGGGCCCGAAGAAGACTCACCCAAGAAGTAGAAACCATCGGATTGGCACCGCCCCTCGGGACAAAGGCGGCGGCGCAGCGTCTGCGGCTCGGCGGCGAAGAACACCAGCCCACGATGACTGCCGCGAAGCTTCGGTCCAGAAGTGGTGATGTCACCGCCGCCTGCTGACGACTAGGTTCCTCGACGCCGGTCCGCCGACGAAGCGTGCGCACCGAAGCCTGACGTGTTGAGCTGCTCGGATTGCGATCGATCGCAGCGACGCCGGTGCGCGGGGCTGGCGGGTGGAAGTGTCTGCAGCGGGGCCGGTCACGTTCATCCTCTCCTGATGAGGCCTCGCATCGGCGCAGTGCACCCATGCGCCTCCTGGTTGGGAACGTCTCGATCCTGTGCTGCTGCGCTGGCGTTTGACAGGGCAGAAGGGCCCCCGACATCAGGACCTCGGATTGTCGAGCGTCAGCCCCGACTCCTCGAGTACGACGCCCGGGACTGCAGACGAGCTCACAGTCCAGAACCACCGCGCTTCGGTGATTTCAGCGTTCGGCCACGCGCAGCTGATCGATGACACAAAAGACATGCGGGGAGCTCCACGCCGCATGGTTCGCCGCAGCCTTCTCGGCGTGGGAGGTGACCGTCCCACTCGGTTTGACCGTCGCACCGTCGACGTCGACCTGGATGTGGTTTGCATCAAGATTCGCGAGCCGCGCGAACGCCGAGCGGATGTGGTCGCGAGTATCGGCCGAGCTGACGCGGCTCTGCAGTTCGATATTGTTGATCACCCGTCGGACACCGGCGATGCTCTCCACGGTAGTGCCGGCCGCTCGCCGCTGGTAGTTCCACGCCACAGTGCCGCTCAGGGTGACGCTACCGTGGGCGACCTGGATCTGCACGACGTCACGCGGCAGGTTGGTGTTGAGCCTCAGTGCGTCGCGTACCCGCTCAGCGATGGCGGCATCGTCATGCGGCTACCCCAGACGACGTCAATGTCGTTCGCCAACGCGGTCACCCCGCGGGTCCGGAGCGCTGCCTTACCGGCTTCGACCTTCTGCGAATATGTGGGGACTGTGCCGGTCAACGTTGCCACGCCGTGATGGATTGCGACCCCGATCTGCGCAGCGTCGGTGACCTGCGGACACCAGGTCAACTCGTGCTCCACTAGGCGACGGGTGTTGAGGTCTTGGTCCACTGTTGTCTTCATAGCGTCTCCTGCGGCAGAGGTTTCCTCCGAGCCAACGCGACATAGGACGTCAGCGCAGGGGCCAAAGGTCCCCTTCGCGTGGGGACTTGCATCCGCAGCGGCACGGCGTCTCGTTCCACAGCCCGGCTACCGGTCCTGTGCGATCCACGTCGTCGGCTGGCCCTGTTCATCCCCCAATCTTGGGTATAGCCCCGGCAAACCAGGGAAACGCTCTTGTTTGGGCCGCGGAGCTGCCACAAAGTAAGGAAAGGGACGCTGCGGCTGGAGGTGGGATGTCTTCGATCACGCAAGGCAGTGGCGAAGACCGCACCCACCGTCAACGCCCCCAATTCGGGCACGCTGCGAGGGAGGTGACTATCCCCGCCGATACGCTGGTGGCCTGCACCGACCTGGTCGTCACCGGTCTGTTCGGCGTCATGTTGGAGTTGGATGCACTACAGGGGCTCGTGGGTGACGGTCCCGCTGGTGAGCGGCTCGCGCAATGCGCTCGCCGAATCGAGGATCTGGTGATCGAGGTCCGCGCTGTCATCGTCGACGCCCCGGTGCCACGCGAGGAGCATTGACAGCCGTGCGCATCGATCCGTCGCCGCCGTGGTCATCTGAGCGCCGGCAGCTACGGGACGCGTACGTTGCGTGCGCCTGCTCAATGCACGCGTGGAGTCTGCGTCGACGCCCCGTGCTGGCCTGACCACAGGACCCGACAGGACGAGCGGCCCAGAGCGACGCAGCCTGTAGGGCCGTCGAGCGGCAGCGAGGAGCGCCGTCGGTGTCTCCCGCAGGCCCTGCTGTGCAGGCCACGCCCGACGCCGACCTGGAACGGACGGACGGCGGGGCCGGAGCCAGAGGGACCAATGGCCTTCAGGCAGGCACCAATCGGCCCTCACGGAACCGCGCACCGCATCGCAGGGTTCCCTTGTCCGCCGTTCACGTTCGTATAGGCCCGAAAGGGGCAATGGATGTCAGACGACGCCGCGTCATATCAGCAGCTCGACAGCCTTGTCCGCGTCACCGGTGCTAGCGGGCACCCGGTCCCGGCGGCAGTCCCGGCGATCTCGCCTCCTTGCCGCGCGACCGGCGCGCACCACGTGTTGAACGTCGCGTCCACGAGCAGAGCCGCAGCGACAGACGATGATGTCGGTCGACGACCACTGCGAACGCTGCACGCGGCCAGCCGTGTCGTGATCGTCGAAAACCACCCGATTGTGGGCGAAGCCCTCGAGATCGCCCTGGCCAAGCACCAACTCGACGTCCGGCTCGTGGCAACCCCGCTTCCGGGCGCGACCCCGGTCGCACTCACCTCGGCGGTTCTCAAGGCCGGAGGGGCCATCGCGCTCGTGGCGAGCTCCCTAGAACCATCTGATCCGCACCTCGGCGCGATCACGGAGATGACCCGGGCCGGGATCGCCGTTGTCGTACTGACGTGTGCGACCGATGAGGCGACCTGGGGGCAGGCGCTGCGTCGAGGAGCCGCAGCCGTCGTGCCCAAGACGCGCCGGCTATGCGACCTCATCTGCGCCGTGCGAAGCCTCTCTGAGGGGGCCCCTGCTATTGGTGCCGACGAACGTGAAGCACTTACCGAGGCCTCGATCCGCCGGGATGCCACGTTGGCCGGTCTTGGCGCGCGGTTCGAGCGACTCACGATCCGAGAAGCGCAGATCCTAGGTCTCCTCATGAACGGCTGCACCGCCGCCGAGATCGCTGCAGCAAACGTCGTTTCGGAGTCCACCGTCCGCACCCAGGTCAAGTCCGTGTTGGGCAAGATCGAGGTCTCATCTCAGATCAGCGCAGTAGCGGCCGCACATCGTTTGGGTTGGAGGCCTCCGCTGAGCAGCAGATTTCATCCCGAGCCGACGCTGGCTCCCACACTTAGCAGGGCCAGCTCTCGCCCCACGCTCCCCCGTCCAAGACGCCGACCGCAAGCGACCGGAAGCATCGCCCTCGCACCGGAACTGCAGTGACGGCGGGCGACGGCCATGTAGGACATCTACCTCGCCTCTATCTCGGCGCTGGCAGCAGTGATCGTGTTGGCCAGCGCCCTGCTCGCGTACGTGGCGTGGCCGTATCGCGGCCGTCGCGCGCCACGCATCGTCCGGTGGACGGCACCTGTACTCGCACTCCTCGGGCACGCCGGCCGATTCGCCGCTCGGCTGGCCCTGGCGCCAGCGGATCCCGGCGATGCGCGAGGTGGCTCCGATGAATGACAACCGTCCCGAGCGGCCTGGATCGGTGCAGGCGAGCGGCCCCGCGGGTGCGCGTCAGCGACCTGAGTGAGGCGAGAGGCGGGCGAACGCATGATCTCTACCCAGGGCCGGCCGGCGCGACGACGCACGCCGACTTCGACGATTCCCCCTCTCCGCGCACGCGCTTGATGAGGCCATCACTGCCGGCGGGACTCCGACCGCATCGAACGTCCCGCCGAGGCCGTCAGCCACGCGAGCACCCGCTCCTAGAGGACCAGGACCGCTGCACCGTGGACGGCGTCGGCCGCGAGAGCGGCCAGAGCCTCGTCGGCGCGTTCGAAGGGGTACGGCGAGACGGTCGCGCGGACACCGAGCCGGTCGGCCAGCCGTAGGAACTCGTCGCCGTCGGCTCGCGTGTTCGCCGTGACGCTGGTGAGGGTCTTCTCGTGGAAGAGGTGCTGGTCGTAGTCCAGGGCCGCGATCTGACTCATGTGGATCCCGGCCAGGGCGACTGTCCCGGCGGGAGCGAGCGCCTCGAGAGCGTCGGCGACGAGCTCACCGGCCGGGGCGAAGATGATCGCGGCATCCAGGGGCGGGAGCTGCGCCGAGTCGACCGCCGCGGTCGCGGCGCCCAGCTCGAGCGCGAACTCCCGAGCACGGGGGTCGCGCGTGACGACATGGAGCTCGGTACCTCGCGCAATGGCCACCTGCGCGGTCAGATGAGCGCTCGCGCCGAACCCGTAGATGCCCAGGCGCCCGCCGGCGGGGACGGCAGCGCGGCTGAGCGCGCGATACCCGATGATGCCAGCGCACAGCAGAGGCGCGGCCTGCACCGGGTCGAGACCCGGCGGGATCGGATAGGTGTACGCCCACGGGGCAGCGACGTACTCGGCGTAGCCACCGTCGGCGTCCCACCCGGTGTAGGTCGAGGCGCGACAGAGGTTCTCGTGCCCGGCCCGACAGGCGGAGCAGGACCCACAGGTGCTGCGCAGCCAGGGAACCCCGACCCGCTCACCGAGGGAGGCTCGCTGACTGTCGGCGGCGGCAACGACGATCCCGACAGCCTCATGACCCGGCACCACCGGCGAGCGACGTGCGGGGAGCTCCCCGTCGCGGACGTGCAGGTCGGTGCGGCACACCCCACAGGCCTCGACCCGGATCAGGACCTCGCCCTCCCCGAGGTCGGGCACCGCGACCGCCGACAGCTCCAGCCTGCCGCTACCGTCGGTGCGCCACGCCCGCATCCTCTCGGGCGCCGCGTTACTCCGAGCGCTCGTCGTCTCATCGGCCACCGGCCTACCTCCTTCACGACAGTCCCATCCTGCACCGCCGTGTACTTTCCGACGGGTGCGGCGAGCGCCACGTCGAAGTCTCGGTGGCGACCTCGCGCCGAGTCACGTGGGCGGCCGACGTCCCGTGGTCGGCAGCCATCGGGACCCTTCAGTCCATCCGCACCGTGGGCGCCTGACTGGGGTCGTTCGCCGCCACGTCCGCGAGGGTCGCATCCAAGAGGTCGTGCGCCAGCCCCCAGAGTGCACGACAGGTGGCGAGCTCGTCGCCGATCTCCGGGATGTCGTGGTCGCCGGGCGCCGCTTGGCCGTCCCCGCATGGCGGATCTCGGTCCCCGCTGTCGTTCGGAGGACCGCCTCGGCGCGGGTCTCGCTGTCGTCTTCGAACAGATCGATGTGGACCTGCCAGGTGGTGGTGTGCATGGGTGTTCCTCTCCGTGAACGACGCTGTGACGTCGGCACGGCCCGCCTCATCACACGCGCGACTCGGTCGGTGTCGGCAACGCTCGAAAATGAGGCCGATCCGACGCTCGAAAACGAGGCCACCGGTTCTTGTG
>NZ_JAIWOY010000015.1 GCF_020216525.1 Nocardioides nematodiphilus | reverse complement strand
CGTCTACGTCCAAGCCAGGGACGATCTTGGCGACCGCGCTACACCACTATCGGGGACTCAACTCATGCCCCACCATCCTTTCGTCATGGTCTCCGCTTGCGCCTCGCGAAACATCGAGAGGCCGCAGGTACGACAAAGCTCCAAAGTGACGCCGCGCGTGCGCCAGAAGAGGACGGTCCCGACTACGACTCGGTACTGCACGAGTGCCGCAGGGAACGAACCGCAGGAGTCGCATTCCCCCTGCCCGGCAGTGCGTAGAGGTTCCTGCTCAGCGTGTTCGAACCCCCGAGTTTTCTGGTGGCGCGCCCCACGCCGGTCGGCATCGGCGACAACCTCCCAAGCCGCGTTCAACTCGGCCATGGCTCTCGAAGCTTCGTCGAGGAGCTTCGGGCTGCCCTGCACCCGGTCAGGGTGCAGCATCTGAGCGCGGGCACGATAGCGTTGCTGTACCTCGCGAATGGGCACTCCCTCGTCGATGCCCAGCGTGGCATACGCCATCTGCAGATCCATCGTCATCCCTCCTTTCTATGCGCAGTCAAGGGCAGGAAGCGGGCCGACGACCAGGACTAGTTAGAAGATCCGCCAGATTGGTGATTCCGGCGCTCTAGATGCCTTTGGCCGCATTTCTCACGCGGATTGAGCCGCCGCTCCTCCGCCCGTGAACAGCCGGGCGCCTCGTCATCTCGGCGGCTTTGGTCGCCGGTGCCAGCAAATGCAGCCCATCCGCGGCGCGCCCGGGTGTGTCGAGTCGCCGCGTGCGGACTGCCGCGCCCGAGACTAGATGGCATCCGTGGCATGACCCGTGAGGCGGCCCAGCCGGGAACCTGGAGGCGCCTCGGAGTCGCCTAGGACTGCTCTACAGCGATCAAGGCCGGCCCCAGGCAGGGAACCCGAAGCGAGTCTCCCGTTACCGCCGCGGCGTGACGGATTTGTCTCCTCGACTCGATGAAGACATCGACGAGCTCCGGTCACGGCTTGCTGCACTCGAGACGCGACTCACGCCGTAGTTCCAACCGCTCGGGTCATCGAAGTTGAAGGACTGCGTCAATCCGCCGCGTCGAGGACGCGCTCGCGGTCAGGACTCGTTCGGATCCTTGCCGTGCAGTCGAACCAATCCGAGTCCGTCCTGCGGCACACACACGTATACGACAAACGAGCGGACCCCTGGCTTGCTTCCGGCCCAGGCCAGCACCTCTGTTATCCCGCTAGCTCCCTCGATCTCGTACTCGTCCGAGGCGCCGTACGCGTCGTGGAAGTACACCCGGTAGAGAGGATCGCCGAACTCCCAGGTCTGGTCGCGCGGATCTACCCTTCTGACATCCACGCACCAAGAGTGGCAGACGCTGCACCGTCACCTGCCGCATCCGCCGTTGCGTCATCTCGCCGCGTGCCGGACGCCTCAGCCGGATCTGCCGATGAGCGGTCGTCGCTAGATGCGTGCTCCAGGATGGGTGCATGTGGGTGCGCGTGCCGGACTGGATGCTCGTGGAGAGTGGGCGACCTCGGCCAGAGGTAGATTCGTTGTTTCCTTCGGCCGGAGTGCGCCTTCATGGTCAGATCACGGCCGTCGACGGCCACACGCCGGACGGCATTTGCGAGGTCACGCGGTTCGAGAGCACCGAACGAACGCCGGTTGTGTACGCCCTGACCGGAACAGCCGCTGCCGCAGTGGACGTCTGGACCGGGGACGAGGACTCGAATCATCACCAACGTGCCGGTGCAGAACTGGTGCTATCCGTTGACTCAGACCGCTTCCAGGTGCAGTTCAAAGGGAGTGCGTCAACAGTCACTCCTAACTCGCGGCTGACGGCGACCGGCGAACTCGTTCTGGTCGGGGACTACGAGTGGGACGCGTTCGACCTCACCGACACACGAGCCGACTGGCGTGTCATGCGCGTCGTCGATCTCGCTCGCGGGGCTGTGCTGGTCGAGTTGCAGCGTTCTGCCCGCTAGTCCCTGTCACGACAAAGTCCACGAGGAGCGCGGTCAAGCTAATCACGCGCCGACGGCTAGCCGAGCACGGCCATACGCGGGCCAAACCGGGGAGACCGAATGGGCATATGGCTGCGCCCATCCCGTCCGATGACTGAGGATTCTCTACGTGAACCTCGAGCTTCTGGCCCAGTTCTTCGAAGACGGGCCGATGCCGCTGATTCGCACGGACTGACGCGCGCGGGTCAGTCCGCGTTCACCGATCCGCAGTGGCGTACGCGCGCGAAGTCGTCGCCTGATCGGTCGACCCACAGAACGAAGTCCGCCGCCCACTTGCTGGCCGTTGCGAGCCGAGGTAGAGCGATGGGCTCGCCGCTCTCGCGGCACATCGGCGCGGTTACTCCTCGTTTCGGCTGCTGTCCTACGTACACGTACGCGTTGGTACTTGCGCCGTCGCAGACGGCGGGCGTCTGCTGAGCAGTCATCAGTGGACCACGGCCGTCACACAAGAGGTTGCCGGCTTCGTCGCGGAGCCGGACGTCGACGTATTCGCCATCGTTCTCATGGTCGACCTTCGCGGACAGCACATCGGATCCTACGGACCCAATCCGGTCGTAGCCGGCCTTCCGATCGTCCGGATGTTGCCCGCACGAGCTGAGCAATGCGATGGAGATGAGTCCTGCGGCCGCACCGCCGAGCAATCGCGTCCCCGCCCTCACATCTCGGAGAGTAGAGGGACCGCGACGACTGCGCTGATGATTCGCATCAGGACTTGCGGTGCACCGGCACGGCCGGGAGTAGCCGATATCGCGGACATGTCATTCCGCCGCCTGAGGGACACACTCATCCGTCCCTGAGTACTAGATCCGTAAACAACTACCCTTCACAGGTTGTCGGTCTCATTCGGCTGCCAGTACACCGTCGCCCGCCAACAGAAGTAACCCTCGTCGATGAGCTCATCGTTCGAGAGCGTCACGTCCATGAGCTCGTCAGGGCGAATGCCCTCAGCTTCAACCGCGTCCGCAAGGCGGCGAAGAAGAAGCGGCAGGTCCTCGACCTCAGGACCGTGCGGATTGTTGACGCTGAAGCACCGGATGACTGGCCGCATCTGAGGACCCTACCGACGACTGAACGCAGAGATGCACTCCATCGTCGAGACCCGCTTCTTCGACGCACATCGAGCCGCCGCCGAGTGCTTGCGCGGGTGTCGCTCGACGGGCAGATCACCGTCGAGGACCTGCTCGCCGCTTGGCGGCGAGCCCCTCCTTCACGATTCGAGTCCCCTCATTTCCACACGCCCATCGTCAGATGCAAGCCCGAGCGTTCCTGCATCACACCGCCGTGTGCGGACCACGTCGCACCCTCAAGCGCTTACCGTCCGCGAGGCGTCGCAACCCTGGCCACGGGGTACCGGCTTCTTGCGTGTCCGTCGGCGTTTCTCCTTCGGGTGAGACACGCTCACGCCCATGGGTGCGAGCGCGGCGGGCACGTACCTTTGCGGGGCTGCGTGGCGAGGATGGGTGGCACTGATCATCAACCGGTCGGACCTGCGTGACGATGCCGACCGTCGTGTGGTTGACGAGGGGCGACGCGGGCGCGGTGACGTGCCGGATCTACGCGATGGGCGCGCGGACCGGAGCTGCCTCCATTCGCCGCTACCGTCCAGGTCACGTCGCTCCGCCGCGAGCTGGCGCGCCGCTCCAGGGCATCATGCCC
The DNA here is from genome assembly GCF_020216525.1 of Nocardioides nematodiphilus. Taxonomy (GTDB): domain Bacteria; phylum Actinomycetota; class Actinomycetes; order Propionibacteriales; family Nocardioidaceae; genus Nocardioides; species Nocardioides nematodiphilus. The sequence continues at coordinate 61,436 of NZ_JAIWOY010000015.1, read as the reverse complement.
ATCGCGTACCGGCGGCACGGTGCACGACGGCCTGCAACCCGCTCGTGCTGGACATTGCGAGCGGGCGCGCTACGCAAGCTCGGCTTGGCTTGTCATCACGGTCGGACTCCGATGGATGGGTCTCTATACCCGCGCGGGAGCAAAGCGGCAGCGCACGTGGGCCGATCAGCAGGACGCGTAGGCGGGTGTCGCGGCTGCCGGTCCCGGGCACGGAGCCACATGAAGCTCTACGCCGACTCCCCCGCTCGCCGCGGCGTCCAGGCCGCTGGTGATCTCGCGGCCGTGCTGTACGTCGTACTGTGCATCGCGGTCGCTGCGAAGGTGCACGACGCCGCGTTGAGGCTAGCCACACCCGGTCGCGAGATCGACTCCTCCGCCACCCATCTGGCATCCCGGCTGCACGATGCCGGCCAGAGCCTGGCCGGCGTCCCACTTGTCGGTGATTCGGTGAGCAGCCCCTTCGACGGCGCCAGCGGTGCAGCCTCCGCCCTCGCCACCGCGGGGCAGCGCCAAGAGCACGCGGCCACGGCCCTCGCGAACTGGCTCGGGGTGATGGTCGTGCTGCTCCCGGTGGTGCTGCTCCTGGTCTTCTACCTGCCCCCGCGGATCCGGTTCGTCCGCCGTGCCACCGCTGGGCAGCGCCTCCTCGACGCCGGCGCCGGCCCGGACCTGTTCGCGCTGCGTGCCCTCACCAACCAGCCCCTCCACGTCCTGGCACGCATCGACGAAGACCCTGTGGCGGGTTGGCGGCGGCACGACCCGGCCGTCATCGAGCGCCTCGCCCGGTTGGAGTTGAGCGCAGCAGGTCTTCATCCCCCAGGCCGGCGATGACCGAACACGACACCAAGGTCGGCAGATGAGCCGTCGGTTGCGACATCTCCGACCGCTGACGGGGTACGGAGGGCGCGTGACCAGCGATGCGATCGACACCTTCGTGCGCGTCCGCGGCGCCAACGAGCACAACCTCCGCAACATCGACGTCGACATTCCTCGTAACGCCATGGTGGCGTTCACCGGCATCTCCGGCTCAGGGAAGTCGTCGCTGGCGTTCGGCACGCTCTACGCGGAGGCGCAGCGTCGCTACTTCGAGTCGGTGGCGCCGTACGCTCGCCGGTTGCTGCAGCAGGTCGGGGCACCCCACGTCCAAGAGGTCTCCGGGCTGCCACCGGCCGTGGCGCTGCAACAGCGGCGCGGGGCGGCCACGTCGCGCTCGTCGGTGGGGACCCTCACCACGCTGTCCAACCTGCTGCGGATCCTCTACTCGCGAGCAGGCGACTACCCGACCGGGGTCGACCACCTCGCCGCCGAGGCCTTCTCCCCCAACACCGCCGCCGGCGCGTGCCCGCGCTGTCACGGACTGGGCGTCGTGCACGACGTCACCGAGGACCTGCTCGTGCCCGACCGATCCCTGAGCATTCGCGAAGGAGCGATCGCCGCCTGGCCCGGTGCCTGGCAGGGGGCCAACCTGCGCAGCATCGTCACCGGCCTGGGCATCGACGTCGACGCGCCCTGGCACAGCCTGGCGAAGAAGGAACGCGACTGGCTCCTGTTCACCGACGAACAGCCGTCCGTGCTCATCAAGCCCGAGCGCGACCGCATCGACTACGGCTACTACGGGAAGTTCTGGAGCGCGCGCAAGCACGTCATGCACGTCCTGGCCGACTCCAAGAGCGAGCGGATGCGCGAGCGAGCCCTGCGGTACGTGGAGGACGCGCCCTGCCCGGACTGCCGGGGCAGCGGACTGCGGCCGGAGGCCCTTGCCGTGACCTTCCTCGGGCACTCGATCGCCGAGGTCAACGACCTGGCGCTCACCCAGCTGGTCGCGCTCCTGCGGCCGGTCGCCGAGTCGCCCGAGTCGCCCGAGCAGGCCGACGAGGTCGCGGTGCGCATCTGCGCCGACCTGGTCGCCCGCATCGAGGTGCTCCTCGATCTGGGCCTGGGATACCTGAGTCTGGGGCGCAGCTCCACGACGCTGTCCCCCGGCGAGGCGCAGCGCCTGCGGATCGCCACCCAGCTGCGCTCCGGCCTGTTCGGGGTCGTCTACGTGCTCGACGAGCCCTCGGCGGGCCTGCACCCGGCCGACGCGCAGCCGCTGCTCGAGGTCCTGGATCGCCTCAAGGCGGCCGGCAACTCCTTGTTCGTCGTGGAGCACGACCTCGACGTCGTACGGCGGGCCGACTGGGTCGTCGACATCGGCCCCGGTGCGGGCGCGGCAGGGGGCAACGTGCTCTACAGCGGGCCCGTGGCCGGACTCGAGGACGTGAAGGAGTCGGCCACCAGCGCCTACCTGTTCGGTCGGGCCGAGCGGCTGGTGCACGACGTCCGCGCCCCGCAGGGCTGGGTGCAGCTGGCCGGCGTCAGCCGCCACAACCTGCACGACCTCACCGTCGACATCCCGGTCTGCGTCCTCACCGCCGTCACCGGGGTCTCCGGCTCCGGCAAGTCCACCCTGGTCAGCCAGGTCCTCGCCGAGGACCGGACCGCTCTCGACTCCTTCGACCGGCTGGTGCTCGTCGACCAGCGGCCGATCGGCCGGACGCCACGGTCCAACCTGGCGACGTACACCGGGCTCTTCGACGCCGTGCGGAAGCTGTACGCCGCCACCGATGCGGCACGCGCCCGCGGCTACGGGGCAGGTCGGTTCTCCTTCAACGTCGCGCAGGGTCGCTGTGAGACCTGTCAGGGCGAGGGGTTCGTCTCGGTCGAGCTGCTCTTCCTGCCCGGCACCTACGCACCCTGCACGGCCTGCCACGGCGACCGGTACAACGCCGAGACGCTCGAGATCACCTACCGTGACAAGAACATCGCCGAGGTCCTCGCGATGCCCGTCGACGATGCCGCGACGTTCCTCGCCGACGTGCCGGCCGCCGCGCGCAGCCTCCAGGCGCTTCAGGACGTGGGCCTGGGCTATCTCACCCTGGGCCAGCCGGCGACCGAGCTCAGCGGAGGCGAGGCACAACGCATCAAGCTCGCGACCGAGCTCCAGCGGGCCCACCGCGGCCACGCCCTCTACCTGCTCGACGAACCGACCTCGGGTCTGCACCCCGCTGACACCGCGCTCCTGCTGCGGCTGCTGCACCGGCTCGTCGACGCCGGCAACACCGTGGTCCTCGTCGAGCACAACCTCGACGTCATCGCCACCGCCGACTGGGTCATCGACCTCGGCCCCGGCGGAGGTGACGCCGGTGGGCAGGTCGTCGCGACCGGCACGCCGGCTGCCATCGCGAAGGCCGAAGGCAGCGCGACGGCGCCTTACCTCGCACGGCGGCTCGAACGGACCTGACCCCTCTTCGTCCACGAGTGCAGCCCCGTGCGTCACATTCCGAGGAGATAGAGGCAACCTGGTGGCGGAGAGGAGCGTATGGAGGGTGGGAGTCACCCGCTAGGGACTCCTGTCCCCCGCCGCCTTTTCGGGCCGGGGTTATCGAAAGGAACTCATCAATGCGTAACTCTCTCGCCGGCCTCGCGACCCTCGCCGCTGCGGCGACGCTGTCCTGCGTCATCGCGGCGCAGCCCGCTGAGGCGGCGACCGCGACGTTCAGCGACCAGGCCAACGACGTCAGGCACGGCGGTGACCTGCGCTCCGTGCGGATCGACAACACCGCCCAGAAGGTGCGGATCACGATCAAGACCGCAGACCTGGTCGCCGACCCCGCCTCCGGCGTCGGCGGAGCGGTGTTCTTCGACACTGACGGCGACTCGCGTCCGGACCTCGTCGCGGTCGGCGGATTCTTCGACGGGACCGACTACGCGCTGCTGCGTACGGACTCATGGAACGTCCGCCGAGCCACCGAACGCGTCGACTGCTCGTACCGGATGCGGTTGAACTACGACACCGACACGGCGCGGTTCAGGATCGGGCGCAGCTGCCTGGCCTCCCGTACGGGCTCCGAGGCGGTACGCATCGAGGTGCGCACCAGTGCCGGGGCCGGCACGAAGGTGGACTGGCTCGGCACAGCCCGCCGATTCACCCGGCCCGTCTCGGTCGGATAAGGGTCCCGGCGAGCGCGCCCGCGGGACGGGGCGCGCGCCGCAGGCGGCCGGGGCGGCGTGGGCAGGGGTCTAGGACGGCAGCTCGTCGGCGCGTTCCTCGACCACAGCGTCGGGGGCGGTCAGCCGCCACGCCTCGAAGGTGAGCTCGGCCAGCTCGTCGCGCTCAACGCCTTCGAGGTGGACGACGACCCAGCCGAAGCCGCCGGAGGTGAACTGAACCTCGAAGACGTCCGGGCGCTCGGCCACCAGCGACAGCTGCTCGACGATCGTCTGCTTCAACCCGACCGTTCGCGTCGCCGGCCACAGATAGCCGAAGGTGCGGCCGTCGACGTCGTACCGGAGCCACTTGTCCCGGTCGGAGCGGCTGACACCAGGGAGCTGGGCGACCAGGTCGAAGAAGTCGGCGATCTCGCAGGGCACGAGGGCCATCCTGCCGGGAGGACGATGTGGCCAGGGCGGGGCGGGGTCGACGCGGGCTCGGGCCGGATCAACGACGGCGCTTGACCTTGACGTCGTCGAGGCAGGTGGCCGCCATGGTCAACGGCCTGTGGGTGATGCCTCGGGACCCGAGATACTGCGCGGCCAGGAGCTCGCCCTCGATCACAGCGGCTTCGTCGGCCTCCGCGGCCGACTCCTCGAAGACCTCGAGCAGGTACCGCAGGGTGAACCGCGTCAGTGAGGGCGTGTAGGTGAACGTCCCCTCTCGGGTGAAGGCGGAGAGCATCAGGTCGTGCTCGGCTTGCTGGGCGCGAAGCTGCCCGGCGACGGCCGGCATGAGGCCGGAGAACTGGCCGGTCGCCTGCACTCGGTAGGTTCTCATCGTGTTGCCGGTCATGACGCCGTGCTGATCTGCTCGCGCAGCCACTCCCCGAGCACGGTGTTGATCCGGATCCCGAGCTCGACCTGGGGCGCGAACACCTCCGGCTCGGCGGCGTCCGCCTGGACTGCTCGGAGGGCTTTCAGAGCGGCGAGCTCGTGCTCGACGTGCGCGAGGTCGCGCTCGAACGTCTGCTTCCTGTCTGCCGCGTCCAGAAGCGGTGTGAGGAACAGACGCAGGCCGCTCTCGCTGCGCTGAGACCGGTCCGGCTCGGCCTCCACGAGCCAGCGTCTCAACTCCACGCGACCTGCGTCGGTGATGTCGTAGGTCTTGCTGCGGCGCGCTCCTTCTCCCACCAGCCTGATGAGCCCAGCGGCCTCGAGCTTGCCGAGCTCGGGGTAGATCTGGCTGTGACCCGCGTGCCAGGAGGTGCTGAGCGAACGGTCGAACATCTGGGTGAGCTCGTACCCGCTCGAGGGGCGGCGGGCGAGCAACCCGAGAAGCGCGTGACGCAGAGACATGGGGCCACCCTAGCAATCGGATGTAACGATTGGCATGTAAGTTCTGACATGTACGGTCGGGCATCCCCACCCGATTCCATCCCGACCACGAGGGCGGCAGACCCATCGACATCGCATACGAGACCTTCGGAGACCCGGGCGACCCGGCGGTGCTCCTCGTCATGGGCTTCGGCGCCCAGATGCTCGGTTGGGATGCCGAGTTCTGCACACTGCTGGCCGCGCGCGGCCGCTACGTCATCAGGTACGACAACCGCGACTGCGGCTTGTCCGCCAAGCTCGAGGACCACCCGGTCGACCTGATGGACTTCATCACCGCGGTGACGTCCGGCGACCTCGACCGAGCACGCGCGATAGCGCCGTACTCGCTGCGGGACATGGCCCAGGACGGCATCGGCGTGCTGGACGCGCTCGGCATCGAGCAGGCGCACGTGGTCGGTTCCTCGATGGGCGGGATGATCGCGCAGAAGATGGCGATCGAGTTCCCGCGCCGGGTGCTCTCGCTGACCTCGATGATGTCGTCCACCGGGGAGCAGGACTACGGCCAGCCGACGCCGGAGGCACAGCAGGTGTTGTTCTCCGGGCGCCCGGCCGACCGCGACGGGTACGTGGCTGGAGCCGAGCGAGAGCTCGTCTGGGCGTCGCGCCGCTACGGTGACGCGGCACAGCTCCGCGCTCTGGCCGCCGCTAGCTACGACCGCGCCTACTACCCGGCCGGGGTCCCCCGGCAGCTGGCCGCGATGATCCTCGACGGCTCACGTGCCGAGGCGCTGAAGGACCTCGACGTGCCGACGCTCGTCATCCACGGCCTCGACGACACCCTCATCGATCCCAGTGGCGGTCGCCGCACCGCCGAGCTCGTCCCTGGCGCCCAGCTCCTCCTGCTCGAGGACATGGGCCACGACCGTCCGCCAGCGCTGTGGCCGGTGCTGCTCGACGCCATCACCGGGCACACCACGCGCCGGGCCTGATCCGCCCCTGCGGCTATGCCCATGCCCCAGCGGGAGCCGATCCTCCGTCGGACGACCGGTGCACGCTGTCACGGCCGGTACGTCCGCGGCGGTCCTCAGGTGCCGGACGACGCATCAAGCTCGCACTCGACGCGGTTGCGGCCGTTGCGCTTCGCCGCGTAGAGGGCGCGGTCCGCTGCTCCGATGAGCGCCGGGCCCTCGGCGTCGTGGCCCAGCTCGGCCACGCCCGCTGACAAGGTGATGGGCGATCGTCTCGCCCACGGGAAGCTCGCCTCGACCTGTGCCCGGAGGCGCTCCGCGATCTGGCACGCGTCGTCGCTGCCGGTCTCGGGCATCAGGACGCACAGCTCCTCGCCCCCGTACCGGTAGGCGGTGTCCACGCTTCTGATGCCGCGCACGACGATGCCGGCGACGTCTTGAAGGACCTCGTCGCCGCGCTGGTGACCGTAGGTGTCATTGATCTGCTTGAAGTGATCGAGGTCGATCATCACCAAGGAGAGCTGCCGCGCGTAGCGGGCAGCGCGCGCGACGTTCTCGCTGAGGTCCTCGTCGAACTGGCGACGGTTCGCCAGCCCGGTCAACGAGTCCCTCCGGGACTGCTCCTCCACGTCGCTGTGGAGCTGCGCGGCTTGGAGGGCGGAGGCGCCCTGCATGATGAGCGCGTCGATGAGCTCGAGGTCGAGGGTGCCTCCTGCCGGCGGGGTCAGCGCGAGGACCCCGATGACCTGACTACCGACGACGAGCGGGATCGCGACCCCGCCGGCGCCCGAGTCCTCCGCCTGGCTGTCGCGCGACTCGTCCAGCGAGATCGCCCTGCCATAGCGTGCCGCACGGCCGATGGCGCCGATGCCCACGTCGATCGGCTCCGCGGAGCCGGCGTCGGCGTCGGAGTCCGCCGCCGGCGTACGGTCGTCCGCACCCGCCACGTCGTAACGCACCAGCTCGTCGCGGTCCTGGCTCCGCAGCCACAGGTCCGACCGGTCTGCACCGGCGAGGCGACGCACGGCGCTGAGAAGATGGAGGCTCGTGTAGCGCAGGCTCAGCGACTCGCTGAGCCCTCGGCTGAGCTCCAGGACGAGCTCGAGCCGGGCGCCGTGACGTACGAGCGCGTCCTCGCGGTCCGCGGCGAGCTTCATCCGGTCGGCGAGTGCCGTCGTCATCCCGGCCACGTCGTGGGACAGCGCGGCGACCTCGTCGACGATGGACGGCACGCCGGGCCGTGGGCTCAGGTCTCCTCGGGCCACCTGTCCCACCGTCGCGGTGAGGTCACGCACCGGCGCCACCACCTGACGCTGCAGACGGCGGCTGCCCCGCACGAGTCCGAGCAGTGACACGACCCCGATGACGGCGAGTGCGAGCACCGCGGCCAGCAACGCGCGCTGATAGGACCCCTCGGCGCTGGCCACCTCGTCCGCCAGCGCCGATTGGAGGTGCGCGTCGACAGCCCGGTAGCTGTCGAACAGCGCCTTGCCCTCGTTGAGGTGGACGGCGAGGCTCGTCGCGCCGGCCGCTCCTCCCCCGTGGGACAACGGGTTCCAGGAGCCGTCGGTCGACGGCGTCGCCCACTGGTCCTGCCAGGCCTGTTGGGACTGCACGACCGACACCGCGTCGCGCAGCAGACCGGGCCGGCCGCCCACCGCAGTCACCAGCTCACCATCGGCGGCGGTGCGCAGCGCCTGGCCCGACAGGTAGGGCTGCAGGAAGTCCTTCTCGCCGGTCGCCAGATAGCCCCGTACGCCCGTCTCCTCGTCAAGCATCGCGTCGTGGGCCTGTCCGGCCGCGGTCGCCGCCTGCCGCAGCTGCGACAGGTGCGGCCGCACGGAGACACTCAGCACCAAGGCGACGACAGCAAGGACCACCAGCGACAACACGCTCCCGACCACAGCCGGGACGTACGTGCGCACGACCACCGAGCGCAGCGACAGCGTCCGCCGGGGCGGCGTGCCGAGTGCTTCGGAGGCGTCTGAACGGTCGTGCATCGGTCAGGCCCCGCCGGCCGGGAGCGCCTCGAGCATGATGTCGGGCATCTCCCGCGCGGTCTTGCTGGCCCGCCACTGGTCCACGAAGAGGGCCAGATGGGTGCCGTCGCTGCGCTGCAGGACCTCCACACCCCGGAGGCCGGCCAGCGCGGCGGCGCCGTCGGCATCGGTACGTCGGGCGACCTGGTAGTCGAGCCGCGAGAAGCGGATGGGGGCGTTGAACTCGTTCGTCATCCGGTCCTCGACCACCTCGAACTGCATCGGACCGACCGCCGCGAGGACCGGGTTCTGGTCACCGCGCAGGTCCGAGCGCAGCACCTGGACGACGCCCTCCTGGTCCAGCTGCTCGATGCCGCGGCGGAACTGCTTGTAGCGGCTGATGTCACCGGCGCTGGCGGTCACGAAGTGCTCGGGGGCGAAGGTGGGGACGGGCGGGTACTCGATCGGCGGGCCGACGTACACGGTGTCGCCCACCCGCAACGCCGTCGCGTTGACCAACCCGATGATGTCGCCGGCCTCGGCGGTCTCCACCGACGTCGTCTCGCGCCCGAAGACCGCCTGGGCGAACTTGGTGGCGAAGGGCCGGCCGGTGGCGGCGTGGGTCACGATCATCCCGCGCTCGAACGAGCCCGACACCACCCGCGCGTACGCGAGCCGGTCGCGGTGGGCGGTGTTCATCCCGGACTGCACCTTGAACACGAAGGCGCTGAAGTCGTCGGTGGGCTGGCGGACCGTGCCGTCGACCCCGTCGGTCGCGCCGGGCGCCGGGGCGATGTCGAGCAGCAGGTCGAGGAGCTGGGCGACACCGAAGTTCTGCAGCGCCGAGGCGAACATCACCGGCGTGGTCTTGCCGGCCAGGAAGCGTGCCTGGTCGTGGTCGGCCTCGTCGAGCTCGAGCAGCTCGTGCTCCTCGACCGCGGCCGCCCAGACCCGGGCGTCGGGCTCCTCCACCTCGTCGGGCCCCATCCGTCGCTCGGGAGCGCGGGTCGCGCCACCGGCCGTACGGGTGTACTTCACGAACTCGCCCGTACGACGGTCCAGCACCCCGCGGAAGTCGCCGGCCTCGCCGACCGGCCAGGTCAGCGGTGTCGGACGGAGTCCGATCTTCTCCTGGATCAGGTCCATCAGCTCCAGCGCGGACAGGCCCGGGCGGTCCCACTTGTTGATCACGGTGATCACCGGGATGCCGCGCAGCGCACAGACCCGGAACAGCTTGAGCGTCTGAGGCTCGAGCCCCTTGCCGGCGTCGACCAGCATCACCGCGGAGTCGACGGCGGACAGGACCCGGTAGGTGTCCTCGGAGAAGTCGCTGTGGCCGGGAGTGTCGACCAGGTTGACCACGTGGTCGCGATAGACGAACTGGAGCGCGGCCGAAGTGATCGAGATCCCGCGGGCCTTCTCCATCGCCATCCAGTCGGACACCGTGCCGCGCCGGTCGCCCTTGCCGTGGACCGCTCCGGCCTCGTTGATCGCCCGGGCGTGCAGGGCGAGGGCCTCGGTCAGGGTCGACTTGCCCGCGTCGGGGTGGCTGATGACGGCGAACGTACGGCGGGGGCGGGAGTCGGGCACCGGAAAAACCTAACCGCCGACCGGCTACTTCACCGACTCGTGCGCAGCCGTCTCACATCGCGTCTCGGCGTCGGTGCCGTCATCCGGGTCGCATCGGATCGACCCCGCGTGGCAGGGTCGACAGGTGACCATCATGGACATGACGCTCCACGCGCGTCCCGCATCGACGCCGGATCCATCGTGCTGACCCCGTCGTACAGCCGCTACGTTGCGATCGGCGACTCGTGGACCGAGGGCCTGGGTGACCCGGACCAGCACCGACCGAACGGGCTCAGAGGGTGGGCGGACCGCGTCGCTGAGGGGCTGGCGGCCGGCCGCGATGACTTCCGGTACGCCAACCTCGCCATCCGCGGACGCACCATCGAGGAGATCATCGACCAGCAGCTGGCGCCGGCACTGGACCTCGGACCAGACCTCCTCAGTCTCCAAGGGGCCGGTAACGACCTGCTGCACCTCCGGGTCGACATCGACGCCCTCGTGGAGTCGATCGATGCGGCCGTCGCTAAGGCCAACGATGTCGGCGCGCGCGTGGTGCTGTTCACCCACGGGGTCCCGGCCGCCGGCCCGTTCCGTGCCCTCCGTGGCCGGATCGCGGTCTTCAACCAGCTCCTGCGCGAAGTCGTCGACAACCGCGGCGCGGTGCTCGTCGACAACTGGCGACTGCACGAGGCCACGGACCCGCGCTACTGGGACGTCGACCGCATCCATCCGTCGCCCTTCGGCCACCACCTCGCTGCCGTGCACGTGCTGAACACGCTCGGGGTCCGGCACGACAACGAGCCGTTGGCTCTGCCCGATCCAGCAGCCCTCACCCGCCGACAGCGCCTGCTCGCCGACGTCGAGTGGGCCAGGAACTTCGCGGGCCCGTGGATCCACCGTCGGCTGACAGGCCGCTCCCTGGGAGACGGCATCACCGCGAAGCGACCCGTGCTGGCGCCGATCTGAGTCATGCCGCGGGCGGATCCGGCCAACCGGGTGGGTGCGAGACTCGTCCCGATGACGTACGCCTCGCACCGCCCGGAGACGCCGGCCCCACACCCGGCCCCGGCTCCGTGGGGCGAGCGCGCCGAACGATCCGACCTCGTGATCATCCTGTTGATCGGGCTGTACGTCGCGTACTCGTTCGCGACTTGGCCGCTCGTGCCCGCTCTGATCGGCCCGCACCCCGTGCTGCTCGAGATCGTCGGCAGCTCGACCTTGGCAGAGGTGACGGTCGGCGCGCACAGCCGGCTGGGCGAGCTGCCGCTGTGGGCCGCGATCGCGCTCGGGGTGCCGAGCACGATGATGTTCGACTGGGTCTTCTGGTGGGCGGGTCGACGATGGGGCGACCGTGCGCTGCACACGCTCCTCGGCCGCGACACCTCGGCGCGAGGCGCTGCCAGACGCGAGGTGCGCATCGTCCGGTTGGAGCGGTGGGCCGGGCGCTTCGGGCCGGCCGCAGTCGTCCTCGCCTACTACCTGCCTCTGCCGTCACTGCTGATCTACGTCGCGGCCGGCCTGTCGGGCATGCGACTGCGCACCTTCCTGCTCCTCGACCTGCTCGGCACCCTCCTGTGGGTCGCGCCGATCGTCGTGCTGGGGTACGCGATCGGCAAGCCGGCCGTCGACGTGGTCGACCGGCTCGAGCACTACTCCGTGTTCCTGACCATCGCGGTCGTCGTGGTGGTCATCGGCCTCCGACGGTGGAGGAGCCACCGCGGCGTCTCCTGAAGCCCTGATCCGTCGACCGCCGCGACCTTCCGCGGCGTACCCTCGCGCTCGGGATGACGGAAGCGGCCCTGCTTGCGGCTAGCCTTCGCGCTCCCCTTCGAGAGGATCCTCCACATGGCCACCGATTACGACGCATCGCGCAAGACCGAAGAGGAGCAGAAGGAGGAGAGCCTCGAGGCTCGTCGCCTCGCCTCCGGCGACCAGGACAAGAACTCCGGGAAGGTCGACGAGGACGAGACCGAGCTGGCCGAGACCTACGAGCTTCCCGGCGCCGATCTCTCCCACGAGACCCTCGAGATCGAGGTCACGCCGAAGCAGGCCGACGAGTTCGTCTGCGCCTCGTGCTTCCTCGTCCAGCACACGTCCCGCCGTGCGGCGGCAGATCCCGATCGGTGCCGCGACTGCGCCTGAGCGAGCGACCGCCCAGCACTCCTCGGGGCCGGTACCTCATTGTGGCGATCTCCGCGCGCCGGACGCCGGCGGTGGTCCAGCGGTGCATACGGTCCACACGGCCGGCGTCTGGAGTCGGCTCCGACCAGAAGCTGCTGGAGGCACGATGACGGCACGTACGGAGACGGACCCCGACTTCACGTTCGCGGGGCTCGCCACCCCGGACGTGGGAGACCTGCACGACACGGCAGGCGCGGGAGACGCGGGAGACGCGGGGCGAGCGGAGGCCGGCACGGCGAAGCCTCACCCGCTCGGGGCCCTGGCGGGCCTCCTCGGGACGTGGAAGGGCCATGGCTTCAATGCCATCTGGCGGCCACATCGGGCCACTCAGCACGATCGCTTCCTGGAGCTGAACAGGACCGACGAGACGCTGGTGTTCAGCCGGATCAACGGCGCCATCCCGAACCGCGGTCTCGCGATGCACGACATCGAGATGCACGGCGTGACCTACATGCAGCAGATCAGCGAGTCGAGCACCGGCGCGGGACTCCACATCGAACCCGGGATCTGGGCCAAGGTGCCTGCCACGGCTGATCCCCATGAACCGGACTCGGTGGTCCGGATGGCGTCGATCCCACACGGCACGGTCATCCTCGCCCAGGGCATCGTCTCGCTCCAGCAGGGCGGCACGCTGCACATCCCGGACAACAACATCCTGCCGTTCTTCTTCGGCCAGGCGGCACCCGCGAACACCCAGTTCCACAACGTGGCCGCGACGTTCGAGGAGCTGGACCTGGCCCGACCGACCCCGTTCCGCTTCACCGCACCCGGGGTGACGCACGCCGTCGTCAAGAACCCCAACAGCGTGCTGCAGGCCGCCCTCCGGTCTGCACTACAGGGCACCTCCTTGAAGCACGTGGCGACCTTGCACGTGGCCACCGATCACAGCGTCATCAAGGCCGGAGGCGGTACCGCCAACACGGCGTTCCTGGCTACGAGCAGCAGCCCTCCGGGAGGCAACGCCCTCGCCGCGCGGGCCGAGGCGACGTTCTGGATCGAGACGATCGCCGGCACCGGGGGCCGTCCGGACACTCACCAGCTGCAGTACACGCAGCTGGTGATGCTCGACTTCAACGGTATCCATTGGCCCCACGTGACGGTCGGGACCCTCGTCAGGCAGTAGCCGCGGCCGCGACTACGTGTTCGTGACCATCACCCCCACCAGGCCCGGCTCGGCCCACCTCGAGAGCTTCGACATCGACTACCGACGCAGCGGCAGCCACCTGTTCCAGCGCGGCAGCCAGACGATCCAGGCCGATCGCAGGCTCACGGTCTACTGAGGAGGGAGGCGATGCGGGAAGGTGGCGACCACGATGGTGCCGCCGCCCGGTCGAGCGCGGATGTCGAGGGTGCCTCCGTGGTCGGCGACGATGCGCTGACAGCTCGCCAGCCCGATGCCGTTGCCCGGCACGTCGGTGCGGTATCGGGCCAGGGGATGCAGCACCTCCTCCCGCCGCTCCGGCGGGATGCCCGAGCCGTTGTCGGCCACCTGCACCTCCACCCCGAGCGGGGTCTCGCGGGCGGTCACGACCACCTCCGGCTCGGTCCCAGCACGCGTGAAGGTGAAGGCGTTCTGGATGAGGTTCTGCAGCAGCGCCCGCAGCTGCACCGGGTCGGCGATCACGTCGACGCCTGACCAGCGGAGCTTGCCGTGCGCGACCAGCTCAGCGAGATCCCCGATCACCCCACCCATCGCCTCGTCGAGCGGAACCCGTCGCGGGGTCAGGGTGCCGCCGATCCCGGCGTACTGGAGCAGGCCCTCGATCAGCGTCATCATCTGACGGCCCGACGCCTCACAGCGCTGCACGTACGCGGCGACACCGGCGTGGTCGCGGACGGCCGGAAGGTCGCCGAGGAGCTCGGCCCAGGCGAGCAGGCCGGACAGCGGTGTCTTCAGGTCGTGACTGACCTGGCCGGCGAAGGCGGCCAGGTGCTCCTGCGAGCGGGCGAGCTCGGCGTTGGTCCGAGCGAGCTCGTCGCTGCGCACGCTGAGCTCGAACAGGTTCACCGCCTGGTGCGCGAGCAGGGCGAGCATGCGGCGGCGATGGGCCACCGTGTTCCGCCGTCGCTCCGGGCTGCGCGCCACGCGCGGATCAGCGACGCTCAACGTCCCCACCGCGACACCGTCGGGATCGCGGAGCACCGCCGCGGCGAACATGTGGCCGTCGCCGACCCGGCCATCAGCGCGCAGCCGTGCGGCGAGGCGTGGATCTTCGGCGATGTTCTCGAGGTAGAGATCCTCCCCGCCCGCGACGATCGCGGCGCTCAACGGGTCCTCGTCCTCGAGCAGCCGCGCGTCCCACGCCGCGGTGTCAGCCCCATGGCAGGCGACGAGGTACGCGCCACCCTCGTGGACGATCTCGATCGCGGCGACGGGAGCCTCGCACAGCTGAGCGGCGACCTCGCACAGCTCGGTCAGATCCTCCGCGACCCCCCAGCAGTCCAGATAGGCGCTCGCTGCGGAGGCAGCTGACTCCCGGTCGACGCCCATGTCAACGCGCCCCCAGCCCGCAAGATCGCGCCGGGAGGCTATGCCGCGACAGGGCCGCCCCCCGGTACGGGAGCAGCCCGCGGCACCACGATCGGGTCCGGGCGCGACTCACTCGGCGTTGTCATCATGCTCGAAGGTACCCGTGCAAGGAGTCAGGATGCTCGGCCTTACCGTGGATCGCGTGAATCCGAACCCTTCGATCCGAGCGCGGCTCGTGCCGACCCACACGCCCGCCTCACCGAAGGCAGCCGTCCTCGTCCTTCACGGGGGCGCCACCCGCGCCGGCCGCGCCGAGGTCAGCCCCACCCAGCTCTCCGTCCTCCGGATGATCCCCATCGCACGCCGGATCGCGGCGGTCGGCCGCGGGCGCCTGGCGGTCTACCGGCTCCTGAACTCCACCCGCGGCTGGGACACCTCGCACACGCCGGTCGACGACGTCCGATGGGCGCTCGGACAGATCGCCGCCCGCCACGGCGACCTGCCCACCGCACTCGTCGGTCACTCGCTCGGCGGCCGCGCCGCACTGCTCGCTGGCGGCTCGGACCCGGTGCGGAGCGTCGTCGCGCTGAACCCATGGGTCTACCCCTCCGATGACGCCGACCTGACGGGTCGTCGGGTCCTCATCGTCCACGGGTCCGAGGACCGCGTCGCCCTGGTCGGACGCGCCCGCGCCGTCGCGCGGAACCTTGCGCGCCGTACGGCCGTCGACTTCCGCGAGGTCTCCGGCGGCACGCATGCCATGCTGCGCCACCGGCGCGCTTTCGAGGACGCGGCGACATCCTTCGTCGCCGACTCGCTGCTCTAGCGCTCCCGGCGCCCGATGGGCCTACGCTTCGGCGTATGGAGGTGCGACCGACACGGGGCGTCGACGCCGTCATCACGCACGCACTCCAGGAGCTGACCGAGCTGCCCGCGGTCGGCCGCGCGGGCATCGCCCTGAGCGAAGGCGCCGGCCGGCGACTGCTCTTCACCGCCTCGGACCGGAGCGGACCGGTCGTCGACTGGTGCCACATCGACGCGTACGACGACGTTCCGCTGACCTGGACGCTGCGATCGCGCCTGCCGGTCAGCGGCGCGCTGAGCGAGCTCGCCGACCGGTTCCCGGTGTTCGTGGCCAATCAGGCCGGCACGCCGACGACGGCCGTGATCGCCACCACGCTGGAGCACGACGGCATGCTCCTCGGCGGCGTGGTCGCCTTCGTCCACGACGTCGTACCGCTGGCCCCGCTGAACGACGCGGTCACGTCGATCGCCTCGACCACGGCGGCCGAGCTGGATGCGCTCCGACGGCGCAGCACGGGACACCCGCCGCAGCCCGATCCGGACGAGCCGTCCTTCACGATCGCTGCGGCCAGGGACGTCCCCGCCGCACGACAGCACCTGCGGCGGCTCCTCACCCGGCACGGCGTGGAGGAGGACACGGTCGACGACGCCGTCATCTGCCTCTCCGAGCTGCTGGCGAACGCCGTCATGCACGCAGGCGCGTCAGCGGACGTTCACGTCGAGAGGTCCGACCGGCTGCTGCGTGTCACCGTCCGGGACCGCGGCGGCCTCCTCGGGCAGGCGCCACAGCCGGTACGTGGCGTCGAGCCCACCGCCGTCCACGGACGAGGGCTTCAGATCCTCGACGCGTTGAGCACCCGCTGGGGCAGCACGACCACCGCCACGGGGGCGGCCGTCTGGTTCGACATCGACCTACGCGGCCGAGTGGCTACACCAAGTCAGGGTCCACCTCGGGCGCGGGCACCGCACCGGGGTCGGCCGTCGGCTCAGGATCGGGTGTCGATCCCGGGCCAGGATCGCCGCTAGGGACCACGGTCGGGTCGGGACTCGGCTCACTCGGTGTCGTCGTCATGCCGGGTCGGTACCCGCACCCCCGCCCCGGATGCTCGACCGAGTGTCATCGGATCCAACGGCCGTGCAACTCAGGTCACACGCATCCGGGGTGTCCGCGCGCACGCCTCGGGCACCGGAAAGCATGACCAACGACCACGCATCAGAAGCACGTGAAGGGCTCCTCGACACCGTGGCCGGCAAGGCCAAGGAGGTCGCCGGAGCCGTGACAGGCAAGGACGATCTCGTCGAGGAGGGCCAGCTCCAGCAGGCCGAGGCCCGGCACCGCCGCGAAGCGGTGGCCGAGTCGGCCGTCGCGGACGCCAAGCAGCAGGAGGCCGTCGAGGAGCTCCGCGAGACCCGGCAGGAGACCGCCTCCCAACGCCAGACCGCCGACGCCCAGGCCCGCCAGGAGGAGGCCGCCGCCGAGCGCCAGCGCGCCTCCGAACAGGCCGCCGCCTCGCGCGAGGCGGACCAGCGCGAGGCCCAGGGCCTCGAAGCCGCCGAGGAACGAGCCGACGACGTCGCCGCCCACCGCGCCGACGAGGCCGACAGCATCGACCGGGCCGCCGACGCCACCGAGGAGCGTGCCGCCGACGAGCGCGCCCGCCTCGAGCGTGAGGCCGCCGACGCCGAACACCGCGCAGCGCAGCTGCGCGCCGAGAACGAGATCTGAGGAGGCACTCATGATCAGCACGCTCATCTCCCTGCCCTATGAGCTCACCCGTCGCCCCGTGGTGGCGGTCGGCGACGGGCTCACCGGCCGCCTGCGCGAGGACGCTGCGGCGCGCCGCTACTTCGACAAGGCGATCGGCACCGCCGACCAGCTCGCCGGGAACCTGCTGCGCAACGGCGAGATCGCCCTACGCGGTGCCGAGCGGCTCGAGCGCTCTGCCGGACTCGCCGAGGCCGCCACCCTGGAGCGCAGGGCCGAGGTCAAGCGCGAGAAGGCACGCGTGACCCAGGCCACCGGCCGGCAGAGGGCCGAGGCTCGACGCGACGCCGCGCAGGAGAAGCTCGAGCGTGGTCTCGAGGAGGCCGACGCCGTCGAGGCCCAGGCCAAGCGCGACGCGCGCGCTCAGGCCAGGAAGGCCGCGGCGAAGAAGAAGGCGGCCGCCGACCGGGAGGCGTCGGTGAAGAAGGCCGCCGCCGACCAGCGCCGCGAGCGCACCGACCAGGCCGCTGCCGCCAAGGAGAAGGCCGCGCAGCGTCGGGCCACCGCTGAGCTCGAAGCGGCCCGCAACAACAGGGACGCCGCCGCCGACGCGCGCAAGGACGCCGACCGCCTCGAGGACCTCACCGAGGCCAAGAAGGCCAAGCGCCAGAGCTCCTAACGGTCTATCGCGGTCCGCCGGTAGCCGTGCCGGCGGACCGAGGTGGGTCCGCGATGACCCATCGCGCCGCCGCGGTGCCGGCGGACCCGATGGGCCGTGCGATCAGCGCGTCGACCAGCGCACCGGCCACCGGCGGATGCGGCACGCCCAGCATCCGACGCGCCCAGCCGGGCAGCGTGGCGACAGCGCCCGCGGCGATCAGCGCGTACCCCGGGCGCGCCGGCCAGGGCAACGGCGGGCGCACCAGCAGGTAGCGGGCGACGTTCCTCGCCGCAGGTGAGCCCTCCAACTCGCTGCGGAACCCGGCCAGCTCCTCGCGGAGCTGGGCTTCACTGACAGGCGGCTCGACGACGCCGAGGCGGGCGGCGACCAGGCCCGTCTGGGCGACGTACCGGTCCGCGTCCGGCTGACTGAGCCGCCGTACCCCGTAGCGCTGATACGTGGTCAGGAAGCTCTCGACCTCCGCGAGGTGGATCCACCGCAGGAGATGCGGGTCGTCGGCCGCGTACGGGCGTCCGTCGGGCGCGATCCCACGCACCGACGCGTGGATGCGCCGCACCCGCGCGATCGCCTCCTCGGCGTACGTGATCGGCCCGAACGTGGTGGCCGCGATGAACGCGCTCGTGTTGGCCACCCGCGCCCAGGGATCCATCCGGTAGTCCGAGTGGTCCTCCACACCGGCCAGCGCCAATGGGTGAAGTGACTGCAACAGCAGCGCCCGCAGTCCGCCGGCGAACATCGAGGCGTCGGAATGGACCCACCAGATCGGATCGGCGGGAGTGAACCAGCGCTCCCCTGCCGCACCCCAGATCTGCTGCGCCCTCGCCTCGGCGTCCGGCCCAGCGATCCGGTGCCGCAACGCCGCCCCGGCCCGTCGCCTCACCACGTCGACCGGCCGCTCCAGCGCGGCGCCGATCCCTCGCGAGTTCACGTGTCCATGATGGCACCGCCCCGAAACGGAGGACCCGCCCGTACGGGTCCGGCTCCTATCGACAGGTCCTGTCGGTGAGGTGCCCGCAATAGGACCCCGGCGCGCGGGGCCGAAGGGCCATAGAATCCCGCCGGTGATCGAGTTCGGCGACCGGAGGACCATGTGCGTTTCGATCTGACGCCGAGTCGGGTCGCCGCCGAAGTACGCGCCAATCGAACATCTGTTCTATTCTTTCATCATGGAGTCGAGCCTGCGCGAGTCGGAGCCACGGCTCGTCTGGCTGCTGCGCGGCGGCCCGGGGAGCGTTCCGCTCCCGGCCTGGCCGGGCCTGCTGCTGGCCTGGCGGAAGACGCCGCCGGATCCCCCGAAGCCCGGGCGGTGGCAGGCGCTGGTGGCGTTCTCACGCGCGGGCTCGCTCGTGGAGCTGCGCTGGTGCTACGACACGGAGCTGCGACCCGTCCAGGAGCGCCCGCCCACCGGGTGACCCTCTAGTGTCAGAGCTCCCCTACCTAGGAGCGCCCCGTTGGACATGCGACTCGAGCTCGTCCCCCTCCCGACCCGCGACGTCGACCTGAGCAAGGAGTTCTACGTCGAGCGGATGGGGTTCCACCTCGACCACGACGTCGAGCCCGGCAACGGGTTCCGGGTCGTGCAGCTGACTCCCCCGGGGTCGGCCTGCTCGATCGTCATCGGCGTCGGGATGAGCAACCCCGAGGCTCCCCCGGTGCTCGGCCTGCACCTCGTGGTCGACGACATCGAGCTGGTGCGCGGCCACCTGGTGACCAAGGGCGTCCAGGTCTCCGAGGTGCAGGACATGGGGGGCGTGAAGTACGCCTACCTCAGCGACCCCGACGGCAACTCCTGGGCGCTCCAGCAGCTCGACCGCTGACACCTCACAGATCCGCCGGCCGGGCCTCGTGGCCACGGCGTCCGTGGGTACGCCGATCCTCCTTCATCTCCGCCTCGTAGAGATGGCGCTTGCCCTCGGCGAGCTGGTCCCGAGCCAGCTTCTCGAGGTCCCGGAACACCGCGTAATAGGTGTCGTCGTAGCCCTCGACGATCTGGAACGTCCAATGGCCGGGGATGACGTTGCGCCCCACCAGCTCGGTGTCCACCCGATCGGCGAGCTCGTCGTGGCCGGCGTCGCGAAGCATCGCCACCGCGTCACCGAGCATCAGGTCGGCGGTCCCGGTGCGGCGGTGGAAGGCGTACAGGTGTCCGCGCGCCTCCTCGACGGCCTCGAGCGCCTCGGACAGCTTGCCGAGGGCGTCCACGGTCGCGTCGTCCAGACCCTCGGGCCGGCGGTGCGCTCCGTCGGGGCCGCTCATTCGCCGCTCCCACTGCTCATGTTCGAAGTCATGAGCGGCATTACCCCGTCCGGGCCGGTCACAACCAGGGCGTGACGAGCTCCGTCAGCTTCGGGGTCAGCGCCATCATCAACAGCGGGCCGAAGGTAATGCGCTGGACGCCGGCCGCCCGCAGCTCCTCGAGCGAGCCCGACATCGCCCCATCGATCGGGTGCGCGGTGACGTTGACCGGCCCGGAGAGCTGATCGAGGACCGAGCGCAGCGTGGCGTTGTCCGGGATCCGCACCGGGTAGACGCACCGCGCACCGGCCTCCTCGCAGGCGCGCAGTCGGCGGACGGCCTCGGCCAACGGGTCCTCGAAGGTGGTGTGGACGCCCAGGAAGGCATCCGTGCGGGCGTTGATGACCAGCTCGACGCCGGCCTCGTCCGCGGCGGCGCGGATGGCGCCGATGTAGTCGGCGTGCTCCTGGACCTCGCGCAACCGGCCCTGGCTGTGCACGGTGTCCTCGATGTTGATGCCGGCCACGCCGGCCTCGAGCACGCGCTCGACCAGCTCGGCGGCGGGGGTGTCGTAGCCGGACTCCATGTCGGCGGTGACCGGCACGTCGACGGCGGCCGTGATGCGACGGATGCTGTCGAGGGCGTCGGAGAGGGTCATCCCCTCGTTGTCCTGCTGCCCACGGGAGTCGGCCAGCGGGTGACTGCCGACGCTCACCGCGGTGAAGCCGGCCTCGACGATGGTGCGCGCCGACCAGGCGTCCCACGCCGTCGGCAGTACGAGCGTCTCGCCCGTGTGGTGCAGTCGCAGGAGCTCGCTCGCCTTGGCCGTCACATCGCTCATGGGCCGAGCATGGCAGAACGTCCCGCACCGGTCGCGTGTCGCGTCCGGATCAGTGATCGCGCGCCGAGCCGGCTTCCTCGCCGCTGCGGCCCGCGTCGCCCGTACGGAGGTGCTCGGCGTGATAGAGCGCCTGGTCGAGGAGCTCGGCGACGTGGTCGTCGTAGAGCTCGTATACGATGGAGCGCCCGTTGCGCTCGCCGGTCACCAGGCGGAGGTTGCGCAGGATCCGCAGCTGCTGGGAGACGGCCGGCTGCTCCATCCCGATCGACTGTGCCAGGTCGCCCACGGTGGCCGCCGATCGGCGCAGCCGGTCCAGGATGAGCAGTCGGCTCGGAGTGGCGAGCGCCTGGAGGGTCGCGGCGAGCACCTTCGCCGATGACGCGTCGAGCGCCGCGCGGCCTTCGCCGCCGTCTCCCCCGATGTGTCCCACGGGCACACTCTAGGGGCATTTGGGTGCATACATGTGCATGTGTTTACTCTTTGCGGTGACCGCCCTCCAGAGCCCTGCCTCGGCACCCGCCGCCGCATCCCGTCCGAGCGCTCCTCGGCGCGCCCTGATCGCGACGGCGCTCGAGCTGCCGGAGGTCCGCTGGGCGGGTCTGGCGCTGATCCTGTTCTCACTCGGCGGTGCCGCCCAGCTCGCCGGTGCGCCCGCGCCGATGTGGTGGGCGCTCTACCTCGCCTGCTACGCGGCGGGTGGCTGGGAGCCGGCCCTCGCCGGGGTGCAGGCGCTGCGGGAGCGGACCCTCGACGTCGACGTGCTGATGATCGTCGCGGCGCTCGCCGCCGCTGCCATCGGCCAGGTCCTCGACGGCGCGCTGCTGATCGTCATCTTCTCCACGTCGGGGGCGCTCGAGGCGTTCGTGACCCGGCGTACGGCGGACTCCGTGGGCGCGCTGCTGGAGTTCGCGCCCGAGCGTGCCACCCGCGTCCGGGACCAGTACGGAGCCCGCGACGAGGTCGAGGTCGACGTCGCGGACCTGTGCGTCGGCGACCTGATCCTGGTGCGTCCCGGCGAGCGGATCGGCGCCGATGGGGTCGTCGTCGACGGTGCCAGCGAGGTCGACCAGGCGACCATCACCGGCGAGCCCCTGCCCGTGTCCAAGCAGGTCGGAGCCGAGGTCTATGCCGGTACCGCGAACGGCACCGGCTCCCTGACGGTGCAGGTGAGCGCCACGGCCCACGACTCTGTCGTGGCCCGCATCGTGGCGCTGGTCGAGGAGGCCTCCGAGACCAAGGCGAAGACCCAGCTCTTCATCGAGAAGGTCGAGGAGCGCTACTCGCTGGTTGTCGTCGCCGCGACCCTCCTCATCGTGGGCGTGCCGCTCCTCGCCGGTGCTTCCTTCCAGCCCTCGCTGCTGCGGGCGATGACGTTCATGATCGTCGCCTCTCCCTGCGCCGTCGTGCTGGCCACCATGCCGCCGCTGCTCGCGGCGATCGCCAACGCGGGGCGGCACGGTGTGCTGATCAAGTCGGCGGTCGCGATGGAGAGCCTGCGCACCGTGGACACCGTCGTCTTCGACAAGACCGGGACCCTCACCCACGGCACCCCGGTCGTGACCGAGGTCGTCGCGCTCGGCGACATCAGCGAGCACGAGCTCCTCGCGCTCGCCGCAGGCGCGGAGCAGCCCAGCGAGCACCCGATCGCGCGGGCCATCGTGGCCCACGCACGGGCGAGCAGCCTCGCCGTCCCCCTCGTCACCGACTTCCACGCCATCCCGGGACACGGCGTGATCGCGCGCCACGGTGAGGCCACCGTACGGGTCGCCTCGCCGGCCGTGCTGGCGGAGATCGGCGTCGCCGCCGGCCCGGTGACCGAGCAGATCGACTCCCGTGAGCAGGCCGGGCACACGATCGTCGTCGTCCTTCTCGACGACCGGCCGATCGGGCTGATCGCGCTCGCGGACGAGGTCCGTCGGGCGGCCGCGGCCACGACGGCCCGGCTGACGCACGCCGGCGCCCGCACGGTGCTGCTGACCGGTGACCACGACGTCGCCGCGCGCCAGGTCGGGGCGATCGTCGGCATCGGCGAGACCCGCGGCGGCCTGCTCCCCCACCAGAAGGCCGCCGAGGTCGCGGCACTGAAGGACGCCGGTCAGCGCGTCATGCTCGTCGGCGACGGCATCAACGACGCGCCGGCGATGGCGACCGCGGACGTCGCCGTCGCCATGGGACGCGGCGGATCCGACCTGGCCGTCGACACCTCCGACGTGATCCTCGTCCACGACGACATCACCGCCATCCCCGCCGCGATGGCACTGGCCGAGCGCGCGCACCGGGTCGTCGTGGCCAACATCGTGTTCGCGGCCTGCGTCATCGCGGTGCTGGTCACCTGGGACGTCGTGGGCCATCTCCCGCTGCCGCTCGGGGTGGCCGGCCATGAGGGCTCGACGGTCGTCGTCGGACTCAACGGCCTGCGGCTGCTCCGTCGCTCAGCGTGGCGTGCCGGGGCCTGAGCGTCCCCGCCAGCGCTACGGGTGCAGCAGGATCTTCCCGGTCCGGCCGGGTGCGCCGTTGGCACGGGCCGCGACGCTGATCTGGTCGAACCCGTAGGAGGCCTCGACGGGGAGCGTGAGTGAGCCGCCGCTGACCCGCTCGTACAGCTCGCCCATCAGCGCGGCGCGCTTGTCGGCGGCCATCTCGGCGCTGACCTTGCTGCCCCAGAAGCCCTTGATCGTGACGTGCTTGAAGATCACGTCACCGGAGGGGATCTCCATGATCGGTGAGGCCATCGCGCCGAAGACCACCAGCGTGCCCTCCTCCGCGAGGACGGAGACCAGGTCGCCGCTGGCGCTGCCGCCGACCGAGTCGACCGCCACCCGGACGGGCGCGCCGGCGGTGACCTCGGCGGCGCGTTCGCGCCAGCCGGCCGAGTCGGTCGCCACCACGTTGCCGATGCCGAGGGCGGCGAGCTCGTCGACGCCGTCGGCACGGCGCACCAGGCCGAGGACGTTGACCCCGCGCGCGGTCGCCAGCTGCGCGACCAGGCGGCCGACCGCCCCGTTCGCGGCGTTCTGCGCGAGCCAGTCGCCGGGCTGCAGGTCGAGGGTGTCGAGCAGGCTGATGGCGCTGAACGGCATCGAGACGAGCTGGGCGGCGGTGTCGTCCGGGAGTCCGTCAGGCACCGGCAGCACCGCGCCGGCCTTCGCCAGGAAGTACTCCGCCCACACGCCGAACGTCCCGCCCGTCACGACTCGCTGGCCCACCTCGAGGCCGGTGACCTCCGCGCCCAGCGCGTCAACGACGCCCACGGCCTCGGTGCCGGCACGGGCCGGCAGGTCGGGCTTGTAGCCGTAGCTGCCGCGGATCGTCCACAGGTCGTGGTTGTGGATCGGCGAGGCGAGCAGCCGGACCCGGACCTCGCGCGGGCCCGGCTCCGGGGTCGGGACCTCCTGGACGGTGAGGACCTCGGAGGGGTCTCCGAACGACTCGTGCACGATGGCGCGCATCCACTGCCTTCTCTCGTCTGGGCGGGCCCGATCGCGTACCGGCCCCGGCCTCCATCCTGCCCCGGCGACCAAGCAGCCGAAACTGACACCCATCCGTCCGGCGCGCGGCTCCGAACCACTTCCGAAGATCCACCAACCAGTACGACGGAGGAGATTGCGATGAGCAAGTTCGGAAGCGGCAAGACCCGTCTCGCGGCTGCGGCCACGGTGATGGCGCTCGCGGGAGGCATCGGTGCCACCGTGGCGGCGACCAGCCCCGCGATGGCGATGGGGTCGGGCCACGGCACCAACGAGTTCGGCATGACCAAGGCGTTCTACGACGGCAAGGCGCTGAGCTTCACGTACAGCAAGGGCTACTTCTGCGACACGTCGGTGTCGTCGTCGGCGACAACCGGCTGCGAGGCCGGCGCCAAGTGGAAGACGGCTCCCTCGAAGCACCACGACCCGCTCTTCATCACCGTCCCGCTCGGCTTCGACGTGAAGAAGCGCGCGATGGACTGCCCGTCGGGCCTGGTCTGCGTCGACCACCCCGGCACCATCGACCTCACCCGGCTCGAGCCGGCCCTGAAGCCGCTCTACCCGCAGCTGAGCGACGCCCAGCTGACCGACGCGCTGAAGGACGCGGCCACCCCCGGCCACAGCCACTTCATCACCGACCGCAACCACGGCAAGCCGGAGTGGTGGGACGTGAAGGTCGTCGGCGTGACCGACAAGGCCGAGTACAAGAAGATCAACCACCACCGCTCGGCCGCCTTCCTCAAGAAGGAGATCAAGGCCGGCCGGACCACGGCGGCCATCCCGACCAACCTGTTCCTGTTCTTCTCCGTCAAGTGAGGGCCGGCCGGGGTGGGCGCGTGGCGGCGCGTCCACCCCGGCACCGGAGGTGAGTGTCATGAAGCAACACGCTCTGCACAGCCCCGACCGCGGGGCCGCGATCCTCGGTCTCGTCGTCACCGCAGGCACCCACCTGCCGCTGGTGGGCGAGCACCTCGAGGAGGCGCCGTACGTCGGCTGGCTCTTCATCGCCCTGTCGGCGGCAGCACTGGTCCTGGCGCTGGCGCTGGTGATCGCCGACACGCCCCTCGTCTGGGCCGTCGCCGGCGCCGTCACCCTCGCGGCGGTGGTCGCGTTCGTCGCCTCGCGCACGATCGGCCTGCCGCTGATCGGCGATGACGTCGGCAACTGGTCCGAGCCGCTCGGCTATCCCGCCGTGGCCGCGGAGGTCGTGGTCGCGGTGGTGTCGGCGATGACGCTGCTGCGCACGCGCCGCGTGCCGACGCTCGGTCAGGTGCCGCAGTAGGTCACGTAGTGCCCGAAGTCGTCCGGTGCCGGCGTGGCGTAGCGCTCCAGACCTGAGCGCTCCTCGTACGGGTGCCTGACGACGTCGACGAGCCGCTCGAACGGCGCGAGGTCGCCGGCGGTGGCCGCGTCGAGCGCCTCCTCCACCAGGTGGTTGCGCGGGATGTAGACGGGGTTGGTCCGGTCCATCAGGGCGGCGTCGGGATCGAGCGCCTGCCAGCGGGCGAGCCACTCGTCGACCGCCACCAGATCGAGCACCAGCCCGCGCAGCGGTTCGGCGTCGCCGCGGGCCGCTGCACCGAGAGTACGGAAGCCGCTGGTCCAGTCGACGTGGTTGACGTGGAGGATCTTCAGCCACTCCTCGCTGAGACCGGACGCGATCTCGTCGTCCAGCCCCGCGGGCAGGCCGAGCTTCGCGGGGAGCCCCGCCGCGTACGTGGCGTCGTGCCGCTGCCGGAAGCCGGACAGCGCCTCCATCGCGATCGCCACGGCCGCGTCCTGGTCCTCGGCGAGCAGCGGGAGCAGCGTCTCGGCGAGCCGTGCGAGGTTCCACTGGGCGATGAGCGGCTGGTTGCCGTAGGCGTAGCGCCCGCCCCGGTCGATCGAGCTGAAGACGGTGGCCGGCTCGTAGGCCTCCATGAAAGCGCATGGCCCGTAGTCGATGGTCTCGCCGGAGATCGTCATGTTGTCGGTGTTCATCACGCCGTGGACGAAGCCGAGCAGCAGCCACTGCGCGACGAGGTCTGCCTGCGCCGTGGCGACGGCGTCCAACAGCGCGCGGTGCGGATGCTCCGCGGCGGCTGCGGCCGGGTAATGCCGCTCGATGGCGTGGTCCGCCAACCGGCGGAGCAGCGCGAGGTCCCCGGTGGAGGCGGCGAACTGGAAGGTGCCCACCCGCAGGTGGCTGCTCGCGACCCGGGTGAGCACCGCGCCGGGCAGGACGGTCTCGCGCTGCACGTCGCGCCCGGTGGCGAGGACCGCCAGCGAGCGGGTCGTCGGTACGCCGAGCCCATGCATCGCCTCGCTCATCACGTACTCCCTCAGCATCGGACCCACCGCCGCCCGGCCGTCACCGCCCCGCGCGAACGGCGTACGGCCCGACCCCTTGAGGTGCACGTCCCGGAGCCGGCCCTCGCCATCGGTCAGCTCACCGAGCAGCAGCGCGCGCCCGTCGCCGAGACGCGGCGCGTACCCGCCGAACTGGTGGCCCGCGTAGGCCTGCGCGACCGGCGTGGCGCCGGTCGGCAGGACGGTGCCGGTGAGCAGTCCGAGGCCATCGGGCCCCCGCAGGGCCTCCGGGTCGAGGCCGAGCTCCGCGGCCAGCGCCTCGTTGAGCGCCAGGACCTGCGGAGCCGGCGCCTCCTCGGCCTGCCAGGGCAGGGCCAGCTCGGGCAGCTCGCTGGCGAAGCGGTTGCCGAGCAGGAGGGCCAGAGACGTGGACATCACGTGCTCCACGCTACCGGCCGGGCGGTACGGCTCAGTCCAGCTCGTAGGTCAGCACGTAGCGGTGCTCGCCCTCGACGATCTCGAGGCGCAGGGTGCCCGTGATCCCGGTGAGCGCGCCGGTCCCCGAGCCGGGGACGATCGCGTACTGGAGTGCCTGGTCGCCGGCGTGCATGGTGCCGAGCTGCTGGAAGGCGAACGAGCCGCGCTTGCCGGCCAGCGTCCCGTCGACGGTCTCGAGCGCGACGTAGCCGGCCTCCCCCGCGGACGGGTCGCCGGCGGAGAGCAGGGTGCCGACTCCGGTGCCCGACAGATCGCCGCTCCACGTCTTGGCGAGGCTCATCCGGCCGATGCCGGCCTGGTCGTGCTCGACGGGCTCGATGCGGACCTCGAACGTTCCTTCTGCAGTGGCCATGGTCCGAGGCTAGGACCTGTCGTCCAGGGTCGATAGCGTCCGGGGGTGCCCTTGGAGCTCTTCTCACTCATCATCGACGACTACGACGCGGCGATCGCCTTCTTCAACGAGACCCTTGGCTTCGAGCTCGCGGAGGACGCGCCGTCGTTGACCACCGACGGACGCCCGAAGCGCTGGGTGGTCGTACGCCCGGCCGACGGCGGTGCGGGACTCGTGCTCGCCCGCGCGGACGGGCCGGAGCAGGTCGCCGCGATCGGCAACCAGTTCGCCGGCCGGGTCGGCCTCTTCCTCCGCGTCCGGGACTTCGACGCGACACTCGCGCGCCTCGGCGACGCCGGTTGCGAGCTCGTCCGCCCGGTCCGCGAGGAGCCCTACGGGCGCGTCTGCGTCTTCCGCGATCCCTGGGGCAACCAGTGGGACCTCCTCGGCGACCCCACCGGGTGAGGGCTACTCCCCCGCCGGGATCGCCGGGTAGTAGAGCCTGCCGTCGATCGACCGTGCCCCCGCCGAGGGCGGGTGCGGCGTCTCGCTGCCATCGTGGGCGAGGTGCCGGACGGGGACCTGATGCAGCAGGCTCGCCGCGTCGCTCACCAGGCGTCGATGGCAGCGCCACCAGAGGGTCTCGCTGCACATGATCGCGACGCGGCTGTCGCCGGGGTGGGCGACCAGCTCGTCGAGCCCGGCGCGGAACGGCTCGGTGCGCATGTACGCCGCGTACGCCCGGAATGCCTCCACGCGCCACCAGCCGTCGAGCTCCCCCTCGCGACCCGCCGGGACGCGGCGCCGGCCGCCGAGGCGCTCCTCCCACCGGTAGGCGATGCCCGCGGCGGGCAGTCGCTCACGCAGCGCGTCGCGAGCGACGCTGGGATCGCGTCGACTCCCGGGGAAGCGGCGTACGTCGACGATCAGGCCGACGCCAGCCGACGTCAGCAGGTCGACCAGCGCCTCGGCGTCCGCCGTACCGTGACCCACGGTGAGCAGCTCCTCCATCCGCACCTCCTTCGCTGTCCTCGGCGCCAGCATCGGGCGCCGCGACCGTGTGCCGTCGCGTCGGCTACCTGGTGGCCGAAGCGACCACGACGTTGCCAGGGCTGTGCGACGATACGTCCACCAGGGGTACCGCGCCAGGGCGCGGCAAGCCGTACGAGGTCGGAACGAGGTCCGTCATGGCGGAGGATCCGGCCGACGGCCGGTCAGGCCCTGCTGACGCGCGCGATGCCGACGAGATGCGCTGGGACACTCTCGGCTACGAGGGCCGCGAGCAGGGGCGCGGACGCATCGCCGCGCTCGACCGCCTGAGTGAGCTCGCCGCTCGCATCATGAGCGCGTCGGCAGCGCAGATCTCCCTGATCGACGAGGAGCAGCACGTCGTCGGTGCTGCCGGCCGTGCCGTCACGCTACCGGGGAGGATCCCGGTGACGCAGTCCCTGTGCGCCCGCGTCGCATCGGACGGCGAGCCGCTGCGGATCGCGGATGCCGCGATCGACCCCCGCGTGGCCGATCTCCCGGCCGTCACGCACGGCGTGCTGGGCGCCTACCTCGGCGTGCCCCTGCGCGTCGCCGGCGTCGTGGTGGGCGCGCTGTGTGTCTTCGAGGAGACGCCTCGGTCCTGGACGGTCGAGGAGGAGGGCGTCCTCGAGTCGCTCGCGCAGTCGGTCTCGGTGGAGCTGGAGCTGAGCTCGCTGGAGTCCAGCTATGAAGGTGAGCGGATCATCTGGCAGCTGGCGATCGACGCCGGCGGGGTCGGGGCCTTCGACTGGGATCTCGTCACCGGGAAGCTGCACTGGGACGAGCGGCTCCTGCGGCTGTTCGGGCTCGACCACGACACCTTCGGTGGGACGATCGAGGCGTTCACGGCCTGCGTGCACCCGGACGACCGGCAGCGGGTGTCCGACGCCCTCGCCCATGCCATCGAGACGGCCGGCGCCTACGACGCGGAGTACCGGGTCGTGCTGCCCTCGGGCGAGGTCCGGTGGATCGCGGCCCGCGGCCGAGCACTCGCCGGCCCCGACGGTCGGACCGTGCGGCTCCTCGGCGCGGCCTCCGACACGACAGCGGTGCAGCAGGAGGAGACACGCGTCGCCAGGGTGCTCGAGTCGATGCCGACGGCGTTCTTCAGCCTCGATCGCACCTGGCGCTTCACCTACGCGAACGGCGAGGCGAAGCGGCTCCTGGGAGCCATCGGAGTGGACTTCGTCGGCAGGGTGATCTGGGAGGCCTTCCCGGCCGCGGTGGGCACCGAGTTCGAGCAGCAGTACCGCCACGCCATGGACACGGGCGAACCCGTGACGTTCGAGGCCTCCTACCCGCCACCCCTGGACGCGCGCTACGAGGTCCGCGGGTGGCCCACCCCCGAGGGCCTCTCGGTCTACTTCGTCGACATCACCGCTCGCCACGCCGCTCAGGAGGCCCTCGATCGGGCGAGCAGCCGCGCCGCCCTGCTGGCGGAGGCCAGCGCCGCGATGGCGGACACCTGGGAGCCGGACACGGCAGTGCGTCGTCTCGCCCGGATCGTCGTGCCTGCCCTCGGCCAGTGGAGCGTGGTCACCCTCGCCGACCGCGGCAAGCCATCGAGCGACGACTGGCGGCGCGGCTTGCGCGACGCCGGCTGCTGGCACGCCGAGGAGGGGAAGCGGCACCTGGTCGAGCGCTACGCGCAGACGCGCCTGCCGTCACTGAGCGAGACCTCGTTCCTGGCCGGGGCGCTGCGTGCGACCGCCCCGATCGTGATCAACGAGAACGCGTACGAGGCGATCGCCACCGTGTTGGCGCCGGGTGAGGCGAGGGACCTGTGTCTGGAGCTGGCTCCCGGCGCCGCCGTCGTGGTGCCGCTCCGGGCGCGCGGCCGCACCCTCGGTCTCATGACGGTCTTCCGCGACCTCGAGACCGGTCCGTTCACTCCCGAGACCGTGGCCGTTCTCAAGGAGCTCGGCGATCGCGCCGGCCTGGCACTCGACAACGCGCGCCTCTACGCGAGCCAACGTGATCTGGCCGAGGAGCTCCAGCGCAGCATGATGACGCCGCCGCCCGAGCCCGACCACCTGCAGATCGCAGTGCGTTACCTGCCTGCCGCCGAGGTGGCCCAGGTCGGCGGCGACTGGTACGACTCGTTCATGCAGCCGGAAGGAGCCACGGTCGTCGTCATCGGCGACGTGCTCGGCCACGACACCGCTGCTGCCGCTGCGATGGGACAGCTGCGCAACATGCTTCGCGGGATCGCGGCGGTCACCGATGCGGGACCCGCCGCGCTGCTGACCCAGGTCGACCAGGCGATGGCGCGGCTGATGATCAAGATCACCGCCTCCACCACCGTGGCACGCCTCGAGCAGACTCCCGAGGAGCGCGCCCAGGGCCGGACGCGACTGCGCTGGTCCAACGCGGGCCACCCGCCGCCCATCGTCGTCGCGCATCCCGACAGCGACGACGACGCGCCACGCACCCAGGTGCTGTGGGGCCGCCGTTCGAACGTGCTGTTGGGGCTCGACCTCGATCTTCCCCGCGACGAACAGGTGGCGACGCTGCGACGAGGCAGCACACTGCTCTTCTACACCGACGGCTTGATCGAGCGTCGCGGTGAGGTCATCGACGAGGGAATCGAGCGGCTTGCGGCGGCCCTGACCGAGCTCGTCGGCGAGGGTCTGCCTCTCGAGGATCTCTGCGACGAGCTGTTGGTCCGCATGCTGCCCGGACGTCCCGACGACGACGTCGCCCTCCTCGCCGTCCGGCTCCACCACGAGGACGAGGCCAGACCGGCCGAGGCAGGACCCCAGCAGGTTCCCGACGACGTCCCCGCGCCGCCCGGCCGGCCCGCAGCCGGTGGCCCCGGCCCCGTCTCCTGAGCACCGTGGCGAGGCGCCTCCCTCCAGCGCGCGGGCACCTGTAACGTCCGGGCGTGCCTCCTCGCCGTTCCAGCCCCCGCCGCCGCAGCTCGGGCGCGCGCACGAGCGGGGCGCAGCGGCCGCTGCCGTTCGTCGGACCGGGTGAGCGCCTGTGGGTGCTCGACGTCCCGTACGGCACGCAGGTCGACGGCGCGAGCTGGCACCCGGCGGTCAAGACGCACCTCTTCGTGGGTCGCGCGCTGCCGAGTCATCTGCAGCCGTACGCGCCCGGCCCGCACACGCTCGGCCGCTTCATCGAGAACATCCTCAACCCCGACAGCCCGTCCCCGAGCCCCGCGGCGACCGAGAGCCTCGAGCCGAGGCGGATCCAGTTCGAGGCGGCCGATGCGATCGCGGAGCGCGCTGCGGCCGGGGGCCGGATGTTCCTGCTGGCCGACGAGCCCGGTGTCGGCAAGACGATCTCGGCCGTCCTCGGCGCGACCGCCGTCGGCGACCTCCGCCGGGCGCGCCGCGTGCTGGTCGTCGCCGATCGCCCCGCTGCGATCACGATCGGCCACTGGTGCCGCACGATCACGGCACTCGGCGACGGCGGCCTCGAGTGGGTCGTCATCACCTGGGACCGGCTCGAGAAGGTCGTGGACCACACCTGGGACGTGATCATCGCCGACGAGGCCCACGCGCTCCGCCGTACGACCACGAAGCGCTGGAAGCTCTGGGCGCGGATCTCGGGGCACGGGAAGCCGCACGACCGGGCGCCGTTCGTCATCGCCACCACCGCCACGCCCGGTCACACGCCCCTCGAGCTGCCCTACCTCGCGCCGGCGTACGCGCAGATCCTCGGCGAGCCGATGACGGAGTGGACCTCCGCGACCCGGCCGGCCGACAGCTTCGCCTCCGCGCTCGAGCGCCACGGCGTCGGGGTGGAGCAGGGCCGGTACGGCGCGTCGTGGACCACCGACCCTGCGCGCCGCGCCGCTGACCTCAAGCTGGTGCGCGGCTGGCTCGACGAGGAGCGACCGCCCGCGATGCTGCACCGTGCGGCCCCCTGGGGCCCGGTGCCGATCGCCGGGATGCCCGTGACGCTCAGCCTGCAGGAGCGCGAGGCGTACGAGGCCGAGTGGGGCGCGTTCTGTCGCGAGATGGACATCGCCCGGCGCGGCCGCAACGTCGCCAAGGGACGCGCCGCACTGCTGCGCTTCCGGCAGAAGGCCGGCCTCATCCGCGTCGACTCGACGGTCGACTGGATCGCCCAGCAGGTCCAGGCCGAGCGACAGGTGGCCTGCTCGGTGGAGTTCGTCGCGACCGCCGCCGACCCGATCGCCGACCGGTTGCGTGACTCCGGGATCGAGGTCGCCACCATCTACGGCCGCGACCGGTTCGACGCCGAGGCCGAGCGGCTCCGCTTCCAGACCGGGCAGGCGAAGGTCTGCGTCTTCACCACCGTCGCCTCGATCAGTCTGCACGCCGGCGAGACCCTTGCCGACGGCCGCCAGGCGAGCACCGAGCCGCGCGTCGGCGTCTTCCACCAGGCCCGCTTCTCCGGCATCGCCGGGCGCCAGGTCACCGGCCGCACCCACCGTGACCACCAGGTCTCGCCATGGCACATCGCCTACGCCGAAGGCACCGTCGAGGAGCAGGTCGGCAAGGTGATGGTGGAGCGCATCGCCGCCGCCTCCGACGCCGTCGGCAGCGACACCACCGGCCTCGCCGACGTCGCTCAGCTCCTCGGGGCCGACTGGCTGCCGACCGCCAGTCTCACCGAGGACGGAGCCTGACCTCCTACCAGGGCTGGATGCCGGTCTCGTCGCGGAAGGTCCCGCTCGGGCCGCCATCGGGCAGCGTCGCGAGCTCGAGGAAGATCGCGGCACCCTGCTCCGGCGTCCGGAACCCCTGGTGGTTGTTGAGGTCGGTCGCGACGTAGCCGGGGCAGCCGGCGTTGATCAGGATGCCGGTCTCGGCGAGCTCCTTGGCGTACTGGATCGTGATCGCGTTGAGGTAGCTCTTCGTCGGGGAGTACGCCGCCGAGATCGGTCCGACCGCCTCCGCCTGGGCGGTCTGGAGGGTGAGCGAGCCGACCGTGCTCGAGACGTTGACGATGCGCGGCGACGCGGACCGCCGCAGCAGCGGCAGCATCGCGTTCGTGACCCGGATGACGCCGACCACGTTGGTGTCGACGACGGCGAGCACCTGCTCGGCGCTGACCCTGGTCGGCTCCTGCGGCATGCCGCCGGTGATGGCGGCGTTGTTGACCAGCACGTCCAGCCCGCCCTCCTCCTCCAGCTGCGAGGCCGCGGCGGCGACGCTGGCGTCGTCCGTCACGTCCAGCGGTACGCCGAAGACGTCGAGTCCCTCGGCCCGCAGCTTGCTCACGGCATCCTCACGCCGGCCGGCGTCGCGTGCGCCGACGCCGACCCGGAACCCGCGCCGGGCCAGGCCGGCCGCGATCTCGTAGCCGATGCCCTTGTTCGCGCCGGTGACCAGCGCGATGTTCTTGTCAGTGGTGTCCTGTGCCATGTCTCGATCCTGCGTCGATGCAGGGGCACGGTTCCAAGACCGATCAGGTCGGATCGGATACCTAGCCGGTATGAACCCAGGTGAGCGGCGTAGTGTCGGCGACGTGGAGACCCGGGAGCTGCGCTACTTCGTCGCTGTCGCCGAGGAGTCGCACATCGGACGGGCGGCCGAGCGGCTCGGTATGGCGCAGCCGCCGCTGTCGCGCGCCATCGCCCAGCTCGAGCGTCGTCTCGGCGCGCGCCTGTTCGACCGGACGCCACGCGGTGTGACGCTCACGAGCGCGGGCGAGACCCTCCTGCGCGAGGGACGCGCAGCGCTCGCCGCGGTCGAGGCCGCCGAGCGCCGCACCCGCCGTACCGTCGAGACGGCCCGCCGCCCCTCGGTCGTGCTGACGGCCAAGGCCGGCGCGTCCAGCGAGCTGATGGCCAAGCTCCTCGACGCGTACGCCGCCGAGCCCGACGCCGTCGAGGTCGAGGTGGTGCTGAGCCCGCCCGGCCACCAGGCGCTGATGCTGCGCGACGGACGCGCGGACGTCGCGCTCCTGCACCGGCCCTTCGACGACCTGAGCGGCTTCGACGTCGAGACCCTGACCGTCGAGGACCAGGTGCTGATCCTGCCGGCCGGACACCCCGTCAGCGCCCGGAGCTCGATCACCGCCGCCGAGGCGGCGTCGATCCCCGGCCTGCCGCTCCCCCGCTGGCCGCACCTGGACGGCAGCTACCCCGACGGCCCCGGTCCGGAGCTGCGCGACCTGACCCAGGTGCTGCAGCTCGTACGACTGGGTCGCGCCGCGATCATGCTGCCCGACTCCGCACGCGCGAACATGCGCGAGGGGCTGGCGGTGGTCCCCCTGTCGGACGCCCCGCAGGTCACCACCGTGATCGCGTGGCCGCCCCACAGCACCTCGCCCGCCGTGGCCGGCCTGGTCCGCGCGGCCACCCGACTCTGAGGTGTGATCGGCACGACCTTTGACTTCAAGTACTTGAAGTTCCTACGGTCGTCAGAGTGACTTCGAGGACGACGCAGCGCAGCTACACGATCAAGGAGGCGGCAGCCCTGACGGGGCTCCCGGCGAGCACGCTGCGCTACTACGAGTCGATCGGCGTCATCGCACCTGTCAGCCGCGGAGCCAGCAGCAAGCACCGCGTCTACGACGAGGACGACCTCGACCAGATCATGTGGGTCGCCTGCCTCGCTGCCACGGGCATGTCCGTCGGCGACATGCGCACGTACGTCGAGAACGGCCTGCTCGGACCTGCGGCCGCCACCGAGCAGATGCAGCTGCTGCGGGAACAGGAGCTGCGGCTCGCTGCCGAGGCCGAGCAGATCGCGCTGCGCCGACGGTACGTCGCTTTGAAGATCGACTACTGGGACGCGGTGCGGGCAGGCGATGACGCGCGCACCGCACTGCTCACGACCGAGGCTCGCACCCTCGCCGACGAGCTCAAGCGCGGCTCGAGGCGCTGAACCACCAGCCACCCACCACCCGAGCGCACGACCCGGCGGACCCCCGGTCCGCGGTCCGGGCGCCCCCACAACAGAAGGACGAATGATGAAGGCAGCAATCTTCAAGGGCGAGCGACAGATCGTCGTCGAGGACCGCCCCAAGCCCACGATCGTCGAGCCGACCGACGCCGTCGTACGTGTCGTCATGGCGTGCGTCTGCGGATCCGACCTGTGGTTCTATCGCGGGATCTCCGAGCTGAGCCACGGCGGCGTCGGTCACGAGTTCATCGGCGTGGTCGACCAGATCGGAGACGGCGTCGACGACCTGGCGGTCGGCGACTTCGTCATCTCGCCGTTCTCCTGGAGCGACGGCACCTGCAAGAACTGCCAGAGCGGCTTCCACA
This sequence comes from Nocardioides nematodiphilus, assembly GCF_020216525.1. GTDB lineage: Bacteria > Actinomycetota > Actinomycetes > Propionibacteriales > Nocardioidaceae > Nocardioides > Nocardioides nematodiphilus. Next base: position 25,883 of record NZ_JAIWOY010000015.1, on the reverse strand, counting down.
CCGCCTGCGTCCACGGCGGCTTCTTCGGCCAAGGCGGTGAGGGCGATGGCGGTCAGGCCGAGTACGTCCGCGTTCCCCATGCCGACGGCACCCTGCTCACGGTGCCGGGCGCAGCGTTCGACGAGAAGACGATGGCGTCGCTGCTCGCCCTGACTGACGTGATGAGCACCGGCTACCACGCGGCGGTCAGCGCAGGGGTCACGTCCGGCGACACCGTCGCCGTGGTCGGCGACGGAGCGGTCGGCCTCTGCGGCGTCCTCGCGGCTCGGCTGCTGGGCGCGGCGCGCATCATCGTGCTGGCCAGCACCCACGAGAGCCGGCACGCCCTGGCCCGTGAGTGGGGCGCCACCGACGTCATCACCGTCCGTGGCGAGGCCGCCGTCAGGGCACTCCACGACCTGACCGATGGCTACGGCGCGGACGCCGTGCTGGAGTGTGTCGGGACCACGGAGTCCACCGAGACCGCGTTCGCCATCGCGAAGGCCGGCGCGATCGTGGGGCGGGTGGGTGTCCCGCACGACGCCGTGGTCGACGCGGAGGGCACGTTCTACCGCAACGTCGGCATGCGCGGCGGCCCTGCACCGGCACGCGCCTACCAGCCGCAGCTGCTCGCGGCGGTCCTCGACGGCTCCATCGACCCGGGCCGGGTCTTCGACCTCACCACCGACCTGGACCACATCGCCGAGGCGTACGCCGCGATGGACGAACGCCGCGCGATCAAGGCCCTCATCCGAGTCAGCGACCGCTGACACCACCACCGCGACAGCACAGGAGAAGCCACCATGAAGTACGTCCAGAGCAGCGGAACGACCGCCACCGGCCCCGCCGACTGGTTCACCGGCGCCGTCTACATCGACGGCGTGCAGAGCCCGAGTGAGGACTCCCCACTCAGCTGCGCCCACGTCCGATTCACCCCGGGCGCCCGTACCGTCTGGCACACCCATCCCAAGGGCCAGACCCTGTACGTCACCGACGGCATCGGCTACGTCGGCACCCGCGGCGAGGCGGTGCAGGAGATCCGTCCCGGGGACGTCGTGTTCATCGCTCCCGGCGAGGAGCATTGGCACGGTGCCACGCCGGACCGGTTCATGGCACACGTCGCCCTCAACGAGGCGGACGAGCAGGGCCGGGTCGTCACCTGGCTGGACCCGGTCACCGAGGAGGAGTACAGCCGCTGACGCATGGCGCTAGGCTCGGCGCGTTCGCATCGGACTCACTGAGGGAGCACACCATGGGCGTCATCGTCGTCGGAGTCGACGGAAGCGAGCCGGCCGCGCAGGCCGCTCTGGCGGCAGCACGTCTGGCGGTGGCTCTGGACGCCGAGCTCCGCGTCGTGTGTGCCTACGGCAACTACGAGGTCGAGCGCATCACCGAGGACCGCGACCTGGTCTTCACGACCGTCGAGCCGGCCACCCAGGTGGCCGAGCAGACGATCGCGCGCCTGCTCAACGTCTACCCGAACCTCGACGTCTCCGCGCAGGCAGCGGGCGGCAAGCCTGCCGACGCGCTGCTCGAGGTCGCGACCAGCGTCGACGCCGACATGATCGTGGTCGGCAACAAGCGGGTGCAGGGCGCGTCGCGGATCCTCGGCAGCATCGCGACCGAGGTCGCCCGCAAGGCGCAGTGCGACCTGCACATCGTCTACACGCACGCCCGGGGCTGACGCTCACCCCTCGGCGAGCCCGGTCTCCTCTCCGCGGTCCGCCTCCGCGGCCAGCCCGTCGCCCTCGGAGTCGGCGTCGAGCCGCTCCTGGACGTCGTCCATCTCGTCACGCTTGGACGCCTCGTCCCGCTCCGAGGCCTGCTGCTGCTCGTCGCTCATCTCGCCGCCCCTCAACCGCGGATGTCGCGCGGGTCGTGACCGTGGGTGCTGCGCTCCCCGATCGTGCCGTCGAGGTTGCGGATGATGTGCTCGACCTTCAGGTCACGGGCCCGATCGCGTCCTTCGGCGACCGCGTCCTCCTTGCGGTCGTGCGAGCCGAAGACCTCCGTGGTCCCCTCGACGCGGTTGTGCCACCTGTCGTCCTGGTGGAAGGTCTCGATGTCGCCGTGCGGCATGATCGTGCGCTCCTTTCGCGAGGCTGCGATGCAGGTGCCCCGTTCCGACGCCTCACCAACACGCGCCCACGCCCGTACGGGCACGAAGGCCGTCCTCGCCGCGGGCTAGCGCCCCTCTCCGTGCCCCGACGCACACGAGCGCCCCGCGACTTCGGGGTCGCTGGGGCGCTCGGCGTGTTGTGCCACGTGCGTAACGGGCGAGGACCCAGTGCCCGATCGACCCTGATCCAAACCTGGCGCTCACCGTCTAGCATCCTGACCTCCACGCCAGACGGGACACGCACGTCCCGACGGCCCTTCCTCCGGAGTCCCACCATGCGCTCGTACCGCTCCGCCCTGCTCGCCGTCCCCGCCCTGGCTCTCGGCGCAGCTCTCGTCCCCGTCGGCGCGTACGCGGACACCGCGACGACGACGATCAGCACCACCGAGCTCGTCAATGCGCTGAAGGCCGCCGAGGCGCCCACCGCCGGAGCGGCCACGGGCGGCTGGGTCGCTCAGGGCACCGACGCCGCGAAGGGCAGCCCGAGCGTCAGCATCAAGGCGATCTACGCGGTCGACCGGGGCTCGGTGAACGTCGACGACTACACGATGCTCGAGGCCCAGCACTCGGGGACCTACATGCCGCTCAGCACCCTCGGCACCCCGCGCGTGGTCATGCGGTCGCTCAGGGCGGTCAAGAAGCCGCACGCCACCTGGATCTTCGTGCCGGACCGCAGCCTCGATCTCCGGGATCCGGCACGCGACAGCGTCATCGCGGGCGCCGCCCCCGATCTGCTGCTGGCGCAGGCCGTCGATCCGGCTCGGACGCGGGTGACCGGAACCCCGTCGAAGACCGTCGCCGCGGACGGGTCGACGACGTACTCCTTCGTGCAGAAGGACCTGAAGGATGACGCGAACTCCGGGTCGGTCAGCATGACGATCGACGCCGACGGCGTCTGCACCGCCTTCACGGTGGTGACGGCGACAGAGACCGACACCGCCGGATTCACCTACGGGCCCCAGCAGGTCACGCTGCCGTCGGCCGCGAGCACCATCACGATGCAGCTGTTCACCGAGGGCTCCTTCCTCGCGGACCTGCCGCGTGCGGTGAAGGGCGCGGCGACCCAGGTCGCCAAGCAGGCGACCCGACGCGCGCACCACCACGCCGTGACGGCGGACGCCATCCGCACCGCGGCCAAGCGGGGTGCCAAGCTCGCGAACAGGGCCATCGGGGCGAAGGACTTCAGCACCCGGTCCATCGCCGGCGGCGTCCGGATCACCGGCACCAACCGCTACCTGCACAAGCACGTCGCCTACACCGTCACCGCGGCCGGTACGAAGGCCCTCGCTCACAAGGCCTGATCGCGCCGGGCCTGACCGCTTGACGCTCGTGCCATCGTGGACGGATGGCACGAGCGCGGCGGTCCTACACCGTCACCGGCGTGCGGCGGGCGCAGAGCGAGCGCCTGCGCGTGCGCCGGCGCTGGTACGTCGTCCTGATGGGCACGTGTGTGGTCCTGATCGTGCTGGCGTGGAACGTCGTGCGGCTGTGGTCGACGACCGCGGCCGTCGTGATGTCGGTGTTCGCCGCCGTGTTGGCGCCGGTCGCGGTGATCGTCGCCAACTGGGGCGAGGACCACTGACACCACTCAGTCGTCGTCGTTCTCCGCCCGGCTCTCGGCCACCCGGTGCGGCACCCGCAGGAGACGGATGCCCGTGACGAGGACGAGCCCGCCGATCAGGTTGCCGAACGTCGCCCACCCCAAGGCCTGCAGCCAGTCGAGATAGCCGTAGTCGGCATCGCCGGTGAGAAGCCCGGCGAACATCAGGATCGAGTCCAGCACGGAGTGGAAGAGCTGGGCGCCGACGAGCACGAACGACATGAGCACCGCCGCCACCAGCCGCACGCCGAGGTTGTCGGTGGCGTGCTGCATGCGGGTCAGCAGGGTGATCACCGCGCCGGCCAGCACGGCGAGGAAGAACGATCGCCAGGAGATCCCGAGGTGGGCATAGTGAGATCCGGCCTCGACCGCGACCGCACGCACCTCGGGCAGCGCCACCACGGTCATCGCCGCCATCGCGAGACCCGCGACGAGGTTGGCCACCAGGGTCACCACCCACAGCCTGATCAGCTGCGTGAGCGTGCCGACCTTGGCGACCACGGCAGTCACCGGCACCAGGAAGTTCTCGGTGAACAACTCGCTGCTGGCGAGCAGCAGGGCCGCGAATCCGATGGGGAACGCCATCGACGCCAGCAGCGGATTGCCGGTCTTCGCCTCCACCACGAGGTAGATGAGCACACCGATCCCGACGTCCACGCCACCGAGCAGGCCGGTGGACAGCAGCGGCAGCAACGGCCGGTCGAGGCGCTCGTGCCCTTCGTCGAGCAGACGCTCGTACGCCTCCTCCAACGCCGGCTCGGAGCGAGCGCCCTTCGGCGCGACCACATCACCGGAACCACCCGACGGTCGGGCCACGGGATCCCCCTCTCGTCGGGCTGTCCCCCTCGGTTCCCCCTCGGCGCAGCCGCAACGCGTGGCACGCACGGGATCTACTGAGACATCCTCCGAACGCTCAGCGTGTGGTGGCGCGTGCTGCGCGCCAGCGTGGCGATGTGGAGCCGGCGCCCGCCGGTGCCGACGTGACCGCGCTGCCAGGCGGCGTACGCCAACCGCAGCCGGCCGCGCGCGTCGGTGAAGGCTGACGCACCGCCCGGACCGGCGATCCGGCCCCTGCTGGCGAGTAGCGGCCCACGCCGCGGCTTGGTGCAGGGCCCGGCGGGCGTACGGCAGATCGCGTAGCCGGTCGCATAACGGCTGGTGCTGAAGTGGTTCGCCGAGTAGAAGAGGTAGAGCGTGCCTCGGTAGCGGATCATCGAGGGGTTCTCCACGATCACGCTCTCCCACCGCTGCGTGAAGGTGAGCAGGTCGTGCCGGCGGCTGCCGCGCGCCCAGCCGGTCCCCCGGTCGTTGAGCCGACGCATCGCCAGTCGGCCCTTGCGATGGTGCGGGATCCCCTCCGCGGCCCACGTCAGATAGACGTGATGGGTGCGCGGGTCGACGAAGATGTTCGGGTCGATCACACCGAAGAAGGTCGTGGGGTCGCACAGCAGCGGCCGGGCGAGCGGCCAGTACGGACCTGCCGGACCGGACGCGACCGCGAGCCCGATGCACGAGTGCCGGTGCTGTCCCGCGGTGGCACGCGTCGCCGCGCTGAACGCCGCGAGGTAGCGGTGCTTCCCGAGCCGGGCCAGCGAGGGCGCCCACTGCGAGATCCGCTTGACGTTCTCCCGGGTGTGGGTGCGCGCGGCCCACCGCGGCGCGGACGGGAGCGCGTCGTTGTAGTGCGGCCAGCTGGTGTAGTCGTAGTAGTTCGGCAGCGCCTCGCGCGGTCGCCACGCCCGCAGGTTCGTGCTGGTCAGCACGGGCAGGTTGAGGTTCGAGCTCGTCGTCGCGGCGGCGTAGTAGCGCTTCCCCATGCGGATCACGGTCGGGTCGGCGAAGTTGCCCGTATAGCGGTCGAGCCGCGGCGAGAAGGACACGCTCGGGGTGTACCTCACGTGTCGCCGCATCCACGCCGGCACGGCGATGTGCGCGCTCAGCGCCGTGCGCAGCCGCCACGTCCGCCCGTAGGTGACCGGGTGGGCCGTCGAGACGCCCGGACCGGCCACCGGCGTGATCGCGAGCCGGGTCGAGGCCGTCACCGGCACCACGGCCGCGAACGTGCCGTCGGCGCTCGTCTGGCGGGTGGTGAGGACCTTCGTGGAGCGTGCGTCGCGCACGACGACCCGGCCGCCGCCGAAGACCCGCGTGGTCCCGTCGCTGCGCTGGGCGTGCAGGGTGCCGGTGACGCGCACGTACGGACGCCGCTCGCCGCGCACACCGTACGGCGTGGAGGTGGTGATGTCGCTGACGGTGGCGGCGCAGCGCCGGTAGCGGACGTGGAAGACGTGGCTGAAGCCGTCGCCGCTCACCTCGAACGCGCTCAGGCGCTGGGCCAGGTGCACGGGATGGATGCGCCCCGCCGGGCCGGTCGTGCCGCGCTGGTCGTGCCACTCGGGGCTCCGCGCGCTCTGCCAGTAGACCGCGTAGTCGCTCCGGCCCTTGGGCAGCTTCGTGCGGCGGTCACGCAGGCGTGCCGCGATCGTCGTGTCGCGCGGGCACAGAGCGACGGTGCTCTCGCCGCCGTTGCGCGCGCGCACGTGGACGCCGTTGACGGTGACCGTCGCGATCTCCGGGCGCAGCAGCGTGCCGGCCGCCTGCAGGTCGCCTCCGGAGACGAGGGCGCAGGTCGCGGCGAGGACCACGAGGGTGGCGAGGCCGGCGATCAGACGGCGTCGGACGACCGAGACGAAGTGGTTCACAGACAAGGCATTCCGGGTCGGGCGCGGGACGGGCGAGCAAGACCGTACGTGCCCGGCGGCGTCGATCCGGAATCCACGCCGACACTGTCAGCGGACTGTCAGATCCGTCGGGCGACGGCGGGTCAGTCGGTCGGTCGACCACGCAACCGCTTGGTCTCCGAGCGGCGCTTCTTCGCATCCACCCGACGGCGCTGCGAGCCCTTCGACGGCTTGGTCGGCACGCGTCGCGCGGGCGGCGGCTTGAGCGCGTCGCCGAGCACTGCCGCCAGCCGCTCCTCGGCCGCCTGCCGGTTGCGATGCTGGGATCGGTGCTCGGAGGCGACCACCACGACCTGCTCGCCGAGTCGCGCGAGCAGGCGCTGCTTGAGCGCCTCCGGGAAGACGTCGGACGCGGCGAGGTCATAGGTCAGCTGGACCCGCGTGTCGGTGGTGTTGACATGCTGCCCGCCCGGGCCGGACGCACGGGAGAACTTCCACGCCAGCTCGGCGTCGGGGACGGTGTGGCCGCGCACGGTGATCATGACGGGCTCAGGCTACGGGCACGCCGTACGTCTCCTCGTGCAGGACCGAGGCGAGCGGTGAGCGGTGCCGCCAGCCGTACCGCTCCAGGTCCGGCACCTCGGGCAGCTCGGAGACGTGGCCGACGCAGAGCCAGGCCACCGGCCGTACGTGCTCCGGAAGCCCGACCAGGGAGCGCAGGAACTCCTCGCGGTAGAACGAGACCCAGCCGACGCCGAGGCCCTCCGCGGTGGCGGCGAGCCAGAGGTTCTGGATGGCACAGACCGCCGAATAGAGCCCGGCATCCGCGATCGCATGCCGGCCGAGCACGTGGGGGCCGCCGCGGGTCGGGTCGTAGCCGACCACGATGCCGAGCCCGGACTCGCGGATCCCCTCGACCTTGATCCGGTCGAAGGTCTGCGCCCTCTCACCCGACAGCGTCGCGCCGAAGGCGTCGCGCTCGGTGCCCACGTGGGCGGCGAAGGCCTCCAGGGTCCGCGGCGAGCGGACCAGCACGAAGTCCCACGGCTGGCTCATCCCGACGCTGGGCGCGCAGTGTGCCGCGGACAGCACCCGCTCGAGCACCTCCGGCGCGATGGGCGCGCCGGTGAACTCACGGCGGGTGTCGCGACGCCGGTTGATCACGTCGTAGAGGTCGTTCATCGCTTGGCGCTCCTGTCGCGGGCCGCGTCGTAGAGGTAGGACTCGCCACCGTCGCGCGCCAGGGCGCGACCGACGAGGATGACCGCCGCCTGACGCAGGCGCGCGCTGTCGACCAGGTCGGCGATGGTGCCGACCGTGCCGCGCAGGGTCAGCTCACCGGGCTGGCTGGCGCGGTGGACGACCACGACCGGGCAGTCGGCGCCGTACTCCCCCACGATCTCGTCCATCAGCTCGCGCACCCGGGTGATCGCCAGGTGCAGGACCAGCGTCGCGCGGGTGGCGGCGAAGGCGGCGAGCGTCTCCGTGTCCGGCATGGCGGTGGACCGCGCCTGGGTGCGGGTGAGCACGACCGACTGCGCCACCAACGGCACGGTCAACTCGCTGCCGATCCGGGCCGCTGCGGCGGCGTAGGCGGGTACGCCCGGGGTGACCGACCACGGCACGCCGGCCAGGTCCAGGCGTCGGGTCTGCTCGGTCAGGGCCGAGTAGAGCGACGGGTCGCCGGAGGTCAGCCGGACCACTGATCGGCCCGCGGCGACGGCGGCCACCATCACGACGACCATGGCATCCAGGTCCAGGTCCTGGGTGTCGACCAGCTCCGCGTCCGGGCTGCAGTGCGCCAGCACCTCGGGATCGAGGTAGGTGCCGGGATAGAGCACCACGTCGGCCTCTGCCAGCAGACGCGTCGCCCGTACGGTCAGCAGGTCGGCCGCACCCGGGCCGCCGCCGACGAAACAGACCTGCGCGCTGCTCATCGGACGAACCTCGGCGTCCAGACCTGCCCTGATCCGGTGACGCGGGTGGACGAGGCGCCCACGATGAGCAGGCACTTCATGTCGATCGACTCCGGGTCCAGCCCGGCGAGCGTCGTCACGGTCAGCGACTCCTCGGCGCGCCCGACGTCGCGGCCCACGACGACGACCGTGTCCGGCTTCCTGTGCTCGAGCAGCAGCTGCTGCATCTCGGCGACCTGGGTGGTGCGCGAGCGTGAGCGGGGGTTGTAGATCGCCAGCACCAGGTCGGCCTGCGCGATCGCGCGCAGCCGGTCCTCGACCACCGACCAGGGCTTGAGCCGGTCCGAGAGGGAGACCACCGCGAAGTCGGCGCCGATCGGCGCGCCGGCGCGGGCGGCGACCGCTTGGACGGCGCTGACCCCCGGCAGGACGCGGACCGCCACGTCGCGGTACGCGGGGTCCTCGGCGGCTTCGAAGACGGCCGACGCCATCCCGAAGACGCCGGCGTCGCCACCGGAGACCACCGCGACCCGCTCGCCGCACCGCGCCAGCTCGAGGGCATGCCGGGCCCGGTCGACCTCGACGGTGTTGCCCGAGGCGTGCCGCTGGAGTCCCGCCCGCTGCGGGACGCGCGCGACGTACGGCGCGTAGCCCACGACGTGGTCGACGCCGGCCAGCGCCTCGGCGGCCTCGGGCGTCAGCCAGCCGTCCGGCCCCGGGCCGAGGCCGACTACGAGGACCTCGGCGGAGGTCCCGGGGGTCTCGATGCGCTCGCCCGCGTTCGCCACCCGACCGGTATCGCCGGACGTGTCGAGCCCCGCTCGCAGCCGTTCGGCGCTCGTCTGCTGCCCGCTGTCGCCGGGCACCACGATCAGGGAGAAGTACGGCACCGAGTCCGGGTCGACCTCGGCCACCGGGAGCCAGCGCTCCTCGGGCTGGGAGGCACGCTCGACGTACCAGGCGCCCTCGAGCCGGCCGGCGGCGGCGAGCGCGGCGCGCACGGCGGGGAAGGTGCGGCCGAGCTTCATGATGACCGCGCCGTCGGTGTCGGCCAGGCGCCTGGCCAGCTCGGGCTCGGGCAGGGTGCCGGCCAGGACGGTGAGCACGTCGCTCTGCCGCACCAGCGGGCCCGCCGCGCCGGCGATCGTCGCCGTGGCGGCGGCGAAGGCGGGCACGCCCGGGACCACGGCGCTCGGGTAGCGCTCCTTGAAACGATCGTGCAGGTACATCGAGGAGCCGTAGAACAGGGGGTCGCCCTCGGCCAGCAGGACCACGTCGCGGCCCGCGTCGAGGTGCGCGCCGAGCCTCGTGGCGCACTCCTCGTAGAAGTCGGCCAGCGCACCGACATAGCCGCCCGGGTGGTCGGTGGTCCCCGTGGTGACCGGGTAGCGCAGCTCTTCCTCGAGCGCGCCGGCCGGGATGAGGTCGGCCGCGATCCGGCGCGCGTGCGACTGCTTGCGCACCCCGGCGTGGAAGGCGACCACGTCGGCCGCGCCGATGAGGCGGGCGGCCTTGATCGTGATGAGCTCCGGGTCGCCCGGGCCGATCCCGACCACGGTGAAGCCGCCCCGCATCACTCGACCTCCTGGGCGAGCGCGTTGAGTGCCGAGGAGGTCATCGCCGAGCCGCCCCGGCGGCCCCGCACGGTGACGTACGGGATGTCGATGCCGTGTTCGGCGGCGAGGTCGACGAGCGCCTGCTTGGACTCGGCGGCGCCGATGAAGCCGACCGGACAGCCGACGATCGCGGCCGGGCGCGGTCCCCCGTCGAGGATCATCTCGAGCAGGTGGAACAGCGCCGTCGGAGCGTTGCCGATCGCCACGACCGCGCCCTCCAGGAGCGGCGCCCACAGCGAGACCGCGGCGGCCGTACGGGTCGTGCCCATCGACCGCGCCAGCTCCGGGACGCGCGGGTCGTTCAGCAGGCACAGCACGTCGTTGTCCTTGGGGAGCCGTGTCCTCGTGACGCCGGTGGCGACCATGGTGGCGTCGCACAGGATCGGAGCGCCGGCCTCCAGCGCGCCGCGGGCCGCCGCGACGATCCTCGGGTGCACGACGAGGTCGTCGGCCAGGTCGACCTGGCCGCTGCCGTGGATCATCCGGACCGCGAGCCGTTCGGCGTCCGCGGGCACCCGCGACAGATCCGCCTCACGCCGGATGGTGGCGAAGGAGTCGACGTAGATGGCGGGCCCGCTGTCGACGTACTCGTAGCGGCGGGGTGGGCGCTGGATCGTCATCGGTTCTCCTGCGGGATCAGCACGCCACGCCAGGGCGTGACGATGAGGGTGGGAGCGGCGGCGGTGAGCTCATCGACCAAGGAGCGGTCGAGGAGGCCGCCGGGGATCTCGACGTGGCGCCCGCCGGGCACGTGCCCGTACGGCAGCGGGTCGCGCTCGGTGGGCAGGCGCGGATCGGCTGGGGTGGGCGGCAGCAGCGGTTCGGACAGCTCGCCGACGTGCCACGGCGCCTCGGGGCCCTCGCCACGCCTCCAGCCGAACATGATCGCGAGTGCGACGATCGTGTCGGCGGCGGTGTCGAGGGGCGTCAGCGGTCCCCAGCCGTCGCCGATCCGCAGCTGCGCGGTCTCGGCGTCCAGGACGGCCAGGCCCAGGTCGCACGGGCGGGCGACCAGATCACCGCGCCCGTCGTCGAGGACGAACAGGAAGCGCCCCGGAAGGGCGGCGAGCACCGGCTCGGCACACAGCAGCCGGTCGAGCTCCGCGGCGATCGGACGCAGGTCGGCGCGGCCGCCGCCGCTCGCGCCGTCGAGTCCGCTCTGCGGCGAGACGAGCACGTTGCGGACCAGCTCGTGGCTGGGAGCCGGGATCAGCCCGGTGGCTGCCAGCGCGGTGAGCGCCTCGGGAGCCAGCGCGCCGTCGCGGCCGGGCAGTCCACGTACCTGCAGGTTGGCGCGCGAGGTGAGGTGCACGTGCCCGTCGCCGTACGTCTCGGCGACCTCGGCGACGGCGCGCAGCTGGCTCGAGGCGACGCGGCCACCGATGAGGCGCAGCCGGACGAGCATGCCGTCGTCGGCCGGCCAGGGGCGCAGCGCGCCGGGGCAGCGGTCCGCGCGTACACGCGATGGGGTGGGCACCTGCCGGGTCCTTCGGGCCTGGGACCCGTGCGCGGGGTCCGCGATGACCGGGCGACGGGCGTCGCCTGGGCCAGCAGGTCTTCGGACTCGGGATCGACCGGACGGGGCGCCTTCCCAGATCAGACTCGATCCAGTGGCTGTATCGCTACGTGCTCCGCCCGTCACCCATACCGCTGCGCGTCAGTCCCGGATTCTCACCGGGTTCCCTGACCCCACGAGTGGAGTACGACTGGCGCAGTCACCTTACGCGACGATCGCGCACAATGTCCGAGTGCCCATGTTCACCAGCCCCGCTCCCGCCCGCCGACGCCGGTGGATCGCCGCCGTGAGCCTCCTTCTGCCCGTGGCCGGCGCGCTCAACGTCCCCGCCGCAGCGGCGCCGGGGCACCACACGTGGCGCGTCGGACCGCATCGCGCCCTCGCCACGCCCAGCGCCGCGGCGGCGGTCGCGCGCGACGGCGACACCGTGCTCATCGACGCCGGGACGTACGTCGGCGACGTGGCGGTGTGGACCCAGGACGACCTGACACTGCGCGGCGCGGGCGGGAAGGCGCGGCTGCAGGCCGCCGGCCGAAGCGCCGAGGGCAAGGCGATCTGGGTGATCGCCGGCGACCGCGCCCGGGTGGACCGGATCGCGTTCAGCGGAGCCGTCGTCCCGGACGGGAACGGCGCGGGGATCCGGCAGGAGGGCACCGGGCTGACCCTCACCCGCAGCGTCTTCCGTGGCAACCAGGACGGCCTGCTCAGCGGCGCGGACCCGGACAGCGACATCGTCATCCGGCGGACCCGGTTCGTGGCCAACGGGGCCGGTGACGGCTACACGCACAACCTCTACATCGGGGAGGTCCGCTCGCTCACCGTCACCCGCAGCTACCTGGCTTCCGCGGACGTGGGGCACGAGCTCAAGTCGCGGGCGGCTCGCAACACCATCGTCGGCAACCGGATCACCGACGGCGACGCCTCCGCCAGCTACTCCATCGACCTGCCCAACGGCGGCCGCTCCCTGATCAAGGACAACGTCATCATCCAGGGCCCGCACTCACAGAACTCCGCGCTCGTCTCCTACGGCGCGGAAGGACTGACCCAGCCGTCCCACACCCTGCGCGTCGTCCACAACACCCTGGTCAATCGGCTCGGCTCGGGGACGTTCGTCAACCTCGCCGCCGGCGCCCGCGGGGTGCTGCGCCACAACCTGATCGCAGGACGGGGCGAGCTCACGGCGGGCGGCACCGTCACCGCACACGCCAACCATCGGATCTCCCTCGCCGCGTACGAGCGCGGCGTCCGCCGTTAGACCGCGAGCGCGGCGGGCGCGCCGTCGTGGGTGCGGTACTGACCGGGGAAGGAGACCGGCGCAGCGACCGTGACGGTGAACTCCCGGCCGTGGTGGCGAGCGGTGAGGGGCTCGCCGCTGCGCAGCGTGTACGTCACCGAGGTGGGCTCGATCGTCACCTCGAGCACCGAGCCGGCCAGGGTCAGCGAGAAGCGGATCCGCTGCGCACGCGTGGGCAGCAACGGGGCGAACTCGCGGGTCCGCCAGCGGTAGCCGCCGAAGCCGTAGACCACGGCCATCCAGGTGCCGGCCGCGGAGGCGAGATGGATCCCGTCGGGCAGGTTGCCGGCCGTGTCGGACAGGTCGACGGCGAGGGCATCGACGAAGTACTCCTCCGCGCTTCGGTACTTGCCGGCATCGGCGGCCGCGATCGCCTGGATGCACTCGGAGAGCGACGAGTCGCCGGTGGTCAGCGCGTCGTAGTGATCGAAGATCCGGCGGCGCTCCTCGACGGTGAACCGCTCGGGCAGCAGCACGGTCGCGAGCACCACGTCTGCCTGCTTGATCACCTGGTGGCGGTAGATCACCAGCGGGTGGTGGCTGAGCAGCAGCGGATACTTCTCCGGGGGCGTGCCCGCCCAGTCCCACGGCTCACGGTCGAGGAAGCCGTCGTCCTGGGCGTGCACACCCGCACGCTCGTCGTACGGAACGTGCATCCTCGCCGCCGCGCGGCGCCACACGTCCGGCTCCTCCACGAGCAGCCCGATGCGCTCGCGCAGCCGCTCGTAGAGGCTGGCGTCGTTCTCACGCAGCTCGGTGACGGCCTCCGCGGCGGCGCGCAGGTTCTCGGCGGCCATCAGGTTGGTGAAGAGGTTGTTGTCGACGACGGTGGAGTACTCGTCGGGACCGGTGACGCCGTGGATGACGAACTCGCCGCCCGAGCGCTCGGAGAAGAATCCGAGACTGAGCCACATCCGGGCGGTCTCGACGAGCAGCTCGGCACCGTGGCGGTAGAGCAGCTCACGGTCGCCGGTGAGCTCGACGTACTGCATCAGGGCGTAGGAGATGTCGGCGTTGATGTGGTATTGCGCGGTGCCCGCTGCGTAGTAGGGCGAGGCCTCCGAGCCGTTGATGGTGCGCCACGGGAAGAGCGCGCCGTCGCACGCCACCTGCCCGGCGCGGACCCGGGCCGCGGGCAGCGCGTCGATGCGCTGCATCAGCAGGCTGCGTGCGATCTCGGGACGGCTGTGGATGAGGAACGGCAGGAGGTAGGTCTCGGTGTCCCAGAAGTAGTGCCCCTCGTACCCGGTGCCGGTCAGGCCCTTGGCCGGGACGCCGTGACCCTCGCAGCGCGCGCTCCCCTGCAGCATCGAGAACAGCCCGAAGCGCAGCGCCTGCTGCGCGGCCCGGGAGCCGACCCACTCCACGTCACTCACCGTCCAGAAGGCGCTCACCTCGCGCCGGTGCTGCGCGAGCGCTGCGTCGTAGCCGGCCGCGATCGCGCGGTCCAGCGTCGTCTCGGCGCGGTCCGCGAGAGTCTCCGAGCCGACAGCGCCGAAGTGGTACGCGAGCCACTTCGTCAGCGTCACGCTGCGCCCGGGCACCGCGTGCACCGCGAAGGTCACCAACGCACGGTCACCCTCCACCTGCGTGCGCAGGTGTGTCAGGTCGTCGGCGTCGAAGGTGTGGTCCATCGCCGCGGCGAGCCCGAGCGCGCTGCGGGCGGTCCCGTACGTGCGGACGACATGGACGCCCGCGACCCGGTCGCCCTCGTGGCGCAGCACGTCCTCGCCGAGCGAGCGGGTGCGCCGCGGGTCGACCCCGGTGTCGCCGATGCTGGGCGCATCCCGGACCAGCTCGGAGGAGAGCACCAGGTCGATCGGCCCGCTCGGGCCGGGCTCCTCCAGCACGGTCACCCGGTAGCGCAGACAGGCGAGGTGGCGGTGGGCCAGCGACGCGAACCGCTCGGAGTCGATCCGCACCCGACCGCCACGCGGCAGCTGATAGGTGATGCTGCGCGTCAGGGTGCCGGTGGCCATGTCGAGCGCACGCTCGTACGCGACCACCTCGGTGCTCGCCAGCCCCACGGCCTCCTCGTCCACGAGGAGCTGGATCCCGGTGCCGTCGGGGACCGGCACGATCGTCTGTCCGTTCTCTGCGAGCCCAAAGGCCGCCTCGGGATAGACGATCGGCCAGGTCTCGTGGAAGCCGTTGAGCAGGGTCGCGGGCCTGTACGCCGGCGCGCCCTCCTCGTGCGCGCCACGGATGCCGAGGTAGCCGTTGGAGACCGCGAAGAGCGACTCGGTCCGTCCGGCGTCGGCCGGCGAGGGGTCGCGTTCGACCAGGCGCCAGGGATCGATCAGGTCCTCGGTGCTGGCCGCCAGGATCCGGCGAGCCGCCGCCTGGAGACGGTGCGCGCGTGGGCCCGCTCGGTGGACCCCGGCCGTGACGTCGGCCAGGAGGGCGCTCAGGTCGTCGACGACGACGTCCGCGCCCGCGGCGAGGAGCTCCTCGCGGTGGCCGGCGCGGTCGACGCCGATGATGAGCCCGAAGCGGCCGGCCCGAGCCGAGGCGACGCCGGCCAGCGCGTCCTCGATCACGACACAGCGCGCCGGTGGCACGCCGAGACGCGCAGCGGCGGCCAGGAACATGTCGGGTGCCGGCTTGCCGGGGATGCCTTCGTCGAGCGCCGTCTGGCCGTCGATGCGGACGTCGAACAGGTTGGTGATGCCGACCTGCGCCATGATCGCCGCAGCGTTCTGGCTGCTGGACACCACGCCGGTGCGCAGACCAGCAGCGCGTAGCTCGCGCACCCACGCGATCGAGCCGGGGAACGCCTCCGCGAGACCGGCGGACAGCTCCGCGAGGACGCGCTCCTGCTTGAGGTTGCTCAGTCCCCAGACCGTCGCGGTCGAGGCCGGGTCCTCGGGGGCGCCGAGCGGCAGCGTGATCCCCCGAGCGGCCAGGAAGTCGCGGACGCCGTCCTGGCGGGGCTTGCCGTCGACGTGGGCGGTGTAGTCGTCGGCGCCGAAGCGATGGGTGTGGGTGGCGTGAGCGGCGTCCCAGTCATCGAGGAACGCGTCGAAGGTCGACCGCCACGCGCTCTCGTGCAGCATCGCCGTCGTGGTGAGCACGCCGTCCAGGTCGAAGAGGACCGCGTCGAAGTCCGCCCGCGTGACCGGCGCGCCCACCGTCGCATCCACGGTGCTGGCTCAGGCTTCCGCGGCCAGGTCGCCCAGGCTCCAGTCACGCACCTGCGGCATGTCCTGCAGGTGCTCGACGACGTACGCCTTGTGGCGTTCGATCTGCGCCTCGCACCACGCCTTGAGGTCGGCCGAGCCGGCGGGCATGCGCTTCGCGTTGTTCAGCGCGTCGATCACCAGGTGATAGCGCGAGGCGCGGTTGCGCACGACCATGTCGAACGGGGTCGTGGTGGTGCCCTCCTCGATGAAGCCGCGCACGTGGAACCGGCCCGGGTTGGGGCGGCCGTGGATCATCTGGTGGACCGCGCCCGGGTAGCCGTGGAAGGCGAACAGCACGTCGGTCTGGTCGGTGAAGATCTCGCTGAAGACGGTCTCGTCCATGCCGTTGGGGTGGACCTTCTGCAGCGGCAGCGACATCAGATTGACCACGTTGACGACCCGTGTCGACAGCTCGGGCAGCTTGACCTTGAGGATCTCGGCCGCGGCCACCGTCTCCATCGAGACGACGTCACCCGCGCACGCCAGCACGATGTCGGGGTCGGTGCCCGCGGCCTTCGCCGCCGCCTCGTTGCCGGCCCACTCCCACACGCCGCCACCGACCTCGCAGTGCGTGACGGCCTCGTCGATCGTCATCCACTGCAGCTGCGGCTGCTTGTCGATGACCACGACGTTGACCTTCGAGCGCGAGCGCATGCAGTGGTCGGCGACCGAGAGCAGGGTGTTCGCGTCCGGCGGGAGGTAGACCCGGCTGACGCTGCCATGGTGGGCGATGACGTTCTGGATCAGGCCGGGACCCTGATGGGTGAAACCGTTGTGGTCCTGGCGCCAGGCGGTCGAGGTGAGCAGGATGTTGAGACTCGGGACCGGCGCCCGCCACGGGAGGTGGTGGGCCTCCTGGAGCCACTTGAGGTGCTGCACGGTCTGCGAGGCCGAGACCATCGCGAAGGCCTCGTACGTGGCGAACCAGCCGTGCCGCCCGGTGAGGGTGTAGCCCTCCAGCCAGCCGTGGCAGGCGTGCTCGGAAAGGATCTCCATGACCCGCCCGTAGCGCGAGATCCGCACATCGGTGGGCTCGACCCGCTCGGCGAAGGCCCGCTCGGTGACCTCGAAGACCGCGCCGAGGCGGTTGCTGTTGGTCTCGTCGGGACAGAAGAGCCGGAAGGTGTGCGGGTTGCGCTCGTACGTATCGCGCATCAGCTCGCCAAGCTTGCGGGTCGACTCCGCCAGCAGCCTCCCGGGCGCCTCGAGCGGGATCGCCAGGTCGCGGAAGTCGGGGAGGTCCAGGTCGGTGGTCAGCAGGCCGCCGTTGGCGTGCGGGGTGCCCGTCATCCGCAACCGGCCCTGGGGGCTGATCCGGGTGACGATCTCGGTCGGCACGCCCTGGTCGTCGAAGAGCTCCTCCGGCCGGTAGGACCGCATCCACTCCTCGAGGATCCGCAGGTGGTCGGGGTCCTCCTTGACCCCGGAGAGCGGGACCTGGTGGGCGCGGTACGTGCCCTCGATCTGGACTCCGTCCACGACGGCAGGACCGGTCCAGCCCTTCGGGCTGCGCAGGATGATCATCGGCCAGCGCGGGCGGGCGCCGTTCCAGTCGCCACCGCGGGCGGCGGCCTGGATCTCCTTGATCGTGGCCCAGGCGGTGGCGAGGGCCTCGGCGAAGCGGTGGTGCATGCCGGGCAGATCACCACCGGAGACCTCGATCACCTCGTAGCCGTGCCCGGCGAAGAGGGCCCGTACCTCCTCCGGGTCCTTGCGCGAGAGCAGCGTGGGGCCGGAGATCTTCGCGCCGTTGAGGTGCAGGATCGGCAGGACGGCGCCGTCACGGGCGGGGTTGAGGAAGGAGATGCCGGTCCAGGAGCCCTGCAGCGGGCCCGTCTCGGCCTCGCCGTCGCCGACGACCGCCAGGGTGATCAGGTCCGGGTTGTCCATCACCGACCCGAAGGCGTGGACCAGGACGTAGCCGAGCTCGCCGCCCTCATGGATCGAGCCCGGCGTCGGGACGGAGACGTGGCTGGGCACCCCACCGGGTGCGGAGAACTGCCGGAAGAGGCGCTGCATCCCGCGCTCGTCGACGGTCACCTCGGGGTAGGTCTCGGTGTACGTGCCCTCGAGGTAGGCCGCGCCGTACATCGTCGGGCCACCATGGCCGGGGCCGGCCATGTAGACCATCTCCTGGCCGGTCTCCTTGATCAGCCGCGAGGCGTGCGCGTAGATGAATCCGAGGCCCGGGCTCGTGCCCCAGTGGCCGAGGAGGCGGGGCTTGATGTGCTCGGCGCTCAGCGGCTTCTTGAGCAGAGGGTTGTCGAGCAGGTAGATCTGCCCGACGGTGAGGTAGTTGTTTGCACGCCACCAGGCGTCGACCGCCGCGACGTCGTCGTCGCTGGGATGGGCGAGGCGCTGGACCAGCTCCGCGGACACTCCCGTCGTCATGGGCTCACTGATCGTCACGCGGGCTACTCCTGCCATCGATGGGACTGAGCCGGCTTGCTCTTGGAGACTAGTCATCGGTCGTCGGGCCTTTCAACGGATCGTGTTGTCGAAGGGACGACCGGACACGACGTCGCGGACGTTACGCAGGGTGGTCTCGGCGATCGCGGCGAGCGCGTCGTGGGTCAGGAACGCCTGGTGCGCGGTGATGATCACGTTGGGCAAGGTGAGCAGCCGGGCGAACACGTCGTCGTCGAGCAGCTGGTCGCTGCGGTCCTCGAAGAAGAGGGCCTCCTCCTCCTCGTAGACGTCGAGCGCGAGCGAGCCGATCCGGTGCGACGTGAGCCCTGTGATGGCTGCCGTGGCGTCTATCAGCGCCCCGCGGCCGGTGTTCACCACCATCACTCCGGGTCGCAGGGTGGCGATCGACTCGGCATCGATGAGGTGCGTGGTCTCCGTGGTGAGCGGGCAGTTGAGGGAGATGAGGTCGGCCTGCGCCAGCCCGGCCGCCAGGTCGACGTACTCGATGCCGAGGTCGACGAGGCCTGCGTCGGGACACGGGTCGACCGCAAGGACGCGGCAGCGCAGGTGCCACAGCATGCGCGCGACCAGGGCCCCGATCTGGCCCGTGCCGACGACGGTCGCGGTCGTGCCGGCGAGGTCGGATCCGACCAGGCCGTCGAGGGCGAAGTTGCCGTCGCGCACGCGTTGTAGGCGCGCGGGATGTGGCGGTTGAGGGCGAGGATGAGCGCCAGCGTGTGCTCGGCGACCGCGTGCGGCGAGTACGCCGGCACAC
Source organism: Nocardioides nematodiphilus (assembly GCF_020216525.1). Classification (GTDB taxonomy): domain Bacteria; phylum Actinomycetota; class Actinomycetes; order Propionibacteriales; family Nocardioidaceae; genus Nocardioides; species Nocardioides nematodiphilus. The sequence goes on along the minus strand of NZ_JAIWOY010000015.1, from coordinate 6,796 downwards.
GCACCACGGTGAGCCCGAGGCGGGCTGCTGCCCCCAGGTCGACGTGGTTGAAGCCCGCGCTGCGCAGGGCGACGATCGTGGTGCCCCCGGCGGCCAGGAGCTCCAGGACCGGCGCACCGAGGTCGTCGTTGACGAACGCACAGACGGCCGTCGCGCCCGCGGCGAGCGGCGCGGTGTCGACCGTCAGCCGGGCATCGACGTACTGGACCTCGACGGCGACCCGGTGGTCACGAGGAGCGGTCTCGAACGACTCGCGGTCGTAGCTCCGGGCGGAGAACATCACCATCGGGGCCGCGGTGCTCATGCGCCCATCCTGCCCCTGGAGGGGTCCCTGACACCGGAGTCTTTCGGCCCGCTTCTTCCAGGGACCTTCGCACTAGGGGGCGACGAAGATGCAGAAGGGGTGACCGGCCGGGTCGGCGAGCACGTAGAGCGGCTCGTCGGGGTCGCTCGTCCGGTCCAGCCTCAGCGTCGCGCCCAGCTTCTCGGCGCGCTCGCGGTGGCGCTGCAGTGCCGCGATGTCGGGGACCGCGCAGTCGAGGTGGAGCTGCATCGGGACCGCAGGGTCCGGCCAGGTCGTCGGCGCCAGGTCGTCGACCTGCTGGAAGGCCAGCTGGGGCGTGCCGCTCGCGTCGGTCAGCACGAGCCAGTCGGCCTCGTCCGCCCCGTCCACCGGCGGTGCGTCCCCCGGCCGATAGGTCAGCCCGAGGAGCTCGCGGTAGAACTCCGCGAGGGCACGGATGTCGGTGGCGTCGATGACGGTCTGCAGCAGCCGGGGATGGTCGCTCACGGGCTCTCCTAGGGTGCGGCGGAGGTACGGCGCACACCCGGTATCCCCGCTCAGGGCTGCGTCAACGCACAGCGCCTCTGCCAGCCGTCGCCGACGCGCTCGACCAGACCCTGCCGCTCGAAGGCCTCCAGCCAGCCCTCCATGGGCCAACGACCCCACCGCTCGTGGAAGATCGCGCCGTTGCGCAGGATGTCGTGCAGGTGCTGGACCGGCGGGTTCTGGGTCGGGTGGTACTGGTGGTAGGCACGCGCGTCGCCGACCCAACCGAGGTCGAGCCCGCAGGCCGTGACCTGGAGGCCGAAGTCGGTGTCCTCTCCTCCGTAGCCGACATAGCGCTCGCAGAACCCGCCGCTGCGTAGCCACGCCTCGCGATCCAGCCCGAACGACAGCGACCAGAACAGGTGGGGCTCGGCCCCGTGCACGACCTCGCCGGGCCGCGGCGCGGGACGAGCCGGATGGGGAGCGTCCAGGAGATCCGGCCGGGCCAGCTGTGTCTCGCCCAGCCCGCTCGGGAGGTAGGTGACGGGGCCGGACCAGACGGTGTCGGGCCACCGGGCCACGACCTCCCCATAGCCGGCGACGAGTCCGGGCCCGGCCAGGCAGTCCACGTCGAGGAAGACCAGGGTGTGCGCGCCGAGATCCAGCGCGCGGCGGGCGCCGAGGTTGCGGGCGGCCGCCAGGGGTAGCGCAGCCGGATCCGCCTCCATCGCCACGACGTGGACGTCCTCACCCCAGTGTGTGTCGAGCAGCTCCGTGTCGGCCATCGCGACCACCACGTGCGGCGTCGTAGCCCCGCCTGGTCCTCCGGCACGCAGCGATCGGATCTGACGCCGCAGGTGCTCGTGGCGCCCGTGCGCGATGGTCACCACCGCCGCGCGGCGGGTCACGCCGACCACACCTCGGTGGAGCCGACGCCTGCGAGCACCGCGGCGAACCGCTCGGCCGCGCGACCGTCGCACCAGGACCCCCACCGCTGTCCGTCCAGTCGTGCCGCCCGATCGAGCAGCTCGGGCCAGCCCTGGTGCGGGAACTGCGGCAGCACGATCGCCGGCCACGCGCCGGTACGGAGCAGGTCCGCGGTCACCCGCTGCTCGTCGAAGGGCCGCTCCCCCGGGACGACGATGGCCGGCACGCGGTGAGCGGCGACGTCGGCAAGGCCGCTCTGACCGGCGCGGGTCACGACCACGTCGGCCGCCCTCAGCACAGCCTCCACGTCACGGACCCACCGGCGGGTGCCTCCGACGGCCGTCCAGCGCCATCCGGGGGCGAGTCGACGCAGTGACTCCTCGTCCAGTCCGGTCAGCGCCTCCCCGCCGTTGCCGTCCAGCACGACCACGTGCCCGGCGTGGCCGGCGGGACGCGGACGCTCCGGCACCGGACGGAAGCGGGACACCGCCCCCACGCTGACCACGCGATCCGCGATGTCGGTGGGCAGCCCGGGAACGAGCCGGCCGGCCGGCTCGGACGAGAACGCCACCAGGGCCGAGGAGGCGCGGTAGCCCATGAGGTGGGCGGCATCCGTACGACGGCCGGGCATCACCACCGATACGACCGGGACACCGTGCAACCGGACCAGCAGCGCCGTCTCGACCGAGACGTCGACCACCACGAGGCGTGGATGGGCGCGCTCCAGCCACGCCGAGAGCGCGGCGCAGCGGCCGCGTACCCCCGGATCATCGAGCGGCGCCCAGTGCAGGACCCCGCCGGCCGTCACGTCCCGCGGGGACTCCTGGTCGTCGTCGCGTGGCAGCTGGACCCAGTCCCCGGGCCACCCTGCAGGTCGAGGCATCGACGAGAGACCCGTGACCGGCTCGGTCGCGGCGCTCGCGAGGGCGAGCGCCCGGTGGAGATGTCCCCGTCCGTGATGGTGGACGTAGTAGCCGATCACGCGGCGTCGACCAATCCCCCGGAGCGGCAGTAGATCGCCTCGTAGGCCGCCACCATCCGCTCCAGCGAGAAGTGCCGCACCGCGTGCTCGCGTGTGTCCCCGCGGTCGCGACGTGCCGCCGCGACCAGTGCCGCAGCCAGCGCGTCGATGTCCCCAGGCGGCACCAGCACGCCGGCCCGCTCGTCCACGATCTCGCGCAGCGCGCCGCGGTCGTAGGCCGCGACCGGCGTTCCGCACGCCATCGCCTCGATGGCGACCAGTCCGAACGGCTCGTCCCACTGCGGCGTCACCACCGCGACCGAGGCCTGTCCGAGGAGCCGTTGCAGCGCCCACCCGTCCAGGTGCCCGAGATAGCGCGCGGAGTCCCCGAGGCGCGGGACGATCTCGCGCTCGAAGTACGCCGGGTCGTGCAGCGGACCGACGAGGTCGATCGGGACCCCGGCTCGGGCAGCCGCGTCCAAGGCCTCGTGCGGCGCCTTCTCGGGCACGATGCGGCCCGACCAGACCGCGCCGCGGCCGCCGGGGCCGGGACGCCAGCGGTCGAGATCGACGCCGTTGTGCACGACCTGGGCGTCGACGGCGTGCGCCCATTCCCGCGCCATGCAGGCGCTCACCGCGACGAAGCTACTGCTCGGCGCCGCGAACCGTACGGCGGACTCCAGCCACGGCACGGGCGGGGTGTGCAGCGTCGTCACGACCGGCACGTCGATCGCCTCGCTCATGGCGATCGGCAGGTGGTGCAGGCTGTTGTTGTGCACGACGTCGAAGGGTCCGTACCGGCCCCGGGCGATGCCGAGCATGAGGTCGAGGTAGGCGTGGTGCTCCTCCATCCACGCCTCCGGGCCGGCACCGATGTCGGCACGCGCCGCGGGACTGACCGAGAAGGTGGACCGAGGCAGCTCGGTGGCGCGCAGCGCAGGATCGGATCCCGGCGCTGCGAACAGGCTGACGTGGTGCCCGCGGCGCACCAGCGCGTCGGCCAGCGCGTAGGTGTGGGCCTCCAGGCCACCCACGAACGGTTCCTTCACCGGGAACCTCGACGATGCGACGAGGCAGACGTTGAGGGGCCGGCTCATGTCAGCGACCGGTAGAGAGTGCGGTGCGCCGCCGCCACCGTCGCGCGCTGCCCACGGCGCTCCTCGACCGTGAGGGCGGGCTGTGGGCCGACGTCGTACGCCGCGTGCACCGCATCGATCAGGCTCGCCGGCTCGAACCGGTTCTCGTCGAGGACGTACGAGTGCACCGGGCCCTGGTCGGCGTAGTAGCCGCACGTCGGCGCGACGACCGCGGTGCCGAGGTCAAGGCACGCCTCCAGCCACCCCGAGTGCGTCCCGAAGCGGTACGGCAGCACCGAGGCGTCGAGGGAGGCCAGGTACCTCCACAGATCGGCGTCGCTGAGGAAGTCGTGGACCCGGAGCTCGAGCTCACCGCGCTCGTGCGCGTCCCGCAGGAAGGACGAGAGGGCCGCGTCGTAGCGGGCACCGTCGGGCTGCAGGACGTCGCAGTGACCGTTGACCTGCAGCACGGCGTCCGGGAGCAGGCGCACGGCCTCGACCAGCGCGGGCAGGATGGCCAGCGGATCCATGCTCGCTCGCAGGCTCTTCACGTGCAGGCCGACCCGGAACGGCGCCGACCCGCCAGACGACCCGGCGGACGCCTCGGTCGACGCGTGGCGCGCCATCGTCTCGACGTCCACGACGTGCGGATGGGGCAGAACGATCGGCGTGACGCCCCACCGCGACGCGATCTCGTCGGCGGCACCGGGCGTCAGCGTCACCACCGCGTCGGCGCGCTCCATCAGGACGGCCAGCTGCGCATCGTGCAGGTCCCGGGTGTCGTGATGGGGGTTGCGCAGGTCGTGCGCCGTGTAGACGAACGCACGACCACGCGCGTGCACGGCGTCCACGATCTGGCGCAGGTCGTTCGGCGTCCAGGCGTCGAAGCCGAACTGGACGTGGAAGACGTCGAAGTCGTGGGTCTCGATCCAGTGGGGATCGAGCATGACCGGCGGCCACCATCGCTGCTCCGTCGAGCGCTGCGGCGAGTCGGGGTCGGGGTCCGGGAGCCGCACGACACCGTCGGGTCGCTCGGCGGCGATGTGGCGTACGTACACGTGAGAGGCAGGCACCGAGGCGACCGTGAGGAGGCCGGTGTCCGGTGCACCGGGCCCCGCACCGAGCTCGGCCAGCCGAGAAGGCGGTGCGTTCATCCCTCCGGAATACCCGGTGGCGCGGCACACATGCGCGCTCGTCCGGCGCTTCGCGACCGGATCCCTGAAAATGGTGGTGTGATCGCGCATGGACGCGCGGACAGCGGGTAACGGAGTACATCGACGTCGCTCCGCCGCCCGCTTCACGCAACGGGCGCGCGGAGCGATTCTCGTCTCCCGAGGCGACGCGCTACCGGCTCTGGTCCTCAGCCGGGGTCGTGGGCTCGTCGATGAGGCGGCGGTGGAGCTCGGTGGTCAGGTGGTGGATGGCCCGGGTCAGTTCCGTGTTCGTCTTCAGCTCCAGCTCCTGCTCGACGAAGTCGTGGTCGGCCTTCGCCGCGGCGACCTCCGCTTGGCGGTTCTGGCCGATCATCACGAATGTCGACAAGAAGATGGCCTCGAGCGACACCACGAGCGTCAGCGTCGGCCAGGGGTTGTGCTCCATCCACACCATCCAGGCCGCGAACAGCACGACGTGGACGTAGACGAACTGCATCGAGCCGGCGAATCGGGTGATTGCATCGGCCAGCCGGAGCTGTACGTCCGCAGCGCGCGCCGCGCGCACTGCCTGGATCGCGGGATGGGCGCTGTGCCGTGTACGGCCCAGGTCGTAGGTCATGAGGCATCGTCCCACGCATCGGCGCCCAGCGAACGACGCGATGCCCGGGCCTTTGGCCCTTACTCCCCCGCTGTCGACGCATTACGGTGTACGAAGGTCCTGGTCCGATGGAGGTCAGCATGGAAGAGACGTACGACGACCGCGTGCACCGCCTCGATGACGACGAGTGCTGGGCGTTCCTGAAGACCCATGAGCTCGGCCGGCTGGGCTTCCGGCTCGACGACGAGGTGCACATCGTCCCGATCAACTATGCGGTCGACGGACGGACGCTGCTCTTCCGCACTGCGCCCGGTGAGAAGCTGCTGGCCGTCGTGCTGGGGTCGCCGGTCGCCTTCGAGGTGGACGAGTTCAGCGACGACGAGGCCCGCAGCGTCATCGTCCGCGGGCGGGCCCGCCTCCTGGAGGAGGACGAGGCCCACCGCGCGGAGCTCGTCCCGTTGCGTCCCTGGGTCGGCAACGAGAAGTACGACGTCGTCGAACTGCAGCCCACCGTTCTGACCGGTCGGGCGTTCAGTCTCGAGCGTCCCTGGCTCCGGATGTCGCGTCCGGAGGCGGACTGACGCTGCGCGTCACTGCTGGACGTAGAAGAGGCGCTTGTTGAGGAACTCGTCGATGCCCAGGGGGCCGAGCTCGCGGCCGAAGCCGGAGCGCTTGGTGCCGCCGAAGGGCAGGTCGGCGCCTTCCCCGGCGGGGGTGTTGACGTTGGCCATGCCGACCTCGAGCTGGCCGGCGACCGCGATTGCGCGGGACTCGTCGGTGGAGAACACCGCACCGCCCAGGCCGAACTCGACGCCGTTGGCCAGCTCCACGGCCTCCTCGTCGCTGGACACCCGGTAGACCACCGCGACCGGTCCGAACAGCTCCTCGGAGTAGGCCCGCATCTCGGGGGTGACCCCGGTCAGGACCGCGGGGGCGAAGTAGGCGCCCTCGCCCAGGGTCCCGCCGGCGTGCAGGGTCGCACCCTTCTCGACGGCGTCTTGGACCTGCGCGGCCAGGGCCTCGGCGGCCTTGCGCGAGACCATCGGGGAGTAGGTGTCGTCGGCGTCCTCACCGGGCTGGCGCGGGCGCATCGCGGCGGCGCGCTTGGTCAGCGCGGCGACGAAGTCGTCGTAGACCTCGTCCATCACGATCATCCGCTTGTTGGAGTTGCAGGCCTGGCCGGTGTTCTCCATCCGGGTGGCCCACGCGGTCTGGGCGGCGTCCTCGACGTCGTCGGTGTCCAAGATAATGTACGGATCCGACCCACCCAGCTCGAGGACGACCTTCTTCAGGTGACGCCCGGCGGTCTCC
>NZ_JAIWOY010000014.1 GCF_020216525.1 Nocardioides nematodiphilus | reverse complement strand
TCAGCAGCCGGAGGCCTCCCACCCATCAGCCGCTTGAACAACCTGACTGGACATCACAGCTAGGTCGCTGAAGGTCCGCCCGTTCATGCCTGCATTCTTGCCGCATGCCTGGCTGGCTGGGCGGCTATTGGGACGCGACTGAGGTCGCGAATCAGTAGTCAGGCTGACATGGTTGTCGCGTAGTTCGACCCCGGCCGACCGGACGTTGAGCTAGCCAGCAGCGTATCTCGGTACGGGACAACGGATCGACCTGAACCGCGCTGGCTGCCAGCACCCACTTTGACGACCAGCGGCGAGCGCGGCTGTTTCGTCAAAGTTCACCGCGGGAGCCCCGTCGATCTTCGTTGCATCTCGACAACGTCGCCGACGCATCCTGACGATCGAGAACTCCGTTGCCCGGTCGCGAGCGATGAGGTTGGCTCGATGGCGTGGCGATCACTCTCAGCGCGCTGTGCTGGCTCGCGCTCGACCCTGAGGCGCAGGCCCCGTTCTGGGGGGAGGTGCTCGACGCCCCGGTCCACGGTGCGACGGTCGACGTCCCCGGCTTCGCCCTTCGGTTCGTCCCGACGGACCGGCCCAAGGCATCGCAGGGGCGGATCCACCTCGACCTCACGAGCACGTCGCTGGAGGACCAGCAGTCCCAGGTCGCGACGGTGCTTCGGCTCGGCGGCCGCCACGTGGATGTCGGCCAGGGTCCGAACGAGACCCACGTCGTGCTCGCGGATCCCGAAGGCAACGAGCTGTGTGTGATCGCCCCGGGGAATCGGTTCCTGGCTGGCACCGGCCGCATCGGGGCGGTCAACTGCGACGGCACCCACGATCTGGGCGTCTTCTGGAGCCGGGTTCTGGCGTGGCCCCTGGTCTGGGACGAGGGGGAGGAGACCGCCATCCAGTCGCCGTCCGGCGGGTCGAAGCTCACCTGGAGCGGGCCGCCGTTGATGGCACGGGAGACGCGCGAGCGCATCGCCTTCGAGCTCGCCGCAGAAGGCCCCGCCGACCTGGCGCGACTGCTCGAACTGGGTGCTGGCGACCTCGGGGGAGGACGGTTCCTGGACCCGGACGGCAACGCGTTCACCGTCCTGATGCCGCCCCTATAACGCCGCTATAGAAGCAGGTACGACACGAACGCCTGCGGTTGCGACAGCGGGAGCAGGTGTCCGCCGGGGAGCGGGTCGGGGTCGATGCCGAGCCGATCGCGGGCCAGCCGTTGCTGGAAGCCGAACGGGAAGAACCGGTCGTCCTTGCCCGCAGCCGCGCGCATGGTGATGTCAGGCCAGCCGCCGAAGTCGCAGGCGGACACGAACGCGGCCTGCGTCTCGTTGCGTCCGCGTCGCGGCCCCCTCCGCGGCGATCGCCGGATCGACGTCATGGGTGAAGTAGGTCTCGAGGTCCACCTCGCGCGGATAACCGCCGCGATCGGCCTGGGCCTCGCGGGCCGCGCTCACGCCGGTGTTGTCCCACCACTCAGCGGCCCGCTCGCCGGGCCTGGGGACCATCGCGTTGAGGAACACGAGTGCGCGCAGGGGCGTCCGCTCCATCACCAGCGGCGCGGTGAACCCGCTCAGCGAGTGCGCGACGAGCACGACGTCCGTACGGCCGGCGAGCGCCTGGACCACGATGTCCGCGTACGCCGGGAGGCCCGCGGCCTCATCGTCGGCGGGGAGGTCGATCGCGAGCGCCTCATGGTTTCCAGCCCGGAGCAGCGGCACCACCCGGCTGTAGAGGTGGCTGGCGTCGCCGCCCGCACCCGCGAGCAGCGCGAAGGTCGTCACCGTCCCACCGTAGCCTCGTGCTCGGCCTGCTGCTGAGGGCAGATCCGCCTGCGGCAGAAGTCCTTGGGGATCGCCCGCGGCGGCGGCGAGGCTCGGGGCATGACCCAGACCGACCGGGCCCTAGGCCCCCTCCACGACAGCCTCGACGCCCAGCTCCAGCAGCAGCGCATCATCGTCCTGGGGCAGGAGGTCGACGACCCGATCGCGAACCGGATCTGCGCCCAGCTGTTGCTGCTCAGCGCCGCCGATCCCCGCCAGGACATCAGCCTCTACATCAACTCACCCGGTGGCTCGGTGACCGCCGGCATGGCCATCTTCGACACCATGCGCCTGATCCCCAACGACGTGTCCACGCTCGCCATGGGCTTCGCGGCGAGCATGGGCCAGTTCCTGCTGACCGCCGGCGCACCCGGCAAGCGCTTCGTCCTGCCCCACGCCGAGGTCCTGCTCCACCAGGGCTCGGCCGGCTTCGGCGGGACGGCCAGCGACATCGAGATCCAGGCCGAGCGCCTCGATCGGGTCAACCGGCGGATGCTGGCCATCACCGCCGAGCAGACCGGACAGCCCCTCGAGCGGGTCGAGCGGGACTCGCTGCGCGACAAGTGGTTCACCGCGCAGGAGGCGGTGGCGTACGGGCTGGCCGATGCGGTGCTCGTCGAGGCCGCGTCGCTCGCGCCGAGCCGCCGGGCGGGATTCGGGATCGCGAGCATGGCCGGTGCACCCGAGGTCGAGGCGAGCGCGCGATGAGCAGCTACCTGGTCCCGTCGGTCATCGAGAGGACGCGGAGCGGCGAGCGCGTCGCCGACGTCTTCAGCCGTCTGCTGAGCGAGCGCATCGTCTACGTCGGCACGCCCATCGACGACGGCGTCGCCAACGTCGTCATCGCGCAGCTGCTGCACCTCGAGTCCGAGGGTCCCGACAGCGAGATCAACCTCTACCTCCACAGTCCCGGCGGCGACCCGACCGCGATGCTCGCGATCTACGACACCATGCAGTTCATCCGCGCTCCTGTCGCGACGACCTGCGTCGGACAGGCCGCGAGCACGGCCGCAGTGCTCCTCGCCGCCGGCGAGCCGGGTCGCCGCACCGTCCTGCCGCACGCGCGCATCGTGCTCGACCAGCCGTCGAGCGGTACGCCCCGCGCAACCCTCCCGGACCTGCAGCTCGAGGCCAAGGAGGTCGCGCGGGTGCGCAGCGAGCTGGTCGACCTGCTCGCCCTGCACACCGGGCGCAGCAGCGCCCAGGTGCGCGCCGACACCGAGCGCGACCTCGTCCTGAGCGCGGCGGCCGCGCTCGAGTACGGCGTGGTGGACGCCGTGCTCGACAGCCGCAAGCTTCTCGTCCGGGCGTGACGGCTCAGGCGGCGAGCGCGAGCGGACCGCTGGGCCGCGCGCCGATCAGGCGCCGCGACACCCGGGTCGTGAGGTCCACCAGCCGCAGCCCCAGTGCGCCGCCGACCGCCTCGATCACCTCCGAGCTCGGCTCCTTGCGGCCCCGCTCGATCTCCGAGAGGTACTGCGTCGAGACCCCGGCGTCCTCCGCCACATCGGCAAGCGTGCGGCGCTGCGCGGCGCGCTCGTCGCGCAGCTCTCGCCCGATCGCCTCGCGCCACAGCGGCGGGCTCTCGACCGGACCGGGCCGAGGGGTGCGAACGGGAAGCGGGATGACGTCGCCCATCCCGCCACCGTAGGACTGGTCGTCGAGCCGGGGGAAGCACGTTCGCTGCCGGCGTACGGTGCCGGTCACGGGCCGATCGTGCGAGGCTGCTGCGATGGCGCAGGAGGTGGAGTTCGCGAGTGCGGGGGTGTCGCTGAGCGCGACCATCTCGTGCCCGCCCGGGACGGGAGTCGTCCCGGGCCTGGTGCTGGTCGGCGGCTCGGGCCCGGCCGACCGGCACAGCGGGGGGTTCCTCGACGCGTTGCGGGACCACCTGGTCGGGGCGGGGACAGCGGTGCTGGCGTACGACAAGCGCGGCGCCGGCAGGTCGACCGGCGCGTGGTCGAGCGCGACGGTCGACGATCTCGCCGACGACGCGGCCGCGGCTGTCGCCGTGCTCCGCAGCCATCCGCGGGTCGATGCCCAGCGGGTCGCCATGCTGGGGCACAGCGAGGGCGGATGGGTGGCCCTCCGCTGCTGTGTGCGCGGCGTGGACGTGCACCGCCTCATCCTCAACTCGTGCCCGGGCGTCTCGTTCCTGGAGGCCGAGCGCTTCGCGCTCGTCGCCGCCGGGGCGGGCGAGGAGAGCGCCGCCCGGCTGTACCGCGACCTGGTCACGGCGGCGCGCGCCGACGTGCCGCTCGAGCGCGGGACGCGCGTGCTCGCCTCGTTCCGGGCGGAGCCCTGGTACGAGGCCGCCTTGGGCGGATTCGAGCTGACCGGCGAGACCTGGGAGCAGCTGCGCGTCTGGGCGGACTACGACCCGGACGACGACCTGCGCCGCCTGAGGACCCCGACGCTCGTGGTCCTCGGCGGGGCCGACCCGCTGGTGCCGGTGCGGGCCAGCGTCGCGCGCTACGAGCGCTCCGCCGAGGAGGCGAGGCGCCCGCAGCGGGTCGTCGTCCTCGCCGGCGCCGACCACCGCCTCGAGGTGGCCGAGACCGGCTTCGCCCACGGCTACCTCCGCCTCCTCGACGAGTGGTGCCGCGCCACGGGCGAGCGGCTCAGCCGGCCGCGCCCGTCCTGAACGCGCGGACCGGCGGCAGGACGCCAGCGGCGGCCGTCGCCGGGGCCAGCTCCGCGAGCCTCGCGGGCACGGCGCCGACGGTGAGGACCCGGACCGTGTCCCCGACGGTGACCACGACGTACGACGACTCGGCCGGCGCCCACGCGATCACCGCGGCCGCCGCGGCGAAGGCGGCGCCGATGGCGAGCGCGCGGCCCCAGGCCGGCACCGATCCGGAGATCACCGTGACCGTCGCGCAGCGGCACTCGGGAAGACTCACCTCGGTGCGGACCAGCCACGCCGACCCGGTCGGCGACAGGCCTGAGACCCCTCGTCAGCAGACCCGGGCGGTGGCATGGTGGAGGCATGGACCCGAAGGCTCTGCTCAGCGGTGACCAGATCAGCGAGATGGACCTGCCGGACTGGCGCTCGATGTATCGCGCCCTGGAGGCGCGCTTCCGTACGGGCGACTTCGCGACCGGGTTGAGGCTCGTGGACATGATCGGCGCGGCGGCCGAGGAGGCCGACCATCATCCCGACGTGACGCTGACCTACCCGGCGGTGCACGTGCTCCTGACCAGCCACGACGTCGGCGGCAAGACGCAGCGCGACGTCGATCTCGCGCGCCGGATCAGTGGGTTCGCGGCCGAGCTCGGCGTGGTGGCCGAGACCGCCTCGCTGCAGCGGGCCGAGATCGGTCTCGACACGGCCGACCGCGAGGAGATCCGGGAGTTCTGGAAGGCCGCCCTCGCGCTGGTCGACGACCCGGAGGACGAGGACGCGCTCATCGACCCGTACGGCGTGATGCCCTCATTGTGGTTCCAGGACACCGATCCGCACGAGGAGCCGAAGCAGCGCTTCCACTACGACCTGCGGGTGCCGCCCGAGATCGCCCAGGAGCGGATCGACGCGGCCGTGGCTGCGGGCGGCCGTGTCGTCAGCGACACGGACGCGCCGCGGTTCGTCGTGCTCGCGGACGCGCAGGGCAACAAGGTCTGCATCTGTACGCACGTCGGGCGCAGCCACTGATCGCTGCGCGGTAGCGGCTACTGCCGGGCGACGAGCCCGGTGCGCAGCGCGTACGCGACATCGGGGCGCTGGTTGCTCTCGGCGAGCGCGACGGCCTCGTCGACGTCGTACGCGATCGCGTGCTCGCTCACCGTCCAGGCGCCGTCGTCCCGACGGGTGGCGGTGCTGAAACGGGCGTGGGGCGTACCGGCCTCGACGGCGTGCGGTGCCGGATGATCGTCCGTGTAGGCGGGCCAGCCGACGCTGCCGGGATTGACGACCAGCGCCCCGCCGGGGAGCGCCCTGGTCCGCTGGAGATGGGTGTGACCGCACAGGTGCAGTCGGAAGCGACCGGCGTCGTCGCCGAGCCGCTCCAGCACCTCCGCGTCGGTCGCCTCGCGCAGTGCGTTCGCGGCCGTGACGTCGACCGTCTCGAGGAGGTAGCACAGGTCGTCGGACGGACTGCCGTGGAAGGCCAGCACCCCGTCGGTCGGCTCCGACCGCGTCGGCAGGGCGTCGAGCCAGGCGCGGTCATCGTCGCCCAGGACGTCGTAGGCCAGCTGGTCCGAGCGGCTCATCGACGCGCGTGGCCGGGTCAGCAGCTGTCGCTCGTGGTTCCCCTTCACCGTGACGATGTCCGTACGGGCGCGCAGCACGTCCAGGGTCCCCCGCGGATCGACGCCGCCGGAGGCGATGTCCCCGAGGTTGACGATGATGTCGGACCCGAGGTCGGCGATCGCGTCGAGCACGGCCCGCAGGGCCGGAGTGTTGCCGTGTACGTCGGAGAAGGCGGCGATCGTCGTCACCCCGGCGACGCTACCGGCGGACCGGGACTCAGGTCTTGTCGATGAGCTCGCGAGCGAGGTCTCGAGCACGGTCCAGCTCGGCGTCGTCCCAGAAGAGGCCACGCCGGTTGTTGCCGGCCTCGAGGAACGCGTCGAGGCGGAAGGCCGCCTCGGCAGGATCGGCGGCGCCTGATGCACGCCGTACCCATCCTCGAGGCAACCGTCGAGATCCACGCGCCCCTCCCTCACGTGTGGGAGCTGGTCAGCGATGTGCGCCGGATGAGCGAGTGGAGCCCGCAGGTCACTTCGACCCGGCTGCGCAGCGGGTTCGACGACGTCGGGCCCGGTGCGCAGTTCACCAACCGCAACCAGCAGGGCGAGCTCGCCTGGACCACGCATGCCGAGATCGTCGACTGGGCGCCGGGTCGGAGGATGGCGTTCCGGGTCGAGGAGAACTGGGCGATCTGGTCCTTCGATCTCGAGCCGACGGCAGCCGGCGTACGCCTGACGCAACGACGCGAGGCACCCGACGGCGTCTCCGACCTGTCCCACGAGCTCACCGAGGCGTTCCTGGGCGGGCACGTGTCCTTCACCCAGACGCTGCGGTCCGGGATGAGCGAGACCCTCGAGGCGATCAGGTCGGCGGTCGAGGTCAGCCGCTGACCCGTTGGCGGTCTCTGGCTTGATCGGGAGTGCGATCCAGGCTGTCACGACGCCACTGCGCGACGAGCTGCGTGAGCGGATCGACGCGTGCGAGCCGCTCACGCCGCGGGGTGCCGCGCCCCTCACGCCGCTGGAGCAGCACGACTGAGCTCTCCTCGGACGTCGCCCCTGCGTCAGGCGCGCAACGACGTCACGAGGAGGCTTCCTCCCCCGTGGTGGAGGTGGTGTGTGCGGGCACCTCACCGGCGAAGTCGCCCGTGCTCAGCGTCCCGGCAAGCTCGATGAGGAGGACCGAGGCACCCGTCCCTGACACCGGGCAGTGCTCGATGCCCTTCGGCACGACATAGAGGTCGTGCGGTCCGAGGGTCACGACCGCCTCCGAGTCGCCCGTACGGAGGCGGATGTCGAGGCTGCCGTCGACCACCAGGAACAGCTCGTCGGAGTCGGGATGGGAGTGCCAGACGTAGGGTGCCGGGCGCGACCGGGTTTCCTGGTCCGGCGGGAGCGTCGTGGACGGCCGCCACCCGGACCCTGGAACGATGGCCCCATGAGCCACGTCCTGGAGATCGAGCGCGCCGACTTCGAGAACGAGGGCCTGCGCGCCTTCCTCCAGGCCCACCTGGACGACCTGGCCCCGACCGCCCCGGAAGACAGCCGCCATGCCCTCGACATCGCTGCGCTGCAGCGACCCGGCGTACGGCTGTGGACGGCCACGACCGGCGGTCGACTGGTCGGCACGGCAGCGCTCTCGGCACTGGACCGTGCCCACGAGGAGCTGAAGAGCATGCGGACCGACCCGGCGCATCGCGGCGCCGGGATCGCGACGGCGTTGCTGCGCCACGTCCTCGCCGACGCCCGCGAGCGCGGCGTCGAGCGGCTCTCGCTCGAGACCGGCAGCGCGGACTTCTTCGCCCCGGCCCGCGCGCTCTATGCCAAGCACGGCTTCGTCGAGTGCGAGCCCTTCGGGAGCTATCGGCCCGACCCGCACAGCACGTTCATGACCCGGCCGGTCTGAGCGCCGGACCTCAGATCGGCGAAGGACCGGTTCTCGAGACACGGGAGACGCCATGTCTCCTGGGCGTCGATGCCCGGGTCCGCCGAACGTCTCGCCGTGGCCTCCTCCGGTGCTATACCGGTATGGAACCGAACCATGGCGCACCCCGTCAAGGTAAAGAGCGGGTGAGTGCGGAACGGCGGAGCAGCCGCCGCGGGCTAGCGGGACGCCGCCCGCTCGCGCGCTGCGGTGATCTCAGGGACGTGGGTCTCGGCCCACTGGCGCACCGCGCGCAGCGGGACGAGGAGCGAGCGGCCCAGGTCGGTGAGCGCGTACTCGACGTGGGGCGGGTTGCCGCCCAGATCGGTGCGGCTGATCAGCCCGTCAGTCTCCAGGGCGCGCAGGGTCTCGGTGAGCGCCTTGGGGGTGATGCCGCGGATGTGCGCCTTGAGCTGGGTGAAGCGCATCGGCCCGGCCTCGAGAGCGTTGACGATGAAGACCGTCCAGCGCGCGCCGATCCGGTGCAGTACGACGCGGCTGACGCACGTCGCGGACATGATGTTGTACGCCTTGCCCATCGGGCCCTCCCGGGAGCGGTGCGGATGCCGTCACGGAACGGTATCGACTGCCTGTCTTACGGTGGGACCATGCCCATCAAGCTCGAGAACGTCGGCATCGCCGTGCGCGACCTCGACGCCACGATCGCGTTCTTCACCGACCTCGGCCTGCCCGTCCTGGGCCGGGCCGAGGTGAGCGGGGAGTGGGCCGACACCGCGGTCGGTCTCGATGGCAACCACGCCCGGATCGCGATGCTGCAGACGCCCGACGGCGAGGGCCGCCTCGAGCTCTTCGAGTACCTCCATCCCGACGCGATCGAAACCGAGCCGACGCGCCCGCACGAGATCGGGATGCATCGGGTCGCGTTCCAGGTCGACGACATCGAGGAGGCACTGGCGATCGCCGCCCGGCATGGCTGCCACCCGCTGCGCGGCGTCGCGACGTACGAGGACGTCTACAAGCTCACCTATCTGCGCGGTCCGAGCGGCATCCTCGTCATGTTCGCCCAGGATCTCGCGAAGAGCTGACAGAGCAGCTCGCTGCAGCCGTTCCGCACGGACCCGCGCCTGCGGCATGATCGAGTCATGCGGCGGTTGACCTACGCGATGGGTGTCTCACTCGACGGCTACGCCATGGGGCCGGACGGGCGCTTCGACTGGAGTGTGCCCGACGAGGAGGTCTTCGACCACGCGCTCCAGCAGGTGCGCGGGCTGAGCGTCCACCTCCTGGGCCGGCGGCTCTACGAGACGATGCTGTTCTGGGAGGGCGCCGAGGAGAACCCGGAGCTCGACGACGCCGAGCGCGAGTTCGCCCTGGTGTGGCAGGCGCTGCCGAAGGTCGTCTTCTCCCGCTCGCTCACCTCGGTCGAGGGCAGCAACACCCGGCTCGCGACGCGACCGCTCGCCGAGGAGATCGTCGCCCTGCGCGAGGGCGCCGAGGGCGGCGACGGTGACATCGCGATCGGTGGCCCCGAGCTCGCCCACGAGGCGGCGGCGCTCGGCCTGATCGACGAGTACGCCCCGCGCATCCACCCGACCCTCCTCGGCGGAGGCACGCCGTACTTCGCCCCGGGTGGTCCCCAGGTCGATCTCGAGCTCGTCGAGAGCCGCACCTGCGCCTCCGGCGTCCTGCTGCAGCGCCACCGCGTGCGCCGCTGAGCCCCACCGGCCCCCACGCGCCCACACCGGTCCGGGAACACGTGACGCGCCCACGCGTTGTGCCCACGTGGTCACTCTGTCCCTCCTCGACCGGTCGCGTACGCGCGACGGCTTCGCGGACGGCGAGGCGCTGCGGCACACGGTGGAGCGGGCGCAGGATGCCGAGCGGCTGGGGTATCACCGGTTCTGGGTGGCTGAGCATCACGCGGTGCCGGGCATCGCGTCGGGTGCGCCGGCCGTCCTCCTCGCCGCGATCGGCGCCGCGACCTCCACGATCAGGCTGGGCTCCGGCGGGGTGATGCTGCCGAACCACCAGCCCCTCGTCGTCGCCGAGCAGTTCCTGATGCTGGCCGCGCTGCACCCGGGTCGGATCGACCTGGGGCTCGGCCGCTCGCTCGGCTTCACCGCGCCCGTCCGGCGGGCGCTGCGGCACGACGCCGAGGGCCCGGACACCTTCGCCGACGACGTCCGGGAGCTGGCGAGCTACCTGGACCGCACGGCCCCGGTCACCGCCCGCCCGGTCGCCGCCGCTCCGATCCCGCTGTTCCTGCTCGCCACCGGCCGTGGCGTCGAGATCGCCGCGGCGCTCGGGCTGTCCGTCGTGATCGGCGGCCCGATTCTCGCCGAGCCAGGGCTCGACGACGTGCTGCGCTCCTACCGCGCGGGCTTCACCGGCGACGGGGCTCCACGGGTGGTGCTGGCCGCCGATGTGCTCGTCGCCGACACCGAGGACGAGGCCCGTGACCTGGCGCTCCCGGAGGCGTGGGCGACGGCCCGCAGCCGGCAGACCGGCTCCTTCGCGCCGCTGGAGCCGATCGGTCGGATCAAGGACCAGCTCGGCGCCCCTGCGCTCGGGTCACGGGTCCTGGAGCAGGTCGCCGCCGCTCAGGCGCGGACGATCGCCGGCACGCCGACGTCGGTCGCCTCCCGGATCGCGGAGCTGGTCGAGCGCACCGGTGCCGACGAGCTCCTCGCCAGCGGGGTGACGTACGACCGGGACGCGCTGCGCGCCTCGGACGCCGCGCTGGCCGCGATGTTCGACACGGCCACCTGAGCGCGCTCAGGCGGATCGGGCGGCGAGGATCTGCTCGATGTGGGTGGTCGCCCACTCCTCGAGCGCTCGCAGGGGCACGCGCAGCGAGTGGCCGAGGTCGGTCAGCTCGTACTCCACGCGCGGCGGGATCTCGGGATGGACGGTGCGCGTCACCAAGCCGTCGCTCTCCAGGGCGCGCAGCGTCTGGGTGAGCATCTTCTGGGAGATGCCCTGCACCCGGCGGGCGATCTCGGAGAACCGGGTAGGGCCGTCGCTCACGGCCCCGATGACCAGCACCGTCCAGCGGTCGCCGATGCGATCGAGGACCTGGCGGGTCGGACAGTCGCGGACGTACGGGTCCCAGGCGGGGTGGGTCACGGCGGTTACCTCGGGGTGCGTGGGGCACGGCAAAGTGCCTACTTACGGAAAGTGACTGACTCTCCTACGGTGACTATATGACTACTTTGATCGTTCTGGGCGGAACCGGATACGCCGGAGGCAACATCCTCGCCGCCGCGGCGGCCCGCGGACTCCGCGCCGTCAGCTACAGCCGCTCCCTGCCTCAGTCGCCGATCGCGGGCGTCGAGTACCGCACCGGCGACCTCACCGATGCTGCGGTCCTGGGCTCGGCGCTGGAGGGGGCCGACGCCGTGATCGCCACCCTCGCCCCGCGTGGGGACCTCGGTGCTCCGGGCCGGCTGCGGGAGCTGTACGGCGCGATCGCCGACGAGGCTGCGAAGAAGGGCGTACGCCTCGGTGTGGTCGGGGGCGCAGGCTCGCTGCAGGTGGCTGACGGGGGGCCGCGGCTGGTGGACACCGAGGGGTTCCCGGCCGAGTTCAAGGGCGAGGCGCTCGAGCTGACCGCGGTGCTCGCAGACCTGCAGGCGTCGGACTCCTCCCTGGACTGGTTCTACGTGAGCCCGGCCGCAGGCTTCGGCGCCTATGCGCCCGGGGAGGCGACCGGCAGCTACCGCGCTGGTGGGGACGTGCTGCTGAGCGATGCGGCGGGGGAGTCCTTCATCTCCGGGGCCGACTTCGGTCTCGCCGTCGTCGACGAGGTGGTCGCGCCGGCTCATCGGCGCGTGCGGTTCGCCGTCGCGTACTGAGCGGTCGCCGCTCGGAGCGAGCACTGGCGCGGAATACCCCCAGGGGGTACCGTGTTGGGAAAGGAGAACCAGGAAGGGGCGGTCATGGCGCACAGCTACATCGCGAACGGCACCAAGGACGACTACCTCAAGCGGCTGCGCCGCATCGAGGGGCAGGCGCGCGGTCTGCAGCGGATGGTGGAGGAGGAGCAGTACTGCATCGACATCCTCACCCAGGTCTCCGCGATGACGAAGGCGCTCGAGTCGGTCGCGCTCGGGCTGCTCGACGAGCACATCGCGCACTGTGTCGTGAACGCCGTCCGCGAAGGCGGTGAGGAGGCCGAGCTCAAGCTCAAGGAGGCCTCTGCCGCCATCGCCCGCCTGGTCCGCTCCTGACCCGTACGCCCCCTGAGAGGAATCCGACCATGAGCACCACGCAGACCTTCACCGTCACCGGCATGACCTGCGGCCACTGCGTCGCATCCGTCACCGAGGAGGTGCAGGAGCTCGCCGGCGTCAGCGACGTCGAGGTCGACCTGGCCACGGGTGCGGTGACCGTCACGAGTGCCGAGCCTCTCGACGAGTCGGCCGTGAGGGCCGCCGTCGAGGAGGCCGGCTACCAGCTGGCGTGAGCCCGTCATGAGCACCGAGGTGACGACGAATCCGGCAAGCGACTCGCAGGTCGAGCTCACGCTCACCGGGATGACCTGCGCGTCCTGCGCCAACCGGATCGAGCGCAAGCTCAACAAGCTCGACGGTGTCACTGCGACGGTCAACTACGCCACCGAGAAGGCGAGGGTGACCTACGCGGACGGCGTCAGCACCGACGACCTGATCGCCACCGTCGAGCAGGCCGGGTACGGGGCGGCGCTGCCCGCACCGCCGATCGCGGATCGCGCCGACGACGCCGTGGCGCCGCCGGAGGACGTGGCCCTCGCCGCGCTCCGTACCCGCCTGATCGTCTCGGCGCTGCTGTCGGTGCCGGTCGTCGCGCTGGCGATGGTGCCGGCCTGGCAGTTCACCAACTGGCAGTGGCTCTCGCTGACGCTGGCCGCGCCGGTCGTGGTGTGGGGCGGACTTCCCTTCCACCGGGCGACCTGGACCAACCTGCGTCACGGCGCCGCGACGATGGACACCCTGGTCTCGCTCGGCACCGGCGCCGCCTTCCTCTGGTCGGTCTACGCGCTCTTCTGGGGTGACGCGGGCATGCCCGGCATGCGGCATGGCTTCTCCCTGACGCTGGAGCGGACCCACGGCGCCTCCGACATCTACCTCGAGGCCGCCGCCGGCGTCGTCACGTTCATCCTTCTCGGTCGCTACCTCGAGCACCGCTCCAAGCGGAACGCCGGGGCGGCGCTGCGCGCCCTGCTCGACCTGGGCGCACGCGACGTGGCCGTGCTGCGCTCCGGTGCCGAGGTCCGGATCCCGGTGGCCGAACTGGCCGTGGGTGACCGCTTCGTCGTCCGCCCGGGCGAGAAGATCGCGACCGACGGCGCCGTCGAGGAGGGCACCTCTGCGGTCGACGCCTCGATGCTGACCGGCGAGTCCGTGCCGGTGGACGTGTCCGTCGGGGACGCCGTCGTCGGCGGATGCGTCAACGCGAGCGGCCGGCTGGTCGTACGCGCCACCCGCGTCGGGGCCGACACCCAGCTCGCCCAGATGGCGCGGCTGGTCGAGGACGCCCAGACCGGGAAGGCCGCCGTGCAGCGGCTGGCCGACCGGATCTCCGGCATCTTCGTGCCTGTCGTCATCGTGATCGCGTTGGCCACCTTCGCCTTCTGGCTGGCACGCGGCGAGGGCATGGCTGCGGCGCTGACCGCGACCGTGGCCGTCCTGATCATCGCCTGCCCGTGCGCGCTGGGACTGGCCACGCCGACCGCGCTGATGGTCGGCACCGGTCGGGGCGCGCAGCTCGGCATCCTGATCAAGGGCCCCGAGGTCCTCGAGCAGACCCATAAGGTCGACACCGTCGTGCTGGACAAGACCGGCACGGTGACGACCGGCGAGATGACGCTCGTCGCGACCGTGATCGCTGCCGGCGAGGACGCCTCGGAGGTGCTCCGGCTGGCCGGCGCGCTCGAGGACGCCTCGGAGCATCCGATCGCCCGGGCGATCGCCGATGCCGCCCGCACGGCGTCGGGCGCGCTGGTGGCGCCCGAGGACTTCGGCAACGTCGAGGGTCTCGGAGTCCAGGGCATCGTGGAGGGGCACGCCGTCCTGGTCGGTCGCCCGCGGCTGCTCGCGGAGTGGTCGCAGCACCTCACCGCCGACCTCCAGGCGGCGTTCGAGGAGGCGCAGGGTCGCGGCCAGACCGCCATCGCGGTCGGCTGGGACGGCCGGGCCCGAGGCGTGCTCGTCGTCGAGGACCGGGTCAAGGAGAGCTCCGCGCAGGCCATCGCGGAGCTGCGCGCCCTGGGGCTGCGCCCGATCCTGCTGACCGGCGACAACGATCGCGTCGCCCGTACGGTAGCCGCCCAGGTCGGCATCGACGATGCCGACGTGTACGCCGAGGTGCTGCCCGGCGACAAGGTCGACGTGGTGAAGCGGCTGCAGGGCGAGGGCCGCGCCGTCGCGATGGTCGGCGACGGCGTCAACGACGCCGCCGCGCTGGCCCAGGCGGACCTCGGCCTGGCGATGGGCACCGGCACCGACGTCGCGATCGAGGCCAGCGACATCACCCTCGTACGGGGCGACCTGCGGGTGGCCGTCGACGCGATCCGGCTCTCTCGCCGCACGCTGGGCGTCATCCGGAGCAACCTCTTCTGGGCGTTCGGCTACAACGTCGTCGCCATCCCGGTCGCCGCCGCCGGGCTGCTCAACCCGATGCTCGCGGGCGCCGCGATGGCGTTCTCCTCGGTGTCGGTGGTGACGAACAGCCTGCGCCTCAGGCGCTTCCGCAGCTCGCTCTAGGGCGTGGGACGCCGGCCCTCACGGCGTATATAGATGAGCACGCTCGGCGCTGGGCGCGCATGTGCTCATCCGTATAGGGCCCTATACGGATGAGCACGGTCGATACCCGCCTGCCTGGTACGTGCTCGTCTTTATAGGGACCTATACGGACGAGCACATGGAGCGAGTCGCGCCCCATGTGCTCATCCGTATAGCGGGTCAGGCCGCGGTCGGAGCCTCCGCCTCGCGGCCGCGCAGCACCAGGGCCAGGGCGCCGGCGGCCAGCACGATCACACCGATCGCGTAGGCGACGGCGGCGGTGGTCAGGTCGACCCCGCGGCTGACCGCGTAGCCGGCGCCGACGGCGGGGATGCCCATGCCGGCGTACGACACCAGGTAGACCGCGGCCAGCAGGCCGGCGCGCTCGTGCGCCTCGACCAGCGGGACCGTCGTGCGGATACTGCCCTGGAGCGCGCTGCCGAAGCCGATCCCGACGATCACGGCGGCCGCGATGAAGCCGGCGATCGTGCCGGCCGCGATCATCACCGCGAGGGCGGCGATGCCGACGATGACAACCGAGAGCCCCCAGGTCAGCTGCCGGCGCCCCTCCCACGACCGGACGGCGATGGTGGCGATCGAGCCGATGATGGCCACCTCAAAGAGGGCGAGCCCGCCCAGCACCGACGGCGAGTCCGGCGACATGGCGTGCAGTACGGCGGGGCCCAGCGAACCGAAGAGGCCGGCGACCGCCCAGGTGGCGAACGCGGCTGGCGCGGCCGCCGCGAAGGCCGTCCGGGCCGAGGACGGTACGGCGACCTGCGGACGCAGGCTGCGGATCAGGCCGGGCTGAGTCGCGGTCGGGTGCAGCAGGGTGATGACGCCGACGGCCTGGAGCGCGAGCACGGCGCTGAGGCCCAGGTAGATCAGGTGCGTGGGCCAGGGCAGGTAGCTGACCGCGATGCCGGCGGTGAGTGCGCCGAGACCCGTACCGGCGAACGGCGCCGCCGAGCTGGCGATCGTCCCGTGCGACTGGTGGGCCTCGATCATCGCCGCACCGAGGGTGCCGAGGGCGGCGCCGGCGGCGAACCCCTGCAGAACCCGGCCGATGAAGAGCGGCTCGTAGGAACCAGCAGTGGCGAAGAGCAGGAGAGAAGCGATCTGGAGCGCGATCGCGGCCAGCAGGACCGGGCGACGACCGACGTGCGTGGCCGCGCTGCCGAACACGAGCAGGCCGCCGAGCACGGCGATCGCGTAGACGCCGAAGGCCTCGGTGGTGGTCAGCGCGGTGCCGTGCCAGACGAGGTCGTAGTGCTGGTAGAGCGGTGTGGGCGCGGCGCTCGCGGCGAGGAAGGAGATCGCGATCGAGGCGAGCAGCGCGAGACGTACGAGTGAGCCGGGCGCGGGTGCCTCGTGGGCGGCGCTCGACCGGATGGTGCCGGGTGCCGCAGCGGTGGTGACGGACATCGGAGCCTCCGAAATGATAGACAGACCTGTCTGTTCGCAACCGGTGAACAGATCTGTCTATTCCAAGGAAGATTCGCAACCTCGCAGACGTTGTGGAAGATGTGACTGTGACCAGAGTTGAGCCCGTCCGAGAGAGCGCCCGCGAGCGCCTCCTCGACACCGCCGAGCGGCTGTTCTACGCCGAGGGCGTGCACACCGTCGGCATCGACCGGGTGCTGGCCGAATCGGGCGTCGCCAAGGCGACGCTCTACAAGAACTTCGGCAACAAGGACGGCCTCGTCACGGCTTACCTCGATCGTCGCCACGAGCGGCAGGTCGCGCGCATCACCGCCGCGCTCGACGCGGTCGCCGAGGGCAGCCCGCGCGAGCGGATCCTGGCCGTCTTCGACTCCCAGCGGATCCTCTTCGCCCGCCCGGACTACCGCGGCTGCGCGTTCGCGGCCGCCACGGCGGAGGGCCCCCACGGCGGCCCGTACGAGGAGTCGAGCAGGACCTACCGCAACTACGTCCGCACGGTCTTCGCCGAGATCCTGGCGGCGGCGGGCGTCGCTGAGGCCGAGCGGATCGCCTCGCAGCTCCACCTGATCTACGACGGCGCCCAGATGGCGGCCCGGATGGACAGCGACCCGACCAACCCGGAGCTCGCCGCGAACACCCGGATGCTCGCCGAGTCGGTGCTGAGCGCCGCCGGCCTCTGAGCGCGCCTAGGATCGTTACTCGTGTCGCCACTCACCGAGCCTCAGATCCGGACGGCGTTCGTGAACCTCACGGGCGGCGAGGCCAAGCGGGCGAACCTGCCGCTCGACCTCGCGACCCAGGACTGGGAGGGCCTCGACTACCTCGGCTGGCGTGATCCCAGGTCGCCGCAGCGCGCGTATCTCGTCGCGGAGCACGACGGCGTCCTGCGTGGCATCGGGATGCGGCTGGCCACCAACACCGCCGGCCCCCGCAAGACGATGTGCTCGCTGTGCATGACCGTCGGTGACGTGTCGCTGATGGTGGCGCCGCGGGCCGGCCGCGCGGGCCAGGCCGGCAACACCGTGGGCACGTACATCTGCTCCGATCTGGTCTGCTCGCTCTATGCGCGCGACAAGATGCGGCCGCGGGGCGAGATCGCGCGCGAGACGCTGGGCGTGGAGCAGAAGATCCAACGTCTGCGCGCCAACCTCGACGACTTCATCGTCCGGGTGCTGAAGCCGGTCTGAGGCCGACGCCGGCCCTCAGGGCTGGATGAGCTCGAGGTCCGCGAGCAGCGTGCCGTGGGTGGGCTCCCAGCCGAGCGTCTCGCGGGTGTGCGTGCTCGTGGAGGGCTGGTCCATCGCGAAGATCGCCCCGACCGGCCCGTACGACTCCGCCGGGACCGCCTCGACCGGAAGGCCGAGGCGACGGCCGATCACCGTGGCGATGTCGCGGACCTGGTCGCCCTCGTCGGTGACCGCGTGCCATGACGTGCCGGCCGGCGCCTTCTCCAGGGCGAGCCGGAAGAGCGAGGCGGCGTCGGCCGAGTGCACCGCGGGCCAGCGCTGGGTGCCGTCGCCCGGGTAGCCCGAGACCCCGCGCTGGCGCGCGATCTGGGTGAGGATCCCGGCGAAGCCGCCGTCGCCGTTCTGATGGACGGTCCGCGGGAGCCGTACGGCCGAGGTCCGCACGCCCTGCGAGGCCAGCTCGAGGGTGCGGGTGACCGTGACGGCGCGACCGCCGACCGGCCCCTCCGTGGGCAGCGGGTCGGACTCGGTCGACGCCCGGCCGGGGATCCACGGCGTGCCGGAGCAGACCACGAAGGGCTTGTCGCTGCCGATCAGCGCCTCGCCGATCGCGGCGATGGCGGCGGTCTCCTCCGCCACGCCGGCGGCGAGCGCCTCGGGGCTGGAGAAGTCGTTGCTGAAGGCGAGGTGGATGACGCCGTCGGCGGCGCGTGCCGCCGCGCGGATGACGTCGAGGTCGGCGAGGCCTCCGCGTACGGCATCCGCGCCGGCCGCCCTGAGCTTGCTGACCGATGCGTCGGAGCGGGCGAGGCCGGTGACCGTGTGGTCGTGGGCGAGGAGCTCGGCGACGACCGCCGACCCGATGTTGCCGGTGGCGCCGGTGACGAAGACCTGCATGATGGACTCCTTGGAAGTGATGCGACCTTTGTCCCATCACCGTAGCAGGTGATGGGACAAAGGTGCCATCACTATGATGGGCGCATGGCACGCTGGGAACCCGGAGCACGCGAGCGGATGGTCGTCGCGGCCGTCGAGCTCTTCGCCGAGCAGGGGTACGACGCGACCACCGTCGCCGAGATCGCCGAGCGTGCCGGCGTCACCAAGAGCACCTTCTTCCGGCACTTCCCCGACAAGCGCGAGCTGCTCGCCGCCGGCCAGGGGGCACTGAGCGAGCTGCTCGCCGAGGGGATCGCGAGCGCGCCCGCCGACGCGACCCCGCTCGGCGCCGTGAGGAACGGGTTGGAGCGCGCCGGTGAGATGTTCGGCCTGGTGAACCGCGAGATGGCGCCCCAGATGAAGGCGGCGATCGCCTCCAGCACCGAGCTGCAGGAGCGCGAGGCGCTCAAGCGGATCGGTCTCGCGGTGGCGATGACCGACGCGCTCATCGCGCGCGGCGTCGCGGAGCCGGTCGCCCACCTCGCCGCTGAGATGGGCGTGCTCGCGTTCAAGCAGGGGTACGCCGCCTGGACCGACGCCGAGGACGCGACCGGCTTCGGCCCGTACGCCGTGGCCGCGCTCGACGCGCTGCGCGAGGCGAGCGCCGCACTGTGAGAGGCCCCGGTGGAGGCGCGGTGAAACCGCGCTGAAACCCGGCTGAAGGCGGCAGGCCCGAAGGTAGCCTCACCGCCGATCAGAGGAGCCGCCGATGAGCACCGCCACCCCGGAAGTCACCGCACCGACCACCGCCGCCACCCGCACGTACGCCTCGCTGGGCGCCGCCTGGATCCCGATGCTCGCGCTGTGCATGGCGTTCTTCGTGGAGATGGTGGACAACACCCTGCTCTCGATCGCGATCCCCACGATCGGGCGCGACCTGCACGGCACCACGACCTCGCTGCAGTGGATCACCGGCGCGTACTCCCTGACCTTCGGCGGGCTGCTGCTCACCGCCGGCTCGCTGGCCGACCGCTTCGGCCGCCGCCGCGTGCTCCAGATCGGGCTGGCGATCTTCGGGTCGCTGAGCCTGCTGGTGGTGTTCGTGGACCGTACGAACGAGCTCATCGCGCTGCGCGCCGCACTGGGCGTCGCCGCCGCGATGATGGCACCGATCACCAACTCGCTGGTCTTCCGGCTCTTCGACGACGACAAGCTCCGGATGCGCGCCATGACGGTGATGATCATCGTCGGGATGAGCGGCTTCATCCTCGGACCGCTGCTCGGAGGCAGCGCGCTCGCACACTTCAGCTGGGAGTGGCTGCTCGTGGTCAACGCCCCGATCGCGCTCATCGCCTTCATCGGCGTGCGGGTCGGCGTGGCCCCCGACGAGGCCGACGGCCTCACCAACGACAGGCTCGACCTGCCCGGCGCGGTGCTCAGCATCAGCACCATCGGGCTGGCCTCCTATGCCCTGACCAGCGGCGTCGAGCACGGCTGGACCGCGCTGCTCACCCTCGGCTGCGCCGTCGGCGCGGTGCTCGCGGCATCGATCTTCGTGTGGCACGAGCGCCGTACGGCCGAGCCGATGCTCGACCTGTCGCTGTTCACCGGCCGTCATGGTGGCACCGTGCGCGGCGCCACCATCGCCCAGCTCGGCACCGCGATCGCGATGGCCGGCGTGATGTTCGGGCTCATCCTGCACTTCCAGTACGCGTACGGCTGGAGCCCGATGCGCGCGGGCCTGGCCAACCTCCCGCTGATCGTCACCATGATCCTGGCGACGCCGGTCTCCGAGGGCCTCGGCAAGCGCTTCGGCCACCGGATCGCCTGCCTGATCGGCGCAGGCTTCCTCGCCGCCTCGCTCGCCGGGATGGCCTGGGGCGTGCACCACGGCTACGCCGTGATCGCGGTCTGCATGGTGCTGATGACGGTCGGCCTGCGCACCGTCATGACGATCTGCGCGGTGGCCCTGGTCGCGGCGATGCCGGAGAATCGCACCTCGCTCGGCGCCGCGCTCAACGACACCGCCCAGGAGGTCGGCACCAGCATCGGCACCGCCGTGATCGGCACCCTGATCGCCGCCCGGGTGACGGTCAACCTCCCGGCCGGGGCCTGGAGCAGTGACCTCGTCCAGTCCTTCTTCGACGGCGAGCGCGTGGCGTACGGCGTCCTGGCCGTGGTCGTCGGTCTGATCGCCGGACTGGGCGCGCTCACGCTCAGCAACTCGCGCGATGTCGAGGAAGTGCACTGACCCCACCGGCCTGGTGCGGGGGATGATCGGATCATGGCGAGCATCGAGGACGTCCTGCCGCTGGGCAGCGAGCTCGAGCGCTCCTATCCCGTCCACGTCCGCGGCCGGCTGAAGTTCCGGGTCAAGCAGATCGTGTACGTCGCCTTCTCCCTCGACGAGCGGGTGATGGGCTTCGCCTACCCCAAGGAGGAGCGAGCCGCCCTGGTCGCGAGCGATCCAGGGCGGTTCGCCATGCCGGCGGCGTCCGACCTGCGCTTCAACTGGGTCCCCGCGAGCTCGTCGTGGACGCGTGGCGGATGGTGGTGCCGCAGAAGCTCAGCCGCGCGTACGACCTGCTGCACCCGCACGGACCCGGGGCCGCAGGGCGGTGACCGCGGCGAGAGCGAGGGTGCTGCCCGCCAGCCAGACGAGGCTGTGCTCGAAGGCCACGTCGATGCCGCGCTCGCTCGCGCCGTAGAACACCAGGCCGATCAGTGCCACGCCGAGGGCGTTGCCGAGCTGCTGGACCATCGAGAGGGTGCCGCTGACGGTCGCGGCGTGCTGCGGCTCGACGCCCGCCATCACCGAGCCGACCAGCGAGCTGAGGCACACGCCCATGCCCAGGCCGGAGACCGCCAGACCAGGGGCGAGCCACCAGACGGAGCCGGTCACGCCGATCTCGCCGACCGCGGCCAGCACGAGCAGGTGGCCGAGGGTGAACACCAGCGCGGCGCCGGGCACGACCCGCGTGCCGAAGCGGACGGCGAGACCCGCCGCGCGCCGGGTGCCGACCATGTAGCTCGACGCCATCACGGTGAAGACCAGTCCCGAGCGCAACGGGCCCAGGCCGTGGCCGATCTGCAGGTAGAGGGCCAGCACCAGGAAGTACGACGCCATCCCGCAGAACAGCAGCGCCTGGGCGATCAGGGCGCGGCGTACGGCCGGAGCGTGGAGGGCGGCGGGGTCGAGGATCGGCGCGCGGCCGGAGGTGGCGCGGGACAGGGTGCGGCGGACGAGTCCCGCGGCGAGCGCGAGGCCGAGGCCGAGGCTGGCCCAGGTCCACTCCGGCCAGCCGAGCCGGCGACCCTCGAGCAGCGGGAGCAGGACCGCGGTCGTGCTGACGACCACCAGCAGGAGGCCGGCGACGTCGAGGGGAGCGCGCTGACGCAGCGCCGGGGCGGGGAGCAGCCGGCGGGCGGTCAGGAGGATCGCGACGCCGACCGGGATGTTCACCAGGAAGACGGTGCGCCAGCCCAGGCCGTCGATGTCGGCGCGGATGAGGATCCCGCCGATGAGCTGGCCCAGGGCGGCGGCGACGCCCATCACGGTGGCGTATCCGCTCATCGCCTTGAGCCGGGCCGGCCCCTCGTACACGTCGCCGATCAGGGCGAGCACCATCGGCGCGAGCAGCGCGGCGCCCACGCCCTGCGCCAGTCGCGCCGCGATCAGCGTCCCCACGTCGGGCGCGATCCCGCACAGCGTGGACGCGAGCACGAAGACGAGCACGCCGAGGACGTAGGTGCGGCGCCGGCCCCACCGCTGGCTGAGTGGACCGGCTGCCATCAGCAGGCCGCCGAAGGTGAGGCCGTACCCGGCGACCAGCCACTCGACGGCGGAGTCGCCGGCGCCGAGGTCGCGCTGGATCGAGGGCAGCGCCACGTTGACGATGAAGAAGTCGAGCACCACCAGGAAGGTGCCGCTCAGCAGGGCGGCGAGGGGGAGCCAGCCCGGTGCGGTGCGCGCTGCGGTCGGCAGCGCTCGGGGAGTGGAGAGAGTGGTCATGTGACTGTTCTCGAGCCTCCGGCAACGGGAGAGTCAACAGCCGATATCTCCCATTGACCCTCCCCCTGGGGGAGACAGCAGACTGACCGGCATGGACGGCCTGCTCACCATCGGCGACTTCTCCCGGATGACGTTCCTGTCGGTGAAGACCCTGCGGCACTATCACGACGTCGGGCTGCTCGCGCCGGCCTACATCGACGACGCCACGAGCTATCGCTACTACCGCGCCGATCAGGTCGGCACCGCGCAGCTGATCCGGCGCTTCCGCTCGCTCGACCTGCCCGTCGAGCAGGTCAAGCAGGTGCTGGCCGCGCCCGACGAGGAGTCGCGCAACCGGGTCATCGTGGAGCACCTCGAGCGGATGAGCGCCCAGCTGCGCGAGACGCAGGAGACCGTCAGCTCGCTGCAGCGGATGCTGACCTCCCCGCTGCGGCTGCCGGTGAGCTATCGCGACGAGGCCCCGATGACCGTGCTCGCGATCACCGAGACGGTCGACGCCTCGGAGTGGATGGCCTGGTGGCTGGGCGCCTTCACCGAGCTGCACGCGGTCCTGCGCGCCTCCGGGCTCGAGCGGGCCGGCGCCGACGGCGCGATCTTCCCCACCGAGGCCTTCGCCGACGAGCGGGGCGAGCTGGTGGCGTTCGTGCCGATCCCCCGTGGCACCGCCGCCAAGCTGGGCGGCCGCGTGGAGATCACCTCACTGCCCGGCGCCCGGTACGCGGTCACCACGTACGACGGGCCGCTGATCGACCTGGACCAGGCCTACAGCGCCGTCGGCACCTGGGTGTGGGAGCAGGCGCGCTCGTCCGACGGCCCGGTCCGCGAGCGCTACCTGCCGACCGGCGCGGCCGACGACCTGCTCGCCCACGTGACCGAGGTGTGCTGGCCGGTCGGCTGAGTCGCTCGGGTCAGTCGGCCCGGTCGCCGAGCAGGATGAGGACCCGTACGAACGCCTCGCGATCCGCCGGCGTGATCCCCGCAAGGAGGTCGTCCTCCATCGCCCGGATGTCCTTGCGGCACCGTGCCAGCACGCGCCGGCCCGTCGGGGTCAGGCTGACGACCTTGTTGCGCCGGTCCGCGGGATCGGGCGCCCGGGCGACGAGCCCCGTGGCCTCGAGGCGGTCGAGGTTGCCGATCAGCCGGGTCTTGTCACGCCCGGAGGCAGCGGCGAGGTCGCGCTGGGTCGCGGCGTCGCCCTCGCTCAGCGCGACGAGGATGACGTAGTCCCACATCTCCAGTCCGGCGCGCTCCAGGATCGGCGCCTCGCGGCGGATGACCTCTCGCACCAGGGCGGCGGTCAGCTTGCCGAGATCGGGGCGCTCCATGGGCGCGATCCTACGGCGTTGCAAATAATCTACGTACGCGTACGATCTACTCATGATGACTTCGATGCAGGCATGCTTCGAGGAGGCGCTGGACGACGCCGACGGACTGGTCCGCCGCGCGGCGGAGGCGTCGCTGGGGTTGGCGACGCCGTGTGAGGGCTGGGATCTGGGCGCGCTGCTCGGCCACATGATCGGACAGAACCGGGGCTTCGCGATCGCCGTGCGCGCCGGGGATGCACCCCTCGCCGCGTACGCCGCACCCGTGCTGACGCCGGGCGAGGTGCTGCCACGTTGGAGCGACTCGGCCTCCCGGCTGCGCGAGGCGTTCCGGACGGCACCGGCGGATCGGACCGTACGGCTGGCGGAGTTCGCCGGGCGGGAGGTGCCGGTCGAGGTGGCACTCGGGATGCAGGTCGTCGACTGCGCCGTGCACGCGTGGGACGCGGCGACCGCTCTCGGACAGGCCTACCGGCCGAGTGCGGCGGTCGTCGAGGTGGTGCTCGCCAGTGCGCGGATGATCGCCGCTCGCCCGGGCGGAACGCCGGGGGTCTTCGCGCCGCCGCGTGAGGTCGCGGGCGACGAC
Source organism: Nocardioides nematodiphilus (assembly GCF_020216525.1). Lineage (GTDB taxonomy): Bacteria > Actinomycetota > Actinomycetes > Propionibacteriales > Nocardioidaceae > Nocardioides > Nocardioides nematodiphilus. The sequence continues at coordinate 45,258 of NZ_JAIWOY010000014.1, read as the reverse complement.
CCATGGGCCGAGGCGCTCGCCCTCCTCGGCCGCTGAGCGCGGACGGTCCGGGGCGTGCTGGCTGTCCTCGGGTCCCCCGACCCACCAGCACGTCCCGGACCATCGCGAGATCAGGCCAGGGCGTCCTTCAAGAAGGCGACGGCCTGGGCGACGGCGGCCTTCGCGGCGTACGTGTCGTGCAGGGAGTTCACCATCACGAAGTCGTGCACGATGCCCTGGTAGCGGACAGCGGTGACCGGGACGCCGGCCTGGCGCAGCTTGGCGGCGTACGCCTCGCCCTCGTCGCGCAGGACGTCGGCCTCGCCGGTGATGACCAGCGCCTGCGGCAGGCCCGAGAGCTGCTCCACGGTGGCGCGCAGCGGCGAGGCGGTGATCTGGGCCCGGTCCTCCGCCGAGGTGGTGTACTGGTCCCAGAACCACTTCATGCCATCGCGGGTGACGAAGTAGCCGTCGGCGAACTCGTGGTAGCTGGCGGTGTCGAACGACGCGTCGGTGAGCGGGTAGAAGAGCACCTGGCCGGTGAACGTCACGTCGCCGCGCTCCTTGGCCAGCAGCGTCAGGGCCGCCGACATGTTGCCACCGACCGAGTCGCCCGCGACCGCGATCCGCGAGGGGTCGAGATCCTTGTCTCCGCCCTTCGCGGTGACCCACTGGGCGACCGCGTAGGCCTGCTCGATGGCGTGGGGGTAGCGGACCTCCGGCGAGCGGTCGTACTCGGGGAAGACCACCGCGGCGCCGGCGCCGACCGGCTTCACGATCTTGACCCTGACGGTGCCGCTGGGGCCGCCCGCGACCTCGATCCACTCCTCGTCGACCCCGGGCTTGAAGATATCGGCGTCCTGGACGCCGTCCACTGCGGCGCGGCCCTCGGCGACGGGGAGCTGGTAGAGGTACGGCGGCCCACTGGTGGCGTCGACGAACGCCTGGGCGGCGGGCTCGAGGGCGATGTTGCGCGGGTTGCCGGTCATGTTCTGTATGTGTGGGGGAGGGCGTCTAGAGAACGTACGTTCTCCAGACGATCGAAACAGTAGGGAACGCTCGTTCTCCTTATCAAGTAGGATGTCTCCCATGACTGAGGAAGCCCGGTCCCGGATCGTCGACGCCGCCGATGCGCTCTTCTACGCGCGCGGGTTCGGGCAGGTCGGGATGGACGCCGTCCGCGATGCCGCCGGCGTGTCGCTCAAGGCGATCTACAAGCAGTTCCCGTCCAAGGAGGACCTCATCATCGCGGTGCTGGAGAAGCGCCACGGGATGTGGACCTCGGGCGTGGAGGGCCGCGTCAACGCGATCGCCGACCCCGTCGAGCGCCTCATCGCGGTCTACGACTTCCTGGCCGACTGGTTCTGCGAGGCCGACTTCCGCGGGTGCGGCTTCATCAACGCGTTCGGCGAGCTCGGTGCCGCCAGCCCGCGGGTCGCCGAGGCCGTCCGGGTGCACAAGGCCGGCTTCCAGGCGTACGTCGCGCGACTGGCCGAGGAGGCCGGGGCACCCGCGAGCCTCGCGCCGCAGCTCGCGATCCTCGCCGAGGGTGCGCAGGTCACCGCCGCGATCGCCGGCACCTCCGAGGCGGCTGCCCAGGCGCGCGCCGCCGCAGAATATCTGATTGCGGGAGCACTCGCCGCGGCCCGAGGCTTGCCCGCATGAGCATCGTGGAGCGCACCGTCGGGATCCTCGCCTTCGACGACATGGAGGTCCTGGACTACGCCGGCCCGTACGAGGTCTTCAACGTCGCCGGCGAGGTGTCGGGAGGCGCGTTCCGGACGTACGCGATCGGCGTCGATGCCGGGTCGCAGGTCGGGCGCGGCGGGTTCACGGTGGTGCCGCCGGCCTCGATCGCGGACACCGAGCTGCCGACCATCCTGGTCGTGCCCGGTGGGGCGGGGACGCGGCCGCTGTTGCGCCGTCCGGAGGTGCTCGCCTGGGTCACACGGGCCGCCGAGCACGCGGAGCTGGTGCTCTCGGTGTGCACCGGGGCGCTCGTGCTCGCCGGGGCCGGCGTCCTCGCCGCCACCCGCGCGACCACCCACCACGGCGCCTTCGATGAGCTCGGCGCACTGATGCCCGAGGTCGAGGTCGTGAGCGGCGAGCGCTTCGTGCAGAACAGCCAGCGGGTGTGGACCTCCGGTGGCATCTCGGCCGGCATCGACCTGTCCCTCCACATCGTCGGCCTGCTCGCGGGCGAGGACACCAGGGCCGCGGTCGTCGAGGAGATGGAATGGCTCTGGTGAGCCGCTGACCCGAGCACGGCTCAGCGCCAGGCCGCGACGGTCGCCTTCGTGCCGACCTCCAGGGGCGTCGGGGCGAGACCGAGGCGGGCCTCGCTGGCGCTCGAGTCGAGCACGTACGGCCGCTCGAACTGGTAGGTCATCTCCGCCAGCTCGCGGGTGCCGCGGTGGACGACGCCGATGGCGCGCATCAGCCAGCCCGGGATCCCGCCGATCTTCGGCGCTGCGAGTCCGGCGGCCTCGGCGAAGAGCCCGGCCATCTCCCGCTGGGTGGCGGGCGCGGCGGTCGGCGCGTGCAGCACGGTGTTCCACAGCGACTCGTCATCGGCGGCGCGGATCATCGCCGCCGCCAGGTCGGGGACGTAGGTCCAGGAGTGGGGCAGGTCAACCCTGCCGATGGTGTTCACCCGCTTCCCCGCCAGGATCGGATCGAGCATGGTGTCGCCGGCGATCGCGGTGTGCGCGCCGGGGCCGTAGAAGTCGGCGGCGATCACGCTGACGGTCGGGGTGCCGGATGCTGCGCGCGCGGCGAGGAGCTCGGTGCGGACGGCGGGCTTGCCGAAGGACGCGGCGCGCGGCAGGTCCTCGGTCATCGCGCCGTGGACCGGGCCGTAGGAGTAGACGCTCTCGGGGAAGACCACGACCGCGCCCACGTGGCCGGCGGCCTCGAGGACCGCGGCCTCGGCCGGGATCAGCTCGCGGCGCCAGACCTTCGCGTCGTAGGCGCTGGCATGCATGCAGTCGAAGACCGCGGCCGCGCCGGAGAAGACCTCCGCGAGGACGGAGGCGTCGCAGGCGTCGCCGCTGACGCGCTCGACGAGGGCGTGCTCGGGGCCGCTGCCGGAGCGGGTGAGGAGCCGGACGGGGCGTCCGGCGTCGGCGAGCCGGCGGGCGATGGTGGTGCCGACCGGGCCGGCGCCGATGATGACGCTGGTGGAGTGCTGGGGCTGCTGGTTCATGACCTGTCCTTCGATCGCGGGTGATCGAGAGCAGTGCTCTCTGTTAGGAGTGTGGGCCGCGTCGGGAGCAAATGCAAGAGCAGTGCTCACATTTGTTTCCAGCGCTCTCCGAACGTGCGATGATCGGACCATGGCCGGCACCCCTCGAGACCGCGCCCGCGCCCGGACGATGGCCGACATCGTGCGGATCGGGCGTCAGCACCTCGCCACCGACGGCGCCGCGGCGCTCTCCCTCCGCGCCGTCGCTCGCGACCTCGGCGTCGTGTCCTCGGCGGTCTACCGTTACGTGAAAAGCCGCGATGAGCTGCTCACCCTGCTCGTCGTCGACGGGTACGACGAGCTCGGTGATGCCGTCGATCGGGCGCTCGACGAGGTCGCGGCCGACGACTTCGTCGGTCGGCAGAGCGCGATCGCCCGCGCGGTCCGGGCGTGGGGCCTGGCTGAGCCGGCCACGTACGCGCTGCTCTTCGGTGGTCCTGTCCCGGGCTACCGGGCTCCGGCCGAGCAGACCACCGTGCCCGGCACGCGCGTCGTGCTTGCGCTCGTAAGGGTGTGGAGCGAGGCGTACGCCGCCGGCCGGCTCGCGCCCCCGCCGGCGGAGGTCGCCTCGCCCGGGCTGCTGGCCGGCTTCGCGGCGGTGCGCGAGGAGATCGGCGCTGACGTCCCCGACGACGTCGTCGCCGCTGCGCTCTTCGCCTGGGCCGCGCTCTTCGGCTGCATCAGCTGGGAGATCTTCGGCCAGTACGGACCCGATGGGGTCGGGGATCCGGAGGCGCTCTTCGAGCTCCACCTCGTGCGCCTCTCCGCGGCCGTCGGCCTCATCGACTGAGGCAGGCGGACGCACCGCCCCTCTGCTCCCGGCAGTGCCAGGGCGCGCCTCGTCGTCGTGGCGTCAGTCGGTCAGACCGCTGAGGCCGTCGATCTGGAACGCGCGGTCACCGACCAGGCGCGCGAGGTCGGCGTGCAGCCGGTCGAGGTGTGCGACGCCGATCGCCTCGGCCCACTCGGCCTGGATGTCGTCGAAGAGCGCGGCGCTGCGGCGCAGCATGTCCCGGCCGTGCTCGGTCGGGGTGGCGATCTTGCGCCGCGCGTCGGCCGGATCCGGCTCCTGGGTGACGTAGCCGAGCTCGACCAGGCGCTCGATGGTCTTGGCGGCCGCCTGCTTGCTCACGCCGAGGCGCCGTCCCACGTCGGTGGCCGTGGCGCCGACGCCGATCGCCTGCATCGCGAAGCCGTGCGCCGGGCGCGCTTCAGGGTGGCCGAGTGCAGCCAGGCGGCGATGGGTCTCGTCGACGATCTCGCGGAACCCCGCGAGCAGCAGCAGGGGCAGCTCGAAGCCGGGTCGGGCAGCCACGGCACCTCCAGTTCGTCAACGTACTTGACGGTCAAGGACGTTGTCCGTAGTGTAGCCGGAGGAATAGACAACCCTATTGACGATAGGACGACAGATGACCTTCCCGCTGCACACCCTGGAGACCGCGCCGGTCGATGCCCGGCCGGCGATGGCCGCCGTCCGTACGAAGTTCGGCGCCGTCCCGGAGGCCGTCGCCAAGATGGCCACCTCGCCCGCCCTGCTCAACGGCTTCCTCGGCACGAGCGCCGCCTTCGAGCAGACGACGCTGTCCGCGCCCGTGCGGGAGGTCGTGGTGATGACCGTCGCGGTGCGTAACGACTGCCGGACCTGCATCGGCATCCACAGCGCCGTGCTCCGGCGGCTCGGCCGCGAGGACCTCGTCGCGCCCCTGCGCGACGACCGGCAGCTGGCGGACCCCGAGCTCGAGGCGGTGCGGCTCCTCGTCCACCGGATCATGGATCACGCCGGCGAGGTGCCCGAGAAGGACATCGCGGAGTTCCTGGCGGCCGGCTTCACCCCGCAGAACGCGCTGGAGATCGTCTTCGGCATCGGCGTCTACACGATGTCGACGTACGCGAACCGCCTGCTGCGCGCCTGAGCACCGGCCTCCCTGCTAGGCGAGCACGCCGATCGGCTTCACCGTGTGCCCGGGGAAGAGCGCGCTCAGGCTGCGACCCGGGAAGCGCTTGGCGACCAGCTCGCCGATGACGTCGCGGTAGTCGGTGGTCACGGCCAGGTCGTCGTCGACGTACGGATTGCTCGCGGTGAGGCCGGGCCAGGTGCCGTGGTACTGCCCGCCCTTCACGCCCGCGCCGAGGAGCAGCATCATGTTGCCCCACCCGTGGTCGAGTCCGCCGGCGCCGTTCTCCGTCAGCCGCCGCCCGAACTCGCTGATCGTCAGCACCGTCACGCGGCTCAGGTCGGGCCCGAGGTCGGTGAGGAAGGCCGCGATGCTCGAGGCGAGTGCGCCGACCATGGTCGTCATCCGACCGCCGTCGGCGCTGCCATAGTCGGCGTGGTGGTCCCAGGAGCCGAAGTCGATCGAGACCACCTCGGTGCCGACGTCGGCGCGGATCAGCTTGGCGGTGTCCTGCAGCGCGGCGGCCAGGTCGGTGGCCGGCCACGAGGTCGGGTACGAGGCGCCGTTGCGCGGCTGGTCGCTCACCACCGATGACCGCGCGAGCTGGTCGGTGACGGCCAGCGCGCTGCGAGCGGCCTCACCGAGGGGTCCGGGCGTACCGCTCCACGCGGTCGCGACGCTCTGCCGTCGCCGGCTCCGCCACTCGGCGTCGTCCTGACGTGGGTTGGCGCCGATGAGGGAGACGTCCTGGATCCGGTCTGCGGCCAGCATCGGGGCGGGGCCGCTCAGCAGGGTCGGCGCCATCGGCGAGGACAGGTGGACCGCCTCGGTCGGGCTGGTGGTGCTGTCGAGCCCGATCATCCGGTTGACCCACCCGCGCCGCATCGAGCTGGACGGGTCGGCCTCCTCGATCTCCTCCATCGCGGAGAAGTGCGACCGGTTGGGCATCGGCAGCCCGACCGCCTGCACCGCCGCGAACTGACCGCGCTGCCACCACGGCAGCAGCGGGGCCATCGCGGGATGCAGGCCGAACATCGAGTCGGCCGCCACCAGCGTCGAGGCCGGGATCGCGATGTGCGGCCGTGCCGGCGCGTACGCCGGGTCGCCGTGCGGCACGACCACGCCGAGACCGTCGATCGCCCCGCGCAGGGAGAGGACGACCAGCACGTTCTGCGGCGCGGTCGCGGCGAGCGGGTCGACGGTGGGGTCGGGCTCGGCGTACGCCACCTGACGGACCGCGTCCCCGAAGACGCTGAGCGCGATGCCGCCGAGCGAGGCGGCGCCGAGGCCGGCGAGGAAGCCGCGTCGCGAGAGCGTGGCGGCGCGGTGCTCGGAGCAGCAGGGGTCGGTCATCGGCGGTCCATGGTGGTCGTCATCGGGTCAGGTGGCGAGGGTGGTCGAGGACCGTGCCGAGGGCGCGGACCCCGAGCCAATCGGACAGCATCCGGCGCAGGTCACGGCCCTCGGGCGTGGCGGGGTCGACGACCCGGGTGGCCGGGTAGCCGAGGGCCTGGGCGACGGCCCGGGTGGTGGTGGCGTCGGCGCCGGTGTGGTGCACGAGCCGGGACAGGTGGTCGGCGTACTGGGCGATGGTGAACCGCCCGGCCGGCATGAAGGCGCTCGGCTGCCGGTACGTGACGCCGCGGGTCGGCCAGTAGCCGCCGGCGAGGTCCCAGTGCATGATGAAGCTCTGCAGCATCCGGCCCGCGGAGGCGTACGCGCCGGCCGTGTCGGGCGGGCCGTCCGGGCGCGGCCAGGTGTACGGCTGCACGCCGCCGTGCGTGTAGACGATCGTGTGCGCGGCGCTGTCGCGGTCGATCGGGGGCTGGACGTCGACGCCCAGCACCCGCATGGTCGCGACCAGGTCGGCGACGGGCGTACGGACCTTCCGCTTCGCGGCGGCCGCGAACTCGGGGTGGCGGACCAGCGCGCGCAGCACCGGGCGGATGTCGGTGTCGTTGGCCAGGTAGACCTTCGCCAGCGAGCTGACCAGCCCGGACGAGGGCGTGTCGCTGACGAAGCGGGTGGCCAGCTTGGTGGCGATGCGCTGCGCGGTGGCGGGATGGTGCGCCAGGTAGGTCAGGTAGTCCTTCGCGGTCTGGCCGCCGCGGCCGTCGCCGTTGCTGCTGAAGCCGAGCACCGTCGCGGGGGCGGTGGCGTGCCGCTTGGGGTTGTACCAGCCGGCCCAGGTGGCGATCTCGGGGTGCGAGGTGTCCCAGGGCCACTTCACGGTCCAGCCCGACAGGATCCGCGCGGAGGCCTTGACCTCGTCCTCGCCGTAGTGGCCGCGGCCGACGGTGTGCAGCTCGAGCAGCTCGCGGGCCTGGTTCTCGTCCGGGTGCGCGGCGGTCGACTCGGCGTTGTTGAGGAAGACCAGCATCGCCGGATGCAGCGACGCCTCGACCAGGAGGGTGGAGAACTTCCCGAGTGCGCGGGTCCGGATGAGGCTGTCGTACTGCTGACGCCAGTACCAGCCGTCGGAGCCGGTCGGGACGTGCAGGTGGTCGGACCAGAACTCCACCATCGACTCGAGCACACCACGCTCGCTGTGCACCCGGCGCAGGATCGTCCACGCGGCGAGATCGATGCCGTGCTCCCAGGAACCGCCGGTCATCGCGCGCTGGGAGTCCCACCGCTGCTGCGGGGTGTGCGCGAGCAGCGGGAACCATGACCACAGGGCGGCGGCCCGGGCGCTCTCGGGCACCGATGCGGGAGCCAGCTGCTTGTCGAACCACGCCAGCGCGCCGCCGGCACGGACGATCGCCGCGCCCTGGGCGGCGGTGTAGCCGCCGGTGAAGCGGTCGGCGAGATGGACGATCCCGGGGTCGGCCGGCTTAGCGTTCGCGACATGCCGCTTCTTGTGGTGGTGCTTCTTGTGGTGGTGCCTCTTCTTGTGGTGGTGCCGCTTCGGGCGCGCGCGGGCCCGGGCGAGCGGGAGCAGCGGCACCGAGAGCATGTCTACCGATCGGCCGGATCAGAGCTCGACTGAGGCGGTCTGTCGATCCTGACGTGCTGTGTCGGCGTGGGCGTGGGCCGGCGCCGGACCACGCGTCGTGAGCTCGCCGCCGCGGGCGCGCGCTGCGAGGAGCAGCACGACGAGGCCGGCGGCGGTGACGGCTGCGCCGGCCCACAGCGGCGAGGTGTAGCCCAGGCCGGCGGCGAGGGTGAGGCCGCCGAGCCAGGCGCCGAAGGCGTTGCCGACGTTGAATGCGGCGATGTTGGCTCCTGAGGCCAGTGTCGGGGCGTGGTCCGCGTACGCCAACGGCCGACGCCGCCGGTGACCGACGTTCCGGCGTTCTGTCAGGCCGACGTCACCCCCACCCACGACGGCACCGACCGCGAGCTCATCCAGACCTGACTGCCGAAGACGGGGTGGACCGGTCGCTTCGAGGCCCTCGGCGGCAGCGGCTACCTGGCCGGCGGCGGCGACCAGCTCATCCGGTCGCCGACACGATCGAGTACTACGGCCAGGTGAAGCAGGAGCTCGGCAACGTCGACGTGTGCTGCGTCTCCTGCGTCAGTGTCGCTAATGTCTAGCGACAGACATAGTTATAGGGATGGTGGCGCGGGTCGTCCACAATGGGTCCGTGAGCCCAGAGTCGGAGCGAGCACCCGAGCCCACCCGCACACTGATCGCCGTCGCTGCCGAGGAGCGCCCGCGGCGCGTACGACGTACGGCCCGCGTCCTGCTCGTCGACGACCGGGACCGGCTGCTGCTCTTCCGCGACACCGACCCGGGGCTGGATGACGCCTACTGGTGGATCACCCCGGGCGGCGGCATCGACCCCGGCGAGACCGATCGGGCCGCCGCCGTGCGCGAGCTCTTCGAGGAGTCCGGCGTCGTGGTCGCCGAGGCGGATCTGCTCGGACCGGTGATGACGCGGCGCGTCGTGCACGGCTACACCGACGTGGTCATCGACCAGGAGGACGTGTTCTTCGCGTGCTGGGTGCCGGGCTTCGAGGTCTCGAGCGCCGGCCACACGACCGAGGAGAAGATCCTCATGACGGCGCACCGCTGGTGGACGCGCGAGGAGCTGGGGGCGACGGGGGAGATCGTCTGGCCGGCCGAGATCCTCAGCGTCTGGGAGGACGCCGACGCGCGCCGCGCCTCGGCCGAGGAGCGGGCGCCGCTGGACGGGGGAGCGGTCGAGGAGTCGACCGTCCCCGACCACCGCAGGTGATCAGACCCGGGTGAGATGGACGACCGGGATCACCCGGATGCCCTCGGTCTTCTCCTCGTACTCCGCGAAGCCCGGCATCCGCGTGACCTGCTCGGCGTAGAGCGCGTCGCGCTCGGCACCGGTCACCTCGGCGACCTCGACCTCGAAGGTCTCGGTACCGACCTCCACGGTGGCCCGGCCCGCCGCGGTGAGGTTGCGGTACCAGTCCGGATCGGTGGGGGCGCCCGCCTTGGAGGCGAAGACGTACAGCTCGTCGGACGACATACCGGGCAGATAGACCAGCGGCGTCACCCGCTCGGTGCCGCTCTTGCGCCCGACGTGGTGCAGCAGCACCATCGGCGCGCCCTCGAAGGGTCCGCCGACGCGACCCTCGTTGGCACGGAACTCCTCGATGATGCCTGCGTTCCAGTCGCTCATGCCTGCCATCCTGGCACTCTGGAGCCATGTCCGCATCAGCCACCGGCCCGCGGGTCCAGGACGTCGAGGATCTCGTCCGCCGCTGGCTCCGGATCGCCGCCGATCAGCCGACCCACCCATCAGCCCGTCGGCTGGCCGGCGTGTTGTCCGATCCCGCCGGTCTGCCCTTCACCGTGGGCTTCGTAGACGGGGTGATCCGGCCCGAGGACGTCCGGGTGGCCGCGCGCCGCCTGCGGGAGCTGGCCGTGCCTCCACCGCGCTTCCTGCCATGGCACCAGCGGCTCGGGCTGCGCCTCGCCGCCGCGGCGGCCGCGATCGCGCCGGGCCCGGTCATCGGGGCCGTGCGCCTCGTTCTCCGCCACCTTGTCGGCCACCTGCTCATCGACGCCGGCGATCGCCGCCTGGCCCGGTCGCTGCGCCGGCTGCGGGCCGACGGCGTACGGCTCAACGTCAACCTGCTCGGCGAGGCCGTCCTCGGCGAGCGCGAGGCCGCACGCCGCCTCGCCGGGGTGCGTCGTCTCGTCGAGCGCCCCGACGTCGACTACGTGTCGGTGAAGGTCTCCGCGATGGTCGCGCCGCACGCGCCGTGGGCCTTCGACGAGGCGGTCGACGACATCGAGGAGCGGCTGGCTCCGCTCTTCGCCCTCGCCCGCGAGCGCCGCACCTTCCTCAACCTCGACATGGAGGAGTACCGCGACCTCGACCTCACCGTCGCCGTCTTCACTCGGCTCCTGGATCGCCCCGAGCTGCTCGACTACGAGGCCGGGATCGTGCTCCAGGCCTATCTGCCTGACGCCCTGCCCGTGCTGCGACGGCTCGAGGCATGGGCAGCCGCCCGCCACGAGCGGGGCGGCGCCGGGATCAAGGTGCGGCTGGTCAAGGGCGCCAACCTGCCGATGGAGCGGGTCGACGCCGAGCTGCACGGCTGGCCCCAGGCGCCCTGGCCGACGAAGCAGGAGACCGACGCCCACTACAAGCGGATCCTGCGCCACGCGCTCACCCCCGAGGGCACCCGGCACATCCGGTACGGCATCGCGGGGCACAACCTCTTCGACGTCGCGTACGCCTGGCTACTCGGCGGGGAGCACGGCGTCCGCGACCGGATCGAGCTCGAGATGCTGCTCGGCATGGCCACCGGCCAGGCGGCCGCCGTCCGCGAGACGATCGGGGCCGAGGGCGTCGGGCTGCTGCTCTACGTGCCGGTCGTGCACCCGCGCGAGTTCGACGTCGCCATCGCCTACCTCGTCCGCCGGCTCGAGGAGGGCGCCAGTCAGGAGAACTTCCTCTCCGCCCTCACCGGTCTGGCGGACGACGGGGCGCTCTTCGCCCGCGAGCGCGACCGCTTCGCCGCCTCCTTGGCGCTGCTCGAGGACGACGCCGACGTGTCGCCGCGGCGGCACCAGGACCGCGGGACCGACGAGCCCGAGGCGCCCGTACGGGGCTTCGGCAACGCCCCCGACACCGACCCGTCGCTGGGCGCCAACCGCGCCTGGGCGGCCGGTGTCCTCGCCCGTGTCCCCGGCTCGAGCCTCGGCCGGGACCTGGTCGAGGCCCACACCGTCACCTCCGCCGAGCGCCTCGAGGAGGTGGTCGCCGGTGCTGTCGCCACCACCCACTGGGGGGCGCGCGGCGGCGTCGGGCGCGCGGCGGTCCTGCGGGCGGCCGCCGCCGAGCTGGAGCGCCGGCGCGGCGAGCTGATCGAGGTGATGGCCGCCGAGTGCGGCAAGACCCTGGACCAGGCCGACCCGGAGGTCTCCGAGGCGATCGACTTCGCCGCCTACTACGCCGAGCGGGCCGAGGAGCTCGACGACCTCGACGCCGTCGCCCGCCCGGTGCGCCTCACCGTCGTCACACCGCCGTGGAACTTCCCGGTCGCCATCGCGGCCGGCTCCACCCTCGCCGCGCTCGCGGCCGGCTCCCCGGTGATCATCAAGCCCGCACCGCAGGCGGCCCGTTGCGGCTCGGTGATGGTGGCCGCGCTCTGGGCGGCCGGGGTGCCGCGCGATGCGCTGCAGCTCGTGCACTGCGCCGAGGACGACCTCGGCCGCCGCCTGGTCGCGCACCCCGCGGTCGAACGGCTCATCCTCACCGGCGCGTACGAGACCGCCGAGCTCTTCCGCAGCTTCCGGCCCGACCTGCCGCTGCTCGCTGAGACCAGCGGCAAGAACGCCCTGGTCATCACGCCCAGCGCCGACGTCGACCTGGCGGTGCGGGACCTGGTCGCCAGCGCCTTCGGCCATGCCGGACAGAAGTGCTCCGCCGCCTCGCTGGCGATCCTGGTCGGCCCGGTCGCACGCTCGCGCCGGTTGCGCGATCAGCTCGTCGACGCGGTCGCCTCGCTGGTCGTCGGGCCGCCGCACGATCCGCGTTCGCAGGTCGGCCCGCTCATCGAGCCGGCGCACGGCAAGCTGCTCGACGCGCTCACCCGGCTTCAGCCCGGCGAGGAGTGGCTGGTCGAGCCGCGGCGCCTCGACGCCGGGGGCCGGCTCTGGCGACCCGGCGTCAAGACCGGGGTCCGCCCCGGGTCTGCGTACCACCGCACGGAGTGCTTCGGACCGGTCCTCGGGCTGATGACCGCGGCGACGCTGGACGAGGCGATCGCGCTGCAGAACGGCGTCGACTTCGGTCTCACCGCCGGCCTCCACAGCCTCGACCAGGACGAGATCCGGCACTGGATCGCCCGGGTCGAGGCCGGCAACCTCTACGTCAACCGGGGGATCACCGGCGCGATCGTGCAGCGCCAGCCCTTCGGCGGCTGGAAGCGCTCGGTCGTCGGCCCCGGGACGAAGGCCGGCGGCCCCAGCTACCTGCTGGGCCTCACCGACTGGGCGCCGGCCGAGCCCGACGAGCGCTTCCTCGAGCGGGCGGAGCGCTCGGACGCTGAGGCCTGGGAGCGTCTGTACGGCACGCCGCGCGATCGGTCCGCTCTGGCCGCGGAGCGCAACTGGCTGCGTCACCTGCCGGTGCCGGTGACGGTGCGGTGGGAGGGTGGCGACGCGGGTCCCGGCGCGGTGCTGCTGCGCCGCGTGCTGCTGGCCGGGCGCCGGGCCGGCGCGCCCGTGACGCTGTCCACGGCGCGCGACCTCGACCCCGGAACGAGGCCGCTCGCGGCGCTCGCCGGCGCGCACGTCGTCGAGGACGCTCCCGCCTGGGAGCGGCGGCTCCGGGGTCCGGAGGCGCCCGAGCGAGTGCGGCTCGTCGGTGGGGATCGCGCGGCGTTCGCCGCCGCCTCCGGCGGTCGCGCCGACATCGCCCTGTACGACCAGCCGGTGACCGCGTCGGGTCGTCTCGAGCTGCTGCCGTTCCTGCGCGAGCAGGCCGTCTCGGCGACCGCCCACCGATTCGGCTCACAGGTCGATCTCAAGGACCTCCTCTAGGGTCGGTCGACATGTCGCGCCTTCATGCTGCCCTCCTCGGACTGACGCTGGCGGCGTCGCTGCTCACGCCCGCGAGCGCGCTCGCGGCCGGCGGCGATCCGGCACCCGCGTCCGCGCACGCCCGCACGGGCCTGCCGTCGAAGGCTCAGTGGCTCGCCGACGTGGGCGTCGCCCTGCACGGCGCCAACCGCTACCTCGACGCCCGGGCCGCGAAGGCCGACCCGCGCACGCTGGCGATCGTCCTGGACATCGACAACACGTCGATCCAGACGCACTACGACTGGGCCAGGCCGGTCTACCGGACCCGCCGGGTCGCGGCCCACGCCGCGGCCCTGGGCATGCACGTCTTCTTCGTGACCGGCCGTTTCAAGCGCGATCTCGCCATGATCGACCCCGTCCTCCGCAAGGGCGGCTTCCGCTACGACAAGGTGTTCGGCCGCCGGGCGGGGGAGGGCCTGGTGCACGAGAAGTCGCGGCACCGCACCCGGATCACCCGCACGCTCGGCCTGACGATCGTCGCCGACATCGGCAACAACACCAGCGACCTCACGGGCCCGTACACCGGTCGGACGTACAAGCTGCCTGACTATGGCGGTCGGCTGGCCTGATCAGGCTCGCGGCGCCAGCAGCGCGCTGACCGCGTCACTGGCCGCCTCGACGAGCGTCTCGGGCTCGCGACCCTCCTCGAGCGCGGTCGCGATCAGCTCGCGCAGACCACCGAAGACGATGATGCCGAGCTCGCGGGTCGGCGGTCGTACGCCCGCGCGCTGCAGGTCGGGCGTGTCCGCGAGTGCCTGCATCAGGTCGACGAAGACCGCCATCCCGGCCCGGACGAGCTCACGGCCCTCGTCGCCCAGCGCGGGCACGGCGCGGAACCAGTTGAGGAACAGGTGCGGCTCGGCCTGCACCAGGCTCAGCAGCGCGCCGACGCCCTGGCGGATCTGGTCCTGCCACGGCGCCGCGGGGTCGACGGCTGCCGCGATGCTGCTGCTCAGCTCCTCGTTGGAGAGCCGCAGCAGCGCGACGAAGCAGTCGTGCTTGTCGGCGAACTGCTCGTAGAAGGTCCGCTTGGACGTGTGCGCGTGCCGGACCACGTCGGCGACCGTCAGCTCCGCGTACGAGCGCTCGCGCAGTGCCTCCGACAGCCCGGCGAGGAGCCGGGTCCGGTTGTCGACTGCGGTGACGGTCACGCGCTCACCTTAGGCGGCGCAAGCCCAGGCCGCCGAGCCTGAACCGGCGTGCCGAGCGAGCAGGCCGGGAGCGCGCAGCGTGCAGGCGGGTCGTCTTCGCGCGCACCCCTGGCCAGATCCCCACGAGGGGGGTAGTTTCGACAGAAGCACTGGTACGGCCGCGTACCACCCCTCAGGAGGAGCCACCATGTCTCTGCTCGATCCCGTCGTGAAGCCGGTCGTGGACCGGGTGAAGAAGCCGGTGCGCTGGGGCGCCGGCCACGTGCTGCCGCGGGCGTACTTCCGCTCCGCCGCCAAGCGGGGCGACCTCCAGGGCATCCTCATCGCCAAGGCGCCCGGCGCGCACACCTTCGAGCTGCTCGACCTCTTCGAGGAGGCCCGTGCGCACGGCCCGATCTATCGCGGCCGGCTCACCCAGATGGCGGTCGACCACGCGGCGGTCAAGGAGGTCCTGACCAGCGCCGACTTCCACACCGGCATGCCGAGCGCGGCCGCCGGCGCGCTGGCGAAGATCGCGCGCTGGTCCGCGATCGAGGTGATCAGCCCGGTCGAACCGCCCTCGCTGCTGGTCACCGACCCGCCGGACCACACCCGCTACCGCAAGCTCGTCACCCGGGTCTTCTCGGTGAAGGCCGTGCAGCGCCTCACCAGCCGCACCGAGGAGATCGCTGCCGGCCTGCTCGACGACCTGGAGAAACGACTCGCCGACACTCCCGGCGGCGAGCCGATCGACCTGGTCGAGACGTACTGCGCGCTCCTGCCGGTCACCGTCATCGCCGAGATCCTCGGCGTGCCGATGGAGGACCGCACCAAGGTCCTCGAGTTCGGCACCGCAGCCGCGCCGAGCCTCGACCTGGGCCTCGACTGGCGGACGTTCTCCCAGGTGGAGGACGGGTTGAAGGAGTTCGACGCCTGGCTCACCGACCACCTGGAGAAGCTGCGGCTCAACCCCGAGGACAACCTGCTCAGCGAGCTGCTCGCCGCCCAGGAGGACGGTGTCGGCCTCACGCCGCACGAGCTCAAGTCGACCGCCGGCCTCGTGCTCGCTGCCGGCTTCGAGACCACCGTGAACCTGCTCGGCAACGGCATCAAGCTGCTGCACGACCACCCCGACCAGCTCGCGATGGTGCGCCAGGACCCGACGCTGTGGGCCAACGCCACCGACGAGATCCTGCGCTTCGACCCGCCGGTTCTGCTCACCGGCCGGATCGCCTCGGTCGACACCGAGGTCGCGGGCACCAGGGTCGCGGCCGGCGGGCTCGTCACGACCGTGCTGGCCGCGGCCAACCGCGACCCGAAGGTCTTCACCGACCCGGCGAGCTTCGACGTCACCCGCGAGAACGCCAAGGACCACGTCTCGTTCTCCGCAGGGCGGCACTACTGCCTCGGCGCCGCGCTCGCGCGGATGGAGGGCGAGGTCGGCCTGCGGATGCTCTTCGAGCGCTTCCCCGACCTGGCGATCGCGCCCGGCGCGAAGCGGCGCCCCACCCGCATCCTGCGCGGGTACGAGACGCTGCCGGCGCGGCTGCGGTGATGGGCTAGCGACCGCCGGAGATGTTCACCATCCAGGCGATCCCGAACGTGTCGGTGATCATCCCGAACTCGTCGCCCCAGGACTGGATGCCCAGCGGCATCCGGACCTCGCCGCCCTCGGAGAGCGCGGCGAAGTAGCCGCGCAGCTCGTCGGCCGACTCGGCGTCGCCCGAGATGGAGAGCGTGACCTGCGAGCCGGTCGCCAGCTCCATGGGCGCCGGGGTGTCGGCGGCGAAGATCGTGTAGCCCGACGGGGTCTGGAGCGACGCGTGCATCACGCCGTCCCCACCCTCCTCGTAGCCGGACTCGGCGAAGGTGAAGACGTTGAGCTCACCACCCAGGACCGACTGGTAGAACTCCATGGCCGCGCGGGCCTCGGAGCGGAAGGACAGATACGGGTTGAGGTTCGATCCCATGTCTCGACGCTAGCCCTCTTCACCCGAGGCTGCGGTCGGAGAACTGCTCACGCAGGGTCTTCTTGGAGAACTTGCCGACCGACGTCTTCGGGACCTCGTCGATGAACGCCACGTCGTCCGGGACCTGCCACTTGCCGACCCGCTCCGTGAGCCAGCCGAGCAGCTCCTCGCGCTCGAGGGTGGCGCCCTCCCGGACCACCACGCAGGCGAACGGCCGCTCGCCCCACTTGGGGTGCGGCAGCGCGATCACCGCGGCCTCCTTGACCGCCGGGTGGCCCATGATCTGGTTCTCCAGGTCGACCGAGGAGATCCACTCCCCACCGGACTTCACCAGGTCCTTCGTACGGTCGACGATCTTGATGTAGCCCAGCGGCGTGATCGCCGCGACGTCGCCCGTACGCAGCCAGCCGTCGGGGGAGAACGAGTCGCCGGGCTCGTCCGTCTTGTAGTACTGCCGCACCACCCAGGGGCCGGTGACCTCGAGGTCACCGGTGGCCTCGCCGTCCCACGGCTTCTCCTCGCGGGTGATGGCGTCCACGATCCGCGCCTGGACGCCGGGCGCGATCAGACCGGCGGTGGCACGGGTCTCGACCTCCTGCTCCATCGTGGCGACCTCGCTGCGCAGCTGGGTGACCGAGCCGAGCGGCGACATCTCGGTCATGCCCCAGGCCTGCGTGATCGGGACGCCGATCGCCTCGCGCCACGCCTCGCTGAGCGAGACCGGGACCGCCGACCCGCCGCAGATGACCCCCCGCAGCGTGGACAGGTCGTGGTCCTTGAGCAGCGGGATCGCACCCATCCAGATCGTCGGCACCCCGGCGGTGACGGTGACCTTCTCGGCGGCGATCAGGCTGAGGATGCTTCCCGGCGACAGGTCCGGCCCGGGCATGATCAGCGAGGCGCCGCCCATCAGCGGGGAGTGCGCGAAGCCCCAGGCGTTGGCGTGGAAGAGCGGTACGACCGGCAGCAGCCGGTCCGCGTCGGTCATCCCGAAGACGCTGCTGGCCAGCGAGGCGATCGCATGCAGCCACTGGGAGCGGTGGGTGTAGACGACGCCCTTGGGATTGCCGGTGGTGCCGGAGGTGTAGCAGATCCCCGCGGCGGTGAACTCGTCCGTGACGCGCCCGCGCAGGTCGGCGGGCTCGGCGTCGGCGAGCAGCTCCTCGTACAGCTTGATCCGCGGGTCGTCGGGAATGGGGGTCGGCACGCCGTCGTCCATCACGATGACGTGCTTGAGCGTGGTCAGCTGGGGCAGCATCGGGGCGAGCAGGCCGAGCAGCGACCGGTCGACGAAGACGGCCTCGTCCTCGGCGTGGTTGAACGTGTAGACGAGCTGCTCGGGGAAGTAGCGGATGTTGCCGGTGTGCAGCACGCGGCCGGTGCCGGGGACGGAGTAGTAGAGCGCCAGGTGGCGGAAGGTGTTCCACGCGAAGCTCGCCACCCGGCCGTCGGCGGAGATCCCGAGCCGGTCCAGGACGGTCGCCTGCCTGCGTACCTCCACGCCCAGGTCCGCGAAGGTCGCACGATGGATCCCGGTCGCGGTCCTGGTGACGATCTCGCGGGTGGCGTAGACCTTCTCGCCACGCTCGAGGATCGCGGTGGTGGTCAGCGGCGCGTCCTGCATCAGTCCCAGCATGGGCACATCGTGACGTGCTGTGCCCTGGGTCACAAGGACCGCGGACGGGTTTTAGCCGACTGATCGACGCATGAGGGCGCGTCGCAGGCGCCGGACCCAGGGCGTACGGGCGGGTGCCGCGAACTCGTGGCCGAACGCGGCCGGGTCGCCGGTGGGCCGCCAGAACTCGGACTTCGTGACCGTGCTCGCATCGGGCTTGTAGTAGGGCTCGCGGATCAGCGGGTCGGGCTCCCACCCGATGTCGCGGCGCACCACGGCTGCCGGGGAGCCGACCGCGACGACGTTGTTCGGCAGGGAGCGGGTCACCACGCTGCCGACGCCCACCACGCTGCCCTCACCGATCGTGACGCCGCCGAGCACCACGACCTGGCCGGCGAGCCACACGTGCGGGCCGATGACGATGTCGCGGCTGTGGTTGACCCGCTGGCCGGTCCGCACGTCGAAGATGGCGTGCGCGTCGTCGGCGCGGATCTCGACCTGGCTGGCGATCAGCCCGCCGCGCCCGATCCGGACCGTCGCACCCTCGGCCGCGGTGATGATCACCTTGCCCGTCGAGTTGACGTTGCGCCCGATCAGCACCCGCGCGTCCTCGCCGACCCGTACCGAGGGGCGGATGAGCCGGGGGCCCGCGCCGAGCTTGATCAGGCCGTTGTTGCTGCTGAAGGTGAAGTTCCACGCGCCGGGCGCGATCTTGGCCTTGGCGTCGACCACCAGCCTGTTGTTGCTGCCGTGGAACGTGACGGCGACGTCCGCGCGCGGTGGGCCGTCGTACTCGATGACGTTGCCGCGGTCGTCAGCCCACGGGGCCAGGTGCGTGAGGGTCACGGTTGTGGACCATAACGTGGTGGTCATGGGGAGCCGCTAGCCTCACGCCCGTGACACCGCTCGCGACCGTGCTGCGCTCCTGGGGACGCATCGGCGTGCTGGGCTTCGGTGGCCCGCCGGCGCACATCCGGATGCTGCGCGAGCTCACCGTCGAGCGGGAGGGCTGGCTCGAGGCCGACGAGTTCGAGGACGCGGTCGCGACCTGCAACCTGCTGCCCGGGCCGTCGTCCACGCAGCTCGCGATCTACACGGCCTGGCGGGTGGCCGGGGCGCGCGGAGCACTGGTCGGCGGGCTCGCGTTCATCCTGCCCGGCCTGGCGATCATCGTGGCGTTGGCCGCGGTGTTCCTCAGCGGCGAGCCGCCGCACTGGGTGCTCGCCCTGGGCGCCGGTGCCGGCGCCGCGGTCCCGGCCGTGGCGGTCGCGGCGGGCTGGTCGCTGGCGCCCTCGTCGTGGGCCCGTACGGTCTCGCGGGCCCGCTGGGTCGCGTACGCGCTCGCCGGTCTGGCCGCGACGCCGCTGATCGGCGCCTGGGTCGTCGTGGTGCTGCTGGCGTGCGGGCTGGTCGAGCTGATGGTGCAGCAGGCGCCCGCGATGCGGGCGTGGTGGGAGCGGAGCCGGCACGGCGTCGCGCCGCCGCTGGCGCTGCTGTGGCTCGGCTTCAAGGTGGGCGCCCTGTCTTACGGCGGCGGCTTCGTCATCATCCCGCTGATGCAGACCGACGCGGTCACGCGCCACGGCTGGCTGAGCGGCGAGCAGTTCCTCAACGCGGTCGCGCTCGGGCAGATCACCCCGGGCCCGGTCACCCACACCGTCGCCGTCGTCGGCTACGCGGCGGGCGGGCTCGGCGGGGCGCTGCTGGCCGACGCCGTGGCGTTCGCGCCGTCGTTCGTCTTCGTGCTCCTCGGCGGCCGGCACTTCGACCGGATCCGCGCCTGGAAGCCGGCGCGGGCCGTGCTCGACGGCGCCGGCCCGGCGGCGATCGGCGCGATCCTCGGCTCCGCGATCGTGCTCGGGCGGGCGCTGGAGCTGCACTGGCAGCTCGGCGTGCTCGCCGGCGCCTTCGTGCTGCTGCTCGCGCTGCGGCGCGGCGTGGTGACGACCCTGCTGCTCGCCGCCGCCGCGGGCCTGCTCCTCTACTGAGTCAGAGGTAGAGCCCGTTGTTGCCGCCCTGCTCGGGCTGCGCCTGCTGCTGGGCACCGGTCTGCGGCATCCCCGGGATCTCCGCGCTCATCCCGGCGGGAAGACCGCGACGGATCTGCTCGAACTGGGCCCGCGCCGCCACCTGCTGGGCGTAGATCGCGGTCTGGATGCCGTGGAAGAGACCCTCGAGCCAGCCCACCAGCTGCGCCTGTGCGATCCGCAGCTCGGCCTCGCTCGGGGTGTGGTCCTCGGTGAACGGCAGGCTGAGCCGGTCGAGCTCCTCGACCAGCTCGGGCGCCAGGCCCGACTCCAGCTCCTTGATGGAGGACTGGTGGATCTCCTTGAGCCGGTTGCGCGAGGCCTCGTCGAGCGGCGCCGACTTCACCTCCTCGAGGAGCTGGCGGATCATCGCGCCGATCCGCATCACCTTCGCGGGCTGCTCCACCAGCTCGGTGATGTCGCGAGCCTCCTGCTCAGCAGGCGTCACCGACGCCGGCTGTCCGTCGGGACCGACCACCATCACCTGCTGCTCCTCGTTCATGCGCCCCACATTAGCCAGCGGCCCGCAGCGCGCCTCACAGGGAGAGCAGGATCTTGCCGGAGTGCTCGCCGGCCTCCATCCGTCGATGCGCTTCGGCGACCTTCTCCAGCGGCAGGACCACGTCGATGACCGGCTTCACGTACCCGCCGGCGACCAGCGGCCAGACGTGCTCCACGACGGAGGCGCAGATCGCGGACTTGCCCTCGACCGGGCGCGAGCGCAGCGTCGTGCCGATGACGGCGGCGCGCTTGCGCATCAGGGCGTTGATGTCGAGCTCCGCCGTGGTGCCGCCCTGGAGGCCGATGATGACCAGCCGGCCGGAGTCGGTGAGGGCGTCGATGTTGCGGGCGAGGTACTTGGCGCCCATGTTGTCGAGGATGACGTCGACGCCGCGGCCGTCGGTGTGGTCGGCGATGACGTCCTCGAAGGTCTCCTCGCGGTAGTCGATCACCACATCCGCGCCGAGGCTCGCGCACAGCGCGCGCTTCTCCGGGGAGCCGGCGGTGGTGAAGACCCGCGACCCGAGCTGGTGGGCGAGCTGGATCGCCATCGTGCCGATGCCACCCGCGCCACCATGGACGAGGAAGGTCTCGTGCGGCTGGAGCGCGCCGACCATGAAGACGTTGGACCACACCGTGCAGGCGACCTCGGGCAGCGCGGCCGCCTCGACCAGCTCGATGCCCTCGGGGATCGGCATCACCTGACCGGCGGGCGCGACGACCTGCGAGGCGTACCCGCCGCCGGCGAGCAGCGCGCAGACCCGGTCGCCGACCTGCCACGTCGTCACACCGTCGCCCAGCGCGGCGATCGTGCCGCTGACCTCCATGCCGATCACGTCGGAGGCGCCCGGCGGGGGCGGGTAGAACCCCATCCGCTGGAGCAGGTCGGCCCGGTTGAGGCCGGCTGCGGCCACGGCGATCAGGACCTCGCCGGGTCCCGGAGAGAGGTCGGGCACCTCGGCGACGGTGAGGACCTCCGGCCCTCCGGGCTCACTGACGACGACGGCGCGCATGTCTTCACCCTAGGCGCAGCGAACGCGAGGCTCAGGCCCGCCCGGGTGACGGGACGAGGCTCACGGCCTCATTCGTCCTCGAACTCGTCACCGAAGTCGAGGTCCACCTCTTCCTCGGCCTCGTCCGCCTCGAGCAGGGCGGAGCCGCCCGGCCTGTCCCAGCGCTCGGCGAGTCCCTGGGCGAGGGCGGCGTAACGCTCGGCCCCGCCCGGATCAGCGTCGGCGCGGCCGACGGCGATGCCGAGCAGGTAGGCGGAGATCGGCGCGGCGGCGCGCACCACGTTGTCGGCAACGACCTTGGTCAGGTCGAGGATGAGGCCCTCGTCGACATCGGCGTCGATGTCGAGGACGTCGCACAGCTCGTCGATCCAGTCGTGCAGGTTCACGGGATCAAGCCTGACTCAGGTCGGTCCACGTGTCGATGTCCTCGTGCTCGCGACCTTCGGACGCGACGGGGACGAGGGTCAGCGGCTCGAGCAGCCGGCGCAGGGGGAAGTCGTGCTGCTCCTCGTACGAGGGGCGCACCTCGGTCAGGCGGGTGGTGTCGAGGGTCATCGCCAGCTGCCAGCGGCCGTCCGGCCCGACCAGCAGCGAGCCGTCGCCGCCATCGCCGGCCGCGAGCAGGCGGCGCCAGGTGCCGTGGTGGACGTACGGCATGTCGACCGCGATCACGCCGACGAGGCGCGGCACGGTGAGGAGGGAGTCGATACCGGTGAGCAGCCCGGCGACCGGACCGCCGAACCGCGGACTCTCCCGCACGAAGGTCACCGGGCGCTCCGTCGGCACCGGGTCGCCGACCACGACGACCTCACGCGCGTCGATGACGCCGTCGAGCGCCCACTCCAGCATGGTCCGCCCGCCCACCTCGACGCCGGCCTTGTCCACGCCGTCCAGCCGGCTGGAGCGGCCGCCGGCGAGGATGATCGCTGCCCAGGGTTCCCACACGGGTCCATCCTGCAACGTGTCAGGCGTGCGCGTCATGATGGTTGGCATGACGAATCCCATGGCGCCGCGCTCGTCTCCTCGGGAGGGTGTCGCATGACCTGGACCACCCTCACCGTCGCGCTCGTGCAGGAGGCGGCCGGCCTCGACCCCGTGGCCAACCGCGCGCGGCTCGGCGAGCTGACGCCGGACGGCGCCGACCTGGTCGTCTTCCCCGAGGTCTTCCAGCGAGACTTCGGGACCCCGGGCGAGCCGCTCGAGCCGTACGCCGAGCCGATCGAGGGGGTCGGGGCCGACTTCGCCCGGCAGGTCGGCGAGGCCGCCGACCAACACGGGACGACGATCGTCGCCGGGATGCTCGAGCGCTCGCCGGAGTCGTCGCTGCAGCCGTACAACACGCTGATCATGCGCGGCTCGACCTCCGGTGAGTACCGGAAGATCCATCTGTACGACTCCTTCGGCTACCGCGAGTCCGAGGTGCTCGCGCCGGGCGAGACGAAGCCGGCGGTCGTGGAGGTGATCGATCAGGACGGCAACCCGGTGCCCGTCGGCCTGATGACCTGTTACGACCTGCGCTTCCCCGAGCTCGCACGGGCGCTCGTCGAGGGCGGCGCCGAGGTGCTGGTCGTGCCGGCGGCCTGGGTGGCGGGCGAGCGGAAGGTGGACCACTGGCGGACCCTGCTGCGGGCGCGTGCCATCGAGAACACCGTGTACGTCGTGGCCTGCGGCCAGCCCGCGCCCCGCTACTGCGGGCACTCGATGGTGGTCGACCCGATGGGCGACGTGATCGCCGAGGCCGGACCTGATTCCGCCCTGATCACGGCCACATTGACGCGTTCGGAGCTGGTCACGGCGCGTCGCGTCAATCCGTCCCTGGCCAACCGGCGCATGTAGCCTCCAACCCCATGAGCAGCGCCCGGTCCCGTCGTTCCCCCCGGGAGACGCGGCCCGTCGGGCAGGTCCGCGGACGGCTCGGTCGACGCGCCCAGACTTCGCTGTGGTTCGGCGTCTGCGGCGTCGGGATGGCCAGCATCCTGGCGGCCCTGCTCGGCTTCCGCGAGGAGCTCCTCGGTGGCATCGGCGCGGTCGCGATGACGACCGCCTACGGCTATGGCCTGGCTGCTCGTACGGGTGGCCGGCCGTTCATCGCAGGCCTGCTGACGATGGCGCTCGGGGTAGCGGTCTTCGTCGTCGACTCCGACCAGATGCGGACCGGCGCGGCGGTGATGACAGCCGTGATCGCGGCCGTCTTCGCGGTGATGGGGACGACGCCCGCGGTCACCTTCCCGCGCGCGGCGCGCGAGTGCGCGATCGCCACCGCGACCGCGACGGCCGGCTCCCTGGCCGCGATCGGCTACGCGCCGGTCGTGACCGTCAACCGCTTCCAGTACGCGGCCCTGGCGTTCTCGCTGGTCGGCGTCTTCCTGCTGGTCTACCGTCTCGGCGCCGGCCTGCACGGCCTCGGCAAGCGTGGCCTCGCGACCGTGACCGGTGGCGGGGTGCTGCTGCTGGCGACGCTGCTCTACGCCGAGGCGATCCGCCGCTACGGCACACCGGGGCTGATCGGCTCGCTGCGCGACGGCGTGGTGTGGCTGCGCGATCACCTGGGCGGCTACCCGCGCCCGATCGAGGCGCTGCTCGGCATCCCCGCGCTGGCCTGGGGCACGCACATGCGGGCACGGCGCCGGCAGGGCTGGTGGGTGTGCGCGTTCGGCGTCGCCGCGACCGCCCCGATGGCCTCCACGTTCATCAACCCCGAGGTGTCGATCATCGAGGGACTGGCCTCGATCGGCTACTCGCTCGTCGTGGGTCTGCTGCTCGGCTACGCCGTCATCAGCGCCGACCTGTTCCTCACCGGCGGGGGGCGCTCGCGCCTGCGCCGCGCCGGGAAGCCGGGCAAGGGCGGTCGCCGTCGCGCCGAGCCCGTCGAGCCGGAGGTGGCGCCCACGGTGGCCGGCCGTCGGGCCGCACGCGAGGCCGAGGAGGCCGCCGCCGTACGCCCCGAGCCGCGCCGCACGCAGGCGCTGCTCTGACGCCAAAAGGTCACCGTGACGCTTTGGCGCGAGAGTGACCCTTCGTAAGGGTCACTGAGAGCGCAAAGGGTCACCGTGACGGTTTGAGTCGAGAGTGACCGTTCGTAAGGGTCACTGGGAGCGCAAAAGGTCACCGTGACCCTTTGGCGCGAGAGTGACCGTTCAAACGGTCACGGTCGGCCCCAAACGGTCACGGTGACGCTTTGGAAGCGCGGGTGGTGAGGGATTTGAACCCCCGGTGGATCGCTCCACGCTCGCTTTCAAGGCGAGTGCAATCGGCCGCTCTGCCAACCACCCCGGTGGGGGAAGGCTATCGGAGCGTGATCAGGCGAGCTCGAGGAGGACGTCGCCCTCCTGGACCACGTCGCCCGCGGCGACCTTGATGGTCCGCACGGAGCCGGCGACCTCGGCGAGCACCGGGATCTCCATCTTCATCGACTCGAGGAGCACGACGGTGTCGCCGACGGCCACGACGTCACCCACGGCGACCTCGATGCTCATCACGTTGGCAACCATCTCGGCGACGACGGGCGTCACGGTCTCGCGGGGCATGGTGACGACGCTAGGCGTTACCTCCGGGTACGGCTAACGCAACGCTCGGCGACGTCCTAGAAAGTGCCATCTCGTCCGATTTGCTGACAGATCGACCTAGGAAGAGGACGCTGGTGAGGGTGGATCCCGCCTCGCCGATCAGCTCGCTCATCCCCAGCCTGGACGCCGCGGTCCTCGAGGTGCTCGCCGGTGCGGACCGGTCGCTCGGGGTGAGTCAGATCCAGCGACTGACCCGTCGCGGCGCGCGCTCCGGGGTCCACCGCGTCCTGGACCGGCTCGTCACGCACGGGCTCGTCGAGTCGCGGCCGAGCAACGTGGGCTCGGTCTACCGCCTCAACGCCGAGCACGTGCTCGCCCCGGCGATCCTGCTCGCCGTACGGGCGTGGGCGGAGCTGCTGAGCAGACTGACCGCGGCCTGCGAGGCGCTGCGGCCGGCCATCGTGGCGGCGGCCCTCCATGGAGCCGCCGCTCGCGGAGAGGCCGGCCCGCAGAGCCCGATCGAGCTCTTCCTCGTCGTCGACGACGATCACCTGCTCAGCGCCGAGTGGGACCGTCAGCTGCGCGACCTCGACGACCAGGTCCGGGCCTGGACAGGCAATCGGCTCGAGCGCATGGTCCTCACCCGACACCATCTCCAGGAGCTGGCCGACACCGGCGAGCCGATCCTCGAGGCCTGGCGGCGGGACGCGATCGTGCTGGTGGGGCGACGGACGTTCGACTTCCCGGAGGCCCGCGCCTGACCGGTCAGCTCTCGCCGCCCACCTCCATCTCGACGTCGTCGTACGCGAGGTCGTTGAGCCGCTGCACGTGGCGGCCGATGTCGCCGATGAGGCGCCGCAGGTCGTGGCGGAGCACCTCCGGGTCGGGCGCGGTCAGCGCCGAGTCGGAGAGCAGGCTGAGCCGGGCGATGAGCGCGCCGCGCTCGCGGAAGGCCTGCCCTCCCCGGGCGGCCAGCCAGCCGTCGTCGGAGCTGGTGTTCTCGTCGACGAGCGCCTCCCGTACGCCGGCGAGACGCTGACGCACCGACCACCGCCAGTTGCCGAGGGGCACGCCGGCACGCGGCGGCACGATCGCCTGCTCGAGGCCGTGCAGCGCCTCCACCATCCCGGGACTGAGGGTCGCCATAGCGTCGAGTGTGACCTGGCTCACCGGCGGAGACAAGGTGCGGTGCCATCGAATGGGATCCGGCGAGTGTGCTCGGCGACAATCGGGACCATGACGTACTACCGCCTCGCCCCGGCCGTCGTCGCGCGCATCCTCGGCCTGGCGCTCATCCTCCTGGCCCTGATCGCGTTCGTGGCCACGATCGCCGTCGCCGTGGCGGACGGCCCGATCGACCTCGTCATCGGCATCGTCGTCGTCGGCGCGATCGCCGTGGTGATCGCCGCGTGGTGGCTGCGCACCAAGGCGTGGGTGGTGCGCTGCTCCGAGGAGGGGTACGCGGTGCGACTCGTGCGTGGCGCCGGCGTGCGTCGCGCACCGTGGACCGAGGTCCGCGACGCCGTCACCACCACGACCCGCGGCATCGCGTGCCTGGTCATCCGCCTCGGCAACGGCACCAGCACCTCGATCCCGGTCGGCCTGCTGGCGATCGACCGCGAGCAGTTCGTACGGGAGATGCAGCGCCACCTCGGCGAGGGCCAGAAGATCACGCCGCTGTGATCGTGAGACCCGATTGGGATGCAGGCCACATCGCCTTGTAGCCTTGCCGCGCTGTCCTGGAGACGTCGCATAGTCAGGTCGAGTGCGCCTCACTGCTAATGAGGTATGGGTTAACAGCCCATCGGGGGTTCAAATCCCCCCGTCTCCGCCAGTCAGTACAGAAGCCCCCGGTGAGCCTGGCTCCCGGGGGCTTCTGCCATCCCCGATCCGAGGCGGGTGCAGGGGATGGAGGGGCGTCGATTTCGGTGCTGGGCCGCCCGTCGGTTAGTGTTCTCTCGTTCCTAGCGAACGAGCGGCTGTAGCTCAGCTGGATAGAGCATCTGACTACGGATCAGAAGGTCTGGGGTTCGAATCCCTACAGCCGCGCAGAACAGGAAGCCCCCGGACGAGAGTCCGGGGGCTTCCTGCTTTCCCGGGGTCTCGCGGGCCGTCACCGCCCCGCCCCGTAGCGGGCCGAGGTCCCGCAGGCCGTACGAGGCGGTCGTCCCCAAAAAGAGGGATGGAGATCCGGAAGCCGGTTCGTGGCAGAGACGCGATTCCTACGTTCGAGGCATTCCAACTGACCGCAGAGCTCGGGCTGCACAAACCTCTGAGGTGTCTTTCATGATCGCTCCCTCGCTCACTGTCTCCCGCCGCCACCACCACGCTGACGACGGCTTCACCCTCATCGAGCTCCTGCTCGTCATCGTCATCCTCGGCGTGCTCTCCGCCATCGTCGTCTTCTCCGTCAAGGGGATCACCGACAAGGGCGACACCGCCGCCTGCAAGACCTCGATCTCGACGGTCGACACCGCGGCCGAGGCCTATGTCGCCCAGCTGACCACGACGCCCATCCCGGACGCTGCGACCGTCACGCTGACCCAGATCGCGCCGTTCCTCCACGGCGGCGTCCCGACGACCGCAGGCGGACATGCGGTCACCGGGGCCACGACCGTCGGCACCATCGACGGCTACCTCGCCACCTGCTGATCCACCGCGCTGGAGGGCGGCACCTCCCCCTTGCCGCCCTCCATCGCACCGCCCGTACGGGCACCCCGTCGCACCCGGCCCAACCCGATCCGAGGCCACCATGCATGCTCCTCTGAGCCACGTCGGCGACACCGTCGATCGGTTGCTCGAATCCCTCTGGCAGGCGCAGGGGACCGATCTCCTGCTGACCGCCGGCCTGCCGCCGATGCTCCGCGTCGACGGGGTCCTGCGGCCGGCCGCCGAGACCGGCCGGCTCACCGCCGACGACACCGACGCGCTGCTCGCCGAGGTGCTCTCCGCCGAGCAGCTCGAGGCGTGGGAGAGCCACCACGAGTACGACTTCTCCTTCTCCTGGCGTGAGCACGCCCGCATCCGCGGCAACGCCTTCACCCAACGAGGCTGCACCGCGGTCGCGCTGCGGATGATCCCGCGGGCCATCCCCAGCATCGACGAGCTCGGTCTGCCCGGCGTGCTCCGCGACCTGGCACTGAGGCACCAGGGTCTGGTCCTCGTCACGGGGCCGACCGGCTCCGGCAAGTCGACCACCCTGGCGAGCCTCATCGACCTCATCAACACCCAGCGCGGCTGCCACATCATCACCGTCGAGGACCCGATCGAGTACGTCCACGACCACAAGCGCGCGGCCGTCAACCAGCGCGAGGTCGGCACCGACACCGGTACCTTCCGCGACGCGCTGCGCTCCGTCCTGCGCGAGGACCCCGACGTCCTGCTCGTCGGCGAGATGCGCGACCTGGAGTCCATCCAGTTCGCGCTCACCGTCGCCGAGACGGGCCACCTCGTCTTCGCGACCCTGCACACCAACGACACCGCCCAGTCGCTCGGTCGGATGATCGACGTCTTCCCCGCCGAGCAGCAGGCGCAGATCCGGGTCCAGCTCGCCGCCGCTCTCAGCTGCGTGGTCTACCAGCGCCTGATCCCCAAGGCCGGGGGCGGGATGGTCGCCGCGTACGAGGTGCTGGTGGCGACGCCCGCGGTGCGGAACCTGGTCAAGGAGGGCAAGACCCATCAGCTGCGCAACTCGCTGGTGACCGGAGCCCGTGAGGGGATGTGCACCCTCGAGCACTCGCTGAGCCGCCTCGTCCAGGAGGGCGTGGTGAGCATCGAGGACGCCGCGGCGCGCAGTCTCTATCCCAAGGACATCGACGAGCGCCCGCGCTTCGTCGCGGTGGGCGGTGGCGAGCGATGAGGCTGCTCAGGCCCCGCGAGGAGAACGTCGCGCTCCCGCTCACGACGGACGACCGGCTCGGCGACGACCGACTCGAGCAGCTGCTCGTCGCCGCCGGCAAGGTCTCCGCCGAGAGGCTCGAGGACACGCGGCACAGCAGCATCGCCCCCGGCGACTCGCTCGCCGGACGGCTGGTCGCGGCCGGCCTCATCTCCACCGAGGAGCTCACCGCCACCATCGCCGCCTACTACGGCGCGGAGCGGATCGACCTCAGCCGGGTCGCACCCGCCCCCGAGGCGCTCGCGCTGCTCCGCCGTGAGCAGGCCCGGGCACTGCGGGCGGTGCCGATCGCCGTGGACCAGCAGGGCGTACGGGTCGCGGTCGTCGACCCCTCGCCCGAGCACGTCGCTCTCGTCCAGGCCGCGATCGGCCGACCGGTGCACGCGCTCGTCGCCACGCACCAGGGGATCGTGCGCGCCCTCGACGCGGAGTATCGCGTCACCGACGAGGTGGGCCGCCACGTCCAGGCCTTCGAGACCCGCGACGAGCTGCGTCGTGAGTCCGAGCAGCGCAGCACCGGGCAGGTCAACGAGGACGCCCCGGTGGTCCAGGTGGTGCAGAAGATCATCACCCAGGGCCTGCACGACCGCGCCTCCGACATCCACCTCGAGCCGGCCGGCGAGCGGGTCCGGGTCCGCTACCGCATCGACGGGGCGCTGGTCGACGTCCTCGACCTGCCCGGCTCGATCGGGCCGGCCCTGGTCAGCCGCGTGAAGATCCTCGCCGGCATGAACATCGTCGAGCGCCGCCGCCCTCAGGACGGCCAGATCTCGATGACGGTCGACCAGCGCGAGGTCGACATCCGGATCGCCAGCACCGCCGTCGTCGGCGGCGAGAAGCTGGTCCTGCGCCTGCTCGACAAGAGCCGCCCGCTGTTCCGCACCAAGCAGCTCGGCATGGCCCCCGAGACCGAGGAGAAGTACGTCGCGCTGCTGCGCCAGCCGTACGGCATGGTGGTCTGCGCCGGTCCCACCGGCGGCGGCAAGACGACCACGCTGTACGCCAGTCTCGGCGAGCTCGACACCCCCGAGCGCAACATCATGACCATCGAGGACCCGGTCGAATACACCTTCGACTCGATCAACCAGATCCAGATCAACGAGCAGGCCGGCATGACCTTCGCCGGCGGTCTCAAGTCGATCCTGCGCCAGGACCCCGACGTGATCCTGGTCGGCGAGATCCGCGATGTCGACACCGCCCGCATCGCCGTCCAGAGCGCCCTCACGGGCCACCTGGTGCTCTCCTCGCTGCACGCCACCGAGGCCGTCTCGGCGCTCTACCGCCTGCTCGACATGGGCATCGAGGCGTTCCTGATCGCCTCCTCGGTGAGCGCGGTGATGGCCCAGCGGCTGGTCCGGCGCAGCTGCACCAGCTGCCTGGAGTCGTACGTGCCCTCCGCCGAGGAACTGGCCTTCCTGCGCAGCATCGGCGGCGCCCAGCCGATCGGCGGCTTCCGGCGCGGTGCCGGGTGCCACTACTGCTCCGGCACCGGCTATCTCGAGCGGATCGGGGTCTACGAGCTGCTCGTGATCACCGACGCGATGCGCGAGCTGATCGTCGATCACGCGCCGCAGGACAGCCTGCGCAAGCTCGCTCGCTGCGAGGGGATGAGCACGCTGCAGGAGCAGGGCGCGCGCCTGGTCGCGGAGGGCATCACCACCGCCGCCGAAGTGATGCGCTCGATCTACGTGGCAGGAGTCTGAGATGCCGAAGTTCGCCTACGTCGGGGTGACGCTGCAGGGCGCGCCCACGCGCGGGATCCACCGCGCCGCCAGCCGCAACGACGCCGAGGTCGCCCTCTACGACCGGGACCTGCGCGAGCTGCGGGTCACCGAGAAGAAGAGCCTCCTGCAGTACGAGCTCTCCGGACCGCGGATCAAGCGTGAGGAGGTCATGCACCTGTCGCGCCAGATCGCCGCGTTCCTCCGCGCCGGCCTGCCGATCCTGGACGCCGTGCACGCGATCGGCGAGGAGAGCCAGAACTCCTCGATCCGCCGGATGATGAACAGCATCGAGGACGGGCTGCGCACCGGCGATCGGTTCTCCGACTGCCTCGACGCCTATCCGAAGGTGTTCCCGGCCTTCTACCGCGGCATCGTCCGCTCGGCCGAGCAGACCGGTGAGCTCGACGAGGTGCTCGCCCGGCTCTCGCACTACATCGAGCGCGACCTCGTCGCGCGCCGCAAGATCAAGTCCGCCGCCGCATACCCCCTGGTCGTGGCCGGGATGTCGGTCGTGACGGTGGGGGTGCTGGCGGTCTACGTGCTGCCGAAGTTCCGCGAGTTCTTCAGCTCGCTGGACGCCACCCTTCCGCTGCCGACGCGGATGCTGCTCGGCATGACCGGCTTCCTGCAGAGCTGGTGGTGGGCGGTGCTCGGCGGCCTCGCGGTCGTCGTCCTGGCGTACGTCGTGGCGACCCGCTTCGAGAAGGGCCGCTACGGCCGGGACGCGGTGCTGCTGAGGATCCCGGTGGTGGGGGAGACGATCCGGTACGCCCTCGTGGAGCGGTTCTGCCGGGTGCTGGGCTCCATGGTCGCGGCCGGTGTCAACCTCACCGATGCGCTCGACGTGACCACCGACGCCCTGCGCAACCGGGTCTTCGTGCGTCGGCTCGGCGACGTCACCGAGCAGATGCTCGAGGGGCAGGGGATCGCGACGCCGCTGGCCCGGACCAACCTCTTCCCCGGCACGGCCACGCAGATGCTCCGCGTCGGCGAGGAGACGGGCTCCCTGGAGACCCAGCTCAAGGTCACGGCCGACTACTACGAGACCGAGCTGGACTACAAGATCGCCAAGCTGACCGCGCTCTTCGAGCCGGCCGTGATCATCCTGATGGGCCTCATCGTCGGCTTCGTCGCCGTCGCGCTGGTCTCGGCGATGTACGGCATCTTCAACCAGGTGGATGTCTGATGTCCGGCCGCAGCGACGCCGGCGAGACCCTGGTCGAGGTGCTGGTGACGGTCGTGATCCTGGGCCTCGCCGGCGTCGCGGTCGCCGGCGGTCTGGCGCTCTCCGCCCGTGCCTCGGACATGCATCGCAAGGAGACCACCGGCGGTGCGTACGTGCGCAGCTTCGCCGAAGCGATCCAGGAGTATGTCGGCGCCGACCACTACCGTGACTGCGCGGGCGCCGACTTCTACACCGCCAAGGTGACGCTCGCCCTGCCGAGCGGCTTCACCGCGTCGCAGGACAAGGCGTTGAGCGTCGGACCGACAGGTGCGGCGGCGACCTGCACGACCGATCCGGGGATCCAGCGGGTGACGTTGCACGTCGCCAGCAGCGACGGACGCGCTACCGAGTCGCTCACCGTCCTGCTCCGCAAGCCGTGCGATCCGAGCGTGGCGGCATGCACCGCCTGACGGCGCGCCTGCGCGCTCGCGGTGCCGACGACGGCGTGACCCTGATCGAGCTGGTGGTCTGCGTCGCGATCGTCGGCGTCATCGTCGTCTCCCTGACCGGCGTGGTGATGGCGTACCTCAAGACGTCGATCAGCACCGCGGCCCGGATGACGGAGTCGCACGACGTGCAGTTCGCGGCCGCGTACTGGCAGCGCGACGTGGCGAGCATCGGTGTCCGCTCCACGACGTACGACCACGCCGACACGGTGCACTCGTACCCGCTGGAGCAGTCGGTTGGCGTCACCCCGGGGTGTGCGGGCTCCTTGCCCGCCGGCACGAGGGTCGTCACGCTCGCCTGGAGCAGCTACGATGTCGCCGATCCCGACCACCCCACGACGGTCACGGTGACGTACGTCGCCGTCGCTCACGGCGTCGGCACCGCTCTCCGGTACGAGCTGCTGCGAGTGCACTGCACCGGCGCGAGCCATGACTCGACGCTGACCGTCGCCGACAACCTGCTGGCCGTGCCGACGACCAGCTGTCCCACGGCCTGCACCGGCACCGGCCACAACGTGCCGACCGAGGTGAGCATGGCGCTCGTCGCCAACGACCCCGACGGGCACAACGCCAACTACACAGCCACCCTGTCCGGTGAGCGGAGGCAGACATGAGGTCGAGGAACGACGAGGGCGCGGTCCTGATCTTCGCGCTCATCATCACCACCACGATCGCGCTGGTGGTCGGGGCGCTCCTGACCCGTGGCGACGGCAGCCTGCGGGCGACGGTAGCGCTGCGCCAGGTCGCCGGCACCTCGTACGCCGCCGACGCGGCCGCCAATGTCGCGATCAACGATCTCCGCACCGGCAACGGATTCACCAGTGGTGGCTTCGACAACAGCCCGGGCACCCTCCTCGGGTGCTTCGGCCACACGCTGAGCTCGCTGGGCGACCCGGACGGACTGTCGTTGAACGGCTTCTATCCCGGCTCGACCGGAGCGACGGACACCTCGGCCTACGTGCAGTGCGCCGGCGAGCACGGCACCGGGCAGGACGGCTCGCCGGTGCCGATCAGCGACAAGAACCACCCCGGCTTCGCGATCATCACGCTCAACGGCGACATCGCCTCGGCGAGCAACCTCGCCGTGCACGGCGGCGTCTACTCCAACGGTGCGATCACGGGGCCGGTGGTCCTCGACGCCGGCGACGTCTGGGCCAACGGGTCGTGCACCCAGACCACGGTGACGGCGTCGGCCACGAAGCACTGCAACTCCGGATCCACCCTCCCGGATCCGAACGACTGCGGCGTCGCCACCCAGGCGGCGACCTGCCATGGCTACGACTCGGATCTCGGCGGGACGGTGCCGACGCTCCAGACCCCGCCGACGACGTGCACCGCGGGCTACCTCGCGATCTTCACTCCGGGCTACTACGACGACGCCGCCGCGATGAACGCCGCGACGAGCCGCTGCTCCACGGTGTGGTTCAAGCCCGGCGCGTACTACTTCGACTTCCACAACGACGGCTGCGCCACGGTGTGCCCCGCGAACCTGTTCCCCACCGGGAGCAGCGATCAGTGGACCATCCCCCGAGGCGTCTCCGTCGTCGGCGGCACACCCATCGACGCGGCCGGCAACGTCTTGGCCCGGCCGCCGGACAACCCGTCGATGCCCGGTGCCTGCGAGAGCCCGGTGACCAGCACGACGGCCGTCGGCGTGCAGTTCGTCTTCGGCTACAACAGCCACCTCTACCTGGCCGGTGGCGGCAGCCAGGGCGCCCACACGGAGCTGTGCGCGAGCTACCACGCCGACCGCCCCCCGATCGAGCTGTACGGGCTCAAGTCCGGCACGACCCCGGCTGCGGCGAGCGCGAACGCCCTCAAGACGAGCGCGACTCCGGCACCGACCGGGTCCGGCGCGGGGACCTGGACGAACGTCACCGCGGCGGCGCTGAGCAGCGCGGACGGCGTCGCGGCCACCTGGGCGACGACCGGGAACGGGACCAAGACCGGCACGCTCACGATGTCCGGGTTCGCACCGGTGGGCAGCATCCCGGTGGGCTCCGTGCTGACCGGGGCGACGCTCCACGTCACGCACAAGGAGGTGGACACCAACGCGAGCACCGCCACCCTGCAGGTGACGGGTGCGAGTGCGGCCACACCACCCCTCACGCTCCCGACGAGGACCACCAGCGGGACGGACAACATCGACCTGACCACCGTGCCGGCGGTCTTCAACAGCCTGCAGAAGCAGGTTCACGACTACGGCTACGCGGGCGCGCGCCTGACGTACAACGGCACCGTCAAGACCAACGGGAGCAACAGCGAGACGGTCGACGCCGTCTCGTTCGACTTGACCTACGCCGTCCCCGTGCTGCGCGGTGAGGCGGGCACGTGCGTGCAGGGCGGCGCATCGCCGTGCAAGCTCCTCGCCCTGGACCCGAGCGGCAACAACAAGATCCGGCTCTACCTGCAGGGCACCACGTACACGCCGTACGGCGACGTCGACCTCACGCTGAGCAACTTCAGTGCCGAGGTGGCCATGTTCGGGGTGGTCGCGCGCCAGGTCGAGTTCACCATCAACACCGGCAACCCGAGCTATCACGGCCCGGTGTTCCAGATCCCCGACAACTCACCGGGCTACGGGTACGAGAACAGCACCGTGGACCTCAAGGTCTACGTCTGCGCGGCGAGCCCCACCTGTGCGCCGAGCGGCACTCCCGCCCTGACGGCGCGGGTGCAGCTGTGGGACCCCTCCGGCTCCCCGGCGCCCCCCGCGAGACAGGTCACCGTCCTGAGCTGGAGCCACTCCCGATGAGGGGCGACCCGGCGATGATCACCGCGATCTGGGCGACCTGGATGGGCGCGCTGGGGCTGTGCGTCGGCTCGTTCCTCAACGTCGTCGTCCACCGCGTACCGGCCGGGCTGTCGGTGGTCAGCCCCGGCTCGGCGTGCCCGGGGTGTGCGCACGGGATCCGGGCGAGGCACAACGTGCCGGTCCTCGGGTGGCTGGCGCTGCGGGGGAGATGCTTCGACTGCGGGATGCCGATCAGCGCGCGCTACCCCCTCGTCGAGGCCGGTACGGCGGTGCTCTTCGCCGCGGTCGTGCTGCGCTTCCCCGACCAGCCGCGGCTGTGGCCGGCGCTCCTGTACGTGGCCGCGATCGGGGTCGCGCTGACCCTGATCGACCTCGACGTGCGCCGGCTCCCGGACGCGATCGTGCTGCCGTCGTACCCCGCGCTCGCGGTCCTCCTCGTCCTCGCGGGGGACGCCCCCGCGCTCACCCGGGCCCTCATCGGCGGGCTGCTCCTGGGAGCCATCTACGCGGCGATCGCGCTGGTCTCGGGCGCGATGGGCTGGGGTGACGTGAAGCTCGCCGGCCTGCTCGGCGCGGTGCTCGCGTACGTCTCGTGGGAGGCACTGATCCTCGGCGGCTACCTGGCGTTCGTCCTCGGCGCCGGAGTCGGGATCGCGCTGCTGGTCCTCGGTCGCGCCGGACGCCGTACGGCGGTGCCGTTCGGCCCGTTCATGATCGGCGCGGTCCTGCTGACCCTGCTCGCCCTCTGACCGCGCGCCGCCGACGTCCCGGCGCCGACATCCCGGCGCCGACATCCCACCGGCGCAACGACAGCGGGTCCCGACGCCGACCGGCGCCAGGACCCGCTGTCGTGGTCCGTGATGGATCAGACGAGGTTCTCCACGATCGCGTGGTGCAGCGCGGGGGCGGGGATCGCGTCGTTGTGCGGGGCCTCGCTGCGGCCGTAGCTGCGGTGCAGGGCCATGTAGATGACTCCGACGCCGACCACGACGACACCGGAGACGCCGACGATCCAGTCGTCGTACCAGGGCGCGCCGGGCGTGCGGCTCGACCAGACCATGTTGCTGATGGCGAGCACGCCGTACACCAGGGCGCCGATGTTCACGATCAGGCCCCACCGCCCGAGGCTGTACTGCCCGGACGGCACCCAGCCCTTGAGGCGGGCACGCAGGGCGGCCAGCACCACCATCTGGAAGCCGATGTAGATGCCGAGCGCGGCGAAGCTGACGATCTTGGTGACCGCGTCGGTGCTGACCTTCGAACCGATCACGATCATCGCCGGGACGATCGCCGCCAGGAGCAGGGCGTACGGCGGCACCGCCTTCGACGGGGAGAACCTCTTCAGCAGGCTGCTGCCCATGATCATGTCGTCACGACCGTAGGAGTAGGCCAGCCGGCTCGCGGCGGCCTGCAGCGACATCGCGCAGGAGAGGAACGAGATCAGCACGACGCACAGCACGATGCGCGCACCGGTGGCACCGAAGCCCTCGTGGAGGACCGTGGTGACCGGGTCAGTGTCCTCGCCCCGGATGACGGCGCCCATGTCCGGCACGGCCATGATGAAGGCGAGACAGACGAACGTCGCCGCGGCACCGCCGATGTAGATGGTGCGACGCATCGCCTTCGGGATCAGGCGACCCGGGTTCGGGACCTCCTCGGCGACGTCGCCGCAGGCCTCGAAGCCGTAGTACTGGTAGATGCCGATGAGGGCGGCGGCCAGGAACGCCTTGGTGTAGCTGCTGCCGTCGTGCGGCGCGCCGAAGGTATGGAAGATCGCCGTGATGTTCTGGTGGTGGTGGACCACGATCAGCCAGAAGCCGACGACGAGTGCGCCGATGATCTCGGCGGTGAAGCCGATGATCGCCGCCGCGGCGAGCACCTTGGTGCCCAGGAAGTTGATGACGGTCGCCAGCACGAGCAGGGCCAGCGCGCACCAGATGACGTTGGTGACGCTCGCCTGGAAGCCCAGCACCGTGGCGACGTACGGCCCGGCGCCGTAGACGACCGAGGCGATCGTGCACAACAGCGCGATCAGGTAGACCCAGCCGGTCATCCAGGCCCACTTCTTGCCCCACAGGCGCCGTGCCCACGGATAGACGCCGCCGGCGACGGGGAACTGCGCGACGACCTCGCTGAAGACGAGAGCGACCAGCAACTGGCCCAGGCCCACGATCAGCAGGCTCCAGATCATCGGCGGGCCGGCGGTCGCGAGCGCGAAGGCGAAGATGGTGTAGATCCCCACCACGGGCGAGAGGTAGGTGAACCCCAGCGAGAAGTTCGCCCACGGACTCATGTCCCGCTTGAACTCAGATTTGTAGCCCAGTGCGGCAAGCTCGTCCTCGTCGGAACGATGCATGGCGGCCTCCGTTGTGTGTCCTGGATCACGATATGGCCGAAAACATACAGACCTAGAGTTTTTAAGCGCAAGGGGTCACCGCAGGATTTTCCGGCTCCGGCTCGAGGCTTTGCCTAAACTACGCCGAGACGTGCCCCGGGCGGCCCGCCCGATGAGTGAGTCAGGAGATGGTCATCGACACCTCGGCCCTCATCGCGCCGCTCGCGGCGGCCAGTCGTGCCGAGGAGATCTCCGCGCGACTCACCGAGGCCATCCACCTGGGGCTCATCGCCGACGGCGAGCAGCTCCCGCCGGAGGTCGAGCTCGCCCAGCAGTTCGGCGTGGCCACGATGACGCTGCGCGAGTCGATCGCGTCGCTGCGCGAGCGGGGCCTCGTCGAGACCCGGCGCGGGCGCAACGGCGGCACCTTCGTCAAGCGCTCCCTCGAGCCCCCCGAGGAGCCGGACGTCGCGCGGCTCTCCGACGTCAGCGTGGGCTGGCTGCGCGATGCCGCGGACGAGCAGCTCGCCATCGCCGGCCTGGCCGCGCGACTGGCCGCGGAGCGCGCCGCGCCGCGCAGCGTGCGGTTGATCGTGGGCCTGGTCGACCAGCTGGTCGCCGCCGAGACGCGAGGTGCCCGGATCAAGGCGGACTCGCGCTTCCACATCGAGGTCGCCATCGCCACCCGCTCGGACCGGCTGGTCCGGCGCGAGGTCGCGTTGCAGGCCGAGGTCGCCGGGATGCTGTGGCTTCCGCACCTCGCGGAGGAGGACGTGGCGGCGATCGTCCGCGAGCACCACGAGATCGCGACCGCGATCGCCGCCGAGGACGGCGAGGGCGCCCAGGCAGCGTCGGAGCGGCACGTCCGAGCGAACCTGCGGCGCCTCACCGCGGCCCACCTGCACCTGCTCGAAGACAGCTCGAGGGAGAACCCCAGATGACCGCAGACGTCGTACGCAGCGCCGTCGAGCAGATCGGACGCCGCCTCGAGGACCAGCTCGCGCCGCTCCGCGGGCTGGCGGACCAGGTCGCCCACGCCGCGCAGGGGGTGGCAGTGGGTGCGCTGAGGGAGAAGGACCTCGCGCATCTGATCGCCTGGATCACCGCCGAGCTCGAGTCCGAGGCCGCGTACGTGAGCCTCGGGTTCGCCGCGGCCTCCGGCGTCATGGCCGAGCGCGATCACTACCTGCTCTGGCTGCAGCGCCGCGCCGGCGGCATCGGCCGGCTGCGCATCAACCTCTCGCAGAACGACCCCGATCTGTACGACTACTTCGACATGGAGTGGTTCTCCGGAGCCGAGCGGCGCAAGGAGCCGAGCATCTACGGGCCTTACGTCGACTACGCCGGCGCAGACTTCCTCGTGCTGACGGTCGCGGTGCCCGTCCAGGTCGGCTCTCGCTTCGTCGGCGTCGCGGGGGCCGACCTCGACCCGGACGAGCTGGAGCGGTGGCTCGTGCCGCTGCTGCGCGCGCTGCCGGGTGAGGCGCTCGTGGTCAACGGCGACCGTTCGGTGCTGGCGTCGGGCTCGGCCCGCTGGATGCCGGGCGAGCGCCTCGCGGTGCATCCGGCGGCCGCGCCGGAGGGCTGGCGCACGGTCGTCGAGCTCTCACCCTGGACCGGCTGGACGCTGGCGCTGGCTGAGCCGGAGGTCGACCGGGCCTGATCCCTGCCGCGCCTGGCGAGGCGCTCCGACCTCTTTCTCTGTGAGCCTTGACACTAATCATCTAATTATAGATGATTCAGGGGTCAAGCACTGAGGAGAGGGTTCTCGATGACCATCACGCCGACCGCTGCGGCTCCGCGCCTCGCGGTGACCGACCCGTCGTTCTCGATCACGTCGGACGAGGTCCACGCCGCTCGTGAGCAGAGCTGGTACGCCCACACCGAGTACGGCCTGGCGATCCTCCGCTACGAGGAGGTCTCCAAGCTGATGAAGCACCCCAAGCTTCGTCAGGGCAGCGCCGCCTGGCCCGCGCACAACGGCGTCACCGAGGGCCCCTTCGCCGAGTGGTTCGACAGCTGGATCCTGAACAAGGAGGGCGAGGAGCACCACCGCCTGCGGCGTCTGCTCAACCCGGCCTTCTCGCCCAAGCTGATCGGTGGTCTCGTGCCCCGGTTCCAGGCGCTGGCCGGCGAGCTCATCGACGCCTTCGCCGAGCGCGGCGAGTGCGACTTCACCGCCGAGTTCGCCGAGCCGTACGCCGCCCGCGTCATCGCGATCATGCTCGGCCTGCCGGAGTCGGAGTGGCAGATGATCGCCCGCGAGTCCGCCACCCTGGGCCTGGCGCTGGGTGTCACGCTCAAGCAGGACCTGCCGCAGATCGAGGAGGCGCTCGCGAAGCTCTACGCGTACGCCGACGGCCTGATCGCCGATCGATCCGCGAACCCGCGCGACGACTTCATGACGACCCTGGTCCAGGCGCAGCGCGACGGCGACCGGCTCTCCTCCACGGAGCTGCGCGACGCCATCGTGCTCCTGATCTTCGGCGGCTACGACACGACCCGCAACCAGCTCGGCCTGGCCATGCAGACGTTCATGCAGCACCCCGACCAGTGGGACGTGCTGGCCGCGAACCCCGCGCTCGGCGGCCAGGCGGTCGAGGAGGTCATGCGCGTCAACCCGACCGTCCGCTGGGTCACCCGGGAGGCGGTCGAGACCTTCGAGTACCAGGGCCTGCTGATCGAGGCCGGCACCACGGTCCACCTCTTCAGCGAGTCCGCCGGCACCGACCCGCGCGTGTTCGGCGAGCGCAGCTTCGACATCGAGGCCGAGCGCAAGCCGCACTACGGCTTCGGCGGCGGAGCCCACCACTGCCTCGGCCACTTCGTCGCCCGAAGCGACATGAGCGAGGCGCTGCCGCTGCTCGCCCGCCGCCTGCGCAACCCCCAGCCGCTCCCGGGCGCGACCTGGCTCGCCGACTCGGGCAACACCGGCCCGATCTCGCTGCCGATCAGCTTCACCGCCGCCCCCTGAACCCGACCCATCGCGAGGAGAACCGCCATGAAGATCACCGTCGACCTCGACAAGTGCCAGGACCACGGCCAGTGCGCCATCGCCGCGCCCGTCGCGTTCCGGATGAACGACGAGGGCAACCTCGAGTACGAGACCACCGTCGAGGACTCCTACCTCGATGAGGTCGAGGAGGCCGCCGACGTGTGCCCGGTCCAGGCGATCCTGATCGGTCAGGCCTGACCATGGCCGGTCATGTCGTCGTGGTCGGCGCCTCGCTGGGCGGCCTGCGCGCTGCCGAGCAGCTGCGGGCGGCCGGCCACGACGGTCCGATCACGATCGTGGGGGAGGAGATCCACCTCCCGTACAACCGGCCCCCACTGTCGAAGGATGTCCTGGCCGACGCCGGTGACGACGACGTCGAGCGCCTGCACGCGGGCCTGGTCTTCCGTCGCCGCGCTTCGATCGACGACGTCGAGTTCCTCCTCGGCCGCCGCGCGGTCGCCAGCGACCTGGTCGCCCGGACCGTGTCCCTCGACGACGGCACCACGCTCGCGTACGACGGACTGGTCGTCGCGACCGGTCTGCGCGCCCGACGGCTCCCGCTGCCCGGTCCCGCCGCCGGCCGGCACGTCATCCGGACCCTGGACGACGCCCTCGGCCTGCGCTCGGCGATCCGGACGACGGCGACCGCGGTCGTGATCGGGGCGGGCTTCGTCGGCTGCGAGACCGCCGCTTCGCTGCACAGGCTCGGCATCCGCGTCACGGTGGTGGACCCCTTCCCGGTCGCCTTCGAGCGGGCTCTCGGCCCCCTGCTGGGCGGGGCGATCCAGCGTCATCTGGAGACCGCCGGCGTCCGGTTCCGCACCGGCACGGGCGTCGTCTCGTACACCGGATCCCACGCGATATCCGGTGTCACGCTCGACGACGGCACCACCGTGTCCGCCGGTCTGGTCGTCGAGGCCGTCGGCTCCGCCTGCAACACCGAGTGGCTGGCCGGCAACGGCCTCGACCTCAGTGACGGCGTCCTCACCGACAACGACCTGCGGGTCCTCGGCGTCGACCGTGTGGTGGCCGTCGGCGACATCGCCCGCTTCCCCAACGCGCTCTTCGGCGGCGATCCGCGCCGCGTGGAGCACTGGTCGATGCCGACCGACACCGCCAAGCGGGCGGCGACCACGCTCGTGGCCGATCTCGCCGGCGCCCCCGTCGCGGCCGCACCCTTCGCGCCGATCCCCTCCTTCTGGAGCGACCTGCTCGACCTGCGCCTGCAGGCGTTCGGCTCACCCGCCCTCGGTGACACCGCGGTCGTGGAGTCGGGCGACCTCGACCACCTCGCCGACGGCGTCCTCGTCACCTACCTCCGCGAGGGCCGCCTCGTCGGCAACGTCGCGGTCAACCTTCCGCCGGTCCGCCAGCGCGCCTTGCGCGACGCGTTCCTCCTGCCCGTCTCCTGAAAGGTCCCCCCATGAGCAGCGCTCTCGACCAGCACCGCGAGGAGAACGCCTCCTCCGGCGTGCTCCATGACATCAAGGCCCGGATCGCGGCCGCCGGTGTGGAGAACATCTACTACCAGGCCGTCACCATCACCGGCCGCGTGGTCGGCAAGGTGGTCCCCGCCGACCACATCGACCGGATCGCCGTCCGAGGCGTCAACCAGCACCGCACGGCGATCGCCAACCTCCAGAGCACCCGCGACGGCCGACTCCTCGGAGGCGGCACGGAGGCCGCCGAGTACACCGCCATCCCGGACCTCGACACCTTCCAGGTGCTGCCGTGGGACAACAAGGTCGGCCGCTTCTTCTGCCGTCTGTACGAGCCCGACCACCGCCCCGAGAACGCCGGTGCGGCCCTCGCCACCGACACCCGTGGCCTGCTCAAGCGGATGCACGCCGAGTTCACCGCCCGCACCGGCCTCGAGCTGCGCACCGGCACCGAGCCGGAGATGACCTGGGAGGGTCCCGGGTTCGTCACCACCTCGCGCCCCGATCAGTCCCCGGCGTATCACATCGAGCATCTCGAGCGGTACCGCCCGATCTACCAGAAGGTCATCTCCT
The DNA here is from genome assembly GCF_020216525.1 of Nocardioides nematodiphilus. Taxonomy (GTDB): domain Bacteria; phylum Actinomycetota; class Actinomycetes; order Propionibacteriales; family Nocardioidaceae; genus Nocardioides; species Nocardioides nematodiphilus. The sequence continues at coordinate 2,974 of NZ_JAIWOY010000014.1, read as the reverse complement.
ACGCGAAGGCGATGGGTCTCGACATGATCGAGGGCGACTTCGAGGACGCCGGCCAGGTCGAGCTGAACTGGATGTACGACCACGCCGACCTCACCGCCGACCGGCTCGTCACCTATCGCCAGATCGCCAAGCAGGTCGCCCGGGAGCTCGGCATCGAGTGCAGCTTCATGGCCAAGCCCGGCACCGGCTACATGGGCAACGGCTGCCACCACAACTGGAGCCTGTGGACCGCCGAGGGGGACAACGTCCTCGAGGAGAAGGGTCGCCACGACCTCCACCTGACCGACCAGGGCCAGTACGCGCTCGGCGGCCTGCTCCAGCACACGCCCGGCGCGATGCTGGTGATGGGCTCCACGGTCAACTCGTACAAGCGCTACTGGGACGCCGGCCAGTTCGCCCCGTCGCGCATCGACTGGGGCCTGGACAACAAGACCTGCACCGTACGGCTCTCGGCCAACGGCCGCCTCGAGTACAAGCTGCCGGACGCGTCGGTGAACCCGTACCTCTCCCACGCCGTCCTGCTCGCGGCCATCGACGACGGCCTGAAGAACCAGACCTCCCCGGGTGAGCCGACGGTCGGCTCGTCCTACCTGTCCACCGCACCCGAGCTCTTCGGCAAGCTGCCCCTCAGCCTCGGTGAGGCGATCGACGCCTTCCAGGGCGACTCCTACCTCCGCGACGCGCTCGGCACCGAGCTGTCCGATCTCCTGGTCGACTACAAGAGCGACGAGTGGGCACGCTTCAACAGCGCCGTCACCACCTGGGAGCGCGACATGTACTGGGCGGACCTCCCGTGAGCACAGCAGTCACCACCCCGGGCCGTCTCCGGCTGGCCTGCATGGACGCGGACGCGCCGCCGCTCTTCGGGCTCGCCTCGGCGCCCGGCGGTCGCTCGGGCTTCGAGCCGGCCATCGCCGAGCTGCTCGCCGACCAGCTCGGCCTGGAGCTGGAGTGGGCGATCATGTCCTGGGGCGACATGCTGCCCGCGGCCCAGCGGCACGAGGTCGACGCGGTGCTCTGCGGCCAGGGGATCATCCCCTCCCGACTCGAGCAGGTCGACTTCACCGCCCCGTACGGCGTCTTCCACGAGGGCGTGCTGTGTCGACGCGGTGAGGCCGTGGGCGACCCCTCCGGCCTGGTCGGCAAGCGGATCGCGGCGATCGCCGGGTCGGCCAACGAGCGTCTCGCAGACTCCTTCGAGGGCGCGACCGTGGTGCCGTTCTCAGGCGCGTCCGACGACGTGTACGCCGACATGCTCGCCGCGCTGCGGGCCGGTGAGGTCTTCGGCGTGGTCGACGACGACGTGGTCTTCGTGCCCCTGGGCGACTCCGACCCGGACTTCGAGCTCGGCTTCATCGTCCAGACGAACAACCCGTGGGGGATCGGTGTGGCCAAGGATCGGCCCGAGCTGCGCGAGCAGCTCGACGCCGCCCTGGCCGCGATCATCGCCGACGGCCGTCACCGCGCAGCCTGGCAGCAGTGGCTGCCGACGCTGGAGTACCCGTTCGCCGCGGACCGCGTCTGATGCGCCCTCTCATCGTGATCCCGGGGCGGCGCAGCCCGCAGGTGTCGGTGCTGCGCTTCTCCGGGACCATCGCCTCCGAGGCCATGTGCGAGGCCGTGTGGGCCGCCGGCGGCGAGCCGCTGATCCTGCACGGTCCCGATGCCGACCCCGCTGACGACCTCGCTGCGCGGCTGAGCCGCTTCGACGGCGTCGTCATGCCCGGCGGCGGGGACATGGACCCGGCTCGCTTCGGAGAGACCCCCGCTCCCGAAGCGGAGCCGCCGATGGCCCACGACGACGACCTCGACTTCGAGGTCGCCGCCGTGGTGCTGTCGGTCGGACTGCCCACCCTCGCGATCTGCCGAGGCCTGCAGGTGGTCAACGTCGCCCTGGGAGGCACCCTGCACCAACACCTTCCCGACGGCGAGGTCGCGCATCGCAACGCCGTCCACGACGTCGTGGCCGAGGCCGGCAGTCGACTGCGGGCCGTTGCCGGTCGCGACCGGCTCCAGGTCTCGAGCTACCACCACCAGGCCGTCGACCGCGTCGGCCGCGGGCTGACGGTCGTGGCGCGCGCGGCCGACGGCTGTGTCGAGGCCCTCGAGCACGACAGCGGCCGGCTCCTCGCGGTGCAATGGCACCCCGAGGACCTGCACGCCACCAACGACACCGACGCCGCCCTCTTCGCCGACCTGGTCGAGCGTGCCGCGAAGCACGCGGCCGACCGCTGATCCGCACCCGCCCGCCCCGCCTCAGGAGATGTGATGAGCCAGACCCCGCCCTACCAGGTCACCAACCCGGCCACCGGTGAGATCGTCGAGACGTTCCCCTTCGCCACCGACGCCGAAGTCGAGGCCGCGCTGGCGGGCTCACAGGCGGCGTACGAGAGCTGGCGAGCCGTGCCGGTGGGCGAGCGGGCCGCGATCGTGAGGCGGATCGGTGAGCTCTTCGCCGAGCGGGCCGATGAGCTGGGTGCGCTGATCACCACCGAGATGGGCAAGGCCCCGGAGGAGGCCGCCGGTGAGGCCGGCTTCTGTGCCGAGATCTTCGGCTACTACGCCGACAACGGTCCCGGGCTGCTCGCCGACCAGGAGCTTCCCGGCCACCCGGGCGGCCGTATCGAGAGCCTCCCGGTCGGCGCGATCCTGGGCGTGATGCCGTGGAACTACCCCTACTACCAGGTCGCGCGCTTCGCCGCCCCGAACCTCGTGGCCGGCAACACCGTGATCCTCAAGCACGCCGAGAACTGCCCGACCGCCGCGCTGGCCATCGCGCAGCTGTTCAGCGACGCCGGGGTGCCCGAGGGCGTCTACACGAACCTGTTCGCCACCCACGAGCAGGTGGCGGCGATGATCGCCGACAAGCGCGTACGCGGCATCTCGCTGACCGGCTCCGAGCGGGCCGGCGCCGCGGTCGCGGAGACCGCCGGGCGTCACCTGAAGAAGGTCGTCCTCGAGCTGGGTGGGTCGG
>NZ_JAIWOY010000013.1 GCF_020216525.1 Nocardioides nematodiphilus | reverse complement strand
TCAGCAGCCGGAGGCCTCCCACCCATCAGCCGCTTGAACAACCTGACTGGACATCACAGCTAGTCGAGGCTGTGCGGGGCGTCGGTGTTGGTGCCGGCCGCCCAGCCGGCGAGATAGCCCTTGGCGCGCTCGGCCTGCGGATAGCGGTCGACCCAGCCCCAGAACCGCTCGTTGTGGTGCGGCTCGATGAGGTGGGCGAGCTCGTGGACGAGGACGTAGTCGAGCACCCACGGCGGCATCCCCTGGAGCCGCTGAGAGAGCCGGATGCTCCGGTCGGTCGGCGTGCAGGAGCCCCACCGACTCTTCTGGTTGGCCACCCAGCGCACCGACTCGGGCGCCGCCAGCCCGCCGAAGTAGAGGTCGGACAGCCCCTGGGCCCGCTTCAGCAGATCGGCGTCCGAGGGATTGCGGCGCTGCTCGGAGCGCTCGACCCGCGCGATCATCGTCTCGACCCACTCAGCCTCCTGGCTGCGGGACATCGAGGCCGGGATCAGGACCACGATCCGGTCGCCGTCCCGGTACGCCGAGACCGTGCGGCGGCGGCGCGTGCTGCGGCGTACCTCCACCTCCGGCCGGGCGGCAGCGGAGGTGTCCATGAACGGAAAACTACCTGTTGGCCCAGGTCAACAGCCGCTCTCGTGTCCACGTGTTGACGATCCGGTCCGGCTCGATGCCCGCCGCCTCGGCGCGCTCGCAGCCCAGGACGAGGAAGTCGAGCTGGCCGGGCGCGTGGGCGTCGGAGTCGATCGAGAAGAGGCAGCCGATGTCGCGGGCGAGCTCGATGAGCTTCGACGGCGGGTCGCGTCGTTCGGGACGGGAGTTGATCTCGACGGCGACGCCGTGCTCCGCACAGGCCTCGAAGACGGCGAGCGCATCGAAGGTCGAGCCGGGGCGGGTGCCGCGGCTGCCGGTGACCAGGCGCCCGGTGCAGTGGCCGAGCACGTTCATCCGGGTCGTGGAGACGGCCGTGACCATTCGCCTGGTCATCGCCGCCCGCTCCATCGCGAGCTTGGAGTGCACGCTCGCGACGCGTAGATCGAGCCGCGCCAGCATGGCGTCGGTCTGGTCCAGGCTGCCGTCGTCGAGGATGTCGACCTCGATGCCCTTGAGCAAGGTGAAGCCGCTCGCCGCGCCGACGTGGCCGTTGATCGCCTCGATCACGGCCAGCTGCTTGGTGAGCCGCTCGACCGACAGGCCGTGGGCGACCGTGAGGCGCGGGCTGTGGTCGGTGAGCACCAGGTACTCGTGGCCCAGCTCCATCGCGGTGAAGACCATCTCCTCGATGGGCGAGCCGCCGTCGGACCAGTCGGAGTGGGAGTGCAGGTCGCCCCTCAGAAGCCCCCGCAGCTCGGTGCCGCCGGAGGTGAGCGGTCCCCCGTGCTCGGCCTCGGCCTTCGCCAGCCGGTCCGGAAGGACGCCGGCGAGCGCGTCGGCGATGACGCTCGCCGTGCTGGCTCCGACGCCCGGAAGGTCGGTGAGGGTCTTCTGCGTCACCCGCTCCCGGAGCTCGTCCTCCGAGAGCGGAAGGATCGCCGCCGCAGCTGCGCGATAGGCCTTCACCTTGTAGGTGTCGGCACGCCCGCGCTCCAACAGGAAGGCGATCCGGCGCAGCGCCGCAACCGGCCCGGCACCGTACTCATGCTCCGACACGCCGCTCCTCGTCACATTTTTTCCTGTCCACAGCCAGTGGAGAGCCGTCGACGCAGGTCAGCACGGCTTTACACACCCGACGCCTCCAGCATTCCACACTGTCTCTCCACGTCCAGGGGTCGGTCATCCACGGGTAACGGGGAGTTTTCACCAGGTCGTCCACAGCTTCGTCCACAGGCTGTGCGGTACGAGCGTTGACCGGTCGTGGTCCCGATCCCTAGGTTCGGGGGAAGACGAGACCCCCGGCGCCGCCGGACGTCCTTGGCAAGGGGAAGGCGAAGGACGATCCAGGCACCGGGGGTCTCGCTGTGCCCGCACGCGGCCACCGCCATGCCTGCCGAGGTCGCCACGCTCGCGACACGCCGACAACACGCTGGGCGGCCCTGTTGCGCAACGGGGCCAGGTGTGCCGTAGGGTCGATTCGACTGCGGCACAGGCCGCAGCTCCCGGCGGGCTTCCCCAACGATGACCCCGCCGCGACGACCACAAGAACACAGACATTGAGGAGGCCGTCATGGCGGAGAGCTGGAGCGGCGAGTTCTACTGCGTCAAGTGCAAGGAGAAGCGCGAGGCGACCGGTGAGATCAAGGTGAACGACAAGGGGACCAAGATGGCCAAGGCCGTCTGCCCCGTGTGTGGCACCAACCTCAACCGGATTCTCGGCAAGGCCTGAGCTTCGAGGTTTCACACGTGGCCCCGATCGACCTCTTGGTCGGTCGGGGCCACGTGGCATTTCCGGGTCTGTGGATGACGGACGACGCGTTCCAGCGATCCGTGTGACAGTGGCGCAGTGAGTCACCCGCCGATCCTGCGCCTGCGTCCCGGTGTGGTGGTCGTACGTCGCGACGACCACCATCTGCAGGTCGGCCTCGAGCCGCCACACCGGGTGGTCCTGCCCGACCTCCCCGAGATCCGCGTCCTGGTGGACGCCCTGCAGCACGAGCGGTCGATCAGGAGCTCGAGTCCTCGCGTCGTGCACGCCGTGGACCGGCTGCGGGCCGCCGATCTTCTGGAGCCCGACGAACAGGACCGGGCCGTCACCGTCGCCGTCGTCCCGATCGGCCCGCGGCGGCTCGTCGACTCCGCCGCTCCTCTCCTGCGCGCTGCGGGCGTGAGGCTCACCGAGCGCGCGGACGTACGGCTCCTGCTCGCCTACGGCGCCCTCCATCGCGAGCTGGCCGACCCGTTGGTCCGGGACGGGATCGCGCACCTCGCGGCCGTGGTGACGCCCTGGGGCTGGGACGTGGGACCGTTCGTGGCCCCTGGGGAGACCGCGTGCCTGCGCTGCATCGACGCGGCTCGCGCCGATCACGACCCCCGGCATGCGGTGATCGTCGATCAGGTGGCACGCGCCGCCGCGCACGCGCCGTCGAGCGCCGCGCTGGACGCGCTGGCGCTCGGCTGGATCGCCCGCGACCTGACGGCGTATGCGCGCGGCGATCGGCCCTCCACCTGGTCGACGACCGTACGGCTGGTGGAGAGTCCGGGTGAGGAGCCGGTCAGCGAGCGGCGCTGGCTGCGGCACCCGCTCTGCGGGTGCGCCTGGGATGCGCTCGCGGGCTGACCGGCTCCCTCCCTCAGCAGATCAGGCGGACCATCGCCAGACGCAGCTGGTAGCCCAGCGCCTGGGCGCGGTTGACCCGAACGTACTCTCGGTGCGCCTCTCCCAGGCGCCCGGACTGTTGAGCACGGGAGAGCTCTTCGTGCAGTAGATGCGGAGCGAGCAGATCGATGTCGGTGTTCATGTCATGTCCTTCGAGGTCTGGGTGATGATCGGGTGGGCTGGGATGGATCAGGCGGCGACGGGGTGCTTGCGGGGGCGGCCACGCGGACGCTTGCGCGGGATCACGGCGCCTTGCAGGAAGAGCTCGCCTCCCCACACGCCCCACGGCTCGCGCCGGCTGAGGGCGCCGGCCAGACAGAGGGTCTGGACCGGGCACGCCTGGCACAGCGCCTTCGCGAACTCGACGTCGGCAGGCGACTCGGCGAACCACAGCTCGGGGTTGTTCACCCGGCAGGGCATCAGTTCGTCGTCGACCTGCTCGGCCTGGTCGTGCAGATCGCCCAGCGAGGTCTCGAGTACGGCAGTCATGTGTTTACCTCCTCTCGGGGGTCTTGGGTGTGGGCAGGAGAAACAGAAAGGCCGCGGATCCCGGTGTCGGGTTCCGCGGCCTGGAGCTCAGCTCGGCTGTCTGTCAACAGTCGGTAGATCTCCAGGATCGGGAACCCTTGGCCGTGCGCTTGCCCTGGGCCGCCACGTCGGACCAGACGTGGATGTCGAGGGAGGCGCGACCGGCGAACGGCATGGCGAAGGCCGGCGTCGAGGCCGGGTTGCAGAGCGTGAACTTCGTCATCGAATTCGCCTCCTTCGGGTGCGTCGCGGGTGGGTGGACACGGGAACGGTATCCCGCTTCTTTACGTGGCCGCAAACGATTAACCGTACGATTTCCACCGATTTCCGGCCAATGTCGTCACGACGCCGATGCGATCAGGGCGATGACGTCCTCGCCGTACGCGTCGAGCTTGGCCCGACCCACGCCGCTGATCCGCAACAGGTCGGAGATGGTGGCCGGCTTGGACTCGGCGATCGCCTCGAGCGTGGCGTCGGTGAAGACGGTGAAGGCAGGCTTGTTGCCGGCCGCCTCCCGGCGCCACTCCCGCAGTCGCTCGAAGAGCGCCTCGTCGTAGGCCGCGGGGCAGTCCTCGTGCCGGCCGCGGCTCTTCTCCCCCGCCGTGCCGAGGGGCCGACCGCAGGTCTTGCACATCCGGGCGCGCCGGTTGGCCGACTGCTGCGGATCGGGTCGCGCAGAGGCCGGCAGCAGCGGATCGAGGAATCGGGACGGCTTGCGGGAGCCGCGCCCGCCGGGCTGGCGCGCCAGTGACCAGCTCACCTGCAGGTCGATCCGCGCACGGGTGACACCCACGTAGAGCAGCCGGCGCTCCTCCTCGACCGCGGTCGGCGAGTCGAGGGCGTACGTGATCGGCAGCGTGCCCTCCTGGAGCCCGATCAGGAAGACCGAGTCCCACTCGAGGCCCTTGGAGGCGTGGAAGCTGGCCAGCGTCACGCCCTCGGCGACCGGGGCGTGCTGCTCGGCGGCGCGGCGGTCGAGGTCGTCGACGAACGCGCCGAGCGTGCCGCCGGCCTCGGCGAACTCGTGGGCCTGGTCGACCAGCGCCTGCCAGGACTCCCACCGATCGCGGGTCTGGCCACGGGCCTCCGGCGGCTGTTGGGTCCAGCCCATGCCGGCCAGGGTGCCGTGGACCGTCTCCAGCAGGTCCTCGCCCTCACCCGAGCGGGCGGCTCCTCTGAGTCGGGTGACGGCCTCGCGGACCTCGGGGCGGTCGAAGAAGCGGGCGGCGCCCCGGATGACGTACGGGATGTTGCGCGCGGTCAGTGCCTCCTCGAAGGTCTCCGACTGCGCGTTGATCCGGAACAGGATCGCGATCTGCGACCAGGGCCGCCCGGCGGCGTGCAGCCGCTGGATCTCGGCGGCGACCGCGTCGGCCTCCGCGACCTCGTCGGACCGGGCGGCGTAGGTGATCGCGGGGCCGGCCGGGCGCTGGGCACGCAGCTCGACGCCCTGGCTGGGCGAGCCCTTGAGGAGGGTGTTGGCGACGTCGACGACCTGCGGCGTGGAGCGGTAGTTGCGCACCAGCTCGACCGAGGTGGTGTCGGGGAAGCGCTTGGCGAAGTCACGCAGGTAGCGGGCGTCGGCGCCGGCGAAGGAGTAGATGGTCTGGGCCGGATCACCGACGACGCAGATCTCGTTGCGCCCGCCGAGCCACAGGTCGAGCAGCGAGGACTGCAGCGGCGAGACGTCCTGGAACTCGTCCACCACGAACCACTTGTACTGGCGGCGGACCTGGGCCGCGACCCGCTCGTCCTCGGCGAGCATGCCGGCGGTCAGCAGGAGGACGTCCTCCATGTCCATCCGGCCCTGCTCGCGCTTGACCTCCTCGTAGCTGCCGAAGACGCGCCCGACCGAGGACGGGTCGAGGTTGGTCACCTCGCGGCCCCGGCGGGGGGCGATGGCGGCATAGTCGTCGGGGTGGACGTTGCTGACCTTGGCCCACTCCACCTCGGAGGCGAGGTCGCGCAGCAGCGCCTGGTCGGTCTGCACCCGGTTGCGCCGAGCGGCGCTGGCCAGGAGGCCGATCTTGGACTCGATCAGCTGCGGCAGCTCGGTGCCGTGCACGTGCGGCCAGAAGTAGCGCAGCTGGCGCAGCGCGGCGGAGTGGAACGTGCGCGCCTGGACGCTGCCGGCGCCCATCGTGCGCAGCCGCTGGCGCATCTCCCCCGCCGCGCGGGTGGTGAAGGTGACGGCGAGGATCTCCGACGGCGCGTAAACGCCGGTCGCCACGCCGTACGCGATCCGGTGGGTGATCGCGCGGGTCTTGCCGGTCCCCGCACCGGCGAGCACCCGAACGGGTCCGCGCAGCGCCTCGGCGACCTGGCGCTGCTCCGGGTCGAGGGCATCGAGGAGGCTCTGCGGATCGGACACGGGGCAACCCTATGCGTGGCCACCGACAGTCCTGGCAGCGCCGCTGTCGCGACTGCCAGGACCGTCGGTGATGGTGACCTAGTCGGTCTCGGCGTTCGGCACGTACGCGCCCGGGACCTCGCTCGGCGCGAGGATCTTGCTGTCGCCCGGGTAGGCGGCGCGCCAGTGGTGCGCGCGGTACCAGGTGTAGCGGTTCATCAGCTCGGGGTTGGCGTAGTCGGCGACGGCGCCGGCCCCCGAGAAGTGCTGCTGCGTGGCCCACGCGTCCCAGGCGGTGGCGACGTCCTGCTGCTTGACCGGGACCGACACCGCCTCGGCCGCGGCGGCCGAGATGCGGTCGGCGGCGGCACCCGTCCGGCCGAGCGTGTCCTCACCACAGGCCGGCGCTCCACCCGCGAGGCCCTCGGTGAGCGGCACCTTGTTCGTGACGGCCCTGAACGGCGCGAAGTCCGGCCTGCCGGTGAAGGCCCGGTACATCGGCGTCGCCGCGGCGACCTTCTCGTTGAGCGGCGTCGCACCGAGGATCTGCTCGATCGTGCGAACCATGTTGATCTGCGAGTAGTAGGTCGAGACCGTCTTGCCGTGCTGTGCCCAGGGGCTGATGATCTGGATGGGAGCGCGGTGGCCGTCGACGTGGTCGACACCGGCCTGGCTGTCGTCCTCGGCCACGAAGATCGCCGAGCTCTTCCAGATCGGCGAGTGCGAGATCCTCTCGACCATCCGGCCCACGGCGAGGTCGTTGTCGGCCACCTGGGCCTCCGGAGCGGCCTGCGACCCGGTGTGGTCGTCGGAGAACCAGATCATGTTGAAGTTCGGCACGCCCTTCTCGGCGCCCCTGGCGCCGAGCTGGTGCTGGAAGTCCTGCTCCCAGACGGCCTCGCGGTAGATGTCCGGGATGGACAGGTCGTACGACGGAGAGGCCGGGTTGCTGATGGCGTTCAGGGACGGGATCGGCGAGCCGTAGCTCGCACCGGCCAGGTCACCGGCGAAGAGCTGGGAGGCGTCGCCGGCATCGGCGGCCCTGGTGGCGCAGTAGAACTGCTGCCACGTCGGCGAGTCCGCCACCGTGGCCTTGCCCGGCTTGCCCTCGCCGTACTCGAACTCGCCGTAGTTGCGCGCCGTGTTGCCGGCCGCCTGGACCGCGGTCCACAGGAAGCCCGAGCGCTGGTGGCCGAGGACGTCCTCCTCGCTGTCGTACGAGCGGGTGTACTCCCCCGCCTCGGACTCGTTGTACTCCGGGTTGTCGCCCATCATCAGCCAGTTGTGGCCCTCGGAGGAGTTCGTGCCGATGTCGTACGTGTTGTCGTACAGGCCGAACTGGGTGGCCAGCGCGTGCTGGTTCGGGGTGACCCGCTCGCCGAACTGGGTCAGGGTCGGGTCGCCGTTGCCCTGCGCCATGTCACCGAAGAGCTGGTCGTAGGTGCGGTTCTCCTTGACGATGAGGAAGACGTGCTTGATCCTCGAGGACCGGGCGCCGATCTTGTGGGGCACCGGGTTCGACGACGAGCCGATCGAGCCGACCGGGTCGGGGCCCCAGCCGTTCTGCGCGAAGACCGTGCCGCTCGCCGCGCGGATGGCGGCGTCGCTCGGCCAGGCGAAGCGGGTCAGCGAGGCGGTCGTCGAGTGCGTGCCGTGGCTGGTCGCCGGGGTCGTGTTGAGACCCTGGTTGGACGTCACGTACGCACCGCGGGCGTCGATGCCGCGACGGTTGGCGACGACGATCTTCCCGTCGGCGCCGGTGAAGACGCCCGAGGGGTAGTAGTCGGTCGGGACGAGTCCGATCTGGCGGACCGGGTCCTGTGCGGTGCTGCCGAGACCGAAGACCTCGATGGCGTTGGCGCGACCGAGCGAGACGAGCAGGTGCCCGTCGACGACGTCGAGCCCGTCCGGCTGGTAGCCGACCGCCGAGCCGTCCCACGGCCGGGTGCTGATCGTCTGCACGACCGTGCCCGCCGCGGTGTCGATGACCGAGACGGTGTCGTCGTTGGTGTTGGCGACGTAGAGCGTCGTGCCGTGGACGTAGAGCGCGGTCGGGTGGAGGCCGACCGGGATCGTGTCGGCCACGGCCGCCGGGTCGGCCGGGTCGATGACCGAGACCGTGCCGGTGGTGGTCGCCCCGGTGACCGGGTCGGACTTCACCCTGATGGCGTACGACTGCTGGCCCTTCTCGTCGGCCACGCCGCCCTCGTTGGTCACGTAGAGCTTCCCGCCGACGAAGGCGAGCTGGCGTGGCGCGACACCGACCTTCCACTGGTGGGTGACCGTGCCCGTCGCGACGTCGATCTCGTCGACCGCGTCCTGCCCGTTGAGCGCGGCGTAGAGCTTGGTCCCGTCCGGGTTGAACACCGAGCCCGCGGTGAGCGGGTACTGGATGCGGGTCGTGCTGAACGGGTTGGCGGTGCCGGTGATGATCGGGTGCGCGGCGGTCATCGCCGGCAGGAAGAGCACCGTGGGCGCGCTCAGGACGCCGTGCGCGTCGACCGAGTAGACGTCGAAGCCGCACGAGACCGGGACGTAGAGCCTCCTGCCGTCGGGCGAGAACGTCGGGTTGCCCTGGCCGATGGTGCCGTCCAGGGCGGTGCCGCCCGGCTTGCAGGCCGCCGCGGCGTTGGCCGGCGAGGCGACCTGGCCCTTGGCGGTGTTGATGTAGGTGAAGCTCGCGGTCTGGTGGTCCGTGGTGAACCCGGCGGCCACGGCGGTGGCGTTCGTGGCCGCGATGCTCGAGGTGCCTGCGGCGGACGAGAGGCGGTAGCCGTCCAGGTCGAACATCTGCACGTCGACCGTACGGTCGGTGCTGGTGGTGGCGAGGACCCTGCCGTTGGGGCTGAGCGTCGAGCCCATGATCTTGCCGAACGGGGTCATGAGGCGATCGCCGATCGGCTTGATCACCTGGTCGTCGGAGACCTGGAGGTTGCCTGCGGCGTCGGTGTCGCCGACCTGGTTGTCGCCGAAGCCGACGGTCGATGCGGCGGCGATCCCGCCGGTCATGAGCACGAGTGCGCAGCCCGCGCCCGCGACCAGGCGCATCCTCTTGGTGTCGACGAGTCGCCGACGAGTGACGTTCATAGACGTGTCCCTTTCCTGCCTTGCCCGAAGAGCGGCGTCACGGCTCCGTCGGCCGAGACGCCCGCGAGGAACGTATTGAGGCGCGGGTGGACGGGGCAGGGGCGAGAGGCCGAACGATCGGTGAACGACGGGCAGGAACGGCGACGGGCCGTGACCGGGGCCGATGGGCCCCGGTCACGGCCCGCCTCAGGCGAGTTCTACCGGTGAGGAGCGAGCAGGTCGACGAGGCCGTCGAACTGCCAGAGCGGGTTCGGCGCGTCCCCCTGGGCGGTGTGGATCGGGAACGATCCGTTGACCTCCTTGGGCCCGTCGCCGTCGGCGACGTAACGGCCGTCCGGGGTGACGTCGAGCTGGAAGGTGGCCTGGCCGACGAAGGTCGTGCCGGGGGTGTGCCAGGAGACGATGCAGCGCCAGTCGTTGCCGGGGCCGGTCTGGGTCGGGTCCGCGGCGTCGGCGGCGCTGGTGGTGCTGGTGGTGCTGGTGGCGGCGAGGCCCCCCTTGGTGCACGTCGACGCGGTCTGCATCGCGGCCTCGGTCACGGCGGGTCGGTGCAGCTGCGCGGTCTGGAGCACGTACAGACGGCTGAAGGACGTGGAGAGCGAGTCCTGCAGCGTGGCCCGGGTGATGCCGGAGCCGGTGACCGGCGTGAGGACCGCGACCGCGGCGACGGAGACGGCGGTGAGCGCCGCGAGCGGCAGCAGGCCGCCGACGGCGATCCGGCGCGCCGAGCCGTCGTTGGTCAGGTCGGTGAAGTCGCGGCGGACGAAGAGCCGGTACGCGAGCGCCGTCGCCAGCACCACCCACGCCAGGCTCACCACGAGCCCGACCACGATCGGGCCGGTCTGTGCGGGACTGGTGAACAGGCCACGCCAGGCGAGGAAGGTGTTGCTCGGCAGCGCGAGGCGTACGACCGCGGGCAACGGCAGCATCTGCACCACCTGCACCAGCAGCGCGAGCAGCGCCGGGAGCAGCAGGCCGATCGGCGAGCGGCCCATGGTCACCGAGCCGAGCAGGCCGATCGCGGCGTAGGCGAGCGTCGGCAGGACCACCACGAGCCAGGCCAGGAGGACCCGCCCGGCGACGTCGCCCGCGCCGAACATGTGGCCGTCGAGACCCACGAGCGGGTGGCTGCCGACGCCGAGCAGGCCGCCGAGCGTCGCCGACAGGGCGATCGCGATCATCAGGGTGAGGACGACGATCAGACTGGCGAGTGCCTTGGCCGCGAAGATCCGGCGCGGCGAGCGGACCGTGACGACCAGGTGCCGCCAGGTGCCGAGCCGGTCCTCGATCGCGAAGACGTCGCCCGCGACGAGCGAGGTCAGCAGCGGCAGCGCCCAGACGCCGGCGAAGGCGAGCACGACCAGTGGCCCCGCCCATCCACTCAGCGCCATCCAGCGACCGAAGACCGTGTCCGCGGGCAGCGAGGTCTGCTGGCCGGTCGCCGCGACGAAGACGCCGGGGGCGAGCAGGCAGCACAGCAGGATCACCCGGATGCGCCACTGGGCGATCAGCTTGACCAGCTCGAAGCGCAGCGTACGGGCGAACGAGGCGGGCAGCGGCGCGGCGCCCGAGGTGGTTGGCCGCGCGGGGGCGGGTGCGCTCATCGGGCGTCCTCGTCGCTGGGAGTCTCGCTGGGAGTCTCGCTGGGAGTGTCGCCGGTGAGGGCGAGGAAGGCCGCCTCGAGGGGCGGCGTGACGGGGGCGAGCTCACGCAGCGCGATCCCGGCGCGCACGAGCTCGGCACCGAGTCGGTCCATCGCGGGAACGGCACCGCGTACGACGAACGCGTCGTCGTCCGTCGCGCCGTCGAGAAGCGCGATCTCCTCAGCCGCGGAGGCGACCGAGCGGGCGTGGGTCGGATCGGAGGTGAGAAGCCGATAGTCGAGGTCGCCGCTCTCGGCGGCGAGCTTGCTGAGCGGGCCCGAGAAGACCACCCGGCCGGTCGCGAGCAGGGTGACCTCACTGCACAGCGCGCCGACGTCGTCCATCCGGTGGCTGGAGAGGATGACCGCGGTGCCCTGCGCGGCCAGGTCGGCGATCGTGCCGTGGACCTGTCGCTTGCCGGCCGGGTCGAGTCCGTTGGACGGCTCGTCGAGCACCAGCAGACGGGGGTCGCCCAGCAGGGCCGCGGCGAGACCGAGGCGCTGACGCATGCCGAGGGAGAAGCCCCGAACGGCGTCGTCGGCGACGTCGCTCAGGCCGACGCGGCCGAGCGCGTCCTCGACGCTCCAGGCGGGGTAGCCGCGCAGGGCGGCCACGGCTCGGAGGTTCTTGCGGGCGGTGAGCGCCGGATACAGACCGGGGCCGTCGACGAAGCCGGCGACGCCGTCGGGCACCGCGAGATCCTGGCGCACCGGGCAGCCCAGGATCTCGAGCTCGCCGCGATCGGGTGACGAGAGGCCGAGGAGCATGCCTAGCAGGGTGGTCTTCCCGGCACCGTTGGGACCGACCAGGCCGTGCACCGTGCCCGTGGGGATGTCGAGATCGACCCCGTCGAGTGCGACCACCTCGCCGAAGCTCTTGGTGATGCCGCGTGCCCGAATCGCGCGGTCTTGCATGGCTGCTGCCTCCAGGACGCCCCGCGCAGCCGTCCCCGAGACGTCCGCGTTCCACCGAAGAACCTAGGGAGCGGTCGATCCACCCGGCAGGGGCGCACAGTGGAACGCTCGGTGAACGACGGGAACAACTCGATCTGCGGATAGGTTCTTATAGAAGCGTGATCCCCGAACTGGAAGCGAGAACCGCCTGATGGCTGCCGAGACGTTCACGATGTACACGACCCCGTGGTGTGGCTACTGCCAGCGACTGAAGGGCCAGCTGGACCGTGAGGGCATCACGTACGAGATCGTGGACATCGAGCAGGTCCCTGAGGCAGCCCAGATCGTCGAGTCGGTCAACAACGGCAACCAGACCGTGCCGACGCTGGTCTTCGCCGACGGCACCTCCGCGACCAACCCGTCGCTGATGGCGGTCAAGGAGAAGCTCGCCTCGCTCGCCTGAGGCGAGCCATGAGGCGCTCGGGTCAGCGGCCCGGCGTCTCGATTTAAGGATGTAAGTGAGGTAATTTACTCAACTACATAATCCCTTAGGCCGAAGATGCGCAGCTCGGCGGGAGGATCGCCGCGTACGACCTGAGCGTGCTCGACCCGAAGTCGGTCGTCACGCCGGCGAAGCCCATCACCGCGCCCACCAAGGCACCGGTCAAGCACACGAAGAAGCACAAGCACCACAAGGCCCACACCGCCTGATCGCCTCACGTCGACGACGCGGACGGCCGTGGCTCGAGCACCAGGCCCGACCCGGCGGATCGTCGGGATCACCAGGAGCCGGGCAGGGACTCCCCGAGCCATGACTCGATCAACGAGCGGCTGATCGAGACCCCGCCCGGGAGCACCAGGTCGCCGCTCTGCGCGCCGGCGCGCAGCTCGGCGCGGGTGAGCCAGCGGGCGTCCTCGATCTCGTCCTCGTCGCAATGGATCTCGGTGCTGGTGGCGCGGCCGGTGAAGCCGAGCATCAGGCTGGCCGGCAGCGGCCACGGCTGGTTGCCGAAGTAGGTCACCTCGTCGACGACGACGCCGGTCTCCTCGAAGACCTCGCGTCGCACCGCGTCCTCCAGGGACTCCCCCGGCTCACAGAAGCCGGCGAGGGTGCTGAAGCGCCCGACGGGCCAGGCCTTCTGCCTGCCGAGCAGGCACTGCTCCTCGTCCGTCCCGGGCTCGCCGTGGGTGATCAGCATGATCACCGCGGGGTCGGTGCGCGGGAACGTCGTGTGCCCGTGGCCGCACACGAGCTCGTGCCCCTCCTTGGCGGGGTCGAGCGGCAGGCCGCAGCGAGCACAGAACCGGGTGGCACTCATCCACTCGGCCAGGCCGACCGCGTGCAGCACCAGCGGCGCGTCTTCCTCGCTGAGGGTGAGCAGCAGCGAGCGCAGCGGCAGATGGGCCTCGGTGGCGGCCAGCTCGGTGGTCACCACCGCGAAGTACGCGATGCCGTCGCGGACACCGAGCATCATCCGGGCACCGGCCGGGGCGTCCTCCGGAGCGATCCACTCGATCGCCCCGTCGACCGGCCGGATGCGCGTACCGGCGAGCACGACCACCCGCGAGGTCGGGTCGGCCCAGTGCTCCTCGATCCACGCGGTGTCCGCGCGGTGCGCGGCCGCCCGGTCGTAGCGTCCGCTGCTGAGCCGCTCGTGCAGGTAGGTCACGGCTGCACGTTAGCGGCGATGATCCGCTGGAGCTCCTCCCGACCCGGGAGATCCGGCGGCTCGACCAGCTGCCCGGTGCGGACGTAGAAGAACGCCGCCCTGACGTGCGTCGGGGGCACGCCCATGAGCTCCGCCCACGCCACCCGGTAGATGGCCAGCTGGAGCGGGTCCGCGCTCGCCCGCTGGCTCGTCTTCCAGTCGACCAGCAGATAGCGCCCGTCCTCTCCGGACTCGGCGTCGGTGTAGACCGCGTCGATGCGACCGCGCACGACCTGGCCGGCGAGCACTAGGGAGAACGGCGCCTCCACGCGGTACGGGACCCGGGTCGCGAACGGCCCGGACTCGAAGGCTGCGATGACGTCCTTGAGGTCGGCGTCGTCCTCGATCCCGACGTCGCCGCGACCGGGCAGGTCGTCGACGTCGAAGAGATCCTGCTGACCGAAGCGGGCCTCGACCCAGGCGTGGAACCGGGTGCCGAACCGGGCCGCCGCCGACGGCTGGCGCGGCATCGGCCGAGCGAGCTCGCGGGCGAACTCCTCGGGCTCGTCGCGCAGCCGGGCCAGGGAGGTGGCCGACAGGCTGTCCGGGCGGCGCACCAGGACGCTGTCCGCACTCTCCGCGCGGGCCTCGGCGACGAGGCGCGCGATCTCCTCGTCCCACTCGCTCACCCGGGCGGTCTGCAGCATGTCCAGCCCGTCATCGAGGACGTACGGGTCGACCGCGGCGACCAGAGCGGCTGCCGCGATCCGGCGCTGCGCCTCGGCGGCCGGACCACTCGGCGGCCAGGGGCGCGACGGGTCGACCGCGAGGTAGGGGTTCTGGATCTGCTTCGGGTCCGGCTTGGTCAGCCAGACGACCTCCTGGCCGCGCTCCTCGAGATGCGCCCGGACGCTCTCCTGGTACGCCGAGGGGCCGAACGGGGTCTTGCGCGGGGTCCAGAGGTAGCTGGTCACCGAGAGCCGGTCCTCAGCACGCGTGAAAGCGACGTAGCCCAGGCGCAGCTCCTCGCTCGCCTCGTGGGCCTTGACCGCGACCTTGTACGCGTCGATGGCGGGCTTGTCGAAGCCCTGGAGGTGGGGCAGGTCGTGGGCATCGCGCCGCAGTTGCGAGGGCAGCACCGCCGGGGTGGTGATCCAGCTCGGGCGGGTGCGATTGGACGGGAAGACACTCTCGCCCACGCCGACCAGGAAGACCTCGGCCCACTCGAGCCCCTTGGAGCGGTGGACCGTCAGGAGCTTGACCGAGTCGGCGGCTGACGGCGTGGCCAGCTCGAGCCCGCTGCCCTCTTCCTCCTCGGCGGTGAGGTAGGAGAGCAGCGCGGCCATCGAGACGTCGCCGTCGATGGCCTGGAAGTCGGCCACGGCCTTGACGAACAGGTCGACGTTGTCGCGGCGGGTGGCCGCGGCCGGCCCGGTCGCCGAGGCCAGTTCGACGTCGGTGCCGATGGTGTCGATGACCCGGCGCACCACGTCGAGCAGCGGGTCCCCGGCGTGGGAGCGCAGCTGTCGCAGCTCGGCCGCGAGTAGACCGAACCGCTCGCGCGCCTCGGTGGAGTAGGCCCAGTCCTCCGGGTCCCCCGGGTCCGCGAGGGCGTCGTCGAGGGCCGGCAGCTCGGCCGGGTCGACGCCGTCGGCGATCGCCACCATCGCCTCGTCGATCGAGCCGGCCTCGGCGCTGCGCCGGCCGCCGGCCAGCTCCTGGGCGCGGGCGGCGAGGAGCTTCTGGTCGCGCGGCCCGATCGCCCAGCGCGGCCCGTTGAGCAGAGTGAGCAGCGCGGCGTTGGCGGTGACGTCGTGGAGCAGATGCAGGACGGCGACGATCTCGGCGACCTCGGGCAGACGCAGCAGGCCCGCGAGCCCGACGATCTCGACCGGGATCTCGGCCGAGGTCAGCACGTCGAAGACCCGCTCGGCCGACGCGTTATCACGGGTCAGGACCGCCAGCCGAGCCCACGGCGCCTCGCCGTCGAGAGCGGCATGGGCGGCCTTGAGCTCCTCGGCCAGCCAGGCGAGCTCGTCGTCCTGGCGCTCGAAGACCCGGGCGGTGACCCGGCCCTCGCCCTTGCGCGGGTCGGCGACCAGCGGCAGGACGCCGGGCGTGGCGTCGTACAGCGGCTGGGCGAGGCGGTTGGCGACCGCCAGGATCTCGCTGCCCGAGCGTCGGTTGACGGTGAGGTGGTAGAGGCCGACCGATCCGCCGTCGCGGCGGGGGAAGGTCTGGGCGAAGCCCAGGATGTTGGAGACCGAGGCACCGCGCCAGCCGTAGATCGCCTGGTTGGGATCGCCGACCGCCATCACCGCGTGGCCGCCCCCGAAGAGCCGGGACAGCATGATGGCCTGCGCGGTGGAGGTGTCCTGGTACTCGTCGAGCATGACGACCTTGAAGCGCTCCCGCTCCGCCGCGCCGACCTCCGGCTGCTCGGCGGCCAGCCGCGCCGCGAGCGCGATCTGGTCGGAGAAGTCCATCAGTCGCAGGTCCGACTTCACCCGGCGGTAGGTCTCGACGAGCTGGAGCAGCTCCTCGCGGCGCTCGATCGCGTCCAGGGCCTTCGCGACCGGCTCGAGCCACGTCTTGCGGGCCTTGCCCGCCTCCTCCTCGGCGAGCGCCCGCTCGAACCCGGCGCGGACGTCGGCGTCGTGCTCGCGGACGTCGGCCGGCACCCGCAGGTGCTCGTTGAGGGAGCTGTCGAGGGCGAGCAGCCACTGGATCACCGTCGGCGGGTGATCGGAAAGCAGCCGGACCTCGCCGGTGTGGCGGTCGATGGCCCGTGCCCCGAGCTGATAGCGGGCGGCGTCGGTGATGACGCGGGTGTCGGGCTCGTGCCCGATCCGCAGGCCGTGGTCGTTGAGCAGGCCGGCGGCGTAGGCGTTGTACGTGGCCACCGTCGGCTCGAGGACCTCGCCCTCCTCGTCCTCGACGAGGACACCGGCGTTGTCGAGGGCCTGGCGGATCTTGGCGCGCAGCTGGGCGGTCGCCTTGGTGGTGAAGGTCAGGCCGAGGACCTCGTCGGGTCGGACCTGGCCGGTGACGACCAGGTAGACGACGCGCGCGGCCATGAGTGTGGTCTTGCCGGAGCCGGCGCCGGCGATGACCACGACCGGCTCGAGGGGCGCGGTGATGGCGGCCCACTGCTCCGGGGAGGCGGGGTGCTTCTCCCCCATCACGGCCTGCAGGTCCTCGGGCGTACGGATCTCCCGGGTCACGCTGCTCATGCCGTCACCGCCCCGGCGCCCTTGATCGGACAGAGGCTGATGTAGTCGCACCTCTTGCAGTGCTCCCCCGAGATGGCGGGGAGCTGCTCGGAGCGCAACCGCTTGGCCGCGACGGACAGCTGGCTGCGCAGCTCGATCCGCACGTCACTGGCGTCGTTGTGGGCCTCCTGGCGCTGCACCTTCACCGGCAGAGCCGGATCCGGCATGCCGAGCTGGACCAGCTCACCGCCACCGCTGGTGGCGCCGGGCACGAGCTCGGCGGTGGCGCCGCTGTCGACGGCCAGCTGGTAGACCGCCAGCTGGGCGTTGGACTCGACCGACCTGTCGCTGGGCGGGTTCTTGCCGGTCTTCAGGTCGACCACGACGACCCGGCCGTCGTGGTCGAGCTCGAGCCGGTCGGCGCGGCCGGTGAGGGTGACGGTCTCGCCGTCGGCCAGGACCACGTCGGCACGGAAGGGCACCTCGACGTCGACGAACCGGCGCGGGTTGCTGGTGTGCCACGCGACGTAGCGCTCGAGTGCGGAGCGGATCCGCGCCCGCTCGCGCTCGGCGGCCCACTGCACCCGGAAGCTGAGCCGGCCCCATACGGCGTCGACGTGCTCCATCAGCACCTCGACGTCGGGCGGCAGATCCTCGGTGGCCACCCGCTGGGCGAGCGCATGGACGATCTCGCCGACGTTGGCGGCCTGGCGTGAGGCGGCGATCCCGCCGGCCTCACGCGAGAGGAACCACTGCGCCGGGCACTGCAGCAGGCCGTCGAGCACGCTCGGCGAGATCGGCACCGGCTTGCCGGGGTCGCGCAGCGGGGCGACGGCCCGGGAGCTCGACCGGGTGCCCCACCAGGTGGACGGGTCGGCGGCCGGCACCAGCGGGCGCTCGCCGCGGGTCTCGGCCGCGAGCCGGGCGAGCCGGCGCGCAGCGGCGAGCCGCAGTGGCTCCTCGGTCTCGGGGTCGGCGACGACGCGACGCAGCTCGGCGACCAGACCGCCGAGGGACAGCGGTCGGCGGGGACGCCCGACCGTACGCTCGATGGTGACCCCGAGCTCGTCGAGGAAGCGGCTCGGCTGCTCGCCCTCGTCGTCGTCGGAGTGGACCGCGGTGACGATGAGCCGCTCGCGGGCGCGGGTGCACGCGACGTAGAAGAGCCGGCGCTCCTCGGCGAGCAGCTCGCGCGCGGTCAGCGGCGGGGTGAGGCCGTGCTCGCCGATCCGGTCGGGCTGGAGCAGGCTGCTGCGCCGGCGCAGGTCGGGCCAGGCCTCGGCCTGCACGTGGGCGACGACGACCAGGCGCCATTCGAGACCCTTGGAGCGGTGCGCGGTCAGGAGCCGCACCGCGGCCCCGCGGGCTCCCCGGTCGGCGAGGGTGTCGGCGGGGATCTGCTGGGCACCGAGCAGCTCGAGGAACGCCCGGGCACCGGCATGGTCGCGCTGCGCCTCGAGCCGCGCGGCCGCCTCGAAGAGCGCGAGCACGGCGTCGAGGTCGCGGTGCGCGCGACGGGCGGCCGCCCCGCCGAGCTCGACCGAGCGCTGCAATCGGGCCGGCCAGCGCGTCGAGGACCACAGCTCCCAGAGCAGCTCCTCGGGACTGGCGCCGTCGGACTCCATCGCGGCGACGCGATGGAGCAGGGCGACGGTCTCGCGGGCGCGGGTCACGTCGGTGCCGGCCGGGACGCCGGCGAGGAACCCGGGGTCGACGAGCGCGTCGCGCAGCAGCTCGTGCGAGGACCGCACGGGACGCTCCTCCGCGGCGGCCCGCAGCTTCTCGGTGGCGCGCAGCGCCCGCGCCAGGCGGCGTACATCCGGGGCGGTCAGGCCTCCGAGGGGGCCGGTGAGCAGGCTCTCCACCTGGGCGTGGTCGACGTAGTCGGCGTGCAGCGGGTCGTCGTTGGTGAGGTTGAGGGCTGCGCGCAGCGCCGCGAGCAGGGGCTCGACGGCCGGGTCGCGGACCAGCGGCACCTCGTCTCCGGCGACCTCGACCGGGACGCCGAGCGCACCGAGGGCACGGCGCAGCGGCGGGATGGTGTTGCGCCCGGAGCGGACCAGGACGGCCATCTCGTCCCATCCGATGCCGCCCTCGAGGTGGGCGCGGCGAAGCAGGTCGGCGAGGTGCTCGGCCTCGGCCCGCTCGCTGTCGAACGTCATCACCTGGACCTTGCCGGCCGGTCCCTCGGCGCGCGGGGCGAGGAACGCCTCGCGCGCGGCCTCGTCGATCGTGCCGGGCAGGCCGATGCGTCCGGCGACCCGCTGGGCGGCGGTCAGCACCCGGGGACCGAACCGGCGGGTGGTGCGCAGCGCGACCACCGGCGCCGGCGCGCCGCCGGCCTGCGGGAACTCGGTGGGGAACTCGAGGATCCCGCGGACCTCCGCGCCGCGGAAGCCGTAGATCGACTGGTGCGGGTCGCCGACCACGACCAGATCACGGCCGTCGCCGGCCAGCGCGCGCAGCAGCGCGACCTGGCCCGGGTCGGTGTCCTGGTACTCGTCCACGAAGATGTGCCGGTAGCGGGCGCGCAGCTCGTCGCGGTGGTACTCGGCCTCGATGGTCGCCCGCCGGATCAGGTCGGCGTAGTCGGTCGCGCCCTGGCTGTCGAGGTTGGTGAGGTAGGCGTCGAGGAAGAGGCCCGCGGCCGCGAACTCCGGGATGCCCTCACGCTCGCCGAGCAGCCGCAGCTCCTCGCCCTCGAGCCCCTTCTCACGGGCCCGGGAGAGCACCGCCTGCACCTCCCGCGCGAAGCCGCGGGTGCCCAGCGCGTGGCGCAGACCCTCGGGCCAGCGCACCGACTCGGGGTGGTCACTGAGCAGCTCACGCAGCACGACGTCGGCCTCCGGGGCGCTCAGCAGCCGCAGCGGCGCCTCGTAGAGCTCCTGGGGGGCGTAGGCGCGGATCAGGCCGTAGGCGAAGGAGTGGAACGTCGAGCAGGGCGTGCCGCTCATGGTCCGGCCGAGGCGCGCGGTGATCCGGTCGCGCAGCTCGTCAGCGGCCTTGCGGGAGAAGGTCAGCGCCAGCACCTCGTCGGGGCGCGCACCGCGCTGCTCGATCCGGTCGACGACCGCCTCGACGAGCGTGGTGGTCTTGCCCGTGCCGGGACCGGCGAGCACCAGCAGCGGCCCGCCGGGATGCTCGACGACGCGCCGCTGGTGCTCGTCGAGCGGCGGCACGCCGACACGCGCGGCCGGTTCCTCCAGTCGGTACGTCGTGGTCACGGGACCACTGAATCAGACCCCGCCGACAGTTCACTCCTCGTCGTCGAAACGCGGGTTGCCCATGAGGTACTGCTTGAGCGGCCCCGGCGCCTTGCGCGGTGCTCGCGGCGCGACCGGGACGTAGCGCCCGTCCGCCTCGTCCCAGAACCCGTCGACCACCCGCATCACCCTGCGCATCGCCTGTCCGGCGGCGCCGGTGTGCGGAAGGTACGGGTGCGGGCGGGTCGGCTCGCGCGGCTCGCGACGGGCCAGCTCGTCGGTCATCTTGACCAGCTCGCCATCGTCGAGCACGTCGCACAGCCGCGCGACCAGGGCCTCCTCCTCACGTTGGAGAGCCGTCATCGCGTCGCGCACGTCGTTCCACATGGCCGACCAGGAGAAGGTGTGCTCGTACGTGGATCCGAACTCGTGCGCCTTCACGTGCGCCAGCACCACCTCCACCTCGTGCTGCGCGGCACGGAAGTCATGGGTGTCGCGATGCATCGGCAGGCACGGCAGCAGCACCTCGTCGACGGCGTGCAGGTGCTGGGCGACACACGCGCACAGCATGTCGATCGGGGGGCTCCCCCGGTGGGAGTGCGACGCGCTGCCATGGATCTCGCAGGCAGCCTCGAGCCGGCCGTGCAGATCGTCGTAGGTGTGCTGGACGGATTCCCTCAAGCAGTCGGTCGTGCCCATGGACCTCACCTCGTTCATGACGGGCGTCACTCCCATGGTGCGCCTGTCTGGAGGCCTTCTCAAGAGCGCGCCTCAGGCGTCGGCGGCCCGCTCGTTGTAGATGCCGGCCTCGACCTGCCCCGACAGCTGCTGGATGGCGGTCATGATCTCGTCGGTGAGCAGCCGTCGGGCCTTGCCCAGCGGCATCCCGTCGAAGCGACCCGCGACCTGGATCGGCTCGCCGAAGGCGACCTCGACGCGGACCAGTCGCGGCAGGTTGGAGCCGACCGGCTGGAGCTGCTCGGTGCCCTTGAGCCCGACCGGCACCACCGGGACGCCGGCGGTCAGCGCCAGATGGGCGACGCCGGTGCGGCCCCGATACAGGAGGCCGTCGCGCGAGCGCGTGCCCTCGGGGTAGATCCCGAACGCCTCCCCGCGACGCAGCACCTCCAGCGCGGTGTCGAGCGAGCCGAGCGCGGCCTGCGGGTCGTCGCGGTCGACCGGCAGCATGCCGAGGCCCTTGAACCACAGCCGCATCACGGTGCCCTTGATCCCGGTGCCCGTGAAGTAGTCCGACTTGGCCAGGAAGCGCACCGGGCGCGGCGAGGTCGACGGGATCACGACCGAGTCGACGAAGCTGAGGTGGTTGCTGGCGATGAGCACCCCGCCCGTACGAGGCACGCGCTCGCGCCCGGTCACGCGCGGACGCCAGATCAGGCGGAGCAGCGGCGGGATGATCGCGTGCAGCAGTCGGTAGAGCACGCACCGATCATCGCGGTGACCGGTCAGTAAGGCGAACGAGGGCGGTCCGCGCTGGACCGCCCTCGTACCGCCGTGCCGCCCTCATCGGGCAGCGGACCTACTTCGCCGCGTCGACGAACGTCGTGGTGTAGGTCTTGGACAGGTCGAGCGAGTCCTTCTTGGGCTTGACCACCGGCGAGAAGGTCCCCAGGACGTCGAGCACCGTCTGCGGGCCGCCGTCGGGCATCACGCCGTCGGCGGTGAAGATCCCCTTCGAGCCGTCGATCGACTTGGTGTACGTCGCCATGTCGCCGCCCGCGTAGCCGGCCGGCATCTTCGCCGCGATGTCGGCGGCCGAGTGGCCGCCGATCCAGCCGAGGGTCTTCACGAAGGCGTTCGCGATCTTCTGCACCGTCTGCGGGTTCTTCTCGACGTAGTCGCAGTTCATGTACAGCGAGGCCGCGGGGTAGAGCCCGCCCAGCGCCTGCGTGGTGCCCTCCTCGGTGCGCATGTCGAGCAGGATCTTGCCTGCCCCCTGGTTGAGCACCGTCTCCACCGTCGGGTCGGTGGTCATGCCCGCGTCGATGCTGCCCTGCTGCAGACCGGCGAGGAAGGTCGAGCCGGCGCCGACCGCGACGGTGGTGTAGTCCTTGGTTTCCACTCCGGCCTTGGTGGCGAGGTACTGGGTCAGATAGTCGGTCGAGGAGCCGGCCGAGGTGACGCCGAGCTTCTTGCCCTGGAAGTCCGCGGGACCCGAGAGGCCGGAGGCCTTGGTCGAGACCATCTCGACCTCACCCGGCACCTTGGCCAGCTGGACCACGCTCTCCACGCACTTGCCCTGCGCCTGCAGGGTGACCGTGTGGTCGTAGAAGCCCACCACACCGTTGACCTTGTTGGCCACCAGCTCGGTCTCGGCGCTGGCGCCCGACGGCTCCGTCATCAGCTTGACGTCGAGGCCCTCGTCCTTGAAGTAGCCGAGCTGCTGGGTGAGCATCGCGGGCAGATAGATCACCTTGTCGATGCCGCCGACCATGATGGTGACCTCGCCGCCGGCGTCGCCGCCCGAGCTGTTGCCGCATGCGGCGAGCGTGGATGCGACCAGGGCGAGACCGGCTGCCGCGGCAGCCATGCGGGACGTACGGATCATTGTTCTTCCTGCTTTCGTGAGGGTCGGGCTCAGACGCCGGAGGCGTGGGTCGAGGTGGCCTGGGGGCGCCACGCGGTGAGGCGCTTCTCCAGGCGGGTGATGAGGGTCTCGGCGATCAGCGCGACAGCGGTGATGACGACCATCCCGGCGTAGACGCCGGCGGAGTCGAAGTTGCCCTGGGACTGCTGGATCAGCAGGCCCATGCCGCGGGAGGCGCCGATGACCTCACCGACGACGGCGCCGATGAGCGCGAACCCGAAGGCCACGTGCATCGAGGCGAGGATCCAGCTGGTGGCGCTGGGAAGGACGATCGTGCGCATCAGGGACCAGCGGCCGGCGCCCAGGATGCGGGCGTTGTCGATCAGCGTCTTGTCGACCTCGCGGGCGCCTTGGAATGCGTTGAAGAAGACGGCGAAGAAGACCAGCACGAAGGCGGTGGCGATCTTGGACTCCATGCCCAGGCCGAACCAGATCACGAAGAGCGACGCCAGCACGATGCGCGGGATCGCGTTGGCCGCCTTGATGAACGGCGCCAGCACATCCGCGGCGAACCGGGCCCGACCCAGGACGACACCGAGGACGACACCGCCGAGGACGCCGAGCACGAAGCCGCCCGCCGCCTCCTCGAGGGTCACCCAGATGTTCTCCCAGATGCTGCCCTGGGAGGTGCCGTCGGTGAACCAGGTCACCAGTCGCTGCCAGATCTGGCTCGGCATGGAGATCAGGAACGGGTCCATGAACGTACGGGCGGAGAGCTCCCATGCGCCCAGCCACACCGCCACCAGGAGCGTGCGGACGCCGTACACGGCCCAGGGGCCACGTGCCGTGGACCGGGCCCGGCGCTTGCTGGTGATCGCCGTGGGCGCGACCTCGGTCTCCAGGCCGACCCCGACGGGGACGGGGATCTCATGCGACATTGCCTGCTCCTCGGGCTCGGGTGATCTCGACCTCTTCGCGCAGCGAGTCCCAGACCCGGCGGTAGAGCTCGGTGAACTCCGGCGTCAGCCGGATCTCCTCGACCTTGCGCGGACGCGGCAGGTCGACGGTGACCACGTCCTTGACCGTCGCGGGACCGGCGGTCATCACGACCACGCGGTCGGCCAGCGCGATGGCCTCGGTGAGGTCATGGGTGACGAACACGACCGCGGCGCCGGTGCCCGACCACAGCCGCAACAGCTCGTCCTGCATCAGCTCGCGGGTCTGGACGTCGAGGGCGCCGAACGGCTCGTCCATCAGGAGCACGTTCGGCTCGGTGATGAGGGTCTGCGCCATGGCGACGCGCTTGCGCATGCCGCCGGACAGCTGGTGGGGATAGCGATCCTCGAAGCCGGCCAGGCCGACGCGCTCGATCCAGTCGCGCGCCTTGGCGTTGGCCTCGGCCTTGCCGATGCCTCGATAGCGCAGGCCGAGGGCCACGTTGTCGAGCACGTTCTTCCACGGCAGGGTCGCGTCCGTCTGGAACATGTAGCCGACACCGTCGGGGATGCCCTGCACCGGCCGGCCGTTGACGGTGACGGTGCCGTGGGTCGCCGGCTCGAGGCCGGACACGAGGGACAGCGTGGTGGACTTGCCGCAACCGGTCGGGCCGACGACGGTGACGAACTCGCCGGAGGCCACCTCGATGTCGACGTCGCGGATGGCGGTGAAGGTCCCACCCGCTCGGTGGGGGAACTGCTTGGTGGCGCCGCGTAAGGCGATGGCGTGATCACTCATGCCGCCGGACGCTAGGCAACGGGTGACCGCCGTCACAGTCTTGTGATCGATGCGGTCGTTGAACGCACAAGTGCCGTTGTGCTCATACTGCTCAACGGCATCCGGGCGCCTACACTCAGCGGGTGTTACCGACGCCACGCCCGCGGTGGACGTTCAGCACGAAGAACGTCCTGCTTCTGGTCGGGCTCCTGCTCGCGGTCGTGCTGCTGCTCCTGTCCGGGGCGGCCTACGTCCTGCGCCACGACCTCTCGCGGGAGTACGAGCAGCGAGCGCTCGCCATCGCCCGCAGCGTCGCCCAGCAACCCGGCCTGGCAGCCCAGGTGACCGGAGGCGCGCCGACGCCCGATGGGCCGGTCCAGCGCACCGCCGAGGACGTACGGCGCTCGACCGGTGCGCTCTACGTCGTCATCACCGACAAGCGCGGCATCCGGTACAGCCATCCCCGTCCGGCGAGCATCGGCGCCGTCGTCAGCACGAGCCCCGACGCGGTGCTGGCCGGGCGGCAGGTCGTCACCGTGGAGCGCGGGACGCTGGGACTCTCCGCCCGCGGCAAGGTGCCCCTGCGCGACGACACCGGAGCGGTGGTCGGCGAGGTGAGCGTCGGCATCTCGATGAACACGGTGAACGCCCGCACCTGGCAGCTGGTGCTCGTCCTGGGGCTGATCGCGGCCGGCGCGCTCGCGGTCGGCATCTCCGGGGCCGTCACGTTGGGCCGACGCCTGCGACGCACCACGCTGGGTCTGGAGCCGGAGGAGATGGCGGACCTGGTGCGCGAGCACGCCGCCGTCCTCGGCGGCGTGCGGGACGGGATCATCGCGGTCGACTCGCGCGACCGGGTCACGGTGGTCAATCGAGCGGCCCAGCTGCTCCTCGGCCGCTCCCCCGCGCGTGGCACCCGCCTGGCCGAGGCCGATCTGCCGGAGGAGATCAAGGAGATGCTCACCGCGGAGCCTGCACCGGTCGGCGCCGTGTGCGCCCTGGAAGGACGCGTCGTGGTGGCCGACCGGATCGCGGTCACCCGCGAGGGCCGCGACCTCGGGCGGGTGCTGACGCTGCGCGACCGCACCGACCTCGACGCCGCCTCTCGCGAGCTGGAGGCCACGCGCGCGCTCACCGACGCGCTGCGGGCGCAGTCGCACGAGTACCGCAACCGGATCCACGCACTCGGCGGCCTCCTGCATCTGGGTCACATCGAGCAGGCGCAGCACTACCTGGACGAGCTGAGCATCGATCTGAGCCCCGTCGCGGGTCTGGGCGACCCGTATCTCAGCGGGCTGGTCGCGGCGAAGCGCGCGATCGCCTCGGAGTCGGGCGTACGGCTCGACGTCGAGGCGTCCACCTACGTGGACGGCACCGTGGTCGCACCGCTCGACGTCGTCACCGTGCTGGGCAACCTGCTGGACAACGCGATCCGCGCCGCCGCCGGCGGCGAGCGGCGTCCCGCGTACGTCGAGCTCACCGTCGCCTCCGACGGTCCGGACCTCGTCATGCACGTCCTGGACAGCGGGCCCGGCGTCGCGCCGCTCGACGTGTCCCGCATCTTCGAGCGCGGCTTCACCACCCGGAGCCACGGTGCCACCGAGCACGGCTACGGGCTGGCCGTGGCCCGGCTGACCGCCCGCTCGCACCGCGGGGACGTCAGCCTGGCCGACCCCGGCGGCGGGGAGGTGGGCGCGACGTTCACCGCCCGGATGTGCGACGTCGTCGAGCCGCCGGCGGTCGCCGCGGGGGTGGAGACGCGATGATCCGCACGCTCGTCGTCGACGACGACTTCCGCGTGGCGCGCATCCATGCCGCCATCATCGGTCAGGTGCCCGGCTTCGAGGTGGTGGGACTCAGCCACACGGCGGCGGACGCGCTGGCGGCGGTCCGCGACCTGGCCCCCGACCTGGTGCTGCTCGACGAGTACCTGCCCGATCGACGCGGCACCGACATCGTCGGCGAGCTCGGCACCGCGGTGATCATGGTGACCGCGGCCGACGACGCGGCGACGCTGCGCCGTGCCCTGGCCGGGGGCGTGCTCAACCTGGTCGTCAAGCCCTTCTCGCCGGCCGTGCTGGCAGCCAAGCTGACCGCATTCGCACGGTGCTGGACCCTGTTGACCGGCGTGGGGCCGCTGAGCCAGGCCGACGTCGACCGTGCTCTCGCGACCCTGCGGGAGGGCGACGCCGCCGGCGCGCCGCTGCCGAAGGGACGCTCCGCGGTCACCGCCGAGGCGGTCGCCGACGCCCTGCGCCGAGCGGGCGAGCCGCTGACCGCGATCGCCGTGGCCGAGCTGACCGGCGTCTCGCGCGCGACCGCCCAGCGCTATCTGTCCGACCTGGCCCGCGCGGGGCGGGTGGAGCTGCGGCTGCGCTACGGCAGCACCGGGCGACCCGAACACGAGTACGCCTGGCGCGACTGACCCCGCGTCAGTCCACGACGGGCGGCAGCCACAGGGCGGCGCGCAGGTCGACCGCCCCCGAGGACCGCAGCGGTGTGCCCTCCTCGAGGTAGGCCTGCCGGGCCTCGTCGGCGAGGTGCGGCGGCAGGGTGCCGTCGGAGCGGACGATCCGCCACCAGGTGACGCCGTGGGCATGCCGGGCCATCACGGCCGCCGGCTGACGCGGGCCGCCGCCGTACTCGTCGAAGAGCGCGTCGGCGATCGCGCCGTACGTCGTGGCCCTCCCGCGCGGGACCTGGTCCACCAACGCAAGGACCGCCTCGACGTAGTCGTCGAGGCGGTCCTTGTCTGTCATGCGTCAGAGCGTAGAGACCCGGGGATCAGTACGCCGGCTGCGACGGGTCGATCTGGCTGACCCACGCCACCACGCCACCGCCGACGTGCACGGCGTCGGAGTAGCCGGCGCCCTTGGCGACCAGGAGGCACTCGGCCGAGCGCACGCCCGACTTGCAGTGCAGCACCAGCTGCTTGGAGCCGTTGTCGGTGAGCTTGCCGAGCTCCTCGAGGGCGTTGCCGTTGAGGAACTCGCCCTTCGGGATCAGCACGGAGCCCGGGATCTTGTTGATCTCGTACTCGTTGGGCTCGCGGACGTCGACGAGCACGAAGTCGTCGCGGTCCTTGATCCACTGGTCGAGCTGGTTCACCGAGATCGTCGAGCCGGCGGCGGCGTCGGCGGCCTCGTCGGAGATGTTGCCGCAGAAGTAGTCGTAGTCGATGAGACCCGTGACCTCCGGGTTCTCACCGCACAGCCGGCAGTTCGGGTCCTTGCGGACCTTCAGCTTGCGGTACTCCATCTCGAGCGCGTCGTAGACCATGAGCTTGCCGACCAGCGGCTCACCGATGCCCGCGAGGAGCTTGATGGCCTCGTTGACCTGGATGGAGCCGATGCTCGCGCACAGCACACCCAGGACGCCGCCCTCGGCGCAGGAGGGGACCATGCCCGGCGGCGGCGGCTCGGGGTAGAGGCAGCGGTAGCAGGGCGCGTCCGCGGCGGCCGCGGCCAGCTCCTCGTTCTTGCTGTTGCGCAGGCCGGCGGCGAAGACGGACGCCTGGCCGTCGAAGCGGTAGATCGAGCCCCAGACGTACGGGATGCCGAGGAAGTACGCGGCGTCGTTGACCAGGTAGCGGGTTGCGAAGTTGTCGGTGCCGTCGACGATGAGGTCGTAACCCTCGAAGATCCGGTAGACGTTGTCGTTGTCCAGCCGCTCCTCGTGCAGGACCACGTTCACCAGCGGGTTGACGTCGGCGACGGCCGCGGCGGCCGACTGGGCCTTCGGCTGGCCGATGGTCGACTGCTTGTGGATGATCTGGCGCTGCAGGTTCGACTCGTCGACCTCGTCGAACTCGACGATGCCGAGGGTGCCGACGCCGGCCGCGGCCAGGTAGAGCAGCGCGGGGCTGCCCAGTCCGCCGGCGCCGATGACCAGCACCTTCGCGTTCTTGAGCCGCTTCTGACCCGCCATGCCCACATCGGGGATGATCAGGTGGCGGCTGTAGCGACGGACCTCGTCGATGCTGAGGGACTCAGCAGGCTCCACGAGCGGTGCGAGCGGCACTGGGATGCTCCTTCGGTCTTGCGTGCGGTGTTGCCAGGTGATGCAGGCCCAACGTCGGGCCAGGCCACCATTGTTCCCCGCAGCGCCGGACGCGCCGTACCGGTCCCGGCATCCGAAACCGCCTACCGCCGGGTAGGCTGCGCGTTCAGGCAAAGCGCCAGCACCATCCACTGCCGATCGATCAGCCGGCATGACCAGCGGGAGCCCCGTGAGCACCGACCAGTACGACCTCGATGACCCCCGTCGCCGCGGGGCCCGGATGCCGCGCTCGGAGCGGCGCACCCAGCTGCTGGGCGCTGCCCTCGAGGTCTTCGTCGCCCAGGGCTACCACTCCGCCGCGATGGACGACATCGCCGAGCGTGCCGGCGTCTCCAAGCCGGTGCTCTACCAGCACTTCCCCGGCAAGCTCGAGCTCTACCTCGCGCTCCTGGAGCAGTCCTGCGACGCGATGATCAACAACGTGCGCGAGGCGCTGAACTCCACGCACGACAACAACGAGCGCGTCTCCCGCACGGTCCAGGCCTTCTACGACTACGTCGCCAGCGACTCCGGCGCGTACCGCCTGGTCTTCGAGTCCGACCTCACCAACGAGCCCGCCGTGCGCGAGCAGGTCGACCGCGTCACGAACGAGTGCACCGAGGCGATCGCCGAGGTCATCGCGGCCGACACCGACCTGCCGGAGCCCGCGGCGCTGCTGCTCGCGGTCTCGCTGGTGGGAATGGCGCAGGTCTCGTCCCGGTTCTGGCTGGACAGCCGTCGGCGGATGAGCAAGGACGAGGCGGCTACGTTTGTCGGCAACCTCGCCTGGCGGGGCATCGCCGGCTACCCGAAGATCGACGAGCAGCACTGAAGGAGCAAGACGTGGAGATCAAGATCGGCGTGCAGTACAGCGCCCGCGAGCTGGTCGTGGAGAGCGACGAGAGCGCGGAGGCGGTCCAGAAGCAGGTGGCCGACGCGATCGCCGCCGGCAGCCTGCTGAGCCTGACCGACCGCAAGGGCAAGCACGTCTTCGTCGCGGCCGACAAGATCACGTACGTCGAGATCGGCGCCGGCTCCGACCGCAAGGTCGGCTTCCTGAACTGACCGACCGCCTTTCCTGGCAGCACCACAGCACGCCGTCGCGACACGCGGCGGCGTGCTGCGTCGTCGGAGGGGTACATGCGTGGCCAGATAGGTGCAAGATCAGGACGGGAGCAGGTAGCTCCCGGCTGACAGTCTGAAGGGACCCATCATGCTCTGGACGATCATTGTCATCCTCGTCGGCGGCATCATCATCGGTGCGCTCGGCAAGCTCCTCGCGCCAGGCCACCGCGACAACATCCCGTTCTGGCTGACCATCGTGTGCGGCATCGTCGGCATGATCGTCGGCAGCCTGCTGTACTACGCGATCTTCGGCCTGTCCGGCCCGGCGCAGCGCGTGATGGACGCCAACCCCGACGGCCCGTACGGCTGGGACAACACCACCAAGGGCATCGACTGGTGGCGCCACATCTGGCAGGTCGTGGTGGCGTGCTTCGCCGTCATGGCGGCCTCCTTCATCACCGGTCGCGACACCACCCGCCGCTGACCCGCTCCTCGCACGACGCAGCAGCCCCCGTCCGCGCGGACGGGGGCTGCTCGCGTTCTCAGTGCTCGAGTCCGAGCTTGCCCATCCGCTCGATGTGGTGCTGGGTGATCCGGCCGAACATCTCCGCGATCGAGGCGAGGTCGAGCGTGCCGATCACGTCGCCGGCGAGGACGTCGGAGAGCGACTCGCGCTCGGCGGCGACGTGCTGGGTCTGGGTGAGGGCCTCCCCCATGATCCGGCGGCCCCACAGCGCGAGCCGACCGGCGATCAGGTGGTCGGCCTCGATGCCGGCGCGGACCCGGTCCACGACGAACTCGCTGCGGTCCTCCACCAGCGTCGACTCGATGATGCCGCGGGTCTTGGCGTCGAGGTGGACGGCGAACTCACGGTAGAAGTCGCGCACCAGGTTGTCGCCGACGTACGCCTTGACCAGCGACTCCCACCAGTCGGCGGGCGCGGTGTAGGCGTGGAACGCGTCGATCGGGATCTGGAACGGCGCCATCGCCTCGTCCGGGTCGGCGCCCAGAGCGCGCAGCGCGTCCATGATCGGGTCGACCTTCTTGAACTGGGCGTGGGCGAGCTGCAGCAGCTCTACCTTGTCGCCGAGCGAGGGCGCGCGACCGGCGTCCTCGGAGAGTCGCTCAGCAGCGGAGATCTCGCCGTACGCGATCGCACCGAGCAGATCGATGATCGCGGCGCGATAGCGCGGGTCGGTCAGGTCGGGAGCCACGGATGCAACCACGGCTGCACACTACCGATAAACTCGCGTGCGTATGTGCGCGGCACTGTGCTTTCCCTGACGGTTGAGACAAGACCCACGGTCGAGACGACAGAGCCGCTCCGGCCAAGTGAAAGCGACATCTGAACACCATGACAACCTTCCGTGACCTCGGCGTCATGCCCGAGATCTGCGACGCGCTCGAGTCCAAGGGCATCAGCAAGCCGTTCGCCATCCAGGAGATGACCCTCTCCGTCGCCCTCCAGGGCACCGACCTCATCGGCCAGGCCCGTACGGGCACCGGCAAGACCCTCGCCTTCGGCATCCCGGTCGTGCAGCGCACCGTCGCGCCGACCGACCCGGACTACCCGGAGATCCCGCAGGGCAAGCCGCAGGCCCTGATCGTCGCCCCGACCCGCGAGCTCGCGCTCCAGGTTTACGGCGACATCACCCTCGCCGGCTCCACCCGCGGCGTGCGCACCCTCGCCATCTACGGCGGCACCCCGTACGAGTCCCAGATCGAGGCGCTCGAGTCCGGCGTCGACATCGTCATCGGCACCCCGGGCCGACTGATCGACCTCGCGAACCGCAAGGTCCTCGACCTCTCCCACGTGCACGCGCTCGTGCTCGACGAGGCCGACGAGATGCTCGACCTGGGCTTCCTCGAGGACATCCAGAAGCTCATCAAGCTCACCCCCGAGACGCGCCAGACGATGCTGTTCTCGGCCACCATGCCGGGCCCGATCGTGGCCCTGGCGCGCACCTACATGCGCACCCCGATGAACATCCGCGCCGAGTCCTCGTACGACACCACGATGGTGCCGGCGACCGCGCAGTACGTGTACCAGGCCCACGACCTCGACAAGCCGGAGATGATCGGCCGCATCCTGGTCGGTTCCCCCGACGTCGACAAGGTCGTCGTCTTCGCCCGCACCAAGCGCCAGGCCCAGCGCGTCGCCGACGACCTCGTCGACCGCGGCTTCAACGCCGGCGCCCTGCACGGCGACATGGCGCAGGTCGCCCGCGAGAAGACCATGCAGCGCTTCCGCGACGGCAAGGTCCAGATCCTGGTCTGCACCGACGTCGCCGCCCGCGGCATCGACGTCACCGGCGTCTCCCACGTCATCAACTACACGACCCCGGACGACGAGAAGACCTACGTCCACCGCATCGGTCGTACGGGCCGCGCGGGTGCCTCCGGCATCGCCGTCACCCTGGTCGACTGGGCCGACCTGGTGAAGTGGAAGCTCATCAACAAGGCTCTCGACCTGCCGTTCGACGAGATCGTGGAGACCTACTCCTCCTCGGAGAACTTCCTGCACGACATGGGCATCGCCAAGGGCACCAAGGGCCGGCTGAAGAAGTCCGAGCCCACCCCGCGCGCCGAGCGCTCCGACCGCCCGGCCTCTAAGGACGGCGAGCGCTCCGAGCGCGCCCCGCGCAACCGCGACCGTACGCGTACCCGCTCGCGCGGCGGCGAGGTCGTCGCCGGTGCCGAGGGCACTGAGGCTCCCGCCGCCGTCGCGTCCGCTCCGGCGGCCGAGGGCGGCACGGACGGTGACGCCAAGAAGCCGGCCCGCCGTCGCCGTCGTCGCTCGTCGGGCTCCAAGCCGGCCGGCGAGGGCGCTCCCGCCGCCGAGTGACTCGGCCCTCAAGCACCGCCGACTCGGCCGTTAGACACGGCTGACCTGGCCCTGAGGCATCGCTGAGAGGCCGCTCCGTCACCGACGGAGCGGCCTTTCGCGTACCGGAGGGCCGACTCAGCGGTGCACGAGGGCCGAGTCGAGCGTGCCGGAGGGCCGAGTCAGCGGTGCGCGAGGGCCGAGTCGAGCGTGCCGGAGGGCCGAGTCAGCGGTGCGCGAGGGCCGAGTCGCGTCAGGCGACGACGACCACTTCGGTGCCGATGTCGGCGAAGTCCCACATCGCGATGGCATCCTCGGTCTTCTGCCGGATGCAGCCGTGCGAGAGCGGGGTGCCGAGCTGGGCGATGGTCTCCAGCGGCTTGCCGTCCTTGGTCGGGATCGAGTGGAAGCCGATCGAGGCGCCCGAGTCGGTGCCGTGCGCGAAGCGCACGAAGTACTGCATCACGCCGGAGTCCTCGATGCCCGTGGCCCAGCGCGACTTGCCGTAGACGTGGTAGGTGCCGGGGCGGAGGTTGTCCTCGACGCTCCCCGAGGCGAGGTACGTGCGCTCGACCTTGCCGTCGTCACCGACGATCCAGACGCGCTGCTCGGTCTGGGAGAAGACCGCGCGGCGGCCGGAGCCGGAGTCCGGGGGCAGCGCAGTGCTCTGGGCAGCGGCCGGGCTGTGGCTCGGGGACGCCGACGCTGACGCTGGCGCCGCCGTGCTCGGCGTCGCACTGACCGAGGCACTGGCGGACGGGCTCGTGGACGGCGTGTCCGCCATCACCTGTGCGACCGCGGCGGCCGCGTCGGCGGGGTCGTGCGCGACGGTCGGCCCGCCGCCGGAGCCTGAGATGACGCCGAAGCCGGCGAGCACCGCGACCAGGGTGACCAGCGCGGAGGTGCCGAGGAGCCCGATCCGCCCCCATCGGGGGCGGACGTCAGCGCGATGCCTGCTCACGTGTCTGGACCCACTACTTCCTGGGACCCTGCGCGGCGCGTGCGACCAGGTTGGCCGCGACCTCGCGGTAGGCCTGGGCGCCCTTGCTGGTGCGCGAGGTGACGAGGATCGAGCGTCCGGCGGCCGGGGCCTCGGCGAACTTGATCGTCTTGGGGATCGGCGGCTCGATCACGTCGAGCCCATACGTCTCGGAGATCGTCTCCAGCACGGTGCGCGCATGCGTCGTACGCCCGTCGTACAGGGTCGGAAGGACGCCCCACACGTCGAGCGAGCGGTTGGTGAAGCGGCGCACGTCGTGCACGGTGTCGAGCAGCTGGCCGACGCCACGGTGTGAGAGCGTCTCGCACTGCAGCGGGATCAGCACGCCGTTCGCGGCGGTCAGCGCGGCGACGGTGAGCACGCCGAGTGACGGCGGGCAGTCGAAGAGGACCCAGTCGTAGTCGGGCGCGGCGTCCTCGGCCATCGCCTCCAGCACGGCCTTGAGCACGTGCTCGCGGCCCGTACGGGTCAGCAGGTCGGCCTCGGCGCGCGCCAGCTCGATCGTGGCCGGCAGCAGGTGGACGCCGTCCTCGGTCTCGTAGATGACCTCACGCGGATCGGTGCCCTTGGTGAGCACGTGGTGCACCGAGAGCTCCAGGTCCTCCGGATCGATGCCGAGCGAGAACGTCAGGCAGGCCTGCGGGTCGAGGTCGACGAGCAGCACCGAGTGCCCGAGCTCGGCGAGCGCCGCGCCGAGGGACGCGACGGAGGTGGTCTTGGCGACGCCGCCCTTCTGGTTGGCGATCGCGAGCGTGGTGGTCATCGGGACCATCATGCCCGACGCGGGGTCACGAACAGTGCAAGAGTTGCGGTATGGCAACGACATCCGGCACACCGCGTCCCGCTTCGGGCACCGCTCTCATCACCGGCGCCACCGCCGGCATCGGTCTCACCTTCGCCCGTCAGCTCGCCGCGCAGGGGTACGACCTCGTACTCGTCGCCCGCGACAAGGGCCGGCTGGACGAGGTCGCGGGCGAGCTGAGCGCCCAGCACGGCGTCCGCACCGAGGTGCTCGCCGCCGACCTGAGCGACCGCGCGCAGCTCGCCACCGTCGAGGACCGCGTCGCCTCGGCCGAGCAGCCGATCGACCTGCTGGTCAACAACGCGGGCTTCGGCCTCAAGCACCGCTTCCTCGACAACTCCGCCGACCTCGAGGAGCAGATGCTCTCCGTGCTGGTCACCGCGGTCCTGCGCCTGTCCCACGCCGCGCTCGGCGCGATGACGGCACGGGGCTCGGGCGGCATCATCAACGTCTCCAGCGTGGCCGCGTTCCTGCCGCGCGGCACGTACAGCGCCGCGAAGGCGTGGGTGAACAGCTTCAGCGAGTGGGCGGCGACCGAGTACGGTCCGCGCGGTGTGCACGTGATGGCGCTGTGTCCGGGCTTCACCAAGACCGAGTTCCACGAGCGGATGGGCCTGGACGCCGAGCACGGGTCCGCGCCCGCCTGGATGTGGCTCGACGTCGAGGACCTGGTCTCCACCGCGCTCAAGGACTTCGGCAGGAAGAAGATCTACTCGGTGCCGTCCGCGCAGTACAAGGCGATCGTCGGCGTCACCCGCGCCATCCCGCGCGGCGTGCTGCAGCGCTTCCAGTCGCTCGGCCGCAAGTAGGCGGCTACGCGGACTCGATGAACGCGATCACGGCGTTCTCGATCATCTGCACCGCGATCGCGGCCAGCAGCAGACCGGAGATGCGCGTGACGAGCATGACGCCGCTCTCGTGGATCACCTTGAGGATCGGCAGCGAGAACCGCATCATCAGCCACAGGATCACGTGGACCCCGACGAAGCCGATCGAGACCGCGAGGAAGTCGTCCAGGCCGTGCACCTGGCGCGCGAAGACCATCGTCGCCGCGATCGCACCCGGCCCGGCGAGCAGCGGCGTGCCGAGGGGCACCAAGGCGATGTTGGTGTCGCCGACCGCCTTCTGCTCGCCGTGGGTGCCGGTCAGCAGCTGGAGCGCGACCAGCAGGAGCAGCAGCCCGCCGGCGCACTGGAGCGATGCGAGGGTGATGCCGAGGTAGTGCAGGATCGCCTGACCGAAGAAGGCGAAGACCGAGATCACGCCGAAGGAGACCAGCACCGACTGCCAGGCGGCCTTGCGGGTCGTCTCGACGGAGCGACCCGAGGTCAGGGACAGGAAGATCGGCACGGTGCCGACCGGGTCCATGATGACGAAGAGCGTCACGAACGAGGACGCCAGCAAGGCTCCGTTGATCACCGGAGCACCACCGGCGGCAGGCTCACCGGAGCGGGGCGACCACTGGCAGCGGACGCCGCTGCGGCCCGCTCCAGAAGTCGGTGCAGCTCGACGGCTGCGGTCGTGTTCACTCCGAGAGGGTGCCCGGTCTTCCCGGTCCCGTGGTAATCGCTGGACCCGGTCGCGACCAGGTCGAGCTCGGCGGCGACGGCGCGCAGCTCCGCACGGGTGGCGGCGTCGTGGTCCTGGTGATCCACCTCGACGCCCGCCAGACCGCGCGCCGCGAAGGTGGCGAGCTGCTCGACGGACGGCGTACGACGGGTGGTGCGACCCCACGGATGGGCGATCACGCTGACGCCCCCCGCACGGGCGATGAGGTCGATCATCCGCTCCAGCGGTGCCGCGTAGCGATCCACGTACGCCGGGCGACCCCACGCGAGGAACCGGTCGAAGGCCTCGTCGCGGTGGCCGACCACGCCGAGCGCGACCAGCGCGTCCGCGACGTGCGGACGCCCGGTGGCGGCCGCGTCCGTGGACTGGGCGTAGACGTCGGCCTCGGTGATCGCGATCCCCTCGGCCTGCAGCTGCGCGACCATCAACGGCACCCGGGCCGAGCGACCCGCGAGGATCTGCCCGAGCTCCTCGACCAGCGGCTCGTACGTCGGGTCGATGAGGTAGCCGAGCAGATGGACGCTGCGGCCGCCGTGCTCGGTGCTGATCTCGATCCCGGGGATGACGGTGACGCCGTGCTCCTCGCCGGCGGCGAGGGCCTCGTCCCAGCCGGCGGTGGTGTCGTGGTCGGTCAGGGCCACCACATCGAGCCCCGTCGCCGCGGCCGCGGCGACCAGCTCGGCCGGCGTATCGGTCCCGTCGCTCACCCGCGAGTGGGTGTGGAGGTCGATGCGCACGCGCCGAGACTATCGACGTGCGGCGGGCGGCGCGTATTTCACCAGCGCGGATGCGAGTCGTCGAAGGGCAGCTCGACCAGCGACGGTCCCAGGCCGGAGACGTCGCGCAGCTCCCAGCCGTCCTGGAACAGCAGCAGTGCCGCCGCGGGGCGCACCACCAGCCACAGCCAGCGTCCGCCCGCCTCGCCGGCGAGCACCGAGCGGTCCCACTCTCCTACGGCCGCGTGGATCGAGACCGGCCACAGCGAGACCAGCTGGCTGCCGATCCGGATCCTGGTCGCGGGCGGGCCGTCGCCGAGTCCGGGACCCGGGTCCGCGCCGGGGGTCCCGGCGAACCGCGCTCCGAGACCGACCCCGGCCTCCTCGGCGACCAGCAGCAGATCTACCGGGCCGTCGATCTCACTGGGCCCCGAGACGACGGACAGCGTCGCCCCAGGACCGATCCCGCTGCTGGCGACGCCGAAGTCCACCACCGACCAGCCGGGGCGCAGCGGCCAGGGCAGGTACGTCGGCAGCCCGTCGGCCAGCTCCAGATGACTGACGAAGCTGTCGTAGGACACCGCGTCGGGGCGCCACAGCTCGTGCGACATGCTCCCCACGGTGACCCGCGGGGGCCTACGGGTCAAGGGTTGCGGAGCGACCTCAGCTGTTCCAGGTGAGCACGGCCGCCTGGCCGCGGTCGTCGCCGAGGATCGAGAGCGTCGCGGTGCCGAGCATCAGGAAGCGGCCGAAGGAGACCGGCTCCTCGACCCAGCGAGCCGCGAGCGCGCGCAGGCAGTGGCCGTGGGCGAAGGCGAGGACGTCGCCGTCGCAGGCCCGCGCTCGGGCGATCACCCGATCCAGGCGCGCGGCGATCTCGTCTGCGGTCTCGCCACCGGGCGTGTAGCCCGTCCAGATCGACCAGCCCGGGTCGGTCTCGCGGATCTGCACCGTCGAGATGCCCTCGTACTCGCCGTAGCCCCACTCGACGAGGTCCTCGTCGACGACCGCGTCCGGGAAGCCGGCCAGCTCTGCCGTACGCCGGGCCCGCTGCCGCGGCGAGGTGATCACGGAGGCGAACTCGTGCCCGGCCAGGCGGCTCGCCATCCGGCGGGCGTCGTCCTCACCCTCGGGGAGCAGCGGGAGATCGGTGACGCCGGTATGGCGCCCGTTCTTGCTCCATTCGGTAGCGCCGTGTCGCACGAGATAAAGGACCATGGGGCCGGAGTCTGCCAGCATGCGTGCATGAGCCCACTCGCCCGGTCCCGTCGGGCGGCGCAGGTGGCGTTCGCGACCCAGGGGCTGATCTACATCAGCCTGACCGCGCGCCTGCCCCGCTTCCAGGACCACTGGGGGATCTCCGACCTGATCCTGTCGCTCCTCCTCCTGATGATGGTGGTGCTCGCCGGCGCGGGCTCCGTCCTCGCGGAGCGGCTGGCCGAGCGGCACCCCAGCGCGCGCCTGCTCCGGGCGGGGCTGCTGCTGATCGCGGTCGCGGTCCCGGTGATCACCACCGCGCCGCAGCTGTGGATCTTCGTGGCCGGGATGGCGGTGTACGGCATCGGGCTCGGCAGCGTCGACGCCGGCACCAACATGCAGGCGGTCGCTCTGGAGCACGTGTACGGGCGCACGATCCTGCCCTCGTTCTTCGGCGCCTGGACGCTCGGTGGCGTCATCGGCGGCGCGCTGGCCCTGGCGCTCGGCGACACCCCGCTGTGGACCGACGCCTTCCTGGTGGTCGTCCCGCTGACCGCGGCCACGCTGCCGCTGCTGCCGCGTGCGGGCGCCGTGGCCACCGCCGACCTGAGCGACGTGCCCTGGCGCCCGATCGTGCTGGTCGGGCTCGGGATGGTGCTCTTCTACATGGTCGACACGGCCGCACAGACCTGGGGCCCGACCTTCCTCGACGAGGTCTTCCCCACTCCGCACCACCTGGTCGCGCTGGCGACGTTCCCCTACCTGATCTCCTCACTGATCGTGCGGATGGCCGGGGACCGGCTGGTCGCGCGGTACGGCGCGGTGCCCGTCCTGCGGATCGGCGCGCTGGTGGCCTGCGCCGCGCTCGCGGTGGTCGTCTTCGCCCCCACCTGGCCGATCGCGGTGCTCGGGTTCACCGTCCTCGGCGCCGGCGTCGCCGTGATCGCACCGCTGAGCTTCTCCGCGGCGGCGCGGATCGCCGGCGGGGACCAGGCCAGGATCGACACCGTCATCGCCCGGTTCAACCAGTTCAATTACGTCGGCGCGCTCTTCGGTGCTGTCCTGACCGGCGTCGTCGGCTCGGGCAACCTGCGGATCGGGTTCGCCGTGCCGATGGTGCTGATCCTGGCGATGCTCCCCCTCGCGCGCGCCTTCGCGCCCGTCAGGACCGGGTGATCCGGCGGTTGACCTCGCGGGAGATGAAGGACGGCACCAGGTCGGCCGCGGTCGCCAGGGTCTTGGCCGGGAGACCGACCGCCGTGTGGACCTTGCGCGGCAGCGCCTTGCCGAGCAGGCCGCGGACGCCGCTCGGGCGGGCCGCCGCGTAGATCGCCTCCGCGACGTCGTCGACGGTGAGGTTGACGCCCAGGGTGTCGAGGCTGGAGGCCTCGGCACCGTCGAGCAGGCCGGTGTTGACCCACAGCGGCCAGACCGCCTGGACGCGGATGCCCTCCTTGCGCCATTCGAGCTCGAGCGCCTCGGTCAGCCCGCGGACGGCGAACTTCGAGGCGGAGTACGAGGCGATCTCCGCCTGCCCGTAGATCGCGGAGGCGCTGCACAGGTTGATCACGCCCGAGCCGGCGGTCGCCTTGAGGTACGGGTACGCAGCATGGCAGCCGTTGATGACGCCCTTGACGTTCACGTCGATGGTCAGGTGGTGCGCCGCGATCGGGACATCGGCGAGACGGCCCGAGCGCAGGATGCCGGCGTTGTTGATCAGCAGGTCGAGCCGGCCGCCGCTGGCCCGGGTGAACTCGGCGAGCACACGAGCCCAGTCGTCGGGCCGGGTGACGTCGAGGCTGCCGCCGATCGCGTCGCCCTCGCCCAGCTCGGCTGCGGTCCGCTCGGCGCCGGCGGCGTCGAGGTCGTACACCCCGACGAGCCAGCCCTCCCGTGCGAACCGGGCCGCGGTGGCGCGACCGATGCCGCCGGCGGCGCCGGAGATGAGGACCGAGGGCCTGGTGCCGGCGCTCATCGCGGGATCAGCGCCCAGACGTCGAGGTCGAGCAGCACGCCGGGGGCGTACTTCTGCTTGCCGTCCTCGTCGACCTTGAGCGTCATCGACTCGTCGCGGCCCTTGGTGGCC
This sequence comes from Nocardioides nematodiphilus, assembly GCF_020216525.1. Classification (GTDB taxonomy): domain Bacteria; phylum Actinomycetota; class Actinomycetes; order Propionibacteriales; family Nocardioidaceae; genus Nocardioides; species Nocardioides nematodiphilus. The sequence continues at coordinate 32,920 of NZ_JAIWOY010000013.1, read as the reverse complement.
ACGAGCCGCAGCCGGATCGCCCCGACGCCGGGCGCGGAGGTCTCGGCCTTGTCGAGGACCTCGCTCCAGGCGTAGATCGTGTCGCCGGCGAAGGCCGGCGCGACGTGGGAGCCGGCGTTGACCGCGGCGATGAGCTGGGCGTTCGCGAGGCCGTTGAAGGACAGCGCCCGCGCCAGCGAGATCACGTGGCCGCCGTAGACCAGGCGGTTGCCGTCGGGGCGGGCCTCAGAGTTGAAGTGCACCTTGGCGGTGTTCTGCCACAGGCGGGTGGCCATCATGTGCTCGGCGTCGGTGAGCGTGACGCCGTCGACGTGGTCGATCTTCTCGCCGACCACGTAGTCGTCGAAGCGGTGCGGCTCACCGGCCGCGCCGAAGTCGTAGGAGGAGAAGTCGAGCCCGGCGGGGATCACCAGGTCACCCGCGTCGACCGCGGGAGCGAGCGACGGCACGACGGCCTCCGGCGCGGGGGCATCGGCGTCCCGCTTGTGCACCATCACCCAGCGGCACCAGTCGATGGCGACCTCGCCGCGCTGGTTGGTGGCGGTCGAGCGGACGTAGACGACGCCGGACCTGCCGTTGGAGTTCTGCTTGAGGCCGATCACCTCGGAGCGGGTGGAGAGCGTGTCGCCCGGCACGACCGGGGCGTGGAAGCGGCACTCGGCGTACCCGAGGTTCGCGACCGCGTTGAGCGAGATGTCGGGCACGGTCTTGCCGAACGCGATGTGGAAGCCGATCAGCTCCTCGACCGGATGCGCACTGAGTCCCACCGAGGCGGCGAAGGCCGCCGAGGACGGGATGGCGAAGCGGGTCGGGTAGATCGCGCCGTACAACGCGCGGTCGCCCTCGGTGACCGTGCGCGGGGTGGCGTGCTCGATGACCTGGCCGATGGAGAAGTCCTCGAAGAAGTTGCCTGCGTTCGTCTTGCTCACGCCGGTCAGATTACCGGTCGGTAACTCACGCGGCCAGGGCGCTGGGCCGACGCGACGCAGGTCACATCGTCGGCTGCCCCCTAGGCGACCAGGCGAACGGCAATGCGAGCGAGGTACGAGCTCGGGCATTGGCCGCGAGCGCGGGAGCGAGACGCGGAGTGTCTAGGCTTGCGCCGTGCTCCCCCGGCAGATGTACGCGTACTGGCACCAGGGTGCCGACCAGGTCCCCGACCTGGTCGCGATGAACCTCGAGCGCTGGCGCACCCTCAACCCCGGCTGGCAGCTGACGCTGCTCGACGAGTCGGACGCCCGTCGCGTCCTGGCCGACAGTCCGATGGACCTGGGCTCGGTGCCGATCACGACGGTCGCCGACCTCCTGCGGGCGCACCTGCTCCGCGACCACGGCGGCGTCTGGCTCGACACCACGCTCTACCCCGTGATCCCCCTCGACCAGTGGCTGCCGCAGGTGACCGAGCCGGCCGGGTTCTTCACCTTCGACGGACCACAGCCCGACCGGCCGATCGTGAACTGGTTCCTCGCGGCCCACGCCGACAGCAGCGTGATGCGCCGGCTGTGCGAGGAGTTCGAGCGCTACTGGACGCGGCCCCATCACGTGGTGAAGCGGGTCGGGCTGTGGCCCGGCGACTCGATCGCGGCCGTCTCGCCCGGCACCGAGGCCGACCCGGCCCCGTACTTCTGGTTCCACTTCCTCTTCGGCCGCCTCATCGAGGTCGACGCCGACTTCGCCGCGTCGTGGGAGCGGATGCCCAAGTTCAGCGCCGGCCCGTGCTTCAAGGTGTGGCGCACGCTGCGCACCGAGGGCACCGTCGGACCCCAGCGGCTCCAGCGCCTCGCCGGGCGCGCGCCGGTGCAGAAGCTGACCCTGACCCAGGTCGAGTACCCGGTCGAGGCGCTGCGCGACCTGGTCTTCACCGAGGCGCCGCTCGTCCCCAGCGAGCGGGGCTGGACGCCCGCGATGGCGCACGCCGTCGTCGCCCTGCAGGAGACCGGGACGAGCCGCCCCGGCGGCCGGTGGGGCGCGCTGGCACAGCGCCTGCGGGGCGGACGCACGAAGTGAGCCGGCGCCCGTCCGGTCGTTAGACTTCCGGGACCATGACCGAGCCCGCCCCCCATCGCCCCGACGACACCGGGCGCGACTGGGCGACGATCCTCATCACCGCGGCGATCGTGCTGGTGTTCGTCGGCACCGGCGCCGCCCTGGTCCTGGCGCGGCAGGCGAGCCCGCGGACGGCGAGCGACCCGAGCAGCACCGGGCCCGCTCCGGTCTGGACCGACGAGGCGAGTCCGACCCTGTCGCCGACCGCCGCCCCGCCCTCGAGCACCGCGGCCCCCACGGTCGGCCCCACCGTCGGCCCTACCATCGGACCGGGCGGCGTCTCCGCGTCGGCGGTCGTCCCGCCGCAGCCGGCCTGCACGGCGCGCCCCGTCGTCCACCCGTTCCGGGTGGTCAGCTTCAACATCCACTCCGCGCTGCACGGCAACACGGTCATGATCGGCCAGATCGAGTCCGAGATCGCCGCCCTCACACCGGACATCGTGCTCCTCCAGGAGGTCGACGCCCACCGCGGCTACAGCGACTACGTCGACATGCCGACGGTGCTGTCGAATGCGCTGCACATGTACTACGCGTACGGGGTCAACAAGATCTGGGGCGTCGGCCGGGAGGGTCCCCAGCAGTACGGCACGCTGATCCTCACCCGCTTCCCGATCGTGGCGAAGTCGAACACGCCGCTGGTCAACGAGGGACGCCTCGAGCAGCGCGGGCTGCTGCACACGGTCCTCGACGTCGACGGGACGACGCTCAGCGTCTACAACACCCACCTGGAGAACAACACCCCCGGCCCGCACGGCGACCACCTCGCCCTGCGCGGCCGGCAGGCGGCGCAGGCGGCGGCGATCATCGCCAAGGACCCGTACCCGACGATCCTCGGCGGCGACATGAACTCCGGCCCCGGATCGGCGGCGATGAACTCCTTCGAGAGCGTGCTCTCCGACCCATGGAGCCAGGTCGGCGTCGGCAGCCCCAACTCGCACGGCAACCCGCCGAACGCGCGGATCGACTACCTGCTCCACCGTGGCACGAGCCTGACCCCGGTCCGGGCCCAGGTCGGACGGACGGCGGTCTCGGACCACTCCCCCGTCATCACCGACTATCAGCTCGCCGGCACCAAGCTGGTCGGCGCCTGCGCGACCGACCGCCGCGGGTCGAAGCACGGCTGACCCCGGCACGCCCTGGACGCAGAAGCGCCGGGCCCGCCTTCGCGGACCCGGCGCCTTCACGAGCGCGTGAGGACGAGCCTCAGATCTTGTACTCCTTGAGCAGCTGGCGACCGATGATCATCTTCTGGATGTCGGAGGTGCCCTCGCCGATCAGCATGAACTTGACCTCGCGCATGAGGCGCTCGATCTCGTACTCCTTGGAGTAGCCGTAGCCGCCGTGGATCCGGAAGGAGTCCTCGACGACCTCGTTGGCGTACTCGGAGGCGAGCATCTTGGCCATGCCGGCCTCGACGTCCATCCGCTTGCCGGTGTCCTTGAGGCGGGCCGCGCGGACCATCATGTTGTGGATGGTCTCGACCTTCGTCGCCATCTCCGCGAGGCGGAACAGGACGGCCTGGTGGTCGGCGATGATCTTGCCGAAGGTCTTCCGCTGCTGGGCGTAGTTGATGCCGAGCTCGAAGCCACGGATCGCGAGACCGCAGGCGCGGGCGGCGACGTTGACGCGGCCGACCTCGACGCCGTCCATCATCTGGAAGAAGCCCTTGCCCGGCTCGCCGCCGAGGATCTGCTCGGCGCCGATCTGGTGGCCCTCGAGGATGAGCTCGGTCGTCTCGACGCCCTTGTAGCCCATCTTGTCGATCTTGCCGGGGACGGTGACGCCCTGGGCGGTCTCCCCGAAGCCGGCCTCCTTCTCCACGAGGAAGGTGGTCATGTTCTTGTAGACCGAATCCGAGCCCTCGTCGGTCTTGGTGAGCAGAGCGACCAGGGTCGAGGAGGCGCCGTTGGTCAGCCACATCTTCTGGCCGGTGATCGAGTACGAGCCGTCGGACTGCTTGGTGGCCTTGGTCGAGACAGCAGAGACGTCGGAGCCGAGGCCCGGCTCGGACATCGAGAACGCGCCACGGACCTCACCGGTCGCCATCCGCGGCAGGTACTTCTGCTTCTGCTCCTCGGTGCCGTGCTGCATGAGCAGGTAGGCGACGATGAAGTGGGTGTTGATGACACCCGAGACGCTCATCCAGCCGCGGGCGATCTCCTCGACCACGAGCGCGTACGTCAGGAGCGACTCGCCCAGGCCACCGAACTCCTCGGGGATCGTCAGACCGAAGACGCCGAGCTCCTTGAGCCCGTCGACGATCTCCTGGGGGTAGGTGTCGGAGTGCTCGAGGTCCTGCGCCACCGGGATGATCTTGTCCTCGACGAACTGGTGCACCGCAGCCAGGATGTCCTGCTGGATGTCGGTGAGACCTTCGGTCTGGGCCAAGCGCGTCATGCTGTGTCCTCCTGGGCTGGATCGTTCCGGGCGATCCTACCCATCAGTACGGTCCCCGCTCCCGCGACGAACGTCACACTGCGGACCCGCGGGAGGCGCGGTCAGGACTGTTGCCGCCCGCGCCGGCGGGCGGAGCGCTCGGAGAGATCTCCGACGAGGAAGAGCAGACCGTCGAGCGCTGCCTCGAGCTGGTCCTGGCCGCTGACCTGCTTGGGCTGCACGCCTGCCACCCGCTGCGGGATGAGCTCGTCGAGGTCGCCGACGACGCGATAGCCCGCTGCGCGCAGGGCCTTGATCTGCTGCTCGCCCATCTTGCGTCCCCATCGCGTGTCGAAGCCGAGCTTCGGCTCACCCTCGCGGTGGACCAGGCCACCCTTGGCGAGCCGATGCTTGACCAGGCGCAGGTAGTCGCGGCCGGGGTCCCCCGGCGTCGCCGTGCCCTGGGTCGCGAGGTACTTCTCGTTGAACCGGCGCAGCACCAGGGCGCTGGCCAGTCCGAGGCCGAGGTTGGCCCGCACCTCGAGGTCGGCCTGCGAGCCGTCGATGCCCAGCACCGAGGTGAACCGCTCCCACAGCACGCGCGGGGAGGCGCCCGGCTGGGGCACGGTGACGATGACGAAGTTGTCCTTGCCGACGACCGCGGACCAGCGCTCGGCCAGGGCCGGGAGGTCCTGGTGGCGGTGGAAGTCGCGTCCCGCGCGGCCCTCCGCGCGGCGGACCTGGTCGAGGAACTCCTCCCAGGTCTCGATGGCTCCGTTCTGGGTGCTCTCCAGCCACATCGCGGGCACGGTGCGCCCCAGGTCGCGAGCCGTGACGATCACCGTGATCTCGGCGTCGCCGAAAGACGAGCAGATCAACGCGATCTCCTCCGGCGTGCGGGCGGCGAGGAACTCCATCGAGATCAGCGCCGTCTGGTCCCACGCCGCGATCTCGCGGACCAGGGTGTTCCACGGGCCGTCCTCGGCCAGCCCCCGCCCGGAGCTCTGCGCGACGTCGCGGACCGCCTCGACCTGGTCACGCCACCGCGTACCGGCGAACAGCACCCCCTGCTCGAGGAGTGCCTCCCTGTTCGCGCTGGCGACGTTCTGGATGAAGCTGGTCCCGGATTTCATCGCACCGATGTGCAGGACGACCCGTCGAGCCAAGATCGATTCCTTCGTGTGGGGAAGCGCCGATTATGGCAGATGGACGTGCGCGCGCTGGAGGAAGTGATCGGTGGCGTTCGCGACCAGCGGGGTGCGGGTCTTCTCGTAGCCGGACCACACCGTGCCGTTGGAGCCGAAGAGGTGGTCGAGGCGCTGGTCGTGCGGCGGCTTGCAGACGCCGTTGCGTCCGATCTTGCCGCCCTCCGGAGTGCGCAGCGAGGTCTTGGTCAGCACCGTGCAGAACGCCTTGGTCTTCTCGTTGAAGTCACCGATGTAGAAGACCGGGTAGCCCTTGGCCGTCAGCTTCTGCACCTTCGCGACCTGGATCGCCATCGCCTTGTTGCGCTTCTTCTGCTGCGCCTTGGTGCTCCACGGGGCGTTGTGGATGGCGAGCACCCACATCTGGCGGCCGGTCGCGCGGTTCTGCAGGAGGACCAGTGGGCGCGGCATCAGGGTCGCGATGTAGGGCGTCCAGAGCTGCTTGGTCTGGACCGCGGTGAAGGCGGACGTACGCCACAGCAGCGCCGCCTCGGTCCAGCGGCTGCCCTTGTCCGGCGTCGCGTACGAGGCGAGCTGGCCATGACTGGCCTTGAGGATCCAGGCGAGCTGCTGGGCCTGGGCCTCCTGGGTCGCGACGACGTCGAGGCCGAGGTAGTCGATCGCTTGGGCCGTCCACTCGGCGCGGATCCGCGCCGGGGCGCGGTAGTCCTCGTCGGTGCCGGGGGTGGTGTGCTGGTTGCCCAGGATGTTGAAGGTGCCGAGCTCGAAGTCGGTCGGTGCCCCGGGGGCCATCGTGTACGACGTGGGGTTGGGCGCCGTCGGCACCGGGGACGGCGCCACGGTCGGAGGCGTGCTCGTACTCGGAGCCGCCGTCGGGTCGGCGTCCGCACGGGCGCCGATGACGGCGCCGGGCGCCAGCGGGTAGGCGGTGTCGGTGACCGTGCCGTTGCCGAGCTGGCCGGCCTCGTTGTCGCCGTAGCAGGTCACGCTGCCGCCGGTCTTGAGGTCGCAGGTGTAGAGCCAGCCGGCGGAGATCGCGGCGACGCCGGTGCTGCGCACGACGGGGGCGGTGTGCACCAGGGTGGAGCGGTCACCGATCTGGCCGTAGCCGTTGTAACCCCAGCACAGCACCCGGCTGGCGGTGTCGAGCAGGCAGGACGTGCCCTCGCCGACGGCGACCTGGCGGGCGCGGGCGGTGGTGGCCACCCGGACCGGCAGGGCGCTGGAGGTGCGCCCGCCGTTGCCGAGTTGGCTCTCGTTGTTGTTGCCCCAGCACCAGACCTCGCCCGTACGGGTCACGGCGCAGGTGTGGCTCCAGGTGGCCGCGACCTGTGCCCAGTCGGAGCGGACGCCGACCCGGACGGGGTGGTTGGCACTGGTGTACGAGCCGTTGCCGAGCTGGCCCCACTGGTTGCCACCCCAGCACCACAGGGAGCCGTCGAGCTTCACGCCACAGGTGTTCCAGCCGCCGGCGGCCACCTGCGACCAGCCCTGGCTGCCCTTGACAGCGTGCGGCTTGGCGTAGCGCTTGGTGTTGCCGGTGCCGAGCTCGCCGGCGCGGTTGTCGCCCCAGCAGCGCATCTTGTGGTCGAGACGGATCGCGCACGTCTGGTACCACCCGGCGGCCACGGAGGCGTAGTGCTTGCCCTTCTTGACCTTCACCCGGGAGCTGGTCGCCTTGGTCTTGCCGTTGCCGAGCGCGCCGAAGTGGTTGAGGCCCCAGCACCGCAGCCGGTGCGTCGTGCTGACGCCGCACGTGTGCGAGCCACCGGCCGAGACCTGCGACCAGGTGGTGGTGCCGCCGGCCGCCACCGGCGTGGTGCGCGCCGATCCCCTCGGACCGTTGAGCTGGCCGTACGCGCCGTCGCCCCAGCAGCTCAGCCGGCCGCCGGTGAGCACGGCACAGCCGTGCTGGCCACCGGCGGAGAGCTGGCGGACCGGCGCGGAGACGACAACCCGGTGCTTCTGCGCCACCGTGATCCGGGTCTGGACATCGGCACCCGAGGAGGCGCTCTCGACGGCTACCAGCAGCCCGAGAGCGACCAGAAGACTCATCAGCATTGCGGCCGCGCGCTTGTTCACCAGTAGATCCTCATCCGAGGGGAGAAAGGGACAGCCACCATAACAGCAGTCACTCCTGTACCAGCCTGATGTGTGACCTGGCCATTCGCTATGGCAGGGAACCGATAGCGTGTCGCCGTGAGCACCACCCCCGCCCGCGTCTACGTCGCCCGCCTCGTCGGGCTGCCGATCTTCGACCCGCAAGGCGACCAGGTCGGCAAGGTCCGCGACGTCGTCGTCACGATGCGCGGCGATCGGTCCCAGCCGCGCGCGCTCGGGCTGGTCGCGGAGGTCTTCGGCCGGCGTCGGATCTTCGTGCCGATGACCCGGGTGACCACCATCGACAGCGGCCAGGTGTACACCACCGGGCTGCTCAACCTGCGCCGCTTCGAGCAGCGCGCGACCGAGACCCTCGTGATCGGGCAGATGATCGACCGGCAGGTCACCATCACCGCCTCCGGCCCGCTGAACGGCATCACGGGCACCGTCTACGACGTCGCCATGGAGCAGGGGCGCACCCGCGACTGGATGTTGTCGCGGGTCGCGATCCAGGAGGGCAGCAAGCGGGGCCCGGCCGCCCTGCGCCGTCGTGGGCAGACCCATGTCGTCGAGTGGCGCGACGTCGCCGGTCTGGGCGAGCGCTCCGCCACCCAGGGCGCCACCCACCTGCTCCAGGCCATCGCGGAGATGAAGGCCGCCGACGCGGCCACGATGATCCAGGACCTGCCCCCGGAGCGACGCGGCCAGGTGATCGCCGCGCTCGACGACGAGCGCCTCGCCGAGCTGCTCGAGGAGCTGCCCGAGGACTATCAGGTCGAGATCATGGCGCTGCTCGACTCCGAGCGCGCCGCGGACGTCCTGGAGGAGATGTCCCCCGAGGACGCCGCGGACCTGATCAACGACCTCCCGCCGGAGACCGCCGCCCAGCTGCTCGAGTTGATGGAGCCGGAGGAGGCCGAGGACGTGCGGCGCCTCATGTCGTACGCCGAGAACACCGCCGGCGCCATGATGACGCCCGAGCCGGTGATCCTCGGGCCCGATGCGACCGTGGCCGATGCTCTGGCGCACGTCCGCAACCCCGATCTCACCCCCGCCCAGGCCGCGGTGGTCTACGTCTGTCGTCCCCCGCTGGAGACGCCGACCGGCAAGTTCCTCGGCATCGCGCATATCCAGCGGCTGCTGCGCGAGCCGCCGTCGTCGCTGGTCGCCGGCTCGATCGACGACAGTCTCGAGCCGCTCAAGCCGACCTCGAGCCGTGATCAGGTGGCGGCCCTGATGGCGACGTACAACTTCGTGGCGCTGCCCGTGGTGGACGAGGACGGTCATCTCGTGGGCGCCGTCACCGTCGATGACCTGTTGGACCACATGCTGCCGGAGAACTGGCGCGACCGGGCGAAGGAGGAGGAGCGCGATGAGTGAGCCCCGTACCCGGCTGGACGTCCCGCAGGAGCAGCGCCGCAAGCTGATCCGCTGGCCGCAGTTCTCCAACGACGCCTTCGGCCGGTTCGCCGAGCAGTTCGCCCGCTACATGGGCACCGCCAGCTTCCTGCTCTTCATGACGATCTTCGTCGTGATCTGGGTCGTCGAGAACCTCACGCCGTGGCGGTTCGACGAGTACCCGTTCATCTTCCTGACGCTGATCCTGTCGCTGCAGGCCTCGTATGCCGCCCCCCTGATCCTGTTGGCCCAGAACCGGCAGGAGGCCCGTGACCGGGTCCTCGCCGAGCAGGATCGACGCGTCGCCTCGCAGGCCCAGGCGGACATGGAGTTCCTCGCCCGCGAGATCGCGGCGCTGCGGATGGCCCTCGGCGAGGTCGCCACCCGTGACTACCTGCGCTCCGAGCTGCGCTCGCTGCTCTCCGAGCTCGACGAGCGAGGCGGTACGAACGCTCAGTCCGCCGCGCTGTCCGAGGACGAGGCCGGGTAACGGCGGGGCTCGTACCGCCGCGTACCCTTGGCGCCGTGAGCACCCTTCTCGACCAGGTCAACGCCGCGCTGGCGACCGTCAACGACCCGGAGATCAAGCGTCCGATCACCGAGCTCGGCATGGTCGAGTCCGTCACCGTCTCCGACACCGGCGTCGTCGACACGAAGGTGCTGCTCACGGTCGCGGGCTGCCCGCTCAAGGACACCATCAACCGCGACGTCACCGCCGCGGTCTCCGCGGTCCCCGGCGTCACCGACGTGAGGCTCGAGCTCGGCGTGATGAGCGACGAGCAGCGCACCGAGATGCGGACCATGCTCACCGGCGGGGCGGCACAGCGCGAGATCCCGTTCGCCCAGCCCGGGTCCCTGACCAAGGTCTTCGCGATCGCCTCGGGCAAGGGCGGCGTCGGCAAGTCCTCGACCACCGTCAACCTCGCCGTCGCGATGGCCAAGCAGGGCCTCAAGGTCGGCCTGGTCGACGCCGACATCTACGGCCACTCCGTCCCGGCGATGCTGGGTGTGGCGGACTCCCGCCCGACGCAGGTCGACGACCTGATCATGCCTGTGCCGACCCCGTCGGGCGTCTCCGTGATCTCGATCGGCATGCTCAAGCCGCGCCGCGACCAGGTCGTCGCCTGGCGTGGCCCGATGCTCGACCGGGCGATCCGCCAGATGCTCGCCGACGTCTACTGGGGCGACCTCGACGTCCTGCTCCTCGACCTGCCGCCGGGCACCGGCGACGTGGCGATCTCGCTGGGCCAGTACCTCCCCAACGCCGAGTTCGTCGTCATCACCACCCCGCAGGAGGCCGCCGCCGAGGTCGCCGAGCGCGCCGGCACGATGGCAGAGATGATGCACCAGCGCGTCGTCGGCGTGGTCGAGAACATGTCGTACCTGCCGTGCCCGCACTGCACCGCCGAGGGCAAGGAGCACCGACTCGAGATCTTCGGGTCCGGCGGTGGCGAGCGGGTCGCCGAGACGCTCTCGCAGCGCTTCGGCACCACCATCCCGCTGCTGGGTCAGATCCCCCTCGACATCTCGCTGCGCGAGGGCGGTGACGCCGGCAAGCCGATCGTCGAGTCCGACCCGACCGCCCCGGCCGCCGTCGTCCTCAACGCGGTCGCGGAGAAGCTGTCCGGTCGCGGCCGTGGCCTGGCCGGCCTGCAGCTCGGCCTGACGCCGTCCAACAAGTTCTGAGCCTCCCGTGTTCGGGATCGGGTTCGCCGAGCTGATGGTGGTCGCCTTCGTGGCGATCCTCGTCTTCGGCCCGGACAGGCTGCCGGACGTGGCGCGGCAGGCCGCCGTCCTCGTCCGGCGCGGCCGAGCCCTGGCGAACAACGTCCGCGACGAGTTGCGCAGCGAGCTCGGCCCGGAGTACGCCGATCTCGAGCTGACCGATCTCGACCCGCGCCGGTTCGTGGCGCGGCAGGTGCGCGAGGCGATGCTGGAGGCCGACGCCGCCGAGTCCGCCCGGGAGCCCTCCCCGCGCCTCGGCGCCGGCGAGCTCCCCCCGTACGACCTGGATGCGACCTGACCCTCGAGAGGTCACTTCTCGCGGGTCGAGTGGTCAGTCCTCGCGGCTCTGCACCGCGGCGAGGGCGCTGAAGGCGACCAGCCACAGCCGGCCCGCGTCGTCGACGACCTCGACGAAGTCGGCACCCACCCGGCGCAGCACGCCGTCGTAGCGACTGCGATCGAGCAGGTGCAGCAGGCAGCGCTCACCGCTCTCAGCCAGCCGCCGCAGCGCCGAGCCGATCCCCAGCCTGGCGACCGCCTCCCAGGCGACCGCGGGCACCGCCCGCTCCGAGGCTCCGGCGACGGACGCGATCGCGGCCTCACGGACGATCCAGTCCTGGCCACCGGTCGAGGCCAGCAGCAGCCAGCCGCTCGCGACGCGCTCGATGCTCCCCTGGAGGAGCCCGACGCCGCGCACGTCCAGGGCGACCGCGCGGCCCACGCTCGCCATCAGCCGCCCGGCGAGCGCCACCTGCTGATACTCGGCGCGGCTGCGGTCGGCGATCTCGGCCTCGCGGTCGGCGGCGTAGGCGGCCGACGCCTGCGACTCGAGATCGTCGAAGAGCGCGAAGAGCTCCTCCTCCCAGGACATGCGAGCAGCGTAGAGGGGGCGGTGCCGCTTATCCACAGGTGCGATCAGACCGTTGACTCCCTACGCAAACAGGCGTGAACTAAGCAAACCAACGCAAACGCAAGGATACTCGGGATGATCACTTCGCCGCGTCACATCCGTCTCCGCGCCACTGCCCTGGCCCTCGCCGCGACCGGGACGCTCGCCACCCTCGCCGCCGGCCTCGTGCCCACGACCGACCTCGATCCGGGCCAACCGTTCGCCGACCTGCTCGGACAGTGGTGCACGGTCGTCCTCCTCGCCTGCGCTGCCTGGGCGTGGCTGGTCACCCTCGCGGTGCTCCTCGAGGCTGCCCGAGCCGGGGGCCCGGTCGCCGCGCACCGGCGTGGCCTGCCCGCCGCGTACCGGCGTCTCGTGCTCAGCGCCTGCGGGCTCGCCCTCACCGGCGCTGCCTTCTCCCCCGCGCTCGCGACGCCCGGCCCGATCCACCTGGTGCCGCCGCACGTCACGGCCGTCACGGCCGTGCACCCGGCCCCCTCACGGACGCCTGAGCCCGGTTCGACGCCCCCGCCGACGTCCCGGGGCGACATCGTCGTCCGGCCCGGCGACTCCCTGTGGCACCTCGCCGAGGAGCGCCTGCCCCGGCACGCGGACGACGGCACCATCGCCCACACCTGGCGCCGGCTCTACGCCGCCAACCACGATGTCGTCGGCGCCGACCCCGACCTCATCCTGCCCGGACAGCGCCTGACCCGTCCGCAGGCCTGGTGAGCACGATGAGCGTCACCCCGATCAACCCGCGACGTCGTGTCCCGGTCGCCGAGGTGCAGGGCACCCTCGCTCTCGACCTGCAGCCCCGCCGGGAGCCGCCCGCCGCCCTGACGCCAACGCCCGACGAGGGCGGCCCCCACGCGGACGTCGTCCCGATCGAGCGCAGCCAGCGCCGCCAGCTCGACGCGTGGGTCGGGCGCTTCGGCCAGGCCGCGGTCGAGATCGTCGGTGGCGATCGCCCGGTGACCCAGCTGCTGCGCTGGACCTCGGCGGCCGTCTATGCCGACCTCGAGCGTCGCGCCGAGGTCGTCGGCCGCGCCGGTCGGCACCGGGCCGGACAGGCCCGGGTCCAGCCGGTGCGCCCGAAGGTGGTCAGCGTCCACTCCTTCTTCGTGACCCCGCTGATCGTGGAGACCAGCGTCCACGTCCGGTACGGGATGCGCTCGCGCGCACTGGCCGCGCGCTTCGAGGCCAGCGACAACCGCTGGATCTGCACCGCCCTGCAGTTCGCCTGACGGCCCGGAAATGGCACGCGGGCCCCGTCCGGGAGGACGGGGCCCGCGTGGGCGATCAGCTGATCAGCGCTTGCCGGGAGCGCCGTGGCAGTTCTTGAACTTCTTGCCCGAGCCGCACGGGCACGGGTCATTGCGACCGACGCCCGCGTACGGGTCCTCGGCGACCTCGCTGACGACAGCCGCCTGGCCGTCCTCCCCCGGGGCGCTGAAGATGAGCTCCTGCGGCGCGTTGACGCGCTCCAGGCCCTTGGCCCGGAACGCCGGGGTGGCCGGCGTCGTGCCGTGGTCGTGGTCGTGCCCCTCGTGGTCGTGCCCCTCGTGGTCGTGGCCCTCGTGGGCGTCGACCTCGTCGTCCTCGTACTCCTCGTCATCGTCCTCGCCGACCTCGTCGGGCAGGCCGGTGATGGAGAGGTGCTGGTGGTCGCCGTGGTCCTCGACCTCGACCTCGAGGTTGAACAGGAAGCCGACCGCGTCCTCCTTGATGCCGTCCATCATCGTGGCGAACATCTCGAAGCCCTCCTTCTGGTACTCGACCAGCGGGTCGCGCTGGCTGTACGCACGAAGGCCGATGCCCTCGCGGAGGTAGTCCATCTCGTAGAGGTGCTCGCGCCACTTGCGGTCGAGCACGGAGAGCAGCACCTGCCGCTCGAGCTCGCGCATGACCTCCTCGCCGACCTGCTCCTCGCGACGGTCGTACGCGGCCTGGGCGTCGGCCTTGAGCGCGGCGATGATCTCGTCGCGGTCGAGGTTCGCCTTGTCGCCGACCTCGTCGATGAAGCGCTCGGGGCCGAAGGAGACCGGCCACAGCTGGCGCAGGTCGGTCCACAGCTGGTCGAGGTTCCACTCCTCGGCGAAGTCCTGGGTGGCGCCGGTGACGATGCTGGTGACGGTGTCGTCGAGGAACGAGCGGACCTGCTGCTCGATGTCGCGACCCTCGAGGACCTCGCGACGCTCGCCGTAGATCACCTTGCGCTGGCGGTCCATGACGTCGTCGTACTTGAGGACGTTCTTGCGGGACTCGAAGTTCTGTCCCTCGACCTGGGCCTGTGCCGACGCGATGGCGTTGGAGACCCGCTTGTTCTCGATGGGCATGTCGTCCGGGATCTTCAGCATCACCAGGATGCGGTCGACCCAGTCGGACTTGAAGAGCCGCATGAGCTCGTCCTGCAGCGACAGGTAGAAGCGGGACTCGCCCGGGTCACCCTGACGGCCGGAGCGACCACGCAGCTGGTTGTCGATGCGGCGCGACTCGTGGCGCTCGGTGCCGACGACGTACAGGCCGCCGAGCTCCTTGACCTCTTCGTGCTCCGCCGCGACCTGGGCCTTGAAAGAGTCGACGGTCGGCTGCCAGGCCGCCTGGTACTCGTCGGCGGTCTCGCCGATGGGCTCCAGGCCGCGCTTGCGCAGGGCCTGGTCGGCCAGGAACTCGACCGAGCCGCCGAGCATGATGTCGGTGCCTCGACCGGCCATGTTGGTGGCGACGGTGACAGCGCCCTTGTGGCCCGCGAGCGCGACGATCTTGGCCTCGTCGGCGTGGAACTTCGCGTTGAGGACGGTGTGCGCGACGCCGCGCTGCTTGAGCTTGGCGCCGAGGTACTCGGACTTCTCGACCGAGACCGTGCCGATCAGGACCGGCTGGCCCTTGGCGTTGCGCTCGACGATGTCGTCGATGACGGCGTCGTACTTGGCCTCCTCCGTGCGGTAGACCAGGTCGGGCTGGTCGATGCGCAGGGCCGGCTTGTTCGTCGGGATCTGGACGACGCCGAGGCCGTAGATCTTGTCGAACTCGCTCGCCTCGGTCATGGCCGTACCGGTCATGCCGGAGAGCTTCTCGTACAGGCGGAAGTAGTTCTGGAGGGTGATCGTGGCGAGGGTCTGGTACTCCTGCTGGACCTCCACGCCCTCCTTGGCCTCGATCGCCTGGTGCAGGCCGTCGTTGTAGCGACGACCGGCCAGGATGCGGCCGGTGTGCTCGTCGACGATGAGGACCTCGCCGTCCTGGACGACGTACTCCTTGTCGCGGCGGAACAGCTCCTTGGCCTTGATCGAGTTGTTCATGAAGGAGATCAGCGGGGTGTTCACGCTGTCGTACAGGTTCTCGATGCCGAGGTGGTCCTCGACGACGGTGATGCCGTCCTCGAGCACGGAGATGGTGCGCTTCTTCTCGTCCACCTCGTAGTGGACGTCCTTCTGCATGCCGGCGGCGATCCGCGCGAACTCGTCGTACCACTTCACGTCGTCCTCGGTGGGACCACTGATGATGAGCGGCGTACGGGCCTCGTCGATGAGGATCGAGTCGACCTCGTCGACACAGGCGTAGAAGTGACCGCGCTGCACGAGGTCGGCCATCGAGCCGGCCATGTTGTCTCGCAGGTAGTCGAAGCCGAGCTCGTTGTTCGTGCCGTACGTGATGTCGCAGTTGTACATCTCGCGGCGCTGGGCCGGATTGAGGTCGGGGGTGATGACACCGACGCTCATGCCGAGGAAGTGGAAGACACGACCCATCTGCTCGGACTGGTAGGTCGCGAGGTAGTCGTTGACCGTGACGACGTGGACACCCTCGCCGGCGAGTGCGTTGAGGTAGGCCGGCAGCGTCGCGACGAGGGTCTTGCCCTCACCGGTCTTCATCTCGGCGATGTTGCCGAGGTGCAGTGCCGCGCCGCCCATGATCTGGACGTCGAAGTGGCGCATGCCGAGGACGCGACGGGCGGCCTCGCGCACGGTGGCGAACGACTCCGGCATGAGGTCGTCGAGCGACTCGCCGTTGGCGTAGCGCTCCTTGAACTCGGCCGTCATGGCCTGGAGCTCCTCGTCGGTCATCTTCTCGAACTCGGGCTCGAGCGCGTTGACCTGCTTGGCGACCACTTCGAGCTGGCGGAGGATCTTGCCCTCGCCGATACGGAGGATCTTGTCGAGAATGGCCACGAGGGCTAGCTCCTTGAGTTCACGGTACGACCAGCGGCAGCGTCGGGACGTGCTGCAGCGCACTCACTCTACCGGTGGGACAAGTTTCTGTAGCCCCGGCGCCAGGTCTCCGCGCTCTTCGACCACGATCCCGGCGAGCTTCAGCCAGCCGGCGAGCCGGCCCAGCTCGGCCACGAGCTGCTCCGCGGTGTCGCTCGGCGCTCCCGGCTCGGCGTAGGCACCCTTGACGATCAGGCGGCCGGAGCCGCCTCCGTACTGCCGATCGGCCTTGAGATCGACACGCCCCACCACCCGGTCGCCGAGCAGGAACGGGAGCACGTAGTAGCCGTGCACCCGCTTGTGCGCCGGGGTGTAGATCTCGATCCGGTAGTGGAAGTCGAACAGCGCCTCGGTGCGGGCGCGCTCCCACACCACGGGATCGAAGGGACTGAGCAGCGCTCGCGCCCTGATACGCCGCGGGAGACGCGCGTCGCGATGCCGGTACGCGGTCCGGGTCCAGCCCTCGACCCGGACCGGCTCGAGCTCGCCGTCCTCGACCAGGGTGGTGACGGCGGCGACGGTGTCCGCGACGCCCATCCGGTAGTAGTCGGCCAGGTCCTTGACCGTCGCGACGCCGTGCGAGCGGGCGGCACGACGGATCAGCTCGCGATGCGCCTCGGGGAGCGGCGGCGTGGGCAGGTCGAGGATCGGCTTCGGGATGACCCGCTCGGGGACGTCGTACAGCACCTCGAACTGGCTGGTGCGCCCGGCGATCGCCAGGTCGCCCGTCGTGTAGAGCCAGTCGAGCACGCGGCGCGCGTTGGACCAGTTCCAGCCCCAGTGCTCCTTGGCGCGCGGGAGGCCGGCGTCGAGCTCGCGAGCGGTGGCGGCGCCGCGCTCACGGATCTCGGCGAGGAGGCTCTCGGCCAGGCCCGGCTCGGCCTCCACGATCGACCACTTGCCCTTCCGTTCGCGGTAGTGGTCCATCCGGTGGCGCATCACGGGCCACAGCTCGACCGGCATGTACGCCTGCACATGCGCCCAGTACTCGACGAGCCGACGGTCGCGCTGCCCGGTCGAGGCGCGGCGCAGCAGGTCGACGTCGTACGCGCCCATCCGCGAGTAGAGCGGCATGAAGTGTGCGCGCTGCAGGACGTTGACGCTGTCGACCTGGAGGACCCCGGTGCGCTCGATGGTGCGCTGGAGGGTCCGCATCGTCGGCGGGTGGTGCGGCTTGTCCAGGAAGCCCTGGGCGGCCAGCGCGATCCGGCGCGCCTGCGCGAGTGAGAGCGACTCCACGCGAGTGAGGGTAGAGCAGACCTCCGACAACCCCGCGGCGCTCCTGCGTGAGCACTCGTAACGTAAAGGACCAAAAGCACCGCACCGAAGAAACAGTTGAGAGATCTACTAGAAACACCTGACTCCTAGCGTCCTGCGGGCATGGCCGAACCCCACGGCCCTGCCAACAGAACAGGAGAACAGGTGAACCCCACTCCGCACCGCTGGCGCAGACTCGCGCTCGCTCCCGTGGCGGCACTGCTGGCGGCCCCATTGCTGCCCGCCACGGCCCAGGCCATCACCAGCAGCCCCTCACCGACGAGCCAGCTGGCCACCCCCACGGTCACCTCGGACGACCTGCCGGACCCCACCGCCACCGGACCATACGGCTTCCAGGTCGTCCAGGAGGTCAAGCTCGGTCTCGCCGACATCCAGGAGCCCAACTCCGGTGGCGCCGCTCCCACCGCCGGCACGGCCCAGGCCCCCGAGCAGCTCGAGATCCGCGGACAGCTGTACACCCCCGACTACACCAAGCGGACCGATCCGTCGCCGCTGATCTTCCTGGTGCACGGCAACCACGGGTCGTGCGACGTGGCGGCACCCAACGGCACGACTACGCCGACCTGCACCGTCTACAAGCACAACGAGTCGGGCTACGCCTACCTCGCGCAGAACCTCGCCACCTGGGGCTACACCACGTTCTCGCTGTCGCAGGACCAGCTGATGATGCGCCAGGACGGATCCATGGGCAAGGGCATGCACGCCCGCCGCATGTTGATGGCTGCCGCGCTGGACGCGCTCGGCAAGGCCGGCAAGCCCGGCGGCCTGCCGGACGACGCCCACACCACGGTCGGCACGCTCCTCTCCGGGCACCTCGACATGTCCCGGATCGGCATGATGGGCCACTCCCGGGGCGGTGACGCGGTGGCCAACTTCCTCGACTACAACCGCATTCGCACCGACGGTCCGCGCTACCCCATCCGGGGCGTCATCTCACTGGCGCCGGTCGACTACGAGCGCAAGGCACCGTACGGGATGCCGTTCATGTCGATCCTGCCCATGTGTGACGGTGACGTCTCCAACCTGCAGGGCGCCCGGCTCTTCGAGCGCAGCCAGTACATCAACCCGAACGACCCGTTCCCGCGCATCCAGGTCGAGCACCTCGGTGCGATCCACAACTGGTACAACTCGGTCTGGTACGCCGACGGCGGTGCCGACGGGCAGGCGAACAACGACGCGGCCTGCGGCAACTCGTACCCCTTCGCGGCGAACAACGTGCACCCGCACAACCTGCGCCTCAGCGGAGCGGCGTACTCCACCGCCGACCAGAGGAACGCGGTCGGCACCGCGAACCCCGACCCGTCGCTGACGGACGCCACCAAGAACTACCTCATCGACGACGCCAACCTGCTCGACCCCACCAAGGACACCAAGATCTCCGGCGACCCCGGTCTGATGGGTGACCAGGAGAAGCTCGGCCTCGCCACGATGGCCGCGTTCTTCCGCCGCTATGTCGGCGGCGAGGGCGCCTTCCAGCCGTACATGACCGGCGAGCTGTCTGATAGCTCCACCGGCCTCCAGGTGCCCTCCAGCGCCTGCCCCACCAGCACGAGCGGCACGGCGATCCCGTGCAGCGAGCGCGTCAACACCACCTACTTCGGTGCACCCGGCGAGCGTGTGGACGTGATCCGGCCCGACATCCAGAACCCGCTGACCGAGAATGCACTGGGCGGTTCGCTCACCGGGAGCGGCTTCAGCCGCTACGACTGGTGCAACCCCGAGCCGACCGACTTCGCGCCGGCGCAGCTCGGTATGGGTGGTCTGCCCACCGCCGCCAAGCCCTGTCCCCTTCCCGACCCCAACGCGCTGGGCGGCCAGAGCAACGGGATGCGGGAGAACTCCCCGGTCAACGAGTCCTACGGACGTCAGCTGACCCTGGGGTGGGACAACGGCAAGCCGGCGACCCTCGACGCCCAGCTCCCGTCGACCTCGCAGGACATGAGCGGCTACAAGGCGCTCGCCATGGACGCCTCCGTCAACTTCTTCGACCGCGCGAACCCCGGCGCGGACAACCGCGGCGACGGCACCAAGGACACCACCTCGTCCGGCTGCTCCACGGCGCTGCCCTGCTGGCCGAACGAGAAGCCCACCTCATACGATCCGGCCGCGACGACGCAGGACTTCAAGATCGTCCTGACCGACACGGCCGGTCACACCGGCTCGGTGGACGCCAGCGACCCGCGCTGGGACAACGCCCTGCACATGTCGACGGGCACCAACACGCCGAACACGCACATCGTGCTCGACCAGATCCGGGTGCCCCTCACCGCGTTCGCCGCCCAGGGTGTCGACCTCAGCAAGATCGAGGGCCTGTCCCTGCGGTTCGGTGTCGACGGCACCCCGTCGTCCGGCTCGATCGAGCTGGCCGACGTTCGGTTCCAGGAGACCGACGCGGGTGCGCAGCTGCTCTCCGACGGTCCCGCCAAGGCAGACGGCGCCGGCTATGGCACGGATAAGCACACCGACCCGGCGACGTACCTCAACGCGTACGACGCCGCGCCCGGCCACGAGACGCTGATCGACGTGGTCGGCAACCCGCAGGGCAACACCACCTGGACTGTCGACGACGACCGTCAGCAGTGCCCGAACGCCCAGTTCACGCACATCCAGGACGCGGTGAATCACGCCCAGCCCTGGGACACGATCGTGGTCTGCGCCGGCATCTACCAGGAGTCCTCGACGCCCAGCTCCAGCACCGCGAGCCCCTCGGCCACCGGTGCGACCAACGGTCTGACGATCAACAAGCCGCTGAAGATCAAGGGCGCCGGAGCCGACAAGGTGACCATCGAGCCCGATCAGTCGATCGACTCGCTGGCCGGGCAGGTTCCGGACCTGCGCGACGGTGGCGGCAACGTCATCACGATCTCGCGGCAGTCGCTCGGTTCGACCGACACCAACGAGCTCTTCGTCGACATCTCCGGCGTGACGGTCACCGCGGGCGACACCTGGGCCGAGGCCGGCATCGCCTACTTCGGTGCCGCCGGTCGCGTCTCCAACTCGGTCGTCGGCCCGATGAAGGTCGCGACCACCGCCGATGAGCTGGCGGACCACCCGCACGGCTGGGGCATCGTCAAGACCGGCTGGGTCCAGGGCGCCGGTCCGGGCACCGTGGAGAGCGAGCTCACCGTCGCGAACAGCGTCGTCAAGGGCTACCAGTCCGGCGGCGTCCTGTTCGACGGCGCACGCGGCAAGGACGGCAGCCCGGACAACCTGGTCCGCACGGGCATCCGCAACCACGGCTACGTCAGCTCGACGGTGGTCAAGGGCAGCTCGAGCAGGCTGTTCCCGCAGGTCGGCGTGCAGTACACCTCCGGGGTCACCGGCTACGTCAACGGCTCCCAGATCACCGGGAACTTCTACAAGACCGACCCGTCGAAGTCGGTTGGCCTGCTGCTGACCGACGCCGGTACCGACGTCACCGGAGCGCTCACCGGATCGGGTGACTCGATCACCAACAACGGGTTCGCGGTCTACAACGCCACCGCCGACAGGAGCGCCGTGCGATCGGGCGCACCGTTCGTCCTCAGCGGCAGCTTCCTCGGCACTGCGGCCCCGGTGTCGGGCGGTCCCGCCGACCCGACGACGGGCGCGGAGGCGATCTCCGGCACGGGTACGGACAACAAGGCGTCCGTCACCCTGAGCAGCCGCTCCTCGCTGCCGCTCCCGACGGTGCCGACGACGTACGGCCCGACCAGTGACCAGGCTCCGACGGCGATCCTCGCCGACGTGACCGACGGCGCGCACGTCCCGGTCGGCGGGGCTCTCGCCCCGCTGGCGATCGCCTCGGACGACTTCGCCGTCTCCTCGGCCACGCTGGTGGTCGACGGCAAGGTCGTCGGGACCGCGAAGGTCGCGCCGTACGCGTTCGGATGGACGCCCGATGCGACGTACGCGGGCCGGACCGTCACGCTGGCCGCGGTGGTGACCGACTCCTCAGGGCAGGCCACCACCTCGCTCCCGGTCACGCTGCGGGTCGACGCCGGGGCCACCTCGCCGGGCGGCACCCCGACCGGTACGCCCACCGGCGCACCCACGGGTACGCCGACCGGCACCCCGACCGGCACTCCGACGGGGGCGCCGACCACCGGCACCACCCCGCCGGTCCCGACCGTGCACATCGGCGGGATCACCCGGCACACCAAGCGGGGCACGGCGAGCATCGTGGTGGCCGTGAACGGCCCGGGCACCGTGGTCGTGCGGGGCCGACACGTGGTCAGCCAGACCGTCGCCGCGACGGGCACCGTGTCGGTCCCGGTCAGGCTCAAGGGCAAGCTGCGGGCCAGCCTCGCCACGCACCACCGGGTGACGGTGACGGTGACGGTCACCTTCATCGCCGCAGACGGCACCCGGGTGACCACGAAGCAGGTGATCCACCTGAAGCGTCGGAAGTAGCGGTCAGCACGACGTGAGAAGGGCCCCCGCCGGGTGGCGGGGGCCCTTCTTCAGGTCTGGTGTCGCTCAGGGGATGTCGAGCAGCTTCTCGCGGACGGCGTACATGACGGCCTCCATCCGGGAGTGCAGCTGCAGCTTCTCCAAGATGTTGCGCACGTGGTTCTTCACCGTGTTCTCGGAGATGAAGAGCTGCTTGGCGACCTCGCGGTTGTTGAGGCCCTTGGCCACCAGGCGCAGCACCTCCAGCTCGCGCTCGGTGAGGCGCAGGCCGCCGGGCGCCTCGCGCTCAGGGCGCGACATCTGCTTGAACTCGTCGATCAGCTTGACCGCCATCGACGGGCTGATCAGCGACTGGCCGTCGGCGACGACGCGTACGGCCTGCGCGACCTCCTCGATCGAGGAGTCCTTGAGAAGGTAGCCCGATGCGCCCGACTTCACCGCCTCGTACAGGTCGGCCTCCTCGTCGGAGACGGTGAGCATGATGATCTTGGCCGACGGGACGGCCTCCTTGATGGCGGTGCAGGCCTCCAGGCCGGTGCGCTTCGGCATCCGGATGTCGAGCAGCACCACGTCCGGCGCGCAGGCCGCGGCCAGCGCCGCTCCCTCGTCACCGTCGCCGGCCTCACCGACGACCTCGATGCCCGACTCGACGCCGAGCAGCATCGTCAGACCACGACGGAAGAGCTCCTGATCGTCTACGACCAGGACGCGGACGGGTTCGCCGGAGGAAGTGGTGGGAGGCACCCCCGCATCATGACACGTTCCGGCCGGTCGGGACCCCCCGACTGTGCCGTGTGGACAGCGAGACGGGGTGGCCCACCAGGGCCACCCCGCTCCCACATGTCTACCCTGTTCGGACTAGGACTACTTCCCCAGGTCCAGGGTGATCACGCCGTAGTCGTAGCCGCGGCGTCGGTAGACGACCGAGGGTCGCTCGGTCTCCTTGTCCACGAACAAGAAGAAGTCATGACCGACCAGTTCCATCTCGTACAGAGCCTGGTCGAGGGTCATCGGCTCGGCGGAGTGCGACTTCTCGCGCACCACGAGGGGGCCATCGCCGAGGACGGAGATCGGTCCGACCATCCGCTCCTGCGGCTCGTCCTCCTCCGAGGTCGCATCGATGTCGACGGGGACGTCGGCGAGGGCCTGGCCGACGGAGACCGGCGCGTGCCGGCCGCGGTGGACTCGGCGACGATCGGCCGCCTTGCGCATCTGTGAGGCCATCTTGTCGAGCGCCAGGTCGAGGGCGCCCATCTTGTCCTCCGCGCAGGCCTCGGCGCGGATCACCGGACCCTTGGAGAAAGCCGTCAGCTCAACGTGCACCGCGCCCTTGTTCTGACGCGGATTGGGTTCGCAGTCGACCTCCACGTGCACCCGGATGATGCGGTGGTCGTGCTTCTCCAATCGCGCCAGCTTGTCGGTGACGTGTTCCCGATAACGGTCGTTGATCTCGCAGTTGCGAGCCGTGATGACAACTTCCATGTGAACCTCCTGTAGCCCGGCATCAGGCCGGATTGGGATCGAGGTCTCGCAGACCTCGAAGGAGAGGAGTCCGCCCGGCCGACCTGGTCTTCGACCCCACACTCGCCTGCAGCGGTTTGGCGGCTTGGTGCCACGCCACCGTCTCCCGGGGCCTCGCCGTATCTGACGACGAGGCCGGGGCAGGACTTACGACTAAGCCGCACCGTGCTCCCCCATCACTGGGGTTACGTGGACCGTTTCGCCTGCGACTGGCATCGGCTTGCCGCTCACGCGCCCGGAACCCGGGCGTCTGAGCGACGCAACCACGGACCCGGACGGACTCCATACACAGACGTTAGTGCGCAACGTCGGTGAACGAAAGACAAACACGGCGAGTGTCCAGATGTCGGCGCCGCTCGGTCGCCGCGACGGCCGCGATGCCGGCGATCGGCAGCCCGGCGACGGCGAGCGCGCGCTGCGCCTCGCGGGCGGTCGCACCCGTGGTGATGACGTCGTCGCACACGATCACGACCGCCTCGCGGTGCCGCCGGGCGAGCCGTCGCAGGGCGGGCGCCGGGCAGGTCAGGGCGCCGGCGAGGTTGGCAGCACGCTGCATCGCGTCGAGTCCCGCCTGGTCCTGCAGACCGGGCCGGGTGCGGAGCAGGGCGGCGACCGTGACGTCGGCGCCGCGCGACGCCCCGGTGGCGCGCAGCGAGACCGCGGCACGGCTCGCCAGTGCACGGGTGCTGTCGAGGCCACGGCTGCGCACGCTGGCGGCGCGCGACGGCACCGGGACCAGGACCACGGCCGCCGGAGGCAGCGCGTCCACGTGACGCGCCACCGCGAGCGCGAGCAGGTCGCCCAACGGTCGGGCCAGGGCGAGCAGCTGCCGCTCCTTGAGGCCGATCACCATCTCCTTGACCAGCCCGTCGTACGCGGCGGCCGCCGTGCTCGGCGCGAGCCCCGGCGGGCACGGCACCGGGCGCACCTCCCGTGCGCTGTCGGGCAGCATGCCGCGGCAGGCAGCGCACAGCATCCGTCCGGGCACGCCGCACCCCAGGCACGACGAGCCGAGCACCAGATCCGCGTACGCGTCGCGCAGGCTCATCCCCCGATCAGAGCAGCCCCGGGCGAGCCGGGCAACCGCCGTCCGCGGGCCTGTGGAGAAGCGTCAGCCGACGTATCCGAAGGTCTCCACCGGCGACGACAGGACGGTGTCCTGCGCGTTGCCGGAGAGGTTGACGAGCGCGTTCGGGGTGACGCCGAAGAGTGCCTGGCGGGCCACCGGCGAGGACGCGAGGGACAGGAGCCGGTCGCCGACCGTCAGCGTCACCGCCGGGAACCCGGCGATGGCGCCGTCCACCGAGACCGTACGGATGAGCGCGGTCCCGGAGAGCTGCTGCAGCGTCACCACCGAGGTGGGCGTGTGCCAGCCGATGTCGCGGATCCGCGCACCGTCGCCGAGATCGGAGATCACCTGCGAGCCGACCGCGCCCAGGACCCGGCCCTGGTCGCTGCTCACGATCCGGCTGGCGACGACCCGGTCGCCCTCCGGGCGCCGCACGAGCGCCACCAGTCGCGAGCCGTCGCGTGCGACGAGGAAGCGCCGGACGTCCTGCCCGGTCACGCCCGGGACGACCACGCGGCGCATCGGAGCACCGGTGCCCGCCTCGCCGACGTGGACGACCGCGCCCCGCGAGGTGCGGTCGATCTCCCAGAGCCGGTCGGCGAAGTCCCAGGCGGGCTGGAGCAGGTCCGTGCCGGTCATCCGGGAGTGACTGGGCTCGCCGGGCTGCAGCTTCACCTCGTGCAGCTCGTGGCCGTCGGCGGTGACCGCGGCGCCGATGGTCGCCGTGAAGTTCACGGCCACGCTGCGGATCGGCGGGACGCCCTTGCCCAGCTCGCTCGGGAGCGGGTCGACATGGGCCGCGCCCCGGCTCGGATCGATGATCGTCTCGACGCCGGCGCCGTCGGCGACCCCGAAGAGGTGGTCGCTGGTGGCGTAGCCGGCCGGGTCGTACTGGCTGCCCGCGCCGATCTGGATGGTGCCGTTGGACAGCTCCTCGACGGGCCGCCCGTCGACGACGAGCCGGATCGCCCGGATGTCCGCGTCCTGACGCAGGGTCCAGGTGAGCTGGGCCGTCATCAGCCGCAGCGCATGCTCGCTCTGCTGGCCGACATCGCCCTTGAGGTCCACCGAGGCGACGCCGTCGGCGTCGACCGGGACGGAGAGCCCCGCACTGACGCCCGAGGGGAGGAAGGTACGCACCACCCCGGCCAGCAGGTCGCTGGGGCCGGCCACGAGCGCGCGGACGAGCGCGGTGGGCAGCTGGGTGCCCAGCGGCACGAAGACCGGCTCGGGCACGAGGATGCGGCCGGTCGGATCGAAGTAGTAGAGCGAGACCTGGGTGAAGCGGTCGTCGAACCAGGACTGCGGCACGATCAGCGCGTTGGGAGCCGAGGAGATCCGCCACTGACCCTGCTCGCGCACCATCGCGAAGTGGAGCTGCGAGTCCGGGACGCCGACCTCGCCCTGCCAGCTCCCCTGGGCGTCGAGCCGGTTGGCGCCCTGGAGGTCGACGGCCACGACCGAGGAGCCGTGCGGCGGGCTCACGTCGCCGTACGTGATGGTCTGACGCTGAGGATCCCAGGACTCCGCGAGATCGGCGGAGAGGAACTTCCGGGCCGTCGTCGTCTGGATCGGGGTCGCCTGCATCGCGTCCAGGAAGCCCTGCACGACCTCGGCCGGCGAGGCGCCCTTCTGCGGCGCCCGCGGAGCGATCGCGAAGCCGGTGTCGGGGGTCGCGCCGTTGATCTGGCCGATCTCCACGACCGGGCCGGCGGTCGGCATCGAGGGGCCGCAGCCGGTGAGCAGCAGGGCCACGAGGGTGAGCCCCACGAGGAGGAGGCGTCTCATCGCTCCCCCTCGCTCGCTCCGGTGGCGGCCTCGCGTCGCGCGTCGGGGCCCGCGTCGCGCGGGACCAGTGGGATCGGGCTGCGGCGCAGCGGAGCGCCGGTACGACGCGGGAGGGTCAGGCGGAACTGTGCGCCCTCGCCGGGCTTGCCCCACGCCTGCAGCCAGCCGCCGTGCAGCTGGCTGTCCTCCAGCGAGATCGAGAGGCCCAGTCCGGTGCCGCCGGTAGTCCGGGCGCGGGCCGGGTCGGCCCGCCAGAAGCGGTTGAAGACCATCGCCGACTCCCCCGGCGCGAGGCCCACGCCGTGGTCGCGGACCGCGACGGCGGCGCTGTGCTCGTCGCCGTCGACGTAGATGTCGATGTGGTCGGAGGTGCCGGCGTGGTCGATCGCGTTGCCGACCAGGTTGCGCACGATCCGCTCCACGCGGCGTACGTCCGCCTCGGCCAGGCAGGGATGCCCAGGCTCGTGGATGCGCAGCGCCACCTGCCGCTGCTCGGCGAGCCGGACGGAGTCCTCGATGACGCGGCGCACGACGGTGACCAGGTCGACACTGTCGGTCTCGAGCCGGGCCGCGCCGGCGTCGAAGCGGCTGATCTCGAGCAGGTCGACCAGCAACCGCTCGAACCGGTCCAGCTCGCTCTGCAGCAGTTCGGCGGCACGTGCGGTGGCGGGGTCGAAGGTGTCACGCGCGTCGTAGAGCACCTCGCTCGCCATCCGCACCGTCGTGAGCGGCGTGCGCAGCTCGTGGGAGACGTCGGAGGTGAAGCGCCGCTGGACGCCGGAGAGCTCCTCGAGCTGGCGGATCTGCGTCTGCAGCGAGGTCGCCATCTGGTTGAAGGAGACCGCCAGGCGGGCGAGGTCGTCCTCGCCGGTGACGCGGAGCCGCTCGGTGAGCTGCCCGGCCGCGAGGCGCTCCGCGACCTGACGAGCCAGCCGGATCGGGGTGACGACCTGGCGAGCGACCAGCCAGGCGACCCCGGCGACGAGCAGGACGAGCAGCACGGCCGCGAACGCCATCGCGCGCAGCACCAGCTGCAGGGTGTCCTGCTCGTTCTGCAGCGGGAAGAGGAAGTAGAGCGTGTACGTGTGGCCGTCGGCCGGCAGCACGACCTGGGAGCCGACCGCGATCCCCGGCACCGCCGAGGTGATCTGCCCGAAGGACTCGCTGCGGATCTGGGCGTAGGTCCACGCGGTCGCCGCCCCGGGGTCGGCGAAGTGCCTCTCGAGGCTCAGCGGGATGCTGCTGATGTCGAGCGACGGGGTGAACTCCGCGCCACCGTCGACGATGCGGCCGTCGCTGCTCGGCTCGATCGGGCCGGCGAGCACGACGTCGAAGCCGCGGGTGAGGCCGCGCTGGATGATCGGGCCGACCAGGTCTCGCCGCTCCCCCGAGGCGTCCACGTCGATGCCCGGTGTCGCACTGAGCCGGCTGCGGGCGTCGCGGACCTCGTTGGCGGCTTCGGCGGTGACCAGGGAGACCCGGTGCTCGAGCAGGCCGGAGCGGACCTGCTGGCTGAGGAACCAGCCGACCGCACCGACCGCGAGGATCGACAGCAGCACCGTCGCGACGACGACGCGGGCCTGGATGGAGCGGCGCCAGAAGGTCCAGGTGTGTCGCAGGGCGCCTCGTCCGCGGGAGCGGAACATGGGCCTAGACGCTGCCGGCCTTGTAGCCGACGCCGCGCACGGTCACGACGATCTCCGGCGCCTCGGGGTCGTGCTCCACCTTCGAGCGCAGGCGCTGGACATGGACGTTGACGAGCCGGGTGTCGGCCGCGTGCCGGTAGCCCCAGACCTGCTCCAGGAGCACGTCACGGGAGAAGACCTGGTTCGGCTTGCGGGCCAGGCAGACCAGCAGGTCGAACTCGAGCGGGGTCAGGTTGATCGCCACCCCGCCGCGGGAGACGGTATGGCCGGTGACGTCGATGGTGAGGTCGCCGATGGTGAGCGGCTCGGTGTCCACGGCGTCGAACCGGCGTACGCGCGCCTTGATCCGGGCGATGAGCTCCTTGGGCTTGAACGGCTTGACGACGTAGTCGTCGGCGCCGGCCTCGAGCCCGACCACGACGTCGCCGGTGTCGCCCTTCGCGGTGAGCATCACGATCGGGACACCGGACTCGCGCCGGATCTGGCGGCACACCTCGATGCCGTCGATGCCGGGCAGCATGAGGTCGAGCAGCACCACGTCCGGCTTGTAGCGGTGGAACGCCTCGAGCGCCTGGTCGCCGCGGTGGACGACCGTGGAGTCGAAGCCCTCCTGCCCCAGGACGATCGAGAGCATCTCGGCGAGCGAGGCATCGTCGTCGACGACGAGGATGCGTCCTCGGGTGTTCTCGTTCGGCACGGTCCGATTGTGCCTCAGGGATCGCTCCAGGACCGCACTACGCCGCAATGCCGTACGTTGTAGGCCGATCTGCCGAAAAGTTGGACTGTGATCCTTCCCACACGGCCGTCCGCCCTGCCATCGTTCGAGCCATGACCCGCCTGCGCCTCGGAGCGCCTCTCGTCATCACCGCCGTCATCGCGTTGCTCATGGGGCTCCTCGCCTCCCCGGCCTCGGCCGCCACCATCAACTACGTCGCGCTCGGCGACTCGTACTCCGCCGGCGTGGGCGCCGGCTCGGAGAGCGGGTCATGTGATCGCAGCCCCAACGCCTACCCGCAGCTGTGGGCGAACGCGCATGCGCCGTCGTCGTTCTCCTTCGTCGCCTGCTCAGGCGCGACCACGGCGAGCGTGAACTCCTCCCAGCTCTCCTCGCTCACCTCGTCGACGACGCTGGTCTCGATCTCGGTCGGCGGCAACGACGCCGGCTTCGCCAGCACCATGGAGGACTGCATCCTCGGCTCGACCGCGACCTGCGTGAGCGAGCTGAGCGCCGCCGAGACGTACATGCGCAACA
The DNA here is from genome assembly GCF_020216525.1 of Nocardioides nematodiphilus. Taxonomy (GTDB): domain Bacteria; phylum Actinomycetota; class Actinomycetes; order Propionibacteriales; family Nocardioidaceae; genus Nocardioides; species Nocardioides nematodiphilus. The sequence continues at coordinate 4,063 of NZ_JAIWOY010000013.1, read as the reverse complement.
CCCTGCCCGGCCTGCTGAACACGACGTACAACAACATCCGGGCGAAGGCCCCGAACGCGCACGTGGTGGTGCTCGGCTACCCGCGGTTCTACGACCTCGCGAAGTCGTCGACCTGCGTCGGCCTCTCGACCGATGACCGGACGAAGATCAACGAGGCGGCCGACGTGCTCGACAGCGTCATCTCGACCGCGGTCGGCGCGCACAGCAACTTCAGGTTCGCCGATGTGCGCGCGGCCTTCGCCAATGCGCACGAGATCTGCGACAGCGACTCCTGGCTGCACTCGACGAACTTCCTGACCCCGCACGTCAGCTACCACCCGTTCGCCGCCGGCCAGTCGGGCGCCTACCTGCCCGCGATGACCGCCGCCGCCTGAGCCTCCACCGACGCAGAACGGCCCCGACGCATCGCGTCGGGGCCGTTCTCGCGATCGCTCAGTAGCGGTAGTGGTCCGACTTGAACGGGCCCTCCACGGGCACGCCGAGGTAGTCGGCCTGCGCCTGGGTGAGCGTGGTCAGCTCGACACCGATCGCGTCGAGGTGCAGACGGGCGACCTCCTCGTCGAGGTGCTTGGGCAGCACGTAGACGCCGATCGGGTACTCCTCGAGCTTGGTGAAGAGCTCGATCTGCGCCAGCACCTGGTTGGTGAACGAGTTCGACATGACGAAGCTCGGGTGACCGGTGGCGTTGCCCAGGTTGAGCAGGCGGCCCTCGGACAGCACGATGACCTTCTTGCCGTCCGGGAAGATCCACTGGTGGACCTGCGGCTTGATCTCGTCCTTGACGATGCCCGGGATCTTGGCCAGGCCGGCCATGTCGATCTCGTTGTCGAAGTGGCCGATGTTGCCGACGATGGCCTGGTTCTTCATCCGCTCGAAGTGCTCGACGCGGATGATGTTGAAGTTGCCGGTCGTGGTGATGAAGATGTCGGCGAAGTCGACCACGGACTCGAGGCGCTTGACCTCGAAGCCGTCCATCGCAGCCTGCAGCGCACAGATCGGGTCGATCTCGGTGATGATCACCCGAGCACCCTGGCCGCGCAGCGACTCCGCGGAGCCCTTGCCGACGTCACCGTAGCCACAGATGACCGCGGTCTTACCGGCGATCATCACGTCGGTGCCGCGGTTGATGCCATCGATCAGCGAGTGGCGGCAGCCGTACTTGTTGTCGAACTTCGACTTGGTGACCGAGTCGTTGACGTTGATCGCCGGGAAGAGGAGCGAGCCCTCCTTGAAGCGGTCGTAGAGGCGGAGCACACCAGTGGTGGTCTCCTCCGTGACGCCCTTGATCCCGTTGGCGATGTTGGTCCACTTCTGGGGGTCGGCCTGCAGCGACCGGTCGAGGACCCGCAGGACCTCCTTGAACTCCTCGTTGTCGGTGGAGTCCTGGCCCGGCACGGCACCGGCCTTCTCGAACTCCACACCCTTGTGGACGAGCAGCGTGATGTCGCCGCCGTCATCGAGGAGCATGTTCGGTCCGACCCGGTTGCCGTCCTCGTCGGTGAAGTCGAAGACCTTCTCGGCCTCGTCCCAGTACTCCGCCAGCGTCTCGCCCTTCCAGGCGAAGACCGGCGTGCCCTTGGGGTCCTCCGGGGTGCCGCCGGTCTCCGGGCGGCCGACGACGATCGCGGCAGCGGCGTGGTCCTGGGTGGAGAAGATGTTGCAGGTGGCCCAGCGCACGTCGGCGCCGAGCGCGACCAGCGTCTCGATGAGCACGCCGGTCTGGATCGTCATGTGCAGCGAGCCGGCGACGCGGGCGCCCTTGAGCGGCTGGTCCTTGCCGTAGCGCTCGCGCATGGCCATCAGGCCCGGCATCTCGTGCTCAGCGAGCGTGAGCTCCTTGCGGCCGTACTCGGCCAGGGAAAGGTCAGCGACCTTGAAGTCCATGAGTGTTCTCCTTGGACACGGAGGGCGTCTGCGTCGCGCATCTGCGCTCTGGCGGGATCTCCCACGCGGACCTGCCAAGCGTAGATGCCAGGGTCAGTGGCGTCTCAATCTTCGGAGCCGGCACGCTCGGGGAGCAGGTGCATCGCGCCGAGCACCACCGCGCCCACGACGAGGCCGACGAGCGCGGAGAGGAAGGTCTCGACGAGCCAGCCCTGGATCCCCCCGTGGACGCTGTGCTTGACGTCGTGGATCACGTCGTGCGGCCAGTGCCAGCCGATCTCGTGCACGCTGCTGATCATGATGTGGCCGCCGACCCAGATCATCGCCGCGATGCCGACCACCGAGATCACCTCGAGCAGCTTGGGCATCGCGAGCACCAGACCGCGGCCGACCTTCTGGGTGAGCGCTCCCCCGCGCTCGGCGAGCGCAAGACCGGCATCGTCCATCTTGACGATCAGGCCGACGACGCCGTAGACGCCGATGGTCAGGGCGATCGCCACGACGATGAGGATCGCGAGGCGTGCCCAGAAGGACTCGTCGGCGACCGAGTCGAGCGCGATCAGCATGATCTCGGTCGAGAGGATCAGGTCCGTACGTATCGCGCCGGCGATCAGCTCCTTCTCCGAGGGCTGCTCCTTGACGGCGTGGCCGTGCTCGTCATGGCCGGTGAGACGCTCGGCGACCTTCTCGGCCCCCTCGTATGCGAGGTAGCAGCCACCGACGAGCAGGATCGGGGCGAGCGCCCAATCGGCCCACTGGCTGAGGATCAGCGCCACCGGCAGGATGATGAGCAGCTTGTTGCGCATCGATCCCCAGGCGATCTTCTTCACGATCGGGATCTCACGCGCGGCGGTGACGCCGTGGACGTACTGCGGGGTCACCGCGGTGTCATCGATGACGACACCGGCGGCCTTCGCCGTGGCTCGACCCGCGGCTGCGCCGATGTCGTCCACACTCGCGGCCGCCAGCTTGGCCAGCACGGCGATGTCATCCAATAGGCCGAAGAACCCTGCGCTCACGCAGGGACTCTCTCATAGCCTCCCGCCATGCGCGCAGGCCGCGTGCGCGTCATCTGCGCTGCGCGGAACTGGAGGTCGCGCGCGGCGTCGAAGCGCTGCTCGGCATACGTGAGCGGATCGATCGCGCGCTGGAGGGCGGTCGAGACCGGCGGGGACGCCAGCAACAGACCGACGCCGATCGCGCCCAGCGCGGTCACGAGGAGGCCGAGGGCGCCGTGGTCGTCCGCCCACGCAGGAATGCCCGAGTAGCTGACCGTCTTGATCACGAAGCCGTGGCAGAGGTAGACGACGAGACTCACGCTGCCCATCCGGGTGAACCAGCTCTGCTGAGCGGGAATCAGGGCGAGCACCGCCAGGGCGGCGATGGAACCGGCGGTCAGGAGGAGCAGACGGGTGAGCGGGGCCGGGAGGGCGCTGTCGAGATGCGCATAGGTCCACGAGTAGTAGAGCCAGCGCGTCTGCCCCCACGACCCGATGGCGGCCGTCATGAACCAGCCGCCGACGAGCGCGGCGAGCGGGACGACGCGCGGCAGGGCCCGTAGCCGCTCGATGCTCTGCCGGGTGGCGAGGAGGCCGATCGTGAAGAACGGCAGGAAGCCGAGGATGCGACGCAACGCGAGGTAGTCCCAGTCCAGGTAGCCGCCGGCGACGCTGATCGCGATCGCGACCGGGAGCGCGGCGAGCCCGAGGCTTCGCAGCGCCGGAGTCGCCAGGCGCCAGCAGAAGACGGCCGGGAGATACCAGAGCGGCCAGTGCGGCGACACCCAGAGATGGTGGAACGGCCCCTCGCCGCCGACCGCGACCCGGAACGCGGCCAGCGCGGCCTCCACGATCACGTACGGCACCAGCAGACCGCGGACCAGGCCCCAGACGCGTTGCGGGCTGTACGTGAATCGTTGCGACAGGTAGCCGGTGACCATGACGAAGGCCGGCATGTGCCACAGGTAGAGGAAGTCGTAGAGCTGGTTATGCAGCCCGGTGAACGCGAGGAGCGCCCAGGTGTGACCGACCACCACCAAGGTGACCAGCAACATCTTGGCGTTGTCGAGCCAGGGATCGCGTGACATTGCTGCCCGGTACCCGGGATATCCCTGCACATGCGGGAGAGCCCCATCAGACTCGCGTCTGATGGGGCTCTCGACCTCAATATATGTCCGGCG
>NZ_JAIWOY010000012.1 GCF_020216525.1 Nocardioides nematodiphilus | reverse complement strand
CGTCGCCGGCCTCGGGTTCCAACACGTCGACGGCGCCATCCGCGTCGGCACCGAGATCGCCGCGGGCATCCTGGAGCGCGACGAGTAGAGTCCGCCGCGTGCGTGAGCAGCGGATCGGGTCACCTCGACGTCGCGGTGGGGCCGTCGCACTGGTCGCGATCCTCATCGGCGTGCTGGCGACCGTCGCCCTGGTCTTCGTCTCGACCGACCCGGTCGATCACACGAACGGCCACCAGGTCGAGCTCGGCCTGCCCCTGACCTGGATCTCCCAGGATCGGAGCGCGTCGGACCCGCCGCCGCACACCGACGCGCGTCTCGGCTCGCCCTGGGAGAACCCGACGCACGTGCGCCTCGCGCCCGCCCTCGCAGACACGGCCATCGTCGCCGTCCCGGCCGCCCTCGTCCTCCTCACAGCAGTCACCCTGCGCCGCCGTCGCTTCTAGGGGCCACCCGGCGATGGCCTCGCTTGATGCGGCGCACCCGAGGTTTCGGCCACGCGGCGGGACGGACGGGCGGCCGGGGCGCGCCGGAGCGGCGCCTGCCCGAGGCGCGTGCCGGCCGGCAGGCCGGCACGCCCTCAGCGATCAGACTCCGCGCGAGCGGCGCCGACCGAGGAACTCCCCCATCGCGACCAACACGATCGCCACGACGAACATGAACGTCCCGATCACATTCACCTGCATCGGCAGTCCGCGCTGCGCCGCGCCCCAGACGTACATCGGGAAGGTGGTCGTCGTACCGGCGTTGAGGTTGGTGATGATGTAGTCGTCGAACGACAGGCTGAAGGCGAGGAGCGAGGCCGCCAGGATGCCCGGGAAGACCAGCGGCAGCGTCACCTTCATGAAGGTGGTTCGCTCGTCGGCGTAGAGGTCCATCGCGGCCTGCTCGAGCGTCGTGTCCATGCCCGCGAGACGCGCCTTCACCGTCGTGATCACGTACGAGAGACAGAACATCACGTGGGCGATCACGATCGTCGTACGTCCGAGGTGGCCGCCGATGTGCAGCGCGACGAAGAACGCGAGCAGCGAGGAGCCCATCACGATCTCCGGGGTCGCCATCGGCAGGAAGATCACGACGTTGGACGACGTCCGGCCGGCGAAGCGGTGGCGGCCGAGCGCGAACGCGGCCAGGGTGCCGATCGCGGTGGCGACGACGGTGGCGATCACGCCGATGAGCAGGCTGATCTCGACCGAGTGGCACATCCCCTGCGGCTGGCAGACGTTGGTCCAGTTGTGGGTGGTGAAGCCGTACCACTGGTAGACGGTGCGCTTCTGGGTCTCGTCGTTGAAGCTCATCGCGGCGACGACCGCGTTGGGGATGTAGAGGTAGGCCATCACCAGCAGGCCGGCGAAGGCGATGAGGTTCTCGCGGATCCAGCGACCGACCGAGTACCACGGCGAGCGGGTCTGGAACCACGCGTTGACCGGCGCCGAGGACATGACGAACAACGGCGCCAGGACGAGGACGGCCCACACGACCGCGACCACTCCGCCGGTCGCGACGCCCCGGGAGAAGAGCGTCCACGCCACGATCAGCGAGGCGACCGCGGCCGCGGTGCCGAGTCCGACCAGCCGCGACCACGCGGCCGTGTTGCCCCGTACGGTCTCGTTGGCGCTGCGCATCGCGTAGAGCGAGAAGCCGACCGCGGCCACGACCACCAGGATCAGCAGCGCGTACAGCGGCCCGGCGAAGTTGAGGCCGGTCTCGTCGTGCCGGTAGCGGTAGACGGTCATCGCCACGGCCAGCACGACCAGCGCGACCGCGCCGAACGCGGCGAGCCCCCAGGCGATCCGGGCACCGACGACGAGACGCCGCGGCGCCGGGTCGTCGGCCCACTCCTCCACACGGGAGGACGCGGGCACGAACAGCGAGGTGCGGTAGTTCATCGATGCCTCTTTCGTTCGCTCGGTAGCTCGCTCGTTCGTCGCTCGACTCCGTCGCTCACAGCAGCTCCTCGGTGCCGGCCTTGCGGACGTAGAACATCGTCATCACCAGGATCACGACGAGCAGGATGACCGAGAGCGCTCCGGCCGACGCATAGTCGCCGGTCGTGGTGAACAGGCTCTCGATGTCCTGACCGACCACCCGGTCGGTGGTGCCGCCGAGCAGCTGCGCGTTGATGTAGTCACCGACCGACGGGATGAACGTCAGCAGCGTCGCGCCGACGATCCCGGGCATCGTGAGCGGGAGGGTGACGCGCAGGAACGTCTTGGCCGGCGAGGCGTAGAGGTCGCCGGCGGCCTCGAGGAGACCGCGATCGAGCTTCTCGATGCTGGTGTAGAGCGGGAGGATCGCGAAGGGCAGGAAGTTGTACGTGAGACCAGCGATCGCCGCGACCGGCGTCGCCAGCAGCCGTCCGTCGCTGCTGATCACGTGCAACGACTGCAGCGTCTGCACCAGCCAGCCGTGGTCGGCCAGGATCAGCTTCCACGCGGCCGTACGGATGAGGAAGCTGGTGAAGAACGGCGCCACCACGAGCACCAGCACGATGTTCTTCCAGCGCCCGGCCTTGAAGGCGATCGTGTACGCCAGCACATACCCGAGCACGAGGCACAGCGCGGTCGAGATCGTCGCCCACCAGAACGAGCGCCAGATGTGCGGGCCGTACTTGGACAGCACGTGGGTGAAGTTCCCGAAGTGGAAGGTGACGTCGTAGCCGGTGAGGTTGTCGCCGGTCGGGTCGAAGAGGCTGTTGGCGAGCAGCGAGTAGAACGGGACGACGAAGAACAGCAGCAGCCACAGTGCGGCGGGCGCGAAGAGCGCGTACGGGAGCCAGCGGCGCGTGCGCATCACTCCTCCCCGAGATCCACGCCGGCCGTCGCGTCCTGACTCGCGTCGAGCAGGAAGGCGAACTCCGGGCGCCAGGTGAAGTCGACCGCGGTGCCGGGGGCGAGGACGCCGCGGGCGCCGGTGTTCTGCTCGAAGGCACTGATCTCCTGGCCCCAGGCCGTCCGCAGGACGTACTGGGTGGAGACGCCGATGAAGCTGGTGTCGATGATGGTGCCGCCGGTGAAGTGGTTGCCCGGGGCGTCGATCGGCTCGCCGGCCGGGGCGACCAGGACCTTCTCGGGCCGGATCCCGACCCAGCCCTTGCCGCTGGTGACGTGCGCGCGCTCCTTCGGGATGGAGACGATCGTGCCCTCCATGTCCACCGTCACCACCGGTGCGCCGGCCAGGGTGTCCTCGCCGACGACGTTGCCGGCGATCAGGTTGGACTGGCCGAGGAAGTTGGCGACGAAGGTGGTGGCCGGGTTGTCGTACAGATCCGCCGGCGAGCCGAGCTGCTCGATCCGCCCGGCGTTCATGACCGCGATCGTGTCAGCCATCGTCATCGCCTCCTCCTGGTCGTGCGTGACGTGCACGAACGTGAGGCCGACCTCGGTCTGGATCCGCTTGAGCTCGAGCTGCATCGCGCGGCGCAGCTTGAGGTCGAGAGCGCCGAGCGGCTCGTCGAGGAGCAGCACCTCGGGCTGGTTGATCAGGGCCCGAGCGAGCGCGACGCGCTGCTGCTGACCGCCGGAGAGCTGCTGGGGCCGCTTGCTCGCCTGGGCGGTGAGCTCGACCAGCTCCAGCATGTCGGCCACCGTCTTGGCGGTGTCCTTGATGCCCCGCCGCTTCAGCCCGAAAGCGACGTTGTCGGCGATGGAGAGGTGCGGGAAGAGCGCGTAGCTCTGGAACACGGTGTTGACCGGCCGCCGATAGGGCTTCTCGTACGTGATCTCGGTGCCGCCGATCGTGATCGACCCGGCCGTCGGGACCTCGAGCCCGGCGACCATCCGCAGCGTCGTGGTCTTGCCGCAGCCCGAGGGGCCGAGGAGCGCGAAGAAGCTGCCCTGCGGGATCGTCAGGTCGAGCGGATGCACGGCGGTGAAGCCGTTGGCATAGATCTTCTCCAGCTGGGTGAGCCGGAGGTCGCGGGGCTCAGACGCCTGAGACATCAGAGAAGGCTCCTTCATAGTCACGGATCTGGTACTCCTGCAGAGCCATGAACTGGTGCGTCTGCTTGAGGTAGTCGGCGGTCGGGAAGATCAGCGGGTTGTCCGCGGCCTCGGGGTCGATCGTGCGCATGTGCTCCTGCGCTCCCTGGACGGGGCTGACGTACCAGTTGTAGTCGGAGAGATAGGCCGCGATCTTCGGGTCGTAGTACCAGTTGACCCAGTCCTCGGCGAGCGACTGCTTGTGCGTCATGTTCGGGATGAGCATGTTGTCCGACCAGATCATCAGACCGTGCTCGGGGACGATGAACTTCACGTGCTCGCGCTTCGGGGCGGCGGCGATGTCGCCCGACCAGGCGACCGAGACCAGCAGGTCGCCGCCGGCCAGGCCGTCGAGGTACTCGTTGCCGGTGAAGGCGCGGATCTGGCCGCTGTTCTTCGCCTTGGTCAGCACGGCGAGGGCCTTGGTCCACTGCGCCTGGGTGAAGTGATCCGGGTCGAAGCCCAGGTCGAGCAGGATCAGGCCCATCGTGTCGCGCATCTCGGTGAGCACGCTGACCTTGCCCTTGAGATCGGGCCGGGTGAGCATCTCGATGATCGACTTCGGCGGGTCGTCGAGGTAGTCGGTGTTGTACGCCAGGCCGGTGAAGCCGGCCTGCCAGGGGGCGGAGAACTTCCGCTCCGGGTCCCAGTCGGGCGAGCGCAGCGAGCTGATGATGTTGGCGTGCAGGTTCGGGACGCGGCTCGGGTCCATCGGCTGGATCCAGCCCATGTTCACCATCCGGGCGGCCATCCAGTCGGTGAGCACGAACATGTCGCGGCCGGTCGGGGCGCACGAGCCGAGTTGGTTGACCACCTTCGGGAAGAAGCTGACGTTGTCGCTGATGTCGGTGCGGTAGTCGACCGTCACGCCGAAGTGCTTCTCGAAGCGGGTCAGCGTCGAGACGTAGCCCGACTTCGGGTCGTCCTCGTCGATGTAGACCGGCCAGTTGCTGATCGTCAGCCTGCGATCGGTCTTCGACAGGTCCGTCGCCCGACACGTCGTCGGGTCCTGACGCCGGTCCGGCGTGCCGAAGAACGGCAGCACCGCGAGGCTCGCCCCGGCGAAAGCGACCCCGCCGGCACCCTTCAGCAGCGTGCGCCGGCCGAGTCGGAGACCGGACCGAGGGGGTGGCGGTGGTGCGACCACGTGAGCTCCTGAACGTACGAGGGAGGGGCGCTGGATCGTTGCACGATCGTGTACCCGATCACAATAACCTTCGCAATATTTTAGGGCTGTAACAACGGACTCCGCAGTTTGGTGGAGCCGGGACAACGAAAACCGTACTCTGTGCGACATGACTCGAAAGCGCGCGGGATCGGGGGGCGGCGTCGGCCTCGACGAGGTCAGCAAGGCCATCATCGAGCAGCTCCAGCAGGACGGCCGGCGCTCGTACGCCGCGATCGGCAAGGAGGTCGGCCTGTCCGAGGCCGCCGTGCGCCAGCGGGTGCAGCGACTGATCGACAGCGGCGTGATGCAGGTGGTCGCCGTGACCGACCCGCTCCAGCTCGGCTTCGCCCGGCAGGCCATGATCGGCATCACCGTCGACGGTCCGATCGAGCCCGTCGCGGAGGCGATCGCGGCGATCGACGAGGTGGACTACGTCGTCTTCACCGCCGGCTCCTACGACCTGCTCGCCGAGATCGTCGCCGAGTCCGACGAGCACCTGCTCAGCCTGATCTCGGGCACGATCCGCGCGGTCCCGGGTGTGGCCGGCACCGAGACGTTCATGTACCTCAAGCTGCAGAAGCAGACGTACAACTTCGGCGTCCCGGGCTGATCTCACCCCACCAGGCCGTTGGCCGCCGTCCGGGCGGGGCGGTGCGGGGTGTGCAGCCAGGCACGGAAGAAGCCGTCGAGATCCTCGCCGGAGACGCGCGCCGCGTAGCGCTCGAACTCCGCCGTCGTGACCGCCAGGCCCGCGTGGGTGCGCGCCCAGCCCCGCATGATCCGCCAGAAGTCCCGGTCGCCGACGCGGATGCGGAGCGCCGCGAGCGTCAGCCCGCCGCGCTGGTACACCTGCCGGGTCCACAGGCCGCGCGCCCCCGGTGCGGCCACCCGCGTCGACCAGAACGGCGCGAGCGTCCGGGCGTACTCGCTGTGCAGAACCTCGCTCGCGGTGGGCCCGCCGTGCCGCTCGGCCCAGAACCACTCCATGAACGTCCCGAAGCCCTCGTTGAGCCACACGTCGCGCCAGCGTGCGAGCCGCACCGAGTCGCCGAACCACTGGTGCGCGATCTCGTGCACGACCGTGGTCGTGCGCTGCGCGAACAGCACGGGATAGGTGGGGCGGGTCTGGTTCTCCAGCGCGAAGCCGGGGTCGAAGGACGTGGTGACGCCCCCGACGCTCTCGAAGGGGTACGGCCCGAGCCGCTTGGCGAGCCAGTGCGCGATGGCGGGCGTCTTGCGCATCAGCCGCATCGCGGCGGCCCGCTCGCCGGCGGGAAGACGGTTCGAGACCCCGACCAGCCAGGGCAGGCCGTGGCTGATGCCCTGCTCGACGCGGTAGTCGCCGGCGGTGAAGAACGCGAGGTAGGGCGCCATCGGGTCGCGCGCGACCCAGCGGGTGGTGGCCAGCGCCCCGTGGACCGTACGGCTGACCTGGCGGCCGTTGGCGATCACGGTCTTGCCCGCGGGGACGGTCACGCTGATGTCCATCGTGGCGGCGTCGGCCGGGGTGTCGTTGGCCGCGAACCACCAGGCCGCCATGTGCGGCTCGTTCATGGTGGTGACCTCGTCGCCGTCGGCGAGCCAGTCGCACTCGCCGTGCCAGCACTGTTTGCCCGGCTGGCCGGCGTAGGTCACCGCGACCGTGAAGGTGGCGCCGCGCGCGATCGGGTGCGCCGGCGTGATGCGCAGCTCATGCCTGTCCGGCCGCGCGAAGGTCGCGGGCTCGCCGTCGACCGCCACCGCCGACACGGGCAGCAGGAGGTCGAGATCGAAGACGCTCAGTGCGTCGGTCGCGCGCACCGTCATCGATGTGGTCCCGCTGAGCTCGCCGGTGCCGAAGTCGTACGCGTCGGCGATCCGGTAGCTCTGCACGTCGATGCCGCGGTTGCCGTCCTCGGGGAAGTACGCGTCGCCGCCGTCCGCTACCCCGGCATGCGCCGCGGCGGTCCCGGTGCCGGCGAGCAGGGCGAGCACGAGGGCGGCGATGGCGGTCCGGCGCAGCGATCTCACGTGCAGACGGTAGTCCCCCGATTCGTGCGCTGCGCGCACATTGCCTGTTCGCTCGGGCACGAGCAGGCTCGGCGGGCTCGCTCACGTCGCATACCCTCGGCGACGTGACCACGCGTCGACCCGTCCGCCTCCGTCCCGTGCCGGTCGCGCGACCCGTGCCCGAAGCGCCGGTCGACCCCGAGCGGACCACCCTCTACTCACCCGCCGACCTCTACGACACCGCCGCGTACGCGCACTCCCTCGACGCCCGCGCCTACTCCTGGTCGCGCGAGCCCCACACCCGCGATCGTGCCCGGATCCGGGCGCTGCACGACTTCGGCATCGACGAGGCGCTCGACGCCTGGATCGTCGGGCGGCACATGGTCGGGGTGATGGGCGGCCACGCGGCCCGACGCGGCGACCCGTCGTACCTCGACGCCGCGCGGCTCGGTCACACCCTGGGGCGCGACCACGTGGTCGCGACCGGCGGCGGACCGGGCGCGATGGAGGCGGCCAACCTGGGCGCCTGGCTGGCGTCCTACTCCCCCGACGTGCTGCACACCGCGGTCGAGGAGCTGGCGATGGTGCCCGGCTTCACCCCGTCGATCCAGGACTGGATGGTCTGCGCCCTGACCGTCCGGGCCGGCTACGACGAGGATCGCCCCCGCGCGACCTCGCTCGGGATCCCGACGTGGTTCTACGGCCACGAGCCGCCGAACGTCTTCTGCGACGTGGTCGCGAAGTACTTCCGCAACGCCACCCGCGAGGCGATCCTGCTTGAGATCTGCGACGCGGGCGTGGTCTTCCTGCCGGGTGCGGCCGGCACCGTCCAGGAGGTCTTCCAGGATGCCTGCGAGAACTACTACGCCACGCCGGATCGGGTCGCGCCGATGATCCTGGTCGGACGCGACTACTGGACCGCCGAGGTCCCGGCGTGGCCACTGCTGAGGCGGCTCGCCGCCGGACGCCCGATGGAGGCACACATCCACCTCGTCGACACGGTGGACGAGGTGGCCGCCCTGATCGGGCCGGGCCGGCGCGCCTGACCGAGCGGGCCCGGGTCAGGCCGCTCCGGCGACCCGGAACCTGCCGAGGCGGTCGTCGATCACCTCGTGGTAGTGGTCCAGGAGGCGATCGTTGATCGACTGCCACGAGCGACCCTGGACCGCCACCCGCGCGGAGCGGCCCATGGTGCGGCGCAGCACGGCGTCGCCGGCGAGGTAGTCGACGCTGCGGCGCAGGTCCTCCCCGTCGCCGGGGCGGTAGAGCAGACCCGTCACGCCGTCGTCGACGATGTCGACGGGACCGCCCGAGCGGGGTGCCACCACCGGCACACCGGAGGCGAGGGCCTCCTGCGCGGACTGGCAGAAGGTCTCGTGCCGGCCGGTGTGGACGAACACGTCGAGGCTGGCGTACGCGGCACCGAGCTCGGCGCCGCGCAGCAGGCCGAGGAACTGCGCCCCCGGGAGCAGCGCCCGCAGGCGCTGCTCCTCGGGGCCCGCTCCGACGATGACCAGCGCGTAGCGGTCGTCGTTGGCCAGGTGCGTGAGGAGCGGCAGCTCCTTCTCCGCAGCCAGGCGACCCACGTAGCCGACGATCAGGCGGCCGTCGGGCGCCAGCCGGGCACGCAGGTCGTGGTCGACCCGGGAGGGGTGGAAGGACTCGACGTCCACGCCGCGCGGCCACAGCACCGTCCGGGGCACCCCGAGCTGGTCGAGCTGGGTGAGGCTGGCGGTGCTCGGGGCGAGGGTGCGGTCGACCTTGAGGTGGATCTTGCGGGTCAGGGCGGCCATCGCGCGCGAGCCGCCGGGGATCCCGTACCGGGCCTCGTAGCGCTGGGCGAAGCCCACCATGTCGGTCTGGTAGATCGCGACCGACGGGACGCCGAGCTCGGCGGCGACCTTGGCGGCCTGGTAGCCCAGCGTCGCGGGCGAGGCGATGTGGATGACGTCGGGACGGAAGCGCTGCATCACGCCGCGCAGCCGGCGGCGGGTCTCCAGACCGATGCGGAAGTCCTTGTAGAACGGGAGGCTCGCGCCGCGGGCGCGGGTGACCTTGAAGCCGGCGTACGTGGCGGGCCCTGTCGGAGCGACCAGCTCGGCCTCGTGGCCCTCGGCGGCCAGGTGCTCCAGGACGCGACGTACGGAGTTGGTGACGCCGTTGATCTGCGGGAGGAAGGACTCGCTCACCACCAGGACCCGGAGACGATCGGGTCGTCCGCCGGTGGCGGTCCTGGCGGCGGTCCGGTGGACGGGCAGCTCGGTCACGGTCATGTCTCGACGGTGGCCGCCGCGTCCGACCTGCTACTGATGCGTAGGTGGCGAGCCGGTGAATGTCCTGTGGCCGTTGCGACCGGAGCGTTCACCTGCCACGGCGCGCGAGGGTGGCGATCCCGCCTGCGATCAGGCCGAGGAGCGCCCCGAGGAGGGCGGCCGGGAGACCGACCTCGATGACCGCGGCCCATGCCGTGGGCACGTACGCGCGCAGCCCGAGCACCAGGCCGATGACGGCCCCGGCCGCGCCGAAGAGCGCCGTGCCGATCAGCACGGACCGCACCAGGATGCTCACCCTGCGAGTCTCCCGCTCCGGTAGCGGAAAGCACACCCCGACGCGGACGTCAGACCCGTGGGGACATCGACCCCGGTCGCCGAACGGGTCGCAGGCTCAGACCTCGGGGTTGCCGAACGAGGAGTGCCGCGCACCGTGGCCGGGCGGGACCGTGACTACTCGGAGGCGGCGAGCTGGCCGCAGGCGGCGTCGATCTCGGAGCCGCGTGTGTCGCGCAGGGTGGCGGCGATGCCCTTGCGCTCGAGGCGACGGACGAACTCGTCCATGTCCTCCTCGCGCGATCGGGTGAACTTGGAGCCCTTGACCTCGTTGAGCGGGATCGGGTTCACGTGCACCCAGCCGGTGCCGCGGCCCTCGGCCGAGAGGACGTCGGCGAGCAGGTCGGCGCGCCAGGCCTGGTCGTTGATGTCACGCATCAGCGCGTACTCGATCGAGACCCGGCGGCCGGTCTTCTCGAAGTAGTAGTAGGCCGCGTCCACGGTCTCGGCGACCGAGAAGCGGGTGTTGATCGGGACGAGGTCGTTGCGCAGCTCGTCGTCGGGGGCGTGCAGCGAGAGTGCCAGGGTGACGGGGATGCCCTCGTCGGCGAGCTGGCGGATCCGCGGGACCAGGCCGACCGTGGAGACGGTGACGTGCCGGGCCGAGAGGCCGAGCCCGTCGGGTGCCGGATCGACGAGACGCCGTACGGCGCCGACCGTGGCCGCATAGGCGTGCAGCGGCTCGCCCATCCCCATGAAGACCACGTTGGAGAGCCGGCCGGGGCCGCCGGCGACCTCGCCGGACGCCATCGCGCGGGCCGCGACGACGACCTGATGGACGATCTCGGCGGTCGACATGTTGCGGGTGAGGCCGCCCTGGCCGGTGGCGCAGAACGGGCAGGCCATGCCGCAGCCGGCCTGCGAGGAGATGCAGACGGTGGCACGGTCCTTGTAGCGCATCAGCACCGACTCGACGAGCGCGCCGTCGAAGAGCTTCCAGAGCGTCTTGACGGTGGTGCCCTTGTCGGCGCTCTGCACCTTGATCGGCGTCATGAGCTCCGGCAGGAAGCCGCTGACCAGCTCCTCGCGCTGCTTGGCCGGCAGGTCGGTCATCTCGGCGGGGTCGTGGACCAGCCGCTCGAAGTAGTGCACCGAGAGCTGCTTGGCGCGGAACCCCGGCAGCCCGAGCTCCTTGGCTGCCTCGAGCCGCTCGGCGAGCGACAGGTCCGCGAGGTGGCGCGGCGGCTTGCCGCGACCCTTCGGCGGGGTCAGGACCAGCGGGATCGCACGGCCACGCATGGCCGCCTCGTCCGGGGTCTCGTCCGGGGTGGTGTCCAGGACGTCGCTCTGCTCGCTCACCGATCCATTCTCCCATCGGTACGCAACGGCGGACGAAACGCGACAGCGGCCCCCGAGCTCGCGCTCCGGGGCCGCTGCTCGAGCGGGTGCCGCGGGTCGGATCAGGCAGCAGCCTTGACGGCGGCCAGGTCCCTCTTGACCGCCTTGGTCAGCTTGGCGACCTTCTTCTTCCAGATCGCCTTCTTGTGACCCTTGGCCTTCTTGAGGGCCTTCTTGGCGGCCTTCAGCTTGGCCTGGTCGGCCTTCAGCTTCGCCTGCGCGGCCTTGAGGGCGGCGTTCGGCTGGCTCGGAGGCGTGGCGGCACGCTGGACGGTGCCGTCGGTGTTCAGCAGGACCGGCGCCAGGTGCGGAGCGGCGTTGAAGTCGAAGAGCTCCTTCAGGTCGCTGTACTGCGAGTACTTGTCGAACGACGCACTGGCCGCGAGACCGGTCTGGTTGTCGTCGACGCGGGCGCCGCCGAGGAAGTTGTCCTCGATGAAGCTCACCACCGACGACTGTGCTGAGAGCGTGTGGTCGACGAAGTTCGTCTTGGCGTACGGCGAGATGACCAGGAGCGGCAGACGCTGCGACGGTCCGCAGCGGTCGGCCCAGCCGCCGTCGTCCATGGTCGCGCCGGTGTTGGCCGGCGTGGTGCAGATGGCGGTGTTCTGGCTGGTGGCCGTGTCCGCCGAGCCGTTCAGGATCTTCGGGGCGACCTGGTCGTAGAAGCCGTCCGAGTCGTCGTACGCGATCACGATCGCGGTGTTCTTCCAGTACGAGGACTTCTCGATCGCGTTGACGGTGCGGACCAGGAAGTGCTGCTCGTCGAGCGGGTCCGAGTTGCCGCCGTGCGCGTCCTCGGCGCGGATCGGGCGCAGGTAGGAGACGTCCGGGAGCGACGCGCCGTCCTGGTTGTTGACCGCCTTGTAGAACCACGACAGGTCGTACTCGTGCTTGGCGGCGCCGTCCTTGCCGATCTCGGCACCGCCGGTCGGGGCGACGTGGGTCGGGTTCGACGTCGACTTGTAGTACTGGAACGGCGCGTGGTGCGAGTTGTAGTCACCCGAGGTGTTGACGACGCTGAGCAGGCCGCCGTCCGGGTTGGTGGTGCGGGTCTTGCCGAAGCTGCAGATGGCGCTGCTGGAGGCGGCGTCCGTGGCGGCAGGGAGGCTCGGGTCGTGGAAGCCGCCCATGAAGGAGCCCCACGTCTTGCCCTGCGCGGTCAGCAGGTCGCCCACGCTCTGGCCCTGAAGCTGGACGCCGATGCCGTTGTCCGGGCAGATGTCGCCCGCGGGCGTCGGGTCGCCGGTGATCGAGCCGACGACCCCCTTGCTGTGGTCGCTCGCGTCGATCCACCTGAGGCCGTCGACCGTGCCGGCGGCGTTCGGCTGCTTCGCGGTGACGTCGGTGACGTTGCCGGAGGCGTCCTTGGTGACGCTCGTGGCGGCGATGACCGGGGCCGTGGCCGTGGCGTCGCCGGCGTTGTTCGCCTTGAGCGGGTAGCTCTGCCAGTTGGTCGCGTCGACGGTGACGGTGGCGTCGGCGTTCGGGGTCGCGTCGGTGCCACCGTTGGCGTACTTGTTGTACGGGTAGCCGGTGATCGTGTCGATGACGGTGCCGACCGGGTAGTACAGCTTGGCGCCGGCGGTCGAGCCACCGGCGATGTTGGCCGCCCCGACCGTGGAGGGGCCGAAGTTGTTGGCCCAGGAGTTGTCGCTCATCGCGTAGCTCTGGGCGTAGTTCCACAGCCCGGTGACCACGTTGCCGTCGGTGTAGGACATCGACAGGCCGTTGCGGCCGAACTCCGAGTTGCCGGCAGGGGCCGTCGCCGCGGTGTTCGCGCAGGCGGCGTTCGAGGAGGTGTTCTCGACGAAGCGGTCCATGGCGCCCGGAGCCTGGGTGGCGGAGCCGAGGACGGCCTTCTGCTCGGCGGCGTAGCCGTGGCCCTGGGAGCAGGTCCAGGCCTGGTCGTAGCCGAGGCGGTAGGGCGCGACCGTGTTCGGGTTCACCCCCGGCTTGCCCTTCGCGCCCGGGACGACCGTGTTGGTCACGGACGTCCCGGCCATGCCGAGCAGGCCCGAGTTGGCGCCGGTGAAGTTGGTGATCGTCTGCGAGGAGTCCGGCAGACCGGCCGTGCCGGCCTTGGCGGTGAACGACGGACCGCCGGTGTTGGCGGCGTAGGGGTAGGTGCCGAAGTAGTGGTCGAACGAGATGTTCTCGTCGAAGAGGACCACGACGTGCTGGATCTTGCCGCCCGAGACGGACGGGAGGCCAGCGGCGTGCGTTTCGGGGGCGCTGAAGGCCAGCGAGCCGCCGACCACGGTCGCGGCCGCGACGCCTGCGCTCGCCGCTACACGCAGGCGAGCCGACTTCTTGTTCCTCACTAGAATGAGCCTTTCGGTTGTAGGTGTCCCATATCGATGACCGGAAGGCCTGGGGGTCGGGTGGCAGCCCGGCCCTCAGGCGAACATCCCCCGACCAAGCCAGTCGTCGCTCCCCCGGACGCCGGGGAGGGCGAAGAAGTAGCCGCCGCCCACCGGGAGGATGTAGTCGGCGAGCGACTCCCCCTCGAGTCGGCGCTGGACCGTGGCGAACTGTCGCTCCAGGTCCTGGTTGAACGTCGTGAAGAGCAGCCCCATGTCGAGGTTGCCGTTCACGTCCATCCCGGCGTCGTAGTTGTAGCCGCGGCGGAGCATACGCTGGCCGGTGGTCGCGGAGCGGCCCGAGTCGGCCGCCAGCCGGATGTGGGCGCCGAGCGCGATCGCCTCGCCCTTGTACTCCGTGTTGAAGTCGGGGGCGTCGCTCTCCTCGGTGCCGGTCAGGGGCGCCCCGGACGCCTTGTCCCGGCCGATCAGCGTGTTCTGCTCGCGCACCGAGACGCGGTCCCAGAACTCGACGAGCATCCTGATCTTGCGTACGACGTGGTACGAGCCGCCCTCGACCCAGGCCGGCTCCGAGCCGCCTGCGTGGGTCCACACGAGCTCCTCCTCGTGCCCCGCCACGGCGCTGTTGGCCGTGCCGTCCTTGAAGCCCAGCAGGTTGCGGGGAGCGCCATCGGGGCGGGAGGGCGAGACGAAGCCGTCCTGGCGCCAGCGCGCCGCGAGGGATCCACGGGTCTCGCGCAGCAGGACGCGCAGCGCGCGGTTGACGGTGTCCTGGTGGTCGGCGCAGACCTGGATGAGCAGGTCACCGTCGCAGATCGAGCGGTCGAGCAGGTCGTCGGCGAAGGCCGGCATCATGACCAGACGGTGCGGCCTCTTGGCAGCGAGGCCGTACCGGTGGTCGAAGAGGCTGGCGCCGACGCTGACCGTGATGGTGAGCCCGTCGGCCGGGACCGACGGGCCGCCGAGCACACCGTTGTCCAGCGACGTCCCGGTCATGCCCACGTCCGGTGCGACGCCGCCAGCGGTGAGCCAGCGCGCGGCGGTCGTCAGCGCCTTGAACATCGCGACGAGCTCCGCACCGTCGGCCGCCTCGACGTCGAGGGCGAGATAGGCGGCTGCGGCCTGGGACGGCGTCACGATGCCCTGCTGATGAGCGCCCTCGAACGGGTAGACCGTGTCGGCCGGTCCGGCGGAGGTCGCGTCGCCACCGGCCGCGGCGTGCGCCTCGCCTGCGAAGGCGGCGACCGCGCCGCCGCCGAGGGCGGCCGCGGCGACGGCACTGCCGAACAGGCCGCGCCGGCTGACGTCGAAGGAGCGGGGTCTCATGCCGGGCCTGCCTGCACCGGGTCGAGCACGACCGCGATCTCGGAGAGGTACTCCACGGTCTGACTCAGGATCGACTCCAGTCGCCGCTGCTGTGCGATGGACAGGCGCCCGTAGGGCGTCCAGGTGTCGGTCCCGGCGCGGTGGAAGGTGTCGACGTACCTCGCGAGCCGGTCCAGCCAGGCGTCCGTCACCGCGAGGTCGGGGTCGCGCTCGGCCAGCAGGTCACGCAACGGGGCGATGACGTCGCGGGTCGCGTCGACCATGGCATCGACGTCGAAGAGCGTCAGGTGCGCTCCGGCGTCGTCGCGACCCGTGAGCTCGAACCGCAACGCGTCCTCGAGGATCTCGTGGCTGCGCAGCCCCATGTCGGTGTTCGAGGGCTGCACCGGATTGTCGAAGGTCGCCGCCACCTTCGTCACGTCCGCGAGGAGCCGGCGGGCGACCGGGACGGCGCTCTGGCGCAGGTACGCCGTGACGCGGGCTCGCGCGCGCTTCGCCGCCCGGCTCCGCGGGCCGGCCGGGACCGGCTTCGCGTGCCAGAGCACCGCCTCGAGCTTCGGGAGCCCTGTCAGGTGCGGATCGGTGAGCGGTGCGACTCCTGGCGTGACCGGAGAGTCGATGGCGTCGCCGAGGTCGCCGAAGGCGTCGTACGCGGCGCCGAGCAGGAGGTACTGCCGCTGCGCCCTCATCCAGGCGTGCCGGGCGGCGAGCAGGTGGCCACGGCGCAGCGCGGTCGTGAGCGCGGAGACATCGCCCCGCAAGCGGCTCAGCTGCCCGGCCGTCCAGGCGCTGTACGCGTCGACGGGCTTGATGAAGTCGAGCTCGGAGGCCGGCAGCACGCCGGGCGTCGTGGCGCCCCGGTAGTCACCGGTGAGGGTCCAGGACGGTCCGGCGAAGGCACGTCCGTCCGCCCCACCCATGCAGAGGAACCGGTACGTGCCGGCCGGAAGCGCGAGCGTGACCGATCGGGCAGCACCGACGCCGAGGTCCTCGACATCGACGAAGATCCGTCGGGACGCGACATCCTGGATCTGGACCTCCTGGACGAGGGCCGCGGAGTTGCTCAGGGCGAACGTCAACGGGCCCGCGCTCCCGCCCGTCCAGCCGTTGCCGCAGGCGGCCTGGCCGACGTCGACCGGCGATCCGGCGACGCCCGACGCCTCGTCGGCGGCGGCAGCCGAGAGGACACCCACTCCGAGCGCGGCGACGAGCGCACCGACGCCGACCGTCCGCGCGGTCGCGCCCCGAGCGGCGAACCCCATCCCGTACTCCTGTCCGCCCACCCGCGCATCGGGAGGCGGGGCTGACTGTGGCGGACGGGCCCGAACGATGGGCCGAGGTTTTACGTACGGCGGGTGAAGGCTGCCATGAAAGAACCTGGCTATGAATGACCTGTGGCCGGCCCTGATCGCTCAGGGCCAGCCACAGGACTCATCTCAGAACTGGCTGCGGATCTGCTGGTACGCGGCCAGCTGGGCCTTCAGGCTCGCCTTCTTGGCGCCCTTGGCCTTCTTGATCTGCTTGGTCAGCTGGGTGATCTTCTTCTCGACCTGCTTCTCGGTGATCACGGTCTTGGTCACCGTGGACGTGACCGTCACCGTCGGGGCCGGGACGGGCGGAGCCGTCACGGTGACGGTCGCGGTCGGGACCGCCGTCGGCTGCGCGGTGACGGTCACGGTCGCACCCGGCACCTCGATGGTCTTGACGCCCGAGTCCGGGAAGGCGTTGGTGTTGCCACCGCCCAGGGTGAAGGAGTCGGACAGCGCACCGGCGGTCTGCATGTGGTGCGGGTCGGCAGCGAACTCCGGGCGCTGGTCACCGAGCGCGGCGAGGACGTCGTCGGTGTAGGCCTTGGTCGTCGAGGGGTCGATCCGCTGGCCGGCCTTCTTGGTCTTGACGGCGGCGTTGGTGTCCGCGTCCCAGTCCTGGGAGGCGATGTTCTTCACGGCGAGCTTGTCGCCGGTGACCGTCACCTGGACGAACGTCGGGGTGTAGGTCTGGCTCTCGACCGAGTTGGCCCAGTGCCGGGTCTGGTTGGCGTCGTTCTTGCCGGCCAGGGCGTCCGGACCGTAGTCGCCACCGTTCTTCGAGGTGTCCGGCGTGGTCAGGTCGTAGTACTTCGAGCCGGACGCCGAGTCGGCGGTCACGTAGATCACGCCGCCCGGGCCGGTGACGACGGCCTCGGCGCCCGGCTGCTCGGCGGTGTTCGCCTTGTTCGGAGCGGTGCCCGCAGCGCTGGACTTGAGCTCGTAGGAGCGCGAGTAGGCGTGGTCGTGACCCTGGATGACCAGGTCGATGCCCTCCTGGGACATCGTGTAGGTCAGGTCCTTGCGGCGCTGGCTGTTGTCGGCGTCGTTGGCGTGGTCGGCCGGCGAGTAGATCGCGTGGTGGAACGTGACGACCTGCCACTTGGTGCCGGTGCCGTGCTTCTCGACGACGTCCTTGATGTACGCGGCGTGCGCGGCGTCGGCGTTGCCACCGACCTGGTCGGCGTACGCGTTGGAGTTGACGTCGATGAACAGCACGTTCTTGTACGTGTACCAGTAGTCGCCACCCGGACGGTTGGCCGTGGTGCCGCCGTCGCTGGTGCGGGTGAAGAGCGCGTTCTGGTCGTCGTTCGGGACGGTGAAGTGCTGGTTGTACGCGCGGCCCGACGGGGTGGACACGCCGTTGACGTTGTCGCTGTAGGCGCCCTCGTGGTTGCCGATCTGCGGAGCGTAGGTGATCTGCTTGAGGACGGGGCTGATCGAGCTGCCGTCACCCGCGGCCGAGTTGTCCGGGTCGGCCCAGTTGGACCAGTCGTACTCGTTGTTGGCGTGCTCGACCTGGTCGCCGGTGGAGACCAGGAGCTCGGTCTGCGGCGCGTTCTTCGCGATGTAGTCGAGGGTCGTGGCCCAGCCGCGGCCGTCGAGGTGCGTGTAGCCGGAGGAGCCGATCTGCGGGTCGCCGAACGCGGCGAAGGTGAAGGAGTTCTGGTCCGCGGTACCGGTGGAGAAGGTGTACGGCGCCGACCAGGCGCTGCCATCGGAGGAGCCGACGCGGTAGCTGTAGGTCGCCCCGGGCTTGAGGTCGTGCAGGGCGACGTGGGCGTTGTAGAAGCCCGTCTGCCCGGTCAGGGTCTCGGCGGAGCCGTCGTCCTTCTTGGCCGCGCTGTCGGTCTCCGAGTCGCGGACCGAGTTCGGAGCCGAGGTCGCGACGACCGTCTTGGCCGTCGCGGCGTTGAACGTCGCGCCCTCGGAGATCTGGACCGACTGCTGAGCACTGGCGTGGGTGTACCAGTGGACGATCTTCTCGCTCTGGTTCGACCCGACGCCGAGGACGATGTCGATCGGCTTGTCATCGGCGGCGTGGGCGCTGGTGGCGCCGTAGACCGTAAGGCCGGCGAGGGCCGTCAGCGAGCCGGCACCCAGCGCCACCGCGCGACGCGCGCGGGACGAGTTGGTGAACTTCATAGGGTTCCTCTTCCAAGGGAATCAGTGGTGAAGCCGAACGTCCGAACTCTGACGATGCCTGGTAAATCCCTGGCAAATACCTGGTCGTGGGGCGGGGTCGGGCAGCGGATCACTTTGCATGCATCAGATGAATCAGGCGCCCTCGCCGATCAGCTCGAAGCCGAAGACCCGCTGGCCGAACCACACCAGCCCGACGATCGCGACGACGAGGGCGATGCCGGCCGAGACCCACAGGGCAGTCCGCGGGGCACGGTGGCGCAGCAGCATCAGCACCGGGAAGATCGCGACGATCAGCCCGATCTGGACCGACTCGATGCCGATGTTGAAGATCAGCAGCGACCAGAGCAGCTGCCATGACCAGGCGTGATCGATGCCGAGTGCGCCGGCGAAGCCCATCCCGTGGACCAGGCCGAATCCGAAGACCACGGCGAGGCGGGCCCAGCCCGCACGGTCCAGCGCGAAGTGGCTGCGGCCGGCGACGTCGAGGTCGGCGGCATGCTCGCCGCGGCGCCAGACCCGCCACAGGTACCAGCCGGCGGTGGCTGCGATCGACAGCGCGATGAGCGGCTCGATCACGTCGGCCGAGCCGTGGACGAGGCCGAAGGCGGCCAGGATCAGGGTGGTCGAGTGGGCCAGGGTGAACGTGGTGGCCGCCAACACGACCTCGCGCAGGCGGCGCGACCCGACGATCAGCGCTGTCAGGAACAGCAGATGGTCGAGGCCCTTCAGCAGGTGCTCGGCGCCGAGGCGCCAGAACTCTCCGAACCGCTGCTGCCAGCTCTGCTTGGTCGAGAACGACGGGTGCTCGCTGTCGAGTCCGGCGGTCCCGGTGCGATCGTCGAGGTCGTACGTGACGATCGACTTCGCGCCCTTGACGTAGCCCTCCTCATCCCCGAAGAGCGTCGAGGAGATCACGTGTCCGGTGCGGAGCACGTCGGCGTTCGCATCGCCCGGGCACGCGTAGTCGACGACGACGTTCGCGTACGGCACGGACTGCTCGGGGTTCATCCTCACCGAGACGTCGGACTCGAGCCTCGGTGCGCAGGAGGCGCCGGCGTAGTCCACCCCCAGCCGATCCGCGATGTAGCTCTCGACCGCGGCGCGGTGCTCCGTGACGGCCTTCGTCATGGCGGCGAAGTCGCCGTCGTCCCAGGCCGGCTGGCCCTCGCGGTAGAAGGGGTCGTCCTGCTGTGTGTCGGCGACCGAGACCAGGAGGAGGTCGTACTCGAGCCCGAGCCTCACCTGGACCTGGCCGGGTGCCGGCGAGGTGGCGTCGACGTAGATGACCGTGGTGAAGCCGTGGGCTGACGCCGGGGCGGAGAGACCCAGGACAGCGAGGAGGCCGACGAGGGCGGCGAGCAGCAGAGAACATGATCGTGGCATGACCGGCGAAGACTGTCGGCCACCGGTGAACGGCCCATGAACGGTGCAGAAGGGCTCGGCGACCGCCGTCTTGCCGTTGGTAACCGTGGGCCCACGTCGGGTAGGAAGTGCGGGTGATTCGTCGATCCGCCCTCGCCACGCTCGCCCTGGGCGCGCTGCTCAGCCTGTCCGCCTGCGGGCATGACTCCGCCGCGGCCCCGTCGTGGGAGCCCTCGCGGGCGCCGCAGGCCCAGGGCCGGCTCGGCCACGGCTTCTGGGACCCGGCGGACCCGCCGGTCCCCGAAGGCACCATCACGCCCGCCGCGGGCTCGTGGGACGACGTCCGGCCGAAGCCCGGGTATCGCGTGGCGCTGCTCGTGGACGGTGTGACATCGCGTTCGAGTCTCCAGACCGAGGTGCTGCGCGCGGCGGTCGAGGCGTGGGGCGCGAGCGTCGAGGCGAAGGTGACCGACTTCGTGGCGACCCGGCCGCACGACTACGTCGCCACCATCCAGAAGGCGCTCGACGCCAAGCCCGACCTGGTGATCAGCGTCGGCAACGGCCTGACCGATCCGGTCGCGATGGTCAGCGCCCCGAATCTGGAGACGCCCTTCCTCATCGTCGGAGCGCAGGTCGCGGAGCCGACCGCCAACGTCACCGCCGCCGACTGGATCGGCGCGATGTACCGGGGCGAGGGGCTTGGTCTGCCCGCGCAGTACGACCCGAAGACCTTCACCCCCGAGCGCGCCGGTCGCGCGGTACGCGCCGGCGTGGCGGCCGTGCTGACCGGCCTGACGGGCATCGTCGTCGAGGTCGCCTGAGCACCGACGGCCGCGCCCGGCCCGGCTCAGCCGCGGGAGACCATGTACCAGAAGACCCCGCCGCCGACGCCGACCACGACGACGGCGGTACTGATCATCCCGAGCCACATGTAGAGGCCGAACCTGCGACTGCGGGGCGCGAGCACCAGCAGCAGCGGCACGACGAGGGTGACCAGCACGAACGGGAACAGGTCCTCAGCACGCTGCTGACCCACGACAGCGGCCAGGATCGCGGCGTACAGGCCCGGGACGAGGATCGCGAACAGCAGCCCGGCGTAGAAGCCGCTCAGGGCCGCGAACGTCGGGTGGTCTCGGTGCCACCAGTCGGACGTCGCGACCGGCTCATCGGTCGCGGGCTCCGTGGTGGTCGTGCCGGGCTCGTCGGTGCTCATCCCAGCCACCGTAACCCACTCAGAAGACGGCGTAGTGGAGCAGCAGCCAGATCGGGGCGATCGTGGCGAGCAGCGAGTCGAGCCGGTCCATGATCCCGCCGTGGCCGGGGATGATCTGGCTCATGTCCTTGACGCCGAGGTCGCGCTTGATCACGGACTCGACCAGATCGCCGAGGACCGCCATCGCGACCGCGATCACGCCCAAGGCCACGCCGACCCACCAGTCGCCGTCCAGCAGGAACCGGACCAGCACCTCACCGGTCACGATCGTGAACAGCGCCGAGCCGGCGAAGCCCTCCCAGGACTTCTTCGGCGAGATGACCGGGGCCATCGGGTGCCTCCCGAAGAGGACGCCGGCGATGTAGCCGCCGATGTCGGAGGCGATCGTGACCAGCACGAACGCGATGATGCCCTTCACGCCCGCGTCGACGCCGGTCTGGTCGAACGTGCCGCCCTCGCGCAGCATCAACGCCACGAAGGAGCCCAGGAACGGTAGGTAGATGAGGGTGAACACCGAGGCGGAGGCCGTACGGACGTACCCCTCGATGCCGCGGTGCAGCAGCCAGAGCATGACCGTCAAGGCGGTCACCGCCGTGACCGCGACGAGCGCGTCAGCACCCCAGACGTAGGCGACGATGATCATCAGCGCACCGCCCAGCATCAGCGGCTGCTCGGGGAGATCGAGGTCCTTGGCCATCAGGCCGCGGCGCAGCTCCCAGATGGCGATGACCATGATGGCCACCACCAGCACGATGAAGGCGGTCTTCCAGATGAACAGCGTGGCCGCGGCCGTGCCCAGGAGCACGACCGCGGAGCCGATCGCGGCAGGGAGGTTGCGCCCGGCCCGCCCGTAGTCCTTCTTCGGCTTGTTCGAGGAAGGCATGGCGGTGCCTGTCGAGTCCCCCATCTCGGTGTGAGCTCCTCAGACCTCGAGGAGCTCGGACTCCTTGCTCTTGAGCATGGCGTCGATCGCGTCGGTGTGCTTCTTGGTGGTCGCGTCGAGCTTCTTCTCGGCACCGGCGACGTCGTCCTTGCCGACCTCGCCGTCCTTCTCGAGCTTCTCGAGGTTCTGCTTGGCCTTCTGACGGACCTGGCGGACCGAGACGCGGCCCTGCTCGGCCTTCTCCTTGGCCTGCTTGACGAACTCCTTGCGGCGCTCCTCGGTCAGCTCGGGGAAGACCGCGCGCAGCACCTTGCCGTCGTTGGACGGGTTGATGCCCAGGTCGGAGTCGCGGATGGCCTTCTCGATCGCCGGCATGGCCGAGGCGTCGAACGGCGCGATCAGGATCGTGCGGGCGTCCTGCGAGGTGAAGGTGGCCAGACCCTGCAGCGGCGTCGGGGTGCCGTAGTAGTCAGCGGTGAGCTTGTTGAAGACGGCGGGCGTGATGCGGCCGGCACGGATCGTGTTGAAGTCCTCACGGGTCGCCTCGACGGACTTGCCCATCTTGTCGTCGGCCTCGTTGAGGATGTCGTTGATCGCCATGTCGCTCCTAGTCCGGTTCTTTCTGGTGCTGCTGCGCTTGCTCGGTCAGCCGGCGCTGACGAGCGTACCGATCTTCTCACCCTGCACGACGCGCAGGATGTTGCCCTCGGGCTCCATGCCGAAGACGACCATCGGCAGCTTGTTCTCGCCGCACAGGGCGAAGGCCGTCTGGTCCATGATCTGGAGGCCCTCGGTGAGGGCCTGGTCGTACGTGAGGGTGTCGTACTTGACCGCGTCGGCGTGCTTGTTCGGGTCGGCGGAATAGACGCCGTCGACGCCGGACTTCGCCACCAGGACGGCGTCGCACTGGTTCTCCAGCGCACGCTGCACCGCGACGGTGTCGGTGGAGAAGTAGGGCATGCCCATGCCGGCGCCGAAGATGACGACGCGGCCCTTCTCCATGTGGCGCATCGCCTTGCGCGGGATGTACGGCTCGGCGACCTGACCCATGGTGATGGCGGTCTGCACGCGGGTGTCGACGCCCATCCGCTCGAGGAAGTCCTGGAGCGCCAGGCAGTTCATCACGATGCCGAGCATGCCCATGTAGTCGGCGCGGGAGCGCTCCATGCCACGCTGCTGGAGCTCGGCGCCGCGGAAGAAGTTGCCGCCGCCGGTGACGACCGCGATCTGGACGCCGGAGTCGGCGACCGCCTTGATCTCACGGGCGACCTTCTCGACGACGTCGGGGTCGACGCCGACCTTGCCGCCGCCGAAGACCTCGCCGGAGAGCTTCAGCAGCACTCGCTTGTAACCGGTCACGTGTGGTCCTTCCGCGGGGTGTTTACAGGTGAGAGTAGTGCGCTGCGCGCAGTGTGCTCGTTCGCTGGGCACGAACGGCGAAGGCCGGTCCGATGAACACGACGTGTGTCATCGGACCGGCCTCCTGAAGTGTGTTGCTTGGTTCCCTCTGATCATGACGCCGAGGCGTCAGATCACAGGCCGACCTCGAAGCGGGCGAACTTCGTCACCGTGGTGCCGGCAGCGTCGAGGACCTGCTTGACCGACTTCTTGGCCTCGAAGACCGACTCCTGGTCGAGGAGGACGATCTCCTTGAAGAAGGCGCCGATGCGACCCTCGACGATCTTGGCGACGGCAGCCTCCGGCTTGCCCTCCTCCAGCGTCTTCTTGGTCAGCACGTTCTTCTCAGCCTCGACGACGTCGGCCGGGACCTGGTCGCTGGTGAGGAACTGGGCCTTCAGCGCGGCGGCCTGCTGGGCGGCCTGCTTGGCGGCAGCCTCGTCACCCGTGTACTCGACGAGAACGCCGAGGGTCGGGGGCAGGTCGGAGGCCTTCTTGTGCAGGTAGACCGTGGTGTTGCCCTCGAAGTACGCGACCTCGCCGAGCTCGATCTTCTCGCCGATGGTGCGGGCGAGCTCGTCGACGGTCTCGCCGACCGTCTTGTCGCCGAGCGAGACGGCCTTGAGCGCCTCGGCGTCGCCGACCTTGTTCGCGTTCGCGGCGTCCGCGATCGCCTGGGCGGCGTTCACGAAGGCCTCGTTCTTGGCGACGAAGTCCGTCTCGGCCTTCAGGCTGATCAGGGCACCGCCCGAGGCGGCGACCAGACCGGCCGAGGCCTCGCGCTCGGCGGCACGGGCGGCGGCCTTGGCGGCACCCTTGACGCGGAGCAGCTCGACAGCCTTGTCGAAGTCGCCGTCGGTCTCGTCGAGCGCCTTCTTGCAGTCCATCATGCCGGCCTGCGTGAGCTCACGCAGCTTCTTGACGTCGGCAGCGGTGTAAGCCATGTCTTGTCCTTAGTACGTGGTGTGTACGGGTGAAGGAGGCTCGGATCAGGCCTCGGCCGGAGCCTCAGCAGCAGCCTCGGTGGCCTCAGCGGCCGGAGCCTCGGTCGCCTCGGCAGCGGGGGCCTCAGCGGTCTCGGCAGCGGCGGGTGCCTCGGCAGCAGCCTCGGTCTCGGCCGGAGCGAGAAGCTCCTTCTCCCACTCGGCGAGGGGCTCAGCGGCCTCGGCACCCTTGGCGCCGGAGCGGGCGACGAGGCCCTCGGCGACGGCGTCGGCGACGACGCGGGTCAGCAGGCTGACGGCGCGGATGGCGTCGTCGTTACCCGGGATCGGGAAGTCGACCTCGTCGGGGTCGCAGTTGGTGTCCAGGATGCCGACGACCGGGATCTTGAGCTTGCGAGCCTCCTCGATGGCGAGGTGCTCCTTCTTGGTGTCGACGATCCAGACGGCCGACGGGGTGCGCGTCATGTCGCGCAGACCACCGAGGGTCTTCTCGAGCTTGTCCTTCTCGCGACGGAGCTGGAGGAGCTCCTTCTTGGTGCGGCCGGAGCCGGCGACGTCGTCGAAGTCGAGGAGCTCGAGCTCCTTGAGGCGGTTGATCCGCTGCGCGACGGTCTGGAAGTTGGTGAGCATGCCGCCGAGCCAACGCTGGTTGACGTAGGGCTGGCCGACGCGGGTCGCCTGCTCGGCGATCGCCTCCTGGGCCTGCTTCTTGGTGCCGACGAACAGGATGGTGCCGCCCTTGGCGACGGTCTCCTTGACGAAGGCGTACGAGCGGTCGATGTAGGCCAGCGACTGCTGCAGGTCGATGATGTAGATGCCGTTGCGCTCGGTCATGATGAAGCGCTTCATCTTCGGGTTCCAGCGACGGGTCTGGTGTCCGAAGTGGACGCCGCTCTCGAGGAGCTGGCGCATGGTCACGACTGCCATGGTGTTCTTCCTTTATTTCCAGTTATTGGTGCCTGGCGTCCACGCGCGGCCCTACCCCGACAACGGGGACCGGGGGCCGCGCCCGCGAGCGATCGGGGCTTTCGCTCCGACGCGGTCTGCGGACACGCGAAGTCAGCCCAGGTAGGGCTGCTCCGCTCAGCGTAGTCGCTCCCACCGGAGTGGGGCCAATCGCTGAGGAGCGGGTGCAGGCGTGCGATCCCGGCCGGTTTCCGTCCACAGGGCGCCCTTCGCGCAGGGCTTTCCCCAACCCGTACGGAGGAGCGTGCGACAGGGGCCCGCTCGGCAGGAGGCTGGACCCATGAGTGCTGCTGCGATCACCACCGGCCGGATCCGCCGCCCGGGCGTGCGCCTTCTCGTCGTCCTGGCGGTCGCGGTCCTGCTCCTGCTCCCGAGTGCGGCGCGGTCCGCGACCGTGGGCGGCGCCGGGGCGGCGGTTCCGGCCGGTGCGTGGCCGCTCTCCCCCGCGCCCACCGTGGTGCGTCCCTTCGACCCGCCCGACTCGGCGTACGGCTCCGGGCACCGCGGCGTGGATCTGGCAGGCACGGTCGGCGCCCCGGTGCGCGCCGCGATGAGCGGGACGGTGACCTTCGCCGGCGCCCTGGCGGGGCGCGGCGTGGTGGTCGTCGACCATGGCGACACCCGGACGACCTACGAGCCGGTCGCGGCGACGGTCGCGGTCGGGGACGCGGTGGCGCAGGGCGCGGTGATCGGGACTCTCACGGGCGTGCAGTCGCACTGCCTGCCGTCGATCTGCCTGCACTGGGGCTGGATCCGCAACGCCGACGACGTGTACCTGGACCCCCTCGGACTGATCGGTCTGGGGCGCTCGGTGCGACTCCTCCCCCTGTGGCGCGCCGCTCCCGCAGCACGTACCCGCACCCCCTCGCCGTTCGCCGCGCTTCCGTACGGCGGCTGGCTGCCGTTGATCGCCCGGCTCCTGGGCTGAGTGGTGGGTCGCGGCAGCGTCCGCTCGCGGGAACCGGTCGCACGTCGCCGCCGGGGCAGCACGCCTGCACGACCTACACTCGGCGTGTGACGGATGAGGCGGAGGCGACTGACGAGCACACGCTGCCCGAGGCGTACGCGCTCGTCGTCGCGGACTACGAACGTCATCTCGTCGCGGAGCGGGACCTCACCTCCCACTCCGTGCGGGCCTACCTCGGCGACATCGTGGGTCTGCTCGATCACATGACGCGGCTCGGGATCACGGATCTGCAGCAGATCGACCTGCGCGCCCTGCGCAGCTGGCTGGCCAAGCAGCAGACGATGGGCCGCAGCCGCACGACGATCGCGCGCCGCGCCACGGCCGCCCGGGTCTTCACCGCCTGGCTCGTCCGCACGGGACGAGCATCGACCGATGCCGGGGCCGCCCTCCGCTCCCCGAAGGCGCATCGCACCCTTCCGGCGGTGCTTCGCGCCGACGAGGCCGAGGCGCTGCTGAGCGCGACCGTCGAGGCCGCAGCCGAGCACGGCGGCCCCCTGGGACTGCGCGATGTCGCTGTGCTCGAGCTGCTCTACGCGACCGGCATCCGCGTCGGCGAGATGGTCGGTCTCGACGTCGACGACCTCGACCGGCAGCGGAACGTCGTCCGCGTCCTCGGCAAGGGCCGCAAGGAGCGGACGGTGCCGTTCGGCAGGCCCGCCGCTGACGCGCTCGACCGGTGGCTCACCGAGGGTCGCCCGAGCGTCGTTCGGGACGGCTCGGGGCCGGCCCTCTTCCTCGGCGCCCGCGGAGGGCGGATGGATCAGCGCGCCGTCCGGACCCTCGTCCACAAGAGTGCGGCCGCCGTCCCGGGCGCACCTGATCTCGCGCCGCATGGGCTGCGCCACACCGCTGCGACCCACCTCCTCGAGGGCGGCGCCGACCTGCGTTCGGTGCAGGAGCTGCTCGGGCACGCGTCGCTCGCGACGACCCAGCTCTACACCCATGTGAGCACCGACCGGCTCCGCCGGGCGTACCAGCAGGCACACCCGCGCGCGTAGCGACCGTCCGACACCTAGGCCTGAGCCACCGGCAGCGCCGGTGTCTGGAGGGCGACGGGGGTCAGTCGCCATCCGTCGCCGGCCAAGGTGACGAGTCCACGGCTCTCGAGCACCCGCAGGGCGCTCTCGACGACGATGATGCTGATGCCGCTCGCCTCGGCGATCGCGTCGATGCGGGCACCGGTGCCGGCGGGCATGGCGTCGAGCACCCGCTGCTCGTTCAAGGTGACCTGGTCGCGCGGCAGGGTGGGCGCGGGCTCCTCGTTGACGAGGTACTCCCCCATCCCGCCGACCATCTCCAGCACCTCCTCCCCGCACGTCACCAAGGTCGCCTCGCCGGAGCGGATGAGCCGGTGGACGCCCTCGGAGGCGCCGCTCGTGACCGGTCCCGGGACGCCCATCACCGCGCGGCTGAGACGGGTGGCCCACGTCGCCGTGTTCCGGGCGCCGCTGCGCCGACTCGCCTCCACGATGACGGTCCCGCGTGCGGCGCCGGCGATCAGCCGGTTGCGACTCAGGAATCGCAGCCGGGTGGGGGCGGCACCCGGGGCCTGCTCCGAGACGATCGCTCCGTCGCGCGCCAGGATGTCGAAGAGGCGGCGATGGCTGGGCGGATAGACCCGGTCGGCACCGCATGCCACCACGCAGACGGTCGGCGTGCCGACCGCGAGGGCTCCGCGGTGCGCGGCGATGTCGATGCCGTATGCGCCGCCGGAGACGACTGTGAAACCGGCACGGCCCACGTCGGCGGCGATGCCGGAGGCAATATCCGCGCCGTACGTCGTCGCCGCTCTGGCCCCCACGATCGCCACCGACCGGGTGAGGGTGGAGAGGCTGAGCGGCCCGCGCACCCAGAGCCCGATCGGTGCGCCGGTCCGCTCGTAGAGGGGCGTGACCTCGTCGAGCGGATCCATCTGCTCGGGCCACTCGTCGTCGCCGGGGACCACGTAGCGCATCCCGCTGCGTTGGCCGATCTCGAGCTGTCGGCCCGGGTCCACCGTCCGGAGCCGCGCGGCGATGTCGATCTTGGGCACGTCGTGCTCGCCGCTGCGGAGCAGCTCGAGCAGTCTGACTCCGCCGAGCTGGGCCGTGACACCGGCGATGCGGAAGTCCCCGGGCTCGAGGATCTGGCTGAGCGCCAGCCGGGCGAGCCGCTCCTCGTCGGTGGCGCTCATCCGGCCCGCTCCGAGACGATCGCGGTCGGGAGCGCATGTCCCTGTCGCAGCGACAGGGCGACGCTCGCTTCGTACGTGCCCGGGATCGGTGCGCCGCGCAGGTCGGCGACGGTCCACGCGAGCCGGTGCACCTTGACCGCGCCACGTCGGGAGAGCCGGCCCTGCCCGATCTCGTGGTCGACGGCCTTCTGGGCCTCGCGGGTCATCGGCCAGCGCTCACGCAGCGCCGCGCTCGGTGCCTGGCCGTTGAGCCGCCAGTCGTGCTCGGCATAGCGGAGCGCCTGCCGCCGCCGCGCCTCGGTGACCCGCTCGCGGACCGCGGCGCTCGTCTCCTGGACCACGAGCGGGTCGTAGGTGAAACGGGCCGCGGTCAGGTGCCGCACGACGTCGATCCGATCCGCGATCGGGCCGCGCATGCGCAGGTCGTAGTCGCGGCGTTGGACCGGGGTGCAGGTGCACTCGGGGCTCTTTCCGCCGGTGCTGTTGCCGCAGGCGCACGGGTTGGCTGCGAGGACCACCATGCTGCGCGCCGGCATCGTCACGGCCTCCTCACCACGCGCGACCGTGATGTCGCCGTTCTCGAGCGGCTCGCGGAGCGCCTCGATCACGTCGGTGCGGAAGAGCGGGAACTCATCCATGAACAGCACTCCCCCGTGCGCGAGGCTGATCAGGCCCGGCCGGACCCGACCGCTTCCCCCGCCGACGACCGACGCCTTGCTGGCGTCATGGTGCGGCGCCGAGAACGGCGGCCGGGTGGCCATCCCCAGCGCAGGGTCGAGGGCGCCGGCGAGGGACCGGATCGCGGTCAGCTCCACCGACTCCGAGGTCGTCAGGTCGGGCATGATGCTCGGGATCCGCTCGGCGATCGAGGTCTTCCCACAGCCCTTGGGGCCGTCCAGCAGCATGTGGTGGCCGCCCGCCGCCGCCACCTCGACCGCGTACTTCGCGTCCTCGAGACCGACCAGGTCGGCCATGTCGACCTCCTCGAGGCGCTCGGCGCCGCGCCAGGCGAGGAAGCGGCCACCGGACAGCGGCGGGACGGGAGGAGCCTCGGGCACCTCGGAGTCGGTGAGGGCGGCGACCACCTGCCGTAGTGAGCGCAGGCCCAGCACGGTCATCCCAGGCACCATCGACGCCTCACGGGCCTGGGGCTCGGGCACGAAGACATGCTGGATCTCGCGCTTGGAGGCGGCCAGCACCATCGGCAGGACCCCGTGCACGGACCGGAGGCCGCCGTCCAGGGCGAGCTCGCCGATGAACGCGGTCGACTCCAGGGCCCGCGGATCCACCTCTCCGGTGGCGGCGAGGATCGCGACCGCGATCGCCAGATCGAAGTGTGCGCCCGACTTGGGCAGGTCCGCCGGCGAGAGGAGCACCGTGACTCGCTTGGTCGTCCCGGCCCACGCGAGATCGGAGTTCTCGATGGCCATCCGGACGCGGTCGCGGCCCTCGTTGAGCGCCGAGTCGACCCGCCCGACCAGGGTCGTGCCGACCTGGCCGGGCGAGACGTCCGCCTGGACGTCGACAAGGTGGCCCACCGCGCCGCTGAGGGCGACGCAGTGCGCGGTGGCGACGGCCATCAGCAGAGTCCTCGGACGTGCTCGACGTGAGCCGCTCCCCGGTCCGGGCGCAGAATGGCGACCAGGTCGATCCGGGTCTCGGGCGGGACGAGACCGCGTGCGGCGATCCACTCAGCGCCCAGCCGCTTGAGTCGCTCGAGCTTGGCGGGCGTGATCGCCTGGTGCGGAGTGCCGTATGCGTTGTCGTAGCGGGTCTTCACCTCGCAGATCACCAGGGTGTCGCCCTCGCGCAGGACGAGGTCGAT
The DNA here is from genome assembly GCF_020216525.1 of Nocardioides nematodiphilus. GTDB lineage: Bacteria > Actinomycetota > Actinomycetes > Propionibacteriales > Nocardioidaceae > Nocardioides > Nocardioides nematodiphilus. Next base: position 64,162 of record NZ_JAIWOY010000012.1, on the reverse strand, counting down.
CTCGCCGGCGGCGCCGCGCCAGTTGCGGTCGAGCACGACCAACCCCTGCCCGATGAGGTGCCGCTCCGCGACCGCCTCGCCGTAGCGCCCCATCGCCTGCCTGCTCGCAGCTGTCGTCGTCATCGCATGCCTCCGTCCGAGATCGGAGCATCAGCATCCGGCGATGGACCGACAGCGCGCGACGGCCAGATCACGCGCTGTGGAGAATCACGTCCGGGCGCCTTCTGTGGACGAGAAGTGGCCGGATCCGTACCGAAGGGTCAGCCGACGAGCTTCGGTGATCCGCACGCCACGGAGTCGGCATACACGTCCGAGCCGGCGAGGCTGAGACCCAGAGCGCTCTCGAGGAGGCTCGACAGGTTGCTCAGGAGCGGCGTGATCACCGCACTCTCGATCAGCGGGATCGTCGCACTGGTGAGGGTGCCGGTGAGGGACGTCAGGGTGATCCCCACCAGCCCGAGCAGACCGGTGGAGCCGTCCGGGGAGATCGCGACAGCCGCGGTGGACAGGTTCAGGTTGCTGGTCGAGCCGCCCGTCGCGACCGGCGTCGCGACGTTGTCCGGCAGCGTCAGCGTGACTGTCTGGGAGGAGGGGCTCGTCGGCGAGGTGTCGATCGTGGCCGTGAGGCTCATCGAGCCGAGGAGCCCGGCGCTCACCGTGAGCGGGACGGTGATCCTCGCCGGCAGGAGGTTGTTGGCCACCGTCACCTTCATCGACGTGGGTGTGCTCGCACAGGAGACCGAGGCGAGCACCCCGTGGCCCTGCGCTGTCTTGAGGTCGAGGGTGATCGGACCGGCGGAGACGCCGAGTCCCAGGATGTTCGGCAGGGCCGTCAAGACGGACGCCGTCACCTTGAGCCCGACCTGTGCCGTGTCCGCGCTCGCCTGCATCGGCAGCCCGCATGCGAGCTTCGGGTGCGCGATGATGGCGAGCGTCGTCGTGGCGTTGACGACGCCGGGCAGGTTGACGTTGAGCCCGGGGACCGAGACGAAGTTCGTACCGTTCGCGAACTCGGCCGCGCCGGCGACGAGATCGAGCGCGTTGAGGGTGAGCCCGGCTGCCGACCCGCCGCCCAGCGAGGCACCGAGGAGGTCCCCCACGGTGATCGGCGTGCTGCCCGTCGCTGCGCTGAGCTTCACCTTGAGCGCGCTCAGCACGGCGGCATCCGCCGTGTCACCCTGGTTGGTGAGCGCGGTGATCATGGCGACGTAGAAGCCTGACAACGTGGTCTGGGTCGCCAGGAGCTGGTCGTACGAGCCGGCGCCGAGCGCAGTCTGGAGTCCCGCGACGCTCAGCTGGGTCGACGCCAGGCCCTCATAGCTCAGCGCGCTCGTGTTGATCCCGGAGCCGAGCGCACCGAGCAGTGGTCCGAGCACCGTCGAGTTCCCCGCGTTGATGCTCACCGCGTACGAGCCGAGCCGGAAACAGGCCAGGTCGGAGGCCTGGGACACCGACGACCGGCACACGCCGCCCTGGCTGAAACCCATTGCCTTCGCCAGCCCGAAATCGACCTTGTTGCTCACCGACACGACAGCCGCGTTGGCCGTCTTGCCTGCGGGGATCGGATAGGTGACGTAGCCGGTCACCGACGACGCGCCCGAGCAGCCCCGGCTCTGATCGCTGGCCCAGGTGCCGCTCGGATCCACGTACCCCGCCTTCGCGACCACGGTCGGCGCTCCCGCGCCGATCGCGCCCTGGTCGAGGTGGGCGCTGGTCTGCGCCGCCGTGGTGAGGCAGGAGTCGATCTGAGCCTGGGTCTGCGCGACGCCTCCGACGGTGGCACAGCCGCTGAGGGCGCGGCCCGCGTCGAGAGCCGCGGTGTCCGCGATCGCCTGGACGTCGCGGCGCGCGATCCGCTGCATCCCGATGTCGACCGCGAACGCACCGAGGGGCACCACGACGAAGCAGATGATGAGCGCCATCATGATCGCGACGGCACCCCGCTGCTCCCATTGCCGTCGGTGCCCGACGCACCGGCGCAGCGCTGCTCGCATCAGCTCACCTGCACGACGGAGCTGAATGAGAGGCTCGAGGGGAGCGTGAAGCCGAAGCCCGGGATGGTAGGCAGCAGCGAGTGGGCGCGGTAGGGGTAGGTCACGTAGACCTGGACGCAGGTGTGCGTCGTGGGACATGTGGGAGCCGGCGCTGTCGGGCTGCCGGCCAGCGTCCCGGAGAACGGCGAGCTGATGACGCAGCTCAGGTTGTTGGTGCCACAGGTCATGTTGTAGGTCGACAGCGCCCCGGCGACAGCGGTCTTCGCTGCTGCCGTGGACTGGGTCGCCGTCGAGGCGCCCACCGCGGCGCGGGCCCCCTCGGAGGCAGCCTGCGAGAGCGCCTGGCGGAAGCTGAACATGTAGGCGTACGCGATGATCCCGAAGACCAGCAGGAGCAGCGGGAACAGGATCAGGGCGAACTCGACGGCCGCGGCCCCACGCTCGCCCGCGCGTACCTTCGCCATCGCCCGCTCCTCGCCCCCTGCGCGCAGTGCGCTCACCGCTCCGATCGTAGGTCGCAGCGGGCAGGGGCGGCACGACATTGCGTCCCGCGAAGGTAGTCCTTTCGGGCTATTCGTCCCTCAGGCGTGCCGCCCTCCGGGCGGCGCGCGCTCGCAAGCTCGGCTCTCGGCCTCGCTCCTCAGTCCTTCGGCAGGTCGAGCTCAGAGGGGCTGAGCTCCTCGACGTTGACGTCCTTGAACGTCAGCACCTTGACGTTCTTGGCGAAGCGCGCGGGGCGGTACATGTCCCAGACCCAGGCGTCGCTCATCGAGACCTCGAAGAAGACATCGCCCTGCTCGGTGCGCGCCTTCACGTCCACCTGGTTGCACAGGTAGAAGCGCCGGTCGGTCTCGACGACGTACTTGAAGATGCCGACCACGTCGCGGTACTCCCGGTAGAGGGTCAGCTCCATCTCGGTCTCGTACCGCTCGAGGTCCTCCGCGCTCATGCGAGCCTCCCGAGGACACGAGCGCAGCGAGGCCCGCAGGGAGGCGAGTCGTGAGTGCGAACGGGCACGGTGCTCATGACGCCGATCCTAGGCGCTCCCCCACGTCCACCCCGACGCCGGGGAGGCTCCAGGAGCGACGGTGGTGGATCGAGGGGCCGTGCGCTGCCAGCGCGGCGATGTGCGCGGGCGCGGAATAGCCCTTGTTCTCCGCCCACAGGTACACGGGGAACTCCTCGTGCAGCTGGATCATCAGCGCGTCCCGCGCGGTCTTGGCCAGGATCGAGGCGCCCGCCACGCCGGCGCACTTCATGTCGGCCTTGATCATCGTGGTCACCGGCGGCACCCGTACGCCGCTGTCCTGGAGCGCCGGGACAACCGGAGGGCCGCCGAAGAGCGCGTCCTGCTCGGGCTCGCTGAGGTAGTCGTGGTTGCCGTCGAGCAGGATCGCGTCCGGCATCACGCTCAGGGCGGCGAGAGCGCGATGCCCGGCGAGGCGCATCGCCGCCATGATCCCGTACGCGTCGATCTCGCCGGGGCTGGCGTGGCCCACCGCGTGCGAGAGCGCCCAGCGGCGCACCTTCGGGGCGAGCCGCTCGCGCATCTCGGGTGAGAGCAGCTTGGAGTCCCGGACGCCCTGCGGAGCCGTGCGCGTCTCCAGCGAGATCACCACCATGCCGATGCTGACCGGGCCGGACAGCGCGCCACGACCGACCTCGTCGGCGCAGGCGAGGTGGATGGCGCCGCCGGCGGCCAGCGACTTGAGCAGCGTGCGCTCGTGGCGCAGCGACGGCGCCACGCTCATGGCGCGGGGACGTCCTCGAAGTCGGCCGGGCGGTGGATGATGTGCGCGCGACCGGCGGGCCACACCAGCGAGACGACCTTGCCGACGACGTCGTCGACCGGCACCCACGGCGAGTCGGAGCACTCGGTCTCGTTCTTGGTGCACAGGTGGTAGCTGGAGTCGGCGGAGTTGTTGCGGTTGTCGCCCATCACGAACAGGTAGCCGTCGGGGACCGGTCCGGCTGTCCAGTGCTTGACGTTCGGCATCGGGCCGTAGCAGGTGCCGGGGTCGGCGGTGCCGCAGGCGTGCTCGGCCGGGCGCGCGTAGGAGGACTCGTCGAGCGCATGCCCGTTGACCGTGATCTGGCCCTTGTTGTTCACCGAGATGACGTCACCGGCGACGCCGATCACACGCTTGACCAGGTGGCCGCCGGTCGGCACGAGCCCGACGCGGGAGAGCACCTTCGAGACGACGCCGGTCGCCTGGCTGTCCTCCTCACCGGTGAGCCAGCCGCCCGGGTCGGAGAAGACCACGATGTCGCCGCGGCGCGGCTCGCCGCCGCCCCAGTACGACGGCTTCTCCACCAGCACCCGATCGTCGACCGCGACACCGGGGCCGCCCTGCAGGCCCGGCTCCATCGACGCCGAGGGGATGTAGAACGCCTGGACGAAGAACGACTTGATCACGATCGCGATGAGCACGGCCAGGACGAGCAGCAGGATCGACTCCTGCCACACCGGCAGGCCGTGGCTCTTGCGACCGGCGTGCTTGGCGCCGCGCTCGCCGCCCTCCTCGGGGGAAGCAGAAGACCGCGACCCCTCCGGCTCCTCGTCGAGGAAGATGGAGAGATCGCGGTCTTCGGAAGTCACGCGCAGAGCCTAGAGGCTCCGAGGTGAAGATCAGGCCTCGGCAAGGTCAGATCCGGCGTTGCTTCGCGTCGCCGTTCGGACCGCCGCGACGTTTCACGCCTCGCGGCGCTCCTTGATCTTCGCCTTCTTACCGCGCAGGTTGCGCAGGTAGTACAGCTTGGCACGACGCACGTCACCGCGGCTGACGACCTCGATCTGCTCGAAGATCGGGGAGTGCAGCGGGAAGGTGCGCTCGACGCCGACGGAGAAGGAGACCTTGCGGACGGTGAAGGTGCGGCCGATGCCGGCACCGTGGATGCGGATCACGACGCCCTGGAAGACCTGGACACGGGAGCGCGAGCCCTCGATGACCTTGACGTGGACCTTGACCGTGTCGCCGGCCTTGAAGTCGGGGAGGTCGGCGCGCTTGTTGACGTTGCCGATCTCGGCAAGCAGGTTGCTCATGGTTGCTCCTCGCGAATGCCACAGGTCGGCCGCGGGTGTTCGGATCTCGAGTTGATGGTCCTCGTCGAGCAGGCCGGCGGCGTCAGGCTCCCCCTGTGGCAGAAGCCCGTCGCAGATCCTCCGCTCGTGTTCTCCGGAGCGATCCTTCGGCCGACGTGGACCAAGGCAGGAGTCTGCCACAGGCGCGCACGCCTGCGGAAATCATCCCCGCTTGCGTACGGGCTTGCTGAGCAGGACCGCGCCGGGCAGCGGCTCCGCCCCCGCCACGGGCCGGTAGCCCGCCTTCTTGTACGTCGTGAGGTTGCGCGTGCTGCGCGCCCCGGTGAAGAGCTGCAGCTCGCGGACCGCGGCAGGGGCGATCCGCTCGATGTGACCGAGCAGAACCCGGCCCAGGCCGCGGCCTTGGAGGTCCGGGGCGACCATCAGCCGGCCGATCTGCCAGACCGTGCCGTCGCTCGGGCAGATCCTGCCGCGGACGGAGCCGATGAGCCGGCCGCCGGAGCGGACGACGTAGGTGTCCCACTCCCCCAACCCGGCCTCGACCTCGGCGAGCGTCTCGTGCAGGGCCGGGATGGCGAGGTCGTCGTTGGCGATCGCCTCCTGGACCCAGCAGGCACGCTGGAGGGTGAGCAGCTCGGGCCCGTCACCGCGCACGGCGGGCTCGATCGTCCACTCGGTCGCGGTGGCGCTGGCATGGAGCAGATCTGGGCGACGCTCGGCGGTCCGCTCGAGCTGCTGCTGGCGGCGCCAGGCGGCGACCTTCCCGTGGTCGCCCGACAGGAGCACCGGCGGGACCTGGTGGCCGCGCCACTCCTGCGGCTTGGTGTAGACCGGGTACTCGAGCAGGCCGTCCTCGTGGGACTCCTCGACGAGGGAGGCGGCGTTGCCCATGAACCCGGGCAGCAGCCGGACCACGGCCTCGGTGATCGCCAGCGCGGCCACCTCGCCGCCGTTCAGGACGTAGTCGCCGAGGCTGATCTCGCGGACCTCGGTGCGCTCGCGGGCGTGGTCGATGACGCGCTGGTCGATGCCCTCGTAGCGGCCGACGAGGAACATCAGGCGCTCGCGGCCGGACAGCTCTCGGGCGAGCGCCTGGCTGAACGGCTCACCGCTCGGGGTCGTCACGATGACGGTGGTGCGCTCGTCGAGGCCGAGCTCGTCGAAGGCCTCGCCGTACGGCTCGGGCTTCATCACCATCCCGGCGCCGCCCCCGTAGGGCGTGTCGTCGACCGTACGGTGCTTGTCGCGGGTCCAGTCGCGCAGGTCGTGGACGTGGATCTCGAGCAGTCCGGACGCGACCGCCTTGCCCGGGAGCGAGAGCTGCAGCGGCGCGAGGTAGTCCGGGAAGATCGTCAGGTAGTCGAGCCGCATCAGGCGCCGGTGTCCTGGGGGTCCTGGGGCTCGTCGTCGAGGATCGAGGGATCGAGCAGGCCGGGGCGGTCGGCGACGACGACCTTGTTGGCCGCGATGTCCACCTCGGGTACGAGGGCGGCGACGAAGGGCACCAGCACGTTGCGTCGCGTCGGGGTGTTGATCTGGAGGAGGTCCTGCGCGCCGCCGTGCAGCAGCCCGGTCACCTCGCCGCGCAGGGCCCCGTCGGTGTCGAAGACCTGGAGCCCGACCAGCTGGTGGTCGTAGAACTCGTCGGGGTCCTCCGGGGTCGCGTCGGCCGGGATGTCGGCGTAGAGCAGGATGCCGCGGGCGGCCTCGGCGGCGTTGCGATCGGGGATCTCCGCGAAGACGACGTGCAGCACGCCCTGGTGCCAGCGGATGCCCTCGACGGTGAGCTCGGTGAGGGTCAGCGCCGACCCCTTCGGCGGTACGGCGCGCAGCCGCGCGCCCTCGGCGAAGCGCCGCTCGGGCTCGTCGGTGCGGACGTCGATGGTGACGTGACCGCGGATGCCGTGCGGCTTGCCGATGCGACCGATGAGGACTTCGATGGACTCCACGGCGGACATTGTTCCCCACGCGGGGCTCAGCGCGTCAGCGCACGGGCCCGGTGCCGTGACTGGGCGGCCTGATCAGCGGCCTGGGCGTAGAGCAGCCCGAGCACGAAGGCGCTCCCGGTGTCGTCGACCGCGGCCGCGAGACGCCGGATGGTCTCCCGGGCGACGACCGCGTCCTGGAAGTCGCCGAGCACCTCCTGCAGCCCCTTGTAGTGGCTGCGCTGGGGCTCGCTGTCGTCGCTGCGCAGCGGACGGAGCACCTCGGCGGCGTAGCGGGCCCGCTTCGCCGCCTTGCGGGCGCGATGCAGTGCCTCGTCGTCGATGCCCTTGACCGCCGCAGCGAGGCGCTTGTCGGCCTTCTTGGCGGCCGCCTTCGCCGCGGTCCGTACGTCGCGGCGGTGCTCCTTCGCCGAGTCGGTCAGCGCGACCGGCGGGCGTACGCGCCACTCCTCCAGCAGGGCGCGCAGGGTGCGGTAGCGCTCGGAGACGAGCGTCTCCTCGACGACGGTGGCCGCGGCCCGCTCCTCGGTCAGGAGGAGCAGCTCGATCCGGGTCGCCACCCGGACCACGACCTCGTACGCGACATCCTCAGGTGCGATCTCGGCCAGGACGGTGATGAACCGGGCACGCTGCACCTGGCGGTCGCGCACCTCGCCGAGGATGCCCGCGAACCAGCTGAGCTCCTCATCGACCCACGCCAGGCGCTCCTCGGACAGCTCCACGAGGTCGGCGAAGACACGCAGCGTGCTGCGCAGGCGTCGCAGCGCGACCCGGGTCTGGTGGATCGCGGTCCTCTCCGGCACCTCCTCGAGGTGCTCCATCGCGGCCTCGACGTGTGCGGCCAGGTAGGCGGCGAGGGGCTGGTCCTGCGGTTCCACCGGTGCTGCCATGGCTCCAGCGAAGCAGAACGGGCGCCACCCCACCAGGGGTGACGCCCGTTCAGGCAGTGCTCTTGCGAGCTCGCTTGCTCAGCGGCGGCGGTCGACGTCCACGAAGTCAACCCGCGCGCCGGCCTTGCCGGACAGCGCGTTGATGACCGTACGGAACGCCGTCGCCGTGCGGCCGTTGCGGCCGATCACCTTGCCGAGGTCTTCGGGGTTGACCCGGACCTCGAGGATCGAACCACGTCGCATCTGCTTGTCGCGGACGACGACGTCGTCGGGGTGATCGACGACACCTCGGACGAGGTGCTCGAGGGCCTCAGCGAGCATGCTCAGGCCTCGGCCTCGGCGTCGGCGTCAGCCTCGGCCGGAGCCTCAGCCTCGACGGGAGCCTCGGCGGCCTCAGCCGGAGCCTCCTCGGCCTTCTCAGCCTTCTTGGACTTCTTCGAGATGGCCTCGACCGACGGGGCCGCGTGGGCCTCGGCGAGAGCCTTGTTGAAGACCTCGAGCTTGTCCGGCTTCGGGGCGGCGTGACGCAGGGTGCCCTCGGCGCCCGGCAGGCCCTTGAACTTCTGCCAGTCACCGGTCACCTTGAGGATGGCGGCGACGGCCTCGGTCGGCTGCGCGCCGACGGAGAGCCAGTGCTGCGCACGCTCAGAGACGACGGAGATGAAGGACGGGTCCTCCTTGGGGCGGTAAACGCCGATCTCCTCGATGACGCGGCCGTCGCGCTTGGTGCGCGAGTCGACGACGACGATGCGGTACTGGGGGACGCGAATCTTGCCGAGACGCTTGAGGCGGATCTTGACGGCCACGGTTGTGGTGTCTCCTTGAAATCGTAAGTGGGTGAGATTCCGTCGCCAGGTGGGGAACACCGGTCTCGGATCCTCGATGAAACCTGGGGCGCCGGGTGAGAGGGTCCCGAGCGCACAGGACTCAGCCGACGATTCTGCCAGAACCTGGCGGGGTACGCCGAATCAGCCCACGAACCCGCTGACGACGCTGCCTCGCAGCACCACGGCGACCGGCCGGGCCAGGGTGTCGAGGTCGGCGCGGGGGTCTGCGTCGTAGACCACGAAGTCGGCCGAGGCACCCTCCTCGACGCCGGGGAAGCCGAGCCACTCGCGCGCCTTCCAGGAGGCGGCACCGAGTGCGTACTCGGCCGGCAGGCCCATCTCGACCATCGCCCGGATCTCGCCGGGCAGGTTGCCGTGGCGCCGCTCGCCGCCTCCGTCGGAGCCGGCGTACATCGGCACCCCGGCCTCGTAGGCGCTCATGATCGTCTCGCGCCGACGCGCGTAGAGATCGGTCATCGTCGAGGCGTACGCGGGGAACTTGCCGCCGGCCTGCTCGGCGAAGGTCGGGAACCTCTCGGTCTGCATCACCGTCGGCACGATGGCGATGCCCTTCTCGGCGACCTGGGCGACCAGATCCGGGGTGAGGCCGGTGGCGTGCTCGATGCAGTCGATGCCGTGCTCGATCAGGCCGGGGAGGACGTCGGCGCCGAAGCAGTGCGCCGTCACCTTCGCGCCGTGGTTGTGGGCGACCTTGATGGCCTCGGCGAAGTCGTCGACGGAGAAGGAGGGGCGCAGGTCGCCCTCCTCGCGGGAGATCCAGTCGCCTACCAGCTTCACCCAGCCGTCGCCGCGCTGGGCCTCGCGGGCAACCGCCTCGACCAGCCCCGCGGGCTCGACCTCGTCGGCGTAGTTGCGCATGTAGCGGCGGGTGCGGGCGATGTGGCGGCCCATCCGGATCAGCCGAGGCAGGTCCTCGCGCTGCTGGATCCAGGTGGTGTCGATCGGCGAGCCGCAGTCGCGGATCAACAGCGCCCCGGCATCGCGGTCCTCGATCGCGGTCTGCTCGGTCTCCTGGAAGCTGATCGGCCCGTCGTCCCCCAGCCCGAGGTGACAGTGCGCGTCGACCAGACCCGGCACGATCCATCCGCTCGCCGCGAGCTCGGAGCCGGCCTGAGCCTCGAAGGTGATCCGCCCGTCGACGACGAAGACGTCCCTCGCCTCTCCATCGGGAAGAACCGGTCCATGGAAGCGCAGCGCGGTCATGACCCGGACGTTACCCGGGTCATGACCGCGCATGAGCTCACCGCTGATCGATCAGTCCTTCAAGCCGAAACCGAACGCGAAGAGCGGGTCGTACGTCGCGTCGCCGACGTTGATCGGCTCCTGGTCGATGCTCTTCGGCCAGGTGACCGGGAGCTTGCCGGCGTAGCGGTGCAGGCCGAACAGGTCGTCGGCCACGCCGATCCCCTCACTGCCCGGCAGCCAGCCGGCGACCAGCGCGTCGGTGACCGAGAGGACGTCCGGCGGGATGATGACCGGGCGGCCCGAGACGACCACGACGGTGCAGGTGGCGGCTGCGGCGCAGACCGTCTTGATCGCCTGGGTGTCAGCGGCCGCGAGCTGCATCGTCTGGGGCTGGCGCGGCACGTTGTTGTCGGCCGGGTCGTAGGCCCACTGCGGGCCGCCGACGTCGCCGAAGCCCTCCGCGTACGGCGTCTCGCCGACCACGACGATGCCGTCGGCGCCGGCCGGGACAGGCGTGGAGGCGTCGGCGCTGTAGGTCACGGCGCTGGTGCCGGAGTCGGCCTTGATCCCGTCGAGGATGGTGGTGCCGGGGACGACGTTGGTGGAGCCGCCCTGCCACGTCAGCGTCCAGCCGCCCGCCTGGTTGCCCATGCTGTTGGCATTGCTGCCCGCGACGTAGACCGGGTGTGCGCTCGGCTTGAGCGGCAGCGTGCCCGCGTCGTTCTTGAGCAGCACCTGCGACTCGGCCGCCGCCCGACGGGCGAGGGCGTGGTGCGCCGCGCTGCCGACCGAGGCGAGGTGCGTGCGGTCGGTGTACGGGTGCTCGAAGAGGCCGAGCTCGAACTTCACCCGCAGGATCCGCGCCACGGCGTCGTTGATCCGGCTCATCGGCACCGTGCCGGCCGTGACCAGCGAGGTCAGTGCGCTTTCGAACTCCGGGGCACCGGTGGTGCTGCCGGAGTACGGCTCCATGAACATGTCGATGCCGGCGTTGACGCCGGCCGCGACCTGCTCGCTGTAGGTGCCCGGCAGCTGCCGGATCGCCTGCCAGTCGGAGATCACCAGGCCCTGGAACCGCTGCTGTTGCTTGAGCCACCCTGTGATGAGGGCCCTGTTGGCGCTCATCTTGACCGGGTTGCCGAGGCCGTCGTCGGTGTAGTCGACGCTGGAGAACGACGGCATCACGGACTGGACGCCGTGGCGCTTGATCGCGTCGACGTACGGCGCGAGCGCGAGCCGGGCGAAGTCGGCCTTCGAGACCTGGTCGACGCCCTGGTCGATCGGGTACGAGCCGGTGCCGGCCTTGGTGGCGTCGTAGGTCGTCAGCCCATCACCGGCGAAGTGCTTCGCGGTCGCCAGCACCCGGTCGTTGTGGGCCAGGTCGCTGATCCGGTGACCCTGGAAGCCGTCGATCGCGGTCTCCATCGACTCGACCAGCTTGGGGTCCTCGCCGAACGACTCGTACGTCCGGCCCCAGCGGTCGTCGCGGGCCACGCAGATGCACGGCGCGAACGCCCACTGCGGACCCGAGGCCCGGGTCTCCTCGGCGGTGACGTGCTCGACCCGCTCGACGAGCGCCGGGTTGCGGGTCGCACCGAGGCCGATGTTGTGCGGGAACACCGTGGAGCCGGCGATGTTGCCGTCGCCGTGCACCGCATCGATGCCGTACAGGATCGGGATGCCGAGCCGGGTCGACAGCGCCGCCTTCTGGTAGGTGTCGACCATGTCGGCGAAGGCGGTCGGCGTGTTCGGGGTGGGGACCGAACCGCCGCCCGACAGCACGCTGCCGAGCTTCCAGGTCGCGACCTTGGTCGGGTCGGCCAGATCCTGCCGCTCGGCCTGGGTCATCTGGCCGATCTTCTCAGCGAGGGTCATCCGCGAGAGCAGGTCGGCGACCCGCCTGCCGACGGGGAGCCGGGCGTCCTTGTACGCCGGCCCGTGATGCCGGTGATGCTTGTGATGTCCATGGTGCTTGTGGTGGTGTCGCTTGTCCGCGTGGTGCGCGTGCTGTCCGTCGTGACCGTGACCTGCAGGTCGGGCGGTCGCCGGACCGGTGGCGAGCAGACCGAGTGCGAGGACGCCGGCTGCTGCGGCCGCCAGGGTGCGGCGGCCCGAGATGGGTGTGCGTGATGGCACGGGTGACTCCTTTGCCCGAGAAAAAGGAAGAAACGCGTTGTCACCCGTCAACGTAGGGACGTGACGTGGATCACGTCAACGCCCTATCGGGGCAGCCGCAGAACTGGTCAGCCGGCCAGACGGGTCGTCGGCGAAGAGCGCTCCCACAGGCGGGGGCTACAGCCGTGCGATCAGTTCCATCGGGCTCATCGTCGTCGCCACGGCGGCGACGTTGGCCTGCAGGGCGCGGTCGGCGGTGACGACGGTGACCCGCTGGCCCGTGGCAGCAGCCGCCCGGGCCTCGGCGACGATCGTGGAGTCCCCGTCCTTGGCGGCGTGCACCACCCGCAGCCCGCGTTGCTTGACCGCAGGGACGCCCTTCTTCGCCTCGCCCTCGAGGACGAGCACGATGGTGTCGTACGCGAGATCCGCGGCGCAGATCTCGTCGTACAGGCGGATCGCCGCGCCGGCGCGATCCTTCCACCAGGCGTCGGGGCGCGCGCCCACGACGTTGGCGGCGTCAACGACCAGGACGGTGGTCACCCCGCCCTCCAAAGGGTCACCGTGACCCTTTGGGGCGAGCGTGACCCTTGCGAGGGGTCACTCTCGCCGCGAAGGGTCACCGTGACCTTTTGGGGCGAGCGTGACCCTTGCGAGGGGTCACTCTCGCCGCGAAGGGTCACCGTGACCTTTTGGGGCGAGCGTGACCCTTGCGAGGGGTCACTCTCGCCGCGAAGGGTCACCGTGACCTTTTGGGGCGAGCGTGACCCTTGCGAGGGGTCACTCTCGCCGCGAAGGGTCACCGTGACCTTTTGGTCGCGCGAGGTCACTTCAAGAACTTGGAGAAGTCGCTCGGGAGGTTGAGCTGCGCGGCGGCGGCCTCGTAGTCGATGTCCTCGGTGCCCGGCTGGGCGAACGGGTTCGCCTTCGGCTTGGCGGCCTCGGCGGCAGCGGCGGCCTTCGCCTCCTGGGCGGCCTTGGCCGGGTTGCCGGACTTGCGGGCGCCCTTGCCCTTCTTGGCCTGCGGGGCCTGCTTGGCACCGGCGCGCTTGCCGAAGCCGGCACCGGGCATCCCGGGCATGCCCGGCATCCCGCCGCCGCTGGCGAGCTGCTGCATCATCTTGCGGGCCTCGGTGAACCGGTCCACCAGCTGGTTGACGTCGGAGGTCTGGCGACCCGAGCCCTTGGCGATCCGGGCGCGACGCGAGCCGTCGATGATCTTGGGGTTGGCCCGCTCGGCCGGCGTCATCGACTGGATGATCGCCTGGATCCGGTCGATCTCACGCTCGTCGAAGTTGGCGAGCTGGTCGCGGAACTGGCCCATGCCGGGCAGCATCCCCATCAGCTTCGACATCGAGCCGAGTTTGCGGATCTGCTGCATCTGCTTGAGGAAGTCGTCGAGGGTGAAGTCGCCGCCGGCGAGCTTCTCGGCCGCGCGGGCCGACTCCTCGGCGTCGAACGCCTTCTCCGCCTGCTCGATGAGCGTCATGACGTCGCCCATGTCGAGAATGCGCGATGCCATCCGGTCGGGGTGGAACAGGTCGAAGTCGGTCATCTTCTCGCCGTTGGAGGCGAAGATGACCGGCTTGCCGGTGAGGCTGACGATGGAAAGGGCCGCGCCACCGCGGGCGTCGCCGTCGAGCTTGGTGAGCACGACGCCGTCGTACCCGACGCCGTCGAGGAAGGCCTGCGCGGTGGTGACCGCGTCCTGGCCGATCATGGCGTCGACGACGAAGAGGACCTCGTCGGGGTTGACCGCGTCGCGGATGTCCGCGGCCTGCTGCATCAGCTCCTGGTCGATGCCGAGGCGGCCGGCGGTGTCGACGATGACGACGTCGTGCAGCTTGCGCTTGGCCTCCTCGATCGAGGCCTGGGCGACCTGGACCGGGTTGCCGGTGCCGTTGCCCGCCTCGGGGGCGTAGACCGGGACGCCGACGCGCTCGCCGTTGACCTGGAGCTGGTTGACGGCGTTGGGGCGCTGGAGGTCGCAGGCGACCAGCAGCGGGGACTTGCCCTGCTCCTTGAGCCAGAGCGCCAGCTTGGCCGCCAGCGTGGTCTTGCCGGCACCCTGGAGGCCGGCGAGCATGATGACGGTCGGGCCGGACTTGGCGTACCGGAGACGACGGGTCTCGCCGCCGAGGATCGCGACGAGCTCCTCGTTGACGATCTTGACGATCTGCTGGGCCGGGTTGAGCGCCTGGCTCACCTCGGCGCCGCGGGCCCGCTCCTTGACATTGGCGACGAACTCGCGCACCACCGGCAGCGCGACATCGGCCTCGAGCAGCGCGATCCGGATCTCGCGCGCCGTGGCGTCGATGTCCGCCTCGCTGAGGCGACCCTTCCCCCGGAGGTTCTTGAAGGTGTCAGCGAGCCGGTCGGAGAGGGTGGCGAACATCAGGTCCTTCTCGAATAAGCAGGTGGATCGTCGGGCGCAAGCCTAACCGGACCCTGTGCGCGCGCCCTACTCCCCCGCCAGCGCCGCCCGGACGGCTCCGGCGGCGCTCGCTGCCCGCTCCTCGGCGAGCGTGCCGGCCGAGGCCTCCTGCAGGTAGAAGACGTCGACGGCCTGCGGGCCGAGGGTGTCGACGTGGGCGCTGCGCACGGTGATCCCGAGCCGCGCGAGCGTGGCCGTGACGAGGTAGACCACCCCGGGCCGGTCGTCGGTACGGACCTCCAGCACGGTGGCGTGCGTGCCGGCCTCGGGCCGGATCACGACCGCGGGCGCCAGGCCGCGCGACGCGGCGGGCTTGAGCCGGGTGGACGGATCGAGGCGGCCCTCGCTGACCGCGGTGAACCGCTCGCGCAGCACACGCGGGTCGAGCGCCGGCTCGGCGACCTCCCACACGGTCACGCCGTACGGCTCCTGCGGCCACACGCGCGCCGACCTGACGGCGACGCGCTGCAGGCCGAAGGTGGCGGCCATGTCCGCGAGCAGGCCGACCCGGTCCGGCGCGACCACGGTGACCCGCGAGCCGTCCGACAGGGGGTCGACCACGATGGAGACGCCGCCGCGGCGGGCCTCGTCCGGGATGGCGACCGGCTCGAAGCTGTCGGTCGCGGCGGCACCCGCGCCGCTGGCCAGCCGCCGCTGCGCCCGGTCGGCGAGGTCGAGCACCTGGCGGGCGCGCCACGAGGTCCAGGCCTTGGGGCTGGTCGCCTTGGCGTCGGCCTCGGTGAGCGCGGTGAGCAGGCTGAGGGTCTCGGCGTCCTTGATGTGCTCGAGGATCACGTCCACGGTGGCGGGATCCTCCGGATCCCGGGTGGTGGCGGTCGTGACGAGCAGCAGGTGCCAGCGCACGAGGGTGGCGACCAGGTCGACGCCGCGCGCGTCGAAGCCCATCCGCTCGGCGATCGCCCGGGCGACCGGCTCCCCGGCAACGGAGTGCTCGACGAGGGAGCCCTTGCCGATGTCATGCAGCAGAGCGCTCACCAGCAGGACGTCCGCGCGACCCACGGAGCGGATCAGCGCGGAGGCCTCGATGCAGGTCTCGACCGAGTGCCGGTCGACGGTGAAGCGGTGGATGACCGAGGCGTGCGGCAGGAGCCGGACCTTCTCCCACTCGGGCAGGATCCGCTGCAGCGCGCCGGTCTCCTCGAGCGTCTCCCACACGTCGAGGAGACCCTCGCCGGCGGCGAGGAGGCGTACGAAGAGCTGGCGGGCCTCGGTCGGCCACGGCGCCGCCAGCGCGACGCCGTCGCGGGCCAGCCGGGCGGCGGTGGCCGGCGCGAGCACCACGTCGTGCTCGGCGGCGTGGGCGGCGGCGCGCAGCAGGAGCATCGGGTCCTGGGCGGGCCGGGCGGTCTTGTCGAGGACGACCTCGTTGGCCGAGAGGGCGACACCGGGGGCCAGCGGGGTGAGCTGCGGCGCGCGCGGCGAGGCGACGGCGCGGCGGGTGAGGTAGCCGTCGACCCGCCGCCAGCTGAGGTTGGACAGGTGGGTGATGCGGCGACCGATCTCGCGGACGAACCGCTGCGCGGCCCCCGCGTCGTCGAGCTCGAGACGGTCGGCGAGGTCGTCCCACATCTCCGGGACGATCCGGTCGCTGGCGCGCCCGGAGATCTCCTGCACGATGTCGCGCACGTCGAGCAGCGCCTTGCGGCACCGCTCGAGGTCGGCGTGCGGCACGTCGACCATCCAGGTGGCGACCACGGCGTTGAGAACGGTGGCGTCGCGCAGGCCGCCCTCCATCTCCTTGAGGTCCGGGACGCTGGCGTGGGCGAGCTCGCCGAGCAGCTCGTGCCGCTTGTGGGTGAGCTCGCGCAGCGCGGGCAGCTGGGCCACGGCGTGCTTGCGCCAGTGGGCCAGCATCGTGGTCCGGAGCTGGAGCGTCAGGTTGGCGTCACCGGCGAGGTGACGCAGGTCGAGCAGGCCGAGAGCGACCCGGATGTCGCCCTCGGCGGTGGCCAGCATCTCGGGCACCGAGCGTACGGCGTGGTCGATCTTGGCGCCCTGGTCCCACAGCGGGTACCAGATGGCCGAGGCCGTCTCGCCGAGGTCGACGTCGGCCTCGTGGACCAGGACGACGTCCCAGTCCGAGTACGGCGCCAGCTCGCGTCGGCCGTAGCCGCCGACAGCGATCAGTGCCGCACCGGTCTCGGGACCGCCCGCACCGGCGTACGCCTTCGCGCAGATCTCGTCTGCCTCCGTCGTACGCCGGCTGCGGTCGGTGTCCGTCATGGTGTGTATGGACTCAGATCACTGATCAGATGGCCGCGTCGTCGCGCTCGCCGGTACGGACCCGCAGGACCGTCTCCAGCGGCGAGACCCAGATCTTGCCGTCGCCGATCCGCTCGGTGCGGGCGGCGCGCTCGATCGCGGTGATGACGCTCTCGACGTCCTCCTCCGCGATCGCGATCTCGAGCCGGATCTTCGGGACCAGGGCGACGTCGTACTCGGCGCCGCGGTAGACCTCGGTGTGGCCCTTCTGGCGGCCGTAGCCGCTGACCTCGGACACGGTCATGCCGGTGACGCCGATGGCCTCGAGGGCGACGCGGACGTCCTCCCACTTGTGCGGCTTGATGACTGCGGTGACGAGCTTCATTTCTCTCCTCCGACGAGTGGGTGCATCACATGATGCCCCGTGCTGATGTCGACGTGCTGCGTGCCCCCGTGGGGACGGGTCACGCGAGCAGGCCCTTGGCCTGGGCGAGGTCGTAGGCCGACTCGCCGTGCTGGTCGGCGTCGATGCCGTCGACCTCGGCCTCGGCGGAGACCCGCCAGCCGATCGTGTACTTGATCGCCACGGCGATGATCGTGGTCAGGACACCGGTCCACACCAGGGTGAAGAGCGCCGCGATGGACTGGTGACCCAGCGAGGTCAGGCCGCCGCCGTAGAAGAGGCCGTCCACGCCGAGGGGCGCCGACTTGGTCGAGACGAAGCCGATCAGCAGGGTCCCGACGAGACCGCCGACGAGGTGGACGCCGACCACGTCGAGCGAGTCGTCGAGGCCGAACTTGTACTTGAGGCCGACCGCGAGTGCGCACAGGCCGCCGGCGATGGCGCCGACGATGATCGCGCCGGTGAGGCTCACCGAGCCACAGGCCGGGGTGATCGCGACCAGACCGGCGACGATGCCGGAGGCGGCGCCGAGCGAGGTGGCCTTGCCGTGGGTGATGCGCTCCACGACGAGCCAGGCGAGCATGGCCGCCGCCGTCGCGATCGTGGTGTTCATGAAGGTCGCGCCGGTCTCGCTCATGAACTGGGCGGAGAACTTCTTCGGGTCGCTCAGCGAGTCGGACGTGAAGACGATCGAGCCGACGTTGAAGCCGTACCAGCCGAACCAGAGGAGACCTGCGCCGATCATGGTGAGGGTCAGGTTGTGCGGGCGGTTGACCTCACGCGGCCAGCCGACGCGCTTGCCGATGACGAGCGCGAGGATGCCGCCGGCGATACCGGCGTTGATGTGCACCACCGTGCCGCCGGCGTAGTCCTGCGCGACCCAGTGGCTGGACAGCCAGCCACCGCCCCACACGTTGTGGGCGATCGGGAAGTAGCACAGGGTCAGCCACACCGGGACGAAGACGGCCCAGGCCGAGAGCTTGACGCGGTCGGCGACTGCGCCGCTGATCAGCGCGACCGTGATGGCGGCGAAGGTCAGCTGGAAGAGCACGTAGATGAAGTTGCTCGACGAGACCCCGTCGAGGCCCCACATGTGGAACGGGTTGGCGAACAGCTTGCCGTTGGCGTTGCCGGCGCCGTCGGCGCCCCACCCCTCCGACCAGCCCCACAGTACGAACACGATCGACGCGATACCGAACGAGACGAACGACATCATCATCATGTTGAGGACCGACTTCGAACGCGTCATGCCGCCGTAGAACAGCGCCAGCGCGGGAACGGTCATCATCAGGACAAGGGCCGTCGCCACCAGCATGAAGGCGTAGTAGCCGTCCATTGGACCTCCAGGGACTCACAGCTTGAGACAGAGGCCCGGGGCCGCGACCACGTTGTCGCGGCGCCGGGCTCTGATGAACTGGGAGCAACCCTGGGGCCGACAGATTTCGACGCCGCACACCGAATGTTGCGGGCATGTAACAGCTCTCGCGAGGCTGTTACAACCCCGCTTCGACCTGGCTGTCAACCGAGCAGGGCGTCGACGAAGGCCTCGGGGCTGAAGGGCGCGAGGTCGTCGGGGCCCTCGCCGAGCCCGACGAGCTTCACCGGGACGCCCAGCTCGCGCTGGACCTGGACGACGATGCCGCCCTTGGCCGAGCCGTCGAGCTTGGTGAGCACGATGCCGGTGATGTTGACGGCCTCGCTGAAGACGCGGGCCTGGATGAGGCCGTTCTGGCCGGTGGTGGCGTCGAGCACGAGCAGGGTCTCGGTGACCGGTGCGGTCTTCTCGATGACGCGCTTGACCTTGCCGAGCTCGTCCATCAGGCCGGCCTTGTTCTGCAGGCGGCCGGCGGTGTCGACGATGACGGTGTCCACGCCCGCGTCCGCACCGGACTTCACCGCGTCGAACGCGACGCTGGCCGGGTCGCTGCCCTCGGGGCCGCGCACGACCTCGACGCCCACGCGCTCGCCCCAGGTGCCGAGCTGCTCGGCGGCCGCGGCACGGAAGGTGTCGGCCGCACCGAGGATGACCGTGCGGTCCTCGGCGACGAGGATGCGGGCGATCTTGCCGACCGAGGTGGTCTTGCCGGCGCCGTTGACGCCGACGACGAGCACGACGCCGGGGTGGCCGTCGGCGCCGCTGACCTGCAGGCGACGGTCCATCGACGGGTCGACGAGCTTCACCAGCTCCTCGCGCAGGACCGTACGAGCGTCGGTGTTGCCCTCGACCCGCAGCCGGGCGCGCAGGCTCTCGACGAGCTCCTGGGTCGGGCCGACGCCGATGTCGGAGGTGAGGAGCACGTCCTCGATGCCCTCCCACGTGTCCTCGTCGAGCTGGTCACGCGAGATCAGCGCGAGCAGGCCGCGGCCCAGGGCGTTGTTCGAGCCGGCGAGGCGTTGACGCAGGCGGACCAGGCGGGAGGCCGGCGCCTCGGGGCGCTCGAGCGTCGTCGCAGCAGGCTCCTCGACCGGCGCCTCCGGCACGGCCTCGCCCTCGACCTGGGGCGGTGCCGGGATCGGCGCGGTGGGCACCGACGGCGGCGGAGCCGTACGACCACGGCGACGGCCGGCGAGCAGCGCGACGCTGCCGCCGATGAGTGCGATCGCGGCGACCGCGATCACGAGGATCAGAAGGGCAAGCTCGGACATGGGTCCATCCAATCAGAGGCGATGATGCCGCCCCTCAACGGCGGAGCGACCAGTCCTTGCTCTCCTCCGGCTCCAGTGTCGGCATGGCGTCGGCCGCCTTCTCCATCGCCTCCCCGACCCAGGGCACGTAGGGGGTCTTGTGTCCGCGTGCGGGGTAGGCGACGTAGACGACCACCCCACCGGCGAGCAGCAGGATGATGAGCATGGCGATCGTGATGGTCAGCATGGCTGGCGTTCCCTCTCCCGAGATCATTCGGCCCCACCCTGCCATGGGACGGTCCCGGGTCCCCGCATCTCAGGGCAGGAGTCGGGTGACTGCGTCCCTGATCACATCGGGCATCGGGGCGACCGCGCGCTCGGGGGTGGTGTTGTCGACGTAGACGTGCACGAACCGGCCCTCGGCGGCGGCCTCGTCGCTGTCGCCCTGGAAGAGCCCGATCCGGTAGACGATCGAGGAGGTGCCGACCTTGTCGACGACCAGGCCCGCCTCCACCGGCTCGGGGAAGCCGATCTCGCGCAGGTAGCGGCACGAGGTCTCCGCGACCACGCCGATCTGCGGCAGATGCCGGACGTTGGTGCCGGTCGCCTCGAACAGGTAGGCGTTGACCGCGGTGTCGAAGTACTCGTAGTACGTCGCGTTGTTGAGGTGCCCGTACGCGTCGTCGTCGCGCCAGCGGGTGGTGATCGTGCGCCAGTGGACGTAGTCGGCGCGGGTGGGCTTGGAGCGGTTGGGACTGTCAGGCACTGGCTTCCTCTGGCTCGCGGAGTCGCTGGGAGATGACGGTGGAGACGCCGTCGCCGCGCATGGTCACGCCGTAGAGCGCGTCGCCGACCTCCATCGTGCGCTTCTGGTGGGTGATGACCAGGAGCTGGGAATGGGCGCGCAGCTCCTCGTAGATCTCCAGCAGGCGCCCGAGGTTGGTGTCGTCGAGCGCCGCCTCGACCTCGTCGAGGATGTAGAACGGCGAGGGGCGGGCCTTGAAGAGCGAGACCAGGAACGCGACCGCCACCAGCGAGCGCTCACCGCCGGAGAGCAGCGAGAGCCGCTTGACCTTCTTGCCTGCCGGGCGGGCCTCGACCTCGATGCCGGTGGTGAGCATGTTGTCGGGGTCGGTGAGGATCAGTCGGCCCTCACCGCCCGGGAAGAGGCGCGCGAAGACGTGGTCGAACGCCACCCGTACGTCCTCCCAGGCCTCGGTGAAGACCTGCTCGACGCGGGCGTCGACCTCCTTGACGATGTCGAGGAGGTCCTTGCGGGTCGAGCGCAGGTCCTCGAGCTGCTCGGTGAGGAACTTGTGCCGCTCCTCCATCGCGCTGAACTCCTCCAGCGCGAGCGGGTTGACCCGCCCGAGCTGGTTGAGCGCACGCTCGGCGCTCCTGAGCCGCTTGGCCTGCTCGTCGCGGTCGTAGGCGATCGGCTCCTGCTCGGTCCCGTCCTCCAGCGGCGGCTGGGGCACGAGCGTGTGGGGGCCGTACTCGGCGATCAGCGCCTCGGGCTCGGTGCCGAGCTCCTCGATCGCCTTCTCCTCGAGCTGCTCGATGCGCATCCGCTGCTGGGCACGCGCCATCTCGTCGCGGTGGACAGAGCTGACCAGCTCCTCGAGCTCCTTGGCGCGGTCCCGCAGGGACGCCCGTACGGAGGTGAGCTGCTCCTCGCGACCGCGCCGGGCGGCCTCGATCTCGCTGCGGGCGGTGGCGGCCTGCTCGATCGAGCCCTCGAGCCGGTCCAGGACGTGCGCGACGGCGACGCTGACCGCCTGCGCGGCCCGGGCCTCACGGGCGATCCGCTCCCGGCGGGCGGCAGCCTTCGCGCGGGCCTCGCGCTCCTGCTGAGCGGCGCGGCGCAGCCCGTCGGCGCGGCCGTGCAAGGCACGTGAGCGCTCCTCGGCGGTGCGCAGCGAGAGACGGGCTTCCATCTCGGCCTGGCGGGCCTCACGCGCGGCCTCGGCGAGGCGCTCGCGCTGGGCGGTGTCGGGCTCCTCCTCCGGCGCCTCCTCGGCGCGGGCGAGCCGCTCCTCGAGCTCGGCGAGGCCGGCGACGGCCTGCTCCCGGGCCGCCTCTGCCTGGGCGATCGAGGCGGTGAGCCGGTCGGCCTCGCCGCGAGCGGCGCGGGCGTGCGCGCCGTGCTGGCCGAGCTCCTCGGCGACCGCGGCCAGGGTCGCGTCGGACTCGTGCAGCTTGGCCAGGGCGACGTCGACGCGCTTCTGCGCCTCGAGCCGCTCGGCCTCGAGCCTGGTCGTCTCGAACGTGCTGCGCTCGGAGGCGGCGATGGCGGCGGCGAGCTGCTCGGCAGCCTCGTCGACGGCGGCCTGGACCTCGATGAGGCTCGGGGCGCTGGTCGAGCCGCCGGCGGCGCGGTGGGCGCCGAGCAGGTCGCCGTCACGGGTGACGGCGGTGAGCTCGGGCTGCTTCGCGACGAGGGTGCGGGCGGCTGCGAGGTCGTCGACGACGACCACGGCGCCGAGCAGGCGTTGGACGGCGGGCTGGAGCGCGGCCGGGCACTCGACGACGTCGACGGCCGGCGTGCCGGACACCGGCCTCGCGGGCCCGGCGCCGGACGCCGGGGCTCCGCCGAGCAGGAAACCGGCGCGGCCGAGGTCGTCGGAGCGCAGGTGGTCGATGGCGGTGACCGCCGCAGCGGCGTCGGCGACGGCCACGGCGTCGGCGGCGCTGCCGAGTGCGGCGGCGATCGCGGTCCCATAGCCCTGCTTGACGGCGAGCAGGGCGGCGACCGAGCCGAGGACGCCCGGCAGCGAGCCGTCGGCGGCGGCGCCGAGCAGCGCGCCGGCGCCGTCCTTGCGGTTGAGTCCGAGCTCGAGGGCCTCCTTGCGGGCGGCGAGCGCGGAGCGGTCGCGATCGGAGGCGGCGGACTCCTCGCGGACGGCGGCGAGCCGCTCCTCGATCTGCTCGAGGATCGCGGCGGCGTCCTCGTACTCGGCGTCGAGGGACTCCTCCCCCGCATCCAGCCCGGCGACCTTGGTCTCGAGGGCGGTGAAGTCCTTCTGGGCGCGGTCGGCCCGCACGATCGCCTCGTCGCGGGCCTCGGTGAGCCGGCCGACCTCCTCGTCGGCGGCCGCTGCCCGGGACTTCAGCGCACCGATCTGGCCGGCGAGACGGGCCACGCCCTCACGGCGATCGGCGGCGGCGCGCTGGAGGGCCGCGATGCGGCGGTCCTCCTCGGCCGCGGCGTCCTCCGCGGCCTTGCGGGCCGTGACCGCCTCCTCGAGCGCGGTGCGCTGCTCGTCGACCTCCGCGTCGATGGCGCGCTCCTGCTCGGCCGCGCGCTCGGCCTCGGCCTCGAGCTGCTCGGGGTCGCGGCCGGTGCGGGTCTCGACCTCGCTGCTCGAGGTCGCGTTGCGCAGCCGCTCGGCGGCCAACGACTGGGTGCCGCGGAATCGCTCGCGCAGGCCCGACAGCGCGAACCAGGTCTCTTGGGCCGCGGTCAGGGCCGGCAGGTCCTCGCGCAGCGCGGCCTCGAGGGTGGCCTCGTGCTCGCGGCCGGCGGCGACCAGGGCCTCGACCTCCTCGCGGCGCGCCACCAGGGCCGACTCATCGGCCATCTCCTGCTCCAGCGTGCTGCGCGCGGTGACCAGGTCGTCGGCGAGCAGGCGGGCACGCGCGTCGCGTACGTCCGCCTGCACCGTGGCCGCCCGGCGCGCGACCTCGGCCTGGCGGCCGAGCGGCTTGAGCTGGCGGCGGATCTCGACGAGCAGGTCGTTGAGCCGGTTGAGGTTGCCCTCGGTGGAGTCCAGCTTGCGGAGCGCCTTCTCCTTGCGCTTGCGGTGCTTGAGGACGCCGGCGGCCTCCTCGATGAACCCGCGCCGGTCCTCCGGCGTCGCGTGCAGGATCGTGTCGAGCTGACCCTGGCCGACGATGACGTGCATCTCGCGCCCGATGCCGGAGTCGGAGAGCAGCTCCTGGACGTCGAGCAGCCTGCAGGTCTGACCGTTGATCGCATACTCCGAGCCGCCGCTGCGGAACATCGTGCGCGAGATGGTGACCTCGGCGTAGTCGATCGGCAGGGCGCCGTCGCTGTTGTCGATGGTCAGGACGACCTCGGCGCGACCCAGCGGGGCCCGCCCGGAGGTGCCGGCGAAGATGACGTCGTCCATCTTGCCGCCGCGCAGGCTCTTGGCGCTGGCCTCCCCCATCACCCACGCGAGCGCGTCGACGACGTTGGACTTGCCGGAGCCGTTCGGCCCCACGATGCAGGTGATCCCGGGCTCGAGCTGGAGCGTCGTCGCGGACGCGAAGGACTTGAACCCCTTGAGGGTCAGGCTCTTCAGGTACAACGCCACTCCCGGTGTCCGTGTGTGAGAACTCGGCTGATCTTGTCAGAGGACCCTGACAGGATGGTCGACGCGGGGAAGCTCGGCGCCCCAACCTTAGCCCGTACGAAAGGCCTCTCCCCTCATGTCGTCCCCCTCGGCGCTGTCTGAGACCGCGCTGCCCCCTGGATATGCCGCCCGCTGGTTCGTGATGGCGGTGGTGATCATCGCTGATGTGATGGACCTCGTCGACAGCACCGTCGCCCAGCTCGCCGGCCCCTCGATCCGCGAGGACATCGGCGGCTCGGAGACGACGCTGCAGTGGATCCTGGCCGCGTACACGCTGACCTTCGCGGTCGGCCTCATCACGTCGGCGCGCCTGGGCGACATCGTCGGGCGCCGGCAGATGTTCATCCTCGGCATGGGCGGCTTCACCGTCGCCTCACTCGCCTGCGGGCTGGCGCCGACGGCGACGACGCTGATCGTCGCCCGGGTCATCCAGGGCCTGTTCGGCGCGACGATGATCCCGCAGGGCTTCGCGCTCGTGAAGCAGTCCTTCCCCGAGGACGAGCTGCAGAAGGCGTTCATCCCCTTCGGCCCGATCATGGGTCTGTCCGCGGTCCTCGGTCCGATCCTGGGCGGCTTCCTCATCGACGCCGACATCGCGGGCAGCGGCTGGCGCGCGATCTTCCTGATCAACGTCCCGATCGGCCTGGTCGGCACCTCCATCGCCTGGCGCCGCCTCCCCGACATGCCACGCACGCCCGGTGTCCGGCTCGACCCGGCCGGATCGATCCTCATCACGATCGCCGCCGGTGGCCTGATCTACGCGCTCGTCGAGGGTCGCGATCTCGGCTGGCCGACCTGGCTCTACGGCGTCATGGCCGGCGCTGCGGTCGTCTTCGCGGTCTTCGTGTGGAGCGAGCGGCGCAGCGACCATCCGATCATCGAGCCGTCGCTGTTCACCCACCGTGGCTTCGTGGCCGGCCTGGTCTTCCTCGGCACCTTCTTCCTGTCGATGGTCGGCGTCGGGCTGATCCTCAGCCTGTTCATGCAGCTCGGCCTGGGCTACTCGGCGCAGCATGCGGCGATCGCGCAGACCCCGTACGCGCTGGGCATGGCCGTGGGCGCCGCCCTGTCGGGCGCTCTCCTCGGCCCCAAGCTCGGGCGGCACGTGCTGCACATCGGCCTGTCGATCACCATGGCCGGGATGCTCTGGTTCAGCGCGATCGCCGGTGGCCTGGAGCACGGCGCCAGCGCCTGGCACCTGTCACTGCCGTTCCTGATCACCGGCTTCGGCAGCGGCCTGATCTTCGCGCCGCTCTTCGACATCGTGCTGTCCGACCTGGGCGATCACGAGGTCGGCTCGGGTTCCGGCCTGCTCAACGCGGTG
Organism: Nocardioides nematodiphilus; assembly: GCF_020216525.1. Lineage (GTDB taxonomy): Bacteria > Actinomycetota > Actinomycetes > Propionibacteriales > Nocardioidaceae > Nocardioides > Nocardioides nematodiphilus. The sequence goes on along the minus strand of NZ_JAIWOY010000012.1, from coordinate 38,774 downwards.
CAGCAGTTCGCCGGAGCGCTGGGCGTCGCGGTCCTGGGCACCGTCTTCTTCCACTGGCTGCCCGAGCAGGGCTTCGGCGTCTCGACGCGCTGGGTCGTGTGGGTGACGGTCGGCTGCTACGCCGCAGCGTTCTGCTCGGCGTTCCTGCTGCCGATGCGGGCGAAGATCCGCGAGGCCGCGCTCGCCCACTGACGCAGGCGCGGATCAGGCGTCGGCGCCCAGCTGGGCGGGTGGCATCGCCGCGTCCTCCGCCGGCTTCCTGGCGCCCAGGACGAGACGCGCTTCCTTCCACCGCATCGCCGGTCGCTCGACGAGGTGCCAGGACGCGCAGGCGGCCACCGCGGTCAACGCCGCGCAGGCGGCGACATAGGCAGGCAGCCCGGCGGCACTCAGCCCTGCCCAGACCAGGATCTGCTGGATCGGGAAGGCGTAGATGTAGACGCCGTAGGAGTAGTCGTTGCGGGCTCCGATCTGCCGCAACCGCGGGATCGACAGCGCCGAGGCCCACAGGACCACGTAGCTGAAGGCCGGCACGCCGACGGCGCCGAAGTAGCCCTCGCGAGCCGTGAACACCACGATCACCGCAGCGATCGCGGCGACTCGAGCGTCCAGGGGGAACCACCGCGGGTATGCCGCCGCCACCGCGCCGAGCAGGAACGCGAGAAGGAGGACGGCGAGCTGGTTGCCATCGATCCCCAGGTGCGGTGAGCTCGGCAGCTCCCGGGCGGCCGCTGCGAAGCCCGGCCCCGCACGGAAGGCATGCACCGACGAGGCGAGCACGGCGAGGAACGCGAGCAGGACGATCGGCCGTGCGAGCCCGCGCCCGACGTAGACGGCGAGCGCGACCAGGATGTAGCAGAGGAACTCATAGTGCAGCGACCACAGCGACCCGTTGAAGACGCTGCCGTGCGACGTGCCCCAGGGCGTCCCCGCCAGGATCGTGCCGATGCCGTACTGGTGCATCGTCAGCCAGGCGTTCTCCACCAGATAGCCGACGGGGGACGGCGACTCGGCGAAGAAGCCGTGCAGCGTGCCGCGGTGCGCGAGATAGACGGCCGGCGCCGCCACCAGCGCGGTCACCACGAGACAGAGCCAGAACGCTGGAAAGATGCGCAGGACGCGGTGCCAGAAGTACCTGCCCGCCGAGCCCAGGCGGGTCGCGGAGCGGAAGATCAGGAACCCCGAGAGCACGAAGAAGCCGTAGACCGCCAGCGTTCCGAGGTTCGTCTGGCCACGGAACCACCCGGTCAGCGGCTCTCCCCGGCCGAAGCCCAGGATGAACGAGTGGGACACCAGCACCGATCCGGCCAGGAACAGACGCATGAACCCGACGATGTTGCTGCGGGGGTCGAAGGCGGTCGCAACGGTCTTCAACGGGAAACGCACACCGCATGGTAGAGGGCCGGCGGATCAGGTCCGGCCTTGGGAAACGCGAAGAGCCGCCCCCGACCATGGTCGGGGGCGGCTCTGTCGGTTGGTGCCTGGGATGCGTACCGTCGTCCGGATCAGACGCTCTGCATCTCCTGGATCTCAGACTCGAGCGCATCGGCGTGAGCCTGTGCCAGCGAGTCGTTCTCGGTCTTGAGGGAGAGGACGAGCTGCTCGAGCTCCTGCACACGCGCACGCAGCCGAGCGTTGTCGGCGATGAGGTGGTGCGGCATCCGCAGGTCGCTGTGCATGTAGCCGATCAGCGCCTTGGCCATAGGAGGACGTTCCTTCGTGTGATCACGTGGGCCCGGATGGACCGTCTACCAGAGTCGCACCAATCAAGCGCATGGTCAATCCGGGCCGTCGGCCCCGGTCAGGAGCGGCGGCGCGGCGCGGGCTGGCAGACCGGGCAGAAGTATGAGGAGCGGTTCATGAAGGCCACCCGCCGGATGGGCGTGCCGCACCTGTGGCAGGGCTCGTCCTCGCGCCCGTACGCGTGCAGCGACCGGTCGAAGTAGCCCGACTCGCCGTTGACGTTGACGTAGAGGGCGTCGAAGGAGGTGCCGCCCTGGGCGAGGGCGTCGGACATCACGTCGATGACGTGGCCGAGCAGCTCGAGCACCTGGGCCCGGGTGAGCCGGTTGCCCGGGCGCTCCCCGTGCAGGCGGGCGCGCCACAGCGCCTCGTCGGCGTAGATGTTGCCGACCCCGCTGATCACGGTCTGGGTCAGCAGGAGCCGCTTGATCCCGCTCGCCGAGCGGCGCACGCGCGCGACGAACCACTCCGGGTCGAACGCCGACTCCAGCGGGTCCGGCGCGATGTGCGCGATCTCGGTGGGGATGTCGGCTCCCCCGGGGCTCAGCGACAGGCCGCCGAACATCCGCTGGTCGACGAAGCGCAGCTCGTCCCTGTCCAGGGCGAACCGCACGCGCAGGTGCCGCTCGTCGGGCGAGCCGACGGGCTGGACCAGCATCTGGCCGCTCATCCCGAGGTGGGCCATCAGCGCGTCACCGGAGTCGAGTGGCAGCCAGAGGTACTTGCCGCGGCGTCGCGCCGCGACGATCTCGCGACCGCTCAGCACCGCCGAGAAGTCGGCCGGCCCGGCCAGGTGGCGGCGTACGGGGCGCGGGTGGAGGACCTCGACGGCGGCGATCCGCGCGCCGACGACGTGGCGCTCGAGACCGGCGCGCACGACCTCGACCTCGGGCAGCTCAGGCAACGCAGTGCTCGGGCACGAGGCGCGACTCAGGCGTCGGCGGGGACGGCGGTGAGCTCGAGGTAGGCGGTCTCCGCGGCGGCCTGCTCGGCCTCCTTCTTGGAGCGGCCCACGCCGTTGCCGTAGAGCTTGTCGCCCACCCGGACCTGCGCGGTGAAGGTCTTCATGTGGTCGGGGCCCTCGGCGGTGATGACGTAGTCAGGCACGCCGAGCGAGAGCTCCGCGGTGATCTCCTGCAGCGACGTCTTCCAGTCCAGGCCCGCTCCGAGTGCCGAGGCGTCCTCGATGAGCGGGTCGAAGAGCAGATGCACGACCTGCGCCGAGACCTCGATGCCGCCACTGAGGTGGACGGCGCCGATCACGGCCTCGACGGTGTCCGAGACGATCGAGGACTTGTCGCGACCACCGGTCGCCTCCTCGCCCCGACCGAGCTTGATGTGCTGGCCAAGACCGATGCCGCGGCCAACGACCGCTAGTGCGCGAGCGTTGACCACGGCAGCCCGCAGCTTCGCCAGCCGACCCTCGGAGAGGTCGGGGTGCTTGCGGTAGAGCGTCTCGGTCACCACCACACCGAGCACGGAGTCCCCGAGGAACTCGAGGCGCTCGTTGGTGGGGATGCCGCCGTTCTCGTACGCGTAGGAGCGGTGCGTCAGGGCACGCTCCAGCAGCTCGGGGTCCAGGATCGGATCCCCGAGCGCTGCTCGGAGGTCGGCGTAGTTGGTCAGGAGACCGGGTAGGTCAGAGGACCTGGCGACGGTCGGTGCGCGAGCCGTACTGGCCGCACTCGCCGCACGCACGGTGCGACAGCACCTTGGCACCGCAGGCGGGGTTCGCGCAGGTCGCAAGGTTGGCCGCAACAGCCTTCCACGCCGACCGACGGTGACGGGTGTTGCTGCGCGACATCTTCCGCTTCGGAACAGCCACTGTTCTCTCCTCTAAAAAGTCGAACGCCCTTTCGGGCAACCCGGGAAGTCTAACGGGATCGGGTTCAGGGCTCCAATCGGCCCGTCCTCGACCCCTTGGTAGGTGGGGAGCTGGTTACTTCTCGTCGTCCTGCAGGCCCTGGAGACTGGCCCAGCGCGGGTCGATCGCGGCCTCATGGGTGTGCGCCGGGTCCTCCTTGAGGGAGGCACCGCACTCCTGGCACAGACCGGGGCAGTCGTCGGAGCACAGCGGCTGGAACGGGATCTCCAGCACGATCGCGTTGCGGATCGCGGTCTCCAGGTCGATGTGCTCCTCGACCACGACGCTCAGGTCCTCAGCCTCGTCGTCGTCACCGGAGAGCTCCGGGGCCTCGTAGAGGTAGAGCTCCTGGAAGGTGGCCTCGACCTCGTCCTCGATCGGGTCGAGGCACCGGACGCACTCGCCCTTGAGGTCGGCGAAGACGCTGCCGGTCGCCAGGACGCCGTCGACGACGGCCTCGAGGCGGACGTCGACATCCACCTCGTCGCCCTCGGGCACGGCGAAGACGTCGATGCCGAGCTCCGGCGGCGCCGGGACGGTCAGCTCGTACTCCCGCTGGGTGCCGGCACGGCGGCCGAGCTCGCGGGCGTCGAGGACGAAGGGACCACGCAGGTCGATCTTGCTCACGGGCCTGAGTTTAGGCGAGTAAGCGAGCGACAGCGCGAACGAGGGACGAGATCAGGCGCTGGCCGCGAGCGCGCGAGCCAGCCGCGCAGCGGCTAGGCGGGGACTAGTGAGAGGCGTGCTTCTCCGCGAGCGCCGCCACGACGTACGGGGGCACGAAGGTGGACACGTCGCCGCCGAACGCGGAGACCTCCTTGATGAGGCTGGAGGAGACGAAGACGTTCGTCGTCGCGCCCGGCAGGAAGACCGTCTCGACGCCGGTGAGGTGCACGTTCATCTGCGCCATCGGCAGCTCGTACTCATAGTCCGTCGCGCCGCGGATGCCCTTCACGATCGCGACCGCGCCGATCTCACGGCAGAAGTCCACGATCAGCCCGGTGAACCCCTCGACCCGGACGTTCGGGAGGTCAGCGGTCGCCTCCTCCAGCATCGCGATCCGCTCGTCGGGCGAGAAGAGCCGGCTCTTGGAGATGTTGGTGCCGGTGGCGACCACGACCTCGTCGAAGAGCCGCGAGGCGCGGCGGAAGATGTCGATGTGACCGTTGGTCACCGGGTCGAACGAGCCCGGGCAGACGGCACGGCGCATCTCGGTCCTCCAGGGGGTCGAGTCAGGAGCTCGGGGTTGCTGCGTGACCGTACCAAAGCGTGGTCTCGCCGTACTTCTTGCTCCGGATGTCCTCGATCACGTCCGGCCAGGTCGGCTCCGGACTGCGCGAGCCACGCTCGACGACCACCAGCGCGCCCGGCACCAGCCAGTCGTTGTGCGCCAGTGCAGCGAGGTCGGCGGCGAGCGCCTCCTCGGTGAGCGGATAGGGCGGGTCGAGGAAGACGATGTCGTACGGAGCCATCGGTGGTTTGGCGAGCGCGGTGGAGACCGCGGTCGCGATGACGTTGGCGCGCGGGAAGCCGATGGTGGCGGCGTTGGTGGCGATGAGCGCAGCGGTCTTCTTGTCCTGCTCGACCATCGTCACGATGCCGGCACCGCGCGACCAGGCCTCGAGTCCCACGGCGCCGCTGCCGGCGTAGAGGTCGAGGAACCGCAGGCCCTGCAGGGAGCCGCACCACGACTCGATCGCCGAGAACAGCGCCTCGCGCACCCGGTCGCTCGTGGGCCTGGTCCGGGCGCCACGTGGCGTGGTGAGGCGACGTCCGCCCGCGGCACCCCCGATGATCCGCGTCACGACTTCTCCATGTACTCGGCTTGGATGCTGTTCTCGATCTCGTGCACCACCGCCGCGAGTCGCGGAGCGTGACGCAGGTCCACATCTTTGTCCAAGAGCTCCGCGGCTGCGGCACGGGCCTCCACGATCGTCTCCTCGTCACGCAGGACGCGGAGGTTGCGTAGGCTGGAGCGGCCGCCCGACTGGTTGGCGCCGAGGACGTCGCCCTCGCGGCGCAGCTCCAGGTCGACCTGGGAGAGCACGAAGCCGTCGGTGGTGCTCGCCACCGCATCCAGTCGCGCCCGTGCGGGCGTGTCGTACGAGGCGTGCGAGACCAGGAGGCACAGGCCCGGGAGGCCGCCACGACCGACCCGGCCGCGCAGCTGGTGGAGCTGGGAGACGCCGAAGCGCTCGGCGTCGACGATCACCATCGCGGTCGCGTTGGCGACGTCGACACCGACCTCGATGACCGTCGTGGACACGAGCACGTCGATCTCGCCGGCGGCGAAGGCGCGCATGGTGCGCTCCTTCTCCTCGGGCGGCAGCCTGCCGTGCAGGAGGGCCACCCGCAGGCCGTGCAGCGGTCCGGCGCTCAGCTCCGCGGCGAGCTCGGTGACCGCGGCGAGCGGCCGGGACGGCTCCTTGATCGGGTTGCCGTCCTCGTCCAGGTCGACGGCGTCGGTCTCCCCCTGCTCGGCGTCGTCGCCGCTGATGCGGGGCGCGACGACGTACGCCTGATGGCCTTTGCCGACCTCCTCGCGGACCCGCTCCCACACGCGGTCGATCCACTGCGGCCGCTCGGACAGCGGGACGAGGTTGGTCTGGATCGGGGCTCGGCCCGCGGGCAGCTCGGTGAGGGTGGAGACCTCGAGGTCACCGAAGACGGTCATCGCGACGGTGCGCGGGATCGGGGTCGCGGTCATGACCAGGACGTGCGGCGGGGCGCCGGCCTTGTCGGTCAGCGCGGCGCGCTGCTCGACGCCGAACCGGTGCTGCTCGTCGACCACCACGAGGCCGAGGTCGTCGAAGATGACCTTGTCCTGGAGCAGGGCGTGGGTGCCGATGACGATGCCGGCCTCGCCGATCGCGATCCGGCTCAGCGGCTCGGTGCGCTGGGCCTTGGTCATCGAGCCGGTGAGCAGCTCGACGGTGGTGCCGCCGCCGAGCAGGCCACCCGCGACGAGACTCCCCCCATTGACTGCGGCGAGCATGGCGTTGATCGACCGGTAGTGCTGCTGGGCGAGCACCTCGGTGGGGGCGAGCAGGGCGGCCTGGCCACCGGAGTCGACGACCTTGAGCATCGCGCGCAGCGCGACCAGCGTCTTGCCGGACCCGACCTCGCCCTGGAGCAGGCGGTTCATCGGACGGGGCTGGGCGAGGTCGCGCTCGATCTCCTCCCCCACCTGGCGTTGGCCCGCGGTCAGGGTGAAGGGCAGGGTCGCGTCGAAGCGCTCCAGCAGATCGCCCGCGCCGCCCGTACGAGCCTGCGCGCCCTGCGCCTGGAGCGCGCGCCGGCGCCGCCCGAGCACGAGCTGGAGCGTGACCGCCTCCGCGAACCGGAAGCGGCGCTGGGCCGCCTCGACCTCCTCGAAGGAGGCGGGCTGGTGGATCTGGTCGAAGGCCTCGCGCAGGTCGAGGATCTGATAGGCCTGCTTGAGATGGTCGGGAAGCGGGTCCTCGATGCCCGTGACGACCTCCCGGGCGAACCGGATCGCGCGCTGGAGGTCCCACGACAGCACGCCGGCCGTGAGCGGGTAGATCGGGAAGACGTCAGTGAGCGCCTCGATCGTCATCGCGGCGTCGTCCGGGACCTGAGCGCCGTCGTCGGCGTTGCCGAAGAGGACCATCTGCGGGTGCGTCAGCTGCCAGCGGTTGTTGAACGTGCCGGCTTTGCCGATGAAGACGCCGCGGGTGCCGGGAGCGAGCATGCGCTGGTAGTGGTCGGCGTACCAGGGCTTCTTGAGGAAGAACGTCATCGAGAGCCGCGGCCCGTCGGTCTGGAGAAGAGCCTCGACCCGGTACGCCGTCCTCCCGGTCTTCCGATCGGAGTAGGTCGCCACCTTGCTGTCGACGATCTCGCCCAGGACGGTGAGCATTAGCCCTTCCTGGAGATCCGCGACCGAGGTGAGCTTGGCGGTGTTGAGATACCGGCGCGGGAAGTGGTGGAGCAGGTCGCCGACCGTGCGGAGCTTGAGCCCGGTGACGATCTTCTCGGCCTTCTTGTTGTCGCCGAGGACCGCCTGGACGGGCGAGTCGAGAGTGATCACTCGACCGCCACCAGCAGCGGGTAGCGGGCCTGACCTCCGTCGTAGGTGACGACGTCGACGAGGTGGTGGTGCTCGGCGACCCAGGCCTCGACCGCGGCCGCCAGCGCCCCCTCGGGGTCGCCGGCGCCGGAGACGAGGGTGACCAGCTCGCCGCCCGCACCGATGAGGCGGCCCAGCACGTCGAGCGCGACCTCCTCCAGGTCGCCGCCGACGCGGACGAACTCGCCATCGATGACGCCGAGGGTGTCCCCCGGGGCGCAGGGGCCCGCGGTGGTGAGGGCCTGCTGCTCGGCGACGGTGATCGCGCCGTGCCGGGTGTGGCGGGCGGTCGCCGTCATCTCGAGCACATCACGATCGAACGTCGCGCTCGGGTCGTGGACGGCGAGCGCCGCGACGCCCTGCACCTGCGCGACGGTCGGGATGACGGCGACCCTGATGCCGAGATCGAGCTCGACGGTGCGCGCCGCGGCCTCGGCATGGCGCTGGGTGCGCTCGTCGTTGGGCAGCACGATCACCTCGGCGGCACCCGTGTCGGTGAGCGCGGTGATCAGGTCCGCGGTGGTGGGACGCGAGGCCACCGCGACGGCGCCGGCCTCGGCGAAGAGCTCGGCCAGGCCCGGTCCGCCGGCGACCGCGACGACGGCGCGGCCCGTACGGGTCGGGACCGGGGCCGGCGGGCGCGGCGCGATGGCGCGGCCCTGCTCCTGGCTCTGGCCCTGCCCCGGGGCGCTGGTCAGATCCGCGCCGTACCGGTTGATCTGCTCGGCGAAGTGGGTGACCTTCACCCGGTGGGGGCGGCCGGCGACGATGCCGGCCTCGATCGCGGCGCCCACGTCGTCGACGTGGACATGCACGTTCCACAGCCCGTCGCCGCCGACCACGACCAGCGAGTCACCGAGGGTGCCGAGCGTGGCGCGCAGGGCGGTCACCGCGACGTCGTCGGCGTCGAGGAGATACATCACCTCGTACGCCGGTCCGTCCTCGGTCAGGTCTGCCTGCGGCGTGGGCGGCATCGCGGGGCGTGCCCGCACGACGGCCGGGAGCGGCGCGGGGCGGCGGCCGGTCAGGGCATGGTCGACGGAGTCGAGCAGGACGCTGATCCCGCGCCCGCCGGCGTCGACGACGCCGGCCTCGGCCAGGCGGGGCAGCTGGTGCGGCGTCTGCTCCAAGGCGATGCGCGCGCAGCGGGCGGCGACCGCGATCACGTCCCGGGTCTTGGTCTCCGGCCGCTGCGCCTCGGCCCAGGCGGCCTCCGCGGCCAGTCGGCACACCGTCAGCATCGTGCCCTCGACCGGGACGGCGACCGCGCGGTAGGCGGCCTCGCTGCCGACCCTGAGCGCGTCGGCGAAGACCAGCGCATAGCGCTCGCCGGCCTCCGCGGTGGCGAGGCGGCGCAGCGCCGCCCCCAGCATCTCCGAGAGGATCACGCCGGAGTTGCCGCGAGCGCCGAGGAGCGCACCGCGCGCGTACGCCACGAGCGCCTCGCGCGGGTCGTCGGTGGCGGTCGCAGCGAGCGCGTCGCGGGCCGCGGCCGCGGTCAGGTAGAGGTTCGTACCGGTGTCGGCATCGGGGACCGGGTAGACGTTGAGCCCGTCGATCTCCTCGCGATGCTCTCCCAGGGCGTCCGCCACCAGGCCGGCGAAGCGACGGATGACCGCCAGGTCCAGCATCGCCACCGTCCCTCCGCCCCGTCTTTCACCGTAAGATCGCAAGGCCCACAGAGTAGTGGGGATTGCCGCGATTTCGATCGTGGGCCGCCGATCGGCTACTCTCGTTCGGTTGCCAGCGCCGGGTCGACGCACTTCCGTGTCGGTCCGCCAGGTGACAACTCAGACCTAGACATTCGATTTTTCAGGAGTTCACGGTGGCTGCCGTTTGCGACATCTGCGCCAAGAAGCCGGGCTTCGGCAACAACCGCCCGTGGTCCCGCAAGATCACGAAGCGCCGCTTCGACCCGAACATCCAGCGTGTTCGCGCCACGGTCAACGGCACCCCGAAGCGCCTCAACGTCTGCACCGGCTGCCTCAAGGCCGGCAAGGTCAGCCGCTGACCTGCTGACGTACATCAGCGTCCGATGGGCGCGGATCCACTCCGGTGGGTCCGCGCCCATCGTCGTTTCTGCTCGATAGTCTCAGCCGCGTGAGCGAGATACCCGCCGGCTGGTTCCCCGATCCGTCCGGCGCCCCCGGGATGCTGCGGTACTGGGACGGCGCCGCCTGGACCGGCCATGTGCACCAGCAGGTCGTGCCTGCGGCGTACGGGCAGGCGTACGGGACCGTGCCCGCGCGCTTCCAGCCGACCACGCCCGACGGCGAGCCCCTCGCCGGCTGGTGGCACCGGGTCGGCGCCACCGCGCTCGACAGCGTCTTCGGCGCGATGCTCAGCATCGTCATCAGCATCCCCGCCCAGATGTCGATGCAGCGACAGATGGACCGGCTCGGCACCGAGTTCCAGCGCCGCCTCGACGCCGACGACCCGCACGCGCTGTCGTGGTTCTTCCATCACCTGCTGGACGTCTACCGCGACCGGCTGTGGATCTACCTCGTCCCGGCCGTGATCCTCGTGCTCGGGCAGGCCGCGTTCCTGCACTACCGCGGGGGCACGCCCGGGCAGCTCATCACCGGCCTCCGCACGCGGCTGCGGGAGCGTCCGGGTCCGCTCTCGTGGGGCCGGGCCATCGCGCGCGGGGCGGCGTACCTGGGGATGCCGATCGTCCTGGAGGTGATCGGGCTCGCCTCCGGCTCGTGGGCGGTGCTGCTCCCGATGCTCGCCCTGATGTCGATCTGGGGGCTGCTCAACCCGCTGTGGGCGGCGTGGGACGGCGACCGGAAGGCGCTGCACGACAAGCTGGTCGGCACCAACGTCGTGCGGGTACGCCGCGACTAGAAGTGGGTCCAGCCGGTGGTGCCCTCGTACGCAGCGCCGTCGACCGTGACGCCCTCCCCGTCAGCGACGGCGCCGATCACACGGAACCCCTCGGGCAGCGGCGCGCCCGCCGGGAAGGTGACCAGCAGCGCGTGGTCGTCTCCCCCGCCCAGGACGAAGCTGATCGGGTCCGCCCCGGTGGCGGCCGCGACCGCGTGCAGCGGCTCGGGGACCTCCAGGTCCGCTGTGTGGACGTCGATCGCGACGCCGGAGGCGGTGCCCAGATGCGCGCACTCCGACAGCAGGCCGTCGGAGACGTCGATCATCGCGGTGGCACCGGACGCCGCGGCGGCGGGGCCGGCCCAGTAGGGCGGCTCGGGGTGGCGGTACGCGTCGACGAGGACCCGCGGGGAGCGGAAGCCACGGCCCAGCACCGCCAGGCCGCCGGCGGCCCAGCCCTGCCGGCCCGCGAGGGCGACCACGTCTCCGGGACGCGCGCCACTGCGCAGGACGGGCGCCTGGGCGACCGCGCCGATCACGGTCACCGCGATCACCACCTGATCGGCGCGCGTGATGTCACCGCCGACCACGCTCGCGCCGACGAGGGCGCACTCCTCGGCGAATCCCTGGGCGAAGTCGAGGGCCCACGACGCAGGGAGATCCGCGGGAGCGGCCAGGCCGATGGTCAGCGAGTGAGCGGTGCCGCCCATGGCGTTGATGTCGGAGAGGTTCTGCGCGGCGGCGCGGCGACCCACGTCGTACCCGCTGGCCCAATCGCGCCGGAAGTGGCGCCCCTCGACCATCAGATCGCTCGACACCACGACGTGGCCCTGCCTGATCCGCAGCAGTGCGGCGTCGTCACCGGGGCCCACCAGGACGTGCTCACCCTGGGGGAAGTGGGCCACCAGCTGCCCGATCAGGCCGAACTCGCCGAGGTCCCCGAGGGTCTGCCCAGCCGTCTGTTCCATGTTCATGCTCCTATCCAACCGTGTGCGCTGTCGGTGGCTCGGTATAGGTTGAACGGCGGACCGGCGCGGGGCCGGCTCGACGGAAGGTGAGCAACGATGGTCGTCCAGGCATACATCTTGATCCAGACCGACGTCGGCAAGGCCGCTCAGGTGGCCACCGCGATCGCAGCCGTCCAGGGCGTGACGCAGGCCGACGACGTGACCGGGCCGTACGACGTGATCGTCCGCGCCGAGGCCAAGACCGTCGACGAGCTCGGCAAGATGGTCGTCGCCAAGATCCAGACGCTCGAGGGCATCACGCGCACGCTGACCTGCCCTGTCGTCAACATCTGATCCCCTTTTCCTGATCTGGAGCTGTACATGAGTGGTCTGGTCGCCGTCATCGCCGGTGGTCTCTCGCACGAGCGCGACGTCTCGCTGGCCTCGGGCCGCAACCTGGTGCGTGAGCTGCGCGCCGAAGGCGTCGACGTGGCCGCGTACGACTTCGATCGCAACCTGCTCAACCACCTGGAGCGCGACAAGGTGGCCGTCGCGCTGCCGGCGCTGCACGGGCAGTTCGGCGAGGACGGCGAGATCCAGACCCTGCTCGAGCTGATCGACATGCCGTTCGTGGGCAGCACGTCGCGGGCCTGCCGGGTGGCGTTCGACAAGGGCACCTCACGCGAGCTCCTGCGCCGTGCGGGGATCCCCGTGCCGGACTCGGTCGGCCTGTCGGCGCAGACCTTCCGCGACATCGGCCCCACCGCGCTGATGGAGCATGTCCTCGACCGGCTCGGCGAGCGGGTCGTGGTGAAGCCCTCGCAGGGCGGGTCCGCGCTCGGCGTCAGCGGCGTCGACGGCCTCGGCGAGCTGCCGTCGGCCCTGGTCGGCACGTACGCCTACCACGACGACGCGCTCATCGAGCGCTTCTACAAGGGCGTCGACGTCTCGGTGGTCGTGCTGGAGAGCGACGAGGGCCTGATCTCGCTGGACCCGATCGCGATCGACTTCACCAAGGGCCACGAGTTCGACTTCGCCGCGCGCTACACCGCCGAGTTCGTCGGGCTGTCGGTGCCGAGCCTGCCCGAGGAGCTGCTGGAGGAGCTGCGCGAGACCGCTCGTACGGCCCACCGGGTGCTGGGCCTGCGCGACCTGTCGCGCTCGGACTTCATCGTCTCCCCCGACGGGTCCTTCGTGCTGCTCGAGACCGCTGTCACCCCGGGCTCGACCGAGACCTCGGTCTTCCCGTTCGCCTGCACCCAGGCCGGCACGTCGCTCGGCGCGGTCACCAAGGCCCTGGTCGAGCGGGCCCTCGCCCGCTGACCCGGCCCTCCGGCACCGCCGATCCGGCCCTCCAGCACCGCCGACCCGGCCCTCCAGCACCGCCGACCCGGCCCTCCGGCCCCGCTGACCCGGCCCTCCGGCACCGCCGACTCGGCCCTCCAGCACCGCCGTGCCCGACGGCCGAGTCAAGGCATGCGCGGGGGCCGAGTCAGCCGTGTCCGACGGCCGAGTCAGCCATGCACGCGGGCCATCTCGATCTCCTGACCGATCTTCCCGGTGAACGAGCGGCCGCTCTCGGTGAATCCGCAACGGCGATACGTCGCCCGGGCGCGGTGGTTGTCAGCGTGCACATAGAGCCGAAGCCGCTCGACGCCGTTCGCTGAGGCCCACGCCTGGATCGCGGCGAGCAGGGACTCGAAGGCACCCGCTCCCCGGTGGTCGGGGTGCACCCAGACGCCGACGACGTGGGCCTGGAGCTGCTCGATCGGCTGACCCTCGAAGTAGTCGGCGCCCGGCTCCTCCCGCAGGCCGGTGGCAGTGCCGATCCAGCGACCCGTCGAGGGATCGCTCGCAACGAACTGCGCCACCGTCGGGCCCTGGCTCGACCGGGCCGCGCGGCCCTGCCAGAAGTCGTCGGCCTCAGCGGCCGCGCCGTCGTACGTCTCGAGGAAGGCGATCGGGGCCGCGTCGTCCTTCAGCGCGTCGAGACGCAGTGCCTTGACCTCGCGCCACTCGTCACGGGTCACTCGCCGAACCACCACAGGCATGCGAGCCATCTCAGTGGAGTCCGACGGCCGACTCAACCTGTTTAAGGGCCGAGTCAGCGGTGCGGGACGGCCGAGTCGGCGGTGCGGGACGGCCGAGTCAGCGGAGGCCGAGGGGACGCTCGAGGGCGAGCTGGATGAGCTCGTCGATCAGCTGCGGGTAGGAGATCCCGGAGGCCTCCCACATCTTCGGGTACATCGAGATCGGGGTGAATCCGGGCATCGTGTTGATCTCGTTGATCGTGACATCGCCGGCATCGGTGACGAAGACGTCGACGCGGGAGATGCCCTCGCCACCGACCGCCTCGAAGGCCCGTACGGCGATGTCGCGCACCTTCTCCGCGACGTCGGAGGGGAGGTCGGCCGGGCACTCGGTGCGGGCCTGGGATGCGGAGAGGTACTTGGCCTCGAAATCGTAGAACTCGGCCTCCGCGTGATCGACCACGATCTCGCCGGGGACCGAGGCGCGCGGGGCAGCACCGCCGCGACCGCCCAGCACGGCGCACTCGATCTCGCGCCCCTCGAGGCCCTGCTCGACGAGCACCTTCGGGTCGTGGAAGGCGGCCTCCTCGACAGCGGCGGCGAGCTCGGAGATCTCGTCGACGCGGGTGACGCCGAGGGAGGAGCCGGCGCGGGCAGGCTTCACGTAGACCGGGAAGCGCAGCTCGTCGCTGACCCGCTTGGTGATCTCGCTCTGGCTGCGCTCCCAGGCACCGGGCGGGATCACCACGTAAGGGCCGACGGGCAGGCCGTGGCCGGCGAAGACGAGCTTCATGTAGTGCTTGTCCATGCCGACGGCCGAGGCGAGCACGCCGCAGCCGACGTAGCGTACGTCGGCCATCTCCAGCAGTCCCTGGATGGTGCCGTCCTCGCCGAACGGGCCGTGGAGCAGCGGGAAGACAACGTCGACGTCGCCGACCTCGCTGAGGCCGGTGACGGCGCGGCCGGAGTCCGCGGTGACCTCCGGCAGCCGGTCGGCCTTGAGCTCGAGGGCGCTCGGGTCGTCGCCGGCCAGCACCCACTGGCCCTCACGGGAGATGCCGACCGGTACGACGTCGTACTTGTCGCGGTCGATCGCCTTCATCACGCCGGCGGCGGTGGCTGCCGAGATCGAGTGCTCGCCGGAGCGGCCGCCGAAGAGGAGGGCGACCCGGACCTTGCGCTGCTGCTCAGACGACATGCCGAGAAGATTAGAGGAGCGAGTGCGGGCCACCGCGAGCGAGGCAGAAGCTCAGGCGCCGGCAGCGAGTGAGCGACCCCGGGCACGCAGCGCGCTAGAGAAGGGCCTCGGCAACGTCGTACAGGCGCGCGCCGTTGGACGCCTTGAAGAGAACCGCGTCACCGTCGGTGACCTGCGCGCGCAGGTACGCGACGGCGGCGGCGTTGTTGGGCAGCGCGGTGGCGCGTGCGCCCGCACCGGTCGCGATCCCGCTCGCCGCCTCCCCCACCACCACGATCCGGTCGATGCCCAGCTCGACGGCGTAGCCGCCGATCGCGAGGTGGGCCTCCTCCGCCTCGGAGCCGAGCTCCTTCATCTCGCCCAGCACGGCGATCGTGCGGCGGACGTCGGGGTCCTCGCCGATCGCCGCGAGCGCATCGAGCCCGGCGCGCATCGAGTCGGGGTTGGCGTTGTAGGCGTCGTTGAGCACGATCACGCCCGAGCTCAGCTCGTGCAGCTCCATCCGCCACTTGGAGAGTGTCTCGACCTCGGCGAGCGCCGCGCCGATCTGCGCGGGGGTGAGCCCGGCGGCCATCGCCGCGGTGGCCGCGGCAGCGGCGTTGAGGGCCTGGTGGGCACCGACCAGCTTGAGCGTCACCGGCACCGTGGCTCCCGACGCCACCAGCGTGAAGGAGGGCCGGCCGAGCCGGTCGAGCGTCAGGTCCTCGACCCGTACGTCCGCCTCCTGCTCGCGCCCGAAGGTGAGCACCCGGGCATGGGTACGCGCCGCCATCGCGGCGACCCGGTGGTCGTCGGCATTGAGGACCGCGACCGAGGTGGCGGCCTCGACCAGCTCGCCCTTCGCCTCGGCGATCGCCTCGCGCGATCCGAACTCCCCGATGTGCGCGTGCCCGACGTTGAGCACCATCCCGATGTCGGGGGTGACGATCGCGGCCAGCTCGGCGATGTGCCCCTTGCCGCGGGCGCCCATCTCCAGGACCAGGTAGCGGGTCGACGCGTCGACCCGCAGCGCGGTGAGCGGCATCCCGATCTCGTTGTTGTACGAGCCACGCGTGGCCACCGTCGGCGCGGCGCTCGCCAGCACGGCGGCGAGCAGGTCCTTGGCCGAGGTCTTGCCCTGCGATCCGGTGATGCCGACGACGGTCAGGCCGCCTGCGTCACGGACCCGCGCGACGACCGCGGCGGCCAGCGCCTGGAGCGCCGCCTGGACGTCGGCGACGACGATCGTCGGCAGCTCGGTGGCCCGGGTCCCGAGGACGGCGACGGCGCCCCCGGCGGCCGCCTGCGGGACGTGGAGATGACCGTCGGTGCGCTCGCCGGCGAACGCGACGAAGAGGCTCCCGGGGCCGGCCTCGCGACCGTCGATGACGACCGGGCCGTCGACCACGACCGGACGATCCGCCCCCTCGAGGGTCCCGCCGGTGATGGCCGCGATCTCGGGGAGGGTCAGGGCGATCATGGTGCCAAACCCTAGCCCGCGCCGTCACTCACCCGCTCCCCTAGTGTGTTGCCATGGCCGACCAGATCAAGCCCGCGACCGTCGCCGTCCACGCCGGGCGCCCTCCCCGCGAGATCGACCAGGCGCTCAACGTCCCGATCACGATGGCGTCGACCTACGTCGCCGGCGGGGACAAGGAGTACGGGCGCTACGCCAACGACACCTGGTCGGCCTTCGAGGAGGCACTGGGCGCCCTCGAGGGCGGCAAGGCGCTCACCTTCGCCAGCGGCCTGTCCGCGGTCGCGACCATCCTCGACCTGGTCAACGACTCGGTCGTCGTGGCGGGTCAGTCCTACCAGGGCACGATCGGGCAGCTGGCCGACCTCGAGGCGCGCGGCCGGCTGACCGCGCGGCTCGTCGACATCACCGACACCGCGGGCGTCGTCGCGGCGCTCGACGACGACGTCGCCCTGCTGTGGATCGAGTCGCCCACCAACCCGGGGATGGCGCTCGCCGACCTGCCCGCGCTCATCGCCGCCGCGCACGACGCCGGTGTCCAGGTGGTGGTCGACAACACCTTCGCCACTCCCCTGCTCCAGCAGCCCCTCGCGCTCGGCGCGGACATCGTGGTGCACTCCGCGACCAAGTACCTCGCCGGGCACTCGGACGCCGTGATGGGCGCGATCGTCGTACCGGACACCGACGAGGGCCGAGCGCTGTGGGACGTGCTCAAGGGCCGCCGCGACCTGATCGGCGCGATCCCCGGCACGATGGAGGCCTGGCTGGCCCTGCGCGGTCTTCGCACGCTCTCGCTGCGGGTCGAGCGGGCCGCGGCCAACGCGGCCGACCTCGCCGCCCGTCTCGCCGAGCACCCGGCCGTCGAGGAGGTCCGCTACCCGGGCTTCGGCGGCATGCTCGCGATCGTGCTGCGGACGGCCGAGGCCGCCGAGGCCGTCACCCATGCGACGGACCTGTGGGTGCACGCGACGTCGTTGGGCGGGGTCGAGTCGACGTTCGAGCGTCGCCGGCGCTGGAAGACGGAGGACCAGAACGTCCCCGAGGGCCTGATCCGGCTCAGCGTCGGCATCGAGGACGTCGATGACCTGTGGGCCGATCTCGCCGGCGCCCTCGACCGTCTCTGAGTCGTCCGATGATCCGCCGGGCGGGCGCATCCGACACCGAGGCGTTGCTCGGCCTGATCCGGGCGTTCTACGTCGAGGACGGGCACCCGTACGACGAGGCGCACGTGCTGGGCGCCTTGGCGCCACTGCTGGCCGATGACACGTACGGGCAGGTCTGGCTGGTGTGCGCCGGCGACCCGCCGGCGCCTCTCGGCTATGCCGTCCTGACCTGGGGATGGGGCCTGGAGTCCGGCGGGCGCGAGGGGCTGATCGACGAGATCTTCACCGCCCGCCGTGGCGACGGGCTCGGCGCCGAGCTCCTGGAGCACGTCATCGGCGCGGCCCGCGAGGCCGGCTGCCGCACGCTCTTCCTCGAGACCGAGCGCGCCAACGACGCCGCCCGCCGCTTCTACGCACGCCACGGTCTGAGCGAGCAGGACTCCGTCTGGATGAGCCGGGGTGTCTAGGCGACCAGGGACCTTGGGCCCATAACCCCTGTCCACTCGCACTGTTTACTCTGAGACATGGTGTTGGAGCGATGGGCGCAACTGGTCGCCGATGAGCGCAGCGAGGCCTTCCTCGCCGCGCTCCGCGAGCGCCTTCAGCACCAGAGCCAGGTGCCACCGCTGCCGCCGGGCTGGCACGTGGAGTCGTCGATGATCCCCTCCGACGGCTTCGAGTACGGCGGCGACTTCTTCGTCGCCGACGTGACCCACGACGCGCTGCAGATGGTGCTGGTCGACGCCTGTGGGCACGGACCGGCCGCGATGCCCGACGCCGTCCAGTTCGCCGGCGCGCTCGGGGCCCTGGTCGACGCCCTGCCGGTCGAGCAGGTGATGACCGCGCTCAACGACTACGTCCTGCGCCGCTGCCGCGTCGACAGCTTCGTCACCGCGGTGCACGTCAACATCCGGCTGGCCGACGGGTCGTACTGCATCCGCAGCGCCGGGCACCCACCCGCGCTGCGCTGGTGCTCCGGGGGGCGCGAGTGGGTGGTCGACGGTGCCCGGGGCGCCGCTCTGGGACTCACCGACCACCCGGCGATGGAGGACACCCACGGGGTGCTCGAGCCGGGCGACGCATTGATGTTCTACACCGACGGCGTCGTCGAGGCGCGCGGCGCCGACATCGATGACGGCATCGACGCGTTGCGCGTGATCGCGCGCGACGTGGTCGCCCCCGGCTTCCGCGGGGCTCCCGCGCGCATCCTGGCCGACGTCCCGCGTGGCGAGGACGACCGGGCCGTGCTCATCCTGCGGCGCGAACCGGCCGGCGAGCCCGACACGGGCGCGGCCGGCTCGCCGCCGCCGTCGTCATCGACGCCGTAGTCGGTCGGCGCCGGCCCGCGGATCCGACCCAGCTCCTCAGGCCATCTCCGGGCGCTGGGCCCTGGCGGGCGCGACCCGACGCAGGAGAGCCGCTGCGGCGGCCACCACCAGGTCGCGGTCGTAGGTCACGACGTAGTCGAAGCGGCGCTCCGCGTCCGATGCCGGGTCGCCCAGGTCGCGAGCGAGGACCGCGCCCGCGAAGTGAGGGCCGACGACGGCCAGGCTCCACTCCTCGACGATCGGGTCGCCCGCGTCGATTGGCGCACCGACGACGCCCGACGCCGGGGACGGGGGCATCGCCTCGCCCAGGGCGACGACGAGCGCTGCCGAGCGCGCCAGCTCCGTGTAGCGGCGCGCGGTGGCCGGCGTGAACTGCCGCGCCTGCTGGAAGGTCGCCGCCACCACGGCCGGCGCACCCAGCGCCAGCGCCTGACGCTCGAGGTGCTTGCTCATCGCCACGAGCAACGGCTTGGTCGCCCGCTGCACGGCGCGTGAGCGCGCCACCAGCTCGTACGGCGTGTCGATGCGCCGCCACCGCGACGAGGGCAGCGGCGCCACCGGCGTCAGGGGGTCGGAGTCGGCGCTGTCCTGCTGCGGGAGCTCACCCGGCCGGCCGAAGAGCCAGCCCTGGCCGAGACGTGCGCCCATCTCGATCGCCAGCCGCTCGTGCTCCGGCGTCTCGATGCCTTCGGCAAGCACCGTCGCCCCGGTGCGCTCGGCCTGGGCGTTGACCGCGCTGATCACCTCGGCGACCTCGATGGTCGTGCGCTGCTGCACCAGGCTGAGGTCGAGCTTGAGCACGTCCGGCGCGAGGAACGGCATCAGCGCCAGGGAGGCCGGCTCGGCGCCGATGTCGTCCACGGCGATGCGCCAGCCGAACCCGCGTGCCGCGTCGGCCGCGGCGAGCAGGCCGGCGGGATCGGCGGCGAGTGCCCGCTCGGTGAACTCCACGACGACCGGCAGGCGACCCGCCAGGCGCTCAGCGAGAAGAGCGAACGCGGCGGGCATCGGCGTCGCGAGCGCGGCCGGCTCGACGTTGATGAACAGCGTGTACGGCGAGCCCAGTCCGGCGGCCTCGGCACCGGCGAGTGCCGCCGTGCGGCACGCCCAGTCGAGATCGGCGACACGGCCCGCGTCGCGCGCGGCGCTGAAGAGGTGGTCCGGTCGCTCGAGGGAGCTCCCCCGAGGGCCCCGAGCGAGGGCCTCGTAGCCCACCACCGTGCCGGAGGCGAGCTCGACGATCGGCTGGTAGACGGCCCTGATCCGCCCGTGTGCGAGGACGTGATCGAGTTCGGTGCGGTCCTGCGTCATCGTGTCCTCACGGGAGCTCGGTATGGTCCTCGCTGCCATCGGCCGGTGCGGCCGCGATCCGAGGCGAAGGTTCCCGCACAGGGCGCTTCCTACGCCGTCTCCGCCTTGGTCGGACGGCCGAGGGCGGCGTCCATCATCTCGGCGGCGGTCATCCGACCGGCGACGACCTCGTCGACGTACTGCGCCAGCGGCGCGTCCACGCCGTGCTTGGCGGCGAGCTCGCGCAGCGACTGGCACGACTTGACGCCTTCGGCGACCTGGTGGGTGCCCCCGGTGATCTCCGCGACGGTCATCCCGCGGCCGAGCTTCTCGCCGAAGGTGCGGTTGCGCGAGAGCGGCGAGGAGCAGGTGGCGACGAGGTCGCCGAGGCCGGCCAGCCCCATCAGGGTCATCGGGTCGGCGCCCATCCGGATCGCCAGGCGGGCGGTCTCGGCCAGCCCGCGGGTGATCACCGAGGCGGTCGAGTTGTCACCGAAGCCGAGGCCGACGGCCATGCCGACGGCGAGCGCGACCACGTTCTTGTACGCGCCGCCCAGCTCACAGCCGAGCACGTCGGTGGAGGTGTACGGGCGGAACGCCGGCGTGTGGATGATCTCCTGCAGCCGTACCGCGACGGTCTCGTCGGCGCAGGCGACCACGGCGGCGGCCGGCTCCCGGCGGGCGATCTCAGCCGACAGGTTGGGGCCGGAGACGACGGCGATCCGCTCGGGACCGGCGCCGGTCTCCTGCGCGATCACCTCGCTCATCAGGTTGAGCGTGCCGAGCTCGACGCCCTTCATCAGCGAGATGAAGACCGCGTCCGCCGGCAGGTGGGGAGCCCAGGACGAGAGGTTCGTACGCAACGTCTGCGACGGCGTCGCCAGCACCACGACCTCGGCGCCCGCGGCCGCCTCCTGGACGTCGTGGGTGGCGGTGATGCTCGCCGGGAGCTCGACGTCGGGGTGGTACTCGGCGTTGCGGCGGGTGCGGTTGATCTCCTCGGCCACCTCGGAGCGACGCGCCCACAGGCTGACCTCGTTGCCCGCGTCGGCGAGCACGACCGAGAAGGCCGTACCCCACGATCCCGCGCCGAAGACTGCGACCTTCGTCATCCCTGCTCCTTGTGCTTCGCGTTCGGGTTGCCGGTGCGGTTCATACCGTGCTGACGGGGGTCGAAGCGCTCCGCCGGGGCCTTCTCGCCGCGGATCTCCTCGACCAGCCCGACGATCGCGGCCATGATCCGGTCGGTCGCCTCCTGGACGGTCTCGGGGGTCGCGCCCTGCGCCCGCAGATCGTCGAGCAGTACGGGGTCGCCGACGCGCATGGTGATGGTCTTGCGGCCCTTGAGGTTGGGCTTCTTGGCGTAGGCCGGGAGCAGCTCCTGGGCGCCCCACTGGCCGACCGGCAGGACGGGGGCGCCGGTCTCCAGGGCGATGCGGGCGGCACCCGACTTCCCCACCATCGGCCAGCCGCCGGGGTCCTTGGTGATCGAGCCCTCGACGTAGACCACGACGATCTCGCCGGCGTTGACCGCGGCCACCGCCTCCTTGAACGCACCCGCGCCGGCGGAGCGGTCCACCGGGATCTGGCCGGCCGCGCGCAGGAAGTCGCCGAAGCGCTTGTTCTTGAACAGGCCCGCCTTCGCCAGGTAGCGCGACTCGCGGCCGTAGTCCCAGACCATGTGGGCGGCGGTCAACGGGTCGACGTGGGAGATGTGGTTCAGCGCGATGATCGCGCCGCCCTTCTCCGGGATCTTCTCCGCGCCGGTCCAGTCCTGCTTCGTGGTCGCGAGCAGGATCGGTTTGAGGATCGCCACGGCGACACCCCACGCCCATCCCTGCTCGCCCTGAAGCTTCCGGTACTTGCCCACGAGCCAGGAGGTTACCGGTCCGTCGCCGCATCACGTGGCTGGTGTTGGAGGATGGTCCCGATGTCCTTCGTCGTCCTGCTCCCGGTCAAGCCGCCCGCGCGCGGCAAGTCCCGCCTCGTCGGCGTGCCCGACGCGACGCGCGTCGCGCTCGCGAGCGCCTTCGCTCTCGACACCGCCGCGTCCTGTCTGGCCTCCGAGGCGGTCGCGCACGTCCTGGCGGTCACCGACGACGACGCGTTCGCGGCCGCGCTGATGGAGCTCGGCTGCGCTGCGATCCCCGACGGCGTGACAGGCGACCTCAACGGATCGCTCGCGCTGGCTGCTCGCGAGGCCGTACGTCGCTGGCCGGCCTCACAGCCCGTCGCACTGTGCGGCGACCTGCCCGCGCTGCGACCTGCGGATCTGGACGCGGCGCTCGCCCGGGTCGCCGGGACCGATGGCGCCTGCTTCGTCGCCGACGCGGCCGGCACCGGCACGACCCTTTACACCGCGCCGGCGGACCTGTTCGTTCCACGCTACGGGGTCGGCTCGGCGGCCCTGCACGCCGAGGCGTCGAAGGCACTCGACGGCGAGCTGGCCTCCCTGCGCCACGACGTCGACACGCTCGAGGATCTGAGGACCGCCGTGCCGCTGGGGCTCGGCCCCCGTACGACGCTCGTCGCCGCCCGGGCGGATCTGCTGTTCGGCTAGCCGACGTGCCGAAGCGGGCCGCCCCGTGAGGGACGACCCGGTTCGTGTGCGTCGGATCAGGAGTCGGTCGACGGCGCGGCGGGCGGCACCTGGGTCGGGGCCGGCGCCGGGGTCTGCGTCGGCGCGGCGGCCGGCTTCTGGACCGGAGCCGCAGGCGGGACCTCGGTCGGGGCCGGCGCCGGTGTGGCGGCCGGGGCAGCGCTCTTGGCCGGCGTCTTCTGAGCCGGAGCCTTCTTGGCGGGGGACTTCTTGGCGGCGGTCGTGCTGGTCTGCGCCGGGGTGGTCTTCTTCGCGGTCGACGCCGTCCTGGTGGCGGCGGACTTCGTAGCGGTGGTCTTCGTGGCGGTGGTCTTCTTGGCGGCGGGCGCGGCGGTCTTGCTCGCCGTGGTCGCCTTCTTGGCAGCCGTGGACTTCGCAGCCGTGGACGTGGACGCGGTCGCCTTCTTGGCAGCCGTGGACTTCGCAGCCGTGGACGTGGACGCGGTCGCCTTCTTGGCAGCCGTGGACTTCGCAGCCGTGGACGTGGACGCGGTCGCCTTCTTGGCAGCCGTGGACTTCGCAGCCGTGGACGTGGACGCGGTCGCCTTCTTGGCAGCCGTGCTCTTGGCGACCGACGTCTTCGCCGCAGCGGCCTTGGAGGCGGTTGAGCTGGTCGCGGTCGCCTTCCGTACGGGCGTGGCCTTGGTGGCGGTGGCCTTCTTGACCGTGGCCGCCTTCTTCGCCGGAGCAGCGCTCTTGGCCGGGGCCTTCTTGGCGGCCGTGGTCTTCGCGGCCGGCGTGCGACGTGCGGTGGCGTTCGTCATCTGGGCCTCGGCAGCCTCGACGGCCGCCTCGACCTGGCCGGCGAGCTTCTCGGCGCGAGCGTTCGCCCGGTCCGCGGCCTTGTCAGCGGACTTGCGGGCGTTCGCCGCGGTCGGCAGCTTGGGCAGCTTGATCGCGCCCGAGACCACGCCGGTCAGCTCGGTCGCGGCCTTGAACTGCGGGATGAAGGAGCGCTTCGCCTTCTTCGGGGGCGCCGCCTTCTTGCCCTTGCCGGTCTTCGCGGACTTGGTGGCGTCCTTCTTGGGGAGCACGCGCTCGAAGGTGCCGAAGCCCTTGATCACGACCTTCTCGCCACGGGCGACCTCGCGGGTGATGGTGTCGACCACCGAGTCGAGCGCCTCGGCGGCGAGCTTCTTGTTCCCCTCGTACCGCGCAGCGAGCGCGTCGATGAGCTGAGACCTCTTCACGATCAGCCTTTCACCTGCCAGGCCGAGACCGGAATGCTCGGCGCACCTGCTCGCCACCCTAGAGAACCCCGCGCGAACGCACTACGGATGAGCAGGCGAATTTCCGTCGGCTACGACACACCGGGTCCTGCCAACACCGCTTTGGGCCGAGCAGGGGTGCTCACCACAGGGCGGACGGCGCGCTGAACTCGTTTCCTGGCTGACCCAACCCTGCGAGGCTGCCGTGGCGTCAAGAGGATGTCAGGGGCGAAACGGCAGGAGGCGGGATGGAGTTCGAGGAGTACGCGTCAGCGCGGTGGCCGACGATCTACCGCACCGCGCTGCTGCTCACCGGCAACACCGCCGAGGCGGAGGACCTGGCGCAGCAGACGCTGGTCAAGGTCTTCGCTGCCTGGACCACGGTGCGCCGGGCCGACTCACCCGACGCCTACGTCCGGCGGATGCTGGTCAACGAGCTGACCACCGACCGACGGCGCGGAGCCCGCCGCGCCCTGGTCGCGGTGCCGGCCGCCCCCGAAGCCGTACCGGTCGGCATCGATCCCGGCGAACGCCTCGACCTCTGGCGCCAGGTCGTGCAGCTGCCGCCACGCCAACGGGCCGTGCTGGTCCTGCGGTTCTACGAGGACCTCACCGAGGCCGAGACCGCCCAGGTCCTCGGAGTGTCGCTCGGCACCGTGAAGTCGCAAGCCCACGACGCCCTACGCACGCTCCGCACCCGTCTCGGCCAGCAGGAGGTGACCTCATGACCAATCAGCTCACTCAGGACCTGTCCTCGCTCTTCGCCACGACCGCGACCGATGCCGAGGTGCCGCCGCTGCCACTGGTAGCGGTGGTCGCCCAGGGCCGCTCGCTCCAGCAGGCGCGGCGTCGCCGTACGGCGGTGTGGTCCGCAGCGGCGGCGGCCGTGGCCGTCGTCGCCGTGACCGTGCCGCTCACGATCGCGGATCACCATCGCACCGATGGGCCGGCGCCTGCGCACCGGACGCACCCGTCGCCGGATGCGACGGGCATCCCGACCACGCCCACCACGCTGCCCTACCTCGACGGCAGGGACGTGCACTTCGGTCACCGGACCGTGACCGTCGACCCCAGGCCGATCAGGATGATCAGCAGCGCCGACACCACGATCGTCTGGAACCCCAAGTCCGAGCGCTGGTCGCGCGTCTGGGCCACGGATGGCACCGTTGAGCCGTTCGGCGCCCCATGGGGTGGAAGTCGGCGGCCCTGGCAGGGCTGGTTCCAGCCGACGATCTCATCCGACGGCACGAAGATCGCCGTACTCACCCACCCGACCCAGAACACGTCGCGGATCACGGACTACGACGCGGAGGGCCAGGAAGAGATCGGCCACGTCGACCTCGACGCCGCCTTCGCCAACTGGACCGGCGGCGGCGACTCGGTGACCGTGTTCGCCGTCAACAACAGCGGCCGCGTCTACTGGAACCAGGCGGCGAAGGGCGGCGACGGCTGGTGGATGTGGGAGCCGACGATGAAGGCGCCCGTCCAGCTGCACGTCCCGCTCGACTTCGGCGGTGCGTACCCGCCGAACGGCGCGCTCACCGAGGGCGGAGCTGCCGTCACGTTCGCCAGCGATGGCGAGCCTCGGCCGATTCCCGGATTGACCGACGTCGACCTGCGCAGCACGCGGTGGTCGCCGGACGGCACCGTACTGGCCGTCGACGGAGCGGCCGGTCCGCAGATCATCAGGCTCGATGGCGATCGCCAGACCCACCGGCCGCCGCCCACCGACTTCACGATCCTGCAGTGGCTCGGCTTCGAGTCGGATGCCTATGTCGTCGGCGCCGCGACGGTCGCCAACGAGCCCTCGCTCATCCGCTGCGCCACCGACCACAGCGCCTGCACCGTGATCGGGAAGCTCCCGGCCGACTGGCAGCGCCGAAGCTGGGCGACCAGTCCCCCCGACTGACGTTCTCCCTATTCACTCGGTGTATGCACTCTGTGTATAGTCGCCGCCATGGGTGTCTCGCATGTCCTTCTCGGCGTGCTCGCCGACGGCCCGGCGCACGGCTACGACCTGAAGCGGGCCCACGACGAGCGCTTCCCCGCGACCAAGGCGATGCCGTACGGGCAGGTCTACTCCGCACTCCAGCGCCTTCAGCGCGACCACCTCGTGGAGATCGTCGAGACGGTGCAGGAGGGCGGACCCGAGCGCACGGTCTATGCCCTGACCGACGCCGGCCGCACGGAGCTCGCGAGCTGGCTCGAGGCCACCGAGCCGGCTGGCCCGTACGCCGCTGACGAGCTCGTCCGCAAGACCGTGACAGCCCTGTGGCGCGGCACGGACGCCGCCGACTACCTGCAGCGCCAGCGGACGGTCCACCTCGGCCGGATGCGCGAGCTCCTCGCGCTGCAGGCCTCGGTGAGCGACACGACCGCGCGGATCGCGGTCGACCACACGATCTTCCACCTCGATGCGGACCTGAGGTGGCTGGAAGCAGCAGCAGCGCGGGTGGCCGACGCGCACCAGGTCACCCACCGAGGAGAGGCAAAGGCATGAGCGAGATCCAGTTCGAGGCACGGGGTGTGCGCAAGGCCTACGGCCGCACCGAGGCGCTGCGCGGCGTGAGTCTCACCATCGGGGCAGGCGAGGTCGTCGCCATCAGCGGCCCGTCGGGCAGCGGCAAGTCGACCCTCCTCCTCGCGCTCGCCGGCCTGATCCGCCCGGAGGCGGGCGAGATCGCCTACGACGGCGCCCGTCTCGACGACCTCGGTGAGGCGCACCGCACCCGGTTGCGCCGTCGGCAGTTCGGGGTGGTGCTGCAGTTCGGTCAGCTCGTGCCCGAGCTGACCGCCGCCCAGAACGTCGCGCTGCCACTCCTCCTCGAGCGGCACGACCGAGCCGCGGCGCGACGGCTCGCACTCGGACAGCTGGAGCGCTTCGGTGCGCTCGACCTGGCCGACGCACTGCCCGGGGAGCTCTCCGGCGGGGAGGCCCAGCGCGTCGCAGCGGCACGCGCCCTCGTCACCGGCCCTCGGGTGATCTTCGCCGACGAGCCCACCGGCGCTCTCGACACGGTCGGTGGCGAGCACCTCCTCAAGACCCTCCTCGGCGCTGCCCGCGACAACGACGCCACGGTCGTGATGGTGACGCACGACAATCGGGTCGCGGCCCGCGCCGACCGCGAGATCTTCCTGCGGGACGGAGTCATCGCGTGATCCGCCTGGCGTGGCGCCTCGCCTTCGCCCGCGGGTGGGCGCGACCGGCCCTCCTGGCAGCCTGCACGGCGGTGGTCTCCGGACTGCTCCTCGTGACCCTCGCCGTTCTGCGCCTTCCCGCCCAGCCTGAGGAGCGGCTCCTGGCCGTCATCACCGACCCGGGCACGCGCGGCGGTTACGCGTTCGGCGCGGCGCTTCTCATCATCCCTCCCCTGCTGCTGCTCCACCAGGTGGTGCGGCTCGGGACGTCCGCGCGCGAACGGCGGCTCGCCGCGCTGCGCCTGGCGGGCGCCACGCCGGCCGAGGTCCGCCGGATCGGCGCGATCGAGGTAGGGATCCCGGTGTTTGCGGGATCGATCCTCGGTCTGGGCCTCTACCGCCTGCTGCGCCTGTGCTTCGGCGGCACCCGGTTCGGCGAGTATCCATCGCACGCCGTTCACCTGATCCCGACCACGGTCGCGCCGGCCTGGTGGGAGACGCTGCTGGTCATCCTCGGCGTCACGCTTCTCGGCGTCGCGGTCGGCGCGCTTGCCAGCCGGCGGGTCATCGTGACGCCACTGGGCGTCACCCGCCGCGCAGCGGCGCCGGCACCGCGCCCCTGGGGCGCCCTCGCTCTGGCCCTCGCGGTGGTGTCCGGTCTCGCTGCCATGAGGGTCGACGGTCCGCAGGCGCACACCCTCGGCATGGCGGGCGCTCTGGTGGCGATCGCCTTGGCCCTCCTCGGAGTGATGGCGCTCGCGCCCTGGTTGGCCTTCACCGCAGGACGCATCGTCGCGCGACGCGCACGCACGGGACCTGTGCTGCTCGCCGCGTCCCGTCTGGTCGCCGAGCCCCGGCCTGCGGCACGGGCAGCGGCTGCGGTGGGTGGCATCGGCCTGGTCGCAGGTGGAGCGTCCGCCTTCGTCGCCGACGTGATGGCGATGCAGAACGACGACGACGGGTACTACCTCGCCCCCGTGGCCCTGGTGGCCGTCTGCCTGCTCGGCGCTCTCGTGGTCGTGGTCGGCTCGCTCGCCGTCCACTCCGTCGAGTCGCTGCTCGACCACCGACGCTCGGTCGCCTCGCTCACCGCGCTCGGCGTTCCGGTCGACACCCTGATCACAGCACAGCGCTGGGAGACCGGGCTCGTCGCACTCCCGATGGCTCTCATCGGAACGCTCCTCGGCAGCGTCGTCTACGGGCTCGGCCCGGTCGGCGGGCCGAGCTTCGTGTGGTTCGCCTGCACGATCGTCGGCCTGACGTTGGTCGCCGCCCTGTGCTGGGTGGCCGTGCTGGCGGCGGTACGGGTCGTGCGTCCTTGGACCGTGCGCGCGGCCGATCCGGCCCACCTGCGGACCGAGTAAGAAGTCGCTCCGTCCGGCCCGACCCTGCGACGAGCCGGATCGGACGACCTGTCTTCAACGCAGGAGCGCAGGAGCCACGACGTGGCTCCAGCGCTCCTAGGTCGAGATTCGATCAGGCGTGCTGCGTGACCGGCTTGAAGGCCGGACGCCCGGCCTCGAAGGCGGTGATGTCGGCCTCGTTCTGCAGGGTGAGGCTGATGTCGTCGAGACCGTTCAGCAGGCGCCAGCGGGTGTAGTCGTCGACCTGGATCGGGGCCCGAAGAACAGAACCGTTGTCACCGACGCTGACTTCACGGGCCTCGAGGTCGACGGAGACCTCGGCGCCCGGGTTGGCCTCGAGGTAGGCCCAGATCTGCTCGATCACGCTCTCCTCGACCTGCGCGGCGAGCAGGCCGGCCTTGCCGGAGTTGCCGCGGAAGATGTCGGCGAAGCGGGCCGAGAGCACGACCTTGAAGCCGTAGTTCTGCAGCGCCCAGACGGCGTGCTCACGCGAGGATCCCGTACCGAAGTCCGGGCCCGCGACGAGGACGGTGCCGGCCTTGTAGGCGTCCTGGTTGAGGACGAACGACGGGTCGTTGCGCCAGGCCGAGAACAGGCCGTCCTCGAAGCCCGAGCGCGTGACGCGCTTGAGGTAGACCGCCGGGATGATCTGGTCGGTGTCGACGTTCGAGCGCTTGAGCGGGACGCCGACGCCGGTGTGCGAGGTGAACTTCTCCATGATCAGTGACTCCTAGATCAGGCGTTGGCCGGGGCCAGGTCGGCGGGCGAGGACAGGGTGCCGCGGACGGCGGTCGCAGCGGCGACGGGGATCGAGACGAGGTGCGTACGACCGCCCTTGCCCTGGCGACCCTCGAAGTTGCGGTTCGACGTCGAGGCCGAGCGCTCCTGCGGGTTGAGCGTGTCCGGGTTCATGCCCAGGCACATCGAGCAGCCCGCACCGCGCCACTCGGCACCGGCCTCGATGAAGACCTTGTCGAGGCCCTCCTCGATCGCCTGGTTGCGGACGCGGACCGAGCCCGGGACGACGAGCAGGCGGGTGCCCTCGGCGACCTTGTGGCCCTTGATGATGTCGGCGGCGAGGCGCAGGTCCTCGATGCGGCCGTTGGTGCAGGATCCGACGAAGACGGTGTCGACCTTGACCTCGCGCATCGGGGTGCCGGCGGTCAGGCCCATGTACTCCAGCGCCTTCTCGGTCGCGACCTTGTCGGACGGGTCCGTGAAGTCCTCCGGCGACGGGACGCTGGCGCCCAGCGGCACGCCCTGGCCCGGGTTGGTGCCCCAGGTGACGAACGGCGTGACGTCGGCCGCGTCGATCACGATCTCCTTGTCGAAGGTCGCATCGGCGTCGGTGACCAGCGTCTTCCAGTGCGCGACGGCGGCGTCCCAGTCAGCGCCCTTCGGCGCCTCGGGCTTGCCCTCGATGTAGTCGAACGTGGTCTGGTCGGGAGCGATGAGGCCGGCCTTGGCGCCCCACTCGATGGACATGTTGCAGACCGTCATCCGGGCCTCCATCGAGAGCTCCTCGATGGCCTGGCCCCGGTACTCGACGATGTAGCCCTGGCCGCCACCGGTGCCGGTCTGGGCGATCAGGTAGAGGATCAGGTCCTTGGAGGTGACGCCCTCCGGCAGCGAGCCGTTGACCGTGACGGCCATCGTCTTCGGCTTGGCCTGCGGCAGGGTCTGGGTCGCGAGGACGTGCTCGACCTCGGAGGTGCCGATGCCGAACGCGATCGAGCCGAACGCGCCGTGGGTCGAGGTGTGCGAGTCGCCGCAGACGATCGTCATGCCCGGCTGGGTCAGGCCCAGCTGCGGGCCGACGACGTGGACGATGCCCTGCTCGACGTCGCCGAGCGGGTGCAGGCGCACGCCGAACTCCGCGGCGTTCTTGCGCAGCGTGTCGACCTGGGTCTTGGAGACCGGGTCGGCGATCGGCTGGTCCCAGTTGAGCGTCGGGACGTTGTGGTCCTCGGTCGCCAGGGTGAGGTCGGGACGGCGGACCGTGCGGCCGCTCAGTCGCAGGCCGTCGAACGCCTGGGGGCTGGTCACCTCGTGAATGAGGTGGAGGTCGATGTAGAGCAGGTCCGGCTCGCCATCAACCGATCGGACGACGTGCTCGTCCCACACCTTCTCCGACAGGGTCTTGCCCATGGTCAACGCTCCTTGAAGTGAATCCGGGCGCTGTCCGCCTTGACAGCGTCCGTCACCACCACGGTACGTCGGTTGACGCTTGCGATTCCACTTCGTGAGACCTTAATCTTGATATATGGACACTTCGAGTGGAGTCGGCGTTCTCGACAAGGCCGCGTTGGTGCTGACCGCGCTGGAGTCGGGCCCGGCCACCCTGGCCGGCCTCGTCACTGCGACCGGCCTGGCCCGCCCGACCGCGCACCGGCTCGCCGTCGCGCTCGAGCACCACCGGCTCGTCGCCCGCGACATGCAGGGCCGCTTCGTGCTGGGCCCGCGCCTCGCCGAGCTCTCCGCCGCGGCCGGCGAGGACCGGCTGCTCGCGACCGCCGGCCCGGTGCTGGCGCGGCTGCGCGACATCACCGGCGAGTCCGCGCAGCTGTGGCGCCGCCAGGGCGAGTTCCGCGTCTGCGTCGCCGCCGCCGAGCGCCCCTCCGGCCTGCGCGACACCATCCCGGTCGGCTCCCAGCTGACCATGCGCGCCGGCTCGGCCGCCCAGGTGCTGCTCGCCTGGGAGGACCCGGAGCGGCTGCACCGCGGCCTGCAGAACGCCACCTTCTCCGCCGCCGCACTCTCCGGCATCCGCCGCCGCGGCTGGGCCCAGTCGATCGGGGAGCGCGAGGCCGGCGTCGCCTCGGTCTCCGCGCCTGTCCGCTCCCCCGGCGGCAAGATCATCGCCGCGGTCTCCGTCTCCGGTCCGCTCGAGCGCCTCACCCGCCAACCGGGCAAGATGCACGCCCCCGCCGTCCTGGCCGCCGCCGAGCGACTCTCCGAGTCCCTGCGCCGCGCCGCCGAGTAGCGCCGAGATTGCAGAACTGACCGCCGAGGTTGGAGAAAAGTTCTGCAAACTCGGCGGTCATCTCTACCCATTCCGGGTCAGAAGAGGGCGTCCGCGTCGTCGCGCTCGAGGTCGAGGAGCAACTGCTTGCGCTCGATGCCGCCGGCGTAGCCGGTGAGGGTCCCGTTGGCGCCGATCACCCGGTGACACGGGATCACCACCGGGATCGGGTTGCGGCCGTTGGCCAGCCCGACCGCACGGGCGCCGTGACCGGTGAGGCCCAGCCGGGCGGCGATCCCCCCGTACGTGGACGTCTCGCCGTACCCGATCTCGACCAGCTCGCCCCACACCTTCTGCTGGAACGGCGTTCCGACCGGGGCGAGCGGCAGCTCGAAGCGGGTGCGCGTGCCGGCGAAGTACTCCCCCAGCTGGCGCGCGCACTCCACCAGCACCGGCACGCTGTCGTCGCGCTCCCCGACCAGACGCGCGTCGGCGTACCCGAACGGATGGAAGTCGACGGCGACGATCGCGCCGTGGTCCTCCACCAGGCGCAGCTCCCCGATCGGGGATTCGATCACGGTCCACATCAGCGTTCCTCCACGGCGAGAGAGTTCCAGAGATACAGGGCGGCGTACGAGCGCCAGGGGCGCCAGGTGTCGGGCTCGGCACCGGCGGCGCCGAGCCGGTCGAGGGCGCGCTGCAGCCCGAGGTCGGACGGCAGGAAGACGTCGGGATGGCCGAGCGCGCGCAGCGCGATGTAGTCGGCCGTCCACGGCCCGATCCCCGGCAGGGCCAGCAGCGCGGCGCGTACGGCCTCTCGATCGGCGCCGCGATCGAGCATGACGTCGCCCTTCACGATCGCCTCGGCCAGGCCGGACAGCGCCCGACCACGGGCGCGCGGCATCGGGAGTGCCTCAGGCTCCAGGCCCGCGATCACCTCCGCGCTCGGGAACAGGTGGGTGAGGCCCGAGACGCCACTGTCGTACGGCACCCCGTACGCCTCGACCAGCCGGCCCAGCACGGTGCGGGCGCCGACGACGCTGACCTGCTGGCCGACGATCGTGCGGACGGCGAGCTCGGCACCGTCCGGCGCGCCTGGCACGCGCAGCCCGGGTACGGCCGAGACGAGCGCCCCGAGCACCGGGTCCGCGCCCAACTGTGCGCCAACCGCGACCGGGTCGCAATCGGCGTCGAGGATGCGGCGCGCACGCTCCAGCGCGGCGGACGTGTCGCGCAGGTCGCTCAGCCGGAAGGTGGCCGGGACGAACGCCGTGCCCGGTCCGGCGAGGTCGCTCAGCGCGACGGAGACCACGCCGGGACCGTGCGGCAGATCGAGGGCGCGGGCGTAGACGCCGTCGCGGACCACCTCGACGCCGGGCACCGCGTGATCGGCGAGGAAGCGCAGCAGTGCAGCCCCGGCGAAGGGCGTACGGACCGCGAGCCGCAGCTCGATCGCGCCCCCGCCATCGGCCCCGTGTGCACGCTTACCGCGCAGCGCCGAGGGCGTCGTGGCGTACACCTCGCGCACGGTGTCGTTGAACTGCCGGACGCTGGCGAAGCCGGCGGCGAAGGCGACGTCGGCGAGCCCCAGCGACGTGGTCTCGATCAGCACCCGCGCGGTCTGCGCACGCCGCGCCCGGGCCAGCGCCAACGGGCCGGCGCCCAGCTCGGCGACCAGCAGCCGGCCGAGGTGGCGCGACGTGTAGCCCATCCGGCGAGCGAGTCCCTCGACGCCCTCGCGGTCGACGACGCCGTCGGCGATGAGCCGCATCGCCCGGCCTGCGGCGGAGGCCGCGACGTCCCACTCCGGGCTCCCGGGGGTCGCGTCGGGGAGGCAGCGCTTGCACGCGCGATAGCCGGCCGCCTGTGCCGATGCCGCCGTGCGGTGGAACGACACGTTCGCCGCGGCGGGGGTGCGCGCCGGGCACGACGGGCGGCAGTAGATCCCGGTCGTCCGCACCGCGGTGTAGAAGACGCCGTCGAAGCGGCGATCACGCGAGGAGACCGCGCGGTAGCAGGCGTCGAGGTCGAGTTCCATGACGCCATCCTCGCCGATCGCCACGCCGGGATCTAGCGGGAATCGGACACTGCGGCCGTGACAGAAGCTCCATATTGCGGGTACGGGTGCGCAAGCCGGTCCACTCCTGGAAGGACTCACCCCTGTCCCACATCGACCGATCCCATCCCACGATGGCCATCGCCAAACGCACCAGACGATCTCAGGCCGGCACCTCGACCGGTAGCTATCGGCATGCCCCGGCGGTGGCCACGATGGGGACGCTCGGCCGCGCGTCGGGCCTCTTCTATCTCATCGGCGGCATCGCGGCGCTGCTGCCCGCGGGCGACAACGTCGTCACAGGCGGACGGCTGGCGGCCGTCGACACGATCGGCGCCCTCTGTGCGCTGCTCGGGATCGCGCTGCTCGCCACCGGACGGCACTGGCCACGGTCCTCGTACCACCTGCTGGTCGCTGGTGGAGCCGTCCTCATCACCGCGACCACCATGCTGTCGAAAGGATCCGTTGCGGCCGGCGACTCGCTGATCGTCTACGTCCTGCCGATCATCGCCGGAGCCGCGTTCTTCTCCTGGCGCGGTGCTGTCGCGCATACGGCCATCGCGGTGGCGAGCGCTCTCACTGCAACGACCTATATCGGAATCGACCCGATGGGGATCGTCATCTTCGTGACCGGCCTGATCTGCATCGGCGGATGGGTCGCGTGGCTGGGACGTCTCGCCGATCGGGTGGAGGAGGATCCCCTCACCGGGCTCGGGAACCGGCGAGCCCTGATCCGCCGGCTCGAAGAGGCGGTCGACCAGACGGACCGCGGCACCGCGCCGCTCGCGGTGATCATGTTCGACCTCGACCACTTCAAGACGATCAACGACACCCGCGGCCATGCCGCCGGCGACGAGCTCCTCGTGGCCTGCTCGCAGCGCTGGCGCCCGATCGTGCCGCACGAGAAGCTCCTGTTCCGCTACGGCGGTGACGAGTTCGCAGTGCTCTTGCCGGGCGCCTCCCTCGGTGAGGCTACCGAGCTGGCCGAACAGCTGCGCGCCGGGCTGCCGAACGACGCGACCGCCTCGATCGGCGTGGCCGCGTGGCAGCCCGGCGACTCCAGCTCCATGCTGCTCGGGCGCGCGGATGTCGCGCTCTACGAGGCCAAGGCGGGCGGGCGCGACCAGACCGCTGTCTACGGCGACCCGGGTCACTCGGCCCGTGAGCTCGAGACGGCGCTGCGCGCCGGTGAGTTCGTGCTCCACTACCAGCCGATCGTCGCGCTCGAGGACGGCACCGTCCGCGGGCACGAGGCGCTCGTACGCTGGCAGCACCCGACCCGCGGCCTCCTGGGCCCGAGCGAGTTCGTCGCCCTGGCCGAGCGCACCGGCACCATCCACGCCCTCGGCGCCTGGACCCTCGACCAGGCCTGCCGGACCGTGGCTGCGGGCGACAAGGCCATCGCGGTCAACGTCTCCATCCCCGAGCTCCGCAACCCCTCGTTCGTCGACTTCGTGCACCGGAGGATCACGACGTACGGCCTGCAGCCGCGCCGGCTCATCATCGAGGTCACCGAGGGCGTGTACGACGAGGACGACCAGCAGGTCGTGGTCTCGCTGACGCGGCTGCGCGAACTCGGCGTACGGGTGGCGCTCGACGACTTCGGCTCGGGCTGGTCATCCCTGCGCTGGCTGACCACGTTCCCCGTCGACATCATCAAGATCGACGGCTCGTTCGTCCATGCGATCGACGAGCCCGGCACCAACCTCGAGGTGCTCAACGCGGTGATCAAGCTCGGCAAGGCGCTCGGCCTCAACGTGGTCGGTGAGCAGGTCGAGACCGCACGTCAGGCACAAGTGCTGCGCGAGCTGGGCTGCGACCGGGCACAGGGCTACTTCTTCGGGCGCCCGTCACCGACCCCCGAGCCGATCGCCGACCTCGGCGCCGCTACCCACGGGTAGCCACGAGATTCATGTCACTCTCAGCCTGACCTGCGAGGATCCCTGCATGTCGACGACCGGGCCGATGGCGCCGCACCACCGCCGGACCGTCGCGGTGGTCATCCTCAGCACGTTGCTCGTGCTCGCCGTCGCCACCGGCAGCCTGGTCGCGATCTTCTACAAGCACCTCGACGCGAACCTGCGCGCGGGCGATGAGATCAAGCACCAGGCACACAAGCTGCAGCGTGGCCCGAAGACGCCGCTCAACATCCTGGTGATGGGGCTCGACACCCGCGACTGTCCGGGCTGCCACATCGACAACGAGCCGGGCGGCGACGGCTCCGACACCACGATCCTGCTGCACATCTCGGCCGATCGGCAGACGGTCTACGGGGTCTCCATCC
The DNA here is from genome assembly GCF_020216525.1 of Nocardioides nematodiphilus. Lineage (GTDB taxonomy): Bacteria > Actinomycetota > Actinomycetes > Propionibacteriales > Nocardioidaceae > Nocardioides > Nocardioides nematodiphilus. Next base: position 3,288 of record NZ_JAIWOY010000012.1, on the reverse strand, counting down.
CGCGCGACCTGCTGGTCAAGCCCACCGAGTGCACTGCCGACCACCACTACATCGCGCATGGCGTCGACACCGGCCAGGTGATGTGGAACGCCGCCTACACCGCCGGCGGTCCCGACTGCACCGCCGAGCAGCTGGAGAAGAACTTCGGCGTCTACGTCGACGGCTACATCACGATCAACTTCGGCGGCTTCAAGGGCATGGTCGACGCCATCGGCGGCGTCAACATGTGCATCCCGTTCGAGCTCAGCGATCCGACGTACGAGAAGTACACCTTCGAGCCGGGCGACTCCGTGCACCTCAACGGCACGACAGCGTTGAAGTACGTCCGCCTCCGCCACGTCTACGGCCACGGCATGGACGGATCCGACACCGGGCGGATGAAGCGCCAGCAGGCGTTCATCTCCGCCATGGTCAACAAGGTCCGCTCCGCGGGCACGCTCACCGAGCCGTACAAGCTGGTCGGGTTCGCCAACGCACTCACCGGATCGATGACAGCGAGCCCCGAGCTCGCATCCGTCTCGAAGCTCGTCGACCTGGCCCGGCAGCTGCGCCACACGGACATCTCGAACATCCGCTTCGTCACGATCCCCAGCGCTGCGTACGACGTGCCGCAGAGCGACCCACGCTGGGGTCGGGTCAAGCTGCTGCCGGCGGCGAAGAAGCTGTGGCGGCACGTCACCGACGACGAGCCCCTCTCCAGGTCGCTCAGCGAGGGGTCGATCTCCGCGGGCACCCCGACGGGCGGCTCCAGCGCGTCCGCCGGCCCGAGCAGCTCCAGCAGCCCGAGCGCCTCCCCGACCGGCACCGCCTCCTCGGACGACGAGGCCGCCAAGGAAGCGGCCAAGTACGGGCTCTGCGCCTGACCCGGAGGCGCGCTCCCGCTCCGGACCGGCATCCCCAATATAGGGGGATGGAGGCGGTCAGCGCGGGTCTTCCATCGCAGGACGCGGCGTAGCGTGAAGCGTCTCACGTCCCCGCACTCGACCGGGCGACGCGGACCTCGGGAGACACCATGGGGAAGTTCGCAACGATCTCAACGCTCGCCGTCATCCTGTTCGCCACGACGGTGCTGGCCCCACAGGCCATCGGACAGGATGCGCAGACCGGCCTGTGGCCGACCTCTTTCAACGCCCACCAGACCGCGGCCGACTGCGGCAGGTGGAAGCTGAGCCCCGACGGCTTCTGCGTTGCCGACGACGCCAGGAACGGCCTCGAGGTCGGCGTGCGGTTCCGGACGTCGCAGAGGGTTCAGATCACCGGCGTCCGCATCTACCGCGTTGACACGGCCACCCTGACGGGCTCGCTGTGGGACGCGTCCGGGAGGTTGCTCGCCCACGGCGCGTTCGCGCCGGGTCCCGCGAACGCCTGGCAGGACATGAGGTTCGCCAAGCCGGTCACGATCGCGCCCGGCGGGATCTACGTCGCCTCCTACTTCACCCCGCGGACCAGGTATGCCTTCCGCTACGACTACTTCGCCGACGCCGGCCGCACGGTCGGGCCGATCACGGCGGTGGCCGCGACCACCGGGCACCCGAACGGCGTCTTCTGCTACGACGACGCCGTCTGCGGGTCGTACCCGGTGCGCGGCTATCGCAACTCGTCCTACTGGGTGACTCCGCTGTGGAACGGCGCAACCGCCTCGGGCGCGAACGCGGCACACAGCGCGCCTCCGCGCGTCGTACGCGTCCGCCCGGGCGCGCACGCCGCCAAGGCCACGGCCCCGGTCAAGATCACGTTCTCGAAGGCCATCTGGCCGAGCACGCTCACCTCCACCACCGTGCGCCTGATGCACGGCACGAAGCCGGTCGCGACCCGCCTCACCTACCGGCCCGCGCGGCACCAGGCGGTGCTGACCGCGCGGACCGGCCTGCGAGCGGGAGCGACGTACCGGGTCAAGGTGAGCACCCGCGTGCGCGACAGCCAGGGCCACCGTCTCGACCAGAACACGAGGAGGGCCGGGCGGCAGTCCGCGACGTGGACCTTCCACACGAGATGACGGTCCACGGGCGGACCCGTGACCGGGTCAGATCTGCGACTGGACGCCGGCCAGCAGCTGGCGGGCCATCACGATCCGCTGGACCTGGTTGGTGCCCTCGTAGATCTGGGTGATCTTGGCGTCGCGCATCATCCGCTCGACCGGGTAGTCGCGGGTGAAGCCGTAGCCGCCGAGCAGCTGGACCGCGTTGGTGGTGACCTCCATCGCGACGTCGGAGGCGAACGCCTTGGCTGCCGCGCCGAAGAACGTCAGGTCGGCGTCGCCACGCTCGGAGCGCCCGGCCGCGGCGTAGGTGAGCTGGCGGGCGGCCTCGATCCTCATCCCCATGTCGGCGAGCATGAACTCGATGCCCTGGAACTCGGCGATGGCCTTGCCGAACTGCTTGCGCTCCTTGACGTAGCCCAGCGCGTAGTCCAGGGCTCCCTGGGCGACGCCCACGGCCTGGGCCGCGATCGTGACCCGGGTGTGATCGAGCGTCCGCATGGCGTACTCGAAGCCCTTGCCCTCCTCGCCGATGATGCGGTCCGCGGGCAGGCGCACGTTGTCGAAGTAGACCTCGCGCGTTGGGCTGCCCTTGATGCCCAGCTTCTTCTCCGGGGCGCCGAAGCTCACCCCGGGATCCGACTTCTCCACCACGAACGCGCTGATGCCCTTCGAACGCTTGTCGGGATCGGTCACCGCCAGCACCGTGTAGTACTCCGAGACACCCGCGTTGGTGATCCAGCGCTTGGTGCCGTTGAGGATCCACCCAGCATCCGGTCCCGAGCCGGCGCGCACCGCCCGGGTCTTCTGCGCCGCCGCGTCCGAGCCGGCGTCCGGCTCCGAGAGGCAGTACGAGAAGCCGCCCTCACCGCGCGCCAGCGCCCCCAGGTACTTCTTCTTCAGCTCCTCCGAGCCGCCGATCTGCACCGGCAGTGAGCCGAGCTTGTTGACCGCCGGGATCAGGGACGCGGAGACGTCCGCGCGGGCGATCTCCTCGATGACCAGCACCGTGGCCAGCGCGTCCGCGCCGACGCCGCCGTACGCCTCGGGCACGTGCGGGGCGTAGAAGTCGGTCTCCACGAGGGCGTCATGCGCCTCCTGCGGATAGCGCACCTCCTCGTCGACCGCAGCGGCGTACGGAGCGATCTTGGCGTCGGAGATCTCACGGATCGCGCGCCGGATCTCGACGTGCTCCTCGGAGAGCGCGAACAAGGGGTATTCGTTCATCGTCAGGGTCCTTCTCAGGTCTCAGTAGGGGTAGAAGCCGTGGCCGGACTTCTTGCCCAGCAGGCCGGCATCGACCATCCGGT
>NZ_JAIWOY010000011.1 GCF_020216525.1 Nocardioides nematodiphilus | reverse complement strand
AATCTGTCTGGGTGGCCTCGTTTTCGACCGTCGCTATGGCCTCGTTTTCAAGCGTCGTCGACAATGCCGGCCCTAGCGTGAAGGTAAAGCAACTGCTCGCTCACCTCGTTGAACCAGTGCTGCTCGTCATCTCGCATGGCATCAATGGCCCGTAGGGTGCCGGCCTCGGCGTCGGTGAGCCGGATCGTGGAGTGGTTGAACGCCTGCCGGATGCAAGCCTCGAAGCCGATGGACCGTCCAAGCTGCTTGTCGAACACGCGGACACCGTTCTGCACAAGTGCAGCTTTGAGGAGCATTTCGAAGCAGTGCTGAAGACTGAGCAGCACCTGGGTGACCCGACCCTCGTCGACCGGGGAGTTGAATGCCGTCGTAGCAACCGTCAGCGACGAAAGCGCCTTCCGGTGAAGAACTCTGGCTTCCTGCTTGAGCTTCAACACTCCTCCTAGACGCTGCTGCGCGACCACAATCTGCGTAACGGGTGAACGATTACCAGCGCCTGGGTTGCAAAGTTGTCGGTTCTTGCAGACTTCTTTGCATCTCGACAGCGACGTTGCTCAGTGGGCCATGTCGACGAAGCGGCTGTAGTGACCCTGGAAGGCGACGACCAGGTCGCGGGTGGGGCCGTTACGGTGCTTGGCGATGATGATGTCGGCCTCGCCGGGGCGGGTCGACTCCTTCTCGTAGACGTCCTCGCGGTGGAGCAGGACGACCATGTCCGCGTCCTGCTCCAGCGAGCCGGACTCACGCAGGTCGCTGACCATCGGGCGCTTGTCGGCGCGCTGCTCGGAGCCACGGTTGAGCTGCGACAGCGTGATGATCGGGACCTCGAGCTCCTTGGCGAGGAGCTTGATCTGACGGGAGAACTCCGAGACCTCGAGCTGGCGGGACTCGACCTTCTTGCCCGAGCTCATCAGCTGGAGGTAGTCGAGCACGATCAGCTTGAGGTCGTGGCGCTGCTTGAGCCGGCGGGCCTTCGACCGGATCTCCATCATCGTCATGTTGGGGCTGTCGTCGATGAACATCGGCGCCGCGGAGACCGCCGGCATGTGACGAGCCAGCTTGTTCCAGTCGTCGTCGGTCATGTTGCCGTTGCGGATGTGGTTGAGCGGCACCTTCGCCTCGGCTGAGAGCAGACGCATCGTGATCTCGGCGCGGCTCATCTCCAGGCTGAAGAAGACACTGGTCATGTTGTTGTGGATCGACGCGGCGCGACAGAAGTCGAGGGCGAGCGTCGACTTACCCATGGCAGGTCGGGCGGCGACGATGATCATCTGCCCGGCCTGGAAGCCGTTGGTCAGGTCGTCGAAGTCGGCGAACCCCGTCGGCACGCCGTACAGCCCGGCGTCACGGTTGGAGATCGTCTCGATCTCGTCGAGGACCGAGTCCATGATGTCGGACAGCGGGGCGTAGTCCTCGGTGGAGCGCTTCTCGGTGAGCTTGAAGACCTCGGCCTGGGCGGTGTCGACGATGTCGTTGACCTCGCCCTCGCCGGCGTAGCCCATCTGCACGATCTTGGTGCCGGCGTCGACCAGGCGGCGCAGGGTCGCCTTCTCCGAGACGATCTCGGCGTAGTAGCCGGCGTTGGAGGCGATCGGCACGTTGGCCGCGAGCGTGTGCAGGTAGGGCGCGCCGCCGATCCGCTCGAGCTGCCCGCGACGCTGCAGCTCGCCGGCGACCGTGATCATGTCGGCAGGCTCGCCGCGGCCGTAGAGGTCGATGATCGCGTCGAAGATCGTCTCGTGGCTGGGCCGGTAGAAGTCCGTGCCGCGTACGGTCTCCGAGACATCCGCGATGGCGTCCTTGGAGATCAGCATCGCGCCCAGGACGGACTGCTCGGCAGCCATGTCCTGCGGCGGGGTGCGGTCGTTGGGTGCGCGCCGCTGATCGGCCCCCGGCTCGAACGCGGCGGGACCGTCGCCCCACTCGTCGAACGGCGGCTCCGGAGCGCTCTGCGCCCGGTCCTCAGCGATGCTCATCCGACCTCCAGCAACTGCCCGAAACCTCGCGTGTCCGCGACCCTAGCCACCCCCACCGACACTTCTCGCCGACCCGGGACTCCGCGTGACCCTACGTGCCGGACGACCCTCTGCATAACCCGGTTATCCACAGGCCCTGGGGATAACCGGGGGACAACGGTGGAGAAGCCGGGGATAGGGGTGCACAGCCTGGGGAGACGGCTGTGTACGACGCGCCGGCGGAGCCCGCTAATCACGGTCTGACCTGCGGAAACACGCCTGTGGACATGTGGAACCGAAAAAGTCCCGGATGTGACCCCGTTCACCTTCGCGTTCCTCCGCGTTTCCGGGACCATCGCCCCAACCCGCATAGTCCGGCCGTATATGCACAGGTTTTCCACCAATCGTCAAACCGACGTCCACGTGCCGTCCGGCACGTCAGCTCCCGAGCGGAGCCACTACGGTGTGCTGGTGCGTGAGCGCTCCCATCCGGCCGACCGGGAGATCCTCCGGCTGGCCCTTCCGGCCTTCCTCGCCCTGGTCGCCGAGCCGCTCTTCCTGATCGCCGACTCGGCGGTCGTCGGGCACCTCGGAACCGGCCAGCTCGCCGGCCTCGGCGTGGCCGGGGTCGTCCTCCAGACGGTCACCGGCATCTGCGTCTTCCTGGCGTACGGCACCACCGCCGCCGTCGCCCGTCGGATCGGCGCCGGCGACCTGCGCGGCGCCCTCACCCAGGGCATCGACGGTCTGTGGCTGGCCGTGCTCATCGGGGTGCTGGTCACGATCCCCTGCACCGCGCTGGCCCACCGGCTGGTCCGGCTCTCCGGCGCGAGGGGCGGCGTCGCCGACCAGGGCGCCGACTACCTGCGGATCGCCGCGCTGGGCATCACCCCGCTCCTGCTGATGATGGCCGCCACCGGTGTCCTCCGCGGCCTGCAGGACACCCGTACGCCGATGGTCGTCGCCGTCGGCGGCAACGTCCTCAACATCGCGCTCAACGTCACGCTGGTCTATGGCGCGGGGCTCGGCCTGCGCGGCTCCGCCCTCGGCTCGCTCCTCGCCCAGGTCCTCGCCGCCCTCGCACTGATCGGCGTCGTCACCCGCGCCGCAGCCCGCCAGCACGGCATCTCGCTGCGCCCCGACCTGGCCGGCATCCGGCAGGCCGCGCGCGCCGGCGTCGCGCTGGTCATCCGCACCCTGACGCTGCGCGGCGCCCTCCTCATCACCACGTACGCGGTCAGCCGCACCGGCACCGGATCGGACCAGGCGACCGCCCTGGCGACGCACCAGGTCGCCTTCACGCTGTGGACCTTCCTGGCGTTCGTCCTCGATGCGATCGCCATCGCCGCCCAGGCGATCACCGGCCGCGCGCTGGGCGCCGGAGACCCCGGGGCGGTCCGCGAGGCGACCAGGCGGATGATCCGGTGGGGCGTGCTCGTCGGCGTCGTCAGCGGCCTCCTCCTGGCCGCCGCCAGCCCGGTCCTCGGCGCGCTCTTCACCGAGGACCCGGCTGTTCGCCACCGCCTCGTCGGCGTGCTGCTCATCGCCGCCCTCGCGGAGCCGATCTGCGGCGTGGTCTTCGTCCTCGACGGCGTCCTGATCGGCGCCGGAGACGGCCGCTATCTCGCGTACGGCGGCCTGCTCACCCTGGTGGCGTACGTCCCCGTCCTGGTGCTCGCGGTGGCACTGGGCGGCGGGGTGGCCTGGGTGTGGGCGGCCTTCTCGTTCGTCTTCATGGCCGCGCGCTTCGCGGTGGTCACCCTGCGGGCGCGTGGCGACGGCTGGCTGGTCGTCGGCGCATGAGGCATGGTGTTCGCATGGAGATCGATGGCGGCGACCTCAAGCGACACCTGTGGCGCGACCTGCAGAGCCAGCGCGACGTGTTGCTCGCGAAGGTGGACGGGCTCTCGGAGCGTGAGCTCCGCCTTCCCCGGACCCCGACCGGCACCAGCCTGCTGGGCCTCGTCAAGCACGCCGCGAACGTCGAGTACGGCTACTTCGGCCCCACCTTCGGCCGCACCCTGGATGAGCCCGCGCTGATCCCGGAGGAGGCGTTCGACGCCGACCCGCAGGCCGACTGGTACGCCACCGAGCAGGAGTCGGCCGCGGACGTCATCGCGCTCTACCGGCGCGTGCAGAGCTTCGCCGACGAGACCATCGACGAGCGCGAGATCAACGCCTCCGGCGCGGTGGCGTGGTGGGCGGAGAGCCGGCGCCATGCCACTCTCGGGCGTCTGATGATCCACGTGACGCTCGACCTGGCGCGGCACGCCGGACATGCCGACATCCTGCGCGAGACCATCGACGGGGCGACCGGTCTGCGCCGCCCCGGCGACAACGTCCCGCAGGACTACGACTGGTCGGCGTACGTCGCGAAGCTGACCGCGATCGCCGACCGCTTCTGAGCCTCGGCCCAACGGGTCTGAAATGACGGCTGCGGCCGGCCCCCGAAAGGGACCGGCCGCAGCCGTGATGAGCGTGATCAGGCGGGGACGACGTTGAGCGCCACCGCAGCGGTGAGCTCGTCGTGCACGCGCACGGTGACCGAGTGGGCACCGAGGCTCTTGATCGGGTTCTTCAGCGCGACGGAGCGCTTGTCGACCGACTCGCCGATCGACGCCTCGAGGGCGCCGGCGATGTCAGCGACGGTGACGGCGCCGAAGAGGCGGCCGTCCTTGCCCGCGCGGACCTTGAGGTTGACCGAGGAGGCCTCGAGCTTGCTCTTGATCTCGGCGGCGTGGTCGAGATCGCGGGCGGCACGCTTCGCGCGCGCAGCCTTGATGTTCTCGATCTCCTTCTCGCCACCGCGGGTCCAACGGATCGCGACGCCCTGCGGAAGCAGGTAGTTGCGCGCGTAGCCGTCCTTGACCTCGACGACGTCGCCCGCCGAGCCGAGACCGGAGACTTCCTGGGTCAGGATGATCTTCGCCATGGTTCCGTCTCCTCTCAGCGACCGGTGGACGTGTAGGGCAGCAGAGCGACCTCGCGCGCGTTCTTGACCGCGATGGCCACGTCACGCTGGTGCTGGACGCAGTTGCCGGTCACTCGGCGAGCGCGGATCTTGCCGCGGTCCGAGATGAACTTGCGGAGCAGGGTGGCGTCCTTGTAGTCGACGCCAGTCGCCTTCTCCTTGCAGAACTGGCAAACCTTCTTCTTCGGCTTGCGAATCACTGCCTTGGCCATTGTGGTGCTTCCTTTCTAGAAGCCCGGCCCCTTGCGGGTTAACGCCGGAATGGTTGAGGGATTCGGTCTGGGTGGTGCTGGATCAGAACGGGGGCTCGTCGCCGGCCACGCCCGGGGCACCCCACGGGTCGTTGGCCGGAGCGCCGCCACCGGCGTTGCCGCCGTAGCCACCGCCGGCGCCGCCCTGCTGGGCGGGAGCCTGCGGAGCCGGGGTCGCCCACGGGTCGTTGGCGGGCGCGGACTGCTGCTGCGGGGCGTTGCCGCCACCGCCGAAGCCACCCTGCTGGCCACCGCCGGCGTTGCCGCCGCCGAAGCCTCCGCCACCCTGGCCGCCCTGGCGGCTGACCCGGTTGACCTTCGCGGTCGCCCAGGTCAGCGACGGGCCGATCTCGTCGACCTCGAGCTCGTTGACGGTGCGCTTCTCACCCTCACGCGTCTCGTAGGAGCGCGCCTTGAGGCGGCCCTGGACGATGACGCGGGTGCCCCGCGTCAGCGACTCAGCGACGTTCTCAGCAGCCTGGCGCCAGATCGAGCAGCGCAGGAACAGCGTCTCGCCGTCCTCCCACTGCTGGGTCTGGCGGTTGAGCGTGCGCGGCGTCGAGGCCACCGTGAAGTTGGCGACCGCAGCACCGGAGGGCGTGAAACGCAGCTCCGGGTCGTCGGTCAGGTTCCCGATCACGGTGATGATGGTCTCGCCAGCCATGGCGTCTCCCTAGGTCTTGTCGTTCTGATCTACGAACTGGTGTCGGTGCCCATCAATACAGCAAGACACCGACAAGTTCGAGGGGTCACTTGCCGGGGCGAATGACCTTGGTGCGGAGGATCGACTCGTTCAGCGTGAGCTGGCGGTCGAGCTCCTTGACGGTGGCCGGCTCGGCGGTCAGGTTGACGATGGCGTAGATGCCCTCGGCGTTCTTCTTGACCTCGTAAGCCAGACGACGACGGCCCCAGACGTCGACGGACTCGACGGTGCCACCGTCGTTCCGAACAACATTGAGGAACTTGTCGAGCGACGGGGCGACAGTGCGCTCGTCGGTGGACGGGTCCAGGATGACCACGACCTCGTATGCACGCATAGCTTCTCCACCTCCTACGGACTCAGCGGCCATGGTCTCTCCATGGCAGGAGGGCTTTGCGGTGTCTCCGCCTACAGGACAGACGGAGACGCGTCAGGCTATCAAGTCCGCGGAGGGTGGCCTAAATGCCGAGATGCCGCTCGGTCCATGCGTTGCGGAAGCGGCCCTCGGGGTCCATCCGCGCGGCGAGCGCGCGGAAGTCGTCCCAGCGCGGGTAGGCAGGAGCCAGCGCGTCGGCGCGCGCGTGGAAGACCTTGCCCCAGTGCGGCCGGGCCTGCAGCCGGAGCAGCGCCTCCTCGAGGCGCGCCACCAGCGGCAGCACCCGCTCGAAGTCGCGCTGCCAGGTGAAGTGCAGCGCCAGCACGTCGGTCCCGTACGCCCCCGACAGCCACTGCTCGTCGCCGCGCACCGTGCGCAGCTCGGTCACCAGCAACGTCTCGCCGAAGAGCTCGCCGAGCGCGCGTACGGCCGCGAGCGCCTCGCCTGCCTGGGCGAACGGGACGAAGTACTCCGTCTGCAGCTCCTCGCCCGCACTCGGCAGGAAGCCCATCCGGAAGTGCGGCAGCCGCTCGTGCCACGGGCCGGCGACGCCGAGCTGGGCGGTGGTGTTCTCCACGCCCATGCCCGCGATCATGTGGCGCTGCTCGGTCGCGGGATGCGCACCCTCGATGTCGACCGCGGCCCCGCCACGCGACTTCACCCACACCTGGCCGACCTCATCGCCGGTCCAGTGGGTGAAGACGGAGACGGAGTACGCGGCGCCGAGTACCTCGTCCACGTCCCCGAGGAACGTGTCCCAGCGCAGTCCCTCGTGGACCACCTGGGCGATCTCGAACGCGGGCTCGACGGCCAGCTCGACCGCGGTCACGACGCCGAGCAGGCCCAGACCGACGACGGCACCGTCGAGCTCGGACCCCGTCAACCGGACCAGCTCGCCGCGTCCGTCGACCAGCTCCAGGGCGCGGACGGAGGTCGCCAGCGAGCCGTTGCCCCGACCGGAGCCGTGCGTGCCGGTGGCGATCGCTCCGGCCACCGAGATGTGCGGCAGCGAGGCGAGGTTGGCCAGCGCGAGGCCGCGCGGCACCAGCTCCGTCGCCAGGTCGCCGTACTTCACCCCCGCCGGCACCCGCACCGTGTCATCGAGGATCTCGATGCCCGCCGGAAGCCCCTCCAGCGAGACCTGCACCCCGGTGGTGTCGGCCAGGTCGGTGAAGGAGTGCCGGCTGCCCAGCGCGCGCACCTTCGGTGAGGAGGCCACCACCTCCTGGAGCTCCTCGACGCTCGCCGGGGTGACCAGCGCGGTCGCTTCGTAGGTGTGGCTGCCTGCCCAGTTGGTCCGCACGAGGACAACCGTACGGGTCGCGTCCGTGCGAGCATCCACCCATGGAGAGCGGGCTCGGGAGCCGGCAGCACCCCATCGCCGGGCGGTACGTGCTCGTCGACCGGACCGGCGCGGGCTCGACGGGCTCGGTGTGGCGGGCGTACGACCAGCGCACGCGCAGCTGGCTCGCCCTCAAGGTGCTCACCGCGCGCTCCGGCTCGGTGCTGCTGCGTTTCGTGCGCGAGCAGGGCGTGCGGATCCCGCACCCGCACGTGGTCGCCCCGACCGGCTGGGTCGCCGAGGACGACCTGGTCGTGCTGACCATGGACCTGGTGCGCGGTGGCTCGGTGGCGGACCTGCTCGCGGAGCACGGCACCCTCCCCGAGCCGCTCGTCGGGGTCCTGCTCGACCAGCTCCTGCAGGCGCTCGCCGCGGTGCACGCGACCGGCACGGTGCACCGCGACGTGAAGCCGGCCAACCTGTTGCTCGAGGCCACCGGCCGCGACGTCCCGCACCTGCGGCTCGCCGACTTCGGCGTCGCCGCGGGTCGCGAGGAGCCCCGGCTCACCCGTACGCCCGGCGGCGTCGGCACCGACGGCTACCTGGCGCCCGAGCAGGAGGCCGGCGGACCGCCCGACCCGCGCTCGGACCTGTACGCCGCCGGCCGGGTCGGGATCGAGCTGCTGACCGGCTCCCCGACCTCCCCGGTGCCCGGCGGCGCTCTCGCGGCGTTGCTGACGACCCTGACCGCGCCCGAGCCGGAGGACCGCCCCGCCTCGGCGGTGGCCGCCCTGGTCGAGCTGCGCACCCTCGCGCTGCCGCCCTGCGACGGCTCGATCCCGATCCCGGAGCGCCTCCCCCAGCAGCCGCTGCCGCCGCCGGAGGGGCGGTCGGAGGGGCTGGCGCTGCCGGATCCGCGCACGGCTCAGCGCCGCCGCCATACCCGCGCCCGCCGGCGTCGCATGGCACCATCACTGCCCATGACGAGAGCACGCTGGTGGCACAGGTCGAAGCGACGGACGGACTACCGCGCCGGCGTGGACGCCGTGGTCGTCAACTACCGCACCCCGGAGGACCTGGAGGGCTTCGTCGCCTCCTTGGCCGAGCACAGCGACGGCGTCGACGTCTCCCTCGTGGTGGCGAACGTCGCCCCTCGTCAGGGTGACCTCGAGGCCGGCGAGCGGGCGCTGGGGCTCGCCCGGGACGGGCTCGCCATCCGGCACCTCGTCTTCGAGGACAACGTCGGCTACGCCCGGGCCTGCAACGCGGGCGTGCTCGGCGGCACCCACGACGTCATCGGCCTGTTCAACGCCGACGTCCGCCTCACCGCGGACGCTCTCGCCACCCTGGCCCGCGTGGTCCGGGAGAACCCGACGTGGGGCGCGGTCGGCCCGCGCCAGGTGGACCAGCTCGGCCGGATCACCTCGGGCGGCACGCTGGGCACCAACGAGCAGCCCAAGCAGCGCGGCTGGCGCCAGGACGACATCGGCCAGTTCAGCGACATCCGTGAGGACGCCGTCGCGGTCGCGGGCTCGGCGTACCTCATGCGACGCGGGGTCTGGGAGGAGCTGAGCGCCTGTCGTGCCTACCGCCGGGTCGCGCCCGGCGCCGAGGGCGCCTTCCTCCCCACGCGGCTCTTCTACGAGGAGACGTTCTGCAGCTATCACGCCACCGCCCACGGCTACCGCAACGTCTACTACGGGCCGGTGCAGATCATCCACACCTGGCACGGCTCGATCGACAGCAACGACGCGCCGGCGACCGATCTGTTCGCCGAGTCGCGGGAGTACTTCCGGCGGGCCTGCGACGCCCACGGGATCGCCCACGACTGAGCTCCGACCCGCAACTAGGCTGGCCGCATGCTCATCGGTGCGCACGTCGACCAGACCGACCCCATCGCCGAGGCGAAGGCGCGCGGCGCCTCGCTCGTGCAGTTCTTCCTCGGCGACCCGCAGGACTACAAGGGCCCCGAGATCGCGTACGCGGGCGGCGCGTCGGGCCTCAGGGCGGACGCTGAGGCGGCCGGGATCGACCTGTACGTGCACGCCCCGTACATCGTGAACGTGGCGACCACGAACAACCGGATCCGGATCCCCAGCCGCAAGCTGCTCCAGCAGCACGTCGACGCCGCCGCGGAGATCGGCGCGAAGGGGCTGATCGTGCACGGCGGCCACGTCAACAAGGCGGACGATCCCGAGAAGGGCTTCGACAACTGGCGCAAGGCGATCGAGGCCACCGACCTCAAGATCCCCGTGCTGATCGAGAACACCGCCGGCGGCGACAACGCGATGACGCGCTACCTCGACCGGATCGGCCGCGTCTGGGACGCCATCTCCGGTGCGGAGCAGGCCGACATGGTCGGCTTCTGCCTCGACACCTGCCACGCCCACGCCGGCGGCAACGCACTGGAGACCGTGGTCGCCGACGTCCTCAAGATCACCGGCCGGATCGACCTGGTGCACTGCAACGACAGCCGCGACGAGTTCGACTCCGGCGCCGACCGCCACGCCAGCCTCGGCGCCGGCCGGATCGATCCCGACCTCCTCGCCCAGGTCATCCGCGACGCCGACGCCCCCGTGGTCTGCGAGACCCCCGGCGGCGCCGAGCAGCACCAGGCCGACTTCGCCTGGCTCCGCGACCGACTCTGATCGCGACGTACGGGGAACGTCCGACGTCCGCGGCACCGGTAACCTTCCGCAGGTGAGTGTCAGCGTCCGGGTCCTGTCCAGCGAGGAACACCTCGCCTTCATCCGGAGTCGCCCCTCAGCGAGCTTCCTGCAGACGCCCGCGTGGGCGCGGGTGAAGACGGAGTGGCGCGCGGAGTCGCTCGGCCTCTTCGAGGAGGCCAACGGGGCACAGACCCTGATCGGCGCGACCCTGGTCCTGCACCGGCCGGTCCCGAAGCTGAGGAAGTACACCCTCGCCTACCTGCCCGAGGGCCCGACCCTGGACTGGGGACGCCCGCTCAGCGAGTGGATCGACCCGCTCACGGCGCACCTGAAGAAGAACGGCGCCTTCGGGGTCCGGATGGGTCCGCCGGTGCCGACGGCGACCTGGTCGGCCGACCAGGTGAAGCAGGGCATCGCCGACGAGGCCGTCCAGCGGCTCGGCCAGATCCCGCCGACCCAGCGCAGCGACATCGGCGCCCGGGTCGTCTCCCAGCTGCGCAGCGCCGGCTGGCGGCTCCAGTCCCCAGAGGACGGCTTCGGCGCGGGCCAGCCTCAGTACACCTTCGAGATCCCGCTCACGGACGCGGACGGCAACGCCCGTACGGAGGACGACGTCCTCAAGGGCATGAACCAGCTCTGGCGCCGCAACATCAAGAAGGCGGACAAGGAGGGCGTCGAGGTCACCGTCGTGACCCCCGCCTCGGCGGGCAGCGACGCCGCCTTCCAGGAGCACCTCGCGGCGTTCCACGACCTGTACGTCCACACCGCCGAGCGCGATCACTTCACTCCGCGCCCGCTGTCGTACTTCCGCACCATGTTCGCCGCGATGAGCGCCGAGGAGCCGGACCGCATCTCGCTCTTCCTCGCCCGGCACGAGGGCGACCTGGTCGCCGCCACGATCCTGGTGCGCGTCGGGGGCCACGCCTGGTACTCCTACGGCGCCTCCTCCACCGAGAAGCGCGACGTCCGCGGCTCCAACGCACTCCAGTGGGCGATGATCCGCTCCTCGCTCGCGGCCGGCTGCCATGTCTACGACCTGCGCGGCATCACCCCCACCCTCGACGCCGAGGACTCCCACGTGGGCCTCATCCAGTTCAAGGTCGGCACCGGCGGCCAGGCCGTCGAGTACGTCGGCGAGTGGGACCTGCCGCTGCGCCCGGCGATCTACAAGGCCTTCGACCTCTACATGACGAGGCGCGCACGATGACCCTCAAGCTGACCGTCGACGGCGACCGCTGGCGCGCCCACCTGCGCTCGGTCGTCGACGAGATCCCCGGCCTGGTTCCGGTCGCCAAGGGCAACGGGTACGGCCTGGGCATCGCCCGCCTCGCGCGCCGCGCCGACTGGCTGGGCAGCGACGTGGTCGCGGTCGGCACCTACGCCGAGGTGCCGGAGATCGCCAGCCGTTACCGCGGCGACATGATCGTCCTGACGCCGTGGCGTCCCCCTGCGGTCGGGCGCAGCGAGCCCGACCTGCCGACCGATCTGGCCGACCGGGTCATCCACACCGTCTCGCGGCCCAGCGACCTCGGCGAGCTGCTCGCCCGCCAGCCCGGCGCCCGCGTCGTGCTGGAGCGGATGACGAGCATGCGCCGCCACGGCCTGTCCGCCGAGGAGCTGTGGGCGCTGGCCGGCCTGGCCCGCAACCGCGCCCGCCTCGAGGGCTTCTCGATCCACCTGCCGATGGGCGAGCACGGCGCCAACCTCGCCGAGGCCCGCCGTCTGATGACCGACATCATCGGCGCGGGCGCGGCCGACGGCGCCACCGTCTGGGTCAGCCACCTCACTCCCACCGAGCTGGCGACCCTGCGCAGCGAGTACGCCGACCTGACGATCCGTCCGCGCATCGGCACGGCGCTGTGGCTGGGCGACCGCGGCGCCCTGAGGGTCACCTCGACCGTGCAGGACGTGCATGCGATCGATCGCGGCGACACGTACGGCTACCGCGGCCGGCACGCGCTGCGCCCCGGCCACCTGGTCGTCGCCAGCGGCGGCACCGCGCACGGCCTCGGCCTCAGCGCACCGACCGGCGAGTCCAGCCTGAGGGCGCGCGCCTCGGCGGCGGCCCGCGGCGGCCTCGACGCGGTCGGCGTGGTCCGCTCCCCGTACCTGCTCGACGGCATGCAGCTCTTCTTCGCCGAGCCGCCGCACATGCAGGCCTCGATGCTGCTGCTGCCGCACGGCGCGACGGCGCCGGAGGTGGGCGACGAGCTGGAGGTGCGGGTCCGCTACACCACCACCACGTTCGACGAGATCGCGCTCGACTGAGGCGACCGACGAGAGCCGTCGCGAGCGCGAGCGGGCAACGGGCTCAGGTGCCGGCCGCGAGCGCGGGAGACCGGCGCGCAGCGTCGGCCCGCGACGCAGCCTCGAGCTCGGCCTCGTCCTCGGCGCGCGCCACCGGGTCGTCCTGCGGGGCGAACATGTCGCCCAGGATCATCGCGGCCAGGTAGAGCTGGCCGATCACGCGGATCACGATGGAGAGCCAGTAGAACGGGTTGCTGGTGCCGTCGCCCGCGGTGAGCTGCCCGCCGAGATACCACCACACCGACGCGAAGTAGAGGACCTCCGTCCCCTGCCAGACGAGCTGGTCACGCCACCGCGGCCGCGCCAGGACGGCGAGCGGCAGCAGCCACAGCACATACTGCGGCGAGTAGACCTTGTTGACGATGAGGAAGCCGGCCACGATCAGGAAGCCGAGCTGCGCGAAGCGGGGCGTCCGCGGCGCCAGCATCCCGAGCACGAGCACCCCGACGCACCAGGCGCCGAACAGCACCCACGACCAGAGGTTGATCTCGTGCGGGGTGAAGGTGTGGCCGGTCACGTTCTGGAGCACCATCCACAGTGAGCCGAGGTCGGCGCCCCGGCTGCTGTTGAAGCTCCAGAAGACCTTCCACTGCGCGACCCCACCCCCGAGCATCGCGGGCAGGTTGAACAGCACCCAGGCGATCACCGCCGAGCCGGTCGCCATCACGAACTCGTACCACGTGCGCTTGCGCCAGCAGATCACCAGCAGCGCGCCGAGCAGGAAGAGCGGATAGAGCTTGGTCGCCGTGCCGAGCCCGATCATCACGCCGGTCAGCACCGGCTTGCCGCGCGACCACGCCCACAGCGCCCCGGCGACGAAGCCGACGGCGAGCAGGTCCCAGTTGATCAGGCCGGTCAGCAGCAGCGCCGGCGAGAGCGCGAAGGCCGCCGCGTCCCACGGGCGGCGCCGGTTGACACCGGCGATCAGCCAGCACGCCACCAGTGCGATCGCGGCGAAGCCCAGCGCGTTGACCGCGACGAAGAGCCGGATCTCCTTGAGCATCCCCGGCACGCCCCACAGGTCGTCCGGCTTGGTGGCCGCGCGGTCGGCGAGATCGGGCGAGCCCGAGAGCCAATGCGTGACCCAGGCGGTCCCCCAGGCCCAGTACGAGATGCCGACGGGGTACTCCATCACCTGGTAGCGCTGCCGGGTGGTGGCGTCGTCGGTGTAGGGCCACTCGAGCTCGGCCAGGCCACGCCCCGTGTAGAGGTACGGCAGGTCGGAGTAGCACATGTGGGTGTAGCGGGTGTCGCCGTTGCTCCACGTCTGCCGGTAGCAGTCGGACTTCTGCACCATGCCGAGCGCCATCACGAAGGCCGTCAGGAGCAGCAGCCACCCGACCGGCGCGAGCCGGCGGCGCCGAACGGCGTGGTCGCCGATCGGGCCGCCGATGCTCTCGCTCAGCGTCGTGACGACGCGGTCCTCGTGCGCGGGTGCGTCGACGTCGCCAGGCATGCCCGCG
This sequence comes from Nocardioides nematodiphilus, assembly GCF_020216525.1. Lineage (GTDB taxonomy): Bacteria > Actinomycetota > Actinomycetes > Propionibacteriales > Nocardioidaceae > Nocardioides > Nocardioides nematodiphilus. The sequence goes on along the minus strand of NZ_JAIWOY010000011.1, from coordinate 102,162 downwards.
ATAGTAGGCGACGAAGCGAACGGCCGCGCGCGCGAGGGACGGGATCAGGCCCGGCCCGCGAGGGCCGGAGCCGGTCGCCGTGCCGCTACGGGCTGGCGGTCACCGTCTGGCCGGGTGACGGCTCCTGGCTGGCACAGCCGAGCACGCCACATCCGCCGTTGCCGTTCCCGTTGCCGTTACCCGGCCCGCCGCCCCCGTCGGTGGGCTGCGGCGGAGCCGGCTGCGAGCTCTGCACCGGCGGCGGCGCGAACGACGCGGACGGCGACGGCTTGGGCTTCTTGGTGGGCTTCGGCGCCTTCGACGGCTGGGGCTTGGGCGCGATGCTCGGCAGCGGCGCGTGACCCTCCGAGGGCGGCGTGCCGGTCACGTTGGCCGGCGGCGGGAAGTCCTCCACCGGGACGCCCTCCATGTCGGCCTGCATCACCGCGAGCCAGGTCCGCGCCGGGTAGTCGGCGCCGAAGTAGGAGGGCAACCAGCCGTCGAGCGCCTCGCTGCCCTTGCCGCGGATGTACATGACGGCGGTTGACGCCTGCGGCGTGTAGCCCACGAACCAGGCCGAGGACACGTGCGTACCGACGCCGTTGGAGTTCGGCGACGTCGCGGTGCCGGTCTTGCCCGCGGCGGGGCGGCCGAGCGCGAGCGCGGCGCGGCCCGTACCGGCGTTGACCACCTGCTGCAGCGCGTACGAGACGTCGTCGGAGACGTCCGCGGGGATCGCCTGCGAGGTGTCGTTCTGGTACTTGTACAAGATGGTGCCGTTCTGGTCGGTCACCTTGTTGATCACGTGCACGTCGGCGCGCTTGCCGCCCGCGGCGATGGTCGCGTACGTGTTGGCCATGTTGATCGGGCTCACCCGGGCCTTGCCGAGCGTGATCAGCGAGTCGTCGGGCAGCAGGTCCGTCGTCGTCGACGGGATGCCCGGGTGGTCCGGGTTCGGCTTGCCGTTGGGCGTCAGGCCCATCTTGAGCGCGTTGTCGTAGATCTTCTTCGGCCCGTTGGGGATCGAGTCCGACATGTCGACGAACGCCGTGTTGATGGACTCCTGCAGCGCGTAGACCGCGTTGACGGCCGCGCCGTAGGAGTGGCCGTTGGCCTCGCCGGCCTGCTCACCCTCGTTGTGCACCTGCAGACCGCCGGTGAACGTGTACGGGGAGTTGCCGTCGAACGTCGACTTCAGCGAGTAGCCCGCCTCCAGCGCGGTGGCCAGCGTGATCGGCTTCATCGTCGAGCCGGCCATGCCGCCCGAGGCCGCCCAGTTGATCTGCGACTGGAGGAAGTCCTGGCCGCCGTAGAAGCCGAGCAGGGCGCCGGTGCCGGGCTGCACGGTGGCGACGCCGATGTGCAGCTCCTTGTCGCCGAAGCCCTCGGGCTTGGCCTCGGCCACGCCGTTGGCGGCCGCGTCCATTGCCTTCTTGGTCAGCGTGGTGGTGACCCGCAGGCCGCCGCCCTGGATCTGCTCATCGGTGAAGCCGAGCTTGAGCAGGGAGTTCTTGATCAGCGACAGCGCGTGACCGCGCTGGCCGCCGTACGTGTTGGAGGCGTGCTGCTTGGGGAAGGGCGGCAGGTGACCGGCGGCCTTGGTCGCCTCCTCCGGGGTGATGTCCCCGGCCTTGGCCATGCCGGACAGGACGTACGCGTAGCGGCCCTTGAGCGCCTCGCGGTGGGTCTTGCCGTTGGCCGGGTCGAGCTGGCTCGGGTTGTTCAGCACCGAGGCCAGCACCGCCGACTGACGCAGGTCCAGCTTGCTGACCGGCACGCCGAAGTACGCCTTGGCCGCGGCCTGGATGCCGTACGCGCCCCGGCCGAAGTAGATGGTGTTGAGGTAGCCCTCGAGGATCTGCTGCTTGCTCATCTGGCGCTGGATCTTCAGCGACAGGATCGCTTCCTTCGCCTTGCGGGAGTAGGTGCGCTCCTGGTTCAGGTACAGGATCTTCACGTACTGCTGCGTGATGGTGGAGGCGCCCTGGGTCGAGCCGCCCTTCGCGTTGCTGAAGGCCGCGCGCAGGATGCCCTTCGGGTCGATGCCGTGGTTGGTCCAGAACGTGCGGTCCTCGGCGGCGACGACAGCGGCCTTGATCGTCTCCGGCATCTGGTCGTACGAGATCGAGTCGCGGTTCTGCTCGGCGAACTGGCCGATCTCGTTCTTGCCGTCGGCGTAGTAGATGTACGACGTCTGGGTCTGGAAGTCGGCGTTCGGGTCCGGGATGTCCGTCGTGTTGTAGGCGATCACCGCGATGCCGGCGACGACGACGATGCCGGCAAGACCGACGAGCAGGCACCACTTGAGGGCGCGCTGGAGCTTCTGCTTGCGGGTCAGCGGCTTCTTCGGAGCCGCCGGCTTCTTCGGCTGTGGCCGGGCGGCGCGGGTACCACTCACGATTCAACGTCTCCAGGATCTGGGGGGTCAGGCGTCCCGATGAGAGTACGCAAGGGCCCCCACTATCACAGATTCACGAGCCTCGTACGTGACTCGGATCGGACTGCGTGACGCCGCGATCCAACACTCCGATGTACCAACGATTCGCAACGCTCGGATATATCGCTACGATAGGTCTTATGACCCGTCGCGCCGAGACCATCGAGCTGGCAGTCCTCGGACTGCTGCACGAGGGCCCCATGCACGGGTACGAGCTGCGCAAGCGGCTCAATCTGATGCTCGGCTGGGGTCGTGTGCTGTCGTACGGCTCGCTCTACCCCACGCTCAAGAAGATGCTCAAGGCGCACCTCATCGAGGAGACGGCGACCGCCCTCACCCCGGTGACGCGCCGCCCGCGCATCGTCTACCAGGTGACCGAGGCCGGTCACCGCGAGTTCGAGCACCTCATGACGGAGGTCGGCCCCACTGCGTGGGAGGACGACAACTTCGACATCCGCTTCGCCTTCTTCGGTCGCACCGACATGGAGATCCGACTGCGCGTCCTCGAGGGACGCCGCAGCCGCCTCCAGGAGCGACTCGACCGGATCCAGCGGGAGCTCTCGCTGACCCAGAAGGAGGTCGACCAGTACGCCGGGGAGCTTCAGCGCCACGGTGTCGAGTCGGTCGAACGCGAGGTCCGATGGCTCTCCGGGCTCATCGACGCCGAGCGCAATCCCACCAAGCAAGGTCTTGCGGGTGCGGAAGTCACCACCACCACTGAAAGGAAGGACCCCTGATGGGTTCGGTTCGCGTAGCAATTGTGGGTGTCGGCAACTGCGCCAGCTCCCTCGTCCAGGGCGTCGAGTTCTACAAGGACGCCGACCCGTCGGGCACCGTCCCGGGTCTCATGCACGTCACGTTCGGCGAGTACCACGTCGGTGACATCGAGTTCGTCGCCGCCTTCGACGTCGACGACAAGAAGGTCGGCAAGGACCTTTCCGAGGCCATCAACGCCTCCGAGAACAACACCATCAAGATCACCGACGTGCCGTTCAAGAACGTCGAGGTCCAGCGCGGCCCGACGCTCGACGGTCTGGGCAAGTACTACCGCCTGACCATCGAGGAGTCGGCCGCCGAGGCCGTCGACGTCGTCCAGGTCCTCAAGGACAACCAGGTCGACGTGCTCGTCTCCTACCTCCCGGTGGGCTCGGAGGAGGCGGACAAGTTCTACGCGCAGTGCGCCATCGACGCGAAGGTCGCCTTCGTCAACGCCCTGCCCGTGTTCATCGCCTCCGACCCGGTGTGGGCCAAGAAGTTCGAGGACGCCGGCGTCCCGATCGTCGGCGACGACATCAAGTCCCAGGTCGGCGCGACCATCACCCACCGCGTGATGTCGAAGCTGTTCGAGGACCGCGGCGTCCGGCTGGACCGCACCTACCAGCTCAACGTCGGCGGCAACATGGACTTCAAGAACATGCTCGAGCGCGAGCGCCTGGAGTCCAAGAAGGTCTCCAAGACCCAGGCCGTCACGTCCAACCTGACCGGCCCGCTGGCCGGCCTCAAGGACGACCGCAACGTGCACATCGGTCCGTCGGACTACGTCGCGTGGCTCGACGACCGCAAGTGGGCCTACGTCCGCCTCGAGGGCACGACCTTCGGTGACGTTCCGCTGAACCTCGAGTACAAGCTCGAGGTCTGGGACTCCCCGAACTCCGCCGGCATCATCATCGACGCCTGCCGCGCCGCGAAGATCGCCAAGGACCGCGGCGTCGGTGGCCCGGTCATCGCCGCCTCGGCCTACCTCATGAAGAGCCCGCCGGTTCAGATCGAGGACACCGAGGGTCGCGCCCTGCTCGAGCAGTTCATCTCGGGCGAGTGATCCTGGCTCTCTGACCCAGAGACCGACGAAGGCCCCGTTCCTCCTTGGAGGGACGGGGCCTTCGGCCGTGTCAGGACAGCTCGTGGCGCCAGGGCGGGTTCGCGCCGGCCCGGCTGACGGTGACCGCGGCGGCCGCCGCTCCGTGGCGTACGACCTGCGCCCACGCGGCCGCGGGCAGCGCACGCAGCCGCTCACGCTCCCGCGGCTCGCTGACCACGTCCCACAACGCGTCGATCAGACCGGCGGAGAACGTGTCCCCCGCGCCGATCGTGTCGACGACGCTCACCCTCACCGAGGGCACCTCGATCCGCGCTCCGCGGCTGAAGCAGACCGCGCCGTCACCGCCCAGCGTGAACGCGACCGCGGCGCAGCCGCCGGCCAACCATCGCAGGGCGACCTCCTCGAGCGGCGTGCCCGGGAACAGGAAGGCGATGTCCTCGTCGGAGGCCTTCACCACGTCGGCGACCGCGGCGATCGCCTCGACCGCGGCGCGGGTCTGCTCGAGATCGGGCATCAGCAGCGGGCGGGCGTTGACGTCGTAGAAGACGTACGCGTCCGCGGCGTGCTGCTCGACGAGCGTCCGCACCGCGCTCGCGCCCGGCTCCAGCACCGCGCCGATCGAGCCGACGTGCACCACCGCCGGACGCGTGTGGACCACGCCCGGATCCAGGCTCCAGGTCAGGTCGAACTCGTAGCGCGCCGCGCCGTCCCCGTCGAGCACCGCACGGGCCGTGGAGGTCGCCGGCTGCTCGTCGACGACCAGCTCGACACCGGCATCGCGCAGGTGCCGGCAGACGAGGTCGCCGTACGCGTCGCGCCCCAGCTGGGTGACCAGGGTCGTCGGTCGCTCGAGCCGCGCCAGCGCGACCGCGACGTTCGCGCAGCTGCCGCCGGGGTGCTCCTCGACCGAGTCGCCGGAGTCGACGATGTCGACCAGGGCCTCGCCGATGACGAGCACGCCACCGCGGGCGCTCACCGCAGGAGCCCGTCACGGAGTGCGACCGCGAGGGCCGGCGCGAGCGGGAGACGGGGCAGCAGGGTCGCCTGGACGACGTGGTAGATGTCCGGCTTGCCCGACCACGTGCCCGAGGCGGGCTGGTTCGACGCGTCGAGCTCGTGGCGCCACGAGCCGGCCGGGTCGATGACGTGCTCGGCGGCGTAGTCCCACCACGTCTCGTACTGCCGGGCGTAGGAGTCCTCCCCCGTGACGCGGTGGAGAGCGGCCGCAGCCGCGATCGCCTCCGTGACGACCCAGTGCATCCGCTCCCGCACGACGGGGGCGCCCTCCCAGTCGACGGTGTAGACGAAGCCGTCCCCGCCGTCGACCCCCCAGCCGTCCCGGGCGGCCGTCGCGAAGAGCGAGCGGGCGTCGTCCACGAGCCAGGCCGGCGCATGGTCTCCGAGCGCGGCGGCGAGGTGCAGGCACAGCCGGGCCCACTCGAACCCATGGCCGACGGTCGCGCCGTAGGGACGGAACGGATGAGCGGGCTGATCGCGGTTGAAGTCGAGCACGGGCGTCCAGGTCTCGGTGTAGTGCTCGGGGATCCGCCAGCTGTTGGCGGCCGCCTGCTCGTGCACGATCCGGGTGCAGATCCGCAGGGCGCGCTCGCGCAGCCGGGAGCCGTCATCGACCACGTCGGCCACGGCGAGCAGCGCCTCGACGGTGTGCATGTTGGCGTTCGCGCCCCGGTAGCCGTCGAGCCGGATGAAGGTCCGGTCCCACTCCTCGACCACCGCCCCCGCGTCCTCGTCCCAGAAGTGACGGTCGTGGATCGCGAGCGCGTCCTCGAGCAGCGCCGCCGCTCCCGGGCGGCGGGCGGCGGTGGCGCTCGCCGCGGCGAGGAGGACGAAGGCGTGCTCGTACGCGGTCTTCGCCCCGGACGCATCCGGACCGAGCGCGGCGTACCAGCCGCCGTTCACGTCGTCGCGGAACGGTCCCGCCAGCGCACCGACACCGTGGTCGGCGAGGGCGCCGGCACCGGGGCGGCCCATCAGATGGGCGAGGGCGTAGACGTGCGTCATCCGGGCGGTGATCCACAGCTCGATCGGCCGCTCGAGGTCGGGGCGCCCGGCGTCGTCCAGCCACGCGAAGCCGTCGGGACGACGGGCCGCGGCGCCGAACGCGAGCATCCGGTCGGTCTCGCTCTCCAGCCAGCGGCTGTGGGCGGCGGAGGTCAGCCAGCTCATCGCGTCTCCGCCAGCCGGTGCGCCGTGCACCGTACGACGACAGCGAAGGTGGCGACGGTGGTCCCCTGGGTCATGGGGTCATCCTCTCGTGGGTGCGGCTGTGGGCGTACTCATTCGGAGGTGAGGCTGCTCGCGGCGAGCAGCCGTCGGGTGTACGCGTCGCCCGGGCGCGCGACGACCTCGGCGGTGTCCCCGGTCTCGACGACCACGCCCTCGTTGAGCACGTAGATCCGGTCCGAGATCTGTGCGACCACGCCCAGGTCGTGGGTGATGAAGAGGATGCTGACCCCCTCCTCGTCGTGCAGCCGGGTGAGCATGCCGACGATGTTCTGGTCAAGCAGGCTCTTGGCGTCGGTGATCCGGAGGTCCTGCGCTTCTAGACTGCGCGCGTGAGCACCCTCTACCTCGGCGGCGCCCTCTTCCGTACCGGCGTCGGCGGTCTGCCGGGCTGGGGGCTGCGGGTGTCGGGCGCGCGGATCGAGGCGGTCCTGCCCGACGACGTGCTCCTCGCCGACCGCGTGTCCGGCGACGAGGTCGTCGACGTGCGCGGCGGGCTGATCAGTCCCGGCTTCATCGACGCCCACTACCACCCGACCATCGGCGGGCTCGACCTCAACGCCTGTGACCTCACCCCGGCGACGAGCGCCGAGGAGTGCTTGGCGATCATCGCCGCCTACGCGGCCGCCCACCCCGAGCGGGAGTGGATCGTCGGCGCCGGCTGGCAGGTGCCGTGGTTCCCCGGCGGCCTGCCGACCGCGGCGATGCTCGACGCCGTCGTGCCCGACCGGCCGGTGCTCCTCGCCAACGCCGACCACCACGGCCACTGGGCCAACTCGGCCGCGCTGCGCGTCGGCGGCGTGAGCGCGACGACACCCGACCCGACCGGCGGCCGGATCGAGCGCGACGCCGCCGGCGAGCCGACCGGCGTGCTGCACGAGGCCGCGAGCGACCTGGTCGGCGAGCACCTCCCGCCGATCACCGAGGACGCCATCGACGAGGCGCTGGCCTCCGGCCAGCGACATGCCCTCTCCTACGGCATCACCGGCTGGCAGGACGCACTGGTCGGGCGCAGCGGCATCACTGCGGACAACCTCGGCGCCTATCTACGCGCCCGGGCCGCGGGCACGCTGAAGGCGCGCGTACGGCTCGCGCTGTGGTGGCAGCGCGACCGCGGCCTGGAGCAGATCGAGGACCACGTCACGCGTCGCGCGCTGGCCGCCGAGGCCGGTCTCGACGCGAGCTCGATCAAGCTGATGGTCGACGGGGTCGCGGAGAACTTCACCGCCGCGATCAGCCGGCCCTACCTGGACCCCTGCGGACACGTCACGAACAACAGGGGCCACTCCTTCATCTCCGCCGAGATGCTGAAGGAGGCCGTCGCGGCGCTGGACGCCGAGGGCTTCCAGTGCCACTTCCACGCGCTCGGGGACCGGGCGGTCACCGAGGCGCTCGACGCCGTCGAGTACGCGCTGGAGCGCAACGGTCTGTGGGGCAATCGGCACCATCTGGCGCACCTGCAGATGGTGCAGATCCGCGACACGAGTCGCTTCGCGCGCCTCGGCGCGGCCGCGAACCTGCAGCCGCTGTGGGCGCAGGCCGAGGAGCAGATGATCGAGCACACGCTGCCCTACCTGGACGCCGCCCTGCGCGATCGGCAGTACCCCTTCGGCGATCTGCTCGCCGCCGGGGTGACGCTCGCCGCCGGCTCCGACTGGCCGGTCTCGTCGGCCGATCCGCTGGCCGGCATGCAGGTGGCCGTCACCCGCCAGTACGTCAGCGACCCGCTCGACCCGCTGCTCCCCGAGCAGGCGCTGCCCCTCGAGCGGGCCTGGACCGCGTACACCGCGGGCTCGGCGTGGGTGAACCACCTCGACCACGAGACCGGCGCCCTCGTGCCGGGGCACCTGGCCGACCTGGCGATCCTCGACGGCGACCCGTTCGCCGGCCCGCCGCACGAGATCAGCAGCCACCGCGTCGTCCGTACGGTCGTCGGCGGCGAGACCGTCCACGAGGCCTGAGGAGCACCTGCGGCTTCGATCCGCGGCCGGCCGGACGGTTGTGGCTGCTCCAGCCCCCACCCGGCTTCGACTCGCTCGACGCCGCGCTGACACACCTGTCCGCGTCGGCGACGGCCGCAGGGCTTCCGATCCTCGCCGACCGGACCTTCGCCGAGCATGTCGGTCGCGAGGTCGCCCGGATCTTCACGCAGCCCTGACAGCCGTACGGCCAGCCGGCGGTTCCCCGGCGGGCGCGATCACCCGACTGCTCGACCCCGGCCGGGACGCCGGCACGATCCGAGCCGATGCTCGATCTGCTTCTCGACGGCCGGATCGCGCCCTGAGCGTCACTTCGCAGAGAGGCTGGCCGCCCCCGGCTCGGCGACGAGATCGATGAAGTGAGGCGCGGGCGAGTCCGCGCGGTCCCATCCCGCCGCGACGAGCGAGACGATCCACTCCGGCCCGGCGTCGGGCCGCAGCGGCACCACCGCCAGACCCGCGGCCTGCGGCTTGGCCCCGACGTGACGCGGGACCACCGCGATGCCCATGCCGCGCCCGACCAGATCCAGGAGCGTGTGGACGTCGTTGACGGTGAGGTGGACCCGCCGGGTCACGCCGACGGCCGCGAAGGCGGTGTCGTTCAGGCGACGGACGGCCCACGAGGGGTGGAAGTCGACGAACGGCTCGCTCGCGAGATCGGACCGATCCAGCCAGGGTCGTGCGCCGAGCTCGTGCCACGGCGGGAGCAGCACGACGAACGTGTCACGTCCCAGCTCGGCGCGCGACAGCGCGCCGACATGGTCCGCGCCCGCGACGAACACGACGTCGAGGAGCTGCTCGCGCACGCCGCCGAGGAGCTCCTCGGACCCCGCCTGGGTGAAGGCGATCTCGACCTGGGGGTGCCGGTCGTGGAACCGCTCGAGCACTGCCGCGACATCGACCATGCCCAGGCATTGCTCCGCACCGACGCGCAGCTGGCCCGAGAGCTCGTTCGAGGAGCGTACGACCGCGTCGCGTGCTGCGGCGGCCTGGCTCAGCATCGAGCGCGCGTACGGAAGAAGCGCATGGCACGCCTCGGTCGGCTCGACCTTGCGGGTGGTCCGCTGGAAGAGCTTGGTCCCCAGCTCGTCCTCGAGGTTGCGGATCGCCGCCGACAGGCCCGACTGGGAGATCCGGGCGAGGTCGGCCGCCCGGGTGAAGTGTCGCTCCTCGGCGAGCGCGACCAGGTACTCCAGCTGACGCAGCTCCATTGATGACTTCTTCTTCTGAGATGGATGACCAAGAGTCGTTGGACTTCTAGATTAGCCGTTCTTAGGGTGAAAGGCGGCGGCGACCGCCGTCCACTCCGCTTCACCGTCCAGGAGCTCATCACCCATGCAGACCCGCACTCTGGGAGACCGCCAGGTCAGCGCCATCGGCCTCGGCGGCATGCCGATGTCGATCGAGGGCCGGCCCGACGAGGCACGCTCGATCGCGACCATCCACGCCGCCCTCGACGCCGGCGTCACCCTCATCGACACCGCCGACGCCTACCACCGCGACGCAGGCGAGGTCGGCCACAACGAACAGCTGATCGCCGCTGCGCTGAGCAGCTACGGCCAGGACACCTCGGGCGTCCTCGTCGCGACCAAGGGCGGACACCTGCGGCCGGGGGACGGCCGCTGGACCCAGAACGGCGACCCGTCCTATCTCAAGGAGGCCGCCAAGGCCTCGGCGCGGCGACTCGGCGTCGACGCGATCGGCCTCTACCAGTTCCACCGTCCTGACCCGGGCATCCCGTACGCGGAGTCCGTCGGTGCCATCCGCGACCTGCTCGACGAGGGCGCCATCCAGATGGCCGGCATCTCCAACGCGGACCCGGACCAGATCCGCGAGGCGTACGACATCCTGGGCGGGCGCCTGGTCTCGGTGCAGAACCAGTTCTCCCCGCGCTTCCGGTCCTCCCTCCCCGAGCTCGAGCTCTGCGCCGAGCTGGGCATCGCATTCCTGCCATGGAGCCCGCTCGGCGGGATCTCGCTCGCCCGCTCCGGAGAGCTCGGCGCCGAGTACCAGGCGTTCGTGGACATCGCCGAGGACCGTGGGGTCTCCCCGTTCCAGGTCGCCCTCGCGTGGGAGCTGGCGTTGGCGCCCGTCGTCATCCCGATCCCGGGCGCCTCGCGGCCGGCGTCGATCCAGGACTCTGCCGAGGCTGCCGATCTCGTCCTCACGACGGACGAGATCGCCCGTCTCTCGGCCACGGCCTGATCCTCAGGAGAGCAACGACCATGAAGACCTTCACCCTTCCGGGGACCGATCTCCTCGTCCCGAACGTCGTCCTGGGGATGATGCGCATCCAGGACAAGACCGACGAGGAGATCCGTACTCTGGTCCGGACCGCCCTCGACGCGGGCATCAACTTCCTCGACCACGCCGATGTCTACGGCGCCGACCTGCACGGATGTGAGCGACGCTTCGCCGAGGCGATGCGGCTGACCTCCTCCGAGCGGGAGCAGCTCGTGATCCAGACCAAGGCAGGCATCGTCCGCGAGGGGCCGTACTTCGACTTCTCCTACGACCACCTCATCGCGTCGGTGGACGGGTCGCTCGAGGCGCTCGGCACCGACTACATCGACATCCTGCTGCTCCACCGTCCCGATGCGCTCGTCGAGCCCGACGAGGTGGCCCGGGCCTTCGACGACCTCGCCGCCTCCGGCAAGGTGCGCCACTTCGGTGTCTCCAACCAGACCCCGGGGCAGATCGAGCTGCTGCGCCGTTCGGTGCGCCAGCCCCTGGTCGCCAACCAGCTCCAGCTGTCGGTCACCCACGCCGCACTGGTCGCCCAGGGCGTCGCGGCCAACATGAGCGACCTGGACCAGTCGATCTCGCGTGACGTCGGCGCGCTCGACTACTGCCGGCTCAACAACATCACCGTGCAGGCGTGGTCGCCCTTCCAGGGCGGGTTCTTCACCGGAGCCTTCCTCGGATCCGATGAGTACCCCGAGCTCAACGCGGTCATCGACCGGCTCGCGGCGCAGTACGGCGTACCGGCGATCGCGATCGCCACCGCCTGGATCACCCGCCACCCGGCGAACATGCAGGTCGTGCTCGGCACCACCACCCCGGAGCGGGTGGCCGGGGCGGCACAGGGATCCGACCTCCCCCTCACCCGCGCGGAGTGGTACGAGATGTTCCGCGCCGCCGGCCACGCCGTGCCCTGATCGGCCGGCCCGGCTCACGTCGCGACATGCAGAAGGCCCCGGTCACTGACCGGGGCCTTCTGTGCTGTGCGCGCGGGGAGAGTTGAACTCCCACGTCCTTTCGGACACACGGACCTGAACCGTGCGCGTCTGCCTATTCCGCCACGCGCGCTTGAAGCAGTCCGAACGTTATCCCAACCCACACGTCACACCCAAACCGGCGGCGCGTGCGGGCGACCTACAACCGCGACACCGATACGATCGAGCGAACCCGACGGGCCCGTCGGGTCTGCGTCGCGTGCCGGAGCACCCTCCGGGACATGGGGCGACCGACGAATGAAGCATCAGTGAGAGGAGCGCGCGTGGGCGGCTTGCAGCGGTTCGAGCAGCGCCTCGAGTCGGCGATCTCCGGCGCCTTCGCCCGCGCCTTCCGCAGTGCGGTCCAGCCGGTCGAGATCGCGGCCGCGCTCCAGCGCGAGTGCGACAACAACGCGCAGATCCTCAGTCGCGAGCGGCGCCTGGTGCCCAACGCGTTCCACGTCGAGCTCTCCGCCAGCGACATGGCGCGGCTCAGCCCGTACGACACGGCGCTCGCCAGCGAGCTCGGCGAGCAGCTGCACAAGCACGCCGAGGCGCAGGCGTACGTCTTCCCCGGGCCCATCCGGATCGACTTCGAGGAGGCGGCCGACCTCACCACCGGTCGCTTCCGGATCCGCAGCAAGGCCCAGGCCAGCGTCACCGGCAACGCGTCGGCCACCGAGGTGCGCCGCGCCACCGCGCTCATCGAGGTCAACGGCTCGCGCCACCCGATCTCGCTCGGAGGCCTCGTGGTCGGCCGCGGCACCGACGCCGACCTGCGGATCAACGACCCCGGCGTGAGCCGACGCCACATCGAGTTCCGTCAGACCGACAAGCACGTCGAGGTGCACGACCTCGGCTCCACCAACGGCATGCTCGTCAACGGCCAGCGGATGACCAGCTCGCTGCTCGACGACGGCACGGTGGTGCGCATCGGCAGCACCGACCTCGTCGTCCGGATCACGGAGAGCTGACCTGCCTCGATGTCCGAACTGACTCTCTTCCTCATCCGGGTCGCCTTCCTGGCGGTGCTGTGGATCTTCGTGCTCAGTGCCGTCGGCGTGGTCCGCTCCGACCTCTTCGGCGCCCGCGTCGAGGAGCCGACCGCGTCGAGCGAGGCCCGCAGCAGGTGGAGCCGCGCCAAGCCGGCCAAGCCGCGCCGCGGCGCACCCACCCATGTGCTGGTCGTCGAGGGTCGCAGCCAGGGCGAGCGCGCCGACCTGAGCCAGGCGCCGATCCTGATCGGCCGCGGCGCGGACGCCGCGATCGTGCTCGACGACGACTACGTCTCCACCCGGCACGCCCGGATCGCCTCGAGCGGTGACCAGTGGTTCGTCGAGGACCTCGGGTCCACCAACGGCACCTACATCGGCAGCGTCCGGATCAACCAGCCGACCGCGATCGCGGTCGGCACCCGCGTACGGATCGGGAAGACCATCCTGGAGCTGCGCAAGTGACGCTCCGACTCCGCTACGCCGCCGTCTCCGACGTGGGACGGGTGCGCAAGGACAACCAGGACTCCGGCTACGCGGGGCCCTGGCTGCTGACCGTGTGCGACGGCGTCGGCGGCGCGGCCCGCGGCGACATCGCCAGCGCGACCGCGATCGGCCAGCTGCGCCGGCTCGACGCTCCCCCGGTCCCCGAGCACACGGAGGAGGAGCTGCTCGGCCTGGTCGCCGGCGCCCTCCACCGCGCCCACGACCGGATCGGCGAGCTGGTCGACCACGACCCGGCGCTGGCCGGCACCAGCACCACCGCCACGATCGCGCTCTTCGACGGCGAGATGATCGCCGTCGGGCACGTCGGCGACTCGCGCGGCTACCTCTTCCGCGACGGCCACATCAGCCAGGTCACCCACGACCACACGTTCGTGCAGACCCTGATCGACGAGGGCCGGATCACCGAGGCCGAGGCGCGGATCCATCCGCACCGCAACCTGATCCTCCAGGCGATCGACGGCACCCGCGACATCGAGCCCGACCTCTTCATCATCCGGCTCCAGGCCGGTGACCGGCTGATGCTGTGCAGCGACGGCATCACCGCCTCGCTCGACGACGGCCGCCTGGCCGACATCCTCGCCACCGGCACTCCCGACTACGCGGCGGTCGAGCTCACCCGCGCCAGCCTGGAGGCCGGCACCACCGACAACGTCACCTGCATCGTGGCCGACGCGCTCGACGCGGAGACCGCCGACGCCGCGGAGGAGGTGCCGACGCCGCTGCTGGTCGGCGCCGCCGCCGAGCTGCGCAAGCGCGCCCCGCTCACCGCCCGTACGTCCCTCTTCCGTGGACACCGCAACGGCGACACCGGCGAGCTCGAGCCGATCAACGCCGAGCTCCTGGAGCCCGACGCGGCGGCGACGGTTCGCGCCGAGGCGGCGGCCGCCGCCGTGGGCTCCGGCGAGGTCCCGGCCGAGGCGATCGCCAACGACCCCCTCGACGCCGAGCGACGCCGCTACGCCCTCCAGCCGCACCGGGGCGGCGCCCGCGCCTGGATCCGCGGCATCCTCGCCCTGCTGCTGGTCGTCGGCCTGGTCTGGATCGTCGCCGCGGCCGGATGGTCGTGGACGCAGAAGCAGTGGTACGTCGGCGAGCAGGACGGCAAGGTCACGATCTTCCGCGGCGTGCACACCACGCTCCTCGGCTTCGACCTCTCCACCGCCTACCAGACCAGCGACCTCGAGGTCGGCCAGCTCCCCGACACCTACGCCGACCAGATCCGCGACGGCATCCATCGCGACTCGCTCGAGCAGGCCCGGACGAAGGTCCAGGAGCTGCTCTGCACCGCCTCGACCCCGGGCAGCGGCTGCGCATGAGCGCGCAGACCTGGGCCCGCGAGTTCGTGCACCGGCGTCGCCGGGGCGCGGAGCTCTTCCTGCTCATCCTCAGCCTCGTCGTCGGCATCGGCGGCTACGCCGCGGTCGGTCTCGGCGTCGACCAGCAGGTCCCGGCCGGGATCGTCGGCTACGGCGGCTGGCTGGCGGCGCTGATCATCGGCGCCCATGTGGTCGTCCGGATGGTCGCCCCGTACGCCGACCCGGTGCTGCTCCCCCTGGTCGCGATGCTCAACGGCCTCGGGCTGGCGGTCATCCACCGCCTCGACCTGGCCGCCGGCGCGACCCAGAACGACGGCTACGCCCGTCAGCAGCTGATCTGGATGACGATCGGCGTGATCCTGTTCGCCATCACCCTGGTGAGCCTGCGCGACCACCGGATCATGCAGCGGTTCACCTACACCTGCGGCCTGGGCGCGGTCGTGCTGCTGCTCCTGCCGATGCTGCCCGGCATCGGCAAGAGCGTGAACGGCGCCCGGATCTGGATCCACGTCGGCTCGATGAGCTTCCAGCCCGGTGAGGTCGCCAAGGTCCTGCTGGTCATCACGTTCGCCGGCTACCTGGTGCTGCACCGCGACGCGCTCGCGCTGGCCGGGCGCCGGATCGCCGGCATCGACCTGCCGCGCGGTCGCGACCTCGGCCCCATCCTGGCGATGTGGCTGATCAGCCTCGCCATCCTCGTACGGCAGAGCGACCTCGGCTCGAGCCTGCTCTTCTTCGGGCTCTTCGTGATCATGCTCTACATCGCGACCGAGCGTCGCGGCTGGATCGTCGTCGGCGGCGGGCTCTTCCTCGGCGGCGCTCTCGTCGCCTCGCGCTTCATCCCGCACGTGACCGCCCGCGTCGACATCTGGCTGCATCCCTTCGACCACTACCAGACCGCCACCGGACCCCACTCCGACCAGCTGGTCGAGTCGATGTTCGGGATGGCCTGGGGCGGCCTGCTGGGTCGCGGCTTCGGCAACGGCTCCCCCTACCGGATCTCCTTCGCCAACTCCGACTTCATCATGGGCGCCATCGGCGAGGAGCTCGGCCTGACGACCGTGCTGGCGGTCATCCTCTGCTACGGCCTCATCGTCGAGCGCGGCCTGCGCACCGCGATCATCTGCCGCGACGACTTCGGCAAGCTGCTCGCCGTCGGTCTGGCCGCGTCGTTCGCGCTGCAGGTCTTCGTCGTCATCGGTGGCGTGACCCGGCTGATCCCGCTCACCGGCCTGACCACCCCGTTCCTCTCGTACGGCGGCTCGAGCCTGGTCGCGAACTGGGTGATCGTGGCGTTGCTGCTGCGCGTCTCGGACCACGCGCGCCGCCCGCTCCCGGACTTCTCCTTCGACCCGGGCGAGGCGACCACGCAGATGGTGAGGCTGCCCTCGTGACGGTGATGAACGGCGGCATGAACCGCCCGGTCCGCACCCTCAGCGTCTTCTTCCTGGTGCTCTTCCTGGCGCTGATGGCCAATGCGACCTACCTGCAGTTCGTGAAGGCGAAGGACCTCAACGACGACGCTCGCAACCGGCGCGTCGTCCAGGCGGCGTTCTCCCGCCAGCGCGGCGCGATCCTGGCCGGGAAGACCGCGGTCGCGCACAGCGTGCCGTCGAAGGACCAGTTCAAGTTCCAGCGGGTGTACCCCAAGAGCAAGGAGTACGCGCCGGTCACCGGCTACTTCTCCTACTACTCCCAGACCGGCATCGAGCACAGCCAGAACCAGGTGCTCTCCGGGGACGACTCGCGCCTCTTCGTCCGTCGCCTGATCGACCTGGTGAACAACACCGACCCCAAGGGCGGCAACGTCGAGCTGACCATCGACCCGGCCGTCCAGGACGCCGCATTCAACGGCTTCAAGGCGCTGGGCGACGGCGTCGAGGGCGCAGCGGTCGCGATCGAGCCGAGCACCGGCCGGATCCTGGCGATGGTCTCCACGCCCAGCTTCGACCCCAACGAGATGGCCGACCACGACGTGACGGCCTCCACCAAGGCGTACGAGCGGCTGCTCAAGGACCCGGCGCAGCCGCTGCTCAACCGCGCCATCCAGACCACCCTGCCGCCGGGCTCGACCTTCAAGCTGGTCACCGCCGCGGCCGCGATGGAGGACCTCGGCATGACGCCGGACTCGATGGTCGACGGCCGCGCCTCGCTGAAGCTGCCGCAGACCAGCCACGTGCTGCACAACGAGAACAACATCCCCTGTGGTGGCGACCAGGTGACGCTCACCCGGGCGCTGGACCGCTCGTGCAACGTCGCCTTCGCCGGCGTCGGCCTCAAGCTAACCGACGCGCAGCTGCGCAAGCAGGCCGAGAAGTTCGGCTTCGGCCAGACCTACCTCACCGACCTGTCGGGCCAGGCCACCAGCCGCTTCCCGACGACGCTGTCGCCGCCGCTGCGTGCGCAGTCCGCGATCGGCCAGTACGAGGTCGCCGCGACCCCGCTGCAGATGGCGATGGTCTCCTCCGGAATCGCCAACCACGGTGTCGTGATGACGCCGTACGTCGTGGACCGGATCACCTCCAGCGACCTCGACGTCCTCGACCAGACCAACCCGACCGAGCTCTCCACCGCGGTCTCGCCGCGCACGGCGGGCATGCTGACCCAGATGATGACCTCGGTCGTCGACCAGGGCACCGGCACACCCGCCCGGATCCCGGGCGTCCAGGTCGCCGGCAAGACCGGCACCGCACAGTCCACGGCCGAGCGCCCCCCGTACGCCTGGTTCACCGGGTTCGCGCCGGCCGACAACCCGAAGATCGCCGTGGCGGTCCTCGTGGAGTCCAGCAACACCAGCCGCGACGAGATCGCCGGCGGCGCTCTCGGCGGCCCGATCGCCAAGGCGATGATGGAAGCGGTGATCAACCCGTGACGACCAACCAGCCGAGCCCCGGGCGCTATGTCTTCGGTGAGCTGATCGCGACCGGTGGGATGGGCGAGGTCTATCGCGCCACCGATACCGCGCTCGACCGCCCGGTGGCCATCAAGCTGCTGAAGCCGGAGTACGCCGACGACCCGGTCAACCGAGCCCGCTTCGACTCCGAGGCGCGGCACGCCGCCGCGCTGCACCACCCGCACGTGGCGGCCGTCTACGACGTCGGCGAGATGCCGACGGCCTCGGGACTCCTGCGCCCGTACCTCGTGATGGAGCTGGTCGACGGCCAGCCGCTGTCCTCGCTGCTGCGCGACGGGCAGCCGATGGACCCTGCGGTCGTGCGCGACCTGCTGGGCCAGGCCGGCGACGCGCTCGCCGCCGCCCACCGCGCCGGCATCGTGCACCGCGACGTGAAGCCGGGCAACCTGCTGGTCACGCCGGAGCGCGAGGTCAAGGTGACCGACTTCGGCATCGCCCGCGCGGCCTCCACCGCCGCGATCACCGGCACCGGCCAGGTGATGGGCACCCCGCAGTACCTCTCCCCCGAGCAGGCCCGCGGCGAGCAGGCGAGCCCTGCCTCCGACGTCTACTCCCTCGGCGTGGTCGCCTTCGAGTGCCTGACTGGCCACCGCCCGTTCCAGAAGGAGACGCCGGTCGCGACCGCGCTGGCGCACCTGCACGACCCGGTGCCGCCGCTGCCCGACTCCGTACCTGCCGATCTCGCCCGGGTGGTGACCCAGGCACTCGCCAAGGATCCGCGTGACCGGTTCCCGGACGCAGCCGCGTTCACCGCCGCCCTGCGCGGCGTCGGCAGTGGCCGTACCGACACCCCGGCCAACGGCATCGCCGTCCCCGTCGGCGCGGCAGGCGCAGCGGGCGCGATGGCGACGGATGCGACCCAGGTGGTCGGCGAGGCGGTGCCGCCGACCGGGCCGATCGCGGCCATCCCGTACGAGGAAGAGCCGCAGCGCAACTGGCTCAACGTTCTGCTGCTCGTCTTCCTGGTCCTGGCGCTGGCCGCGGTCGCGCTGGTGGCCTGGCTGGTGCTGCGTGGCGGCTCGACGCCGCCGCCCACCGACACTCCGACCGCGAGCCCCACGCCGACGGCGACCACCGAGCCGCCGAGCCCGACCGCGAGCCCCTCGGAGATCACGCTCGAGGAGACGGACTACGTCGGCCGCAACATCGACGACGTGCTGGCGGACCTGCGCGCGCTGGGCCTGCGCCCGCATCCTGTCCAGCAGCCCAACGACGGCTCCCACCACGACGACTCGGTCATCTCCGTCTCCCCGACCACCGGCCTGGCCGAGGGCGACCGGGTGACGGTCGACTACTACGGGGCGGCACCCAAGAAGAGCCCCACCCCCACGCCGTCCCCGACGCCGACGCCCAAGCCCACGCCGAAGCCGACGCCCACCCCCACCCCGACCCCCACGCCGACCCCGTCCCCGACGCCTGCCGCGCCGGCGACCACACCCGCCGCGGAGACGACCGTGCCGGGTGCCGCACCACTGAGTAGCCCGGGAGCCTGACCATGGTCCAGCCTGAGCCCACCATCGTCGGTGGCCGATACGAGCTCGGCGAGCTCCTCGGCCGCGGCGGGATGGCGGAGGTCCGCAAGGGCACCGACACCCGTCTCGGCCGGATCGTCGCGGTCAAGCGCCTGCGCACCGACCTGGCCAGCGACGCCACCTTCCAGGCCCGCTTCCGCCGCGAGGCGCAGTCCTCCGCCAGCCTCAACCACCCGGCGATCGTCTCGGTGTACGACACCGGCGAGGAGCCGGTCGCCGGCGACCACGCCGGTGGCGCCGTCGCCCAGCCCTACATCGTGATGGAGTACGTCGCCGGCCGCACCCTGCGCGACATCCTGCGCGAGGGGCGCAAGATCCTGCCCGAGCGCGCCCTGGAGATCACCTCCGACGTGCTCTCCGCGCTCGACTACAGCCATCGCGCGGGGATCATCCACCGCGACATCAAGCCCGGGAACGTCATGCTGACGCCGAGCGGCGACGTGAAGGTGATGGACTTCGGCATCGCCCGTGCGATCGCCGACTCGCACCAGACGATGACGCAGACCGCCGCGGTCGTCGGCACCGCGCAGTACCTCTCCCCCGAGCAGGCCCGCGGCGAGACCGTCGACTCCCGCTCCGACGTCTACTCGGCCGGCTGCCTGCTCTACGAGCTGCTCACCGGCCGGCCGCCGTTCGTCGGCGACTCCCCCGTCTCGGTCGCCTACCAGCACGTCCGCGAGCAGGCCTCTCCGCCGTCGACCCACGACACGGCGCTGCCGGCCGCGATCGACACCATCGTGATGAAGTCGCTCGCCAAGCGCGTCGAGGACCGCTATCAGTCGGCGGCCGCGATGCGCAACGACATCGAGCGCTACCTCGCCGGGCGTCCGGTCGAGGCCGTCGCCCCGGTGGTGGCCCCCGAGCCCGGCCCCGCCACCGCCGCGACCCAGGTCGTCTCGCAGACGAGCGTGGTGCCGATGAGCAACGCCGTCGACGAGGAGGAGCGATCCGGCCCCCGTACGGGGCTCCTCATCGCGATGGCGCTGATCGTGCTCGCGATCATCGCGGCCGGCGCGTTCTTCCTGCCGCGGATGTTCAGCGACGGCAACGGCCAGGTGGCGGTGCCGAACGTGGTCGGCAAGACCCAGGACCAGGCGCGTCAGGCGATCGCCGACGCCGGCCTGAGCGTGAACATCGAGGGCTACGAGCCCTCCGACACCGTCGCGGCCGACACGGTCCTCAAGCAGACCCCCGAGGGTGGGGTGGGCGCGTACGCCGACCCGAACACCACCGTCAGCATCACCCTCTCCTCCGGCAAGCCCGACGTCACCATCCAGCAGGTCGCCGGGATGAGCTTCGCCGACGCCAAGGACCTGCTCACCGGCGCCGGCCTGGTGGTGCGGCGCAACGACGTCGAGTCCGATCAGCCCAAGGGCCAGGTGCTCTCGGCCAACCCCGCGCCCGGCACCACCGTGCAGAGCGGCACCACCGTCACCCTCGACGTGTCTGAGGGCCCGAAGGCCGTCCCGGACGTGTCGAAGATGACGGTCGAGAAGGCCGAGCAGGCGATCCGGCAGGCGGGCTTCGTCCCCGTCCGGACCGACGACAACACCTCGACCGAGCCAGCCGGCACCGTCACGCGGCAGTCGCCGCAGGCCGGCACGACGCAGAAGCAGGGCTCACAGGTGGTCATCTGGGTCTCGACCTACACCCCCACGCCGACCCCGCCCCCGGCGACGCCGACCTGTGATGCGCCGGTCACCAACCCCGACGGCACCGTGACCTGCCCCGACGACACCACCGGCGGCGGCCTGCTGCCGTAGCCCGCGGAGCCGCTCCCAGGAGGCTGATCAGCTGGTGGGGAGCGGCTCGGCGTAGGTCAGGTCGAGCAGACCCTTGTACGCGGGCGCCTTCACCTCGGCGTCGGCGTCGACCGACCAGCCGACGGAGATCGCCGGATCGGCAGCGTCCCGGCGGTAGGTCTGGAGATAGCTGCTGTCCTCGATCGCGCCGAGCAGCTCGCCGCGGTCGCCGACCGCCTGGATGACGAACGGCTGCGGGTAGGGCACGCCCTGCAGCAGCACCGTGCTGCCGGAGCACTTGATGCCGGTGGTGGACACGATCCGCTGCCCGGCGACGGTGACGGCGCGGGCACCACCGGCCCACAGCGCGTTGACGACCGCCTGGATGTCCTGCTGGTGCACCACGAGCAGGTTGGGGTCGAGGGTGGTGTTCTCGACCAGGTCGCGCGGAGCGTCCGATAAGGTGATGCTCACCCCCTCGCCCGCGACGGCGGTGAGCCCGGCGGGCTGGCGCAGCGCGTCCGCCTCGCCGCGGGCCTTGCGTACGGTCGCGTCCGGGACGGCGTTGGTCAGGTCGGTGACCTGCTTCTGCAGGCCGGAGACCTGGCGCTCGAGGTCCTGGTAGTCGCTGCGCTCGCTCCCGGCCAGTGCCGCGAGGTCGACGTAGCGGCCCGGACGCAGGTCGGTGCCGTGGCTGTTGACCGCGCTGACCACGAAGAGGCCACCGCAGACCAGGACGACCAGGGGCGTGGCCACCCGCCACGGCGACCAGCCCCGGCCCTCCCCGGATCGGACGCCGAGCAGCGCGCGCCGGAGAGGCGTGGGGGCCTTCTCGTCGGGGCTTGCGTGGGTTCCGGGGGTCACGGCGACTAGGCTACGCGGGATCGTCCAGCCCGGACGAAGTGATGAAGCTGTGGAACAGGAGCAGTACCCGTGGCCAAGATCAAGCTGGGGAGCCCGCTGGACGAGGACCGACCCAAGGTCTTCTCGGTGCGGTTCCTGGTCGCACTCGTGGCGATCGCGCTCGGCATCGCGTGGATCCTCTACTACTACTTCGGCGCCCGCACCGGCCTCGACGGCAAGGAGCACGGTCTCGGCTTCATCCGCGACCTCGCGGGCTGGAACTACCTGATCGGCTTCGTGCTCTTCTTCCTCGGCCTGATCATCGCGGCCCACCCGGACACCCCGCTCGGCCGGGGCCGCGGCGTCGTCACCGGCATGCTGGGCTGCTTCATCCTGGGCCTGATCTGGATCTGCGTGTACTACATCTTCTCGAACAACGGCATCGAGAAGGTCTGGGTCTTCAACGACCTCGGCCAGAAGAACCTGCTGGTGGGCATCGGCTTCATGGCGGTGGGCTTCGCCTACGCGACCCGCTGGGAGTGAGTCTCACCCCCACGTACGACAAGAACCCCCGGCGTCCTGTGGACACCGGGGGTTCTGCACATCCGGGGATAACCCTGTGGATGAATTACACGCGTGTATTTCATCCACAGGCCTCTCCACACCTGTGGGAAATCAGCCCAGCTGGACCGATCGCACCACGATGGCGACGACCAGGAGCACCGCAGCGCCGGCGAGGCCGGACCACTGCAGGTGCTTCTGGCGCACGTCCGCGGTGAACGCCATGATCGCGCCGATCACCAGCCCGCCGATGAAGCCGCCCAAGTGGGCCTGCCAGGAGATCCCGGCGTTGCGGAAGGTCAGGTAGAAGTTGAGCGCGGCGACGATCACCAGCTGCTGCACCGGCAGCCCACGACGGACGAACAGCACGATCAGCGCGCCGAGCAGTCCGAAGATGGCGCCGGAGGCGCCGAGCGTCGGGGTGTACGGGTCGGCGGCCCAGTAGACCAGCGCCGAGCCGGCCAGCCCGCACAGCAGGTAGGTGGCGAGGTATCGCGCCTTGCCGAGCCCCTGCTCGAGGGGCGGGCCGATCATCCACAGCGAGAACATGTTGAACGCGAGGTGGAGCAGCTGCTGGTGGGTGAAGACGCTGGTCAGCAGCAGCCAGTATCCGCCGTCGGCGACGCCGGGGGAGAACGTGCCGCCGTGCGTCGAGCAGGTCGCGTGGTCGGTGACCAGCGTGGCGCCCGGGATCGTGCAGAAGCTCCGGGCGTGCAGCATCAGGTCGTAGAGCACCCCGTCGGAGGCGACCTGGACCAGCAGGAAGATCGCGACGTTGATGCCGATCAGCGTCCACGTCACCGGCATCGCCCGGAACGCCGAGCGAGCGGCGTAGCCACGCTTGGGCTGGCGGACCGTACGGCGGCCCTCGGCGATGCACTCGGGGCACTGGAAGCCGACCGAGGCCGGCGTCATGCAGTCGGGACAGATGGGCCGGTCGCACCGCTGGCAGCGGATGTGCGACTCGCGCCCGGGGTGTCGGTAACAGACCGGCACCCCGGGCGACTCAGCCGCGTGTGTCGGTTGCTCAGTCAACGATCTCGACGGTGTTGATCACGACGGCGTCCTTCGGACGGTCCATCGCGCCCGTCGGGACGGTGCCGATGGCGTCGACGACGGCCTTCGACTCGTCGTCGGCGACCTCACCGAAGATGGTGTGCTTGAAGTTGAGCCACGTGGTCGGCGCCGTGGTGATGAAGAACTGGGAGCCGTTGGTGCCCGGGCCGGCGTTGGCCATGGCGAGGAGGTACGGCTTGTCGAAGACCAGCTCGGGGTGCGGCTCGTCCTTGAACGTGTAGCCGGGGCCGCCGGTGCCGGTGCCCTGGGGGCAGCCGCCCTGGATCATGAAGCCGTCGATGACGCGGTGGAAGACGAGGCCGTCGTAGAACGGCTCGCCGGGCGCCTTGGCGGAGTTCTCCTTCTCGCCCTTCGCCAGACCGACGAAGTTCGCGACCGTCTCCGGCGCGTGGTTCGGGAAGAGCTCGATGCGGATGTCGCCCTTGTTGGTGTGCAGGATCGCGGTAGTCACCCCGCGAGCCTATCTCTAGGCCCGGTGGAGGTCAGGCGGCGAGGACGTCGGCGTGCTCGGCCTGGACCGCGCGGATGGCGCGGATCTCGGCCCAGAAGCTCGCGAACGGGATGGTGCCGCAGACCAGCGTGACGATGGCGAAGGGGATGTCCCACTTCGCCTGGCGGGCCAGAAGGAACGTCACCACCAGGTAGACCATGTAGAGATAGCCGTGCGCGATGCCGACGTTCTGGGTGATGAAGCCACCGATGTCCTTGACCGTCGAGCCCTCCGCACCGAGCAGGTCCATCGGCAGGCCGATGACGACCAGGACGATCAGCAGGACGCCCACGATGGTGGCGATGATCTTGTAGGCGGTCAGCGTCTTCTTCACGTGGCAGAGGGTACGTCGTGGGCCACCGGCTCCTGCTCGTCGGGGACGAGGGGAGCGGGTGCCGGGTGGGTCGCGTCACGGACCCAGCGCCACCAGATGTAGAGGGCGAACACCGCGAAGACCCACCACTCGAGGGCGTAGAGCGCGTTGCGCAGACCGGTGGTGAAGCTCGCCTGCGGCAGCGAGTTGAGCGTGGCGGCCTCGAGGCCGGTGGAGCCGTCGTTGACCGCGGCGTCGCTGGCCGGCCAGCCACCCTCACGGTCGGCGACGACGGCGTATCCGCTGTAGAGGTCCTGGCCGACGTGGCTCATCGCGTCGGCGATGTTGAGCTCGGGGAGCATGGCGTCGGCCGGGTCGTCGTCGGTCAGCCCACCGTCCTCGGGCGGCTGGAGCCAGCCGACGAGCTTCGCGGTGCCCGTGGGGGGAGCGGGTGCCGTGGCCGGATCGGCGGTCCACCCACGCACGACGTAGATCGCGGAGGCGGCGTCGATGCGCAGCGGCGTGGCGACCCAGTAGCCGTCCTGGTGGCCGCTGACGTAGACGGTGCCCTCCGGCAGCCAGGTGCCCTCGAGGACCGCCGGACGACCGGTCTCCTCGCCGGGGAAGGCGTCGTTGTGGCCGAAGACGTCGCTCAGCGGGACCGGCGTCGCATGCGCGAGCGCGGCACTCTTCTCGTCCTTGTGGCCCTGCGAGACGCTCCACTGCCACCAGCCGAGCAGGATCGTGACGACGACGACCACGGTGCCGAGCGCGTGCAGGCCCCACAGGCGGGTGCTCCACCACTTCGGGGGCACGGGCGCGGGGTCGGTCGACACCCCGTCAGGGTACGTCGCAGCACCGCACGGGACCGAACCGTCAGTCGGCGCACATCGCGAACGGCAGCTTG
The DNA here is from genome assembly GCF_020216525.1 of Nocardioides nematodiphilus. Taxonomy (GTDB): domain Bacteria; phylum Actinomycetota; class Actinomycetes; order Propionibacteriales; family Nocardioidaceae; genus Nocardioides; species Nocardioides nematodiphilus. The sequence continues at coordinate 77,295 of NZ_JAIWOY010000011.1, read as the reverse complement.
CTGCGCAGCGCCTGCTGGGCGGCGTCGACCGGGTCGGTCATCGTGTAGCCGATCCGACCGGTGCCGGGGTCGGCCGCGCCGTGGGTGAACGCCGCCCGGAATCCGGCGACGCCCTGGCCCAGCCGCATCCGTACGAACAGGTCGTCGCGGTCCGCGCCGAGGTAGGCGGTGGCCAGGCTCTGGCCGAAGCTCACGGCGTACGCGTCGAGCGGCTCGAGCCGCTGCCCCTGGGTGTCGCCGGGCAGGCAGCCGCGGGCGACGTACGTCGACTCCGCCTCGGGCCCGGTGACCAGCGCCGCGAGATCCGTCCAGCCGGCATCGGTGGGCGCCAGCGGGCTGCTCGTGACGACCCGGGCCGTGGCGTCCACCTTTGCGCCGGCGAGCGGTCCGATCCCGACGGCGACGGCCTTCTGCACCGCGCCCATGTCGGCATGCGGGCCGAAGGCGAGCACCCAGCCGGTCGAGGCGGCGTCCGCGCCGGAGTAGTGCGCCTCCCAGGCGACGTCGTCGGGCCCGAAGCCGTGCAGCTGCCGGGCGTAGGGCCGCAGCATCCCGGTGCTCAGCAACGGGGAGTGCCTGGTGGCGTCCTGCCAGAAGCCGGGGTCACCGGGCTCGGCGCCGTACTGGGCCCTGACCTGGTCGAAGTCGGTGATGCTCAGCGTGGTCGCGTCGTGCGGGACGAGCGCGAGCACCGCCTGCGCGGTCGGCAGCGCGGGGTCGTACGAGGGTGCAGCGCTCGCGCTCGCCGACGGAGTCGGCGTGGGCGCGGCCACCGGGTCGTGTCCGCACGCTGCCAGCACGGGTGCCAGCAGCCCCAGCGCGACGAGCCCCATGCCCCACCGCTTGGTCATGGTCGCCACCTTAGGCGAAACCGACGCGTTCAGAGCCCGTTGAGCCGCCGGACCTGTCCGAGGAGATCGCCCTGGTCGTAGTTGTCGACCGCGACGAAGTTCGGCAGCATCCCGCGCTCCTGCCGGCACGTGTCGAGCCGGGCCCCGAGGACGGCGTCGCTGTTGGCCTCACGCGAGGCGCTCACCCGGAGCGGCCGGTTGAGCCAGTGGTTGACCAGGAAGAGGGGCGCGGTCGCGGGTCCGCGGTTGAGCCGGCAGCTGAAGTCTCCGACGCGGCGGGCGTTGAACGGCGTGTCCTGGACCTCCTCGAACGCGGGCAGCAGCCACGGGTAGCGCTCGCCGCCACCCTGGTTCTCGGCCATCACCACGATGCGATGGCCGGAGTCGATCATCTGCTCGAGCGTGGGCCAGGCACCGTCGCCGCTGGGCGTGTACACCTCGGGGAGGAGCCCCGCGTCCGCGAAGACCCGAGCCGTGGTCGCCGGCGAGACCTCGTCCTGGAGGATGAACGTGATCACCTCGCGGGGATGGCTGTCGAGCCAGGTGCGGATCTGCGCCATCAAGGGCTCCCAGGCGGTCGAGCCGAGGACGCAGAGCGCGTGGCAGAGGTACGCCGACGTCGGTCCCTCGGGGACCAGCCGGGCGGCCTGGCGCAGCCGCAGCACGCTCGCGACCACGTCCGCTCCCCACTCCCGCTCGGCCTCGGCCAGTGCGGCGGCCTGGTGGTCCTCGGTGTTGGCGACCACGCCGGGGCGCTCGGTCGCCTGTCCGTACCAGGTGTCGATGAGGAACCCGCGGATCCCCGCGTCCAGCTGGTCGAGGAGACCGTTCGGCTGCTCGGCAAGGAACCAGCCCGGCTGGTCGGCGGCCGCCATCGAGTTGTGCGTGGCGGGGAAGGACACCTGGTCGTAGCGGCGCCCGCAGAGCTGCGGTGAGCCGTTGCAGGCGGTCGGGTCGGCCGTGCGCAGCGAGCCCGCCGCCGTGCTGCCGCCGCTGTTCCACACCACCAGGCCCACGAGCAGCGCCAGGGCGAGGGTCGCCGCCGCCACGACGCCGAACCGCGGCGGACCACCGGCCTGGGCGCCACGACCCGGCATGACAGCTCCGTGCGCGTGCGCCCACGTGGTGATCGCGCCACCCGCGATCCGGGCGAGGGCCACCGCGCCGTGCAGCCCGATCACCGCTCCGGCGATGATGGCCAGCACGGTGAGCATCGCGCTCGGCTCCAGGACGAGCAGGACCCCGACGATGGTCGCCGCACTGGCGACGCTCAGTCGCGCGCGGACCGGGAGGTCGGCCCAGCGCACCGTGGCGAGCCAGCCCCGCCAGGCACCGGCACCGGCGCCCAGCCCCGAGACCAGTCCCGCGAGCACCGGCCTCCGCGAGGCGACGGCCAGCAGGTACCCGGCACCGGCCGCGATCAAGGCGGTGTCCCGCAAGGGACCCGCCAGCTGCCGCCACCCGGCCGCGACCAGCGAGCCGGTCAGCGTGTCCGGCACGATTCGCGCCGCGAGGAAGGAGACGACGACGCCGAGCAGGGCCAGCGCGACGCCCGACGCCGCGATCGTCATCCCCACTCCGCCGAGCACCGAGCTCCGCCGGCCCCGGGCCAGGGCGACCACGCCGGCGAAGCACAGCAGGCTCACCAGCGGACCCAGCCAGCTGAGCACCCGCACCGTGCGCAGGCCACTGACCGTCATCCGACTCGGATCGCCGGAGCCGAGACGCGCCAGCCTGACCTCGAGGTCCGTCGGCAGTCGCTCGACCGCCTCATCCGGCAGCACCGGACGCACCACCGCGAGGAGCACGGCGCCGAGGTCGGCCAGGCGCAGCACCAGGGTCGGAGGCGCCTGGCCCGTCAGCGCCTGATGCAGCGGGGCGACCGCCGTCCGGAAGAGCGGCCGGAACGCCGGGCTGCGGACGACGCCCTGCAGGGTGCCCTCCAGCAGCGGTCGGACGGCCACCAGGTCGGGTTGCTCCTCGATGAGGGCATCGCTGAGCGCCTCGGCGAGGTGGCGCGCGACCGCCGGGTCCTGACGCACCCGGTCGGCGTGCGTCACGAATCGCGACGTGTCGAGCAGCTGGCGATCGGCGACCCCGGCCAGCAGTCCCACCACGAGCGCGACGGCGCCGACGATGGCCAGGATCCGACGTACGGCGCGCACGCGACCATCATGCACCGGTCCCGCACCCGCCGGCCGCTGTGGCACTCACAGGTGGTGAGACTTCGATCGACCCGCGGCCGGCCGATAGGACCTCATGACCAGATGGCCCGTCGGGCCCCCCACCCTGTCCTCGGAGAACCGCATGGTGAACAACGAGCTGTTCGACCCGCTCGTCCTGGTCGCCGGCGAGTCGGTCTGGGAGCGATACGGCGATGGCCGCCTGGTGTGGCACGCCTCCCCCTGTCGGGACACGCTCGGCTTCGACGAGATGTTCGCGGCCGGTACCTTGTCGGCGTTCATTGCCCGCCTGCACCCCGACGACGTCACACACGTCCACGCGCGCTTGGACTCCGAGGCCGCCGCGCCGGGCGTGGCCTGGATCGACGAGTACCGGCTGCGCCGTGACGACGGCATCTACGTCACCCTCGCCATCCGGGGCTACACCCTGCCGCCCGGGTCCGACCCGTCAGGACCGCTGACCGTCGGCACGGCACGCGACGTGACCGCGGAGCGGGAGAACGAGCGCAAGCTCGGGGCGGCGGTCGACTACGCCGACGCGCTCATCGACTCCATCCCCGGCGCGTTCTACCACGTGGATCGCGAGAGCCTCCTGATGCTGCGCTGGAACTCGACGTTCCGCGAGATCACCGGCTACTCCGACGAGGAGCTCGCCACCATGACGGCCGGTGAGTTCTTCGGAGCCGACGAGCAGGATCAGGTCCGATCCGCCATCGATGACATCTTCGTCCGGGGCCACGGTCAGGTCTCCGCCGGCTTCCTGTGCAAGGACGGCACCCGCAAGCCGTACTTCTTCACGGGTCGCCCCTACCTGCACGAGGGCAGGGACAGCTACGTCGGCGTCGCGGTGTCGATGGACGAGCAGGTCGCGCTCCAGCAGCAGCTTCGGCACGCCGCGACGCACGACGCCCTGACCGGCCTGGCGAACCGCAGCCTGCTGCACGAGGAGTTGGGCCGCGCGATCGAGGAGGCGGCCGCAGGCGGGCACCGGGTGGCGGTCCTCGATCTCGACCTCGACCGCTTCAAGGTGGTCAACGACGGGTTCGGCCACCCGTACGGCGACAAGGTCATCCAGGCCGTCGCGCACCGGCTCCGCGCGCTGGTCTGCCTGGAGGACACGGTCGCGCGGATGGGAGGCGACGAGTTCGTCATCCTGGCGCCGCTCGTCCACCGGTACGAGGACATCCACGAGATGTCGCAGCGGCTGGTCGACTCCTTCAGCGAGCCCTTCGTGGTCGAGGAGCGGCAGATCCACCTCACCGGCAGCATCGGCGTCAGCTTCTACCCGCGCGACGGGCTCCGCGGCGCCGAGCTGATCGACAACGCCGACATGGCGATGTACTACGCGAAGGCCGCCGGCCGCAGCGCGTTCCGGGTCTTCGCGCCGGTGATGGCCGAGGAGGCACAGCGGCGCACGGACATGGAGACCCACCTGCGCACCGCGGCCGCCGACGGCCAGCTGTGGCTCGCCTTCCAGCCGAAGGTCGACCTCGCCAGCGGCACGGTCACCGGCTGTGAGGCGCTGCTGCGCTGGAACCACCCCGAGCGCGGCCCGATCCCACCGTCCGAGTTCATCCCGGTCGCCGAGGAGTCGGGGATGATCCTGCAGATCGGCGAGTGGGTCCTCGAGGAGGCCTGCCGGCAGGGCCGCGCCTGGCTCGACGAGGGCCTGGCGCCGCTGTCCATCGCGGTCAACATCTCCGCCGCGCAGCTCCTCCAGCCCGACCCGGTCGGCTGGGTGAAGGCGACGCTGGCACGCACCGGTTTCCCGGCGGAGCTGCTCGAGCTGGAGCTGACCGAGTCCCAGCTCTCGCAGGACGTCGAGACCACGATCCGGGTGATCCGTGGGCTGCGTGACCTCGGCGTCACCATCGCGATCGACGACTTCGGCACCGGTTACTCCTCGTTGGAGTACCTGCGCCGATTCGACGTCACCTCGCTCAAGATCGACCGCTCGTTCGTCGACGGCATGCTCGCCGAGTCCAGCGACGAGGCGATCGTCCGCGCGGCCATCGCCCTGGGCGGCGCCTTCGGCATCTCGGTCACCGCCGAGGGCGTCGAGACCGAGGCGCAGCAGCGCTTCCTCGCCGAGCTGCGATGCGATGCGATGCAGGGCTACCTGGTGAGCAAGCCGGTCCCGCCGATGGAGTTCGCCGACCTGCTCACCGACGGGTGGACGACCCGGCAGTGAGGGCGCAGGAACACCTCATTCGAGACTAATGTCTACCCCGGACTGAAGTCTGCTTGAACGGGGCCGAAGAATAGGGGTGTGATCCAGATTCTCATCGGCTTCGTTCTCGTCCTGCTCCTTCTCGTCGTGCAGACCGTCGTGTGGGCCTTCCAGCTCGTGGTGGCCCTGGTCCGCCTCCCCTCCACGCTCCTCGCCAGCACCCACCGCGCTCGATCGGCTCGTACGCTGACCGCATGAGCATCGCGGCGACGCCCGAGCCCCCGTACACGGCGGTCATCTTCACGTCGCTGCGCACCGACGGCGACCACGGGTACGACGTCATGTCGGCCCGGATGGAGGAGCTCGCCGCGCAACAGCCCGGCTACCTCGGCATGGAGTCGGCCCGCGAGCGCCTCGGGATCACCGTCTCGTACTGGGTCGACGACGCCGCCGCGGCCGGCTGGAAGCAGGTCGCCGAGCACCTGGTCGGGCAGACCCGCGGCCAGCAGGCCTGGTACCGCGACTACGAGGTCCGCGTCGCCACCGTCACGCGCGCGTACGGCCACCCGCAGGGTCCGCGGGGGAGCAGCCCGAAATGACAGAAACCGCAGGCTGACCTGCGGTTTCACGTGGTGGAGAATAGGGGACTCGAACCCCTGACATCTGCCTTGCAAAGGCAGCGCTCTACCAGCTGAGCTAATTCCCCGTGTTGAGTTGTCAGACCTTGTCGACGACCGAGGACCAGGCGGCCTGCTCGGCCTTGCTCTGGTCGAGTCGCTTCTTCGCGACAACGACGCCGGCCGCGGCCAGAGCGATCAGGATCAGCTTCTTCATCGTCGTCCTCTCGTGAAAAACCCCGGTCCGCGTGTTCGCGTCCGGGGCCGTTCCGTGCGCCTAGGAGGACTTGAACCTCCGACCCCCACATTATCAGTGTGGTGCTCTAACCGTCTGAGCTATAGGCGCGGGTGGCCCGGCCTCAGGGTGGAAGCCCCGTTGGCCGAACCGAGGTGAAACACTACCGGTGACCCGCCGGATCGATGAAATCGACGCTCAGTTGTCCTCGGCGAGCGTGACCTCGATGCCGCCGATGAGCGCGGCGGCCATGTTGTAGAGGAACGCGCCGAGCGTGGCGACCGCGGTCAGCAGCACCACGTCGATCACCGACACGACCATGGTGAACCCGAGCACCCGCGACGTACCGAGGTAGTCCTCGACGTTGAACGTGCTCGACTCGCTGCCCACGATGTCCTGGACGGTGCGGTTGACCGAGTCCCAGACGCCGGCCGCCGAGAGCACGCCCCAGACGATCGCCACGGACACGATCATCACGATGCCGAGCGCGACCGAGAGCAGGAACGCCGTCTTCATCACCGACCACGGGTCGATCCGGGTCAGCCGCAGCCGCGCGCGGCGCGGGCCGCGGGTGGCCGCGGCCGGCGTGGCCACCGTGGGGGCCGTCGCGTTACGACGAGCCTCCTCGGCCGCCGCGGCCAGCTTCTCCTGCACGCGCTTGGTGAGCGGGCGTACGGCGGTGTCCTCCCGACCGGTGTCGGTGCTGGGACGTTCCGTCATCAGCCGTCAGCTCCCTCGATAGGCGTCTCGTTGGCCTCGATTGTTGCATCCGGCCCAACCTCGGCCTCCGCCGCGACCTCAGCACCGGTCTCGCCCTCGACCAGATCCTCGTCGAGCTCGTCCTCGTCACGCGCCTCGACCGAGCGGGCAACCACGGCGACGGCATCGCCCTTCTTCGGCGACACGAACTTCACGCCCTGCGTCGAGCGACCGGTGGGCCGGAAGTCGGCGTTGATGGGCGATCGGACGACCTGTCCGCCGGTGGTGATCGAGAGGACCTCGTCGCCGTCCTTGACGATGAAGGCGCCGACCAGGCCGCCGCGGTCCTCGTTGGCGAGCGCCATCGCCTTGATGCCCAGACCCGAGCGCGACTGCAGCCGGTACTCGGAGATCCTGGTGCGCTTGGCGAAGCCGCCGTCGGTGATCGTGAAGACGTACTGGACCTCGTCGGAGGCCTGCTCCGTGTCCTCGGCGGCGGCGTCCTCGGCGCGGATGACCGACATGGACAGCAGCGAGTCGCCCTCGCGGAACTTCATGCCGGTGACGCCGGAGGTGGCGCGACCCATCGGACGCAGCTGGTCGTTGCCCGCGGGGAAGCGGATCGCCTGACCCTTGCGCGAGACGAGCAGGATGTGGTCCTCGTCGTTGACCAGCTCGGCACCGATCAGCTCGTCGTCCTCCTCGCGGAAGTTGATCGCGATGACGCCGGCCTGACGCGGGGAGTTGTAGTCCCCCAGGCGGGTCTTCTTGACCAGGCCCGAGCGGGTCGCCAGCACCAGGTACGGGGCCTGCTCGTAGTCCCGGATCGCGAGCACCTGGGCGATGTTCTCGTCCGGCTGGAAGCTCAACAGCCCCGCGACGTGACCGCCCTTGGCGTCGCGTGACGCCTCCGGCAGGTTGTACGCCTTCGTGCGATACACCCGGCCGGCCGTGGTGAAGAAGAGCAGCCAGTGGTGGTTGGTCGTGGAGATGAAGTGCTCGACCACGTCGTCACCGCGCAGCGAGGCACCGCGTACGCCCTTCCCGCCGCGCTTCTGCGTGCGGTACTGGTCGGCGCGGGTCCGCTTGGCGTACCCGCCGCGGGTGATCGAGACGACCAGCTCCTCGTCGGGGATGAGGTCCTCCATGGAGAGGTCGCCCTCGGCCGCGATGATCTGCGAGCGGCGCTCGTCGCCGTACTTCTCGACGATGCCCTCGAGCTCCTCGATCACGATCGAGCGCTGACGCTCCGGACGCGCGAGGATGTCGAGGTAGTCGGCGATCTCGATCTCGATCTCGGCGAGCTGGTCGATGATCTTCTGGCGCTCGAGGGCGGCCAGTCGACGCAGCTGCATGTCGAGGATCGCATTGGCCTGCAGCTCGTCGATCTCGAGGAGCGCGATGAGGCCCTGGCGGGCGTCGTCGACCTCGGGGGAGCGGCGGATGAGCGCGATGACCTCGTCGAGCGCGTCGAGCGCCTTGACCAGGCCGCGGAAGATGTGGGCGCGCTCCTCGGCCTTGCGGAGCCGGAACTCCGTGCGCCGGCGGATGACCTCGATCTGGTGGGTGACCCAGTTGCTGATGAACTGGTCGATCGAGAGCGTGCGCGGCACCGAGTCGACCAGCGCCAGCATGTTGGCGCTGAAGTTGGTCTGCAGCTCGGTGTGCTTGAGCAGGTTGTTGAGCACCACTCGGGCCACCGCGTCGCGCTTGAGCACGATGACGATGCGCTGACCCACGCGGGAGGAGGTCTCGTTGCGGACCTCGGAGATGCCCTGGACCCGGCCGCCGTCGGCGAGCTCGGCGATCTTCACGATCAGGTTGTCGGGGTTGACCATGTACGGCAGCTCGGTGATGACGAGCATCGTGCGGCCGGACTTGTCCTCGTCGACCTCGATCACCGCGCGCTGGGTGATGGAGCCGCGGCCGGTGCGGTAGGCCTGCTCGATGCCCGAGCGGCCCACGATCATCGCGCCGTTGGGGAAGTCGGGGCCCTTGATCCGCTCGATGAGCGCGTCCTGGAGCTCCTCGCGGGTGGCCTCGGGGTTCTCGAGGGCCCACTTGGCGCCCTCGGCGACCTCGCGCAGGTTGTGCGGCGGGATGTTGGTCGCCATGCCGACCGCGATGCCCGCGGAGCCGTTGACCAGCAGGTTCGGGAAACGCGCCGGCAGGATCGTCGGCTCCTGCGTCTTGCCGTCGTAGTTCGGGATCATGTCGACGGTCTCTTCGTCGATGTCCCGGACCATCTCCATGGCCAGCGGCGCCATCCGGCACTCGGTGTAACGCATGGCGGCCGCGGGGTCGTTGCCCGGCGAGCCGAAGTTGCCCTGCCCGGCGACCAGCGGGTTGCGCATCACCCAGGGCTGGGCCAGACGTACGAGGGTGTCGTAGATCGCCGAGTCGCCGTGCGGGTGGTAGTTACCCATGACGTCACCGACGACGCGGGCACACTTGTTGAAGCCACGGTCGGGGCGGTAGCCGCCGTCGTACATCGCGTAGAGCACGCGCCGGTGGACCGGCTTGAGGCCGTCGCGTACGTCCGGCAGCGCGCGCCCGACGATGACCGCCATCGCGTAGTCGATGTAGGACTGCTGCATGGAGGTCTGCAGCTCGATCGGCTGGACCCGACCGCCGGTGGGAGGAAGCGGAATCTCACTCATCAGATATCGAGGAACCTAACGTCCTTGGCGTTGCGCTGGATGAAGGAGCGGCGGAGCTCGACGTCCTCGCCCATCAGGATGGAGAAGATCTCGTCGGCCTGGGCCGCGTCCTCGAGGGTGACCTGCAGGAGCACGCGCTGGTCGGGGTCGAGCGTGGTCTCCCACAGCTCGTCGGCGTTCATCTCACCCAGACCCTTGTACCGCTGGATCGACGCCTCACGGGGCAGCTTCTTGCCGTTGGCCTGACCCTCGGCGAGCATCGCGTCGCGCTCGGCGTCGGAGTAGACGAACTCGTGCTCGTGCGGCTTGTTCCACTTGATCCGGTAGAGCGGCGGCTGGGCCAGGTAGACGTGGCCGGCCTCGATCAGCGGCTTCATGAAGCGGAAGAGCAGCGTGAGCAGCAGGGTGTTGATGTGATGGCCGTCGACGTCGGCGTCGGCCATCAGCACGATCTTGTGATAGCGCAGCTTGGCGAGGTCGAACTCGTCGTGGACGCCGGTGCCGAGCGCCGAGATGATCGCCTGGACCTCCTGGTTGGCCAGGACCTTGTCGATACGCGCCTTCTCGACGTTGAGGATCTTTCCGCGGATCGGGAGGATCGCCTGGACCCGGTTGTCGCGGCCCATGACGGCCGAGCCGCCGGCCGAGTCACCCTCGACGATGAAGACCTCGCACTCCTCCGGATCGCGCGAGGAGCAGTCGCGCAGCTTGCCGGGCAGGCCGCCGCCGCCGAGCACGCCCTTGCGCGTACGGGCGAGGTCGCGGGCCTTGCGGGCCGCGATCCGGGCGGTGGCCGCGGCCATCGCCTTGCGGATGATCTCCTTGCCGTCGTTCGGGTTCTGCTCGAGCCAGGCGCCGAGCTGGTCGTTGACGACCGACTGGGTGAAGCCCTTGGCCTCGGTGTTGCCGAGCTTGGCCTTGGTCTGACCCTCGAACTGCGGCTCGGAGATCTTGAGGCTGATGATGGCGGTCAGGCCCTCACGGATGTCGTCACCGGTGAGCCTGTCCTCCTTCTTCTTGATCAGGCCCCACTCCTCGCCCCAGCGGTTGATCAGCGAGGTGAGCGCCGCACGGAAGCCCTCCTCGTGGGTGCCGCCCTCGGGGGTGTTGATCAGGTTGGCGAAGGTGTGGACCGACTCGTTGTACGAGGACGACTGCCACTGCATCGCGAGCTCGAGGCTCATCGCGTTCGGCGCCTCGGGACCGGTCTCCGCCTCGAAGGAGATGATCGGGGAGAGGGGCGTACGGCGCTTGTTGAGGTGGTCGACGTAGTCGACCAGACCGCGCTCGTAGTAGAAGACCTGCTCCAGGCCGGTGCCGCTGGCGTGGATCTGGTCCTCGGCGGGGGTGCTGGCGTCGAGGTCCGCGTCGAGGTCGTCGCCGACGGCCGCGGCGATCTCCTCTGCCTGCGGCCGCTGGTCGCGCAGCTCGATGCGCAGGCCCTTGTTGAGGAACGCGCGCTCGCGGAAGCGGGTGGAGATCGTCTCGAGGCTGTAGTCGGTCGTCTCGAAGATCTCGGGGGAGGCCGACCAGGTCACCGTGGTGCCGGTCTGCTCGCCGTCCTCGAGGGCGCGGACCTGACGCAGCGGGTAGTCCGGGACGCCGAGGCTGAACTCCTGCTCCCAGAGGTGCCCACGGTTCTTGATCTCGAGCTTCAGGTGCGTCGACAGCGCGTTGACGACCGACGAGCCGACGCCGTGCAGACCGCCGGAGACCTTGTAGCCGCCGCCGCCGAACTTGCCGCCCGCGTGCAGCACGGTCAGTGCCAGCGTCGCCGCCGGGATGTCCTGACCGGGCGCGGTGTCGGTCGGGATGCCTCGACCGTTGTCGGAGACGCTGACGGAGTTGTCGGCGTTGAGGGTGACCTTGATGGTGTCGCAGTAGCCGGCCAGGGCCTCGTCGACGGAGTTGTCGACGATCTCCCAGATCAGGTGGTGCAGACCGCGCTCGCCGGTGGAGCCGATGTACATACCCGGTCGCTTGCGGACCGCCTCCAGACCCTCGAGGACCTGGATCGCCGAGGCGTCGTACTCGACGCCGTTGGGCGGGGTGGGGGCATCTTGGGACACGTTCACCTCTGGTGATGGGGTGCAGGGCATGCAACGGGTCGACGCAGCACCTTTTTTCGGCGGTCGACCCAGGCGTCAGTCTACCCGCCAGGGCCCTCTACGAAACGGTCTGGCTCCCGAGAACTGCCGAAGTGGCGCGAAAAATGCCCCTGTGCGCCGTTTCTTGGCACTTTCGCGGCCCTTTTGGGGCCTCGTCCGAGTCCCTATACGTCTTTGAGGCCGTCAGATCGCCAGATCTGAAGCCTCGGCGACGCGATGGGAGCGCTCAGCCGTACGTGTCGCGCGGACCGCGGGCACCCCGGATCGAGCGGGGCCCCTTCTTCCACGTCGGGCCGTTCGGTCCGAGCACGTCGATGACCGTCACGGTGCCGTGGCCGAGCTCCTCGTTGAGCCGCTGCACCAGGGTGGGGGCGAGTAGTCGCAGCTGGGTGGCCCAGGCCGTCGAGTCGGTGCGCACGACCAGCTTGCCGTCGGCGAAGGACTCCGGATCGCAGTGCTGGGCGATCTCGTCACCGACGATCTCGCGCCAGCGACCGAAGACGCCGTGCACCCGTAGAGACAGGTCCCAGCCGTGGTCGCCGACCAGCCGCCGCATGGTCGCGTCCAGTGTCTGCGGGTCGCGCTCGTCGGGGTGCGCGCCGGAGACCCGGCCCTTGCCGCTGCGCGGCTTCCACTTGCTGTCGCCGGGTGTGGAGCGGCGTCGCGCCGGCTTCCCGCCGACCCTCGCGACGGCGCGGGTGAACGCGCGCGCCAGCTCCAGGCCGTCGGGGTCGTGCTCGACCTCGGGCTTCGCGGGGAGCTCCTCCTCCGGGGTGTCCTCACTGCTCACGCGTCACCTCACCTCCGGCGACCCGGTAGCGCGCACCCTCCAGCGCCTTCGGCACGTCCTCGGCTACCGCGGCGGTGACCAGCACCTGCTCGGCGCCGGCGACCAGCGCGGCGAGCTGCTCGCGACGCTCGGCGTCGAGCTCGGCGAAGACGTCGTCGAGGATGAGGATCGGGTCGTCGCCGTCGGCGCGCAGCAGGTCGTACGACGCGAGCCGCAGCGCGAGCGCGAACGACCACGACTCACCATGGCTCGCATATCCCTTCACCGGCAGCAGCTGCCCGCCCGCGTGCCCCAGGGTGCAGAGCAGGTCGTCGCGGTGCGGGCCGACCAAGGAGACGCCGCGATCGAGCTCGTCGCGCTGGCGCCGGGCGAGCTCGGCCAGGATCGCCTTCTCCAGTCCCTCCTGGGTCGAGGGCCGCAGGCCGTCCTCGTCGATCAGCTCGAAGCTCGGCCGGTACTCGATCCGCGCGTCCTCGCGGGTGGCCCCGCGCGCGACGGTCTCGTAGGCCTTGCCGACGTACGGCCGCAGCGCCTCCACCAGGGCGAGCCGCTCGGCCAGGATCTCCGCCCCCGTGCGAGCGAGGTGGTCGTCCCAGACGGCCAGGGTGGACGTGAGGTACTCGTCCGGGGCCCGGCGCCCCCCGGAGCGGGCGGTCTTGAGCAGCGAGTTGCGCTGCTTGAGCACCCGGTCGTAGTCGGCGCGCACGCCGGCGAGCCTGGGGGAGCGGAGCACGAGCAGGTCGTCGAGGAAGCGCCGGCGATCCGACGGGTCTCCTTTGACCAGCGACAGGTCGTCGGGCGCGAAGACGACCGTGCGCACCAGGCCGACCAGCTCGCGCGTGCGGGGGAGCGGCGACTTGTTGATCCGCGCCTTGTTGGCCCGGCCCGGGTTGATCTCGATCTCGAGGGTCGCGGTGCGCCCGTCGCGGACCACCGCCGCCCGGACGACCGCCTGCTCGGCACCGGCGCGCACCAGCGGCGCGTCACTCGCGACGCGGTGCGACTGGAGCCGCGACAGGTAGTCGATGGCCTCGATCAGGTTGGTCTTGCCCTGGCCGTTTCGGCCCACGAATGCCGTCACACCTGCCTCCAGCGGGACCTCGGCGCTCGGGTAGGAGCGGAAGTCGTGCAGAGACAGGTGTGAGACGTACAACGGCGTGGTGGCTCGCCGGTGCGGGAGCTACTCGCCCTTGACGGCGTGGCCGCCGAAGCCGTTGCGCATCGCGGCGATCGCCTTCATCGCGTAGTCGTCCTCCTGGCGGGAGACGAAGCGGGCGAAGAGCGAGGCGGAGATGGCCGGGAGCGGGACGGCGTGCTCGATCGCGGCCTCGACGGTCCAGCGGCCCTCGCCGCTGTCGTCGGCGTAGCCGCGGATCTTGTCGAGGTGCTCGTCGGCCCGGATCTGGTCCACGAGCAGGTCGAGCAGCCACGAGCGGACGACCGTGCCGGTGCGCCACGAGGCGAAGATCTCCGGGACGTTCTCGACGATCTCGGCCTTCTCGAGCAGCTCCCAGCCCTCGGCGTAGGACTGCATCATCGCGTACTCGATGCCGTTGTGGACCATCTTGGAGAAGTGGCCGGCACCGGGGGTCTGGCCGCAGTGGACGAGGCCGTCCTCGCCCTCGGGCTTGAGGGTGAGCAGGGCCGGCATGACCTTCTCCGCGTCCTCGGTCTTGCCGCCGTACATCAGGGCGTAGCCGTTCTGCAGGCCCCAGACACCGCCGGAGACACCGCAGTCGACGAAGCCGATGCCCTTCTCGGCCAGCGACGCCGCGTTGATCGCGTCGTCGGTGTACTTCGAGTTGCCGCCGTCGACGACGAGGTCGCCCTCGCTCAGCAGCTCCTTGAGCTCGGCGATCGTCGAGCGGGTCGGGTCACCGGCTGGCACCATCACCCAGACGACCTTGGGCGAGGGCAGCGCCTCGACCATCTCGGCCAGCGAGGCCACGTCGGAGATCTCCTGGTTGCGGTCGTAGCCGACAACCGTGTGACCGCCGTTGCGCAGACGGGTGCGCATGTTGCCACCCATCTTGCCCAGGCCGATGAGTCCGATGTCCATGGAACAGATCCTCTCGAGGTTCGTTGTGCCCTCCTGCCGGGATCTCCGGGGAGGACCGCGGGGTCAAGAAAGCAGGCGGCGCGGCATCAGGAGGTAACGGAATCCGAGAGCGGTGGATTCCTCGTCGCGCCCGCTGATGACGACGGGCTTGGAGGCCTGGGTGAAGGCCAGCTCGACGGAGTCCTGCTCGAGGGCCGTCAGACCGTCGAGCAGGAACTGCGGGTTGAAGCCGGTGGTGAGGTCCTCGCCGTTGACGGTGGCCTCGATCGCCTCGGAGGCCTGCGCCTCGTCGCCGGAGCCGGCGTCGAGGGTGAGCTGGCCGTCGGCGAAGGCCATCTGGACCGCGGTGTTGCGCTCGGCGACCAGGGCCACGCGCTTGACCGAGTCGATGAGCTCCTTGCGGTCGACGACCGCGGTGGTGAGGTGCTCGTTCGGGAAGAGGCTGCGGACCTTCGGGAACTCGCCGTCGAGCAGGCGCGTGGTCGTACGACGCACGCCGCCGGCGGCCGCGCCCTCGAAGCCGATGATGCCCTCACCCGTGCCGGTGGAGGAGAGCGCGATCGTGACCTCGGAGCCGTTGGTGAGCGACTTGGCGGTCTCGGCGAGCACCTTCGCGGGCACCAGCGCGGCGACGGTCTCGTCGGGCGTACGCGGGTTCCACGACAGCTCGCGCAGCGAGAGCCGGAAGCGGTCGGTGGCCAGCAGCGAGATCGTGGAGCCCTCGATCTCGATCCGGACGCCGGTCAGCACCGGCAGCATGTCGTCCTTGCCGGCGGCGGTGACGGCCTGGCTGACGGCCTTGGCGAACTCGCCGCTGTCGACCGTGCCGGTCGCGCTCGGCATCTCCGGCAGCGTCGGGTACTCGTCGACGGGCATCGTCTGCAGGGTGAAGCGCGCCGAGCCGCAGGTCAGCGAGACCCGGGCGCCGTCGATGGCGAAGTCGATCTGCTTGCCGGCGGGAAGAGCGCGGCTGATGTCGGCGAGCATGCGACCGCTGACCAGCGACTTGCCCTCCTCGACGACATCCGCGCTGAGCGTCGCCCGCGCCGAGGTCTCGTAGTCGAAGGTCGACAGCATCAATCCCTCGCTGCCGGCCTCGATGAGGAGGCCGGAGAGAACAGGGCTGCTGGGCCGGACCGGAAGGCTGCGGGCAGCCCAGGCGACGGCATCCGCGAACACGTCGCGGTCGACGCGGAACTTCACTTGAGACCAGTCCTTGCGAGTCGGTGGTGCTTGGGACCTGCATCCTGCCATGTCGGCCGCACGCGCGTCAGAGGCGGGTTGGCGTGTGATTCGTGATCCACAGGCAAGGGGCCCGGAGGAGTTCAGCGATCGATCGTCATGTGTGTGGTTCAGAGTGAGTAATAGCGTCGGTGGAAACTGTGGAGGGGCGACGTTTCCGCAGGTGGTACGGAGCGAAGCTCGTTCACAGGGGGTGTGCACTCAGCTGGGGAGACGCGAGGGCGGCTGTGGGGGATCACCAGTTGTCGTGACCCCGACCGCGGCCGCCCCGCATCTCACCACCGTGTAATTCATTTGTTCTGGTGCGAGTTGTCCACAGGCTGGTGGACGAGATCCGCGTCGTGGGTCAGTTGACGGTGAGGACGACGTCGACGTTCCCACGGGTCGCGTTGGAGTACGGGCAGACCTGGTGCGCCTGCTCGGCGAGCTCCTGGGCGGTCGCCGTGTCGACGTTGGGGATGGTCACCTCGAGCTGCACGGAGAGCTGGAACCCGCCCTGGCCGTTGTCGTTGAGCGAGACGTCCGCCACGACCTCGGACTCGGTGGCGTCGGCCTTGGCACGGCCGGCGACCAGCTTGAGCGCGGAGTGGAAACAGGCGGCGTAGCCGGCGGCGAAGAGCTGCTCGGGGTTCGTCGCACCACCGGCGCCACCCAGCTCCTTCGGCATCCGGACGTCGAGGTCGAGGATCCCGTCGGTGGACTGGACGTGGCCGTTGCGGGCGTCCCCGGTCGAAGCGGCGGAGGCGGTGTAGAGAGGAGTCGTCATGTCAGCAACCATATTGTGCACAATCGAATGATGCAAGAGGTAGAATCGGCGTGTTATGACCTCCTACCCGCAGCTCAAGCTCGACGCCCAGCTCTGCTTCCCGCTCTACGCCGCCACCCGCGCGGTGACGAGGAGGTACGCCGAGCTGCTCGACGGCACCGGCCTGACGTACCCGCAGTACCTCGTGGTCCTGGTGCTGATGGAGCGCGAGGAGCCGATGTCGGTGGGCGACCTGGGCACGGAGCTGCGGCTGGACTCGGGCACGCTGACACCGCTGCTGAAGCGACTCGAGGCGGCCGGTCTGGTCCGCCGCGAGCGCGACCCCGAGGACGAGCGGCGCGTGCTGGTCGAGCTGACCGGTGCCGGCTGGGAGCTCGAGAAGCGGCTCGCCGAGATCCCGGCGCGGCTCGGTTCTGCGATGCGGATCACCCTGGAGGAGGCGACCGCGCTGCGCGACCAGCTCAACGGGCTGATCGCCAACCTCGATCAGGCCTGAGTCACGCCTGTCGGGCCTGCATCTTCACCCGGTTGGTGAGCTCGGAGACCTGGTTGAAGACCGCGCGGCGCTCCTTGAGCAGCTGGTTGATCTTCCGCTCGGCGTACATGACCGTGGTGTGGTCGCGTCCGCCGAAGTGCTTGCCGATCTTCGGCAGGGAGTCGTCGGTGAGCTCGCGACACAGATACATCGCGATCTGGCGCGCCATCACGAGATGACGCCCCCGCGAGGGCCCGGTGAGCTCGGCGATGTCGAGCCCGAAGTACGCCGCAGTCTGCCCGATGATGAGCGCCGCGGTGATCTCGGGGTCGCCGCCCTCGGGGATCAGGTCCTTGAGCACGATCTCGGCCAGGGTCATGTCGACCTCCTGGCGGTTGAGGTTCGCGAAGGCCGTGACCCGGATCAGCGCGCCCTCGAGCTCGCGGATGTTGGTCTGGATCTTGCTGGCGATGAACTCCAGCACGTCGGCCGGCGCCTTGAGCCGCTCCATCGCGGCCTTCTTGCGCAGGATGGCGATGCGGGTCTCGATGTCCGGCGGCTGCACGTCGGTGATCAGGCCCCACTCGAACCTGTTGCGCAGCCGGTCCTCGAGCGCCTCGAGTCGCTTGGGCGCCCGGTCGGAGGTCAGCACGATCTGCTTGTTCGCGTTGTGCAGCGTGTTGAACGTGTGGAAGAACTCCTCCTGGGTCTGGGTCTTGCCCTCCAGGAACTGGATGTCGTCGATCAGCAGCACGTCGATGTCGCGGTACTTGCGCTTGAACCGGTCCTGCCGGTCGTCGCGGATCGCGTTGATGAACTCGTTGGTGAACTCCTCCGAGCTCACGTACCGGACCTTCGCGCCGTTGTAGAGGCTGCGGACGTAGTGGCCGATGGCGTGCAGCAGGTGGGTCTTGCCCAGGCCGGACTCGCCGTAGACCAGCAGCGGGTTGTACGCCCGCCCGGGTGCCTCGGCGACGGCGACGGCCGCCGCGTGCGGGAAGCGGTTGGACGACCCGATGACGAAGGTCTCGAAGGTGTACTTCGGATTGAGCCGGCTCTCGGTGGTGGAGCGCTCGGACGTCGACGGGGCCTCGTGCCGCGGCGGCGGGAGCTGCACTCCCCCGAGGCTGCTCCCGATGTTTGTCGACATATCGATGTGTTGATTGATCGTCGAATCGACAGCCACGGGCGTCGGCTCCACGACGGGCGCGGCCGGCTCGGGCGGCAGGTCCTCGAGCTCGGGCTTCACGATCGCCGCGATCCGCATCTCCTGGCCGAAGGCGCTCGACAGGGCGTCCTCGAGCTCAGGACGCAGCCGGCCCTCGAGCTGGTTGCGGGTGAAGTCGTTGGGGACGGCGACCAGGACGGTGGTCCCGTGCATCGCCTCGGGGACGCACGCCGAGAGCCAGGCGCGCTGACTGGGCTGGAGGTCGGCCACGATGCGCTTCCACGCCTGGGCCAGCTCGTCGTGCTGTCCGGCGTCGGAGGGCGTCTCCACTGCTGTCCACCTTCCCCATCGGGGTTGTTGCTGATCGAGTGTCATGATCCGTCCACAGCTCTATCCACAAGTTGTGAACCATGGTCTGGTCCTGTGGAAAAGCCCACCGAAAAACATCGCCGCGACCGTCATTCGACCTGTTTGTGCAGGTCATGAGGGAACGAAGACAGAAAGATGCTGTCGCATGAATCCCCCAAGACGTGGTCGCCGGCCATCAGCACGGAACCTCGGTAGACGCCGAACCTAACGCCGCGGGTCTCCCGGGGCAACCCGTCATCCACAGGGGACGGTTAACCACAGCCATGTGGTTTCGGGTAGATGTCGCGCGGGTTTGACCCTACTTCTCGCCAGCGCGTACCGTTGACCGGTCGCTCGCACAGTGTTTTGTGCTGTGCGAAGGCCCAGAAACCTAAGCGAAAGAGATTGAGCTCGTGAGCAAGCGTACGTACCAGCCGAACAACCGTCGTCGCGCCAAGACGCACGGCTTCCGCCTGCGCATGCGCACCCGCGCCGGCCGCGCCATTCTGAACGCTCGCCGCCGTAAGGGTCGCAAGGAACTCGCGGTCTGAGGTCGGCCCGGCTGACCTCGCCGTGCTTTCCCGCACGCACCGATTGACCGACCCGGACTCGTTCCGGGTCGCGGTGCGTCAGGGACGTCGAGCCGGAACCTCTCGTCTGGTCGTGCACCTGTGGCACGCCGACGAGGTGGCTCCGGCTCGAGTCGGTTTCGTGGTCAGCAAGGCTGTCGGCCCGGCTGTGGTCCGCAACCGCGTGAAGCGACGCCTCAGGCATCTGGCCCGGGAGTCCCTCAGGGACCTCCCGGGCTCTGCTGTGCTCGTCGTACGCGCGAATCCGGCCGCAGCCGACGCCACCTATGAGGAACTGGGCGCCGACCTCGGTCGTTGTGTGCAACGGGTGATGTCGTGAAGCACGTTCTCATCGGTCTGCTCAAGGCCTACCGGTTCCTGATCAGCCCGCTCTACGGCCAGGTGTGCCGCTATCACCCGTCGTGCTCGGCGTACGCGCTGGAGGCGGTGGAGCGTCACGGCGCTCTCCGCGGCTCCTGGCTCGCGGTGCGCCGGCTCGGCCGCTGCCATCCCTGGACGGCCGGCGGCTACGACCCGGTGCCCGAGCGCACCCCCACCCCTTCGTCCCGCGGCTTCGCGGGTTAATCCGATAACAAGGAGCCTGATCCGTGGGCGATTTCTTCAGCGCGATCGCGACGCCGCTGTACTACGCCATCTCCGGCATTCTGCTGTTCTGGCACCGGGTGGTCACCCTGGTCCTCTCCCCCGAGAACGGGTGGTCCTGGGTGCTCGCGATCGTCGGCCTCACGGTCACGATCCGCGCCCTGCTGATCCCGCTCTTCGTCAAGCAGATCAAGTCCTCGCGCAACATGCAGCTCATCCAGCCCAAGGTGAAGGAGCTGCAGAAGAAGTACGGCCACGACCGTGAGCGTCTCGCCCAGGAGACGATGAAGCTGTACAAGGACACGGGTACCAACCCGTTCGCCTCGTGCCTGCCGCTCCTGATCCAGATGCCGATCTTCCTGGTGCTCTTCCGCCTGGTGAACAAGGCCGCGCACAACGAGGCCAAGGGCTTCCTCTCGGTCGCCGACGTGCACCACTTCGCCGACGCGAAGATCTTCGGCGCCCGCCTGGCCGACACCTTCAACGGCACCCACGACACCTCGGTCCGCGTCCTCGCGGCCGTCCTCGTCGTGGCGATGTGTGCCACCACCTTCTTCACCCAGCGTCAGCTGATGGCGAAGAACATGCCCGCCGAGGCCATGCAGGGCCAGTACGCGCAGCAGCAGAAGATCCTGCTCTACGTCCTCCCCTTCGTCTTCGCGATCTCCGGCATCGCCTTCCCGATCGCCGCGATGCTCTACTGGACCACCTCCAACGTGTGGACCATGGGCCAGCAGTTCTACGTCATCCGCAACAGCCCGGCTCCCGGCACGCCGGCGGAGAAGGCGAAGCTGGAGCGCGACCGTGAGAAGGCGGCCCGCAAGGCCGCCCGCCACGGTGGCACCGTCGCCAGCGTCGATTCCGCGGACGTGGCGGAGGCGCCCGCCGCGGACGACCGACGCCCGGCTGCTCGTCAGCAGCCGAAGAAGCAGACCCGCAGCCAGCGCAAGAGCAAGTAGCGCTGACCGACCCCCGAGAAGGGATGCATGGATATGACTGAGGAGAAGGTGGCCGCCACCGAGGGCGACCGCGTCAAGCAGCTCGAGCGTGAGGGCGACATCGCCGCCGATTACCTCGAGGAGCTGCTCGACATCGCCGACCTTGACGGCGACCTCGACATGGACGTGGAGGGCGACCGCGCGGCCGTCTCCATCGTCGGTGCCGATCTGTCCCAGCTCGTCGGCCAGCACGGTGAGGTCCTGGACGCGCTCCAGGAGCTCACCCGTCTCGCGGTCTACCGCGAGACCGGCGAGCGCTCACGCCTGATGCTCGACGTCTCGGGCTTCCGGGCCAACCGCCGCTCGACGCTCGAGGCGCTCGCCGCCGAGACCGTCGCCACGGTGAAGGCGTCTGGCGAGCCGGTCTCGCTGAAGCCGATGTCGCCGTTCGAGCGCAAGGTCGTCCACGACGCCGTCGCGGCCGCCGGTCTCACCTCGGAGTCCGAGGGCGCGGAGCCCCGTCGCTACGTCGTGGTGCTCCCCGCCTGATCGACTGAACCACGTTTCACGTGAAACACCCTCCGTGCCTGACGCACGGAGGGTGTTCCTTTGTGCCGGGACGTCATGCGGGCGGTGAGGCGGCTGGGGCCGGTCAGCCTGGGGTGCGCCTGTCGTCGTGGGCCCGATGGCGGTCGCGGAGGGCGGGGCTGGCTGCTCGTTTCGTTCTCGCGACAGATGGCGCCTGCTCCCCTGTCGGTGGTTTCACGTGAAACGGCGGCTGACTGCCGCGACAAACTCGATCCGTCGTCCAGTTCTGCGGCGTCTCCTCGTCGCAGCGGGTCGACGACTACGGCTCGTTTGAGCATTGAGGGCGGTACGGCAGCGTCACATTGGCCTCGGGTGTCTCCGAGCGCCGATGAGTCGGGCTCCCCTAGGCATCGTTTCAGGTGAAACCCAGGTGCCGCCTCATGGACCTCTGGCAACGCCCTCTCGTCGCCGCGACCTGCCGAGCCGCCGGTGGAGTCCGATTCCTACGCAGGTGGTCCCTCGCATCCGTCGTCTGTCGGCGCGGATCCCCGTACATCCGGTGCGCTCAGGCTCCAGCTGGCTGCGGCGTCGTTTCACGTGAAACGGCTGGGCGCTCCATGGGCTGCGCATTCTTCCGCCGCCTCCTCGCCCGGCGCCCGGAAGACACGGAAGGTCATGGCCCGGGAATCCTGCACCGATCGCCCGCGACGAATGCGCGACGGCGTGTCGAGGTGGCTTGCTTCGCGTGAAGACGCTCCACGTCCAGGGCACGCCGTCGCACGCGGAGAAGCCACGCCTCTGTGACGACGGCCGTGATGAGAGCCGCGTGTCGCCCGACGTCACCCTGCACCGAGGTGGCTGGGCGCAGTCCTATGGACGTTCGGCGCCCGACGAGTCGGCGTTCTCACATCTGCGCCTGACCGGCGCGGCCCCGTCTCGGCCGTACCGTGACGGCCACATAGTCTCTTCTCTATGAGCGACGTTTCACGTGAAACGCCCCCCATGCCCGACGTGGCACGGAAGGTGTTCCAGCCCGACCGGCTGCCCCTGGCGGAGGCCTACACCGAGTTGCTGGCGACGGAGGGCGTCGTGCGCGGGCTGATCGGTCCCCGCGAGGCTCCGCGGCTGTGGGACCGCCATATCCTCAACTGTGCGGTCCTGGGAGAGCTCCTTCCCGAGAACGCCACGGTGGCCGACATCGGCTCCGGTGCCGGCCTCCCCGGCCTGGTGCTGGCTATCCATCGCCCCGACCTGCGGATGACCCTCATCGAGCCGTTGCTGCGACGCACGACGTTCCTCACCGAGGTGGTCGAGCAGCTCGGCCTCGACAACGTCGAGGTCGTCCGCGGCCGCGCGGATCTGCTGCACGGCAAGCGCACCTTCGAGGTCGTCACCTCCCGCGCGGTGGCACCCCTGGGCCGCCTGCTCGAGTGGTCGATGCCGTTGGTCGCCGCCCCCGGAGCGCTGGTGGCGATGAAGGGCTCATCGATCACCACGGAGATCGAGGAGGTCCGTGAGGTGCTCGATGCGTTCGGCTGCGCGGAGCCCACGATCAGCACGCTCGGGGAAGGCCTGCTCGAGGAGACCACCCTCGCCGTACGAGTGGCGTGGGCTGATCCGACGAAGGTAGGTTTGACGTCTGTGCCTGCTGCGGTGCGGCGCCGGCAAGGGGCCAGCCAGGGCGGCAAGCAGAAGGCCCGTACGAAGCGGAGGAAGAACACGTGACCGAGGGCATCACCCACGACGACTCGGAGTCTCCAGTGTCGACGTCCCCAGAGTTTTCCACCGGTTCTGACCAGGTGTCTGAGCGTGACTATCCACAGGATGGCGCTGTTTCTCCACAGGACGGGACCCGCGCGGGGGAGGCCGATGTTTCACGTGAAACCGGCGCGGCCGCCTTCCGGGTACGCACCGCCGCGGACCTGGCCGACTACGCGGAGGTGATCGCCGACGAGGCGACGCCGCTCGCGCGCGCCACCGAGAACACGATCCTCGCGCGGCAGGCCTCCCAGGCGCGCCCGCCGATGCCCCGCCCGTCCGCGACCCGCGTGATGGTGGTGGCCAATCAGAAGGGCGGCGTCGGCAAGACGACCTCCACGGTGAACCTCGCCGTCGGCCTCGCGCAGCTCGGCCAGCGCGTCCTGGTCGTCGATCTCGACCCGCAGGGGAACGCCTCCACGGCACTGTCCGTCGAGCACTTCCAGGGCACCCCCGGGACGTACGAGCTCCTCGTCGAGGACGTCGCGCTGAACGACGTCGTCCGGCCCTGTCCCGAGGTCCCGATGGTCGAGGTCGTCCCGGCGACGATCGACCTCGCGGGGGCGGAGATCGAGCTCGTCAGCGTCGTCGCCCGTGAGGGCCGGTTGAAGAAGGCGCTGCTCGGCAGCGGTCGCGTCGGTGACGCATCGATCGGGGAGGAGCGGTGGGACTACGTGCTCATCGACTGCCCGCCGTCGCTCGGCCTGCTGACCCTCAACGCGCTCGTCGCGGGCGCGGAGATGCTGATCCCGATCCAGGCCGAGTACTACGCCCTGGAGGGACTCGGCCAGCTGCTGAAGACGGTCGACATGGTGCGTGCCCACCTCAACCCGGAGCTCGCCGTCTCGACGATCCTGATCACCATGTACGACGCGCGCACCCGCCTCGCCGCTGGTGTCGCCGAGGAGGTCCGCGGTCACTTCGGCGACCAGGTGCTGAAGACCTTCATCCCGCGCTCCGTGCGGGTCTCGGAGGCGCCGTCCTACGGGCAGACCGTGATGACCTACGACCCGGGCTCGCCGGGTGCGCTGAGCTACCTCGAGGCAGCTCGGGAGATCGCCAGGAAGGGGACCGACGCGTGAGCAAGCCGGCACCGAAGCGGGGTCTGGGACGTGGTCTCGGCTCGCTGATCCCGACCGCTGCACCCGAGGTCGACACCGAGTCGGGCGAGCACGCTCAGCGCAACCACACTGTCCGCGATGCGGACTTTGCTCCAGGATCGACGAACGGCACCTCGCCGGACCTGGGACCCACCTACCTCGCGCGAGGCTCTCAGATCGAAGATTCGGGTCTGAGGCCCGTGGAAGGGGCTTACTTCGCTGAGCTGCCGCTGACCTCGATCCGGCCCAATCACGTCCAGCCGCGCAGCGTCTTCGACGAGGAGGCGATGGACGAACTGGTCCATTCCGTCCGCGAGATCGGCGTCCTGCAGCCCGTGGTGGTGCGTGCGGTCGACGGTGGCGAGTTCGAGCTCGTCATGGGAGAGCGTCGTTTCCGCGCCAGTCAGCGTGCCGGCCTGTCGTCGATCCCTGCGATCGTCCGCGAGACCGAGGACACCGACATGCTCCGGGACGCGCTCCTGGAGAACCTGCACCGCAGTCAGCTCAATCCGCTGGAGGAGGCGTCGGCGTACAAGCAGCTGTTGGACGACTTCGGCTGCACCCACGACGAGCTCGCTGCCCGCATCGGTCGCTCGCGCCCGCAGATCAGCAACACGCTGCGGCTCCTCAAGCTGTCGCCGGCCGTGCAGCGACGGGTCGCCGCCGGTGTGCTCTCGGCCGGACACGCCCGGTCCCTGCTCGGCGTGGGCGATGCCGCGCTGCAGGACCAGCTCGCTCAGCGGGTCGTGGCCGAGGGGATCAGCGTCCGCGGCCTGGAGGAGATCGTCGCCCTGCGCGAGATCGACGGCGAGAAGCAGCCCAAGCGCCGCTCGGCCCGCCTCAAGGGCCCGGCCCCCGAGCTCAATACCTTCGCCGACCGACTCGCGGATCGCTTCGAGACCAGCGTCAAGGTCGACATGGGCCGGGCGAAGGGGAAGATCACCGTCGAGTTCGCCACCCTCGAGGACCTGCAGCGGATCGTGGAGATCATGGATCCGCGAAATCGCAGCGACAAAGTGATCTAACGATGAAGAGATAAGTCGACAAAGTATGGAGGCCGGGCGCAGCGCGCCCGGCCTTCGTCGTCTCTGCTGGTCCATGGCCGCGTAGCCGCCGAGGTGCGAGTCGGCGCATCGCGACGCCAGGACGTCAGGGCGTAGGACGTCATCCGATCCGCGTCCAGCCGCCCCCGGACGGACGGCAGCACCGGCGATGTGCCGGCCAAGCCCCGGAAAAGTTCTGTGAGAGCGATTTTGAGCGAGGTGCCGGAATCACGAAACGACCCCGATTCCTCAGAATCGCGGCCGTTTCGGGGCTTCAGCGCCCGTCGGACGTCAGGCGGGCGTGCCCCAGTGCGGAGCAAGGCGCAGGACGTCCCGGGTCACTGGGTGTCGGTGCTCGGGGTCTCGTTGCCCATCGGGAGGGTGTCGAGCCGCTCGGTGGCGCCGAAGGTGGCGCGCAGCTCCATCTCCTCCTCGATCACCCCGGCGAGACGGCGGACGCCCTCGCGGATCCGCTCGGGTGTGGGGTAGCAGAACGAGAGGCGCATGGCCGAGGAGCCGAAGCCGTCGGCGAAGAACGCGGTGCCCGGCACGTACGCGACGCGGGCGGTGACCGCGCGCGGGAGCATCGCCTTGGCGTTGATGCCCTGGGGGAGCGTCATCCAGACGTAGAAGCCGCCGGCCGGGACGTTCCAGTGGCAGCCCGCGGGCATCATGTCGTTGAGCGCGCTGATCATCGCGTCGCGGCGCTCGCGGTACATCTCGCGGAACTGCTTGATCTGGCCCTGCCAGTCGTGCTGCGCCAGGTACGCCCCGATGGCCATCTGGCTGAACTGCGGCGGGCACAGCGTCGCGCTCTCCTGGGCGAGCACCAGCTTCTCGCGGACGGTGTGCGGCGCGAGCGCCCACCCGACCCGGAAGCCCGGCGCGAACGTCTTGGAGAACGAGCCGAGATAGATGATGTTCTCGCTCGAGATCGAGCGCAGCGCCGGCATCGGGTCGGCGTCGAAGCCGAGCAGGCCGTACGGGTTGTCCTCGAGGATGAGGACGCCCTCCTCCTCACAGATCTGCACGATCTCGTGACGGCGCTCCAGCGACATCGTCACGCCGGCCGGGTTGTGGAAGTTGGGGATCGTGTAGAGGAACTTGATCTTCTTGCCGGCCGCGCGGGTGCCCGCGATCGCGGCGCGCAGCGCGTCCGGGATGAGGCCGTCGGCGTCCATCTCGGCGTGCACGACGTCGCACTGGTAGGAGCGGAAGACGCCCAGGGCGCCGACGTATGAGGGCGCCTCGCAGATGATCACGTCGCCCGGGTCGCAGAAGATGCGGGTCACCAGATCGACGGCCTGCTGGGAGCCGACGGTCACGACGACGTCGTCGGGGTGGGCGTCGATGTCCTCGAGGCGCATCACCTCGGTGATCTGCTCGCGCAGCTCGAGCATGCCCTGGCCGGAGCCGTACTGCATGGCGACGGTGCCGTGATCGCGGACCACGCCGTCGATGGCGCCACTGACGACGTCGAGGGGGAGACCCGAGATGTTGGGCATGCCACCGGCGAGGGAGACGACCTCAGGCCGGGACGCCACGGCGAAGAGAGCTCGGATCTCGGACTGGGTCATCCCGGCCGTGCGCGCGGCGTAGCGGTCGACATACGGGTCGAGTCGAGTGCTGCTGCTGCGCGTGGTGGGAGAAGTGTCCATGATCGTCCTAGCATGAAGGATGTCACACCTGTTCGCATCTCCACAGACCGACCCGGCGGAGTGAGATGTCACGCAAAGTCCTGCCCTTGACACTGGACCGGCTCGCCGAGCTGAGTGCCCCGTGCCGCTCCTGCCTGTTCTGGGAGCTCGATCCCGTACGGCGCGACCGGGTGCCGCCCGCCGAGCGCGCGGCGGTCAAGGAGGCGTGGGTCAGCGAGGTGCTGCGGGAGTGGGGCTCCTGCGGTCGGGTCGCGGTGGTCGACGACCGCGTCGTCGGCTACCTCATCTACGTCCCGGCCCGGTTCGCGCCGGGAGCCGAGTCCTTCCCGACGGCTCCGGTCTCCGAGGACGCCGTCCTGCTCACCACCGTGTGGCTGGAGCCGGCGTACGCGGGCGGTGGGCTCGGGCGGATGCTCGTCCAGGGGATGGCGCGTGACCTCATCCTGCGCGGCGGCGTGAAGGCAGTGGAGGCGTTCGGCGACGTGGGTCCGCTCAGTGGCCTGAACGGGTCACGGTGCGCGGCGCCGGCGGAGTTCCTCGCGCACGTCGGGTTCAAGACGCACCGCGCCCACCCCACCGCCCCGCGGCTGCGGATGGAGCTCTCCAGTGCCATCACGTGGCGGGACGCGGCCTTGGAGAAGGTGCTGGGCGTGGTCCGTCCACGTCGGCACGTGCCGCATCCGGCGCCGGCGAGACGGACCCACTGACATGCAGAAGCGGCCCCCACCGAAGTGAGGGCCGCTTCCGTCTCGAGCGGTGTGGAGATCAGCCGAGGAAGGCGGCCAGCTCGTTGAGCAGGGCGGCCTTCGGCTTCGCGCCGACGATCGACTTCACGACCTCGCCGTTCTGGTAGACGTTGATCGTCGGGATGCCCGTGACGCGGTAGTTGGACGGCGTCACCGGGTTCTCGTCGACGTTCATCTTCAGGAAGGTGACCTTGTCGCTGTGCTCGCTGGCGATCTCGTTGAGGATCGGAGCGACCTGGCGGCACGGGCCGCACCACTCTGCCCAGAAGTCGACCAGGACGGGCTTGTCGGACTTGAGGACCGTGGCGTCGAACTCGGCGTCGGTCACGGCGGAGATGTTGTCAGCCATGGGGTCACCTTTCATGTGATGAGTTGCTGAAGTCTGTTGGTAGAACAGGCGGCGTACGGGATCTGTTCCCGGCGCGTCACTGGATCAGGCGTTGGCGAGCGCCGCGACGTTGTGGTGCTCGAGGTCGCCGAGGAAGCGCTCCGCGTCGAGGGCCGCGGCGCAGCCGGAGCCGGCGGCGGTGATCGCCTGGCGGTACGTGTGGTCGACCAGGTCACCGCAGGCGAAGACACCCGGGATGTTGGTGGCCGTGCCCGCAGGAGCGCCACCGGAGACGTTCGGGCCGACGACGACGTAGCCCTCGGCGTCGAGCTCGACCTGGCCCTTGACGACCTCCGAGCGGGGGTCGTGGCCGATGGCGATGAAGACGCCGGCGGCCTCGAGCTCGCGCTTCTCACCGGTCACCGTGTCGACGACCGTCAGCGACTCGACGGAGTCGGTGCCGTTGAAGGACTCGATCGCGGAGTTCCACTGGATCTCTAGCTTCGGGTCGTTGAAGGCGCGCTCCTGCATGATCTTGGAGGCGCGCAGCTCCTCGCGGCGTACGAGCAGCGTCACCGACGAGCCGAAGCGGGTGAGGAAGGTGGCCTCCTCGACGGCGGAGTCGCCGCCGCCGACGACGACGATCGGCTTCTGGCGGAAGAAGAACCCGTCGCAGGTCGCGCACCAGGAGACGCCGCGACCCGACAGCTCGTCCTCACGGGGCAGGCCGAGCTTGCGGTAGCCCGAGCCCATCGCCAGGATCACGGACTTGGCGTAGTGGGTCTCGGTGGCGGTCTTGACGATCTTGATCTCGCCGGACAGGTCGACCTCGACGACGTCGTCGGGGATGAGCTCGGCGCCGAAGCGCTCGGCCTGGGCCCGCATGTTGTCCATCAGCTCGGGACCCATGATGCCGTCACGGAAGCCCGGGAAGTTCTCCACCTCGGTGGTGTTCATCAGCGCACCGCCGGCGGTCACCGACCCCTCGAAGATGAGCGGGTTGAGCTCCGCGCGCGCGGCGTAGACGGCTGCGGTGTAACCAGCCGGGCCGGAGCCGATGATGATGACGTTGCGGGGCTCGGTGGGCGAGCTGGTCATGGATGGACTCCCTGGATCGGTGACGCTTCGAGAACCGATCGTAGGCGACAAAGATTCCCGCCCCTGCCGGTTCAGTCGACCTGAGATCCGATGCGTGTGCCGGTGGCGCCGATCTCGGCGACGGAGCCGCGGTAGCCGTCACCGACGTGGGGCAGCGAGGTCAGCCAGACGACGAGGTAGCGACCGGCTACGTTGTGCAGCGGCACGTGCTGCTCGGGCGACGTCACGGTGACGCGTGCAGCCGCCTTGAGGCCGTTCGGGGTGGTCGGCCTGGTGTCGGTGACGTACAGCGAGACGTCGGTAGGGCCGCCGTCGACGGTGAGGGTCGCGGTGGCGAGCGCGTACGTGCGCTTGAGGTCGATCACCAGGCCCACGCCGCTCTTGAGCGCGGGCGGCGCGTCGCCGAGCTGGTCGGTGTAGGTACTGGTGTGCCAGGCGGTTCCGGGACGGCCGTCGACGGCGAGGTGGGCGTCCTCGGGGTACTCGTCCGGCGGGTCGCCGAACGGGTCGAAGTCGGTGGCGGTGAGGTTCGTGATCGGCGAGGCCGCGGTCCCGGTCCCGGTCCCGGTCGGGCTGTCGGTCGCGCCGGGTCGCCGGGGACCGTCGTCGGTCGCCTGGCGCACGATCAGCGCGACCGAGACGACGACCAGGAGCACCACGAAGCCCACCGCGTACGGGAGCCAGCGGCTGCGCGGCGGCTCGTCGTGATCGGGAGCCGGGGTGCGGATCGCACCGGTACGCGGCGGCGAGTCGTCGACCCACGGCCAGAACTCGATCGGGTCGCCGCCACCGGCCGCGCCCGCCGTCGAGACCGCGTCGCGCGGGGTGTGTGGCTCGTCGGCGAAGAGGGGCTTGGGCGCCGGCGGGTCCAACGGGGGTGGCGGCGGGGCGGGGACGTCGCGCGGGCGGTGCCAGCTGTCGTCGTCCTCGAAGGAGGGGAGGCCGTGCTGGGTGGCGTCGCCCTCGTCGTGGGCGCCTCCGGCACCGCCGCCGGCAGCGGCGGCCGCCTCGGCGTCACTCATCGGCCCGGCGATCCGGGTCGCGTCGCCGGTGGCCAGGTCGGTGCCCGGCTCGATGATCGGATGGCCGGCGGGCGCGGGCGCCGTTCCAGCCGCAGACCCAGAGGACGCGGCCCCGCCGACGGCCGGGCTCGCTCCGGTGGGATAGGAGATCACCCCGATCGGGCCGGTCCCCGGGCTGAGCCGGCCGCGCTCGTTGGGCAGCTCGGAGAGGTCCGGCGGCTCCCCGACGAACTCCATCAGCCGGTCGTGCAGGTAGCGGGCGTCGAGCGCCGGGGTGGAGTGTCGGCCGTGGGCGTCCGGGTTGAGCGCCAGCTCGCACAGCTCGTCGAGCACGCGCGGCACCCCGGCGCGCACCTGGCGCGGGCGCAGCGGGTGGCCGCCGCTCAACGGCGTCGCCGGTACGGAGGAAGGGGTCGTGCCCGGCCACGTACCGGTGAGGCAGGCGGTGAGGATCCCGGCCAGGGCCGTGTCGTCCTCGGCGGCCGAGCCCTCGGGCAGCCCGTACAGCGCCGCCTCGACGGCGAAGCCGATGACCCGCACCGCGCCGGCCTCGTCGATGAGCACGTTCTCCGGGTTGAGCCGGCCGTGCGCGTAGCCCAGGTGGTGGGCCTTGGCGAGCGTCGCGGCGACCTGCGCGGTGATCCACGCGGCACGCTCCGCCGAGAGCGGCCCGGAGCGGGCCAGCAGGATGTCGAGGGAGGAGCCGCGGCCCCACTCGTTGACGACGTACGAGATGCCCTCACGGCTCTCCGCGTCGAGCACGCGCAGCAGCCGCTGGTCGGCGATCGACGCCGAGGCGCGGGCGGCGGCCATCAGCCTGGGCGCGCGCGGGTCGTCGGCGTCGAGGACGTGGACCGCGACCGGGCGTCCGAGGATGCTGTCGTGGGCCAGCCAGAACCGGCCGTGCTCGGTCTCGCTGAGCAGGTCGGCCAGCCGGTAGCGCCCCGCAAGGACGTCGCCGGGCCGATGCACGCTCATGAGCCGAGAGTAGTCATGACCGGCCAAGGCGGGCGGCCAGCGTGCGGATGAATCCGGTCAGCTCGGTGATCCGCAGGAGTCGGGCGCCGACGAAGATCAGGCCGAGGTCCACGCCGCCGACCACGGCGGACTTGATCGCGGCCAGCAGCCAGGTGCGGTCGGGCCAGACGTGGTCGAAGCCGCGGCCGAGGATCCACGCGGTCGTGGTCGCGACGGCCGTGACCAGCAGCATCCGGATGAGGAAGCGGATCAGGAGGTCGGTGCGCAGCGGCCCGATCCGGCGGTCGAGGCGGGTGTAGGCGTTGATCGAGCCGACGAAGTACGCCAGTCCCCAGGCGGCGGCCAGCGCGGGCGCGGTGTGCGCCGGGGAGACGTGCCCGACCAGCAGCACCGCGGCCAGGACGTTCACGCCGGCGACCAGGCACTGCATCCAGAACACGGTCTTGTTGCGCTCGAGGGCGTAGAAGCCGCGCAGCAGCACGTACTGCAGGGTGAAGAAGAAGAGCCCGGGCCCGAAGATCGCGATCGTCGGGCCGTACTTGTGGAACTGGTCGGCCGAGGCGCCGAAGCCGAAGAGCACGTGGCCCAGGTCCGCGGACAGCACCGGCAGCAGGGCGGCGAAGGGCAGCACGATCGCGATCGAGGAGCGCAGCGTGCGCATCACCGCGTACGCGAAGCCCCGCGGGTCGAGCGCGACCACCCGCGCCGACAGGGTGGGCAGGATCGCGGTCGCCAGCGAGACCGTGATGATCGAGTGCGGCACCTGCGTGAGCAGGAACGAGTTGGAGTAGATCGTGTAGCCGGTGCCGTGCTTGCCGGAGGCGTGCTCGCCGGTGCCGCCGGTGGCCAGCGCGGTGATGACGAGGTACGCGGCCTGGTTGACGATCACGAACAGGACCGTCCAGATGCCCAGGCTGAACGTGTGCCCCAGTCCGCTGTTGCGGAAGTCGAAGCGCGGCCGGAAGTGGAAGCCGGCGGCTCGCAGGAACGGCAGCAGGATGAGGAACTGCAGCGCGATGCCGGCCGTGGAGCCGAGTCCGAGCAGCTGCTCCTCGGCACGGGTGTAGTCACCGACGCCGGAGGCGCCGAACTGCAGGATGAAGGTGACCAGCACGGCCACCGAGACGATGTTGTTGGCGATCGGCGCCCACATCATCGGACCGAAGCTGCCGCGCGCGTTGAGCACCTGTCCGACCAGCACGAACATGCCGTAGAAGAACACCTGCGGCAGGCAGTAGCGGGCGAACGCGATCGCGCTCGCCGTCTCGGAGTCGGTGTGGCCGTGGAAGTAGAGGTGGATCAGCAGCGGCGCCGCGGCCACCAGGATCACGGTGACCGCCCCGAGGAAGACAGTGGCGAGCGTGACGATCCGTTGGGTGTACGCCTCACCGCCGTCGTCGTCCTGCTTGATCGCGCGGACCAGCTGCGGCACCAGCACGGCGTTGAAGACGCCGCCGGCCAGCAGGATGTAGAGCATGTTGGGGATCGTGTTGGCGACGTTGAAGACGTCGGCGCGGCCCACCGAGCCGATGGCGGCGGCGAGCAGCGCGGCGCGCACGAAGCCCGACAGCCGGGAGAAGAGCGTCCCGACCGCCATCACCGCGCTGGCGCTGCCGAGCCCGCCGTACGAACGGCGCTCGCGGCGCGCGACCCGCTTGCCGCTCACGGGGCCTCCACCGCCGGGCCGCCGCGCAGGCGGTTGCGGATCCGGCGGACCAGTCGCACCACGATGGCGGCGAAGAGCAGGCCGAGGCCGCCGCCGATGAAGAGCCAGATGATCCGGCTGACCTGGGCCGCCCGGATCGGGAACGCGTCCTGCGAGCCGAGCGGCTTGCCGTCGATGGTGGTGAGCCGCAGGACGACGTGGTGGATGCCGTTGGCGTGCGCGGTCGCGCTCAGCAGCACGCCGGCGCTGCGCCCGGCCGGGATCTCGAGGCGCCCCGAGCCGCCGACGGTGAGCTCACCGTCGGTGATCGCCTTGACCTTGACCTGGACCGGCTGATCGAGGTGGTTGACCACGGTGGCGTTGAACTTGCCGTGGTCGCTGGCCAGCGTCACGGACGGCGGGGCCGTGACCGTGATCGAGTGCAGCTGGGACTCGATCACCGCGCGGCTGCGGTCGGCGGCGGTGCCGGAGGCACCGTTCCCGCCCCGAGCGGTGTACGAGGCGCTGGTCAGCGCGTCGTCGAGCACCACGGCGGCGACCGCGTCGTTGTGCGGCAGCACGCTCTGCAGCGTCGTGCCGCTCGCGCGCAGCGCGGAGACCGCGTGGAAGACGGTGGGCGGCAGCTCCGCGCCGAGCTCGGCGTCCGGGTAGTGCAGCCGCGCCGGGTCGACGTCCCGCTCGATCACCGGCTCGACCGCGCTCGTGACCGTGGTCAGGTCGAGCCAGGGCAGGTCGAGGCCGTTGAAGAGATCCGTGCCGGCAGCACCGGCATCGGCGCCCGCCGACCAGTCGAAGGGCAGCACGGCCAGCACCGGCGCGCCGCTCGCGAGCCGCATCGAGGCCTGCGCGAGCAGCTCCTGGCGCATCGGCACCGGGCTCACCTGCCGACCCGGTGTCGGGCCGCCGGCGGCGACGAGTGAGGAGGTGGTGAAGACCGTACGGCCGGCGATCGTGGCCACCGGCGGCGCGCCGCCGCTGATCGCGCGGTCGCTGAGCAGCAGCGGCGTGGTCGACTCGCCGAGCCGGATCGCGTCGGGCTGCACGTACCCGGTGGTGGGCACGTCGAGGGGGAGCGCGGTGATGCCGAGCGCGCTGAGGGCGGCGGCGCCACGGTCACGGGCGACGGCGTAGAGCCCCGGGTCGTTGCGGGCGGCGGCGGAGAGGTCGAGGTCCCCGTACGGGAGGGCGTAGACCGCGGGGCTCTGCTTCAGGACCGGCAGCAGGTGGGCCAGCCAGGCCTTCGCCGGCGCGGTGGCGGCGGTCGGGTCGACGGTGCGCGCCAGCGAGCGGCTGACCGTCGCGGTGTGGGTGGGGCTCGGGGACTGCGTGGGGGTGCCGCCCTTGCCGCCCTGCTCGCTGCCGTCGGTCGGGGCGATGCTGCGCGGCGCGTTGCCGTCGGCGAGCTGCTTGACCGCGTCGATGAGCGCGGGGTCGATCAGCCAGGAGACCTGGTGGCCGCCGGCGAAGTCGAGCAGGTCCCACAGCCGTCCGCCGGGGGCGAGCTCGCGGGCCCAGTGGGCCACCGAGGCCACGCTGCCGTCGGGCTGGCGCAGGACCCGTTGGCGCAGCGGCACCACGATCGCGGCGCGGACGGGGTGCTTGACGTGTCCCGGCCGGGCGACGAGCGGGAGGAACGTACGGGCGCGGCCGTCGGCCAGGCCGTCGCGGGCGCCGTCGGCGCTGGTGCCGAGCACCTGGACGCCGAACCAGTAGACGCCGGACGCGGTGGGCGGGCCGAACGTGTCGCCGTGCAGGTCGGCGCGCGGGATCGCGATCTCGAAGTCGGCGCTGGCGCCCGGGGCCAGGTCCGGCAGGGTGGCGAACTCGCCGTAGGTGGTGATCCGCTCGATGCCGCCCTGGGCGCTCGGGTCCGAGATCGCGGCCTCGGCGAGCTCGGTCTCGGTGGTCAGCGGCGTGCTGCCGATGAAGGCGTAGACGTTGAGCGACTGCCAGGTCTGGGTGTCGTCGTTGGTCACCGTGCCGGCGACCCGGACGGTGCCGCGGGCAGGGTCGTCCTTCAGCGTCGAGGGGGTCAATCGATCGATCGAGACGCTGAGCGGGTCGGCGTCAGCGGCCGCGGTCGCTGCGTCCGTGCGGTGCACGACGGCCTGTGCGGGGCCGGCGGTGGCGACCGCGGCGAGGGGCAGCAGGGCACCGAGGAGCAGTGCCAGTGCGGTCGGTGCCGACGCCCACGCAGGGACGGTACGGCGAGACGGCATGGGTGTGACGATATCGGGCTGACCATGCGGTCCTCATAAACTGTGGACTCATGTCCGCAAGCACGTTCGCCCCGCTCTCCATCGTCGAGGTGCAGCGCCGGGTCGACGCCGAGCTGGACCGGCTCGCGCCCGTGCTCGATCCGCTCGCCGCGCTCTTCGCGGACGCCGGCCACGAGCTGGCGCTGGTCGGCGGCCCGGTGCGAGACGCGATGCTCGGGCGCGCGGTCAACGACCTCGACTTCACCACGTCCGCGCTGCCGGACGAGACCGAGCGGCTGCTCAAGACCTGGTCCAAGGCGACGTGGGACATGGGCCGCGACTTCGGCACCATCGGCGCCCGCGCCCCGATGAAGGTGAGCGGCGGCGACCAGCTCGACGTCGAGATCACCACGTACCGCTCCGAGGCCTACGACCCGGACTCGCGCAAGCCGGTCGTGGAGTACGGCGACAACCTCGCCGGGGACCTCGGGCGGCGCGACTTCACCGTCAACGCTATGGCCGTACGCCTGGCCGGTCCCGGCGGGGTGGCGCGGCAGGTGGAGGACCCGTATGGCGGGGTGATCGATCTGGCCCACGGCGTGCTCCGCACGCCGGGCGCTCCGGAGATGTCCTTCTCCGACGACCCGCTGCGGATGATGCGTGCCGCGCGCTTCGCCGCGCAGCTCGGCTTCACCGTGGACCCGGCGGTGGTGTCCGCGATGACCGACATGGCCGGCCGCATCGGGATCATCTCCGCCGAGCGGGTGCGCGACGAGCTGGTCAAGCTGATCTGCGCGCCGTCGCCGCGCCTGGGCCTGACGCTGCTCGTCGAGACCGGGATCGCCGCCATCGTGCTGCCCGAGCTGCCGGCGCTGAAGCTGGAGAGCGACGAGCACCACCGGCACAAGGACGTCTTCGAGCACAGCCTGACCGTGCTGGAGCAGGCGATCGACCTCGAGCCGCGGCTGGCCGCCGCCGGCGTCTCGGAGGGCCCCGACTTCGTCAGCCGCTTCGCGGCGCTGATGCACGACGTCGGCAAGCCGCGTACCCGCCGCTTCGTCGAGGGCGGTGTCGTCACCTTCCACCACCACGACGTGGTCGGCGCCAAGATCGCGCGCAAGCGGATGAAGGAGCTGCGCTTCTCCAACGACGAGATCGACGCGGTCTGCCAGCTGATCGAGCTGCACCTGCGCTTCCACGGCTACGGCACCGGCGAGTGGACCGACTCCGCCGTGCGCCGTTACGTCCGCGACGCGGGCGACCAGCTCGAGCGGCTGCACATCCTCACCCGCGCCGACTGCACCACCCGCAATCGCAAGAAGGCCGAGCGGCTCGCCCGTACCTACGACGCGCTCGAGGAGCGGATCGGCCGCCTGGCCGAGGAGGAGGAGCTCGGCGCCATGCGTCCGGCTCTCAACGGCGATCAGATCATGGCGCTGCTCGGTCTCAAGCCGGGCCGCGAGGTCGGCGAGGCGTACAAGTTCCTGCTCGAGCTGCGGATGGACGAGGGCGTGCTGTCGGAGGACGACGCGGCCGCGCGGCTGCGCACGTGGTGGAGCGCACGGGATTGAGGCTGGCCGTCGAGGCTACTCGTCAGTAGGTTGGCCCGCATGACTGACTCTCCCGATCTCACCGCCGAGACCACCATCGCGGCCACGCCGGCGACGGTCTGGTCGCTGGTCAGCGACCCGACCCGCATGCCGAAGTGGTCGCCGCAGGTCGTCCGCACGGTCGTCCTGCCGGCGCCGGCCCGCCTGGGCAGCCGGATGATCAACCTGAACAAGAAGGGCCTCAAGCGCTGGCCGACCACCGGCAAGATCGTGCGCTTCGACGCCGAGCGCGAGATCGCCTTCCGGATCACCGAGAACCGCACGATCTGGTCCTTCGAGCTCGAGCCCACCGCCGACGGCGGCACCAAGGTCACTCACCGCCGCCGCGCCCCCGAGGGCATCTCGACGCTCTCGAACGTCCTGGTCGGCGCGCTGCTCGGTGGTCAGGAGCCGTTCCGCGCCGACCTCGAGCAGGGCATGTCTCAGACGCTCTCGCGGATCAAGTCCGAGGCCGAGTCCGCCTGATCACCGTCGGCGGGTGACGACCCGGCGCTGCGTCGGCCGAGCGTCGGCATGCAGAGGAACGCCTCGGCGCGCAGCGCCGCCGTCGTCACCCGCGGCAGGTCGGCGGGCGTACGGAAGACGATGAACCGCGGCACCCACTCGGGCTGGTACTTCGCGTTGGCGCGGTAGAGCGACTCGATCTGCCAGAACCGCGACGCCCAGAGCAGGACCCCGCGCCACAGCCGCTGCACCGGGCCGGCGCCGAGGCGCTCGCCGCGGGCGAAGACGGAGCGGAAGACCGCGAAGTTGAGCGAGACCCGGTCGACGCCGAGGTCGGGGGCGGCGGCCATCAGCCCGGCGACCATCGTCTCGACGACGCCGTTCTCGGTGCCGCGGCTGCGGCGCATCAGATCCAGCGAGAGGCCGTCGGGGCCCCAGGGGACCAGGTGCAGGAGCCCGATCACCCCCTGAGGGCCGGACGCGGTGACCAGCACCGAGTCGGCGTCGGTCGGATCGCCGAAGCGGCCCAGCGCCATCGAGAAGCCGCGCTCCACGGCGCCGTCACGCCATGCGTCGGCGAGCGCGCGCAGCTCCTCGACGCGACCGGCGTCGAGGTCGCGCATCCGCTCGACCGTGATGGAGACGCCGGCGCGCTCGCACCGCGCCACCGCCTGACGTACGCCGCGCATCGAGCGGCCGCTGAGCGTGAACCCGTCGGCGCGGATGATGGCCTCGTCGCCGATCTCGAGGCACTCCAGCCCGGCGCGGTGGAAGGCGGTCGCGCCGCGCTCGCTGGAGCCGAGGGCGGCGGGCGTCCAGCCGTACGCCTTGGCCTCGTCGAGCCAGGCCTCGATCGCCTCCCCCCACGCGGTGGGGTCGCCGATGGGGTCGCCGCCGGCGAGGCTGACGCCGCCGATGACGCGGTAGCTGATCGCCGCGCGCCCGCAGGACGGGAAGACGACGGAGCGGTCGTCGCGCAGGGCGAAGTAGCCGAGCGAGTCGAGCCAGCCCCACCGGGCCAGCAGTGCGCGCACCCGTCCCTGCTCGTCGGCGTCGAGCCGGTGCGGGCCACCGGCGGGTCGCAGCGCGGCCAGGGTGGCGACGAGGAGGACGGCCGCGCCGAGCACCAGCAGCGCGATCGCGGACTGCTCGTACTCGCCGGTGCTGACGAAGGCGACCGGGCCGGGGACGCCGATGAGCCCGAGGTACGCCTGGGCGAGCCGGGCGAGGGTGCCTGTGCCGGCGGCCTCGCCGGCGTCGTCGAGGACCAGCCAGAGGAAGCCGAGCGCACCGGCGATCAGCGGGCCCAGGGTGAGGACGGTGACGACCCGGGCGAGGGAGCGGGGGTCGGGCCGGGCGGAGAACTCCCGGCGTGAGCGCAGCAGCAGCGCGGTGAGGCCGACGCACATCAGCGCCTCCTCGACGTCGAGGCCCTTGACCAGGTGCAGCACGGAGGCGATCGCGGCCAGGATGGTGGCGAGCAGCCAGGCGCGGAACTTGCCGCGGCGCAGCCCGCCGCTGAGCACGATCAGGATCGTGCCGATCGCGGCCGCGCCGGTGGTCGCCGCCGCCGGGAAGATGTCGGGGATCATCTCCTGCACCAGGTGCAGGCGGCCGTGGAACGCGGGGAGCAGCGCGGACGCGACCGACACCGCCCCGACGGTCAGCACGAGCCGGCTGATCCACCGTGGGGTGTGCAAGGCGGCCAGAACGCGTCGTACCCAGGTCGTCACGTGTGGATCGTAGTCTCCGCGAGCGCAACGCACCCTGATCGTGCGGCGGTCGAGCCTCGGCACCCCCTTCGGACCACCCGTCGCCTCGACGCTTCGCGTCGCGCTCGCTCGGTCGCCTAGGCTTGGCGGGTTATGGATCAGCAGCCGGAGCGTTCGTGGGCGCGAGACCTGGGCGGGATGCTCGGTGATCTCGAGGAGCGCTCCTCGCGTACGGGCGCCGCGGCCGTGCCGCTGGCGCTGCAGATCGAGTACAAGGCCGTCGAGAGCCGCTGGTCGACCGCGTCCGGGATCCTGCCGATCCGCCCGCTGCAGTGGGGCGGCAAGGGCTGGATCTCCTCCGGTGTCGGCTGGAACGACATGCAGAGCTCGATGCGCCACGCCGCCGAGCTCGACTCCGCCCAGGTCGCGGTGCTCGCCGATCTCGCCTCCTCGTTCGTGCGCGGGTACGGCCAGCAGAACCCCAACCTGCTCAGCCTCGGCCCGTCGCTGTGGTCGCTGCTGCGCCGGATGCGCGAGGCCGGCATCGAGCTGGTCCCCGGCCCCGGCATCGGCGCGATCGTCGTCATCGAGGAGCCGCTCGCGATCGAGGCCGACCTGATCGCGGACCCCGACGCCCCCGCCGGCGAGGGCGACCTGTCCGTACGCCTCGGCCTCACGTACGAGGGTCTGCGCTGGCCCGGCGTCGGCCGCGAGATCACCGCGATCGGCGAGCCGGCCCACGGGGTCGCGCTGCTGCACCGACCCGACGGCGACCACGGCCTGACGACCGGCCGCACCCTGGTGCTGGCGCCGCTGAGCGACGCGCTTCCGCTGTCGATGCAGCGTCGGCTCAACGCCGCGCCGGTCGTCATCCCTGCCGCCGAGCGCGCCGAGTTCGAGACCGAGTACCTCCCCCGCCTGCGCCGCCAGCTGCCCACCGCCTCCAGCGACAAGTCCTTCGAGCTGCCCGAGATCACCCCGCCGCGCCTGCGACTGACGGTCGCCTGGACCGGCACCCGCGCCGACACCTCCTGGGCGTGGGCCTACGGCACCGGGAGCGGCGCGACCGCCTTCGGCATCGAC
Source organism: Nocardioides nematodiphilus (assembly GCF_020216525.1). Taxonomy (GTDB): domain Bacteria; phylum Actinomycetota; class Actinomycetes; order Propionibacteriales; family Nocardioidaceae; genus Nocardioides; species Nocardioides nematodiphilus. The sequence goes on along the minus strand of NZ_JAIWOY010000011.1, from coordinate 37,842 downwards.
TCCCGCGACGGCATCGGGTCGGTCCGCGAGCCCGAGGCCGAGACCGAGCTCCTCGCCGCGCTCACCCTCCCGCCGAGCGCCGACGCGGCACTGCGCGACGAGCACGGCGCGCTGCTGCCGGCCCGCTCCTGGACCGACGGCGACCTGGTCCGCTTCGTCGACCAGCTCCTCCCGTCCCTCCAGCACGCGGCCGACCTCGGCGAGTTCGAGCTCGACGAGAGCGGGGAGCGGCTCGACTTCCGCGCCGCGCTGAGCGCGCCGGAGGTGAGCTTCGAGCAGGCCGACGGCGACGGTGGCGACCTGGCGAGCGACCGCGACTGGCTCGATCTCAGGATCACGATCACCGTCGACGGCGAGCCGCTCGCGCTGAAGGACGTCCTGACCGCGCTCACCACCGGCGCGGCCGTCGTCTTCACCGCCTCGGGGCGCCACCTGCCCTCCGACCACCCGGGTCTGGCCCAGCTCGCCGAGCTGGTCGCCGACGCCGGCCAGCTGGTCGACCAGCCCGTCGACGGACTGCGGGTCGGCCGCTACGACCTGGCGCTGTGGGCCGAGCTCGAGGAGCTCGGCGTCGTCGACAACCAGGTCGCCGCCTGGGCCCGTACGGCCCGCGCGCTGCGCGACTTCGAGGGCCTGCCCGACGCGCAGCTCGACGGCCTCGTCTCCACCCCGCGGCCCTACCAGGCCGACGGCATCCGCTGGCTCTCCTATCTGTGGGAGAACGGGCTGGGCGGGATCCTGGCCGACGACATGGGTCTGGGCAAGACGCTCCAGACGCTGGCCCTGATCGCGCACGCGCGCTCCGAGGGCGCCGGTCCGTTCCTGGTGGTCGCTCCGACCAGCGTGCTCAGCACGTGGGTCAGCGAGGCCGCCCGGCACACCCCCGGCCTGACCGCCCGCGCCGTGCTGGCCTCCGCCGCGCGTCGCGAGGAGAGCCTGGCCGACATCTACGACGGCGCCGACATCGTGGTCACCTCGTACACGCTCTTCCGGCTCGAGGCCGACGCCTACCGCGAGCTGTCGTGGGGCGGGCTGGTGCTCGACGAGGCGCACACGGTGAAGAACCACCAGGGCAAGACCTATCAGGAGGTACGCCGCCTCGACGTGCCGTTCCGCCTGGCGCTGACCGGCACGCCGTTCGAGAACCGGCTGATGGAGCTGTGGAGCCTGCTCTCCATCGTCGCGCCAGGGCTCTACGCCTCCCCGAAGCGGTTCACCCAGCAGGTGGTGCGCCCGGTCGAGCAGCAGGGCGACGAGAAGTCACTGGCCCGCTTCCGCCGCCGGATCCGGCCCTTCCTGCTGCGCCGCACCAAGGAGCTCGTCGCCGCGGACCTGCCGCCGAAGCAGGAGCAGATCCTCGAGATCGCCCTCGAGCCGAAGCACCGCCGGATCTACGACACCCAGCTGCAGCGCGAGCGGCAGACCGTCCTCGGCCTGGTCGACGACTTCCAGCGCAACCGGATCGCGATCTTCGGAGCGCTCACCCGGCTGCGCCAGCTCAGCCTCGACCCGGCGCTGGTCGACAAGGCGCACGAGGGCGTCGGCTCGGCCAAGCTCGACGTGCTCGTCGAGCACCTCCACGAGCTCGCCGCCGAGGGTCACCGGGCGCTGGTCTTCTCGACGTTCACCACCTACCTCAAGCGTGTCCAGGCCCGCCTCGACGAGGAGGGCATCGAGACGGTCTACCTCGACGGCCGTACCCGCAACCGGCCCGCGGTGATCGACTCGTTCAAGAACGGTGACCAGCCGGCGTTCCTGATCAGCCTCAAGGCCGGCGGCTCCGGCCTGACGCTCACCGAGGCCGACTACGTCTTCGTCCTCGACCCGTGGTGGAACCCGGCCGCCGAGGCCCAGGCCATCGACCGCGCCCACCGCATCGGCCAGCAGCGCCACGTGATGGCGTACCGGCTCGTCTCGGCCGGCACCATCGAGGAGAAGGTGATGGCGCTCAAGGAGTCGAAGGCCGAGCTCTTTGCGCAGGTCCTCGATGGCGACGGCGCGATGGCCACGGCCATCGGCGCCGAGGACGTGCGCGCCCTCTTCGACTGATGGCTCACCGCCGCAGGTGGAATCGGTAGTCCCCGGTGGGCAGCCTGCTCTGTGCGTATCTGGGGTCGTGGGCGCGCTGGTGGTGGAAACCGCAGTAGAGGAGGCCGTCCTTGATGTCGGTCATCCCGCCTCGGCTCCACGGCGTGAGGTGGTGGGCGTCGCACCAGGCCGCCGGCACCGTGCAGCCCTCGGCGCGGCAGGTCTTGTCTCGCACCCACATCGCCTTGCGCTGCGACGGGCTGAACAGCCGCTGCGTGCGACCCAGGTCCAGAACCCTGCCGTCGCCGCCCAGGACCATCGGGATGATCCCGGCCTCGCACGCGATCCGGCGCGTCTCGGTGGCCGACAGCAGGGTGTCGGTGCCGACCAGCTCGGCCACCCCGACCTCGCGTCGCAGCTGCTCCAGGCCGATGGTGACCACCACGCTGGTGGTGACCCCACCGTGCTTGGGAAGCGTCGTGGGGTCGATCCGCTCCAGCATCGCGCCGAGGGCCTCGGCCATCAGCTTGTCGTTGCGGACCCGCAGCCCTTCGGCGTTGAGGGCGGCGACCCGGGGCTGGGTGAAGGACTCCAGCAGGGTCTTGAGCCGCACGCCGATCGCGTCTGGGACCAGGGCCTGGATCCGGGTGGTGCCGTCGCCCATCTGTCGGATCGAGAGACGGGCGCGGTCCGCGGCGTCCTGCTCCAGGCGTAGGAGCGCGCGGGCCTCGGCGGCCTCACCGGCCTCGGGGTCGATGACGGCGAGGATCGTGCGGCCGAGGCGGCGCAGCTGGGAGGGGGTGAACGTCTCGGCCCACTCACACAGCTGCTTCTCGGCGAGCACCACGTCCTCGCCGGTAGCTTCCTCGGGCAGCTCGTCCAGGGCACGGACGATGACCTCAGCATGCTCCTCAGTGAAGGCGCCAGCCGCGAGACCGGCGCGGACGACCTCCCAGCGCTCCAGCGCCCGGGACAGCCGATACTCGCGGCGGGCATGGACCGGGTCGTACGCGCCGGACGCGACCAGCATCGCCCCCACGTCACGGGCGCACTCCTCGTCAGCCACATCAGAGGCGGCGGCCTCGATCCGCAGCAAGAGCTCGGCGACCTGGCTCTTCACTCGCACCAGCTCCAGGATCGCGGCCCGCTTGTCCGCGGTGGACAGGAACACCGGGTTGGCATCGGCAGCGCTCGTGACCGCAGCACGAAGCCCGCTGACGGCCTCCATGATCCGATGCATCACAACCACCCCGAGACGAGCGAGAGGAGAAGCTTTCTCCCTGTCTACACGCGACCACTGACAGTTTCGGGAGGATGCTTTTGGTTGGAAGGTGATCACACGCATGGTGGCCCGACGGCGCTGTGCCCGGCGCTGGGACGTGACCAAGACACTCGACCGGCACCCGCTGTGCCGCTCATCTCTTCAAAAGGGTGGCTGGGACCGCCGCTTCCAGTACGCAACTGGCTCACAGGCGGCCGCCACGCGATCGTGCGGGTGGCGACGCGGCGGGCGCCGAACGCCCCTCAGCCGGCAGAATTCGTTGGCTCAGGGTCGATGAGGTGCGCGGCCCAGAAAGGATCGTCGCGCCAGTCCTCAGGAATCCCCATTCCCCTCAGCGGTAGATGCGGATGCTCCTCGAGCAGATCGCTGAGTCGCCGAGCCCAGCTGCTGCGAGGCGAGATCGTGTTCAGGATCGATTGCAGGGATACGAGGACGGGGTAAAGCCTCTTGCCGCGCCAGCTCTTGAGCACCGTGTCGTCGTCCAGCCAGGAGACCGCGGCCGACGCGGGCAGCGCGGGATAGACGCCCAAACCGACGTTCCATAGCCGCCCATGGTGCGCACAGATGTTCCGTACGCGGACGTAGGTCCGGAGCCACGAGTCGAGGAGTGCGGTGTTGAGGCCCAACACTGACGCGATCGCCGTCTTGTCGGAGCGGCGCTGCAGGTTGCGGATCAGCCGGTCCAACGCGCCGATCGTCAGGGTTTCGACCATCAGCCATGACGGTGGCAGCTCCGGGTCGCCGTAGGTTGTCAGATAGTGCTCCAGAGCCGAACGAAAGACGAGATGGTCGCCGGTGCCCTCCGCTGCCCGCCGGAGTTGCTCATCGCAGCTCTCACGGACGCCCTTGAGGAACCGACCGTGGTCCCTGGGCTTCTGGAAGTGGCGCGCGTCGGCGTACCAGTGCGGGTCGTCGTAGGTGACCGACATGTGATCAGTCAGCGCGCTGCGGACGGCGACCGCGACACGCTCGAGCGCATCCAAGACGAGAAGGCGCAAGGCGCGGTCGAATACGTAAAGATCAAGCACATCGTCAAACGCCACGCCAGGACGGAAGGTGTGCTCACTGCCTGGAACCTGGAAGGGGATCGTGTACGGCGACAGCCGGTAGTAGCCGATGTGCCGGAGGTATCGCTCGGCACGGCCCGGGTCAGGGACGTCCAGACCGCGCTCGGTCAACCGCTGCACAAGCTGGCCGTGGGTGAGCGGTGGCTTTGCATAACGCTCGGTTCCGCGGGAGCGCTGGGTCTGGGCCACGGAGGATCTCTATCACCTAGGCAAGAAAAATCCCCCTAGTGCGCATCGTGGAGAGGCGAGGGGGATGTAGTGCTCAAGACGATAGCGGTCGATCGACCGCGGCGACAAGAACACGCCCGGCGGTAGCGTCTGAGTTCTACGACAGGTCAACGCGTCGGCCCACCCGGCGCGGATAGCCGGCGCAGATGCCTGCCGCCGTCAGCGCAGCGGTACCGATGACAACTGTACGGTGACGTCCACGTAGCCGTGGGCGCGCAGGAGGTCCTCGATGAGTCCTACGTGTTCGCGCGCGTGCTTCGGGCCGAGCGTGACGGAGCGCAGTGGCAGAGGTGCCGCTTGTTCGGCGGGGAGGACCTGTGCTGGCCTCCAGCCTTCGGGTGGCACTCCCAGTGGCAGGTAGCTCACGATGCCAGCGGCACTCGCCCGATACCGGATGTGCTTGCTCCCGGCATCGAACGTTGCGACGACCCGCCGCTCGTGCTCGCCGGAGAAGCCCGGCGACTTCACTTGGTGCGCCAGTGTCGCGAGATCGCGCTGTGCAGCCATCTCGAGGCCAGCGACGTAGTCGTAATCGTCATCGACCATGTCGAGAGGCTCCTGGTCGAGTTGGAGCCCAAGCCGCTCGACGGTTTCACGAACTGGCCCGTCGCTGTAGATGGCGTCGGCCCACGGGGTGATCTCGTTGAAGTCGCCGATACTGACGAGCCGGGATGCTGTGGTTCCAACCCGACCTACGGCCTCGAGGCGCCGCGTGACGCCGAGCTCCAAGGAATAGCCGTAGCCGTTGGACCCGTAGCGGTCCCACTGAGATGCGTCGTCGCCTCGAGTCGAGCCGCTCAGGACGAACACGCGATGCTGAGCGTGGGCCGGATCGATCTCTCGCAGGAACTCGGTTCCAGGGCTGCTGGGCAGCTCATCCAGCACCTCTCGGATCGCCGCCCAGCCCTGGGTGACCTCCGCGCGGTCGTTCAGGCCGGCGGCCGAAGAAGCCCACAACGCGTGGCTGCTGACGATGCCGAGCAGGCCATGGCTGTCGGTGTAGTGGAAGATCGATTCAGTCGTCCGGCCGTGGTTCATCCGACTCCCTATCCTGCTGCTGCGGTGAGCGTCAGGTTAAATGGGTGTGGTTCCCGGAGCGCGGTGGGCACGGCACACCCCAGCGCCGCAGTACGACCGAACGCGGGCACGGAGATGGTGTCGTCAGCGGAATGAGCGGAAGCCATCCGCCCCTCGCTAGGAAGCGGGTGGTCCGTAGCGACGCGCTGGTTGAGGTGCGGGCCGTGGGGTCGAGCGGCAGTTGAGGTGCGAGCGAAGCGATCGACGAAGCCCCAGCTTCCTGTGGCGACCCTGGCAACCGACGCTCGCCCGACATAAGCGACGCCTGTGAATGTGAAGATTCATGCATTTTGGGGAAGTTGGCCACAAAAAGTCCTCATGTCCTCGCGCGACGTGGGAACTTCACGAACATCACGGCAGAAAACGCGTAACCCCTGGGTGACGACCCCGTTGTGAGGTCGCGACCGGACCCAGCTCGGTCTTTTTTGCATGTGCACTGGATCACGCGCAAGAAGGCAACGCCGCTGCTCGCGAGTCCCTAACTTTCGAGGCAATGAGGTTTCCCTTTGCCTTCGGACATTCGTGTCTGTCCGCCGGGGTTCCTCTTCATAACCCGGAAGGATTCATAGAATGACTCGCAGCGGCATCAAGCGGGGCCTGGCCATCTCGGCCGTCTCCGCTCTCTCCATCGTCGGCCTCCCGGCCGCCGCCCACGCAGCTACCGACCCCGGTTACTCCGGCGTCTCGGAGACCGTCTCGGCCACGACGACTGGCGCGTTCCAGTACGTCACGGTGACCGGCAAGGTCACCCCGAAGACCGGCGTCGACATGACCGCGGGCAACACCATCACCGTCACGCTCTCCGAGCCCCTGGCCGCGGGCACCACGAAGGTCGGCACCGCCGCCTTCGACGTCCAGGACGACATTGCCGGCGCGGCCGTCACCGCTACGTCGGGTGGCACGCAGACCGCTGGCACCGTCGCTGCTGGCGGCGAGACGGTCTCCGGCGTCTACAAGGTAGTGGTGGACAAGGACGGGAACTTCAAGTTCCGCGTCGGTGCCGCCGACGCCGGCGCGCTGAAGATCACCACGGGTGACGCGAGCGTTGGCGGTTCGACCAACAACACCGTCACCGTCTCTGCGCTGTCCTCGGGCGCCGCTTCGGTCAAGAAGGTTGTCGTCGCTCCCAGCTCCGTCAACCAGTACGACACGGACGCGGCTCCGACCTACACCGCGACTGCGCTCGACGTTAACGGCCTGCCGGTTCCCGGCGTCGCGATCGACGCGACCCTCAACGGCGCTGACGTGACCGACAACAACACCACCAGCGCTGCCTTCGGCACCGTCGGCCAGCAGGACTTCACGATCGCGGAGTCGGGTGCCGGCAAGACCGACGCCATCGTTTTCTACGTGGACGCTCCCGCCAGCACGAAGGTCGGTTACGACGCTGCGGACCCGCAGGCCGCCGTCACCGCCAAGTTCACCACGGCTCCGGTTGTCGGCACGGATGTGGACGCGGCGAAGACCGCTGCCAGCCTGACCGCCGACTCGGCCCTCCCGGCTGACAAGGCCGCGGTGTCGATCCCGGTCAGCTTCACGCTGCTCAAGGCCGACGGCAAGACCGTCGTTCCGAACGCCTCGGTGCGCCTGACCTACACCGTTGCCGGTGTTTCCACCCCCGTCGTCGTCCAGGCGGACGCCGCGGGCAAGGTTTCCTACAGCGTTCCGGTCACGGCCGACCAGGCTGTCGCCGGCACCACGGTGTCCGTCGCTGCGTCGATCTCCACCACCAAGACCGGTGCCCTCGGTGCGAACACGACGCTGTTCACCGCCACCCAGGTCGCGCACTTCGACGCGCGCAACGTGTACGTGTCCTCGAACGGCTCCGCTGCGGCGACCGCGACGGCCGACGTTTACGTGACCGCCGGCGGCCCCGTCAGCATCCCGCTGGCCGTCGCCGACCAGTTCGGCAAGCCGGTTGCCTCTGGCACCCTGGCCTACAGCCTGACGCACGCCACCACGGACCGTGGTAACGACGTCGCTCCGGGTACCCCGAAGTCGATCGCGATCTCCAACGGTGTCGCGACGATCTCGTACACCGACCTGGACAAGAACGGCGCGGTCAACACCGACCTGGACACCATCACCATCAGCGACCCGTTCGGTGTCCTCGGTGCTGCCCCGAACGGTGCCCTGACGATCAAGGTTCACTACCTGAAGTCGGTCACCCCGGACGCCACCAACACCAAGTTCGGTGACATCGACCTCACCGGCCTGGCTGCCAAGGGCTTCGCCTACACCGCTGCTGCCGGCAACTACGACAACGTCGACCCGAACGCAGCAGCTGCCGCTGGCAAGCCGACCGTCGGTGCTGTCGTCTCGGCCGACCCGGCGAAGCTCGTCGCTGGCACCAACGGCGCTGGTGCCGCTGGCGTGGCTCCTCTGCTCGGCGCTGCCGACCTCGGCTACAACGTCCGCGCGATGAGCTCGGACGCGTCCCCGGTCGCCATCCCGGGCGCTTCTGTGACCTACTCCGCCCCGGGTGGTGTCCTCATCGACGCCCAGACCGGCACCGCCGCCCTCGGCAGCATCACGATCAAGACCGACTCCAACGGTGACGCTCCGGTGATCCTCACCGCGGTCAAGGCTGGCGTTGTCACGCTGACCGCGACCTCGGGCGGCTTCGTCCACGCGTTCAACCCCGTTTCCTTCGACGCCGACCTCGCGTACAACCTCTCGCCGGTGGCGTCGAACCCGACCTCGATCGTTCCGGGTGACACCGCGAAGTTCCTCTTCACGGTTACCGACCAGTTCGGCAACCCGATTTACGGTTCGGGTGCCGACGGCATCAACCCGAACTTCACGGGTGCGAACCTGAACACCGACTGGGACGTCTCGACCGGCCTGGCGAGCCAGCCCGGCACGATCACCAACGGCTCGGGTATCGACTCGCACAGCCAGTTCAACGTGCAGGTCTCGACGACCTCCAACGAGTCGGGTGCTGGCAGCCTGGTTGTGAAGCCGGTCACGCACGGCGGTACCACCGGCTGGCAGGCCACGGCCTACAAGCCGACCGGTGCCCCGGCCGCGCTCTCCGCGCTGCTGAGCAGCTTCACTGACCCGGCCGGCGCCGGCGTCACGCAGGCTTTCAAGGTTGCTGCTGAGGGTCCGACCGCCGCCGAGCAGAAGCTCGTCGCGGACACGGCCAAGCTGGCCACGGACAAGGCTGCGCTCGCGTCGGCCACGTCCAAGCTGGCGAAGGCCAAGGCCACCCTGGCCAAGGACAAGAAGGCCGTCAAGCACGCCAAGGGTCACAAGAAGGCCCAGCTGAAGAAGGCCATCAAGAAGCTCAAGAAGGCGATCTCCGCTGACAAGAAGGCCGTCTCGGCTGCCACCAGCGCCGTCACCGCCGACAACAAGGCCATTGCCGCCGACAAGGCTGCTATCGCCGCCGGCAAGTGAGCCCCCGTCTGACTGAGTGAGACCCTCTGGGGCTGCGCCTAGCGCGTGGCCCCAGAGGCTCGCCAGATCAGACAACTTCCCATACACGGGACCACAGACGCGGTCCGGAGCGTGTGTGTGCTGCCGCTGCGGCACACACGCTCCGGACCGCCTGGGCCATTCTGGAGTATCCAGAATGGTTTCTTTTGCATTTCCGGAAGATCTGAGCATGCAGCAGCGGCGCGTCGGACGACCCCGACAGGCGCTGGGAGACCGGTTCTAGCGCCTCAGGCCTCGACGCGAGCGCCGTTGGAGCGCCACCAGGTGGCCATCCTCTGGGCGCGCTCATCGAGCTTCTTCGTGCCGGTGGGGCGCAGGGTGTCGAGCATGCCGAGCATGCCGAGGGCGTGCACGGTGGCGTCGACCATCTCGGGTGAGTCCTGCAGGGCGCTCACCCGCGCCAGGTCCGCCCGCGACAGCGGATCACGCTGACCCGCGAGGGCCGCGGTGATCTCGGCGCGGCGGCGGGTGTCGCGCGCCGACTCCGCGATGTGGAGCAGCTTCGCGCCGTCCTGGGCCTGGAGGAAGTGCGCCATCCGGGCGGCAGCACGGCCGGCCGGATCGTTCGTCTTCAGGTTGCGACCGGCGAGATCGAGCGCGGCGTTGGCCAACCCGAGGCGGTAGGGCGAGGCGTCGAGGACGCCGTACGCGGCCCTGATGCGCCGGGCCGTGGGGTGGAAGAGCGCGTCCGCGGTCAGCGAGACGAGCATGGCGTCGGGCTCGCCGTCCCAGCCGCCGTGACGGCCGTGGAGCGCAGCCTGAGCCGCGGCCGCGAGGCCCGCCGCGATGCTCCGCTCGGCGGCGCTGACCAGGATCGGCTCGGCCGTCCCGAGGTTGGCCAGATGCGCTCTGAACTGGGCGGATGCCTCCGGCAGCTGCTCGGCCAGGGCCAGCAGCGAGCGATCGCGGGGCAGCTCCTCGAGCAGCTGCACCAGCGCCTTCTCGAGTGTCGCCAGCTCCTGGCGGGTGCGCGGCTCGTCGCCGGCGTGGCGGATCGCGACGTCGATCGCGCCCATCCGCACCGGCAGCGCGCCGGTGGTGCACAGGCGCAGCATGAGGTTCCAGGCGCGCGGGCCCTGGAGCGAGGCGAGCAGGCGGACGGCGCCCTCGCGGCGGCGTACCCGGTCGTCGAGCACCAGCGCGCCGACCGAGCGTACGAAGTGCGGCTGGGCGGCCGGGTGGGCGGCGAGCCGGGTCGCGGCGACGGTGCGCGCGACGTACGCGGTGCCGGTGGCGCGCGCCTGCTCGCTCAGCAGCTGGCTGGTCAGCTGCGCCCAGTCACTGGCGCGCAGGTAGACCTCGCGGTCCGAGGCGAGCTCGTCGGTGAGCTCCATCCACTCCGGCCCCGTGGCGTTGCCCGCGAGCATCGCCGAGATCAGCCGGTCGAACTCGGCGGCGCTCTTCTGATGCTTGCGCCGCTGCGGCTCGGGGTCGATCTCCAGCCCGATGGCAGCGCGCAACGAGTGCGGGTCGAGGTCGAGGATCTCCTCGTACGCCCGGATCGCGTCGGGCGGCACGCTCGAGGCGCCCGACTCCCAGCGCGACAGCTTGGACTCGTCGCACGACACGCCCTGGTCCGCGAGCGCGGCGAGGAAGTCGCGCCGGTGCGCGTAGGCGCCGTCGAGGCGCAGCATCCGATTGATGCCCAGCAGCCACGCCAGCCGCGGGCGCTGCTCGGGCACCGATGCCGAGGCAGCGGTCAGGTCGGTGGGGGCCCGGTAGGGGCGGCCCATCCGTCGCTGCGCTCGGGGGTCCGTCTTCTCTGTCATCGCCTCGACCGGGAGCGGCTCAGACCGCGACCCGGGCGCCGGTACGCCGCCACCACTCGGCCGCCGACAGCACGTGTGCGGGCACCTCCTGGGTGGCGAGCAGGTCCGTCAGGCCGTGCATCCCGAGGACGTAGAGGCCCGCGTCGGTCTGCTGCTCGGTCGACCACGGGTGGCTGTGGCGCAGCACGTCATCGATGTGGGCGTCGTGCAGCTCGGGGACGTGGCCCAGTGCGACCATCGCCGCAGCCTGGACCTCCTGGGTCCGCGCGACCGGCGCGCGCAGCACGTGGTCGGTCTCGGCCGGGGTGATGGCGAAGCGGAGCAGCTCGGCGGCACGGCGCGCGACCAGCGGGTCGTCGGCGTTGAGCAGGCCGGCGGCCGCGGCACCGATGCCCGCGGCGTACGGGCTCGAGGCGAGCAGGACCGCGGAGCGGTGACGACGCTCCGAGTGGGCGTGGAAGAGGGCCTCGCGGACCAGGCGCTCCAGCATCGGGTCGGGAGCATCGCCCACCATCGGGGCGCTCTCCTGGGCCGACGCGGTGACGCCGGCGGCGATCAGGCTCGCGGTCGCCGGGGAGGTCAAGGTGGCGTGGTCGAGCAGGAACTGGTGCTGCAGGGGCTCGCCGATCGCCTTGAGGACGCGCTCGCGCGCGTCGGCGTCGAGGTAGCGGAGCAGGTCCGCGTGGAGGCTGCTCTCGGAGCCCTCGGTGCTGTTGCCCAGGAGGTCGATGAGGCCGTTCTCCAGGGCCGCGTTGAGGCCCTCGCTCCAGGTGTTGGCGGCCTGCATGGACCCGATCGCGCGGGCGGCGCCGTTCTGCAGGTCGGCGTCGCCGCTGGCGAGCAGGCCGAGCGCGAGGAACCGGCCGCCTGCGCTGGGCGACTGGGCGAGCGCGGCGATGACGTCGTCGACCCGGACCGCGTGCGGGTCGGTGACGTACTGCCCGATCGCGGCGATCACGTCGTTGTGCGCCATCGGGTGCGCGATCAGCTGGTGCAGCGCGGCCAGCCGGGCGGTGTAGGCGACGCCCACCGACCGGGAGAGCTCACTGATCAGCTGGGTGGCCAGGGAGCGCCACAGCACCGAGCGCAGGTAGATCGCCGGGTGTGCGGCCAGCTCGCTGGTGAGCCGGACCCAGTAGTCGCCGCCACAGGTATCGCCGCCGAGCACGCGCTCCACCAGGGAGTCGAGCGTGCGCTCCGCGGCGGCAGGGTCCTCGGTCGGGGTGGGGGCGGCCGAGGAGCCGATCAGGAGGGTGACGGTGGAGCGGAGCTGCTGGGCCGGCAGGCCGAGGATCTCCTCGTACGCCTGCACGATCACGGGCGAGAGGGAGCCGGCGCCGGACTCCCAGCGCGAGAGCTTGGTGTTGTCGACCTTGAGGCCGCGAGCGATCAGCTCGGGCAGGAACTCCTGCCGGTTGGCGTACGCGCCATCGGCGTAGAGCATCCGCGCGGTGCCGAGCAGCCAGGCGGTGCGGGCACCGGTCCCGCCAGTGACGCTGGACCACGGGGAACTGTCCAGCGGCGGACGGTACGGACGGCCACGGCCGCGCGACATCGACGCCCGCTCCACTCGCCCTGCTTTCCCCACTGACGGCACAACCCTTTAACGGTGGCGGCTACCCGTGGGTCACTCACCCTTCTTGCACGAGGTTAAGACGCTATGCAAGAAATGTTTGGAGCGGGGCGAGAATGGGGATATCCGGGACGTCCCGGTCTAGTGCGGTCCGGGTGTCTGTGAATTCGCCCAGAATCCGGACAAGTGGTGAGTGAATTGCCGAATCACCGCTCGGTGGCATAAAGGGCGGCGCCGATCGCGCCGGCGTTATTGCGCAATTCCGCCGGGACGATCCTGGTGCGCAGACGCAGCAGCGGGAGGAATTCGGCAGCCTGCTTGGAGACGCCGCCGCCGACGACGATCAGGTCGGGCGTGAACAGCTTCTCCACCGCGGAGTAGTAGCGCTGCAGGCGGCGGGCCCAGTCCTTCCAGGAGAGCTCCTCGCGCTCGCGGGCGGAGTTGGCGGCGCGCTTCTCGGCGTCGTGGCCGTCGATCTCGAGGTGGCCGAGCTCGGAGTTGGGGATGAGGACGCCGTTGTGGATCATCGCCGAGCCGATGCCGGTGCCCAGGGTGGTGACGATGACCAGGCCCTTCACGTCGCGCGCGGCGCCGTACCGGACCTCCGCGAGGCCGGCGGCGTCGGCGTCGTTGACGACGTGCACCTCGCGGCCGGTGGCGCGGGTGAAGAGGGTGTCGGCGTCGGTGCCGATCCAGTCGCGGTCGATGTTGGCGGCCGTCTGGACCACGCCGTGGCTGACCACGCCCGGGACGGTGACGCCGACCGGGCCGGTGTTGTCGGGGAAGGCGGCGAGCAGGTCGACGAAGACCGCAGCGACGTTGTTGGGCGTCGACTTGTCCGGCGTCTTGATCCGCACCCGCTCCTGGGAGAAGCGGCCGATCGCAAGGTCCACGGGGGCACCCTTGATGCCCGTGCCGCCGAAGTCGATGCCGAAGGCGTTGCTCGTCGTCATGGGCACATGATGCCCCTCCCGTACCCTGGGATCGATGAGGGGGAGGCGGATGGGGAGGCTCGGGCTCGGCGCTGCGCTGGGCGCTGTCGCCGTCCTCGCGGCCGGGTGCGGAGCGGGGGATCCCGGTGCTGGCCCGACCGCCGCCCCGGGTGCTGCGTCGTCGTCATCGTCGTCCTCGTCGTCGGTCTCCGCGACCGGGGCGGCGACGTCCGCCGCCGCGGTGCCGGTGGCTGATCCCGCCCATGCCGTACCGGCTCCCGGGCCGCGCAGCGGCGAGCTGCACTCGGCCGACATCCTGGTCCGCTCCAAGACCACGCTCACCGACGCGCAGGTGAAGGCGATCGGCGCGGTGCACGGCGTCACCGGCACCGAGCAGCTCTCCATCGGCGAGGCCTCGATCGAGGACCAGCTGCTCAACGTCGTGGCCGTCGACCCGGGGACCTATCGCAACTACACGCCGCTGAAGTCGGCCGACGCGACCGTGGTCTGGGACCGGGTCGCAGGCGGTGAGCTCGCGGTGAACCCCGCCCTGAAGAAGCGGCTGCCGCCGGATGCGAAGGGCTTCTGGCGGATGGGGTCGGCCTCGGACGCTCCGGAGATCCACGTCGGCGCCTGGGCCGCGCAGGTCCCGGGCCTGGTCGACGCGGTGGTCAACGACGCCTGGGGCAAGGCGCTGGGGATGACCCCGGACAACGCGGTGATCATCTCGACCGCGATCACCTCGCCCGAGCGGGTGGTGAAGCCGCTCAAGCGGCTGCTCGGCTCCTCGGCCTCCATCCAGCGGCTCGACGTGGTCGCACGCGAGGGCCTCGACCCGCGCGCCCCACAGTTCGCCAACGTCGTCGGTACGGTCGCGCAGGCGGTCGGGCACTACACGTACGGCGTGCTCGGTGGCGGGATGATCGCACCCGACCCGGCGTGGGTCGCCTCGCACATCGTCACCGACACGGTGCCGATCCTGGGCCGGGTGACGTGCAACCGGATGCTCTTCCCGCAGCTCAAGGCGGCCCTGGCGGAAGTGCAGGCGCGCGATCTGGCCTCGACGATCCACTCGACGGCGGGCTGCTACTACCCGCGCTTCATCGCCGGGACCTCGTCGCTGTCCAACCACGCCTTCGGGCTCGCGATCGACATCAACGCCCCGGAGAACGGGCGCGGTACCGCCGGGCAGATGGACCGGTCGGTGGTGCAGATCTTCGAGAAGTGGGGCTTCACGTGGGGTGGCACCTGGCACTACACGGACCCGATGCACTTCGAGATGAACCGGATCGTCACCCCCGGGTGACGATCCGGTCCACCTGATCGGTCAGTCCCTGTTGTCCAGGTCGACCTGCTGGACCTGGATGCTCTTGGTGGGCACGCACAGCGCCCAGACCTTCAGCGTGCCGGTGTAGTTGCCGTTGCCGAGCACGATCCAGCCGTCGAGGCGGTTCGCCTTCGGTGCGTTCGTGTTCCAGTCCATCCGGCCCGGGAACGACGAGCTGACCGCGAAGCCGGTGGGCGACTGCGAGTCCACCGTGCTGCCCTGGACGCCACCGGCGATCGCGGTGTAGGTCTGCGAGAGGGTGTCGTCGTCGGCGCAGGCGACCGTTGCCGAGCCGCCACCGCCGCCGAGGTAGTTCTCGACGCGGTAGACAGCGCCGGCGAGTCCGTTCGCACCGGGAGCACCGATCGCGCCCGGAGTGCCGGGCGCTCCGGGCGCTCCGGGCGCGCCGGCGTCGCCCTTGTCGCCCTTCAGTCCTTCAGGCCCCCGCGGTCCGGTGGCTCCCGCCTGCGGGGTGTTGGTGGCGCCGTCGCCGAGCGAGCCGGCGACGCCGGGGGCGAGGTCCTCGAGTCCGATACTTCCGTCCTTGATGGAGGTGCCGTTGACCGCGTTCTTGGCGAGGTCCTTGCCGGTGATCGAGTGGTTCTTGATGTCGTGGCCGGTGACCTGGCCAGCGGCGTACGCGCCGACGCCACCACCCACGATGAGGGAGGCGGTGACCGCGGCGACGGTCGGGGTGAGGGAGCGGAGGATGTTCATACGGTGACTCCAGGCGGGTCGGAAGGTCCCGAGACGGACCACCCCTCAACGAGCCGGAGGTAAAACGGGTCACGTGTCCTCAGCGTGCGGTCCAGACCATGACCCGCTTGGGGGGTGGGCCGCTAGGGTCGGATGCGTGACCACTCTCGATGACGCCCGCGAGGGCATGGATCTGTCGATCCGAGCGCAGGACGACCTCTTCGGCCATGTCAACGGCACCTGGCTGCGGGAGTACGAGATCCCGGCGGACAAGGCCAGCGCGGGCGCCTTCACGGTGCTCGTCGACGAGGCCGAGGCGCAGGTGCGCGAGATCATCGAGGGCGCGCCGGAGGGCTCGCGGATCGGTGACCTCTACGCGAGCTTCATGGACACGGCCGCGGTGGACGCCGCCGGCGTCGAGCCGATCAAGCCGCTGGTCGCGGCGGTCGAGGGTCTGCGCGACGTGGGCGACCTGGCGGCGTTCCTGGGCGAGTTCGAGCGGATCGGCGGGCACGGGCTCTTCGGTGGCTACGTCAACACCGACGACAAGGACTCCTCGCGCTACATCTTCAACCTGCTCCAGGGCGGTCTCGGGCTGCCCGACGAGTCGTACTACCGCGACGAGAAGTTCGCCGAGATCCGGGAGAAGTACGTCGACTACCTGACCCGCCTCTTCGAGCTCGGCGGCGTCGCGGAGGCGCGCACGGCCGCGGAGACCGTGCTGGCGATCGACACCAAGATCGCGCTGGGTCACTGGGAGCGGGCCGAGACGCGTGACCGGCAGAAGACGTACAACCTGATGACGCTGGCCGAGCTGCGCTCGCTGGCCCCGGCGTTCGACTGGGACGCGTACGTCACGAACCTGTCGGGCGCGAAGCTCGCGGCCGACGCCGTGCTGGGCGAGGTCGTCGTGCGGCAGCCGTCGTTCTTCTCCCACCTGTCCGGTGTGCTCGAGGAGACCCCGGTCGAGGAGTGGCGCTCGTGGCTGCTGGCGCACGTGCTGCGCTGGTCCGCCGCCTACCTGACCGACGACTTCGTCGAGACCAACTTCGACTTCTACGGCCGCACCCTCAACGGCACGCCCGAGCTGCGCGAGCGGTGGAAGCGCGGCGTCGCGCTGGTCGAGGGCGTCGTCGGCGAGGAGGTCGGCGAGACGTACGTCGCGCGGCACTTCCCGCCCGCCTCGAAGGCGATGATGGACGAGCTGGTGGCGAACCTGCTGGCCGCGTACCGGGTCTCGATCGAGGCGCTCGACTGGATGAGCGAGGAGACCAAGCAGCGGGCCTTCACCAAGCTGGAGAAGTTCACGCCGAAGATCGGCTACCCGAAGACGTTCCGCGACTACTCCGCGCTGGTGGTGCGCCGCGACGACCTGATCGCGAACGTGCAGGCCGCCTCCGTCTTCGAGACCGACCGCCAGCTGGGCAAGCTCGGCGGCCCGGTCGACCGCGACGAGTGGCACATGCTGCCGCAGACCGTGAACGCGTACTACAACCCCGGCACCAACGAGATCTGCTTCCCCGCGGGCATCCTGCAGAAGCCGTTCTTCTCGCCCGAGGCGACGCTGGCGGAGAACTACGGCGGCATCGGCGCGGTGATCGGCCACGAGATCGGCCACGGCTTCGACGATCAGGGCTCGCAGTACGACGGCGACGGCAACATGGAGAACTGGTGGACCGACGCCGACCGGGCCGCCTTCGAGGTGAAGACCAAGGCGCTGATCGAGCAGTACGACGGCTTCGAGCTGCGCGACCTGCCCGGTGAGAAGGTCAACGGCTCGCTTACCGTCGGCGAGAACATCGGCGACCTCGGTGGCCTGACGATCGCGTACAAGGCCTTCCTGCTCGCCCAGCCCGACGCGACCGACGACGACAAGCGCTCGCTGTTCCTCAACTGGTCCTACGTCTGGCGCGGCAAGCGTCGCCCCGAGCAGCTCCAGCAGCTGCTCGCCGTCGACCCGCACTCGCCGGCGGAGTTCCGGGCCAACATCGTGCGCAACCTCAACGAGTTCCACGAGCTCTTCGAGACGACGGAGAGCGACGCGCTGTGGCTCGACCCGGAGGCGCGCGTCGGCATCTGGTGACGGCGAGTTGGTAGTTGTGACCGCCGAGTCTGTGGTTGTGGTGAGCCACAGTTGCAGACTCGGCGGTTATTTCTACAAACTCGGCGGCGGGGTGTCAGGACTGGGTGGCCAGCGTCAACGGGAAGACCGCCGCGGCGCCGGCGGCACGGATGGCCTTGCTCGCCAGGGTGACCGTCCAGCCCGTGGTGACCTGGTCGTCGACCAGCAGGACATGCGCCCCCGGCGGGATCTCAGCCCGCAGGGCCGAGCGGCGGGAGACCGCGGCCACCCGCTGGGCCGAGTTGGCGGCGCCGGCGCCGGGCGGGACGCTCGGGTCGACCAGTGCGTACGTGCCGACGATCGGACGCTGCAGGTAGCGGGAGAGCCCGTTGGCCAGGTCGGCGACCAGGGCGCCGCGGGTCGCCGACTCGACCAGGACGATCGCGTCGACCGGAGGCCGCCAGTCGCCGAGGATCTCGATGACGGCGCGGGCCAGGTTGACCGGCACCGTCTCCGGCGCCTCGGTCCGGAAGAGCTCGCGCAGCGCCTGACCGTGGCCGAGGTCGGTGAGCCGGGCGATCGCGCGACCGGGCTCGGCGGCGTCGGCGATCTTGCCGCGCAGGTCGATCCCGAGGTTGGGCAGTGCCTGGGGCCACATCTTGCGCGGCTCGAGCACGACGCCGGGGCGGGCCAGTCGGGCGCCGGCCTCCTCGATGGCGGCCTCGGAGATCGTGGTCGCGAGCGTGAGGCCGCCGCAGTTGTCACAGCGACCGCAGTCGACGGCCTCGGGGTCGTCCAGCTGCTCGCGCAGGTAGCGCATCCGGCACTCGTCGGTCGTCAGGTAGGTCAACATCGCCTGCTGCTCGCTGGCCCGCGCCTCAGCAACCCGGGCGTAGCGATCGGCTTCGTAGGTCCATGGCTGGCCGGTCGACTCCCACCCGCCCTGCACCCGTCGGACGGCGCCGTCCACGTCGAGGACCTTCAGCATCGTCTCGAGCCGGTTGCGGCCCAGCTCGACGTACGACTCCAGCGTCGGCGTCGACATCGGCCGGCCGGCCTCGGCGAGCACCTCGAGGGTGCGGCGTACGAGCTCTTCGCGCGGGAACGCGAGCGAGGCGAAGTAGGCCCAGATGTCACGATCCTCCACGCCGGGCAGCAGCACCACCGAGGCGTCCTCGATCGTGCCGCGGCCCGCACGGCCGACCTGCTGGTAGTAGGCGACCGGGGAGGACGGGGCGCCGAGGTTGACCACGAAGCCGAGCGCAGCGTCGAAGCCCATCCCGAGGGCGCTGGTCGCGATCAACGCCTTGATCCGGCCGGCGGCGAGGTCGGCCTCGAGGGCCTGACGCTCGGTGGTCTCGGTCTGCCCGGAGTACGCGGCGACGTGGTGCCCGCGCGAGCGCAGGTAGTCAGCGACCTCCTGGGTGGCCGCGACGGTGAGGCAGTAGACGATGCCCGAGCCGGGCTGCTCGTTGAGGTGATCGGCCAGCCAGGCGAGACGCTGCTCGATGGTGGGCAGCCGGACCACGCCGAGGCGCAGGGACTCGCGGTCGAGCGAGCCGCGCAGCACCAGGACGCCGCTGAGCCCATCGGGCGCCTCCGGCGGGGCCAGCTGCTCCGCAACATCGCCGGTCACGCGGGCATTGGCGGTCGCGGTGGTGGCCAGCACCGGGATGCCGGCGGGCAGCTCGTGCAGCAGGGTGCGGATGCGGCGGTAGTCGGGGCGGAAGTCGTGGCCCCAGTCGGAGATGCAGTGCGCCTCGTCGATGACCAGCAGGCCACAGGTGGCGGCGAGCCGGGGCAGGACCGCGTCGCGGAAGCCGGGGTTGTTGAGCCGCTCGGGTGAGACGAGCAGGACGTCGATCTCGCCGGCCTGGACGCCCGCCTCGATCTTGGACCAGTCCTCGATGTTGGTGGAGTTGATCGTCGCGGCCCGGATCCCGGCGCGCTCGGCGGCCTCGATCTGGTTGCGCATCAGCGCGAGCAGCGGGGAGATGATCACCGTCGGCCCCGCACCCTGCGAGCGCAGCAGCAGGGTGGCGACGAAGTAGACGGCCGACTTGCCCCAGCCGGTCTTCTGCACCACCAGCGCCCGGCTGTGCTGCTCCACGAGAGCCGAGATCGCACTCCACTGGTCCTCACGCAGCTGTGCGTCGTCGCGGCCCACCAGGGCCTGGAGGAAGCCTTCAGCCGTCTGCCGCAGAGTGCTCATGCCCTGTGTCTATCAGCCAGCCCCGACATCGCCGAGTTCCGCAGAAATGACGATCGAGTCTGCAGCTGTGGCTCACCACAACTGCAGACTCGACGGTCGGGTTCGCGAGCTCCGTCAGTGCATGGCGATCGGCTGGCCGGTCGACTCGGTCTTGCTGCGGGGCAGGAAGAAGGCCGGGATGAGGCAGCAGCCGACCAGGATCGCAGCCACGAGGTAGACGCCGGCGAAGGCATCGCCCATGTCGACGTTGGCGCGGGCGAGGAGATCGGGCACGGCCGACGGGTCGAGGCCGAGCTTCTCCGCGGCCGCGGCCAGGATGCTCGGGTCCTTGCTCCCGTTGGTGGCAGCCGCCAGCTTGGTGCTGTCGGTGATGGCGTCGCTGCTGTTGAACGCCGCGGTGAGCAGCACCGAGAACAGGGCGGTGCCGGCCGAGGCGGCAACCTGCTGGGTGATGTTCATCAGCGTCGAGCCACGGGCGATGTTGTGGTCGCTCAGCGTCGCCAGCGCGGCCGAGAAGACCGGCATCATCGTGGCACCCATGCCGAAGCCCATCACGACGAAGGCGATCAGGAAGTACCAGTACGGGGTGTCGGTGCCGGTGAAGGCGAGCATGCCCATCCCGAAGGTGTCGAGCACCAGACCGGTCAGCACGACCTTGCCCGGGCCCATCTTGTCGGCCAGGACGCCGGCGATCGGCATGGTGATCATCGCGCCGAAGCCCTGCGGGGCGATCGCCCAGCCCGACTTCACCGGCGAGTAGCCGCGCACCTCCTGGAAGTAGAGCGTGAACAGCAGCGAGGCACCGAAGAACGCCATCGCGAAGAGCGCCATCGTGATGACCGCGATCGTCATGTGGCTGTCCTTGAACAGGCGCAGCTCGACCAGCGGGTGGATGTTCTTCTTGCGCAGCGCCCACGGGACGAACGCGGCGACCAGCACGATGCCGAGCAGGGTGGCGACGACGACCTCGGCGGTCCAGATCGTGCCGTGCTCCTCCTTCGCGGCGGGGATGGAGGAGATGCCGTAGAGCAGTGAGGCCAGACCCGGCGAGAGGAGCAGCATGCCGACGAAGTCGAAGCTCTCCGAGGGGGAGACGTCGTCCTGCGGCAGGGCGAGCCAGGCGTAGACCAGCGCCGCGATGCCGATCGGCAGGTTGATCAGGAAGATCCAGTGCCACGAGGCGACGTCGATCAGCCAGCCCCCGAGGATCGGGCCGAAGATCGGGCCGAGCAGCATCGGGATGCCGAGGACGGCCATCACGCGACCGACGCGGTCCTGGCCGGCGGCCCGGGTCAGGATCGTCATCCCCAGCGGCATCAGCATGCCGCCGCCGAGACCCTGCAGGACGCGGTACGTGACCAGCAGCGACAGCGATCCGGCCGTCGAGCAGAGCACCGAGCCCAGCACGAACAGCAGGATGGCGAGCATGTAGAGACGCTTGGTGCCGAAGCGGTCGGCGGCCCACCCGGTCAGCGGGATCACCGCGGCGAGAGCGAGCGTGTAGCCGGTCATCGTCCAGGCGACCTGGGCGGTGGTGGCGTGGAACTGCTCCTGGAAGGTCCGCAGCGCGACGCCGACGACGGTGATGTCGAGGATCGACATGATCGATCCGAGGACGACGACGCCGGCGATGATGAAGACGCGGGCGTCGAGCTTCTCGGAGGCTTCCGATGCCTCGGGTGCAATCTCTGTGGTCACCGGAAGAGCCTAGGTGGGACCACCGACAGTCTTCGATTCATTAAACGTCGACCTGTTCGTGATCGCTCTCACACAGCCGCCCGGCGACCGCTCGCGCGGCCGCCGGGCTGGCTGTTGTTCAGTTCCTACGGTCGATCAGGCGCCGGGGATCACCTGACCGGCGTCGACGGTGAAGGTGCTCGTCGACTCCGTGCTGGCGTTGCCGACGGCGTCCGTCTGGCTGACCGTGACGGTGTACGTACCGTCAGCCAGCGGCTCGCTCGGCGTGACGCTCCAGGCACCGCCCTCCTCGACGGTCGGGGGCTCGAGCGGGATCGAGGTGTCGTCCGAGCCCGTGAGCGTGACGACGAGATCACGGTCTCCGGCACCGGTGCCGGAGATGGTGGGCGTGGTCTCCGTGACCGTGCTGTCGTCCTCAGGCGAGGCGATGCTCGGTGCCGCGGGCGCCTGGGTGTCGACGGTGAAGGTCTTCGACGCCTCGCTGGTGTTGCCCGCCGCGTCCGACTCCGTGGCCGTGACCGTGTACTCGCCGTCCGCCAGCGCGGTGGGCGTCACCTGCCACGTGCCGTTGGTGACCGCAGGTGTGAACGACTGGTCGTTGTCGCTCGTGGTGCCCGCCCGGTGAAGGGTCACCGTGACGGTGTCGCCGTCCTCGGCGACGCTGCCGTTGATGGGCGGCGTGGTGTTGCCGCCCACCCCGATGTCGCTGACCTGCCCGATGGTCGGCGGTTGCGGAGCCGCCGTGTCGACGGTGAACGTGACCGTCGCGGCCTCGCTGGTGTTGCCCGCCTTGTCGGTCTGGGTGACGGTGAGGGTGTGCGGACCCGCGGTGAAGTCCTCGCTCGGGGTGAAGACCCAGTGGCCGTCCGCGCTGATCTCGGCATTTCCAAGAGCGGTGTCTTCCTCTGTGACGGTCACGGTGGCACCAGCCTCGGCACCGTCGCCGCTGATCAGCGGGCGAGCGTTGTTCGTCGGGCCGCTGACCGAGTCGTCGATGGTGAGAACGCCCGGAACGTCGGCGTCGACCTTGAACTGCACGGCGTCCGTCGTCGTGCTCGCACCTCCGCTGGTGGTCTGGGTGGCGGTGGCGGTGTAGTCGCCCGTGTTGAGGGCGTCACCAGGCCCGCCCTGGACCTCCCACTTCCCGTCGTCGTGCACGATCGTCTGCAGGGTAAGGACTGGCGTGGTCTGGACAGGCGAGATGTCGCTCAGAGCGCCGGCCACCTCGCCGGACGACGGTTGGTTCACCGTGACGGGCGTTGAAGCGGTCACGTTGACGGTGATGTCCGCGCCCGGCTTGCCGGTGCCCTTGAACGTGGGACGGGCCGTCGTGACGGCGTCGGTGCCCGGGCTGGTGATGGCAAGGCTCGGCGTGACGACGCCCCCACCCCCGGTGCCGCCGGTGCCGCCACCGTCGCCCGGAGGCGTGGTCGTGCCGCCACCGTCACCCGGAGGCGTGGTCGTACCCCCGCCGTCGCCCGGAGGGGTCGTCGTGGTCGGCGGCTTCGTCGGGTCGGTGCCCGCGGTGACCTCGGTGCCGTCCTTGACTCCGTCACCGTCCGAGTCGCTCTTCGTCGGGTCGCTCTTGTACTTGGTGACCTCGTCGCCGTCCTTCAACCCGTCGTGGTCGGAGTCGGCGCTCTTCGGGCTGGTGCCCAGCTGGACCTCGCGGCCGTCCTTGAGGCCGTCGTGATCCGTGTCGGCGGACCGGGGATTCGTCCCCAGCTTCACCTCGCGACCGTCCTTGAGACCGTCGTGGTCGGAGTCGCCGGCCTTCGGGTTCAGGCCCTTCTTGTACTCCTGGCGGTTCGTCAGCCCGTCGTGGTCCGCGTCGGCCTTGCCGTTGGCGCGGTTGGGGTTGAGGCCGTGGCGCTTCTCCCAGCCGTTGGGCAGACCGTCGTGGTCGCGGTCATGGAAGCGGTGGTGCGAGTGCGCCCGGGCGTGGGCCTGCGGAGTGTCCGCGTGGGCGGCCGAGGTGACCAGCGGCGCGGCCGAGGTCAGGGCCAGGGCGGAGATCGAGATCAGGGCTCGTAGTGAGCGTGTAGAAGGAGCGTGCATCGGGTGTCTACCTCCGAGAATCGGTTGACGTACCCGCGTGGCGATCAGGAGAGGCCGTCAGCGTCCCCATGAAGCGTCGCGGCTCTTTACCCTGACTCCCGTACCCGATCCTCGCCGAGGTATCAGTCCCATTCGGATCAGCGGCGGATGCGCACCGCGGACGAGGTGAAGGTCACGGGCGCGTGCCCGGCGGCCGTCGCGTTGACGATGTACCGGATCCGGTGGTGACGCCAGCCGCGCCTGACCCGCAGCCGCGCGCCCGCGGCCACCGGGTGCCCGTCGACCAGCCAGGTCACCGTCACGCGCGAGCCCGGCGTGA
Source organism: Nocardioides nematodiphilus (assembly GCF_020216525.1). Taxonomy (GTDB): domain Bacteria; phylum Actinomycetota; class Actinomycetes; order Propionibacteriales; family Nocardioidaceae; genus Nocardioides; species Nocardioides nematodiphilus. Next base: position 14,073 of record NZ_JAIWOY010000011.1, on the reverse strand, counting down.
AGGTCCCGTACGAGGCGCGCAGGGTGCGTCGCACGCGCGCCTTGCCACGGATCCTCACCAGGCCGCGGTGGCTCACCGGGGAGAGCGTGGCGCTGACCGGCGAGGACGTGCGCTTCGCGGCGTACGGCATCAGGCTGGCCAGGCCGCGCGGCGTGCCGAGACCCGTCGGGCCGTCCCAGCCGGGGCCGGCGCTGCACAGGTGCAGCGCATCAGTGGCAGGACAGCCCCGCGCGGGCGTGCCGGCGGTCACGTCGATGAACGCCGCCGCGTCAGCCTTCGCACGCGCGTAGATGTCGAAGGGGCGCGTGTGATTGCCCGCCTGGGCGTACATCCCGGCGATCAGCGGAGCGGACAGTGAGGTGCCGCCGGAGGGATACCAGGGACCGCCGCTGTAGCCCGAGTGGTACATCGCGAACCCGTCGGCAAGGGCTGAGATGTCGGCGGTGGCGCGGGTGTTGCCGCAGGCCGCCCTGGCGTTGGCGTTCACGGCCTGGAACGTGGGCATCGTGGCCCAGCCGGAGCAGCCCGAGGAGGAGCCGCCGGCGTTGGGGGCGAACGACTGCGTCGGGTCGTCCGAGTCGCCCCAGGCCTGTTGCGTCCAGGCTGCGCCGTCGTAGGACGCGACCGTGCCGCCGGCAGCGACGACGTGTGGTGAGCTGGCCGGATAGTTGGTGCACGAGTGGGTGTCGCCGGCGCCGACGGTGGCGGCGAGCCCGCACGTCACACCGTCGGTCGGGTCGTTCGTCGCCCAGCCGAGGTCCCCCGTGGCGGCGACGAAGGTGACGCCCGGGTAGTCGTTGAAGATGCCCTCGGTGGACGTCAGGTCGTCGCTGGTGAAGCCGTCGTCGCTGGTGCCCCACGACATGGAGACGTAGTCGGCGAGCGTGGCTGCGGTCTTGGTGGCCTCGTCGGTGTCGTTGCTGTAGGTGGAGTCGGCCTCCACGACCACGATCCTGCAGGCCGGGCACGAGGCCGCCACGGCCTCGACGTCCATGATCGTCTCCCAGTCCCACTGGTCGAGGGAGGCCCTGCGGCTCGGCACCCTGCGCGAGCCGTCCTGGCCGACGATCGTCAGGCAGCCGTCGGCGGTGCCGCACGTGCCGAGGCCGTACGCGCTGCGATAGGCGGCGAGATCGCTCGCGATGGTCGAGGTGTGGTCCGCCTCGATCACCGCCACGGTCGGTCCGGTGCCGACGGGCACCGTGGCGGGGATCGCCGGGAGGTCGTACATCGCCGCGATGTCCTGCGGGCCCCATCCGCCCGGCGAAGCCGTCGTGGCGAACGCCCGCATCCCGGAGGCGGATGGAGATCGCGGGGCGCTCACGCGGATGAAGCAGTGCACCTGACCCGGCTGGACTGCGACATCCGCGCACGTCGAGGGAGCGGCGGTGCCGGCGGCGACCACCGGGGCAGGGACGACGAGGAGGGCGGCCGCCAGCGCGAGCGCGCCGACGGACAGGGCCCTCGTCCGGAGGGTGTCGAGCATGTGGAGGAAGTTCGTCCGAGATGTGTGAGGAGGGGTCAGCCGACGAGCGAGGCGATCGCCTTGAGGACGCGCGGGTCCTCGGGCTCGGTGCGCGGTCCGAAGCGCTGCACCACCGTGCCGTCGGCGTCGACGAGGAACTTCTCGAAGTTCCAGGTGATGTCGCCGGCCTGGCCGGTCTCGGCCTCCGGCGCGCGGGTGAGCTCGTCGTAGATCGCGTGCCGGCCCTCGCCGTTGACCTCGATCTTCTCGCTGAGCGGGAAGGTCACGCCGTACGTGGCGGAGCAGAACTCGGCGATCTCCTCCGAGGTGCCCGGCTCCTGGCCCATGAACTGGTTGCACGGGAAGCCGACCACCGCGAGCCCGGGCTGGGACTCGGCGATCCGCTCGAGCCCGGCGTACTGCGGGGTCAGACCGCACTTGGAGGCCACGTTGACCAGCAGCGCGGGCCGGCCACCGGTCAGCTCGCCCAGGGTGGAGGGGGTCCCGTCAAGGCGGGCGATGGAGGCGTCGAGGATGCTCACCCCCTGAGAGTAATCACGGATCCTGAGAGTGTCGGTGTCCTCGTCTAGGTTCGCTCCATGAGCGCCCTCTACTCCCTCACCGACGCGGCGGTCTTCCGACCGGCGACGCCGGCGCGCGAGAGCGTGGTGGAGCTGGGCGGGCGGGTGACGGTCGCGCTGCCGATCACCGCCGCGATCCCGGTGCTCAGCAAGGCGCATCGGCGCGAGGACCTGCACCCCTCGGTCGCGTTGCTCGTCGGCTCGGTCGTGCTCGGGCTGCGGCTCGTCGCCGCCGGCCGGATCGAGCCCGCCGAGGGCGAGGTGCCGTCGTGGCGCGCGGTCGTCTCCGGCGAGGACGCCGAGCGGGTCGCCTTGCTGGCCGAGGCGCGCGCGTACGAGGGCGTGGACGCGATCGCCGCCGAGGAGACCGTGCGCGGCGTGCTCGACGCCGTGGCCGATGCGATGCCGCGCGCGGCGCCGGTGGCGCGCAGCGCCCGTACGGTCGTGACGCGGCCCGCGGTGGCGCTCGAGACGCCCTTCCAGGACCGGCTCAAGGCGCGGCTGGCGCGACACGTCTCCGCGCCCGCGGGGGCCAAGCTGCCCCAGCGGGTGACGATCTCGCTGCGCGTCGAGGCTGACGAGGAGGAGCTGGTCGGCGGCTCGATCCGGCTGGTCCCGCAGGCCCACGACGTGGCCGACCCGCTGCACGTCGTCGACGTCGACCGGCTGTGGCGCGAGACCTGGGAGGAGCACGGGTTCGGCGACCGGGCGCGGACGCACGCGAATGTCGCGCTGCGAGCCGCGGCCGAGGCGTGGCCGGTGCTGTGGCGGCTGGTCGACCTGCCGGTCCCCGACGAGATCACCCTCGACGGCGACGAGCTCGCGGGGCTGCTGGAGGACGGCGTCGAGGCACTGCGCGCGATCGGCGTCGACGTGCTCTGGCCGCGCTCGCTGTCGGGCGAGCTGACCGCGCGGGTCGTGGTCGACCGCTCCGGGCAGGGCGGTCATGAGGACCTGATGCAGGACAGCCTCTTCGGGGCCGAGCAGACGTGCGCCTTCCGCTGGCAGCTCGCCGTCGACGGCTCGGAGCTCACCGAGGACGAGATGGAGCAGCTCGCCGCCGCGGCCGCCCCGGTGCTCAAGCTGCGCGGCTCGTGGACGGTGGTCCATCCGAGCCTGACCAAGAAGGCCCGCAAGCGGCTGCTGAAGAAGGTGTCCGGCACCGAGGCGCTCGCCACCGCGTTGACCGGGCTGCTGCCCGACGCGGTCGCCGCGAAGCTCGCAGACGCGGACGCCGCCGGGGGCGTCGATCTTGATCAGGTCCTCGTCGGCGCCTCCATCGGGAGGCTGCGCGATCGGGTCGCGAGTGTCGTCGACGCTCCGCTGATCGAGGTCCCCGAGGCGCTGCAGGCGTCCCTGCGTGACTACCAGCGCCGTGGCCTGACCTGGCTGGCGGCACTGACCGAGCTCGGTCTCGGAGGGTGTCTGGCCGACGACATGGGGCTGGGCAAGACGATCACGCTGATCGCGCTGCACCTGCAGCGGGGCGGGGGGCCGACGCTGGTGGTCTGCCCGGCGAGTCTGCTGGGCAACTGGGAGGCCGAGATCGCGCGCTTCGCGCCCGGCACGGACGTGCGGCGCTTCCACGGCACCGAGCGGGAGCTCGCCGGGGTGGAGGGTGGGTTCGTCCTGACCACGTACGGGACGATGCGGCGCGACGCCGCGGCGCTGGCCGCCGTGCCGTGGGACCTCGTCGTCGCCGACGAGGCCCAGCACCTGAAGAACGCCGCGTCCGCCACCGCCAAGGCCATCCGTACGATCCCCTCGACCGCGCGGGTCGCGCTCACCGGCACGCCGGTGGAGAACGACCTGACCGAGCTCTGGGCCATCCTCGACTGGTGCGTCCCCGGGCTGCTCGGCAGCCGGCTCGCCTTCCGGCGCGCGTGGGCCAGCCAGATCGAGGCCAACGTCGACCCGGCGATGACCGCCCGCTTCGCCGCGCTGATCGCGCCCTTCCTGCTGCGCCGGCGCAAGGCCGATCCGGGCATCGCCCCGGAGCTGCCGCCGAAGACCGAGACCGACCACATCCTGTCGCTGACCCGCGAGCAGACGGTGCTCTACGAGGCGTACGTCCGCGACACGATGGAGCGGATCGCGCGCGCCGACCCGATCATGCGCCGCGGCCTGGTGCTGATGCTGCTGACCGGTCTCAAGCAGATCTGCAACCACCCCGCGCAGTTCCTCAAGCAGTCGACGGGCAAGCTCGCCGGCCGCAGCCAGAAGATCGACCTTCTCGACGAGGTGCTCGAGACGGTGATCGCCGAGGACGGCGCGGTGCTGGTCTTCACCCAGTACGTCGCGATGGCGCGGCTGCTCGAGGCGCACTGGGCGGCGAGCGGGGTCGAGCACCAGTTCCTGCACGGCGGCACGCCGGTGCGCGAGCGCGAGCGGATGGTGGCGCGCTTCCAGGCCGGCGAGGTGCCCGTGTTCCTGCTGTCGCTCAAGGCCGGGGGCGTCGGGCTCAACCTGACCCGTGCCGACCACGTCGTCCACGTGGACCGCTGGTGGAACCCCGCCGTCGAGGACCAGGCCACCGACCGCGCCTACCGAATCGGGCAGACCAAGCCGGTGCAGGTGCACCGGCTCGTCACCCGCGGCACGGTCGAGGAGAAGGTCGCCGAGCTGCTCGGCCGCAAGCGTGCGCTCGCCGACGCCGTCCTGGGCCAGGGCGAGGCGGCGTTGACCGAGCTGAGCGACGATGAGCTGCGGGATCTGGTGAGCCTGCGATGACCGGGTCGCTGGTCTTCCTCGCCGAGCCGCACAAGCGGATCCTGCGCAAGCTGAAGAGCTGGTGGGGGCGCGGCTTCTGGAGCGGCGTCGAGGAGCTCGCCGACGACGAGTCCCAGATCGTCCAGGCCCGCGCCCTGGCCCGCTCCGGGCGGATCGGCGGCCTGGTCGTCGACGCCGGCCGGCTGGCCGCCGGGGTGGCCGAGGAGGCCGGGATCTGGACGGTCACGATCACCGTCCCCGTCTGGGGCGTGGACGAGCACGCCGGCTTCGTGGTGGTCGCGAGCGGGCGCGCCGCGGTGATCCTGTCGGGCCGGCTGACCGACGACCTGGCCGAGCACGCCGAGGAGGCCGGCGTCGCGATCGTGCCCGACAGCAGCGAGCTGGTCGCCACCTGCAGCTGCCCCACCTGGCAGCGGATGAGCCGCACCGGCGGGGTCTGCGAGCACGCGCTGGGGGTCCTGGTGCAGGTCGCCGACCTGATCGATCAGGACCCGCTGGTCCTGCTGCACCTTCGCGGTGTGACCCGCGACGAGCTCGAGGTGCTGCGCGCGCCGACCGAGCCCGATCCCGTACGGGATGCGCCGCAGGCCGACGAGATCGACCTCGCGCTGGAGGCCGCGGTCCGTGCCGCCCAGCTGCTCGAGGATGCCGAGATCGACTGAGTGCCCGGGAGCGGGTCAGGCGTGCGAGCGCGGCGAGCGGCGGACGAACAGCAGCCCGAGCAGCCCGATGATCACCAGCGCGACACCCGGTGCCGCGACCCGACGCAGACGCGCGGGCGATCCGGTCAACGGCTTGCCGAACGTCACCGTCGGCGGAGCCAGCGCGGCCTCGACCTGCGGCTGCAGCATCGCGACGTTGTGGGACGACGGCAAGGCCGCGGGGGCCAGCCAGTCCTGCGCGCGGCTGCGCAGGAAGAGCAGGTACGTGGTGCCGACGCTGAAGTCCGACAGGTGGCAGCTGTTCGGCTGCGGCATCACCTTGATGCTGCTCGGCGGGCTCCCCTTGAACGCGGTCAGCACCCGCGCCCGGTAGCGCGCGGCCGATCCCGCGTCGGGCCGCAGCCGCTTGAGGATCTTCACCGTCACGACCGCCTCGGCGGTGCCCACCGCTTCCGGCACGGTGGCGGTCGGGGACAGGCACTGCGCGGCCGCGGCCGGCTGCGTCACCCCGCCGCCGAGCAGCACCAGGGCGCTCAGCAGGGTGACGAGCAGGCTCGTGAGCAGGCGACGCATGCCCCCATCGAACCAGATCACCCCCGAGGGGTCATAGGCGCAGCGATCTAGAGCGCGAAGACCTCGGCCAGCGTGCGCGCCACGCCGTCCTCCTCGTGCGAGGGCGCGACGTTGCCGGCGGCCTCGCGGGCCTCCGGGTGCGCGTCCGCCATCGCGAACGACGTGCCGGCCCATTGCAGCATCGCGATGTCGTTGGGCATGTCGCCGAAGGCGATCACGTCCTCGGCGGCGACCCCGAGCGAGCCGGCGACCGAGGCGAGCGTCGAGGCCTTGGTGACCCCGTACGCGCTGATCTCCAGCAGCGCGAACGACGACGAGTGCGTGACCGTGGCCAACTCGCCCACCGCTGAGATCGCGCGCTTCCAGTAGACGTCGGGGTCGAGCTCGCGGTGCAGCGATAGCAGCTTGAGCATCGGCGAGGAGACGAGCTCACCCAGCGGCATCCGCGGCAGGGCCTCGCGTCCGGGGGCGTCGGGGAAGTCGGGCTCCATCGCGAAGCCCGTCTCCCGCTCAGCGCCGAAGACGGAGCCCGGCAGCGCCTCCTGGAGCAGCGAGACGACCTCCGCCGACTCCGAGGCACCCAGCGCGTACGAGGTGCGGGCGACCTGGGCGGCGACGTCCCACACCATCGCCCCGTTGGAGACGATCGCCAGACCGTGCGAGCCGACGTGCTCGAACAGCGGCATCGTCCAGCGCAGCGGACGCCCGGTCACGAAGATCACCGGCACCCCGCGCTCCTCGAGCGCGACCAGCACGTCCCGGGTGTACGGCGAGACGGTCCCGTCCTTGCGGACGAGCGTCCCGTCCAGGTCGGTGGCTACGAGCTGAGGCATCCGGGCGGGTGTCACGAGGTTCATTGTGTCCTCCGGCTGGTGAGCGCGATCTCCGCGGACCGCTCGTGCCGCATCCGTCAGGTCACGCGCCGGCGCGGACCATCACCAGCTCGCCGTCGGGCGTGGCGCCGCGCAGCTGGGTGAAGCCGCACTTGGCCGCCACCCGCAGCGACGCCTTGTTCTCCGGCTCGATCGACGCCCGTACGGTCACCTCCGGGCCGATCGCGTCCAGCATCGCGCGCAGCGACTCGGTCGCGAAGCCCCAGCCCCACGCGTCGCGCACCAGGCCGTAGCCCACCTCCAGCTCGCCCGCCTCGTCCGGCGGCCCGAAGAACCCGATCGAGCCGAGCACGGTCACGCCGCGCACGATCGAGCGAGGGCCGTACGGGTCGCCGTCGTGCCACAGCGTCGAGGCGTCCTGGTCGTCGCGACGGGGGAACTCCGGATGCCACTCGCCGAGCGCGCCGTCGTCGGGCGTACGGCGACCGAGGCGGATGGCGGCGACGTCGGCGGCGGTCCACAGCGGCAGCACGAGCCGCTCGGTGCGCAACGGCGTGAGGTCCAGCGTCATCGGGGCACCCGCACCAGGAGTCGGGCGTGCAGGCAGGTCATCCGCATCTCGCGGCCCTCGCCGACCGTGTCGCCGTCGAGCTGGCGCGGGGTGTCGCGGTCGGCACGTACGACGATCGACTGTCCGCGCATGCGGTTGACCAGGTCGTCGGTCTCGGGTCGCTTCGTGAGCACCCGGAAGGCCAGCGGCAGCCACGACCAGAAGCGCTGCGGGTAGAGCAGCACGACGTCGATGAGCCCGTCGTCGATCAGGGCGTCGGGGAGCAGCGGCATGCCGGCGGTCAGGGTGCCCACGTTGCCGACCACGATGGTGCGGGCGCGGTGCTTGGTGAACTCGCCACCGTCGACGGAGATCTGCACCTTCACGGCCGGGAACATCAGGGCCTTGAGCGCGGACAGGACGTACGCGATCCAGCCGACCCGCTTCTTCAGGTCCTCGTTGACACCGTCCATGATCGCGGCGTCGAAGCCCATCCCGGCCATCACCAGGAAGTGGCTGTCGTCCATGCCGTCGCCGGAGACCTCGACCATGTCGACGGCCCGGTCCTGGCCGGTCAGCGCGACGTCGATCGCGGCGCGCAGGTAGAGCGGGATGGCCAGGTTGCGGGCCAGCAGGTTGCCGGTGCCGGCCGGGATGATGCCGACGGGGATGCCGGTGCCGGCGAGCTCGGCGCAGACCTCGCGGACGGTGCCGTCGCCGCCGCAGACCATCACCAGGTCGGCGCCGGCGACCGACGCGGCGGCTGCCATGCCCGTCCCGCTGTCGTCGGGCTCGGTCAGGTGCCAGACCGGCTCGTTCCAGCCGGCCTCGACCGCCATCGCGGTCACGATCGCCTGGAACTGGCCGACCGACTCGACCTTGATCGGATTGAGCACGACGTGCAGCCTGCGGCCGGTCGGCACGGTCTGCACCAGCGGACGGGCGTTGATCGCGTGCGACACGGGGAGCGGCGAGTAGAGCGCGAAGCCGACCAGCACGAGCCCGGCGCCGATCAGCAGGCCGCCGACCACATCGGTGACGTGGTGGCGCCCCAGGATGAGCCGGTCCGTCGCGATGGCCGCGGCGAGGAGCACCGACACCGTGACGAGCAGCCGGCGCAGGGGCGCCTTGCGGATGAAGATCAGCGCGAGCGACGCGGTGATGCCGAAGAACACGGCCGCGTGCAGAGAGTGCCCGCTGGGGAAGGCGAGTCCCGAGTACGTCGGGCCGGGGTCGACCTGCCACGACGGGCGCGGCCGGTCGATGAGGTGCTTGAGGCCCTGGTTCACCGCGAGCGAGGCCACGCTGACGCCCATCGCCCAGATCGCGGCGCGGCGATAGCCCTTGACGGCCAGCGCGACCACCAGGATCAGGGTGTAGATCAGGAACGGCAGGAACTCGAACGCGGTCTCGACCCAGCGGGCGAGGTGGTAGAACGGCCCGCTGCTGACGACGAGCGGCTCGCCCACCGCCCGGTCGAAGCCATCGGGCGCACCGGTGGCGACCACGATCGCCAACACCACGCCGAGGCCGAGGCAGGCGAGCCCGGCAGGCAGGGCTTGGGAGTCTTTGAAGCGGCGGTCCGGCACGGGCGACAGAATACGGGTGACCGGCGCCCCGACCCTCCGCGTCGCGGCTCCCGCGCTCGCGCAGCGCCCGATCTCGTGCCGCGCTCGCTCGGTCGCCTAGGCTGCCCCTCGTGATCGACCCGCGCATCCTCCGTGACGAGCCCGACCGAGTCCGCGCCTCCCAGCGCAAGCGTGGCGCGAGCGAGTCGCTCGTCGACGGCGCGCTGGCCGCCGACCAGGCCCGCCGCGCCTCGATCGCCACGTTCGAGGAGCTGCGCGCCGAGCAGAAGGCGCTCGGCAAGCAGGTCGCGCAGGCCAAGGGCCCCGATGCCGCCGAGATGAAGGCCGAGCTTCTCGCCCGGACCAAGGCCGTCGCCGCGCAGGTCAAGGAGGCCGAGGCCGCCCAGCGTGAGGCCGAGGACGCCTGGACCACCGCGCTCAAGCAGATCCGCAACATCGCCGCCGACGAGACCCCGGCCGGCGGCGAGGACGACTTCGTCGTCCTGGAGACCGTCGGCACGCCGCGCGACTTCGCGGCCGAGGGCTTCGAGCCGCGCGATCACGTCGAGCTCGGCAAGCTGCTCGGCGCGATCGACCTCGAGCGTGGCGCCAAGGTCGCCGGCTCGCGCTTCTACTTCCTCACCGGCGTCGGCGCCGAGCTGGAGTTCGCGCTGATCAACCTCGCGATGGAGCAGGCCCGCGAGGCCGGCTTCATCCCGGTGATCGCGCCGGCGCTCGCCCGTCCCGAGGCGATGGCCGGTACGGGATTCCTCGACCAGGTCGACGACGGCGTCTACAAGATCGAGGGCGACGACCTCTACCTGGTCGGCACCTCGGAGGTGCCACTGGCCGCGTACCACTCCGACGAGATCCTCGACACCGACTTCCTCCCGCGCCGCTACGCCGGGTACTCCTCCTGCTTCCGCAAGGAGGCCGGCTCGGCCGGCAAGGACACCCAGGGCATCATCCGCGTCCACCAGTTCGAGAAGGTGGAGATGTTCGTCTACACCTCGCTCGAGGACGCTGCCGCCGAGCACGAGCGGCTGCTGCAGTGGGAGAAGGACTTCCTCGACAAGCTCGAGCTGGCCTACCAGGTCATCGACGTCGCCGCCGGCGACCTCGGCCCGTCGGCCGTACGGAAGTTCGACTGCGAGGCGTGGATCCCGACCCAGGGCAAGTACCGCGAGCTCACCTCGGCCTCCAACTGCACCGACTTCCAGGCGCGCCGGCTCAACATCCGCCAGCGCGGCGCCGAGGGCGAGTCCAACCGCCCGGTCGCCACGCTCAACGGGACGCTGACCGCGATCACCCGCGCGATCGTCGCCGTCCTGGAGACCCACCAGCAGCCCGACGGCTCGGTCCGCGTCCCGAAGGCGCTGCAGAAGTGGCTCGGTCGCGAGGTGCTCACCCCCATCGCCTGATAGACACAGGCCATGGTCCGCACTACCGCACGCCTCCCCGACACCGGGTGGATCCCGAAGGTCATCGCGCTCGACATCGACGGCACCCTGCTCAAGTGGGAGGAGGGCACCGGCGCGTCCTCCGAGGTGATGTCGGCGGCGGTGATCGAGGCGGTCGGGCGCGCGTACGACGCGGGGGCGTACATCGTGCTCGCCTCCGGGCGCAGCCCGCACGGCATGACGAAGATCGCCGACATGCTCGGGCTGCCGCGCGAGGCCGACGAGCGGCTCTGGATCGTGGCGTCGAACGGCGCGGTGGTGCTGCGCTACCCGCCGCTGGACGTGGTGCACGAGGAGCTCTTCGACGCCGGCCCGGCGGTGCGCGCGATCCTCGCCGAGCAGCCGTCGGCGCTGGTCGCGGTCGAGGAGCGCGGCGTGGGCTACAAGCTCAACGACCACTTCCCGCCCGGTGAGCTGACCGGCACGATGACGCTCGCAGCGGTCGAGGACCTGATCAAGGACCCGGTCTCGCGTGTCATCATCCGCAACCCCGAGGCCAGCGCCGAGGACTTCCTCGAGATGGGCCGCCGCCTGGGGTTGCAGGGCATCTCGTACGTGGTCGGGTGGACGGCCTGGCTCGACCTCATGCCCATCGGGGTCTCGAAGGCCTCCGGCCTCGCGCACGTGGTGACCCAGCTCGGCCTGGAGCCGCAGGACTGCCTCGCGATCGGCGACGGTCGCAACGACCTGGAGATGTTCGACTGGGTCGGCCGTGCGGTCGCGATGGGCCAGGCGGTCACCGACGTCCGCGAGGCCGCCGACGCGGTCACGCTCCCGGTCGACCAGGACGGCGCCGCCGTCGAGATCAGCCGCTGGTTCTGATCCCGGGGATCACCGGCGGAGCTGGCCCAGCGCCTGCTCCTCCTCGGGGGAGAGCTGCACCTCGCAGCGCCAGGCGCTGATGGTCTTGGCGTACGAGCGGGCGTCGTTGCGCCCGTGGATGCTGGTCAGCAGCACGCCGTCGCCGGCGTCGTCGGCGAGCGCCAGGGACCAGGACAGGTGGCCGCCCATGTCGCCGAAGGCGTCGTAGCGCACGATCGCCAGGTGACGCAGCGCCTGGGCGCTCTCGAGGCGCAGGGCGGCGACCTCCTGGCGCAGGCCGAGGACGTCCTCGGGCAGGGGCGCCGCGCCGGAGCGCGTGCGGGTGCGGGCGTCGAGCCGCTCCTTCCACAGCAGGCCCGCCAGAGCGAGGGCGGCGAGGGCGACGACGAGACTCAGGGCAGCCAGCACGAGCATCGACTCTAGACTCACCCCGTGCCTCAGCCTCGACGCATCGCCTATCAGGGCGAGCCCGGTTCCAACTCCCACATGGTGTGCCAGCGGGAGTACCCCGAGCTGGAGTCGGTGCCGTGCGCCTCCTTCGAGGACGTCTTCGCCGCGGTCGAGGGGATCGACGGGGCCGAGCCGACCGCCGACCTCGCGATGATCCCGATCGACAACTCGCTCGCCGGCCGGGTCGCGGACATCCACCACTTCCTGCCGGGCTCGAGCCTGCACATCATCGCCGAGCACTTCCTGCGCATCCGGTTCCACCTGATGGCGCTGCCGGGCGTCGCCCTGGAGGACGTACGGACCGTGCACAGTCACGTGCACGCGCTCGGCCAGTGCCGCAAGGTCATCCGCGAGCACGGCCTGACGCCGGTGATCTCCGGCGACACCGCCGGCGCCGCGCGGGAGATCGCCGAGGCCGGCGACCCGACGATGGCGGCGATCTCGCCGCCGATGGCCGCCTCGATCTACGGGCTCGACGTGCTCGCCGAGGACATCGAGGACGAGGACCACAACACCACCCGCTTCGTGGTGCTCTCGCGCGAGTTCGTCCAGGCGCCCGCCGGCAACGGCCCGGTCGTCACGTCGTTCATCTTCAACGTGCGCAACATCCCGGCGGCGCTCTACAAGGCGCTCGGCGGCTTCGCGACCAACGGCGTGAACATGACCAAGCTGGAGTCGTACATGGTCGGCGGCCACTTCACCGCCACCCAGTTCCTCGCCGAGGTCGACGGGCACCCCGACGACATCGGGCTCAAGCACGCGCTCGAGGAGCTGGCGTTCTTCACCACCGACGTGAAGATCCTCGGCGTGTATCCGGCCAGTCCCGAGCGCGCCTGAGCCCCGGCTACGCGGCGTCGGGCGAGGGGCCCATCAGCCAGAAGACGCCGCCCTGCGGGTCGGTGACCCCGGCCAGACGCCCCACATCCGGTACGTCGAAGGCCGGCGCGAGGACCGTGCCGCCGAGGGACTCCGCCTTGGCGATCGCCGCGGTGACGTCGGAGACGTTGAAGTAGACGTTCCAGTGCGGCGGGATGCCCTCCATCATCGGCGGCATCGCCCCGCCGACGGCACGCCCGTCGACGTTGAGCGTCCGGTACGACGCGATACCGGAGCCCTCCGGCATCGGGGAGTCCTCCCAGGTCACGCCGAGGATCGCCGAGTAGAACGCGGTCGCCTTGTCGAGGTCGGGCGAGATCAGCTCGTTCCAGATCGGTGTGCCAGGCTCGTTCGCCCGCTCGGTGCCGATCACGCTCCGTGCCTGCCAGAGGTTGACCCGGGCACCCGTCGGATCCTGGATCGAGGCCATCCGGCCCAGGTCCATGACGTCGAACGGCCCGGCCTCGACCTTCCCGCCCGCCCCGTCCACAGCACCGGCGACCGCGTCGAGGTCGGTCGCCGCGAGGTAGACGCCCCAGAAGGCGGGATGACCGGCCAGCTCCGGCATCTGGCCGGAGATGCCGGCGACGCGGGCGCCGTCCAGGGCGGCGGTGGCGTACGTCTCGCCGTTCTCGCCGACCGGCATCGAGGTGAGGGTCCAACCGAACAGGTCGCCGTAGAAGGCCTGGGAGGCGCCCTGATCGGGCGTCATGAGCTCCACATAGCAGGGGGTGCCCTGCGCGTACGTGTCGAAGGTCGGCATGGCCCCAGTCCACACCAGCGTCCCCGTGCCGACAATGGGGAGAAGGTGAACTTCCGCCCCTAAAGTTCGCACGTGGATATCGGTCTTCTCGCGCTCGCCTTCGTCTCGATCTTCGTCGTCGAGCTGCCGGACAAGACCTTCCTGGCGACCCTGGTGCTGGCCACCAAGTACCGCCCGCTCTTCGTCTGGATCGGCGTGGGTCTCGCCTTCGCGGTGCAGACGCTCATCGCGGTCGCCGTCGGCCGGGTCGCGACCCTGTTGCCCGCGGACCTGGTGCACACCATCGCCGCTCTGATGTTCCTCGCCGGTGCGGTGATCCTCTTCCGCGAGGGCCGTGCCGCCGCCAAGGAGGCGGTCGAGGGTGCCGAGACCGAGGACGAGTTCGCCGAGAAGGCCAAGCCGGCCACCGGGATGCGCCAGATCTTCGCGTCCTTCATGGTGCTCTTCGCCGCCGAGTGGGGCGACCTGTCGCAGCTGCTGACCATCTCGTTGGTCGCCAGGAACCACCACCCGGTCTCGATCTTCATCGGCGCGCTGGGTGCGCTGCTGGTGGTCAGCGGCCTGGCGGTCGTGGTCGGCAAGCAGCTGCTCAAGTGGATCTCGCTGCACGTGCTGCACTTCGCCGGCGCGGCGATCTGCCTGGCGCTCGGCGTCTACACGCTGGTCGAGGTCCTCTCCTAGCTGTGATGTCCAGTCAGGTTGTTCAAGCGGCTGATGGGTGGGAGGCCTCCGGCTGCTGA
>NZ_JAIWOY010000010.1 GCF_020216525.1 Nocardioides nematodiphilus | reverse complement strand
ACACCCTCCAGCTCCAGGCCAACTACCAAGACGTCCCCCAGAACCTCATCTCCGCCATCGTCGCGGCCAACACGACCCGCAAGGACTTCATCGCCGCCGACGTGCTGCGCCGCCGTCCCACGGTCGTCGGCATCCACCGCCTGGTGATGAAGGCCGGCTCCGACAACTTCCGCGAGTCGGCGGTGCAGGGCGTGATGAAGCGGATCAAGGGCGCCGGGGTCAAGGTGATCGTCTTCGAGCCGGAGCTGGAGGACGCGAGGTTCTTCGGCTCGAAGGTCTACCGAGACCTCGACACGTTCAAGGCCGAGGCCGACGTGATCATCGCGAACCGGATGGTCCCCGACCTCGACGACGCCGCCGACAAGGTCTACACCCGCGACATCTTCGGCAACGACTGATCCCGCTATCGGGCCAGGTGGACGAGGACCTCGTGGTGGCCGGTGTGCGGGAACATGTCGAGCAGCCGGGCTGAGACCGGGCGCAGCGACGGCATCGTGGCGAGGTCCCGGGCGAGCGAGTCGGCGTTGCAGGAGGAGTAGACGACGTGCGGTACGCCGCTGTCCTCCAGCCAGCCGGCGAGCGCCGGGCCGATGCCCCGGCGGGGCGGGTTCACGATGACGAGGTCGGGCGCCTCGGAGATCGCGCCCGTCGTGCCTCCCGTCACGAGTGCGGTCGCGTCGCCGGCGACCCACGCGGTGCGGTCGCCGACGCCGAGCTCGGCCGCCGACGCCCTCGCCGACTCGATCGCCTGCTCGCTGACCTCGACGCCCCAGACCGATCGGCCCGGCGCGGCGACGTGCAGCCCGAAGCCGCCGACCCCGCAGTAGAGATCCCACACCGAGGACGGCGCCACCGCGTCCACCAGTGCGGCCGCCTCCCGATAGAGCGCACCGGCGACGGTGGTGTTGGTCTGGAAGAACGACTGCGGCCGCAGGTGCAGCGCGATGTCGTTGACCCGCATCTCCAGCGTCTCGCCGTGCAGCAGGATCTCCTCCGGCCCCTCGAGGATCGCCTTGTGCTCGGGCTGGAGGTTGACCGAGGCGACGGCGATCGGGAGGTCCGAGAGGAGCGCCGGCAGGCGCGACCGGAGGCGGGCGAGCGCCTCGGTGGAGCGCAGCACGAAGCGCACCATGAGCTCACCGCCGGGCGACTCGGTGACGATGAGGTGCTTGAGCTCGCCGGTGCGATCGGGCACGGAGTACGGGGTGAGGCGTGCCGTCGTCACGAATGCGGCCAGGGCGGGCAGCGCCGCGGTCAGGCCGGGCGTGTGCAGGCCGCAGCCCTGCAGGTCGACCCCGCGCCCGTCGGCGCCCAGGATCCCGAGGGTCGGCGCGTCCACGGTGCCACCGACGACCATCTTCGCCTTGTTGCGGAACCCCGCCTCGGCCGACGCGACCGGCGACCCCCACGTGAGGCCCGGGGCGACCCCGGCGAGCGCGGCCGCGACCCGGTCCTGCTTGGCCGCCAGCTGCGTGGCGTACGGCGTCTCCAGGAAGGTGCACGAGCGGCAGATCCCGGCGGCGAAGTACGAGCAGTCCATGACCCCTCAAGTGTCGCAGCCGAGCGTCCGACGCCCCAACCGCTAGAACGTGCCGCCGGAGTCGTGGGCGATGAGGACGACGACGATGAGCACGATGAAAAGGATCCCCAGGACCAGGAAGATCGTGCCGATCAGGCCGAGGACGAAACCGGCCTGGGCGTTGCCGCGACCGCCGAGCTGGCCCTGGGAGGCGTCGATGCGGCGCTTGGACCGCCAGCCGAGCACCATCGCGACCGGCGAGATGAGGAATCCGATGCCGGCGCCGATGAAGCCGAGGGCGAGGGCGACGATGCCGACGACCAGCGCAGGGGTCGCGCCGCTGTCGTCCCGGAGCGGCTGCCCCTGATAGGGCATCTGCGGCGCGGGCATCTGGGCCGGGGCGGGGTAGTGCGCCGGCTGCTGCTGGCCGTAGGACGGCGTGCCGTAGGCCGGCGGGGTCCACCCGGCCTGCGGGGTGCCCTGGATCGGCTGGGTCGGCTCCGGCCCGCTCTCGCTCATGGCGTCAGTCTGACAGCCAGGAGTCGATCTCGCCGAGGATCGAGGCCTGCACCGACGGCGGCGCGCACGAGGCCCGTACGGACATCCTCGCCAGCTCGGCGAGCGTCTCGTCGCCGAGGTCGTGGGCGGCGCGCATCGCGGCGTACTGGCCCAGCAGCTGCGAGCCGAAGAGCAGCGGATCGTCGGCGCCGAGGGCGATCGTCGCGCCGGCGGCCAGGAGCGTCGGCAGCGGCACCTCCGCCAGGGAGGAGTAGACGCCCAAGGAGACGTTGGAGGTCGGGCAGACCTCGAGCGCGATCCCGGCCTCCACGACCCGCTCGAGTACCTCCGGCGACTCCGCCGAGCGCACGCCGTGCCCGAGCCGGCCCGGGTGCAGCGCGTCGAGGACGCGCACGATGTGGTCGGGGCCGCGCAGCTCGCCGCCGTGAGGTGTCAACAGCAGCCCCGCCCGCTCGGCGATCCGGAAGGCCAGCTCGAAGTCAGCGGTCGTCCCACGGCGCTCGTCGTTGGAGAGCCCGAAGCCGACCACACCGCGACCCGCGTACTGCGCCGCGAGCCGCGCCAGGGTGCGCGCGTCCAGCGGGTGCCGGGTGCGGTTGGCCGCGATCACCACGGCCATCCCCAGGCCGGTCTCCCGGGACGCCACCGCCACCGCATCGAGCACGAGATCGGTGAAGGCGGTGATCCCGCCGAAGCGGGCACCGTAGCCCGACGGATCGACCTGGATCTCGAGCCAGCGCCCGCCGTCGCGGACGTCGTCCTCGGCGGCCTCCCGCACGAGCCGACGGACGTCGTCCTCCGTACGAAGGACGGACCGTGCCACGTCGTAGAGCCGCTGGAAGCGGAACCAGCCCTTCTCGTCGGCGGCGGACAGCGTCGGCGGCCACTCGGAGACGAGCTGATCGGGCAGCCGGATCCCGTCGCGCGCGGCGAGCTCGAGCAGCGTCGAATGGCGCATCGACCCCGTGAAGTGGAGGTGCAGATGCGCCTTCGGGAGTGCCGCTAGATCACGCACCAAGCGTCTCGGCGGCAGCGAGGAGCACGCACGTCGCCACGGCCTCCATCGCCGCCGTCAGCTCCGGCAGCGCCGGGAACGACGGGGCGAGGCGGATGTTGGTGTCGTCCGGATCGTGCTTGCGCGGGAACGACGAGCCTGCCGGCGTGAGCGCGACGCCCGCCGCCTTGGCCAGCTCGATCACCCGGGACGCGGTGCCGGGCAGCACGTCGAGGTTGATGAAGTAGCCGCCCGCCGGGTTGTTCCACGTCGCGACCTCGAGGCCGCCGAGGCGCTCCTCGAGGATCCGGACGACCTCGGCGAACTTCGGCGCCAGGATCGCGCGGTGCTTGGCCATGTGGGCCCGCACGCCCGCCGCGTCCTTGAAGAACTCCAGGTGGCGCAGCTGGTTGACCTTGTCCGGGCCGATCGAGCCGAAGCCGAGGTTCTGGGTGTACCAGGCGACGGTCTCGGCCGATCCGCCGACGAAGGCGACGCCGGCGCCGGCGTAGGTGATCTTGGAGGTCGAGGCGAAGACGACGGGGCGGTGCGGGTGACCCGCGACCGCGGCGAGCGAGACGATGTCAGCGCTCTTGGTCTCCTCGGCGGTGAGGTGGTGCAGCGCGTAGGCGTTGTCCCAGAAGATCTTGAAGTCGGGCGCCGCGGTCGGCATCGAGCTGAGCCGCTCGGCGACCTCCAGCGAGGTGACCTGGCCCGTCGGGTTGGCGTACGTCGGGACCAGCCACATGCCCTTGATGCTCGCGTCGTCCTTGACCAGCGCCGCGACCGCGTCCACGTCCGGGCCGTCGTCGTGCATCGGCACGGTCACCATGTCGATGCCGAACCACTCCAGCAGCGCGAAGTGGCGGTCGTAGCCCGGCACCGGGCAGATGAAGGTGACCTTCTCCTCCGCACCCCACGGGCGCTCGGAGTCCACGCCGCCCTTGAGCCACAGGAACGACAGGACCTCCTTCATCAGGGTCAGGCTGGAGGAGCCCTGCGCCGAGACCTGGTTGAGGTCGAGGCCGAGGAGCTCGGCGAAGACCGCGCGCAGCTCGGTCAGTCCGAGCAGGCCGCCGTAGTTGCGCGTGTCGGTGCCGTCCGGGGCGTAGGCCGTGGTCGGCAGCGCCAGCAGGCCATCGGAGAGGTCGAGCTGCTCGCTGCTCGGCTTGCCGCGCGTCAGATCGAGCTTCAGGCCGGCGGCGACCAGGGCGTCGTACGCCGTCTGCTGCTCGGCGCGGACGGCGGCGAGCTCGTCGGGGGAGAGGCTGGTGAGGGGCTGGCGCGGCGCGGTCACAGGCGCAATCCTTCCATGCCGGTTCGACTTCTTTTCCATCCGCCCCGTAGAGTGGTTCCCGGTGGTTGAGCCAGTTGCTCGGTCGCGCCCAAAGCGTGACGAGTGCGACCACCGAAGGGCACTAGCTCAATTGGCAGAGCATCGGCCTCCAAAGCCGAGGGTTGGGGGTTCAAGTCCCTCGTGCCCTGCTAGAAAGTCGGATGACGCAGAGAGGTGACACGCACGTGTCGGAGTCGAAGAGCAACGAACGCACCTCTCCTGCGCTGTTCTACCGCCAGGTCGTCGCGGAGCTCCGCAAGGTGGTCTGGCCGACCCAGCAGCAGCTGACGACCTACTTCTTCGTGGTGCTGGTGTTCGTCCTCGTGATGATGGCGCTCACCTCGCTCCTCGACCTGGGCTTCGGCCGGCTGTTCTTCGCGATCTTCGACGGTCCGTCGGACTCCTGACCGACCGCGGCTCGCAGATCCAACTGACGCAGAACCCGAACGGAGCAGCGCGTGTCTGAGCAGGACTACACCGACGAGACGGCCATCGACGAGGTCGAGGCGTCTGCCGAGGCGACCTCTGACGACACTGAGGTCGAGTTCGACGCCGAGACCGGCGAGGTCATCGAGGCCGGCGACGAGAACGACGTCGACGGCGACGAGGCCGAGGCCGAGGCCGACGAGAACGACCCGCTCGAGGCGTTCCGCCGCGAGCTGTGGGCGAAGCCGGGCGACTGGTTCGTCGTGCACACCTACTCCGGCATGGAGAACCGGGTGAAGTCCAACCTGGAGCAGCGCAAGGTCGCGCTCAACATGGAGGACTACATCCACGAGATCGTCGTGCCGACCGAGGAGGTCGCCGAGATCAAGAACGGCCAGCGCAAGATGGTCAAGCGCACCGTTCTCCCCGGTTACGTCCTGGTCCGCATGGACCTCACCGACGAGTCGTGGGCGGCTGTCCGTCACACCCCGTCGGTCACCGGCTTCGTCGGCCACAGCCACCAGCCGGTCCCGCTCAGCATGAGCGAGGTCGAGAACATGCTGGCCCCGGCCGTCGTGGCCGCCGCCGAGGCCGAGGCCGCGGCCGCCGGCACCACCTCCGGTGGTGGCTCGCCCACGACCGCGAAGAAGCCGGTGGAGGTCGCTGACTTCTCCGAGGGTGACTCGGTCATGGTCGTGGACGGCCCGTTCGCCACGCTCCACGCCACCATCACCGAGCTCAACGCCGAGTCGCAGCGCGTCAAGGCGCTCGTCGAGATCTTCGGTCGCGAGACCCCGGTCGAGCTCAGCTTCAACCAGATCCAGAAGGTCTGACCTAGCAGCAGATTTGGCCCAGTGTCGCCGCGTCGGCGACACTGGGCCTTGCTGTTGTGTCAGCGCGTGCTTCGTGCTGCGCACAGCGAAGTGGCAGAGGCCGTACGGCCCTCGTCATGACCACGAGAAGAAAGAGATAGAGGAACATGCCTCCGAAGAAGAAGATCGCCGCACTCGTCAAGGTGCAGCTGCAGGCCGGCTCCGCGACCCCGGCCCCGCCGGTCGGTACCGCGCTCGGTCCGCACGGCGTCAACATCATGGACTTCTGCAAGGCGTACAACGCCCAGACCGAGTCCATGCGCGGCAACGTCATCCCGGTCGAGATCACGATCTACGAGGACCGGTCCTTCACCTTCATCACGAAGACCCCGCCGGCCGCCGAGCTGATCAAGAAGGCCGCCGGCCTGGCCAAGGGCTCCTCGGTCCCGCACAAGGACAAGGTCGGCAAGCTGACCAAGGACCAGGTGCGCGAGATCGCCAACACCAAGCTCCCGGACCTCAACGCCAACGACATCGACGCCGCCATGAAGATCGTGGAGGGCACCGCCCGCTCCATGGGCGTCACGGTCGAGGCCTGACCCACCGTGGGAGAGCCGCGCTGGCTCGCTAACCACATCTCCTCTTAAGACTTAACAAAGGAATCATCATGCAGCGCAGCAAGACCTACCGCGCGGCGTCGGAGCAGTTCGACAAGAACGAGCTCTACGCCCCGCTGGCCGCGATCAAGATCGCCAAGGGCTCCTCCAAGAAGAAGTTCGACGAGACCGTCGACGTCGTCATGCGCCTCGGTGTCGACCCGCGCAAGGCCGACCAGATGGTCCGTGGCACCGTCTCCCTGCCGCACGGCACGGGTAAGACCGTCCGCGTCCTCGTCCTCGCCAACGCCGAGAAGGCCGACGCCGCCCGCGAGGCCGGCGCCGACTTCGTCGGCTCGGACGAGCTCATCGACAAGATCGCCGGCGGCTGGATCGACTTCGACGCCGTCGTCGCCACCCCGGACCTGATGGGCAAGGTCGGCAAGGTCGCCCGTGTCCTGGGCCCCCGTGGTCTCATGCCGAACCCGAAGACCGGCACCGTCACCCCGGACGTCGCCAAGGCTGTCGCCGACATCAAGGGCGGCAAGATCGAGTTCCGCGTGGACCGTCACGCCAACCTTCACTTCATCATCGGCAAGGCCTCCTTCTCGGAGACCCAGCTCGCTGAGAACTACGCCGCTGCCCTCGAGGAGGTGCTGCGTCTCAAGCCGGCCAGCTCCAAGGGCCGCTACGTCAAGAAGGTCACCGTCTCCACGACCATGGGCCCCGGTGTCCAGGTCGACCCGAACCGCACCCGCAACGTCGCGGCCGAGGACGAGAACGCCTGATGCAGCCGGCGCCCAGCGCCGTCCGCCTGATCTGGAGCTGATGCTCTGATCGAACGCCGAAGGGCGGTCACCCCACGGGGGTGGCCGCCCTTCGACCGTCCCACGCTCGATCACGTCGTCGATCCCCGCAACCGACGCCCCGTCGCATCCCGCCTGCGGCGCGTGCTCGCCCGATTTGGTCGTAGGCCGGACCCGCCGCCATACTTGACCACGAACCAGAGACCGCCGGTTGTCAGCGAGCATCAGCTCAACGACCGAAGGTGCCGCGACAGTGAGAGATCACTGACGTCGGACGGCCAGCGTAGGTGCAACCAGAGCACGACATCATGTCAACGCCCTGAGCGCCTGCGCTCGGGGCGTTTCGTCGTCGTGGGGCCCGGCCGGTGGACTCGATCCACGGAAGAAGGAGACCCATGGCGCGGGCAGACAAGCAGGCCGCCGTCGTCGAGATCACTGACGAGTTCAGTGCCTCGAACGGTGCCGTGCTGACCGAGTACCGCGGTCTCACCGTTGCGGAGCTGAAGAACCTTCGACGCTCCCTCGGCGAGAACGCCAACTACGCCGTGGTCAAGAACACGCTGGCCAAGATCGCTGCCAAGAACGTTGGCATCGAGGGCTTCGACGACCTGCTCGCGGGTCCGACCGCCATCGCCTTCATCAAGGGCGACGTCGTCGAGACCGCCAAGGGTCTGCGTGACTTTGCCAAGGCGAACCCCAACCTTGTCATCAAGGGCGGGGTTTACGAGGGCAAGACGCTGAGCGCTGCCGAGGTTGCCAAGCTGGCCGACCTCGAGTCGCGCGAGGTGCTTCTTGCCAAGGTTGCCGGCGGGATCAACGCGGCGCTGTCTTCGGCGCTGTTCGTTGTCAACGCCCTCCCCTCGAAGGCCGCGCAGCTTGCTGCCGCCCTTCAGGAGAAGGCCGCCAGCGACCCGTCGATCCTCGCAGGTGGTGCGGCTCCGGCCGTCGCCGCCGAGGAGACCGTCGAGGCCTGACCGCGCTGCGGTAGGTCATCGACAACCACACCACCTGTAACCCGGTGACCGGTCGACACGTCCGGTCATCACTTTGAAAGGAACTGCCATCATGGCGAAGCTTTCCACCACCGAGCTCATCGACGCCTTCAAGGAGCTCACGCTCATCGAGCTCTCCGAGTTCGTCAAGGAGTTCGAGGACGTCTTCGGCGTCACCGCCGCTGCCCCCGTCGCCGTTGCTGCTGCCCCGGCCGCCGGTGGCGCTGCTGGTGGCGACGCTGCCGCCGAGCAGGACGAGTTCGACGTCATCCTCGAGGCTGGCGGCGACAAGAAGATCAACGTCATCAAGGAGGTGCGCGCCCTGACCTCCCTCGGTCTGAAGGAGGCCAAGGACCTCGTCGAGGGTGCCCCGACCCCGGTTCTGGAGAAGGTCAACAAGGAGACCGCCCAGAAGGCCAAGGAGACCCTCGAGGCCGCTGGCGCCACCGTCACCCTCAAGTGATTCTCGCGGCGCGAGCCGCACCCGATCCCGAGGCTCAGGCCACGCGATCATCCGTCCGTGGGGCGGTCACCTTCCGGGTGGCCGCCCCTCGGCGCATTTGTGAGCGACATTCACCCCCAAATGGGTGACGGGCGTCGCACCGGGGCGTAACTTCGGCCACAGCATCACGTTGTTACTCAACAGTGAACAAACGCGCCGTCGCACCGCCTGCCAGGCGGACGGCGGCCCGTAACCCCGAGGAGTGCACATGGGCGTGGACGTAGCCATCAAGGGCTTGACGAAGAGCTTCGGCAAGCAATTGATCTGGAACGACGTCACGCTGACCCTGCCGGCGGGCGAGATCTCCGTGATGCTCGGGCCCTCCGGCACCGGCAAGTCGGTGCTGTTGAAGTCGCTGATCGGGCTGATCAAGCCGGAGAAGGGCTCGGTCGTCATCGAGGGCGTCGACATCTGCTCCTGCTCGGAGAAGGACCTCTACGAGATCCGCAAGCTCTTCGGCGTCCTGTTCCAGGACGGCGCGATGTTCGGCTCGATGAACCTCTACGACAACGTCGCGTTCCCGCTGCGCGAGCACACCAAGAAGTCCGAGTCGGAGATCCGCCGGATCGTGATGGAGAAGATGGACCTCGTCGGTCTCATCGGCGCCGAGATGAAGCTCCCGGGGGAGATCTCCGGCGGTATGCGCAAGCGCGCCGGCCTGGCCCGCGCCCTGGTCCTCGACCCGGAGATCCTGCTGATCGACGAGCCCGACTCCGGTCTCGACCCGGTCCGCACCTCGTTCATCAACCAGCTCTTCGTCGACCTCAACGCGCAGATCGACGCCACGTTCCTCATCGTCACCCACGACATCCACAGCGTCCGGGTGGTGCCGGACCAGATCGGCCTGCTGTACCACAAGCACCTGGCCATGTACGGTCCGCGCGAGATGCTGCTGTCGTCCGACGAGCCGGTCGTGCGCCAGTTCCTCAACGCCCAGACCGTCGGGCCGATCGGGATGTCGGAGGAGAAGGACGCCGACCAGCTGGCCGCTGAGAAGGACATGGCGCTCCCGCCGCTGCCGCCGATCCCGCTGCAGCTCGAGCCGTCCAACGGCGTCCCGCGCAAGAGCCAGCGGCCTCCGGGTGAGTGGTGTCGGCAGAACGGCGTCACGCCGCCGCCGAACTCCTTCCGCGCAGACTCGGTGCTCTCCACCTCGGGCGCGAGCGGGGCCTGAGTCACCGTGGCGTCATTCACCGCCACCAAGGTCCTCGCCCCGGTCGGAACCGCAGGCAAGCTGTTCGCCTTCGCGCTCGACGTGTGCCGAGGCCTGTTCAGGCGGCCCTTCCAGTTGCGCGAGTTCATCCAGCAGGCCTGGTTCATCGCGTCGGTCACCATCGTCCCCACGGCGTTGGTCGCCATCCCGTTCGGCGCCGTCATCGCGCTGCAGGTCGGGGGCCTGATCGCGCAGTTCGGCGCGCAGTCCTTCACCGGCTCGGCGTCGGTCCTCGCCGTCGTACGCGAAGCAGGCCCGATCGCGACGGCACTGCTCGTCGCGGGCGCGGGCGGCAGCGCTATCGCGGCGGACCTCGGCGCGCGCAAGATCCGCGAGGAGCTCGACGCGATGATGGTGCTCGGGATCGACCCGATCCAGCGACTGGTCGTCCCGCGCGTGCTCGCCTGCATGCTCGTCTCGGTGTTCCTCAACGGCCTGGTCAGCGTCGTCGGCGTGATCGGCGGCTACGTCTTCAACGTCATCCTGCAGCACGGCACCCCGGGTGCGTACCTCGCCTCCTTCACGGCACTGGCGCAGATGTCGGACGTGTGGCAGGGCCTGATCAAGGCGCTGATCTTCGGCCTGATCGCGGCGATCGTCGCCTCCTACAAGGGGATGAACGCCGGCGGCGGCCCGAAGGGGGTCGGCGACGCGGTCAACGAGTCGGTCGTGATCACCTTCCTGCTGCTGTTCATCGTCAACTTCGTGATGACGGCGATCTACTTCCAGATCGTCCCTTCGAAGACGGGTTGATGTCGATGTCCATCACTTCCGGCAATTTCGTCGCGCGCACCAAGGCCATCTACCAGCGCCCGCTCAAGACCCTCGACCACCTCGGCGAGGAGCTCTCCTTCTACCTGCGCGCCCTGCTCTGGGCGCCGCGGGCGATCCGGCGCTACGGCAAGGAGATCCTGCGCGTCCTGGCCGAGGTCACCCTCGGCTCCGGCTCGCTGGCCATCATCGGCGGCACCGTCGGCGTCATCACCGCGATGACCTTCTTCACCGGCACCGAGGTCGGTCTCCAGGGCTACGCCGCGCTCAACCAGCTGGGCACCTCGGCCTTCGCCGGCTTCGTCTCGGCCTACTTCAACACCCGCGAGATCGCCCCGCTCGTCGCCGGCATCGCGCTGGCCGCCACCGTCGGCTGCGGCTTCACCGCCCAGCTCGGCGCGATGCGCATCTCGGAGGAGGTCGACGCCCTCGAGGTGATGGCGATCCCGTCCATGCCGTTCCTGGTGACCACCCGGATCATCGGCGGCCTCATCGCGATCGTGCCGCTCTACGTGCTCGGCCTGCTGTCCTCGTACTTCGCCACCCGCCTGACGGTGACGGTCTCGTTCGGTCAGTCGACGGGCACGTACGACCACTACTTCAACGAGTTCCTGCCGCCGGGTGACGTGCTCTGGTCCTTCGGAAAGGTCCTCATCTTCGCCGTGGTCGTCATCCTCATCCACTGCTACCACGGCTACAACGCCTCCGGCGGCCCCGCCGGCGTCGGCGTCGCGGTCGGCAAGGCCGTCCGTACGAGCATCGTGGCCGTCTCCGTCATCGACCTGTTCCTCTCGATGGCGATCTGGGGCGCCACGACGACAGTGAGGTTGGCCGGCTGATGGCATCCGTTCTCGGCGGGCTGAAGTACCGGGTGCTGGGGGTCGCGTTCCTCGCGCTGATCCTCGCTGCGCTCTACTTCGTCTATGGCGCCTTCACCCAGAAGTTCACCCACTACGACGAGGTGACGCTGCAGACCGACACGATCGGCCTGCAGCTGCCCGAGCGTGCCGACGTGAAGATCCGCGGCGTGCTGGTCGGCCAGGTGCTGGGCTTCTCCGCCACGGCGCAGGGCGCCACGGTCAAGCTCGGCATCAAGCCGAGCGAGATCGGCACCATCCCAGCCAACGTCACCGGCGCGATCCTGCCCAAGACGCTCTTCGGCGAGAAGTACGTCGCCCTCGACGTCCCCCAGCAGGCCGACAGCCAGCACCTGAAGGACGGCGCCGTGATCACCCGTACGGCCGTCTCGACCGAGGTCGAGAAGGTGCTCTCCGACATCTACCCGCTGCTCCAGTCGATCCAGCCGGCCCAGCTCAACACCACCCTCAACGCGCTGGCCACCGCCCTCGACGGCCGCGGCGAGGAGCTCGGCCAGACGCTGACGACGCTCGACGGCTACCTGAAGAAGATCAATCCGCAGCTGCCGCTCTTCATCGACGACCTGCAGAAGAGCACCAAGGTCGCGAACACGTACAACGACGTCCTGCCGCAGGTCGCGAACATCCTGCGCAACACGATCACCACGACCACCACCCTCGAGGACCGCTCGACCCAGCTGCACGCCCTGCTGACCAACGTCACCGGGTTCGCCCAGACCGCGGACGCGTTCCTCGCGGCCAACGGCGACAACCTGATCCAGCTCGGCCAGGTCAGCGAGCCGGCGGTGGGCACCCTGGCGCGCTACGCGCCGGAGTTCCCCTGCCTGCTCGGCGGCATGGACAACCTGCGCACGCGCGTCGACAGCGCGTTCCGGCACTACACGCTGCACATCAACGTCGTCACCCTGCCGCGCCAGCCGCGCGGCTACACCCCGGCCGATGCGCCCACCTTCCACGAGGACCGGGGCCCGGCCTGTGGCCACCTGCCGCTGCCGCCGTGGGACTCCAAGCACCCGATCAAGGTGATGCCCAACCTGGCCGACGGCGTCAACACGCCGAACGGCAAGGGCGGCGACCGCGCGGCTCTGGGCTTCGACGCCGCGGGCGCGGGCGGTAGCGCCCTGGGCTATGCCGGCAGCCCTGCCGAGACCACGGTGCTCAAGGCTCTGCTCGGCCCGGTGCTGGGGGAGCAGGCCGACGACGTGTCCGACCTGGGCGCGCTGCTCGTCGCTCCGATGGCACGGGGAGCGAAGGTGAGCGTGCGATGAAGCTGCTCGACAAGCGCACCACCGGCGACCTGGTCCGTCTGACCATCTTCGTGGTGATCACGACCCTGTGCACCGGCCTGCTGGTCCTGGTGATCGGCAACATCTCCTTCGGGAGCACCAAGGACTACAAGGCCGAGTTCGTCGATGCGACCGGGGTCAACAAGGGCGACGACGTCCGGATCGCCGGCGTGAAGGTCGGCACCGTCAAGAACGTCCAGATCGTCAACCGCACCCACGCGCTGCTGACCTTCTCAGTCGCCTCCGACGAGTCGCTCGACAAGGCGACCCACGCCACGATCAAGTACCGCAATCTCGTCGGTCAGCGCTATCTCGCGCTCACCGACGAGATCGGCGACGGCTCGAGGCTCCAGCCGGGCTCGACCATCCCGGTCGCCCAGACCACGCCCGCGCTCGACCTCTCGGTGCTGTTCAACGGCTTCAAGCCGCTCTTCCAGGCACTCTCGCCCAACGACATCAACGCGCTCTCGTACGAGATCGTCCAGGTGTTCCAGGGCGAGGGCGGCACCCTGGACGACCTGCTCGGCCACACCGCCTCCCTGACCCAGACCCTCGCCGACCGCGACCAGGTGATCGACTCGCTGATCGACAATCTCAACGACGTGCTCGTGCACGTCGGCAGCCGCGACCAGGAGCTGACGCAGCTGATCACGACGTACAAGTCCTTCGTGCACGGCCTCGACCAGGACAAGCAGCCGATCCTGGACTCGCTCGACAGCATCTCGGGGCTCTCCCAGCAGACCGCGGACCTCGTGTCGGGCATCCGGGCGCCGTTCGTCGAGGACATCAAGCAGCTGCGGATCTTCGCCGGCCAGGTCGCCAGCCAGCGCCAGGGTCTCGACGCCGACCTCCAGATGGAGGCGCAGAAGCTCAACAAGATCGGTGCCACCGCCACCTACGGCTCGTGGTTCAACTTCTACCTGTGCGGCTTCGGCGGCAGTGCCACCCTCCCCGGTGGCGTACGCGTCCCGCTCGGCATGAAGGTCACGTCTGCGAGGTGCAATCTCGGATGATCCCGTTCCGCGAGCGCAACCCCGTCAAGATCGGCGCCGTCTCCATCGCCGTGATCGTGCTGGTCATCCTGGCCGCCTTCAAGGCCGACAGCCTGCCGATCATCGGCGGCGGCGACACCTACTCCGCCGACTTCACCGAGGCCGGCGGCCTCAAGGCCGGCGACGCCGTCCGCATCGCCGGCGTCCGGGTCGGCAAGGTCTCCGCCGTCGGGCTCGACAACGGTCACGTGAAGGTCGACTTCAAGATCAAGACCGACTCCGACTTCGGCACCCAGAGCAAGGCCGCCATCAAGGTGCAGACCCTGCTCGGCCAGATGTTCCTCGACCTGCAGCCCGCCGGTCCGGGACAGCTCGCCAAGGGCGCGGAGATCCCGATCTCGCGCACGACCTCCCCGTACGACGCCGTCAAGGCGTTCTCCGGCCTGGCCGACACCGCCGGCAAGATCGACACCGACCAGCTGGCCTCGGCGCTGACAACCCTCGCCGACCTGACCCGCACCACCCCCAAGTCGTTCCAGGCGGCGCTGACCGGCGTCGCCGCCCTGTCGAAGAACATCGCCGCCAAGGACGACCGGATCAACACGCTGCTGCAGAACCTCGACACCGTCACCGGCGTCCTGGACCAGCGTGACCAGGACATCGTCGACCTGATGAAGGACTCGGCGTCGCTCTTCTCGGCCCTGGAGCAGAAGCGGCAGGCGATCCACACCCTGCTGACCTCCACCACCACCCTGTCGAAGGAGCTCAGCAAGCTGATCGACCAGAGCAGGACCGATCTCAAGCCGACGCTGGCCAGCCTGCAGACCGTGATCGACGTCTTCACGAAGAACGACGACAACCTCGACACGACGCTGCGACTGATGGCGCCGTTCTACCGGGACTTCTCCCAGGTCCTCGGCAACGGACCGTGGTTCGACAGCTACATCCAGAACCTTCCGCCCGTCCCGGCGTTGGGAGGATGACATGACGCTCTCCGCCAACCTCCGCCGCTGGGCCGCACCGCTGGTGATCGCCCTGCTGGTCCTCGCGGCCGGCCTCACCCTGCTCGGTCGCAGCAACGGTGACATGAAGCTGACCGCGCACTTCCCGCGGACGATCTCGATCTACGAGGGCAGTGATGTCCGTGTCCTCGGCGTCCCGGTCGGCAAGGTCGACACGGTGACCCCCGACGGCACCGACGTGATCGTCACGATGCACTACGACAAGGACGTGAAGGTCCCCGCCGACGCCCAGGCGCTCATCGTGGCCCCGTCGATCGTCGGCGACCGCTACGTCCAGCTCACACCGGTCTACACGTCCGGCAAGGTGCTGGCCGACGGCGCGGTGCTCGACACCGACCGTACGGGCGTCCCGCTCGAGCTCGACCAGATCTACGGCAGCCTCGACTCGCTGGTCACTGCGCTCGGCCCGACCGGCGCCAACAAGAACGGCGCGCTGACCGACCTGCTCGAAACCACCTCGAAGAACTTCGGCGGCCAGGGCGCGCAGGTCCACCAGACGATCGACGACCTGTCCAAGCTCACCAAGACGCTCGACGACAACAAGGACGCGCTCTTCGGCTCGGCGTCCCAGCTCGAGCAGTTCGTCAACAAGCTCGCCACGAACGACAAGACCGTGCGGGACTTCAACACGTCGCTCGCGGGCGTCTCCACGATGCTGGCGGGGGAGCGGACCGACCTGGCCGCGTCGCTGCACAACCTGCAGGTGTCGCTGGGCGACGTCGCCTCCTTCGTCCGGGAGAACAAGGACGCCCTGGGCAAGAACATCAAGGGACTCAACACGGTGCTCAAGACAGTGGTGAAGAACCGCGACGCGCTCAACGAGACCCTCACCGCGGCACCGGTCGCGCTCTCCAACCTGTTCCAGGCCTACAACCCCGACACCGGCACGCTCGACACCAACCCGAACCTCGGTGTGCTCGCCGACCAGCTCGTGAAGCACCCCTCGCAGGTGCTCTGCACCCTCAGCAACCAGCTGCCGTCGGGCTCGACGCTGTGCAACACGATCAAGGGGATCCTGCCGCGCAGCGGCGTGTTCGGCGCCGGCACCGGCTCCTCCTCCGACGTGCACACCGACCTCACCCTCGGCGGGCTCGTGCCGGCGACGGGAGGTGCCCGATGAGGCGGCTCCTGACGACCCTGGTCGCGATCCTGGTCGGCTGCCTGGTCCTGTCGGGCTGCAGCTTCTCGATCTACGACCTGCCGCTGCCCGGCGGCGCCAAGACCGGCGCCTCGCCGACGAAGCTGCACGTGCAGTTCCGTGACGTGCTCGACCTGGTGCCCGACTCGACCGTCAAGCTCAACGACGTCACGGTCGGCAAGGTCGAGAAGGTCACCCTCGACCACGGCGTCGCCGACGTGGAGGTCGCGGTCCAGAAGAGCGTGAAGCTCCCGGCGAACACCACCGCCGAGATCCAGCAGACCAGCCTCCTGGGTGAGAAGTTCGTGGCGCTCAAGGCGCCCACCGACGGCACCGCGAGCACCGCGCTGATGAAGAGCGGCGACACGATCCCGCTGGCCCGTACGGGCGCCAACCCGGAGGTCGAGCAGGTCCTGGGCGCGCTCAGCCTGATCCTCAACGGCGGCGGTGTCGCCCAGCTGCACACCATCTCCACCGAGCTCAACAAGGCGCTCGCCGGCCATGAGGACGCCGCCCGGTCGGTGCTCACCCAGGTCGACCTCTTCGCCAAGAACCTGGACGAGCACAAGCAGGCCATCACCGACGCGCTCGACGCCGTCGCCAAGCTCTCCGCGACCGCCAAGTCGCAGGAGAAGACGATCGACGCCACCTTGGAGGAGCTGCCCGGCGCGCTGAGCAGCATCGACCAGCAGCGTCACGACCTGGTCACGATGCTGCAGGCGCTGAGCAAGCTCGGTGACACCGGCGTCCGGGTCATCAGCGCCTCCAAGCAGGGCACGATCGACATCATCAAGAATCTCCAGCCGGTGCTCACCTCGCTGGCCCGCTCGGGCGACCACTTCGTCAGCGCGTTCAACACGCTGCTGACCTACCCGTTCGTCGACGCCGCCGTCGGCGGGACACCACAGGCCGCCCGCAACCTCCACATGGGCGACTTCGTGAACCTCGACATGCGCCTCAACCTGGACTTCTCCGACATCCTCGACGTCGGCAGCCTGGTGCCCAGCGCGATCGCCCCCGGCACGGTGCTCAACGAGGTGCTCGGCTGCATCCGGTCGCTCAGCCTGACCAGCCAGAAGTGCATCGACGTGCTCGCGTCGGTCAAGGCACTGGCCCAGCTCAAGAGCGAGTGCCTCAAGACCGCCAACTCGAAGACCGCGGTCTGCAAGCTGCTGAACATGATCCCGGGCCTGCCGAACCTGACCCAGATCCTGCCCAAGCAGCTGAGCAACCTGCTCGGTCCGGTGCTCGGCGCCGGCACCACCTCGGGCGGCACCACCTCGGGCGGCGGCACCGGCTCGTCCGGCTCCGGTGGCGGGCTGCTGGGCCTCGGCGCCCTCGGCCTGCGCCAGCAGGCGCCGGCCGCGGAGCGGGCCGGCGTCTCGTACGGCAGCACCGCGCACGGCCCGACGTACGGGGCGCTCAGCGCGCTCTACGACCCGAGCCTGGTGGCGCTGCTGGTCCCGCCGTTGACCGCTCCGACGGGAGGCGCCCGATGATCACCCGCCGCACCAAGATCCAGCTCGCGATCTTCGTCCTCATCACCCTGGTCGGCGTCAGCTTCACCGGCGCCCGCTACGCCCACCTCGATCGGCTGGTGCACGCCACCACCTACCAGGTCGTGGCGCACTTCCCGGACTCCGGCGGCATCTACCAGGGCGGCGAGGTCTCCTACCGCGGCGTCAAGGTCGGCCAGGTCGACCGGCTCAAGCTCACCTCGGACGGTGTCGACGTCTACCTCGACATCGACAAGTCGCAGTCGAGCATCCCGGCCGACACCCTCGCCGTGGTCGGCAACCGCTCGGCGGTCGGCGAGCAGTACGTCGAGCTGCAGCCGCAGACCAAGTCCGCGCCCTTCCTCAAGGACGGATCGCAGATCGCGCAGCGGGACACCGCCATCCCGATCGCGACCGACAAGCTCCTCGGCGACGTCAGTCGCACGGTGAACTCGGTCGACCAGCAGGCGCTCCAGACCACGCTGACCGAGCTCGGCACGGCCTTCGCCGGCACCGGCGAGGAGCTGCAGACGATCCTCGACAGCGGCACCTCGTTCGTGACCACCGCGGACAAGAACTTCGACGTCACCACCGCGCTGCTCAAGGACGGCAACACGGTGCTCAAGACCCAGGCCGACACCGAGGGCGCGATCCGCTCGTTCGCGCAGAACCTCTCCCTGGTCACCGACACCCTCACCGCCTCGAACCAGGACCTGATCAAGCTCATCACCAACGGCTCGGCCGGCGCGACGCAGCTGCGTGAGTTCCTCGAGCGCAACGGCGTCGACCTCGGCGAGGTCATCTCCGAGGCGCTCACCACCGGCCGCATCGTCAATGCACACCTGCCCGGTCTGCGCTACGTCCTGGTCGTCTACCCGTAC
This sequence comes from Nocardioides nematodiphilus, assembly GCF_020216525.1. Taxonomy (GTDB): domain Bacteria; phylum Actinomycetota; class Actinomycetes; order Propionibacteriales; family Nocardioidaceae; genus Nocardioides; species Nocardioides nematodiphilus. The sequence continues at coordinate 115,311 of NZ_JAIWOY010000010.1, read as the reverse complement.
GTCACCGAGGGCGGCTTCTCGGTGCTCGAGAGGGACGCCGACGGGGTGAACTGGGACGCCCGCTTCGGTCTCGTCCTGACCACGCAGGCCACCTGCCACGGCGGTTACGAGTCGACCGTCGAGCGGGCACCGCAGGACACCTCGCCGCGCGACATGAACACCCGGGCGACCTGCACCGAGCCGATCACCAAGAGCAACGCGCGCGGCGCGCAGAACTACCACCCGCGCGCTGCGGCCGACTACCGGGCGCCCGCCGTCGCGTCGTACGACGAGAAGACCGGCCGCCTGACCTGGGGTGACCCGCGTACGGTTGCCGACGGCACCTCCGCCCCGACCGACCCGAAGGACTCCTGGACGTGGCTCTACCGGCAATGACATCGGCGCGCCTCCGCTGGGGTGTCCTGGGATTGCTGGTCCTGTTGATCGTCGGCTCGCTGGGTGTTCTCGGCGCGCGCGTGGCGAACGACGGGACCGGCTCGGGCTGGCACCGGGTGAGCAGCGCGTTCTCCAGCGACGACCCGCTCCAGACCGAGCGCGACGCGATCATGGCGCAGGCGCGCCAGTTCGTGCTGCGGGTCAACACCTACGGTCCCGACCAGCTCGACCAGGGCGGCCAGATGACGACCTACCGCGACCAGGTCGAGAAGGTCATCACAGCGAAGTACCGCGCCGACTTCGAGAAGTCCGGCGTCCCGCTGGTCCAGGCGACCGTGTCCCAGCTCCGCGTCAAGCGCACCTGCGAGATCTACGCCACCGCGGTCGCCGCCCTCGACGACGACACCGCGACAGCGCTGGTCGCCGGCGCCTTCACCAACGCCTACCCCAAGGCGAAGGGGTCCACCGAGTACGACGCGGCCAACCCGCAGCCGTTCCGCTTCGAGGTCAGCCTGGTCAAGAGCGGTGGGACCTGGCTGGTCGACAGCTTCATGCCGGCTTCCCAGGCCGCCCCGTCCGCCGCCCCGAGCGGAGCGGCTCAGTGAGCGCGCGCAGCGAGCGAGACATCCAGGGCAGCGCGCCACGTGCCTCGTGCGCGCACGGAGCGAAGCGAGTACGCCGATGAGCATGCCGACCCCCACCTGGTACGACCTGCTCGGCGTCGAACCCAGCGCCGACGAGGCGACGATCCGCAGCGCCTGGCGCACCGCGATCGCCGACCTCGACCCGACCGAGCGCCGCTTCGCCACGCTCAGCGAGGCCGCCGCGGTGCTGCTCGACCCGGCCCGGCGCAGCGCGTACGACGCGGAGATCACGCCCGAGCCGACCGAGCCCGAGCCCGACGCCACGCCCGAGCCCGACGCCACGTCCGAGCCCGAGCAGGGTCTCGACACGGTCGCTGCGCTCCCCACTCCGCCGCCGGCCGAGGCCGACGCCGGAGCCAGGGCCGCGGAGCCGTACCTCGTGCCCGGCTGGCTGCTCGCCACCGTCGGTGTCGTCGCGGTGGCCGCCGTGGCGATCGCGGCGATCCTCAGCGCGCGCCCCGCCCCCGCGAAGGTCGTCCAGGACTCCGTCCAGGTCGCCAGCGGCTCGAAGGCGACCGAGATCGAGGAGCACGCGGTCGACGCTGTCGCCGCAGCCAAGGTCGCGGTGGTTCCGGTGCTGTCCTACGACTACCGCCACCTGGACCAGGACCAGGCTGCGGCCGATCGCTACCTCACGGACTCCTACCGCGGTGGCAAGCAGGGGTACGACAACACCTTCGAGACCCTGGTCAAGAAGGCTGCCGTCGAGACGCAGACCGTGGTCAGCACGAAGGTGGTCGGCGCCGCGGTCGTGCGCGCCGACTCCGATCGGGTCCAGGTGCTCCTGCTGATCGACCAGCCGCGGACCAACAAGGCCTCGCCGACCCCGGTGGTCTTCCAGAACCAGGTCACGCTGACGATGGCGAAGGTCGGGTCGCGCTGGCTGGTCGACGATCTGAAGACCAACCAGATCCCCGAGTAGCGACGCGCGCGTCGGCGCTGCTGCTTGACCAGAGCGCCGACGAGGCGCATGATCATCCGCAAGCAGCCGCCTGACTGCCTCCAGTATTGTGGCGGCCGTATTTTTGCGCTATCGTTGCGCTTTGCGCATGCCCTCATATGCCCTTCTGCCTGCCCGGTGGTAGTTGGAGAGGGGGGCAGCGACATCAGCCAGCGACTCGCAAGGAAACCTCTTGGCCGCGCGCAGCACCACCGCCTCTGGTACCTCTCGCCGCATCTCGTTCGCAAAGATCTCGGAGCCTCTCGAGCTCCCGCAGCTCCTCGCACTGCAGACCGACTCCTTCGATTGGCTCGTCGGCAACGACGTCCACAAGGAGCGGCTTGCCGCCCGTGCAGCTGCCGGTGAGGACGTCTCGCAGAAGTCGGGTCTGGAGGAGATCTTCGAGGAGATCTCCCCGATCGAGGACTTCTCCGAGACCATGTCCCTCTCGTTCGACAACCCGGTCTTCTACGACCCGAAGTACACCGTCGACGAGTGCAAGGAGAAGGACTTCACCTACTCCGCTCCGCTCTACGTCTCCGCGGAGTTCACGAACAACGACACCGGCGAGATCAAGGGCCAGACGGTCTTCATGGGCGACTTCCCGCTCATGACCGACAAGGGCACCTTCATCATCAACGGCACCGAGCGTGTCGTCGTCTCGCAGCTCGTCCGCTCGCCGGGCGTCTACTTCGAGCGCGCCGCCGACAAGACGTCCGACAAGGACATCTTCACCGCCAAGCTCATCCCGAGCCGTGGCGCATGGCTGGAGTTCGAGATCGACAAGCGCGACCTGGTCGGCGTCCGTCTCGACCGCAAGCGCAAGCAGAACGTCACGGTGCTGCTCAAGGCCCTCGGCTGGACCAACGAGCAGATCCGCGAAGAGTTCGGCCAGTACGAGTCGATGATGCTGACCCTCGAGAAGGACAACATCGCCGACCAGGACTCCGCGCTCCTGGACATCTACCGCAAGCTCCGCCCGGGCGAGCCGCCGACGCGCGAGGCCGCCCAGACGCTGCTGAACAACTACTACTTCAACCCGAAGCGCTACGACCTCGCCAAGGTCGGCCGCTACAAGGTGAACAAGAAGCTCGGCCTGACCGAGGCGTTCGACCAGCAGACCCTGACGGTCGACGACATCGTCGCCGCGATCCGCTACATCGTCGCGCTGCACGACGGCCAGACCCAGGTGGAGGCCCCGGCCGGCCCCCTCGAGGTCGCCGCTGACGACATCGACCACTTCGGCAACCGTCGCATGCGCACGGTCGGCGAGCTGATCCAGAACCAGCTGCGTACCGGTCTCGCCCGCATGGAGCGTGTCGTGCGTGAGCGCATGACCACGCAGGACGTCGAGGCGATCACGCCGCAGTCGCTGATCAACATCCGCCCGGTCGTCGCGGCGCTGAAGGAGTTCTTCGGGACCTCGCAGCTGTCGCAGTTCATGGACCAGACCAACCCGATCGCGGGCCTGACGCACAAGCGTCGTCTCTCCGCGCTCGGCCCGGGTGGTCTGTCCCGCGACCGCGCCGGCATGGAGGTCCGAGACGTCCACCCGTCGCACTACGGTCGTATGTGTCCGATCGAGACCCCGGAAGGCCCGAACATCGGCCTGATCGGCTCGCTCGCGTCCTTCGGTCGGATCAACCCGTTCGGCTTCGTCGAGACCCCGTACCGCAAGGTCATCGACGGCAAGGTCACGGACAAGATCGACTACCTGACCGCCGACGACGAGGACCGCTACGTCATCGCGCAGGCCAACGCGGGGCTCGACGCCTCGGGTGCCTTCGTCGACGAGCGCGTCCTGGTCCGCCAGCGTGAGGGCGAGGTCGGCGAGGTCCCGGCCGCCGACGTCGACTACATGGACGTCTCGCCGCGCCAGATGGTGTCGGTCGCGACCGCCCTCATCCCGTTCCTCGAGCACGACGACGCCAACCGTGCCCTCATGGGCGCGAACATGCAGCGCCAGGCGGTTCCGCTGGTGCGCAGCCAGGCGCCGCTCGTCGGCACGGGTATCGAGTACCGCGCCGCCGTCGACGCCGGTGACGTCGTCACCGCGACGAAGGCCGGTGTGGTCAAGGAGGTCTCCGCCGACCTCATCGAGTCGATGAACGACGACGGCACGTACACCACGTACAAGCTGCAGAAGTTCATGCGCTCCAACCAGGGCACCTGCATCAACCAGCGCCCGCTGGTCCGCGAGGGCGACCGTCTCGAGGTCGGCTCGCCGATCGCCGACGGTCCGTGCACCGACGACGCCGAGATGGCTCTGGGCCAGAACCTGCTCGTCGCGTTCATGCCGTGGCAGGGTCACAACTACGAGGACGCGATCATCCTGTCGCAGCGCCTCGTGCAGGAGGACTACCTCACCTCGATCCACATCGAGGAGCACGAGGTCGACGCCCGCGACACGAAGCTGGGTCCGGAGGAGATCACCCGGGACATCCCGAACGTCTCCGAGGAGATGCTGGCCGACCTCGACGAGCGCGGCATCATCCGCATCGGCGCCGAGGTCACCACCGGTGACATCCTCGTCGGCAAGGTCACCCCGAAGGGCGAGACCGAGCTGACCCCGGAGGAGCGCCTGCTGCGCGCCATCTTCGGTGAGAAGGCCCGCGAGGTCCGCGACACCTCCATGAAGGTGCCGCACGGCGAGGAGGGCACCGTCATCGGTGTCCGCGTCTTCGACCGCGAGGACGGCGACGAGCTTCCCCCGGGCGTCAACCAGCTCGTGCGGGTCTACGTCGCGCAGAAGCGCAAGATCTCCGTGGGTGACAAGCTCGCCGGCCGTCACGGCAACAAGGGCGTCATCGCGAAGATCCTGCCGATCGAGGACATGCCGTTCATGGAGGACGGCACCCCGGTCGACGTGATCCTCAACCCGCTCGGTGTTCCGCGTCGAATGAACATCGGTCAGATCCTCGAGCTCCACCTCGGTTGGCTCGCCAACCAGGGCTGGGACCTCAACCTCACCGGCGACAAGCTGGACACCGACTGGGCCAAGCGCCTGATCTCCATCGGCGTCGAGAAGGCCGCTCCGGGCACGAAGGTCGCCTCGCCGGTCTTCGACGGTGCCCGCGAGGACGAGATCACCGGTCTGCTCGGTGCCACCCTGCCGAACCGTGACGGCATCCGCCTCGTCGGTGAGAACGGCAAGGCCCGGCTCTTCGACGGTCGCTCCGGCGAGCCGTTCCCCGAGCCGGTGGCCGTGGGCTACAAGTACATCCTCAAGCTGCACCACCTCGTGGACGACAAGATCCACGCCCGCAGCACGGGTCCGTACTCGATGATCACCCAGCAGCCGCTCGGCGGTAAGGCCCAGTTCGGCGGCCAGCGCTTCGGTGAGATGGAGGTCTGGGCGATGGAGGCGTACGGCGCCGCCTACGCCCTGCAGGAGCTCCTGACCATCAAGTCCGACGACGTCCCGGGCCGCGTGAAGGTCTACGAGGCGATCGTCAAGGGCGAGAACATCCCCGACTCGGGCATCCCGGAGTCGTTCAAGGTTCTCGTCAAGGAGATGCAGTCGCTGTGCCTCAACGTCGAGGTGCTCAGCCAGGACGGTACGCAGATCGAGTTGCGTGACGCGGAGGAGGACGTCTTCCGCGCCGCCGAGGAGCTCGGCATCGACCTGTCCCGGCGCGAGCCCAGCTCGGTCGAAGAAGTCTGAGTGATCGGTGGTGCGCCGGCCCAGCCCGGCGCACCACCTCCCTCAGTCCCACCTGACTTCAATTTCGAGAACTAACGAAGGACTAGAAGCCAAAGTGCTCGACGTTAACTTCTTCGACCAGCTTCGGATCGGCCTGGCCACTGCGGAGGAAATCCGCACGTGGAGCCACGGTGAGGTCAAGAAGCCGGAGACGATCAACTACCGCACGCTCAAGCCCGAGCGTGACGGCCTCTTCTGCGAGAAGATCTTCGGTCCCACCCGGGACTGGGAGTGCTATTGCGGCAAGTACAAGCGCGTGCGCTTCAAGGGCATCATCTGCGAGCGCTGCGGCGTCGAGGTGACCCGCTCCAAGGTGCGTCGCGAGCGGATGGGCCACATCGAGCTCGCCGCCCCCGTGACCCACATCTGGTACTTCAAGGGCGTTCCGTCGCGGCTGGGCTACCTGCTCGACCTCGCGCCGAAGGACCTGGAGAAGGTCATCTACTTCGCGGCGTACATGATCACCTCGGTCGACGAGGACGCGCGTCACCGCGACCTGTCCTCGCTCGAGGCCAAGGTCGACCAGCAGCGCAAGATGCTGACCAACCGCATGGACGTGGCGATCAACGACCGCGCCAAGAAGCTGGAGGAGGACCTCGCGGCCCTCGAGGCCGACGGTGCCAAGGCCGACGCCAAGCGCAAGGTCCGTGACGGCGCCGAGCGGGAGATGAAGCAGCTGCGTGACCGCAGCGAGCGCGAGATCGCCCGCCTCGACGAGGTCTGGGACACGTTCAAGAACCTCAAGGTTCAGGACCTCATGGGTGATGAGCTCCTCTACCGCGAGATGAAGAACTGGTTCGGCAAGTACTTCGAGGGCTACATGGGCGCCACGGCGATCCAGAAGCGCCTCCAGGACTTCGACATCGCCCAGGAGGTCGAGAACCTGCGCGAGACCATTGCCACCGGCAAGGGTCAGCGCAAGGTCCGCGCCCTCAAGCGCCTCAAGGTCGTCGACGCGTTCCGCAAGACCGGCAACAAGCCGGTCGGCATGGTGCTGGACGCCGTCCCGGTCATCCCGCCGGACCTGCGCCCGATGGTGCAGCTCGACGGTGGCCGCTTCGCGACCTCCGACCTCAACGACCTCTACCGTCGTGTGATCAACCGCAACAACCGCCTCAAGCGTCTCCTCGACCTCGGTGCCCCCGAGATCATCGTGAACAACGAGAAGCGGATGCTGCAGGAGGCCGTGGACTCGCTGTTCGACAACGGCCGTCGTGGTCGCCCGGTCACCGGTCCCGGCAACCGCCCGCTCAAGTCGCTCTCCGACATGCTCAAGGGCAAGCAGGGTCGCTTCCGTCAGAACCTGCTCGGCAAGCGCGTCGACTACTCGGGCCGTTCGGTCATCGTCTCGGGCCCGCAGCTCAAGCTCCACCAGTGCGGTCTGCCCAAGCAGATGGCGCTCGAGCTGTTCAAGCCGTTCGTGATGAAGCGCCTCGTCGACCTGTCGCACGCGCAGAACATCAAGTCCGCCAAGCGGATGGTCGAGCGCGCTCGTCCGGTCGTCTGGGATGTCCTCGAAGAGGTCATCACCGAGCACCCGGTCCTGCTGAACCGTGCGCCCACGCTGCACCGTCTCGGCATCCAGGCGTTCGAGCCCCAGCTGATCGAGGGCAAGGCCATCCAGCTGCACCCGCTGGTCTGTGGCGCCTTCAACGCCGACTTCGACGGCGACCAGATGGCTGTCCACCTGCCGCTGTCGGCGGAGGCCCAGGCCGAGGCTCGCATCCTGATGCTCTCGACCAACAACATCCTCAAGCCGTCGGACGGCCGCCCGGTCACCATGCCGTCGCAGGACATGATCATCGGTCTGTTCTTCCTGACGACCGACCGCGAGGACCAGCCCGGCGAGGGTCGTGCCTTCGGCTCGCAGGCCGAGGCGATCATGGCGTTCGACCGCCGCGAGATCACGCTGCAGTCGAAGATCAAGATCCGTCTCGACACCGGCGAGATCGTCGAGACCACCCTGGGTCGCACGATCTTCAACGACACCCTGCCGGCCGACTACCCCTTCGTGAACAACGAGGTCGGTAAGAAGCAGCTCGGTGCGATCGTCAACGACCTGGCCGAGCGCTACCCCAAGGTCGAGGTCGCTGCCTCGCTGGACGCGCTCAAGGACGCCGGCTTCCACTGGGCGACCCGCTCGGGCGTCACGGTCTCGATCGACGACGTCACCACCCCGGCGAACAAGATCGAGATCCTGGCCGAGTTCGAGGACAAGGCCGCCAAGATCCAGAAGCAGTTCGAGCGTGGTCTCGTGACCGACGAGGAGCGCCGTCAGGAGCTCGTCGAGATCTGGACCGAGGCCGCCAAGGTCGTCGGCCAGGCCATGGAGGACGCGTTCGACAAGAAGAACCCGATCTTCATGCAGGTCACCTCCGGTGCCTCGGGTAACTTCAACCAGATCCGCCAGGTCGGCGCTATGCGAGGCCTCGTGGCGAACCCGAAGGGCGAGATCATCCCGCGGCCGATCAAGGCCAACTTCCGCGAGGGTCTCTCCGTGCTCGAGTACTTCATCTCGACCCACGGTGCTCGTAAGGGTCTTGCTGACACCGCGCTGCGTACCGCCGACTCGGGCTACCTGACCCGTCGTCTGGTGGACGTCTCGCAGGACGTCATCATCCGCGAGGAGGACTGCGGCACCGAGCGTGGTCACCTGGTCGACATCACCCACGAGGACGTCGAGACGACCGCCTACGCCCGCACCGCGGCCGAGGACGTCGTGCACCCGACCACGGGCGAGGTCCTCGCCCCGGCCGGTAGCGACATCGGTGACGTCAAGATCGCCGAGCTGGTCGCGGCCGGCGTCGTCGAGCTGAAGGTCCGCTCGGTCCTGACCTGTGAGGCCAAGACCGGTACGTGTGCCAAGTGCTACGGCCGTTCGCTGGCCACCGGCAAGCTCGTCGACATCGGTGAGGCCGTCGGCATCATCGCGGCCCAGTCCATCGGTGAGCCCGGTACGCAGCTGACCATGCGTACCTTCCACACCGGTGGTGTGGCGTCGGCAGCCGACATCACGCAGGGTCTCCCGCGTGTCGTCGAGCTCTTCGAGGCCCGTACGCCCAAGGGTGTCGCCCCGATCGCCGAGGCCGCCGGCCGCGTGGAGATCGAGGAGACGGACAAGGCCCGCAAGGTCCTGCTCACCCCGGACGACGGCTCCGAGGTCATCGAGTACGTGGTCTCGCGTCGCTCCCGCCTGCTGGTCGCCGACGGCGACCACATCGAGGTGGGCCAGATGCTGACCGCCGGTACTCAGGACCCGAAGGAGGTGCTCCGCATCCTCGGCATCCGGGCGACGCAGCAGCACCTCGTCGACGAGGTCCAGGGCGTCTACAAGAGCCAGGGTGTGTCCATCCACGCCAAGCACATCGAGATCATCGTGCGGCAGATGCTGCGCCGGATCACGGTGCTGGAGTCGGGCGAGACCAACCTGCTCCCGTCGGACCTCGTGGACCGCGTGAAGTTCGAGTCCGAGAACCGTCGCGTCGTCTCCGAGGGCGGCAAGCCGGCCTCGGGTCGTCCGGAGCTCATGGGCATCACCAAGGCCTCGCTCGCCACCGAGTCGTGGCTCTCGGCGGCCTCCTTCCAGGAGACCACCCGAGTCCTCACCGACGCGGCGATCAACGGTCGCTCCGACAGCCTCCGCGGCCTGAAGGAGAACGTCATCATCGGTAAGCTCATCCCGGCCGGTACCGGCCTCGAGCGCTACCGCAACATCCGGGTCGAGCCGACCGAGGAGGCCCGCGCTGCGGCCTACTCCGTCACCGGCTACGACAGCTACGACTACGACTTCGGTGCCACCGGGTCGGGTCAGGCCGTGGCCCTGGACGACTTCGACTTCGGTTCCTACCAGAACTGACGCGAGTCTGAGCTAGTCCGCTGAGCGGGCGTGGATCCTCCGGGATCCGCGCCCGCTCGGTGCATTTCCGGGGGTCGTCGCCGGGCGGTGCAACCATGGAAGGAGCGAACGCGTCTCTCTGTCAGGAGGTATGACGATGAACCGCTTCACGAGGGCCCTACCGGGTCTGCTTCTCGCCGGCAGCGCGCTGGCGCTCCCGAGCACGGCGTCCGCCGCGGGCGCCCCGGCCTGCACCAACGCCGATCTGCACGTCACGCTGCATCCGAAGGGGGCCGCAGCCGGCAGCGCGTACGTCGCGCTGCGCTACACGAACGTGGGCGACCACGCCTGCCGTACCGGTGGGTTCGGCGGGCTCTCGCTCGTCGGGCACGGCGACGGCACCCAGCTCGGCTCGCCCGCGACGCGGGCGGCGGGCACGCCGGTGCGCAGCTTCGTGCTCCGGCCCGGTGAGCGGGCGACGAGCCTGGCCCAGATCGCCGACGCGCTCAACTTCCCCAAGCGGGAGTGTCACCCGACCCGGGCCGATGGCTTCCGGGTCTATGTGCCGAACGCACGAGCCAGTCAGTTCGTCGCGTACCGGACGCTGGCGTGCGCGAAGCCGCTGGGCGGTGGGGACGGCGGGTTCCAGCTGAGCCATCGGGCGTTGCGGAAGGTCCGCTGACTCCCAGGTAGCCTCTGCGCATGACCGCGCTGCCCGCATCGACCGATGTCCTCGTCGTCGGTGCGGGGCCGGCGGGCTCCTCGGCGGCCGCCTGGCTGGCCCGCGCCGGCGTCGACGTCGTCCTGGTGGACGCAGCCGTCTTCCCGCGCGACAAGACCTGCGGCGACGGCCTGACGCCGCGCGCGATCGCCGAGCTGTCGCGCCTGGGGCTGGAGGACTGGGTGCGCACGCACACCGTCAACCACGGCCTGCGCGCGCACGGCTTCGGCCAGACCCTCGAGCTGCGCTGGCCCGGCCCTGGGACGTCGGGTACGGGCCTGCCCGACTGGGGGTCGGCCGTGGCACGCACCGAGCTCGACGACCACCTGCGCACCGTGGCCATCAAGGCCGGTGCGACGGCGGTCGACGGCATGCGGGCCAGCGACGTCGTGCGCGGGCCCGACGGCCGGATCTCCACCGTGATCCTCTCCGGCGGGCGCTCGATCGACGTGCAGCGCGTCGTGGTCGCCGACGGCGTCCGCTCGCCGCTGGGCAAGGTCCTCGGCCGGGAATGGCACCGCGACACCGTGTACGGCGTTGCCGGCCGCTCGTACGTCACCTCGGACCGGACCGACGACCCGTGGATCAGCTCGCACCTCGAGCTCCGCGACGCGGAGAGGAACCTGCTGTCCGGCTACGGCTGGGTCTTCCCCCTCGGCACCGGCGAGGTCAACCTCGGCGCCGGCACGCTGGCCACTGCGAAGCGCCCGGCCGATGTCGCGATCAAGCCGCTGATGCGGGTCTACGCCGAGTCGATCCGCGAGGAGTTCGGCCTCAGCGGCGAGCTCCGGGCGGAGGCGTCCGCGCTGCTGCCGATGGGTGGTGCCGTCTCCGGCGTCGCCGGGCCCAACTGGGCGCTGATCGGCGACGCCGCCGCCTGTGTGAACCCGCTCAACGGCGAGGGCATCGACTACGGCCTGGAGACCGGCCGGCTGATCGCCGACGTCCTGTCCGCCTCGCGCCACGTCTCACTGGAGGCGCTGTGGCCCGAGCTGCTGCGCGCCCACTACGGCGAGTCCTTCGCCGTGGCGCGCCGGCTCGCAGAGATCGCCACCAACCCCAAGATCGTGGCCGCGCTCGGCCCGATCGGGATGCGCTCGACCTGGATGATGCAGCTCGCGTTGCGCTGGATGGGCAACCTCGTCACCGACGAGGACCGCGACCTGGCCGCGCGGCTGTGGCGTCGCGCGGGCCGCAGCGTCGCCAAGCGTGACGAGCGCCCGCTCTTCGGGAGCCTCTGATGGGGCGCGGCGGGACGCGGAGCGGAGGCCGCGGCGGCTCGCGCCGGCTCCCGCGCCGGCAGCGGGTCGCGGCGTACGCGATCATCCAGCGGGTCTCGCCCGACCACGGGCTGGAGATCCTGCTGAGCCGACTCTCCGCGGTCGTCACCGACGACGAGGTCTGGACGCTGCCCGGCGGCGGCATCGAGCACGGCGAGGACCCGCGCGCCGCCGTCGTCCGCGAGGTCCGTGAGGAGACCGGCCTGTCCGCGACCGTGGGCGACACCGCGCACGTCTTCAGCCACCACGGTCAGCGCAACTGGCGCGGCAAGCGCGTGGACGCGCACGCGCTCCGGATCGTCTACGACGGCTGGGTCCCCGCCGACTCGCCCGTCCCGCACACGGTCGAGGTCGGCGGCACCACCGCCGAGGCGGCCTGGCACCCCCTGTCCGCCGTGGTGGACGGCATCGTCCCGACCGTGCCGCTGGTCCGTGACGCGCTGCGGGTCCACCGGCCCGCGCAGGTGCAGCGGATCTCGGCGTACGCGCTGATCGTGCGCGCCGGCTCTGCGGGGGAGGAGGTGCTGCTGTGTCGCAACTCGGTGCACAGCCCGCACCCCGGCCAGTGGAACCTGCCCGGCGGCGGGATCGCCTTCGGCGAGGCGCCGCTGGCCACGCTGGTTCGCGAGGTCGAGGAGGAGACCGGCGTGGTCGCCGTGCCGGGCGCGCTGCTCGCCGTCGACGACGCCGCCTTCGCCGGGATGGCGCCGAGCGGGCGGTACGAGGACTTCCACGGGATCCATCTGATCTTCGCGGCGACGGTGCCTGCGGGGATCGAGGTGCGGAGGGATCCGCAGGACCAGACGACCGACGCGGTGCAGTGGATCCCCGTTGCCGAGATCGAGTCGGGTGCGGTCGAGGTGCGCGGGGTCGTGCGGACGGCTCTGGCTTCGCGCTGACGCGCGCTGTCCGTCGGCCCGCCTCAGTGGGCCGCGGGCCTCGGCTAGGTTGCTGGGGTGACTGAGACGGTGTTCACCTATGCGGCCCCGGCGCTGAAGTTCGGGACCGGGGCTTCGGACGAGATCGGGTTCGAGCTGGCTCGGCGCGGTGCGCGGCGCGTGCTGCTGGTGACCGACGCCGGCGTGGCGGCGACGGGGCATCCTGCGCGCGTCGCGGATCAGGCTCGAGCGGCCGGGGTCGAGGTGGTGGTCTTCGACCGGGTCTCCGTCGAGCCGACCGACGCCTCGTTCGCGCTCGCGATCGACTTCGCTCGTGCCGAGGGTCCCTTCGAGGCGATCGTGGCGCTGGGCGGCGGGTCGTCGATCGACACCGCGAAGGCGGTCAACCTGCTGCTGACAAACCCCGGTGAGCTGATGGACTACGTCAACGCTCCGGTCGGCAGGGCCGTCGCCCCGGTCAACGATCTGCTGCCGCTGATCGCCGTGCCGACGACCACCGGGACCGGGGCCGAGTCGACGACGGTCTGTGTCCTGGACGTGCTGGCGCTCAAGGTGAAGACCGGCATCTCGCACGCCGCGCTGCGCCCCACCCTGGCGATCGTCGACCCGGCGCTGACCCTGACCCAGCCGGCGATGGTCACCGCGAGCGCGGGCATGGACATCCTGTGCCACGCGCTGGAGTCCTACACCGCCAAGCCGTACACCGCCTTCGAGCGCAAGGCGCCCGAGGCGCGGGTGCCGTACTGCGGGGCGAACCCGATCGCGGACATGTGGTCGGAGAAGGCGATGAGCCTGCTGGCGAGCTCGTTCCGCCGGGCCGTGCGGGACGGCTCGGATGTGCCGGCGCGCGAGGAGATGGCGCAGGCCGCCACCTTCGCGGGGCTCGGCTTCGGCAACGCCGGCGTGCACATCCCGCACGCGGACGCGTACCCGATCGCCGGCCGCGTCCGCGACTACACACCCGCCGGCTATCCGGCCGGGCACCCGGTGATCCCGCACGGGATGTCGGTGGCGCTGACGGCCGCGGAGGCGTTCCGGTTCACCTACGACGCCTCGCCGGAGCGGCACCTCCGGGCGGCGCGGCTGCTCGACCCGGCGGTGACCGGAGACGGGCCCGACGTGCTGCCGACCGTGCTGCGGAGCCTGATGGACGACATCGGGATGCCGGCCGGGCTGAGTGAGGTCGGCTACACCCACGGCGACGTCGGGGACCTGGTCGACGGTGCGCTCAAGCAGGAGCGGCTGCTCTCGATCGCTCCCAAGCGTCCTACCGAGGACGACCTGGTTCGGATCTTCGGGGCGTCGATGGGAGAATGACCAGGTGACGCTGACTGGTGACCTGGCCGCTGCCGACCTCGCCTCGGAGCTCCGCACGCGGGGTCTGCGCGAGGTCGACGACTCGACCCTCGCCCGGGCGCTCTACTCCTCCGACGCGTCGCTCTACCGGGTCATCCCGCAGGCCGTCGTCAAGGCCCGCAGCATCGAGGACCTGCTCGCGGTGCACGACGCCTCCCGCGCCCTCGGCGTCCCGGTCACGCTGCGCGGCGCCGGCACCTCGATCGCGGGCAACGCGGTCGGCCCGGGCATCGTCGTCGACACCCGTGGCTTCAACCGGGTGCTGGAGATCGACCCCGAGGCCCGTACGGCCCGCATCGAGCCGGGTGTGGTCCACGCCGACCTGCAGCGCGCCGCCGCGCCGTACGGCCTGCGCTTCGGGCCCGACCCGTCGACGCACCCCCGCTGCACCATCGGCGGCATGATCGGCAACAACGCCTGCGGCTCGCGCGCGCTCGGCTACGGCCGCACCGTCGACAACGTCGAGGCGATGGACGTCATCTTCGGCAACGGCGAGCGGGCCTCGTTCTCCGACGGCGTCTGGGGCGGCGAGACCGTGTCGGCCACGGCGAAGCGGCTGGCCGCGATCGCCGACGCCAACCTGGCCCACCTCCGGACCGAGTTCGGCCGCTTCGGCCGCCAGGTGTCGGGCTACTCGCTCGAGCACCTGCTGCCCGAACGCCGCCGCTTCGAGCGCTTCCTGGTCGGTACGGAGGGCTCGCTCGCGACCGTCCTGGAGACCACCGTCCGCCTCGTCACCGACGAGCCCGGCCGCCTCATGCTGGTGCTCGGCTACCCGACGATGGCGGAAGCCGCCGAGGCCGTACCGGCCCTGCTCGCCGCCGCGCCGGGCCGCCTGATCGCCTGCGAGGGCCTCGACGCGCGCATCGTCGAGCTGGTCCGCGCCAAGGGCTCGGCCGTGCCCGAGCTGCCGAAGGGTGGCGGCTGGCTCTTCGCCGAGGTCGCGGGCGCCGACGCCCGCGACGTCACCGCCCGGCTCGAGGCTGCGGGCGGGGCGCTCGCGACCCGTCTGGTCACCGACGCCGGCGAGGCCGCCGCGCTGTGGCGCATCCGCGAGGACGGCGCCGGCCTGGCCGGCCGCTCGCTGGAGACCCCGGCCTACTCCGGCTGGGAGGACGCCGCCGTCCCGCCCGAGCACCTCGGCGCCTGGCTGCGCGACTTCGACGAGATCCTGGCCGCGCACAACCTGCAGGGCATCCCGTACGGCCACTTCGGCGACGGCTGCATCCACTGCCGCATCGACTTCCCGTTCGAGGCCGGCAAGCCCGAGTCGGCGCAGCTGTTCCGCGACTTCATGACCGCCTGCGCGATCAAGCTCAAGGAGTACGGCGGCACGCTCTCGGGCGAGCACGGCGACGGCCGCGTGCGCGGCGAGCTGCTCCCGTACATGTACGACGCGACCTCCATCGAGCTCTTCCAGCAGGTCAAGGCGGTCTGCGACCCCGAGAACCTGATGAACCCCGGCATCATCACGGCCCCCGACGCGGGGCCCGCCTCGATCACCGACGACCTGCGTCCGGTGCGCCCGCGCGCGCGTCCGCGGACAGGTCTCAAGCTGATCCATGACGACGGCGACCTGGGTGCGGCCGTGCACCGCTGCACCGGCGTCGGCAAGTGCGTCGCGCCCAAGACCAACGGCGTGATGTGCCCCTCGTACCTGGCCACCATGGACGAGAAGGACAGCACCCGCGGTCGCTCGCGGGTGCTGCAGGAGGCGCTCGACGGCGCGCTGGTGCAGGGCCTCGCCGATCCCGCCGTCAGCGAGGCGCTCGACCTCTGCCTGGCCTGCAAGGGCTGCTCCTCGGACTGCCCCAGCGGCATCGACATGGCGACGTACAAGTCCGAGTCGCTGCACCAGAAGCACGACGTGCTGGGGGAGCGGCGCCCCCGCTCGCACTTCTTCCTCGGCCAGCTGCCGAAGTGGGCGCGCCTCGCCGCGCCGCTGGCGTTCGTGATCAACCTCCTCATGCGGATCCCGCCGTTCGCGCGGATCGCGAAGGCGATGGCGGGGCTCGACCAGCGCCGGTCGGTGCCGCGGTTCGCGACCCGGACGCTGCGTCGCGCCGACGGCGCTCGTGCCACGACCGGCGCCCCGGACCAGCCGGACGTGTGGGTGTGGGCCGACTCCTTCACCGACCACTTCTTCCCGCGCTCGGGGCTGGCCGCCATCGAGTTCCTCGAGGCGCAGGGCCTGCGGGTCAAGGTCATCCAGGACGACGCCTGCTGCGGTCTGACCTGGATCACCACCGGCCAGCTCGACAAGGCCAAGGCGATCATGGACCGTACGGTCCGCACGCTCGCGCCGTACATCTCCAGCGGTGTGCCGGTGCTGGGCCTGGAGCCGTCCTGCACGGCCACGCTCCGCTCGGACTCCCTCGAGCTGAGCGACTCCCCGGAGGCGCTGGTCGTGGCCGACGGGCTGCTCACCTTCGCCGAGCTCGTCACGCGTCTCGACCTGCCGCTGCCGGACCTGGAGGGCGTCGAGGTCGTCGCCCAGCCGCACTGCCACCAGAGCGCCGTGATGGGCTGGAAGGTCGACCAGGCGCTGCTCGAGAAGGCGGGTGCGGTCGTCACCAAGGTGGCGGGCTGCTGCGGCCTGGCAGGCAACTTCGGCGTCGAGCAGGGCCACTACGAGGTCTCCGTCGCGGTCGCCGAGACGCACCTGATGCCGGCCGTGCGCGGTGCGTCGAAGGACGCGGTCATCCTCGCAGACGGCATGTCCTGCCGGGTCCAGCTCGACGACCTCGCCGACGTGCCCACGATGCACCTCGCGGAGCTCTTCGCTTCTAAGGTCGCGAAGTGAACCCCCGCCAGCGTCGACTCATCATCCCGACCGCCCTGGTCGCCCTGCTGGTGATCGTCGTCATCGCCCAGCTGGTGAACCGATGAGCGGCGGTGAGCGCACCTCGGAGCCGCTGCTCCGGGCCCTGAACAGGATGCGGTCGCAGATCCGCGACCCCGAGGTGCTGGTCAAGGCGATCGCGAGCGGCAAGCAGCGCGGCACGACGCCCGAGTGGCGACGAGCCGAGATCCGCTACGTCGACCTCAAGGCCGGCACGCACCTGCAGATCACCACGTACGACGCCACGCAGGCCTTCACCGCCAACCACCCCGTCGGCGACCTGGAGGCCCTGGACGCGCTGCTGGACGTGCCGTTCGGTCGCTGGACGGTGACCGCGCTGGTCGACGGGATCGAGACCGAGACCACCATCGAGGCGAAGACGCCGCACACGGCCCTGGTCACCACCGCCACCAAGGCGGCGGCGGTGGCGGGCGACGCCGAGAGCGGCGAGCCGGTCGTCGACCGCTCGCACGACCAGCCCAAGGAGCGGCTGCTGCCCGAGGACGACGCGGTCTTCATCGCGCTGGGCCTCTCCGACAAGGACGGCCGGCTCAAGCCGAGCCGACAGGCGAAGTACCGCCAGGTCGAGGAGTTCCTGCGCCAGCTCTCCGCCGCGATCGACGACGCCTGGGCGGCCAAGAAGCTGCGCCGCCCCACCGCCGAGGAGCCACTGCGGATCGTCGACCTGGGCTGCGGCAACGGCTATCTCACCTTCGCCGCCCAGCGCTACCTCACCGAGGTCCGCGGTCTGCCCGTCGTCGTCACCGGCGTCGATGTGAAGGAGCAGTCGGCCCGGCACAACACCAAGGTCGCCGAGAAGCTCGGCGTGCATGCGGAGTTCGTGGTCGGCACGATCGACGGCGTCCAGCTCGAGCAGGCGCCCGACGTGGTCCTCGCGCTGCACGCCTGCGACACGGCGACTGACGACGCCCTCGCCCACGCCATCGCGTGGGAGGCGCCGCTGGTGCTCGCCGCGCCCTGCTGTCACCACGACATCGCGGCGCAGCTGCGCCGCACGCCCACCCCGTCCCCGTACGCGATGATCACGCGGCACGGCATCCTGCGCGAGCGGTTCGCCGACACGATGACCGATGCCGTCCGCGCCTCCCTGCTGCGGCTGAGCGGGTACAAGGTCGACGTGGTGCAGTTCGTGGAGAGCCAGCACACGCCGCGCAACACGCTCCTGCGTGCGGTCCGCACCGGCGGCCCGGTCAAGGGCGGCAGCGTGAAGAAGGAGTACGACGAGCTCATCGCGGCGTGGGCGATCAAGCCCAAGCTGGGTGAGCTGCTCGGGCTCTGATGCTTGCGATGCGAGGGCTGGCCGCGCTGGTCCTCGCCGCATCGGCTCCTGCAGGCGGGTTCACCCTCCAGGACCCGGCGATCGACGAGGCCTCCGCACTCGTCGTGGTGGGCGGGGCGCACGGTACGGATCGGCTCTGGGCGACCACCAACGATTCGGGTGACACCGGCCGGGTCTTCGTCGTCGACGACGCCGGTCGTACGGTCGGGGTGACCCACTGGTCGCAGAGCCCGCGCGACGTCGAGGCGCTCGCCCCCGCGCCCTCCGGGAGGGACGTGTGGGTCGGCGACATCGGTGACAACACCGCCTCGCGCGAGCATGTCCAGGTCGCGAGGGTCCCCGTGGGGCGCGGCGAGCGGACCGTGCACCCGACGATCTACTCCCTGTCCTATCCCGACGGCGCCCACGACGCCGAGACCCTGTTGTGCGACCCCGCCACCGGACGGCTCTACGTCGCCACGAAGGGCTGGCTCGGGGGCACGCTCTACGCGGCCCCGCAGCGGCTCGTCGCCGGCCAGGACAACCCGCTGCTCCCGATCGCCGCGGTGCTGCCGATGGCCACCGACGGCGCCTTCCTGCCCGGCGGGGACGCGGTGATCGTGCGCGGCTACTTCACCGCCACCACGTACCGCTGGCCGTCGATGGACAAGATCGCCTCCTTCCCGCTGCCGCGCCAGGACCAGGGCGAGGGCGTCGGCGTCGCCGCCGAGGGCACCGTCTGGCTCTCCAGCGAGGGCGTGCACTCCGAGGTGGTCTCGATGCGGCTCCCGGCCGGCGCGCTCCCGTCGGCTGCGCATCGGCCCGCGGGTCCGGGAAGCGATCAGCCGCAGGGCGACAGCACGGTCACCGGCACGACGGGGGAGTCCGGCGGAGCGTGGTGGCCGTGGGTCCTCGGCGGCGGAGCGGCCGCGGTCGCCCTCGGCGGATTCCTGCGGTCATTGCGGCGCCCCTGAGCGGGTACTGCGCCGCATGGTCCGGCTGAGGCGTACATCTCCCGAGCAGCCCGGCTGGACGCGCAGGCGGGCCGGAAGGGGCTTCGCCTACCGCGACCAGGACGGTTCACCGCTGGGACCCGAGGAGGTCGCGCGGATCCGGGCGCTGGCCATCCCGCCGGCGTGGACGGACGTCTGGATCACCCCGTACGCGAACGGGCATCTGCAGGCGGTGGGCACCGACGCGGCCGGTCGCCGGCAGTACCTCTACCACCCGGACTGGCGCACCCGGCGCGACGCGGAGAAGTTCGACCGGGTCCTCGACTTCGGTCGCGCGCTCGGCACGGCCCGGCAGCGGATCCTCACCGACCTGCGCCGTGACGGGATGCCGCGCGAGCGCGCCTGCGCGGTCGCGGTGCGCCTGATGGATCTCGGCTACTTCCGGATCGGCAACGACGTCTACCTGGACGCGCACGGGTCCTTCGGACTGACCACGCTGCAGCGCCAGCACGTGCGACGCGTGCAGGACCGGCTCGTCTTCGTCTTCACCGGGAAGTCCGGGGTCGATCACCGCATCGAGATCGACGACGCGATGGTCGACGAGGCGCTGCAGGTGATGCGCCGCCGGCGCGGCGGTGAGCAGCTGCTGGCGTACCGCGACGGACGGGTGTGGAAGGCGATGCTGCCGCAGCTGGTCAACGAGTATGTCCGTGAGGTCACCGGGGTCGACGCGACGGCGAAGGACTTCCGCACGTGGCACGCCACCGTGCTGGCGGCGGCCGCGCTCGCGGAGGCACCCGAGGCGGCGTCAGCGGCGGCCCGCAAGCGGGTGGTCGCGGCCGCGATGCGTGAGGTCTCGGAGTTCCTGGGCAACACCCCGGCCCTGGCGCGCAGCTCGTACGTCGACCCGCGGGTGGTCAGCGCGTACGAGGAGGGCCGCACCATCGCGCGCGCCACGTCGCGCACCTATGCGAACCCCGACGAGCGGCAGGTCGCGCTGGAGCGCGCGACGCTGCGGCTGATCGCCAACGAGGACGACGCCTAGCAGGGCCTCAGGCGAGCAGGCCCCGTCGCCGGGCGATCGCGGCCGCCTCGGTGCGGCTCGCGGCACCCAGCTTGGCCAGGATGTTCGAGACGTGGACCGACACGGTCTTGGTGCTGATGAACAGCCGCTTGGCCACCTCGCCGTTGCTCATCCCGTCGGACACCAGCGCGAGGATCTCCGCCTCCCGTGCGGTGAGCGCCACCCCATCGGCGGGAGCGCCGCCCGGCGCGGCGGCCGTGCGGTCGGGGCCCAGACGCTCCAGGAGCGGCCGCGCGCCGAGCCTCAGCGCCGCCTCCCGCGCCAGGTTCGCCACCCGGCGGGCGCCGTCCCGGTCGCCGGTCGCGCGCAGGAGCCCGGCCAGGACCGTACGGACCATCGCCAGCTCGTGCACGTGGCCGAACTCCTCGAAGGCGGCCTCGGTCTCCTGCCACGCCGTCACCAGCTCCGGCGACGGCTCGTCGCCCTCGAGCAGCCACGACAGGCGCAGCTGCTCGGCACCGGCGCGGGCGATCCAGGCACGGCCCTCGGGTCCCCAGCCGGCATCCTCGTACTGCGGCGCCGCGAGGCGCGCGTTCGCGGCCAGCAACGCCATCGCGTCGGGGACCCGCGCGAGCCCGTCCGCGTCGACCTCGGCGCCCGCGACCAGG
The DNA here is from genome assembly GCF_020216525.1 of Nocardioides nematodiphilus. GTDB lineage: Bacteria > Actinomycetota > Actinomycetes > Propionibacteriales > Nocardioidaceae > Nocardioides > Nocardioides nematodiphilus. Next base: position 94,792 of record NZ_JAIWOY010000010.1, on the reverse strand, counting down.
TCGGCGATGCGACCGAGAGCGGTCGCGACGAAGCGGGTCCCGGCGCCGTACCGCTCGCCCCAGATCCGGGCGAGCGTGTCGTGCGCGTCGCCGTACGCCGCCATCACCGCGGGCCCGCTCGCCGCGGCGCGCATCTCGACCCCGGCGCTGTAGACGGTGACCAGGCCGTCGACGGCCCACTGGCCCCGATGGACCCGGGTCGGGACCTGCTCGCCGCGTCCCTGGAGGATCGAGAGGCGCAGGGCGTCGAGTGCCGCGTACGGCGTCGTCGGGGCACCCGGAGCGGCGATCGCCAGCACGGTCAGCGCCTCGTCCCAGCGCCCGTCGGTCGCGAGCACCCAGGCGAGCTGGAAGCGGGACTCGAAGGCGTAGGGCGCCCACGGCAGCCCGGACCGATCGGCGAGCGTGACCGCCGAGCGGAACGCCGCCTCGGCCGCGGGCCAGTCGGCCTCGTCCTCGTACGAGCGCCCCAGGATGAATCGGGCCTGCAGCTCGGCGGAGACGTTGCCCGCGTCGGCCGCCCGCTCGATCGCGATCCGCGTCTGCTCGCGGAAGGCTTCCGGCGAGGTCCGGGACCGGCCGCCGGAGTTCAGGGTCGAGGCCACCGCCGAGGCGATGCGGGGCAGGTTGTGCGCCTCGGCGTAGGCCAGCGCCTCGACGCCCACCTGCTCGGCGTCGGGGTGGCGCACCATGTGCAGCACCTGGGCGTGGTTGGCCAGGATCCGGGCCCGGAGACCGGCCGGGGCATCGACGCTCAGCGCGACCGCCTCCCGGGAGGCCCCGACCGCGTCGCGGTCGTGGGTGGTGTCGTCGATCAGCGCGAGGCTGATCGCCAGGACGGTGAGCAGCCGGGCCCGGTCCTCGCTGGCGTCCTCGGGGCAGTGCGCCAGCTGGTCGGCGGCGAGCCGGGCGGCGCGACTGGTGTGACCACCGGCGAGCAGGGCCTCGGTCGCGGCCTCCGCGACGCGCGCCAGCGACTCGCCCTCCGGCAGCCGCCGCGCCGGATCGGTGAGCAGCTGGAGGGCGTACTCGAGCTGGGTCGCGGCCTCCTCGGCCCCCGCCATCGCCGCCGCGTCGCGCCCGGCGCGGATGCTCGCGGCCAGGGCGGTGTCGAGGTCGCCGGCGAGCCGGGCGTGCCGGGCCAGGTCGGCGGACGTCCCCGGCGCGGTGCCCGAGCACAGGGCAGCGGTGTACCGGGCGTGCAGCCGGGCGCGCTCGCCGGGCAGGAGGTCGTCGTAGACGGCCTCGCCGAGCAGCGCGTGGCGGAACGAGTACGCCCCCTCGCCGGCGACGAGGACGTGGGCCTCGATCGCCTCGCGCAGGGCGTTGTCGAGGGTGTCGCCGCTCAGATCGGTGACGGCGGCCAGCAGGGTGTGCGAGACCGTACGGCCGGCGACCGCGGCGGTACGGACCAAGTCACGGGCGTGCACGCCGAGCCGGTCCAGCCGGACCAGCAGCACGTCGGCGAGCTCGTCCGGCACCCACCGGTCGGGTCCGTTGGCGGCGCCGACGAGCTCCTCGACGAAGAACGCGTTCCCCTCCGCCCGGGCCACGATGGCGGCCTTCTCGGGCTCGCTCGCCTGCGGGTCGAGGGCGCTGACCAGCGAGCGGACCTCCGCCTCGCCGAGTGGGGCGAGCGCGATCCGGGCGACCCCGGTCAGCCGCGACCACTCGGCGACCTGGCGGCGCAGCGGGTGACGGCGGTGGAGGTCGTCGGTGCGGTAGCTGGCGACGATGGAGACCGGGCCGGTCAGCGGCCGGGTGAGCAGGAACGTCAACAGCTCACGCGTGGACTGGTCGGCCCAGTGCACGTCCTCGATGACGACGAGCAGCGGTGCGCGGGCGGCGAGTGCCTCGAGCAGGGCCTGGACGCCGGCGAACAGCTGCATCCGGTCGACGTCGCCGCCCGCGTCGCCCCGGGCGCCGAGGAGTCGCCGCACGGGCTGCAGGCGACCCAGGTCGGGGTAGTCGCGACCGACCTCCTCGACCATCTCCGGCACGTCGCCGGCGACCCGGTCGAGCAGCTCGGAGAAGGGCAGGTAGGGCAGCGCCGACTCGCCGAGGTCCAGACAGTGGCCGACGTACGCCTGAGCGCCGGCGGACCGGGTCCGGGCGCACAGCTCCTGGAGGATCCGGGTCTTGCCGACGCCGGCGTCGCCGGCGAGCAGCACGTGGCTGCGCGCGGTCGCCGCGGTGAGCCGCTGCTCGAGCTCGTCGAGCTCCTCGTCGCGTCCGATCAGGGTCCGGCTGGCGTGCACCACATCAGACATGATCCCCGCTGACGGGGCTGCGGTCATCCGAGATACCAGCGGATGATCGCCAGCGACTGGCGGTGCCGGCGACGCTGCTTGCGCAGCTCGCGGGCGTGGTGCGCGTCGACGATCTGCTTGCGGATCTGCTCCGAGCGGTAGGCGTGCTCGGCGTGGACGGAGGTGGGGTCGTAAAGGCTCATGCGACGAGCCTCGGCGTCTGAGGTAGGCGGCCACATCGGGAGTCCTCCCGATCCGCTACCTCAGATCGACGCGCGTCGCGTCGGACGATGTCCTAGAGGTGGGCCACCACGTGGTCGATGCACTGGGTCAGCGCGGTGACGTCGGCGGCGTCCACCGAGGGGTACATCGCGATGCGCAGCTGGTTGGTGCCGACGCCGCGGTACGCGTCGACGTCGACGATGCCGTTGGCGCGCAGCACGTCCATCACGACGCCCCGGTCGATGGCCGGGTCGAGCTCGATGGTGCCCACGACGAGCGAGCGGTGCGCCGGCTCGGCGACGAAGGGCGAGGCGTACGAGGAGGCCTCGGCCCAGTCGTAGAGGGCCGTGGAGCTGGCGGTGGTGCGCACGACCATGCCGTCCAGGCCGCCGGCGCCGTTCATCCAGTCGATCTGCTCGGCCATCAGCCACAGCGTGGCGACCGCCGGGGTGTTGACCGTCTGGTCCTGCCGCGACTGCTTGATCGCGTCGGCGAGACCGAAGAACGCTGGGATGTGGCGGCCCGAGGCCGCGATCTCCTCGGCGCGCGCGATCGCGGCCGGCGACATCAGCGCGACCCACAGCCCGCCGTCGGAGGCGAACGACTTCTGCGGAGCGAAGTAGTAGACGTCGCTCTGTCGTACGTCCAGCGGCAGGCCGCCGGCCGCGGAGGTCGCGTCGACGAGGGTGAGCTGGTCCGCGGTCGCGCCATCGGGACGCAGCACCGGCGACATCACGCCGGTCGACGTCTCGTTGTGGGTCCAGGCATAGACGTCCACGCTCTCCTCGGCGACCGGGACCGCGAGGGTGCCGTGCGGGGCGGAGACGATCGTCGGGTCGCCCAGCCACGGCGCGGCCTGGGCCTCCGAGGCGAACTTCTTCGCGAACTCGCCGTACACCACCTGCTGGCTGCGCTCGCGGATCAGCGCGTACGTGGCGAGCGAGAAGAACGCGATCGAGCCGCCGTTGCCGAGCACGACCTCGTACCCCTCGGGCAGGGCGAAGAGCTCGGAGAGGCCCGCGCGGACCCGCCCGACCAGCTGCTTCACCGGAGGCTGGCGGTGCGAGGTGCCGATGAGCGAGCGGCCGGTCGCGGCCAGCCCCTCGAGACGGCCGTCCGGGACCTTGGACGGGCCCGAGCCGAAGCGGCCGTCGGCGGGCAGAAGGTCGGCGGGAATCCGGAGATCAGCGGCAGTCATCGGGCAACCTTCTGTTTCGGCTGGTTCGTCGTGGGAATTGTCCCAGTCGCACGCGCCGTCACAGAAATAGGAGCCATCCATGGTCACCAGCCCCGGTCTTCGGCAGCAGTCCGGCGTCCGCACGTTCCTGCGGGTCGGGGGGACCATCGTCAGCCTGATCGCCCTGGGTCTCGTGATCGGCGGGATGGTCTCCTTCTTCCACTCGTTCAACGCCGAGCCCTTCAGCGAGGACTCCGGGCCGGGGAACTTCTGGATGGTCTTCGCGGGGCTACCGTTGCTCGCCGTCGGCGGGTGGATGCTCCAGGCCGGCTTCCTCGGCGCCGCGTCGCGCTACGTCGCGGGCGAGGCCGCGCCGGTCCTCAAGGACACCGCGTCCTACCTCACCGACGGTGCCGGCATCCTGGGCATCGGCAAGGAGCAGCCCGGGTCCGCGGCGAGCGGGCCGTACTGCTCGACGTGCGGTGTGCGCAACGATGCCGGCGCCCGCTTCTGCGACGCCTGCGGGACCGCGCTGGCCTGAAACGGGTTGCGGCCGCCTCTAGCGTGAAGCCCGTGCTGGAGCTGCGTGACGTACGGCTGGACCATCCCGACGCCCGGATGCTCGTCGCGGGCGCGCTGGCGTTCTACGTCGCGCTCTACGGCGGCGAGGACGGCGGCGACGCCGACGAGACCCACGCCGAGGACTTCGTCGCGCCGATCGGACACTTCGTCGTCGGGTATCTCGACGGCCGGCCGGTGGCCGCCGGAGGCTGGCGCCGACGCGACGACCTGACCCGGCTCGGCACTTCCCGCCTGGCGGAGATCAAGCGGATGTACGTCGTCGACGAGCTGCGGGGCCAGGGCCTGTCGCGCGTGGTGCTGGCCCACCTGGAGGAGACGGCACGGGCCGCGGGCCACGAGGCGCTCGTGCTCTCGACGGGCGCGCCACAGGTCGCTGCCGTCGGGCTCTACCGGGCCGCGGGCTACGAGCTGGTGGAGCCGTTCGGGCATTACGCCGAGCACCCGCTCTGCCGCTGCTTCGCCAAGCGGCTCTGACCCCGGAGACGCCACAGGGTCACCGTGACCTCTTGCGCCGAGAGTGACCTCTAGGAAGGGTCACTCTCGCCGCAAGAGGTCACCGTGACCCTGTGGCGAGGCGGGTTACTGAGCCCAGGCGCCGTCCCAGCCCTCGATGGCCGAGGCCGGGCGGGTGGCGGGGCCGGTGTAGACGGCCGACGGGCGGATCAGACGACCGGTGGTGCGCTGCTCCAGGATGTGCGCCGACCAGCCACCCGTGCGGGCGCAGGTGAACATCGAGGTGAACATGTGCGCCGGGATGTCGGCGAAGTCCAGGACGATGGCCGCCCAGAACTCCACGTTGGTCTCGAGCACGCGGTCCGGGCGACGCTCGCGCAGCTCGGCCAGGGCGGCCTGCTCGAGGGCCTCGGCGACGGCGTAGCGTTCGGCGCCGAGCTCCTTGGCCGTGCGGCGCAGCACCCGGGCCCGCGGGTCCTCGGCGCGGTAGACGCGGTGGCCGAAGCCCATCAGGCGCTCACCGGAGTCGAGCAGCCCCTTGATGTACTTGCGGGCGTCGCCGATCCGCTCGACGTCCTCGATCATGCCGAGCACGCGGGAGGGGGCGCCGCCGTGCAGCGGGCCGGACATGGCGCCGATGGCGCCCGACATGGCGGCCGCGACGTCCGCACCGGTGGAGGTGATGGTGCGGGCGGTGAAGGTGGAGGCGTTCATGCCGTGCTCGGCGGCGCTGGACCAGTAGGCGTCGATCGCCTTGGCGTGACGCGGATCAGCCTCGCCGCGCCAGCGGATGAGGAAGCGCTCGGCCAGGGTCTGGCCCTTGTCGACCTCGCGCTGCGGGACGACCGGGTGGCCGATACCGCGAGCGGACTGGCCGGCCCAGGCGAGAACCATGACGGCGACGCGGCCGAGGTCCTCGCGGACCTTCTCCGGCGTCGAGTCGTAGGTGTAGGTGATCCCGAACGCGGGCGCCAGTTGGGCGATCGCGGACTGCAGGTCGACGCGGACGTCACCGGTGTGGACGGGCAGGGAGTACGCCTCGGCGGGCTGCAGCCCCGGCGCGAAGGTGCCGTCGACCAGCAGGCCCCAGACCTTCTCGAACGGCACCCGGCCGGCGAGCTCCTCGATGTCGACGCCGCGATAGCGGAGCGCGGAGCCCTCCTTGTCGGGCTCGGCGATCTGCGTCTCGAACGCGACGACGCCCTCAAGCCCGTGGTGTACCTCGGTCATCCTCAGTCCTTACTTCTCGGAGTCCGTCGGGCATTCTGCCGGACGACCTCGCCGAGAGGGCAACCCTCACGCTCTCACGCTGGCCCAGCGCCTGAACAGCACGGCCGGCAGGGCGTCTAGTCTCGTGTCCATGGATCTGGCAACCGCGCGTGAGGAGTACAGCAGGGGCGGTCTGAGCGAGGCTGATCTGGCGCCCGACCCGGTGGTGATGTTCGAGCGCTGGTACGTCGAGGCGCGTACGGCCGGGGTGCGCGAGCCCAACGCGATGGTGGTCTCCACCACCGACTCGGACGGGGCTCCCTCATCGCGGTTCGTGCTGCTGAAGTCGTTCGACGCCGACGGCTTCGTCTTCTACACCAACCAGGCCTCCCGCAAGGGCCGGGCGCTGGCCGCCGACCCGCGGATCGCACTCCTCTTCCCCTGGCACGACCTGGAGCGCCAGGTGCGCGTCGAGGGCACCGCGGTGCCGCTGCCGCGCGCGGAGGTCGCCGCCTACTTCGCGCAGCGTCCGCGTGGCTCCCAGCTGGGCGCCTGGGCCTCGCACCAGTCGGAGGTCGTCGCGGGGCGCGGCGAGCTCGACGAGGCGTACGCGGCCGCCGAGGCCCGCTTCGCCGGGCAGGACGTCCCGGTCCCTGGCGACTGGGGCGGCTACCGCGTGGTCCCCACGAGCGTGGAGTTCTGGCAGGGCCGGATCGGCCGGATGCACGACCGGCTCGTCTACGTCCGAAACCGTGACGCTTGGACCACTCATCGACTGGCGCCCTGACGCACACTGACCACTCGATCCTCGAGATCTGACCTCTCGAACCGCAACAACTGACTTCTCGACCGGAGATCGCATGCTGCTTCGCGTCCTGCGCGACTACCTGACCCCGTACAAGAAGTGGCTCGCCGTCGTGGTGGTGCTGCAGTTCGTCAGCACGCTGATGGCGCTGCTGCTGCCGAGCGTCAACGCCGACATCATCGACAAGGGCGTCCTGCTCAACGACAACGGCTACATCGTCCGCAAGGGCGCCGTGATGCTGCTCGTCTCGCTGGTCCAGATCGCGTGCTCGATCGGCGCCGTCTACTTCGGGGCACGCTCGGCGATGGCCTTCGGCCGTGACCTGCGCCGCGACCTCTTCCACCGGATCGGGAGCTTCAGCGGCAAGGAGGTCGGCGGCTTCGGCGCCCCGTCCCTGATCACCCGCAACACCAACGACGTGCAGCAGGTCCAGATGCTCGGCCTGATGGGCTGCACGATGGCGGTCACCATCCCGATCATGATGGTCGGCGGCGTCATCATGGCGATGCGCCAGGACCTCCGGCTGAGCTGGCTGCTCGCGGTCGTCGTCCCGGTCCTGTTCGCCGCCGTCGGCTTCGTGGTCAGCCGGATGGTGCCCAACTTCCGCCTCGTCCAGACCCGGATCGACAGCGTCAACCGGGTGCTGCGCGAGCAGCTCACCGGCATCCGGGTGGTGCGCGCCTTCGTCCGCGAGCCCCTCGAGACGGCCCGCTTCGGCGACGCCAACGACGGCCTCACCGCCGTCTCGATGGCCGCGGGCCGCTGGATGGCGATGATGTTCCCGCTGGTGATGCTGGTGGTCAACGCCGCCAGCGTCGCCGTGCTCTGGTTCGGCGGGCACCGGGTCGCCGACGGGATGATGGTCGGCCCGCTGACGGCGTTCCTCTCCTACCTCATGCTCATCCTGATGTCGGTCATGATGGGGACCTTCCTGCTGATGCAGATACCGCGCTCGACCGTCTGCGCCGACCGCATCGCCGAGGTCCTCGACACCGTCTCCAGCGTCGTCCCGCCGACCGCGGGCATCACCGAGGTGCGCAGCCACGGCGAGCTCGACCTGGAGAACGTCGCGTTCACCTACCCGGGCGCCGAGTCGCCCGTCCTCGCCGACGTCAGCCTGTCGGCCCGCCCCGGCCAGACGGTCGCGGTGATCGGCTCCACCGGCGCCGGCAAGACCACCCTCGTCAACCTCATCCCGCGGCTCTTCGACGCGACCGCCGGCCGCGTCCTGGTCGACGGCGTGGACGTACGTCTCCTCGATCCCCACGCGCTGCACAGCCGACTCGGGCTGGTGCCGCAGAAGGCGTTCCTCTTCACCGGCACGATCCGCTCCAACCTGCTGCACGGCAAGCCGGACGCCACCGACGCGGAGCTCTGGCACGCCCTCGAGGTCGCACAGGCGCGTGACTTCGTCGAGACGCTCGAGGACGGGCTGGAGTCGCCGGTGGTGCAGGGCGGCAGCAACTTCTCCGGAGGGCAGCGGCAGCGGCTCGCGATCGCGCGGGCGCTGGTCCGCAAGCCGGAGATCTATCTGTTCGACGACTCCTTCAGCGCGCTCGACCTGGCCACCGACGCCCGGCTGCGCGCCGCGCTCGCGCCCGAGACGCGCGATGCCACCGTGGTGATCGTCGCCCAGCGCGTCTCCACGATCCGCGACGCCGACCTGATCATCGTGCTCGAGGACGGGCTGGTGGTCGGCCGCGGCACCCACCACGAGCTGCTCGAGACCTGCGCGACGTACCAGGAGATCGTCGCCTCCCAGCTGAGCGCGGAGGAGGCGGCCTGATGTCCGAGTCCACGAAGAGTGGCCAGATGAAGGTCACCGAGCGGATCGTCGCTCAGCACGGCCCCGGCCCGATGGGTGGCGGCCAGGTCGGCCAGAAGGCGCACGACTTCAAGGCCTCGACCCGGCGCCTGATCCACCGCCTGACCCCCGAGCGCGCCGCCGCGATCAGCGTCGTCTCGCTCGCGGTGGTCTCGGTCTTCCTGATGTCGCTGGGCCCGCGCCTGCTGGGCCACGCCACCAACGTGATCGTCGACGGCTGGTTCAGCCAGCAGCGGGGTGGCGCCGGCATCGACTTCACCGCGCTGGCCCACCGCCTCGAGATCGTGCTCGCGGTCTACCTGCTCGGCTCGCTGCTGGCCGGCGCCCAGGGCTGGATCATGAACGGCGTGGTGCAGCGCACCATCCAGCGGCTGCGCGCCGACGTCGAGGACAAGGTCAACCGGTTGCCGCTGGAGTACTTCGACCGACAGCCGCGCGGCGAGCTGCTGTCCCGCGTCACCAACGACATCGACAACGTCAGCCAGACCCTGCAGCAGACCATGTCGCAGCTGCTCACCTCGCTGCTGACGGTGGTCTTCGTGCTGATCCAGATGTTCTGGATCAGTCCACTGCTGGCCCTGGTCGCGCTGGTCTGCGTGCCGGTGGCGATGTTCCTGACCGGCAACGTGATGAAGCGGTCGCAGGGGCAGTTCATCGCCCAGTGGCGGCGCACGGGTGCGCTCAACGCGCACATCGAGGAGACCTTCTCGGGCCACGAGCTCGTCACCGTCTTCGGGCGTCAGGACGAGGTCGAGCGGATCTTCCGCGACCAGAACGACGGGCTCTACGACGCGTCGTTCCGCGCTCAGTTCGTCAGCGGCCTGATCATGCCGCTGATGATGTTCGTGGGGAACATCCAGTTCGTCCTCGTCGCCGTCATCGGCGGTCTACGGGTCTCGGGCGGCCACATCACCGTCGGCGACCTGCAGGCCTTCATCCAGTACTCCCGCCAGTTCACCCAGCCGCTGACCACCGTCGCCTCGATGACCAACCTGCTGCAGTCGGGCGTCGCGTCGGCCGAGCGTGTCTTCGAGCTGCTCGACGCCGACGAGCAGCGCCTGGACCCCGTCGTCGAGGCGGGCTCCGGCGCCTCCGTCCCGGTGGGCGGGGGAGAGGTGCGCTTCGAGCACGTCTCCTTCCGCTATGACGAGGAGACGCCCCTCATCGAGGGCCTCTCGCTGGTGGCCAGCCCCGGCCAGACGGTCGCGATCGTCGGCCCGACGGGAGCCGGCAAGACCACGCTGGTCAACCTGATCATGCGGTTCTACGAGCTGCGCTCGGGGCGGATCACGCTCGACGGCGTCGACATCACCGCGATGCCCCGCGCCGCGTTGCGCAGCCGGATCGGCATGGTGCTGCAGGACACCTGGCTCTTCGAGGGCACGATCCGCGACAACATCACGTACGCCCGGCCCGACGCGACCGAGGAGGAGATGCTCGAGGCGGCTCGCGCGACCTTCGTCGACCGGTTCGTGCACTCCCTCCCGGAGGGCTACAACACCCTCATCGAGGGCGACGGCGGCAAGCTGTCGGCCGGCGAGCGACAGCTGATCACGATCGCGCGGGCGTTCCTCGCCCAGCCCGACCTGCTGATCCTGGACGAGGCCACCTCGAGCGTCGACACCCGCACCGAGCTGCTGCTGCAGCAGGCGATGGCGGCGCTGCGGTCGGACCGGACCTCGTTCGTCATCGCGCACCGGCTCTCCACGATCCGCGACGCGGACCTGATCCTGGTGATGGAGGCCGGCGCGATCGTCGAGCAGGGCACCCACGACGAGCTCCTCGCCGCGGGCGGCGCGTACGCCCGCCTCTACCAGTCGCAGTTCGCCGGCGGCCTGGACGACGAGGAGGAGGTCGCGTAGGCGGCCGAGCGCCCGATCACATGCAGAACGGCGGTCGCTCCCTGGTGGGAGCGACCGCCGTGGTGTTGTCCGTAGGTACTCAGCCGAGATCGGTGTTGAAGCGACCCAGCTGTGCGGCGAGCGAGGCGAGCTCGGCGTCGGACCAGTCGGCGAGCTGCTCGCGCCAGACCCTGCGCTGCTTGGCGACGGTCTCGTCGATCAGCCGGACCGCTTCCTCGCTGGCGGAGACGAGCTGGGCGCGGCCGTCCTCCGGGTCCGGGGTCCGCTCCGCGAGGCCGAGGTCCACCAGGTGCTGGATCTGTCGGCTGATCGCGCCCTTGTCGATGCCGAACTGGCACGCCAGCTCGCTGCCGCGCGTCGGGCCGTTCTCGACGAGGTGGACGAGCAGGTAGTACGAGGCGGACTGCAGCTGCGGGTGGATGGCGGTCGCGCGCTCCGCGATCACCTGCTTCATCCGTCGCCCGATGACCCGCAGCTCCGCGGTCACCGCATCGAACGCTGCGCTCCGCTCGCTCACTTCCGCGAACCCTTCAGGGCCTCGCCGATCTCCAGCTCGGCAGCGAGCTCCATGTCGATCTCCGGCTCCTTGATCGTGTCCAGCGTGGTCCGCAGCGTGCCCTCCTTGATGAACAGCACGGTGATCAGGGCCAGCGCCGCGAACGGTACCGCGAACAGGAAGATGTGTCCGGTCGCGTCGCCGTTGGCGGCTTCGAGCAGACGGCCCAGGGCCGGCGGCAGGGTCCCCGAGGTCTCGACGCTGCCCGCGCTGAGCGACTTGGCCTCAGCCGGCGTCACAAGGCCGCCGGAGATGAGCGCCGGGACGCCGTGGGTCACCTTCGAGATGACCTGGTGCGACAGGATCGCGCCGAAGACGCTGACGCCGATCGCGCCGCCGAGCGTGCGGAAGAACGCGACCACCGAGCTGGCGGCGCCGATGTTCGCCTGGTCGACGTTGTTCTGCACCGCGAGGATGAGGTTCTGCTGGGTGCAGCCGAGGCCCGCACCGAGGATGAACATCCACGTGCCGACCACCCACAGCGAGGTGGTGTGGTCGATCGTGCCGAGCAGCGCCGTGCCGGCGGTGACGGCGACCATGCCCCACACGAGCCAGATCTTCCACTTGCCGGTGCTGCTGATCATGCGACCGGAGATGATGCTGGTGCTCATCAGGCCGACGACCATCGACAGCGACATCAGACCGGCGTGGGTCGGGCTCATGCCGCGGGCGGTCTGGAAGTACTCGGCCATGAACGTGGTGGCCGAGAGCATCGCGACGCCGACCATGATCGCGGCGAAGGTGGCCAGCGAGATGGTGCGGTCCTTGAAGAGCTGAAGCGGGATGATCGGCTCGGCCGCGTGCTTGGCCTCCACCAGCATCGCGAGACCCAGCACGACCAGGCCGCCGACGACCATCGCGACGGTGGTCCAGGAGGCCCACTCGAACTGCTGGCCCGCCAGGGAGACCCAGATCAGCAGGATGCTGACGCCGCCCATGAGCAGGGTCGCGCCCAGGTAGTCGATCTTGACCTCACGCTTGATGGTGGGCAGGTGGAGCTTCATCTGCAGCACGACGAACGCGATGATCGCGAACGGCAGGCCGACGTAGAAGCAGCCGCGCCAGCCCAAGGCGCTGTCGACGATGACGCCGCCGACGAGCGGGCCGAGCAGGGTCGCGAGACCGAACGAGGCGCCGATGTAGCCGGAGTAGCGGCCGCGCTCGCGCGGGGAGACCATCGAGCCGATGATGATCTGGATCAGCGCCATCACGCCGCCGACACCGAGACCGGTGATGACCCGGGCGCCGATCAGCATCGACATGGACTGCGACAGACCTGCGAGCGCCGAGCCGGACACGTAGACGAGCAGCGCGATCTGCATCAGCAGCTTCTTGCTGAACAGGTCGGCGAGCTTGCCCCAGATCGGGGTGGTAGCGGTCATCGCGAGCATGGTGGCGACCAGGACCCAGGTGTAGCCGGTCTGGGTGCCGTGCAGGTCGAAGACGATGGTGGGCAGCGCCGTGGTGACCACGGTGCTGGAGAGGATCGCGACGAACATCGCGATCAGGAGACCCGAGAGTGCCTCGAGGATCTCCTTGTGCGACATGGGTGCCTGCTCAGCCGGAGCGGCGACGGTGACGTCCTGCGACATGTATCTCTGATCTCTCGTACGGACGGGCGCTTGGTTGCGTACCTAATGGTTGATGGGGTCAACTTTACGCCAAATGGTTGACACCGGCAACTTTACGGGTCCGTGCCCTGCGTCACCTTCGGCCACAGCAAGAGCAAAGGGAAGCCTTGCCTGCCCGTAGGATGGAGGCGTGAGCGACCTCATCGACACCACGGAGATGTACCTGCGGACCATCTACGAGCTGGTCGAGGAGGGCATCGTCCCGCTGCGTGCCCGGATCGCCGAGCGTCTGCACCAGAGCGGCCCGACCGTCTCCCAGACCGTCGCCCGGATGGAGCGCGACGGCCTGCTCACCGTCGAGGGTGATCGCCACCTCCAGCTCACCGAGGAGGGCGAGCGCCTCGCCACCCGCGTGATGCGCAAGCACCGCCTCGCCGAGCGCCTGCTGACCGACGTGATCGGCCTCGACTGGGAGCTGGTCCACGAGGAGGCCTGCCGCTGGGAGCACGTCATGTCGGAGACCGTCGAGAAGCGGCTGCTCGAGCTGCTCGACCACCCGACCGAGTCGCCGTACGGCAACCCGATCCCGGGGCTCGCCGAGCTCGGCGCCGAGAGCACCGGCGAGGAGTTCCGTACGGGCGTCGAGGCGCTGTCGAAGGTCGTCGGCCCCAACAGTGACACCACGCGAGGCACCACCGTGCTGATCCGCCGCATCTCCGAGGAGATGCAGAAGGACGAGACCCTGATGTCCGCGCTGCGCCGCGTGGGGGCGCTTCCCGACCGAACCGTGACCGTGATCGCCACTCCGGAAGGGATTCTGCTGGGATCGGGCGGCGAGACGGCAGAGATCGTGACCGAAGCTGCCGATCATATCTTCGTAAAGAAGCTGTAGGACCCGCGAAGGATCGCAGGGTCGGGGGGAAGGATTCCCGGTGGAGCTGGTGCACGTTCGTCTTGCTGCGGAGGACCTGGTCGGTGACGGCCGCGTCGTGGTTCCCCACGCCCGCACCGGCTTGGACGACGTCCTCGAGGTCGGCGACGACCTGGTGGTCACCGATCAGGACGGCGAGTTCCACGGCGCGACCGTGATCGCGGTGGGCGGCGACGGCCACGACCCGCACTACAACCTGCGCATCGGTGCGCGGCTCCCGATCGACCTCGCCGCGGAGCGGATGACCGACACCGACGTACGGCCCGAGAAGGCCGGCCTGCACGACGTCGTCGACCTGCTCGGCGAGCTCCGCGGGGTGCTCGGCCACCCCGGCTCCTGAAGCCGGACGTCAGCGAGCGGCGGCGACAGTCACGATCAGGTCGCGTAACGGAGCGCGGCGCGCTCCTTGGCCTTCTGCGCCTCGATCTCGCGGTCCTTCTTCGGAGCGGTCGTGACCAGGTCCTCCAGCAGGTGCTGGGTGATGTGCGCGATCTCGGCGACGGCCCGGTCGAAGACGGCCTGATTGGCCTGCGAGGGCTTGGTCGTACCACTGACCTTGCGCACGTACTGCAGAGCGGCGGCGGAGACCTCGTCCGGGGTCGCCGGCGGCTCGAAGTTGTTCAGGGGACGGATGTTGCGGCACATGGATCCAGAGTAAGCGCGGCACGCGGAGCGGAGTGAGGAGAACCTCGGCGCGAGGTGTCCCGGATCACTACCATGGACGCATCATGGGAGAAGCCGAAGGACGCCGCCGCGCGTCCCTGACCGATGGCGCGGCGGGTGCTGCCCTGTGCTCGGCCGAGCTGTCCCCCTCGGTGGAGCTGCTGATCGAGGCTGTCCTGGCGGTCTCGGTCGACCTCGAGCTCGACGGGATCCTGCGGCGGACGGTCGAGGCGGCCTGCGTCCTCACCGGCGCCTCGCACGGCATGGTCGGGCTCGACGTCGGCGAGAGCGGCGAGGACCGCGCGATCCTGTACGGCGAGGCACGTGAGGCGGCGGGCGCCGACGCGTTCGCCGAGGCCCGTGGCGGCCTGGTGGCCGAGATCCCGGCGGACGACGCCCCGTACGCCCGGCTGCACCTGGCGCCGCGCGCCGACGGCGAGCCGTTCAACGCCCGCGACGTGCTGCTCGTCGGGCGCCTCGCCGCCGCGACGGGGCAGGCCATCAGCAACGCCATCGTCCATCGACGGGCCGTGGCCGCCGGCGCAGGGGCCCTCCCGGCCGACGAGGCACCCGCGGTCGGTGCCGAGCGCGAGCGCATCGCCCGCGACCTGCACGACGGTGTGGTGCAGCGGCTGTTCGCCACCGGGCTCCAGCTCAGCGCGCTGCGGCGCACCGTCGACGCGCCGACCGGCGAGACCCTCACCGGCATGATCCGCGACCTGGACGCCACCATGCGCGACCTGCGCGCCACCATCTACGGCCTGCGCAGCTCGCGCGTCGGCACGGTGCTCGACCAGATCGAGGCACTCGCCGAGGAGTACGCCGCCCCGCTCGGCTTCCGGCCCACGCTCGAGCACAGCGGACCGGTCGACGAGCTGCTCGAGGGTGACCTCGGGGACCACGTCCTGGCCACCATGCGCGAGGCGCTCTCCAACGTGGTCAAGCACGCCCGGGCGACCTCGGCCGCGATCGAGCTGCACGTCTCGCCGCGCTGGACCCTGCTGCGCATCGGCGACGACGGCGTCGGCATCCCGGCTGGCGAGAACGGATCGCTGGGCAGCGGCCTGACCAACCTCCGCACCCGCGCCGAGCGACTCGGCGGGCTGCTGCGGATCGAGCGCAACCGGCTCGACTGGATCGTCCCGACCCACCGCTGAGACGACCCGGCGAGGGCCGCCATGGTGCGCGCGGTCCGGATCAGACCGGGTCGTTGAACGGGTCGGCGCTCAGGTCGAGCGGCGCCAGATCCATCGCGTCGAGGTCGCCGAGACCGAAGTCGTCGCCAGTGCCGAGCGCGAGCGGGCTGTCGGCGTCCATGTCGTCGCCGAAGCCGGCGAGCGGAGCGTCCAGCGGGCTGGAGAAGTCGTCGGAGAAGCCGCTGAACCCGTCGGTCGAGAGTGGGTCCGCACCGTACGGATCGGCGTCGTACGCGGCGTCGTCGAAGAGCTGCGTGGCGGTCAGCCCGGCACCCGCGCCGGTGGTCGCGACGGCGTTGCCCATCGCTCGGGTATCGGTCTCCAGCGCGCCGCCCTCGCCGAGGCGACGGATCAGCTCGGCGAGCAGCGCGATCGTGAAGAGCACGATCAGGAACCGCTCGGTGAGCACGTCGAACGGCAGCGCCTGCTCGACCACGGCGGTCCACACCGCCGGCATGCTCAGCAGCGCGCTCACGGTGAACACCTCGGGGGAGAGGGCACCGGTGAAGACGCGCGGGGCGCTCGTCGGCTCGATCGAGTGCAGCTGCATCGTCGTCACGCTCCCACCACCGACAGGTTGGCGCCGCCGTCGACCCGGCTAGCGCTGACCACGCCGACCGAGTTGATGGAGGTGGCGCCGTTGATCTCGTTGTAGGACAGGATCGGCAGCCGCGGCAGGGCGGGTGCCAGCAGGCGGCGTACGGCCGCGCGCACCTGCGGCGCGCAGACCAGCACGGGCCGGAGGTTCTGGTTCTCGGCCTTCTCGGCGAGCTGGGCGGCCCTGGTCAGGACGTTCTGCGCGGCGTCGGGGTCGAGCGCGAGCACGGCACCCTGGTCGGTGGCGCGAAGCGCCTCGAGCATGCCCTGCTCGAGCAGCGGGTCGAGGCTGATCGCGGCGACGGTGCCGTTGCTGAGGTACGGCGCGACGATCGCCGGGCCGAGGGCCGCGCGGGCCGCCTCCACCAGGCCGTCGAGATCCTTGGAGACCGCGGCCCGCAGGGAGAGCGCCTCGAAGATCCGGACCAGGTCACGCACCGAGACGGCCTCGTCGAGCAGGGAGCGCAGCACCCGCTGAACCTCGCCCAGCGACAGCAGGACCGGGGTGAGCTCCTCGACCACGACGGGGTGGCTGCGCTTGACCACGTCGGTGAGCAGCCGGACGTCCTCGCGGCCCAGCAGCCGGGCGGCGTGGGCGGTGACGACCTCGGAGAGGTGGGTCGTGACGACCGAGGCACGGTCGACGACGGTGGCGCCGCCCATCTCGGCCTGGTGGCGCAGCTCGGCGGGGATCCACTTCGCGTCGAGGCCGAAGACCGGCTCGCGGGTGGCCTGGCCGGGCAGGGCGCCCAGGAAGTCGCCGATGGCGAGCACCATGCCTCGCGGCGCCTCGCCGCGGGCGACCTCGACACCGAAGAGGGTGATCGCGTAGTGCCGCAGGGGCAGGTCGAGGTTGTCGCGCGTACGGACCGGCGGGATGACGATGCCGAGGTCGGTGGCGATCTTCCGGCGCAGGGCCTTGACCCGGTCGAGCAGGTCACCGCCGGCGGAGGTATCGACCAGGTCGATGAGGTCGGCGGCGAGCTCGAGGCCGAGCGGGTCGACCTGGATGTCGGCCGCGAGCTGCTCGGGGGCGTCGGGGTTCTTCGGCGCCGGGGCGTCGAGCAGCGGGTCGAAGGCGGCGCCCGCCTCCTCGGCGGCGGCGTCCAGCGTCGCCTGGGCGCGCGTCGAGGCGAGCAGCATCAGGCCGCCGACGATGACGAACGGGATCTTCGGCAGGCCGGGGATCAGGCAGATCGCGAGCGATCCGATGCCGGCGATGCGCAGCGGGAGCGGGCGCGATCCGATCTGGCGGACGATGTCGGATCCCATGTCCTCGGTGCCCGCGGCGCGGGTCACGATGAGGCCGGTGGCGACCGAGAGCAGCAGCGCCGGGATCTGGGAGACCAGACCGTCGCCGATGGAGAGCAGCGAGTAGGTGTTGATCGCCTCGAGGACGTCGAGGCCGTTCATGATGATGCCGATGGCGAGGCCACCGATCAGGTTGACCACCGTGATGATGATGGCGGCGACGGCGTCACCCTGGACGAACTTGGTCGCACCGTCCATGGCGCCGTGGAAGTCTGCCTCGGCGTGGACCTCGGCGCGACGGCGCTTGGCCTCCTCGTCGTCGATCAGGCCGGCGTTGAGGTCGGCGTCGATCGACATCTGCTTGCCGGGCATGGCGTCGAGGGTGAAGCGCGCGCCGACCTCGGCGACGCGGCCCGCACCCTTGGTGATGACCACGAACTGGATGATCAGCAGGATCACGAAGACGATCAGGCCGACGATCAGCGAGCCGCCGACGACGAAGTGGCCGAACGTGTTGATCACCTTGCCGGCGTAGCCGTGCAGGAGCACGAGCCGGGCGGCGGAGACGTTGAGCGCGAGCCGGAACAGCGTCAGGACCAGGATGACCGACGGGAACGACGCGAAGTCGAGCGCGCGGTTGACGAAGATCGCGGTCAGGAGCACCAGGAGCGAGGCGGCGATGTTCGCAGCGATGAGGAGGTCGAGCACTGCCGCCGGCAGCGGGACGACGAGCATCACCACGATCATGACGATGCCGATCGGCACGCCTAGCTTGGCGAGGGACTTCGCGGGCACAACCAATGCCTCTCGGGCCGCTGGGTTCGCGCCGTCCGTGGCACCACAGGGGTGGCACCGTCCTGGTGCCACGGGGCCTATCGGCCGGGTTCGGAGCGATCTGAGTCAGGTGGCGTGATGCGCCGGCGGCGCTGCGTCGAGCGCGGTACGGCCGGCAGCTCCTCATCGAGGAGGCGGGGGGTCTGGTGCGAGCCGCCGGACTCGCCGCGGTTGCGCCGGGAGATGACGAACGCGAGCACCGAGGCGACCGCGGCGAAGAGCTCGCGGGGGATCTCCTGGCCGACCTCGCAGGAGCGGTAGAGCGCCCGTGCCAGGGGGACGTCGTGCACCGTCGGGACGGCGGCCTCGGCGGCGACCATGCGGATCCGGGCGGCGATCGCGCCGGCGCCGCGGGCGACGACGCGGGGGGCTCCCAGCGCGGGGTCGTACTTGAGCGCCACGGCGACGTGCGTCGGGTTGACCAGCAGCACGTCGGCCTCGGCGACGTTGTTGACCATCCGGCGGCGGGCGATGGCCATCTGGCGCGAGCGGATCGCGCCCTTGACCTTCGGGTCGCCCTCGGACTGCTTGTGCTCGTCCTTGACCTCCTGCTTGGTCATCTTGAGGCCCTTCATCCGCTTGCGGCGGGCGACGACGTAGTCGACCGCGGCGAGCACGAGGCCGATCTCGGCGGCCGTGCGCATCAGCGAGATGGCGTGCGTGCGGAGGACCTCGAGCACCTCGCTCATCGGCATCAGGCCGCCGCCGATGATCGGCATGATCGACTTGACCGCGCTGTAGACGACCAGGCCGAGCAGGGCGCTCTTCAACAGGGTCTTGAGGCCCTGCCACAGCGCCTGCGGGCCGAACATCCGCTTCAGGCCGCTGATCGGGTTGAGCTTCTTGAAGCTCGGCTTGATCTGCTTGGTGGAGACGTTCATGCCGCCCTGCGCGACCGCGGCGACGACGCCGATGATCATGATGCCGGTGCCGAGCGCGACCAGCGTGAGCATGGTCTGGATCCCGGCGCTGCGCAGGAGCTGCGCGGCGACCTTCGGGTCGGGGTTGCCGATGGCCTGGAGGGAGCCCTTCATCAGGTCCTGGAGCCGGATCGCCTCGTGGGTGAGCAGGGGGCCGATCGCGAGCGTCAGGATGAAGAGCGAGCCCCATTGGCCGAACTCCTGCGTACGGGCGATGTTGCCGTCCTTGCGCGCCTTGCTCAGGCGCTTCCCGGTCGGCTTCTCGGTCTTGTCCTCGCCCGCCATGTCAGCCGGACCCGGCCATGGCGTTCATCGCCTGCATGATGAGGTCGGTGATCCGGGAGGTGGCCTCGGGAAGCGCCGGGAAGGACATGCCGACCAGCAGGAGCGTCAGCCCGATCTTAGCCGGGTACATCATGCTCATCGCGTTCAGCGCGGGGGAGACCTTGGTCAGCAGGGCGAGCGCGAGGTCGGTGATGAAGAAGACCGCGCCGAGGGGGAGCGCGATCTGGAGCGCGACGCTGAAGAACATCGACATCGCGGTCGTCATGGCATCGCCCCACCCGGTGATGTCGGGGAACGTCATCAGCGGCACGAACTCGAAGGTCTTGAGCAGTCCGCCGATCACCATCAGGTGGCCGCCGGAGGCGAAGAGCAGCATGACGGCCAGCTGGGAGTGGAACTTGCCGAAGACGCTGTTGACGTTGAACGACAACGGGTCGAAGGCGGCCGCGACCTGGAAGCCGCCCAGGACGTCAATGATCGAGCCGGCCGCGGCGATGGTGTCGAAGAGCAGCTGGGTGACGAAGCCCATCGCGGCGCCGATGAGGACCTGGGTGAGGGCGACCACGACCAGGTCGATCGAGTTCTGCGGAACCGGCTGCTTGGCCAGCGTCGGCGCGATCGCGAAGGAGAGCCCGAGAGCGAGGGTCACCTTCGCCATGTTCGGGATGCTCTTGCTGTTGAACGGGGGCGCCAGGGCGATCCAGCCCAGGATCCGTACGGCCGCGAGCAGGTACGCCAGCAGCGCGACGCCGTTGATGGTGAGGGTCATCGCAGCGCCCTCACTACTTGAGCAGGTCGGGGATCTGCGCGAACAGCTGCTGGGTGAAGGCGATCATCGTGTGCAGCATCCAGTTGCCGCTGGCGAGCAGGACCGCGGAGACGCCCAGCACCTTCGGGACGAAGGACAGGGTCACCTCCTGGATCTGCGTCATCGACTGGAAGAGCGAGACGGTGAAGCCGATCGCCAGCGCCGTCGCGAGGATCGGCATGCTCAGCTTGAGGCAGACCTGGATGACCTGCATGGCCAGGTGCAGGATCGCGGTGTCGGTGACCTCGAGGACGCTCAGCCCGAAGAAGCTAGGTCCCATAGCTGGCCACCAGTGCTTTGATGATCAGCGCCCAGCCGTCGACCAGGACGAACAGCAGCATCTTGAACGGCAGCGACACCACGACCGGAGGCATCATCATCATGCCCAGTGCCATCAGCGCGCCGGAGACGACGACGTCGATGATCAGGAACGGGATGAAGATGATGAACCCGATGACGAAGGCGTCCTTGAGCTCCGAGAGCACGAACGCCGGGACCAGGGTGGCCATCGGGGTGTCGGCGCGCTGTGCCGGCGCCTCCCGCTTGGCGACGCTGTCGAGCAGCTGCAGGTTGTCGTCGTCGGTGTTGTGCAGCATGAACGTCTTGAGCGGCTGGATGCCCTTGTCGTACGCCTTCTGAGCGCTCAGGTGGCCGCTCAGGTAGGGCTGCACGCCGGTGTGGTTCATCGCCGAGAGGACCGGCGCCATGATGAAGAGGCTCAGGAAGAGCGCGAGACCGGCCAGCACCTGGTTGGGAGGCGTGCCCTGCAGGCCCAGGGCGTTGCGGGTCAGGCCGAGCACCACCAGGATCTTGGTGAACGCGGTGCAGCTGAGCAGGATCGCCGGGGCGAGGCTGAGCAGCGTCAGCGCGATGATCGTGACCAGCGAGGTGGACGGCTTGTCGGCCATCCCGCCGACGTCGATGGTGACGCCGGTGCCGTCGCCCGGCGCAGCGAGCGCGCCGGTGGCGGTCGTCATGAGGAGGACCGCGAGGACACCGCTGACGGTGGCGGTCCGGCGCAGCAGCGCCCTCATGAGGCGTCGCGTGCGGTGCCGCGGGCGACCTTGAGCGCTTGGCGCCAGGTCTCCGCGGACAACACCGAGCCAGCCAGCGAACCATCCTTGGTCTGCGGCGTGGCGGCCCGGTGGGCCAGCACGGTACGGGCGCGCGGTTCCTCCGCGGCCTGAGCGTGCTCAAGATCGTGCTCGAGGAGCTCGTCGAGCTCTTCGAGGTCGTCGTCGAGGAGGAGCTCGTCGGGCTCCAGCTCGGTCAGCAGGGTGACCTGCTGTTCGGTCGTGCCGAGCACCAGCACCCGCTCGCCGACCGTGATGACGGCGACGCCCGTTCCCCGGGAGAGCTGCTGGCGGTGGACGACCTGGATGACGGCGCCCGTCTTCCCCTGGAACCGTCGACCGGCGAACCGCGCGAGGAGCAGCAGCAGTCCGACGACGATGGCCAGGGAGAAGACCAGGCGGAGGGCGAGTGCGGTCACAGGATCAGACCGTGACGGCGTCGGGGTCGAGGATCTCGGTCACGCGCAGGCCGAAGTCCTCGTCGACGACGACGACCTCGCCGCGGGCGATGAGACGGCCGTTGACCAGCAGGTCGGCCGGGCTGCCGGCGGCGCGGTCCAGCTCCAGGACGGCGCCGGGCGAGAGCGCGAGCAGGTCGCGCACCGTCATGCGGGTACGGCCGAGCTCGACCGTGACCTCCATGTCGACGCCGTGCAGCATCTCGATGCCGCGCGCGACCGGGACGTGGACCGGGGCCGGAGCCGCACCGGAGCCGGCGGGGGCCTGCATGCCGCGCGGCATGCCGCTGCCCGGAGGGGCCGCGGCGAGCGGGGTGTCGAAGCTGACGGCGGCCGGAGCCGGGGCGGCCGGAGCAGCGGCGGGGCCGCTGTCGGCGGCGTCGGCCGCGCTCAGCACGTCGGAGAGGTCGAGCGCGAGCGGAGCGCCCGACAGGTTCGGCTGGGCGTTCTGCAAGGTGGCCTGCGGCACGAGCACCGCGGCGGCGATGCCGGCGCCGATGAGGGGGACGGTGGTGAACTCGCCGCCGAGGTCGTTGACGACCAGGGCGAGGTCGACCTCGGTGGCCGGCCGGGCCTGCGCACCGAGGATGTTCGCGGCGGCATCGAGAGCCGGCTGGGTGGCCGCGGCGAGGTCGAGACCGCCCAGGGGCGAGTCGGCCAACGCGTCGACCAGGTCCTTGCCGACGAGAACGGCGATCCGGCCGGACACGGGGCCGGCCAGGTCGGCGATGGTGGCGCCGGCGAAGGCAGCGGTGACGAAGGGGGAGCCGGGCTGGGCCGGACCCGCGGAGAGCGGCGTGGCCGACGGCAGCACGGCCGCGGCGGCCTCGGCTGCCGCGGCAGCGAGGTCGTCGTGAGAGATGTCGGTCATGAGTTCTCCTTGGGGGTGTTCACGATCAGTGCGGCGAGCCGCTGGCCGTGCGCGCCGGGGGTGGCGTGCGCGAAGGTCGCACCGTCGAGGGTGACGTCGAGCGGTGCGGTGGAGGAGTGCGAGAGCCGCAGCACGTCGCCGACCTGGACCTGGCTGAGGTCGGTCGGGCCGAGCTGGGTCGGGTGGAAGCGGACCGCCACCGAGACCGGCACGTGGTCCATCTGCTGGCGCAGCATCTGACCGGCGTGTGCGCGGGCGGCGCGCTCGCGGTCGGAGACCGGGCCCGGGTTCGACGAGTTCGTCAGGTACGGGTGCAGGCCGCTGAACGGCAGGCAGATCGTGGAGCGGTGGGCGCGCTCGTTGATCCGCAGCTCGAACTCGACCACGACCATCACGTCGGCCGGGCTCGCGGCCTGGGCGAACTGCGGGGCGTACTCGACCGCTGCGGCGGCCGGCTCCAGCGGGAGCACGGCGGCCAGGGAGTACCGCATCTCGTTGAGCAGGCGGTCCATGAAGCCCTTGATGACGCCGCCCTCGATCTCGGTGAGGGGACGGTCGGGTTGGTCGTCGCTGCCGGGGCCGCCGAGCATGTGGTCCACGCAGGACATGACCGCCGGAACCGGCATCTCGAGCACGCCGAGGCCGGTCATCGGGTCGGCGGCGAAGAGCATCATGTACGTCTGCTGGCCGAGGGACTCGACGTACTCGTTGTAGGTCCGCTGCTCGATGGTCTGCAGCGTCAGCTGGCACACGGTGCGCAGCGACGAGGTGAAGACCGTCGTGGCCTGGCGGGCGAACCCGTCGAAGCCGAGCATGAGGATCCGCTGGTGCTCGCGGGAGAGCTGGATCGGCCGGCGGAAGTCGTAGGGCACCGGCTCGCCGGCACGCGTACGCCTCCGGGGCCGCGAACCGGTGTGGCCCGGGCGCGAGGCCGAAGGGGGAGCGATGGTCACGTTCCTGGGTTCGGCGCTGCGCCGGGGCATCTGAGACGTTCGGCCCTGGCTGAAGGTCCTGACCTCATAGCCCGAACGGGCCTAGGGTGGCCCGGGCTGGGAGCTACTGGGTGACGAACTCGGTGAAGTAGATGCCCATGACGTCGCCCTCGTAGAGCGCGGTCACCGTGTGGCTGAGCTTGGTCTTCAGCGCGTTGCGGGCCTGGCCCTGATCGAGGTCGGTGACCGACTGGCCGCTGAACAGGTCGATGGCGGCGTCCAGCGCCTTGCTGCCGTCGACGTCCTCCTTCGCGGAGGTGGTCTCTTGCAGCGCCAGGCCCAGACGCAGGTAGTGGCCACCGGCGAGGTTGAGCTGGATCGAGTCGAGCTTGACCACGGGGCCGGGCTTGGGCGCCGCCGGCTTGCCGGCGGGCTTCAGCACGAACCACGCACCGGCGCCGAGGATCACCAGGACGGCGACCACGGCGAGGATGAGCTTGCGCTTGCTGCCCTTGGGCTTGGCGGCAGCGTCGGTCTGCGGCATGGCGGTGATGGTCACGGCTTGTCTCCGGTCGTGTGCTCGGTCTTCGTCAGCTGCGCGTACGCCTGCTGGTAGAGGGCCCGGGACTCGGCCGGGGCCTGGGACAGGACGACGATGTCGACCCGCTTGTTGATCTGCTGCGAACCCTTGATGGCGGGGTTCTCGAGCGGCTTGGTGTGGCCGAAGCCGGTCGCGCGCAGGCGCCGGTCGGGGATGCCGTCGTGCTCGCTCAGCCGGCGCAGCGCGGTGACGGCGCGCGCCGAGGAGAGCTCCCAGTCGGTGGGGTAGTACTTCGGCTTCACCTTCACCTGGTTGGTGTGGCCGTCCACGTCGATCGGCTCGCTGATCGAGGCGATCACCGGTGCGATCGTGTCCAGGATCAGCTGGCCGCGCGGGGTGAGGGTGGCGACGTTCGGCTCGAAGACGACGTGGCGCGAGACCAGCGAGACCACCAGGCCGCGCTCGTCGATCGCGGCCCGGACGTCTCCGGCGAGGCCCTTCTTGCTCAGGGCGCTCTGCATCTGCTTCCACAGTTGGAGCAGCGACTTCACCTGGCCCTCGGCGTCGGAGTAGGCGCGCTGCTTGGCCTGCATGTTGGCCTCGGCGACCGCGTTCTTCACCAGCGCGGCCTGATCGGCCGGCAGGTTGGAGATCATCTGCGGGTTGACCATCTCCGAGCCGCCCGAGGAGCCGCCGGTCCGGTCCGACATCGGGCTGTCACCCGACAGGATGTGGTCCGCGCGGCCGAAGCCCGAGACCAGGCCGGACTTGAACTGGGAGTACTTCGAGATGTCGATCTGGGAGAGGGCGTAGAGCACGATGAAGAGGACCAGGAGCAGCGTCACCATGTCGGCGTAGCTGATCATCCAGCGCTCGTGGTTCTCGTGCTCCTCCTCTTCCTCCTGCCGTTTGCGCCGGCGCGCCGGGGCGACCGCCGACCCCTTGCTGGCACTCATTACGCGGCCTCTTCAGCGTTCTGTTGGTCCGCGGGGAGCAGCGACTTGAGCTTCTCCGCGACCAGGCGCGGGTTGGAGCCGGACTGGATCGCCGAGATGCCCTCGACGGTGAGCTCCATCCGCGCGGCCTCGAGGGCGCCGAGGCGCTTGAGGCGGCTGCCGAGCGGCAGGAAGAGCAGGTTCGCCGAGCCGACGCCCCACAGCGTGGCGACGAAGGCGCCGGCGATGAGGGGGCCGAGGGCGGCCGGGGTGGTGAGGTTCTCGAGCACGTGCACCATGCCCATGACGGTGCCGATGATGCCGACCGTCGGGGCGTAGCCGCCGGCGTCAGTGTAGAACTTCGCGGCCTGCTTGTCCTCGGCCTTCTTGGCGTGCACCTCGGCCTCGAGGATGTCGCGCAGCTCGTCCGGGTCGGTGCCGTCGATCGCCATCGTGACGCCCTTGACCAGGAACGGGTCCTCGATGTCGCGCAGGGCGTCCTCGAGGGCCAGCAGGCCCTCGCGACGGGCGCGCTCGGCGAGCGTGATGATGTGCGGGACCAGGTCGCCGGCCGGCGCGACCTTGCCCGTGAAGGCCCGCTTGAGCGACTTCACGGCGGTCTTCGCGTCGGCCATCGTGCCGCCGGCGATCGTCGCCATGAGCGTGCCACCGAAGACGAGCAGCATCGGCGGGATCAGGAACAGGCTGCTCGGGTGGCCGCCCTCCATGATGTTGGCGACGATGACGACGGCGAAGCCCAGGATCACGCCGACGGGGGTTGCGAGATCCATCAGTCCTCGTTTCCGGTCCGGCGGATGCCAGGCGTCGTGGCGATCTCCGAGACGGCGGCCAGGTACGGCGTGCGCGGCTCGGGGATCTCGGTGAGCGTGCGGGTGATGTGCGGGTTGACGGCCTCGAGCACGGCACCCAGGGCGATGATCTCGGCGCGGAAGGCCACGATCGAGTCGACCACCTGGCTCATCGACTCGGCGACGACGTACTTCTTGCCGTCGAGGAGCGTGACGATGGTGTCGGGCGTGCTGTCGACGCGCTCGATCAGGTCGGGGTTCAGCAGGAACACCGACCCGGAGAGGCGGGTGAGCGTGATCATGGGCGCACCGTCCTTGTGCGAGTTAGCGGTTGTGCTCCAGCCGTCCGTGGCCGGTCCACACTGCTGATCGGCGTTGCACGGATGGACCTGAGCGAGTCGAGGAACGACAACGGCGGGCGGCTCCCGGGGAGCGGCCCGCCGTAGTACGGGGAACGAGGGAGGACCCCGAACCTGCGAAGCGTCGGGATCAGCGCTTCATGTTGACCAGCGTCTCCAGGACCTCGTCGGAGGTGGTGATCACCTTCGAGGAGGCCTGGAAGCCGCGCTGGGCCAGGATCAGATTGGTGAACTCCTGCGAGAGGTCGACGTTCGACATCTCCAGGGCACCGGTGGTGATGAGACCGTTCTGGCCGTAGTCGCTGTTCTCGCCCGGAGCGCCGTACTCGATCAGACCCGAGTTGGGGCTGTAGACGTACTCCGAGTCGCCGGCCTTCTCCAGGCCCTGCGGGTTCTGCACGTTGGCGATGGCGATCCGGCCGATGGCGAGGCGCTCACCGTTGGAGTACGTGCCGGTGACGGTGCCGTCGCGGCCGATCGTGTACGACTGCAGCTTCGGGATCGCGAGTGCGGGGGTGGAGCCGTCGTAGCCGCGTGCGGCCCAGTAGGTGCCGAGCGGACCGCTGGTGGTGCCGTCGTCGTTCATCTTGAGGTTCATCGTGCCGAGGCCGGTGCCGGCGGTGTCGGTGCTGTCGATGACCGGCGGCGTGCCACCGTCGTTGGCGCGGTTGGCGTAGATCGGGTCGCCGACGTGGGTCGGCGGCGTGGTGGTCAGGTCCTCGGTGTCGGCGTAGCCGGACACCGCGTAGCCCTGGACGAGCTTGCCGTCGGGCGCGACCATGTTGCCGTTCGTGTCGAACGAGAACGCACCGGCGCGGGTGAGGTACCTGTTGGAGCCGTCGCCGACCACGAAGAACCCGTCGCCGCTGACCATCATGTCGGTGGGGACGCCGGTGGTCTCGTTGGCGCCCTGGGTGAAGTTGGTCTTCACCGCCGCGAGCTGGGTGCCGAGGCCGATCTGGATGGCGTTGGTGCCACCGAGGTTGCCGTTCCCGGCCGGGGCGGAGGCTGCGGTCAGCATCTGGGAGAGGGTGTCGGAGAAGACCGTGCTGGAGCTCTTGAAGCCGACGGTGTTCGCGTTGGCGATGTTGTTGCCGGTGACGTCGAGCGCGGTCTGGTTGACCCGCAGGCCGCTGATGCCGGCGAAGAGTGAACGAAGCATCGCGATGTCCTTTGTTCGGTGGTGGATTGGGCGTACGGGTTGGGTCAGGCGTTCTGGGTGACGTAGCCGGTCGGCGGCGTGTACACCTGGGTGCTGTCGGTGTTGCTGGCGGAGTAGTCGTAGCCGGTGGTGTCGCCGACGCCGGCGACCGAGCCGACCGGGACCTTCTCGTCGCCGACCATGAGGACCGGGCCGGAGGGTGTGTAGACGGTGCCGGTCGCGGTGCCGCTCTTCAGGGTGCCGTCGGCACCGACCCAGCTGACGTTCTTGCCGATCATCGCGACCGTGCTGGAGGCCAGCTGGCTGGAGAGGACCAGGCCCATCTCCTTCTGCATCTCCTGGACCGCCTGGACCTGGGTGAAGGTGGCGTTCTGGGTGAGCATGGTGGAGGTGTCCGCGGGGTTCATCGGGTCCTGGTACTTCATCTGCGCGACCATCAGGTCCATGAACATCTTGGAGTCGGCCTGGGTGTCGGCGGCGCCGGTGGCGCCGGTGGCGTTGCTCGCGGCGAACATGCCGTAGTCGCCGGTGATGGGGGAGACGGTCATGGTCTGACTCCTCAGATGAGCTGGTCGACGCCGGAGGTGGCGCGTCGAGCGGTCGGGGCGGACGTGTCTTCGGGTGCGCCCGCGGGCGTCGTGGGGTCGGAGGGCTCGGTTCCGTCGGGGCGGGCGGAGGCGTACGAGGTGTTGCCGCCCTGGCCGTTGGAGCGGGCCTCGGCCTGGGCCTGCAGCTGGGCCTGCGCCTGGGCGAAGCCCTGGCTGCGGCCCCCATCGGCGGCCGAGCCGGTCGTCGAGCCGTTGCCGGGGGTGCCGAACTCGCGGAAGGTGACCTTCGCGTCGGCGCCGGTGGCCTCGAGCAGCCGGCGCAGCTCGGGAGCACCGTGCTCGAGGGCCGTCCGGGCGACGCCGTGGAGCGGGTCGGTGGCCACGTCGACGCGGACGCTGTCGCCGCGGACCACGACGGTCACCCGGACCTCGCCGAGGTCGTCGGGGTGCAGCGTGATCGCGATGCGCTGGGTGCCGGGCCCGGTGGCCGCGGCCTTGGTGATCTCCGGGAAGACCTGGCGCAGGACGGCGGTGGTCTGCGCCGGCGGCTGGTCGTTGGCGATCGGGGTCGGCGCGGAGACCGCAGCGGCCGCCAGGGAGTCCGTCGCGGCCGAGGCGGCGATCGTGGCGAGGGCCGCGTCGGTGGCTGCCGGAGCCGGCGTGGCCGGGACGGGCGCGGTGTCCGTCGCGGTCGGGTCGCCGGTGGCCGGGAGAGCCGTGAGGTCGGTCGCGTCCGCAGCGGGCGGCGCATCGGCGGCGGGCGTGTCGGCGGCCTGCGCCGTCGGCGCGGCGATGGTCGTGGAGGCGGTCTTCGCGGCGGCGGCGCCCGGCTTCGCGGGCGTCGCGGCGGTGGCCGGGATCGGCTGAGCCGCCTGGGTGAGCGCTGCGGCCGAGGCGGCGACCGCGCCGGTGGCGAGCACCTGCGCCGTTCCGGCCGGTGCCGGGGTCGTGGTGCCGGGAAGCCCGGTGGTGGCGGCGAGCGCGGTCGGCAGGCCGGTCGCCGTCATGCCGTCGGCGGCGTTGGCCGCGAGCTCGGCCATGAGGGCCGTGGTGGCCGCGCCCTTCGTCCCACCGGCGAGCGCGTCGCCGGTCCGGCCGGTCAGCAGGGTGGGGACGGGAGCCTGCGGGATGACCGGGGTGATCGCCACCGAGGCGGCGGCGAGCTCGGCGAGGAAGCCGAGGCCGCTGTCCGTGCCGGCGTCGTCGTGCCGGTCGCCCTTGCCGGCCGCGGCGGACTTGCCCTCCGTCTTCTGGGGCGACGGGGGCGCCGCCGAAGCGGGCTGGAAGGGAGCGATGCTCACGATGCCTCCGTCAGGGCCAGGACGTTGCGGACGTAGTTCTGCGTCTCGGCATACGGCGGCACACCGCCGTACTTGAGGACTGCGCCGGGACCGGCGTTGTAGCCGGCCAGGGCGAGCGAGGTGTCGCCGTTGAACTTCTTGAGCATGGAGGCGAGGTAGTTCGCACCGCCGTTGATCGACTGGACCGGGTCGAGCGGGTTGCTCACGCCGAGCCCCTTCGCGGTCGCCGGCATCAGCTGCATGATCCCCTGCGCGCCGGCGCCGCTGACGGCCTTGGCGTTGAAGCCGGACTCCTGCTTGGCGACCGCGGCGATGAGGGAGGCGGGCACACCCGTACGAGCGGCGGCGGCGTTGATCACGCTCGCGTACGGGGTGTCACCCGAGACCCCCGCCGACGGTGCACCGGTGACCATCGGGTTCGCGGACGTGGCGACCCGGGCGGCGCCGGAGGTGTCCAGCGAGCTGCCGAGGACCCGGCGGATGCCGGAGACCGGCTCGCCGAAGTCGGCGACCTTGATCTCCTTGACCACGTCGCCGGTGTGCGGGGCCTCGATCATCATCCCGTTGCCCTCGTAGATGGCGACGTGGTGGACCGGGGAGCCGAAGAAGAGGAGGTCCCCGGCCTGGGCATCGCTGAGGGAGGAGACCGGGGTGCCGACGTTCGCCTGGTCGCGCGAGACACGGGGCAGGTCGATGCCGAGGTCGCCGTAGACCTGCTGGGTGAAGCCGCTGCAGTCCAGGCCGGTGGCCGGGTTGGTGCCGCCCCACACGTACGGGGTGCCGAGGTACTTGCGGGCGTCGGTGATCACGTCGCTGCCCGCCGCGGAGCCGGTCGCGCCCGAGGAGCCCGGGAGGATGACGCCGCTGCCGGCGGTGGAGCCGGGGGTCGCGGCGCGCAGCGCGGTGGCGAACGCGGTGGCGGTGTCGCCGCCGGTCGTGGCCGTCGGGCCGGAGAGCGCGCTCAGGGTGCCCTGGATCTGCTGGATCCGCGCGGTGATGTCGGTGATCATGGCGGTCTCGAGGCCGAGGCTCATCGGGCACCCGCCGTGGCTCGGGCGGCGGCCGCCTTGATGGCGGCGGCGTCGCGGGCCCAGCGGACCGACGCGAGGTCGTCCAGCTCCTTGGCCTCGGCCTTGTTGCGCTCGACCCGGCGGCGCTCGGCGCGCCGGGCGAGGAGGTTCTCGACCGCGGAGAGCTGGGTCTTGTCGGAGTGCCACTGCGCCCGGGCGCCCTCGACGACGATCTCGTGGGAGATCGCCTCCTCGAAGGCCTCGCGGTAGTGCAGGCCGAGGGCTGCGACGCCGTTGCGGAAGGTCAGGAGCTCGGCGGGCGTACGGGCGCCGTCACCGGGCAGGGAGGCGAGTCGCTCGGCGACGGAGGTGGCACGCTCCTCGAGGGCCTGCTGCTCGACCAGGGCCATCTGCAGGCCGAGGCGGCTGTCGTGCTCTCGCACGCCGCGGACGCGCGCAACGGCGCGCAGGCCGCGGTCAGCCGTGGAACGGGTAGCACTCAAGGCACGAAGCTCTCTTCGGTGAAGCGTGCCGTTCCATCGGCGCGGGGTGAGCGAGTCCTTGCTCGCATGCCCTATTCGGCCGGCGCTGAGACGACCTGAGCGATCACTCCGTCTCGGGATCGTCGCCGGTCGCCTCGGGGGCGCTCGGCGTCGTCTCGGCGTGCTGCAGGTGGGCCAGCACCTCCGGACGCAGGATCGCGGCGAGCTGCTCGGCGTCCATCAGGCCATGCGCGACGACCAGCTCGGCGACACCGGCGCCGGTGAACAGCGCCTCGCGGGCGATGTCGGTGGCCGCCTGGTAGCCGATGTACGGGTTGAGCGCGGTCACCAGCCCGATCGAGTTCTCCACCGACTCGCGCAGCCGCTCCTGGTTGGCGGTGATCCCGTCGACGCACTTCTCGGCGAGCACGATCATCGCCTGGCGCAGCCGCCACAGGCCCGCCGAGAGCGAGTAGCAGATCACCGGCTCGAAGGCGTTGAGCTGCAGCTGGCCGGCCTCGGCCGCCATCGTCACGGTCATGTCGAAGCCGACCACCTCGAAGGCGACCTGGTTGACCACCTCGGGGATGACCGGGTTGACCTTGCCGGGCATGATGCTCGACCCGGCCTGGCGCGCGGGCAGGTTGATCTCGTTGAACCCGGCCCGCGGGCCGGAGGAGAGCAGCCGCAGGTCGTTGCAGATCTTGCTGGTCTTGACCGCGACCCGCTTCAGCACACCGGAGAGGTGCACGAAGGCGCCACAGTCCTGGGTGGCCTCGATCAGGTCGGTGGCGGTGACCAGCGGCAGCTGGGTGATCCGTACGAGGTGCTGGCGCGCCGCCTCGACGTAGCCGTCGGGGGCGTTGAGCTGGGTGCCGATGGCGGTCGCGCCGAGGTTGATCTCGTACAGCATGGTGACCGCCTCGGCGAGCCGGTCGCGGTCCTCGCCCAGCATGACGGCGTACGTCGCGAACTCCTGCCCGAGCGTCATCGGGACGGCGTCCTGCAGCTGGGTGCGGCCCATCTTGAGCACGTCGTGGAACTCCGCGGCCTTGCGGGCGAAGCTCTCCTGCAGCTGCGCCATCGCGTCGAGCAGCGCGTAGGTCGCCTTGACGATCGCGATCTTCACCGCGGTCGGGTAGACGTCGTTGGTCGACTGGCTGAGGTTGACGTGCTCGTTGGGGTGCAGCACGTCGTAGGCGCCACGCGGGTGCCCGAGCAGCTCGAGGGCGCGGTTGGCGATCACCTCGTTGGCGTTCATGTTGGTCGAGGTGCCGGCGCCGCCCTGGATGACGTCGACCACGAAGTGGTCGGTGAGCCCGCCGGTGCGGATCTCGGCGCAGGCCTGCGCGATCGCGCCGTAGCGCTCGTCGTCGAGGAGGCCGAGATCGTGGTTGGCGCTGGCCGCCGCCTCCTTGACGGCCGCCAGCGCCTCCACGAGGTACGGACTGTCGCCGATCGGCACGCCGGTGATCGGGAAGTTCTCCAGCGCGCGCAGGGTGTGGACGCCCCAGTACGCGTCGGCGGGAACGTCACGATCCCCGAGGAGATCGTGCTCGACCCGGGTCGCAGCGGGCGTGGTCGGGTCGGTCCGCGTGGTCATCTCTTCGATCAGCTCCAGTCGACACTGAGGTATTGGGGCTCCAGGAACGCCAGTAGCCCCTCCCGCGCGCCCTCACGCCCGAGGCCGCTCTGCTTCACCCCGCCGAACGGCGCCGCCGGGTCGGAGACCAGGCCGCGGTTGACGCCGATCATGCCAGCGTCGATCCGCTCGGAGAGACTGATGGCCCGCTTGAGGTCGCCGGAGAAGACGTAGGCGGCCAGGCCGTACTCGCTGTCGTTGACCATCCGCACGAGGTCCTCGTCGTCGTCCCAGGTCACGATCGGGGCGATGGGGGCGAAGAGCTCCTCGGTGACGACCGTGGCGTCCGGGGCGACGCCGGTGAGCAGCGTCGGGGCCAGGAAGTGGCCCGGCAGGTCGGGCAGCTGCGCCTGGGCCGCGACGTGCGCGCCCGCGGCGATCGCCTCGTCGAGCCGGGCGCGGGCGCCGGCGAGCTGGCGGGCGCTGATGAGCGGGCCGATCGCGGCGCCGTCGGCGGCGTCGCCGACGACGAGCTTCTCGATCGCGGCGCCGAGCAGGGTGGTGAACTCCTCGGCCACGCGCGTGTGCACGTAGAACCGGTTGGCCGCGGTGCAGGCCTGTCCACCGTTGCGGAACTTCGCGATCATCGCGCCGGTGACCGCGGCATCGAGGTCGGCGTCGTCGGCGACCACGAAGGGGGCGTTGCCGCCCAGCTCCATCGATGCGTTGACGACCCGGTCGGCGGCCTGGCGCAGCAGCTGGCGCCCCACGCCGGTGGAGCCGGTGAAGGAGATCTTCCGTACGCGGCGGTCCTCCAGCCAGGCCGCGACCACGGCGGGCGCGTCCGTGGTGGTGACGATCTGCAGGACGCCGTCGGGCAGGCCCGCCTCGCGCAGCAGCTCGGCGATCGCGAGCGCGGTCAGCGGGGTCTCCTCCGCCGGCTTGAGCACCGCGGTGCAGCCGGCCGCGAGCGCCGGGCCGATCTTGCGCGTCGCCATCGCGGCGGGGAAGTTCCACGGCGTGACGAGGGCGGCGACGCCGACCGGCTTGTGGCGCACGATCGTGCGGGTGCCGCCCGCGGGCGACTCGGTGTAGTCGCCACCGGACCGAACCGCCTCCTCGCTGAACCAGCGGAAGAACTCGGCGGCGTACGCGACCTCGGCGTGCGCGTCGGTGAGCGATTTGCCGTTCTCCTGGCAGATCAGCGCGGCGAGTCGGTCCTTGTCGCGGATCATCAGCTCGAACGCCGTGTGGAGGATGACGCTGCGCTGGCGCGGGGGAGTGGCGGACCACGACGGGAACGCCGCGTGCGCCGCCTCGACGGCCGCGATCGCCTCGTCGACGCCGAGGTCGGGGACCTCGGCGATCGGCTCGAGGGTGGCGGGGTTCTGGACGACGAACTGCCCGGTCATGCGAGGTCACCCATCACGGTCGCGAGCACGTCGAACGCCTCGTGCAACAGCTCGTCGCTGATGCTCAGGGGCGGCAGGAAGCGGAAGACGTTGCCATACGTGCCGCAGGTCAGCACGACGATGCCGGCCTCCCGCGCCCGGCTGGCGATCGCGCCCGCGAGGGCGGCGTCCGGCTCCAGGGTGCCGGGCTTGGTCAGCTCGATCGCGATCATGGCACCGCGGCCGCGGATGTCGGCGATGGCCGGGTGCATCTCCTGCAGCTGGAGCAGGCGGGCGACGATGATCGACTCGATCTGCAGGGCGCGCTTGTTGAGGTCGTGCTCCTTCATCTCGGCGATCGCGCCGAGCGCCGCGGCGGCCGCGACCGGGTTGCCGCCGTACGTGCCGCCCAGGCCGCCGCCGTGGACGGAGTCCATGATCTCGGCGCGGCCGGTGACAGCAGCCAGCGGCAGGCCGCCGGCGATGCCCTTCGCGGTGGTGATCAGGTCGGGGACGACGCTCTCGTGCTCGACGGCGAACCACGAGCCCGTGCGGCAGAAGCCGGCCTGGATCTCGTCGGCGACGAAGACGACACCGTTCTTGGTGCACCACTCGGCGATGGCCGGCAGGAAGCCGTCGGCCGGGACGATGAAGCCGCCCTCGCCCTGGATCGGCTCGATGACGACGCAGGCGACCTGGTCGCCGCCGACCTGCTTCTCGATCACGTCGATGGCGCGCGCCGCGGCCTCCTCGCCGGACAGGCCGCCGTCGCGCAGCGGGTACGACATCGGGGCGCGGTAGACCTCGCCCGCGAACGGCCCGAAGCCGTGCTTGTACGGCATCTGCTTGGCCGTCATCGCCATCGTCAGGTTGGTGCGCCCGTGGTAGGCGTGGTCGAACACGACGACCGCGTCGCGACCGGTGTGCACGCGGGCGATCTTCACGGCGTTCTCGACGGCCTCGGCGCCGGAGTTGAAGAGGGCCGACTTCTTGTCGTGGTCGCCCGGGGTGAGCTCGGCGAGCGCCTCGCAGACCTCCACGTACGCGTCGTAGGGGGTGACCATGAAGCAGGTGTGGGTGAAGGCGTCGAGCTGGGCCTTGGCGCGCTCGACGACCTGGGTGGCGGAGCTGCCGACGGTGGTGACGGCGATACCCGAGCCGAGGTCGATCAGGTGGTTGCCGTCGACGTCGACGATGATGCCGCCCGCGGCCTTGGCGGCGAAGACGGGCATGGTGGTGCCGACGCCGCCGGCGACCGCGGCGAGCTTGCGGGCCATCAGCTCGGCCGAGCGCGGGCCGGGCAGGTCGGTGACCAGGCGACGCTCCTGGGGGACTCCGTTGACCGTGGGGGTTTCGGTGCTCATGCTCCCAGTGTTCGACCGCCAGGCCTATGCTGTCCAATACTTCTTTCTGATCTTTCCCATGCTCAGGAGGCATGCGATGGAGTTGCGACATCTGCGGTATCTCGTCGCGGTCGCGGACGCCGGATCGGTCTCCGCCGCTGCCGAGCGCGTGCACGTCACCCAGCCCAACCTGTCGCGCCAGCTGCGCCAGCTCGAGGACGAGCTCGGCGTACCGCTGTTCGACCGCGGCGCCGGGCGGCTGGTGCTGAGCCGGACCGGGCGCGAGCTGCTGCCCGCGGTGCGACGCGTGCTGGGGGACGTCGACGCCCTCGCCGACGCCGCCGCCTTCCACGCGCGCGGTCGGGTCGAGCGCGTACGGGTCGCGGCGCCGACCGTGACGATGGTCGACGTGGTCTCACCGTTCGTGGCCACGATGGCCCCTGACGAGCCGGTCATCGACGTCGTCGCCGGCGACGGGATGACGAGCGCGGCGATGCTGGAGAGCGGGGCCGACCTGGCGATCGGGACCGACCGCCCCGGGCGTCCGCACCGCTGGCTTCCGCTGGCGGTCCTCCCGGTCTGGGCGCACGTGCGTCCCGACGACCCGTGGGCCGGACGCGAGCGGGTCGAGCTGGGCGAGCTCGTCGAGCGGGACCTGATCGCGCTGCCCACGACCTTCACCGCCCGCGAGGCGCTGGACGCCGCGCTGGTGAGCGCCGGACTCTCGGCCGCACGCCTCACCGAGGCCGCCAACGGCACCGTCGCCCAGGCCCTCGCCGCCTCGGGCCGCGGGATCGCGGTCGTCTCCGACGATCCCCGGTACGGCCTGGTGCCGCTCGCGGTGGCGCTGCCGGGCGGGGGGCTGCTCAGCGTCCGGCTGGTCGCGGCCTGGGACGGCGCCGGCGTGGCTGCCGACGCGATGCAGGCGATCGCCGTACGCCTGAGTGACTGGGCCACCCGGACGTACGGCGTCGCCGCGAGCTAGCTGACGAGGTCCGCGATCGCGTCGGCGTTCTCGGTGTTCCTGCGCAGCGCGCCGACCGCGAGGCCGACGACCAGGCTGATGGCGGGCAGGAGCACCAGGAACCAGCCGAGCGTTGAGAGGCCGAACGTCTGCGTGGTCGGGTCGACACCGGCGGCGACGGTGCCGGCGAGCAGGCCGAAGCGGGCCATCACCAGGTAGAACGCCATGCCGAGACCGAGGATCGACAGGGCCGGGGCGAGCAGCGTGCGCCACCAGTGCGACGCGCCCTTCCTGGCGAAGTACACGATCACCGACAGCGACACCAGCGCCTCGACCAGCAGGATGGCCAGCACGGTCATCGAGCTGAACCAGCTGAACATGTTGAGGAACGGGTCCTTCTTCGCGATCGCGAAGATCACGATGACCACGCCGGCGATGACCGAGGTGGCGAGGGCGCCGACGACCGGGGCGCCGTGCTTGTTGACCCGGTCGAAGACGCGCGGCAGGACGCGGGCCCGGCCGAGCGCGAAGAAGTAGCGGGCGGCGCTGTTCTGGAAGGCGAGCAGGCCGGCGAAGAGCGAGGAGAGGACCAGCCAGCTCATCGTGGTCGCCAGCCAGCCGCCGACGAACTCGCGCGCCACCGAGAAGACGACCTCGGCCGGGTTGCCCAGGTTGTCGGAGGCCTTCATGACGTTGCCGACGGCGTCGGCGCTGCCGATGCCCGACACGATCGCCCAGGAGGTGACCGCGAACAGCACGGAGATCAGGCCGATGGCGGTGTACGTCGCGATCGGGACCGCGCGCTTCGGGTCCTTGGCCTCCTCGGCGTAGATCGCGGTGGCCTCGAAGCCGATGAAGGAGGCGAAGGCGAAGGCCAGCGCGATGCCCGCGCCGCCGGTGAAGCCGCCGGCGAAGATGTGGTTCGGGGCGAACGAGGCGGCCAGGTCGAGGCCGTCCTTGCCGCCGCCCTGGAAGATCACCGCGAGCGCCGTGAGGACCAGCGAGAGCACCTCGACGCCCATCAGCACGCCGAGCAGCTTGGCGCCGATGTCGACCTGCAGCACCGAGAGCACGGTGACGATCGCCCAGGCGATGAGGCACCAGGCCCACCACGAGAGGTCGGTGCCGAGCTTGGCGTTGAGCTGGGTGGAGGCGACGGAGCCGAAGAAGCCGAAGATGGCCAGCTGGACCGCGAGGTAGGCGACCAGTGAGGTGAACGCCGAGCCGACGCCTGCGATGCTGCCGAGACCGCGGCCCACGTAGGCGTAGAAGGCGCCCGCGTTGGAGACCTCGTGGCTCATCGTGGAGTAGCCCACGCTGAAGATGAGCAGCACGATGCCGGCGACCAGGTAGGCGCCCGGGGCGCCGGCGCCGTTGCCGAGGCCGATGGCCACCGGGACGGCGCCGGTCATGCCGACCAGCGGCGCTGCTGCCGCGACGACGAAGAAGACGATGCCGGCGATGCCGAGCTTGTTGCGCGAGAGGCTCTCGCCGGGCGTCGCCGAGTCGGCGACGGTGTGGGTCGGGGTGCTCATCAGGGGGACCTCCGGGGCGATGTCACGTCAGGAACGTGATGCAGGCCACGCACATTAGTTTGCATCCAAACGATCTGTCGAGAGTCGCCTGGGAAATTTTTCGAGCGTCCTGACTCCCTTGACGACGCCTGTTCCGAGTCATACGTTTGGATCCAAACGATCTAGCTCGATGGAGGATCCATGCGTCAGGACTGCGCGAGCGTCGAGGGCGTCGAGGTCGACACCCGCCATTGGATCGGCGGGCAGCGGGTCGCCTCGGCGACCACGTTCGAGGACGTCTCGCCGATCGACGAGACCGTGATCGCGTACGTGCATGCCGGGACGTCCGCTGAGGTGGACGCGGCCGTCGCCGCGGCCCGCGCGGCGTTCCCGGCCTGGGCGGCGCTGCCCGTCGGGGAGCGGGCAGCGATCCTGCGCCGGGTCGCCGAGGGGATCGAGGCCCGGATCGAGGACCTCTCCCTCGTCGAGACGCGCGACAACGGCTCGCTGATCCGCAGCCACCGTCGCGGCGTGATGCCGCGCGTGGCGATGAACTTCCGCGCCTTCGCCGACTACGCCGAGCACAAGCTCGGCCACCCCGACATGGAGGTCCCGAACCGGGGCCACCGCGAGCGCATCTCGTACGACCCCGCGGGCGTCGTCGCGATCATCACCCCGTGGAACGCCCCGCTGATGCTCGCCACCTGGCGGATCGGCCCGGCGCTGGCCGCCGGCAACACCATCGTGGTCAAGCCGCCGGAGTGGGCGCCGCTGACCGCCAGCCTGCTCGCCGACATCATGCACGAGGCCGGCGTCCCGGCCGGGGTCTTCAACGTCGTGCAGGGCACGGGCCTCGACGCCGGTGCTCCGCTCACCGCGCATCCCGGCATCAACCGGCTGGCGTTCACCGGCTCGGTGCCGACCGCCGGGACGATCGCGAAGGCGGCGGCCGAGAACATCGTGCCGCTCTCGTACGAGCTGGGCGGCAAGTCCCCGCTGCTCGTCTTCGAGGACGCCGACCTCGACCTGGCCGTGGAGATCGCCGTCGAGCAGTTCGACAACGCCGGCCAGGTCTGCCTCAAGGCCGCCCGGATGCTGGTGCACGAGTCACTCGCCGAGGAGTTCACCCGGCGCGTGGTCGAGGGCGCCGAGAAGCTGGTGCAGGGTGACCCGCGCGACGAGGCCACCGACGTCTCCGCGCTCATCTCGCGCCGCCACTTCGACCAGATCAGCGGCTTCGTCGAGCGCGCGCTCGCGGACGGTGCCCGCCCGCTCCTGGGTGGCGGGCCCAACGACGATCTCGGTGGCCTCTACTTCCGCCCGACGATCCTGGTCGACGCCCCCGAGGACGCCGAGATCATGACCGAGGA
Organism: Nocardioides nematodiphilus; assembly: GCF_020216525.1. Classification (GTDB taxonomy): domain Bacteria; phylum Actinomycetota; class Actinomycetes; order Propionibacteriales; family Nocardioidaceae; genus Nocardioides; species Nocardioides nematodiphilus. Next base: position 56,151 of record NZ_JAIWOY010000010.1, on the reverse strand, counting down.
GGTCTTCGGGCCGGTGGTCACGATCCAGACCTTCGCCGACGAGGAGGATGCCGTGCGGAAGGCGAACGACACCCGCTTCGGTCTCGCCGCCACGCTCGTCACCGGCTCGCGCGAGCGCGCGGAGCGGGTCTCGGCCGGGCTCGAGGCCGGCACGGTGTGGGTGAACTGCTTCTTCGTCCGCGATCTCGAGGCGCCCTTCGGGGGCAACAAGAAGTCGGGCATCGGCCGCGAGGGCGGCCTCTGGTCGTTCGACTTCTATACCGACATCAAGAACAGCGTCTTCAGCCCCACGGGCTGGAAGGAGTAGGGCGATGGGTGAGGTGGTCGGCGCCGGCCTGCTGGCGCATGTCCCGACGATCATGCTGCCGGAGGAGATCCGCCGCGAGCTCAACAACGGCGAGGACTCGACGCTGGTCTCAGGGCTGCGGGAGCTGCGGCGCGAGGTCTTCGAGACCCTCGAGTACGACACGGTGCTGGTGATGGACTCGCACTGGGCGACCACCGTCGAGTACGTCGTCACCGCGCAGGACCGGCGCAGCGGGCTCTTCACCTCCGAGGAGCTGCCGCGCGGCATGCAGCGCCGGCCGTACGACTTCCCCGGCGACCCCGAGCTCGCGCATCTGATCGCGAGCAAGGCACCGGCGCACTCCACGTGGGTGACCGCGATCGACGACCACCACCTGCCGATCTTCTACGCCACCACGAACCTGTGGGAGTTCCTCGGCGACGGCATGCCCGACAAGCGCTGGATCTCGATCGGCGTGTGCCAGACGGCCGACGCGGAGGACTGCTTCCGGCTCGGCCGGGCCGTCGGCGAGGCGATCGCGGAGTCGGACCGCAAGGTGCTGATCCTCGCCTCCGGCGCGCTCTCGCACACGTTCTGGCCGCTGCGGAAGCTGCGCGACCACGAGGCCGCCGGCCACGAGCACATCTTCACGCCCGAGGCACTGGCCGCCGACCTCGAGCGGATCGAGTGGTTCAAGGCAGGCGACCATGCGCGGGTACTGGCGACGATGGACGACTTCTACCGGTTCAAGCCGGAGGCGAAGTTCATGCACTACCTGATGATGATCGGCGCCCTCGGCGAGGAGGCCTGCACCGCTGCGGGCCGCCAGTTCGGGGAGTACGAGAACTCGGTCGGCACCGGCCAGGTGCACCTGTGGTTCGACCGCCCCGAGGGCGGCTTCCCGCCGCCGAAGCACACCCCGCTCGACCCCGGCTTCGCCCGCCAGACCGGGCTCCCCGACATCCCTGCCGCAGGCTGAAGAGAGACAGGCACATGAGCATCCGCGAGACCCGCCGCATCCTGCTGGACGGCAACGCCGTCGACGTCGTACGCGATGGGGAGAGCCTCGTCGCCGGCGACGGCCGCGTCGTCTCGATCGCCGACGCGATCCACCTGCCGCCGGTGACGCCGCAGAAGATCATCTGCGTCCACCTCAACTACATCAGCCGGGTGAAGGAGCTGCAGGTCAGCCTTCCGCCCGCGCCGACGTACTTCCACAAGCCGGTCACCGCGCTCAACGCGTACGACGCGGCCGTGATCCGGCCCGAGGGCTGCAAGTGGCTCAACTACGAGGGCGAGATCGCCATCGTGATCGGCCGCACCGCACGCAACATCTCGCCGGCCGAGGCGGGCGACTACATCCGCGGCTACACGGTGGCCAACGACTATGGGCTGCACGACTTCCGCGACACCGACGCCGGCTCGATGCTGCGGGTCAAGGGAGCCGACACGCTGTGCCCCGTCGGCCCCGGCGTCATCGAGGGCTGGGACTTCCGCGGCAAGCGGATCCAGACCCGCGTCAACGGCGAGGTGAAGCAGGACGGCTCCACCGACGAGATGGAGTGGGACATGCACTACCTCGTCGCCGACATCGCCCGCACCATCACCCTGCACCCCGGCGACCTCCTGCTGTCCGGCACCCCGGCCATCTCGCGGACCGTCTACCCCGGCGACGTCGTCGAGGTGGAGGTCGAGGGGCTCGGCACGCTGCGCAACCACATCGTCTCGGGCCCGACCGCGATCCGGAGCGACGTCGGCGCCCAGCCGACGGAGTCCGAGGAGGTCCTCTCGACCGCCCAGGGCGGCGACTGGGAGTTCCGCGGGATCCGCAAGCCCCTCCCGCCGGCGCACTGAGCTGGGGACAGCGATGACTGCTCGTCCTCGGATCCTCATCCCGGCCCGGTTCTCCGACTCCGCGTCCGCGCTGCGATACCGGGCCGAGGTGACCTCGCGCGCGCTCGTCGAGGCGGTCTGGGCCGCCGGCGGCGAGCCGCTGATGATCCACCCCGCGACCGGGACGGACGCCGAGATCGCCGAGCGGCTCGCGCTCGCCGACGGCGTCCTCCTGCCCGGCGGAGGAGACCTGGCGGCGCAGTGGACCGGCCAGGAGCACCACCCGACGATGTACGACATCGACGAGGTCCAGGACGCGTTCGACCTGGCCGTCGCCCGGGTCGTGCTGGGGCAGGGACTGCCGCTGCTCGCGGTGTGCCGCGGGCTACAGGTCGTCAACGCCCTGCTCGGCGGCACCGTCGTGCAGGACATGGACAGCACGTACGGCGAGGCGCGTCACCACCGCCACCGGGCGCACGAGGTGAAGGTCGAGGCCGGCACCCGGCTCGCCGGCATCGTCGGCGAGCTGGTGGACGTGAGCTGCTACCACCACCAGTGCATCGATCGACCGGGCGAGGGCCTGAGGGTGATCGCCACCGCGGACGACGGCGTCGTCGAGGCCGTCGATCTCGACGGGGCGAAGGGCTGGTTCCTCGGTGTCCAGTGGCACCCCGAGGACACCTGGTCGACCAACGCGAGCCAGCTCGCCGTCTTCCGCGCCCTGGTCGAGGCCGCGCGCTGATCTAGCGCGAGCGCGCGGCGGCGATGAGGCCCGCGAGCAGGCCCACGTCCGCGGCCGTCTCGGGATGCCACTGCACCGCGACGCAGAAGCGGTCGCCGGGGAGCTCGATGGCCTCGAGGGTGCCGTCGGCCGCTGTCGCCACCGATGCGAAGCCCGGCGCGGAGCGCACCGACTGGTGGTGATGGCAGTTCACTGTGACGTCGTGGCCGACCAGCGTCGCGAGCCGCGAGCCCGCAGAGACCGCGACCGACACCGAGCCGTACGCGTCGCCGCCGGGGGAGTGCTGCTCGTGGCCGACCAGGTCGGGGGTGTGCTGGTCGAGCGCTCCGCCGGCGTGCACCGCCATCAGCTGCATCCCGCGGCACACGCCGAGCACCGGCAGCCCCGCGTCGTCGGCGGCCGCCAGCAGGGCGAGCTCCCAGGCGTCCCGGTCGGGCCGCCAGCTCGACGTGCGGGCGTGCGGGGCCTCGCCGTAGCGCCCAGGATCCACGTCGGCGCCGCCGCTGATCACGAGCCCGTCGAGCCGCGCCACCGCCGCAGCCGCCGCCCCCGCGGCGGCGACCGGCGGCAGCAGGACCGGCACGCCGCCGACCGCCTCGACCGCCTGCGCGTAGAGCGCCGGCAGGAGGTCGGCGGGCTGGTCCCAGACCCCCCACGCCGCCTGCTCCCGGTAGGTGGAGAGCCCGATCAGGGGCGCGTTCATCGAGGTGCGGCCGTCACAGCGGCGTGACGTACGCGCCGGAGATGCCGCCGTCGACCAGGAACGTGTTCGCGGTCATGAACGACGAGTCGTCCGAGGCCAGGAACAGCACCGCCGCGGCCATCTCCTCGGGCTCGCCGAAGCGGCCCATCGGGATGTGCACCAGCCGGCGCGCGGCCCGCTCCTGGTCCTTGGCGAAGAGCTCCTGCAGCAGGGGCGTGTTCACGGGCCCCGGACACAGCGCGTTGACCCGGACGCCGTCGCGCGCGAACTGAACGCCGAGCTCGCGCGTCATCGACAGCACCCCGCCCTTGGAGGCCGAGTAGGAGATCTGTGAGGTCGCCGCGCCCATCACCGCCACGAACGAGGCGGTGTTGATGATCGAGCCCTTCTTCTGCTCGAGCATGTACGGGAGCGCCGCCTTGCAGCACAGGTAGACCGACGTCAGGTTCACCTCCTGCACCTTGCGCCACGCGTCCAGGTCGGTGTCGAGGATCGAGTCGTCCTCCGGCGGGCTGATCCCGGCGTTGTTGAAGGCGATGTCGACCGAGCCGTAGGTGTCCTTCGCGGTCTTGAAGAGCGCGTCCACCTCCTCCTTGGAGGTCACGTCGACATGCACGTACGTCGCCACCGCCGCGCCGCCCAGCTCCTCGACGAGGGCCGCGCCGGCCGCGTCGGCGATGTCGCCGATGACCACCTTCGCGCCCTCGGCCACGAAGCGCCGTACGGTCGCCAGCCCGATGCCCGAGCAGCCGCCCGTGACGACGGCGACGCGGTCCTGGATCCTGCCAGTCATTTCTCTCCTTGGGGTGGGGCTCAGTGGGCGATGAAGACGTTCTTCTCCTCGGTGAACGCATACGGCGCGTCGGGGCCCAGCTCGCGGCCGAGGCCGGACTGCTTGAAGCCGCCGAACGGCGTCCAGTAGCGCACCGAGGAGTGCGAGTTGACGCTGAGGTTGCCGGCCTGGACGCCGCGCGCGACCCGCAGCCCGCGACCGAGGTCGGTGGTGAAGATCGAGCCGGAGAGGCCGTACTCGGTGTCGTTGGCCTTGGCGATCGCGTCGCCCTCGTCGTCGAACGGCATCACCGCGACGACGGGCCCGAAGACCTCCTCGCGCCAGATCGGCATCGCCGGGTCCTCCACGGGCACGACGGTCGGCGGCACCCAGAAGCCCGGGTTGTCCGCCCCGCCGGGGGTCGTGCCCTGGATCGCGACGTCGACGCCGTCGAGGTAGCCGGTCACGCGCTGCTTCTGGGTCGCCGAGATCAGCGGACCCATCTCGCTGGCCTCGTCGCTCACGTCGAGCACCCGGATCCCAAGCACGGCGGGCGAGAGCAGCGCCATGAACTCCTCGTACGCGCTGCGCTCGACCAGGATCCGCGAGCGGGCGCAGCAGTCCTGCCCGGCGTTGTCGAAGACGGCGTAGGGGGCGGCCGCGGCCGCGGCGGCCAGGTCGGTGTCGGCGAAGACGATGTTGGCCGACTTCCCGCCGAGCTCGAGGGTCACGTTCTTCACCTGCTCGGCACAGCCGGCCATGATCCGCTTGCCGACCGCGGTCGAGCCGGTGAAGCAGACCTTGCGCACCAGCGGATGTGTCACGAAGCGCTCGCCGACGACCGGTCCCGCACCAGGGATCACGGTGAGCACGCCCTCGGGGATGCCGGCCGCGAGCGCCAGCTCGCCGAGCCGGATCGCGGTCAGGGGGGTCAGCTCGGCGGGCTTGAGCACGACCGTGTTGCCGGCAGCCAGTGCGGGCGCGAAGCCCCAGGCCGCGATCGGCATCGGGAAGTTCCAGGGCACGATGATCCCGACCACGCCGAGCGGCTCGTGGAAGGTGACGTCGAGGCCGCCGGCGACCGGGATCTGCCGGCCGGTCAGCCGCTCGGGAGCGCCGCTGTAGTAGTTGAGCAGGTCGCGGACGTTCCCGGCCTCCCAGCGCGCGTTGCCCCAGGTGTGACCCGCGTTGCGCACCTCGATCTCGGCCAGCTCGTCGAGGTGCTCCTCCACGACGGCGGCGAACCGGCGCAGCAGCCGGGCCCGCTCGCCGGGCGCCACCGTTCGCCAGGACTGGAAGGCCTCGTGGGCGGCGGCGATCGCGGCGTCGGCCTGCTCGACGGAGGCGAGCGGGACATCGGCGATCGGCTGCGCGGTCGACGGGTTGATCACGGTGAAGAGATCGCTCATGAGGTGCGGACCTACATCCTTTCGAAGCCGCGGCGCAGCTCCCAGTCGGTGACGGTGGCGTTGTAGGCGGCCAGCTCGACGTCGGCCGTGTTGACGTAGTGGTCGACCACCGCGTCCCCGAACGCCTCGCGGGCGAAGGCAGAGCCGGCGAACGCCGTCCGGGCCTCGAGGAGCGTGGCCGGGACCTTCGGCAGGTCGCTGGCGTACGCGTTGCCGACCAGGGCGTCGGGCAGCGCGAGCTCGGCGTCGATGCCGTGCAGGCCGCCGGCGATCATCGCGGCCAGCGCGAGGTACGGGTTCACGTCGGCGCCGGGGACCCGGTTCTCGAGGCGCGCGCCGTGACCGTGGCCGACCAGCCGCACCGCGCAGGTGCGGTTGTCCTCGCCCCACGCGATCGTGGTCGGCGCGAACGAGCCGGCCGCGAAGCGCTTGTAGGAGTTGATGTTCGGCGCGTAGAGCAGCGTCAGGTCGGCCATGGTGGCCAGCACGCCCGCGATGAAGTGGTCGTAGAGAGGAGTCCGTACGCCGTGCCCGTTCTGGGGCCCGTTCTCGGCGTCCCAGAAGAGCAGCCCGCCGTCGGCGGTGCGCAGGGACAGGTGGATGTGGCACGAGCTGCCCTCGCGCTGGTTGAACTTCGCCATGAACGTGATCGAGCGGCCGTGCTGGGCCGCGATCTCCTTGGCGGCGTTCTTGTAGACGGCGTGGTTGTCCGCGGTGGTGAGCGCGTCGTTGTAGAGGAAGCCGATCTCGTGCTGGCCGAGGTTGCACTCGCCCTTGGAGCCCTCGACGTCCAGGCCGGCGTTGTACATGTGCGTGCGGATGTCGCGGATCAGCGGCTCGACGCGGGTCGTGCCGAGGATCGAGTAGTCGATGTTGTACTCGTTGACGGGCTTGAGCTCCTGCCAGTCCGCCCGCGCCGCCTCCTCGTAGGTGTCCTCGAAGGCGATGAACTCCAGCTCGGTGCCGGCCAGCGCCACCCAGCCGCGCTCGGCGAGCCGGTCGAGCTGCCGGGTGAGGATCGCGCGCGGCGACTGCACAACCGGAGACCCGTCGGGCCACGCGAGATCGCACTGGACCATCGCCGTCCCGGGCAGGTGGGTCAGGCGCCGTGCGGTCCGCCCGTCCAGGACGAACTCCATGTCGCCGTAGCCCTGCTCCCACGAGGAGATCGCGTAGCCGCCGACGGTGTTCATCTCGACGTCGACGGCGAGCAGGTAGTTGCAGCCCTCGGTGCCGTGGCCCAGGACGTGCTCGATGAAGTAGTGCCCGTGCAGGCGCTTGCCTTGGAGCCGGCCCTGCATGTCGGTGAAGGCGACGATGACGGTGTCGATCTCGCCGGTCTCGACCGCGGCCCGCAGCGCCTCCATGCTCAGGTGACGGTCGTTGCGGAGCGTGTCGGTCGCGGGCTCGGTCATGGCGCCTCTCCTCAGGTGAGCAGGCCGCGCAGCAGCGCGGCCGTGTCGTCGCAGTGCTGCTCCATCGCCCGGCGGGCGGCGTCGGGCCGGCCCTCCAGGATCGCCTGTACGACGGCGGTGTGCTGCGCGTCCGAGTGCGCGATGTTGGTCGGGAGCTGGGGGATGGCGAGCAGCATCTCGTGCACGGTCGCCTGCACCGAGGTCACGGCGTCGATCACCCGGCTCGAGCCCGTCAGTGCCGCGATCGTGAGGTGGAAGCGCGAGTCGGACTGACGGTAGTGCGCCGCCCTCGTCGCGGCGTCGACCTCCTCGTGCGCGGCGATCAGCTGGCGGCGGGCCTCGTCGCTCAGCTCGCTGGCGGCGACCGTCGCGGCGGCCCCGGGCTCGATGATGCGACGGAAGGCCAGCGCGTCGAGCCACTCGGCGCGCTGGGCGGGCGTGGTGCGCGCAGCGGCACGGGCGGACGGGGTCGGCGGCTTGAGGATGACGACGGTGCCGCCGCCCCGGCCGCGGGTGGTCTGTACCAGCCCGGCCTGGCGCAGCGCCGCCATCGCCTCGCGGAGCGTCGCCCGCGAGACGTGCAGCTGCTCAGCCAGCTCGCGCTCGGGCGGCAGGGTGCTGCCGAGTGGATAGACCCCGAGCCGGATCGCGGTGGCGAGCTGCTCGACACAGGCCTCGAACGCGTGGCTGCGCACCGGTCGCAGCACGGCTCCGGGCAACACGGCCTGGATCGAGCCCTGGGCGGTGTCGCGGGCGGCCTGCATGGCGGCCAGTCTGGGGCGCTCCCTGGTCGGGCGTCAACGGTTGAGAAGAGGTTAATGGTCTGGGTTCATACCAATTTTCCGTGACCTGTTTACACCCTGACGAGCGCGGGGCTAGGTTCCGAGGAAGCTCGGTGTGATCCACGTCTGCATGGCCCCCGACACTGATTCCAGGAGAATCGCATGCCCGAAGGACACGAATCCGACGTCCACCTGGACGACGAGGCCCATCTCGCGCAGCTGGGCTACAAGCAGGAGCTCTCGCGGACCTGGTCCGGCTTCTCCAACTTCGCCATCTCGTTCTCGATCATCTCGATCCTCGCCGGCTGTCTGACCACCTACGGCGCCGGCATCGCCAACGGCGGCCCGGTGTCGATCTCGTGGTCGTGGCCGATCATCTCGATCTTCATCCTGATCATCGGCCTGACGATGGCCGAGCTGGTCTCCTCGATGCCGACCTCGGGCGGCATCTACTACTGGGCCTCCAAGCTCGGCGGCCCACGCGCCGGGTTCTTCACCGGCTGGCTCAACCTGATCGGCCTGGTCGCGGTGACCGCCTCGGTGGCGTACGGCTGTGCGACGTTCTTCGAGCTGACCTTCGAGGAGTGGGGCTGGACCGACGGCTTCTCGCTCAACCGGGTCTTCGTGTTCTTCCTGGTGATCCTGTTCCTGATCGCCCTGATCAACATCTTCTCCAGCCACCTGCTGGCCCTGCTCAACAACGTCTCGGTCTGGTGGCACGTGGCCGGCGCCGCAGTGCTGATCGTCGCGCTGATCGTCATCCCCGACGACCACCTCAGCCTGTCCCAGGTCTTCACCGACCGGTTCAACGCGTCGGGCTGGCAGGCCGACGGCTCGACCAGCACGGTCGGCTTCTGGCTGGCGATCATCCCGTTCGGCTTCATCCTGACGCAGTACACGATCACCGGCTTCGACGCCTCGGTCCACCTGTCGGAGGAGACCCAGGGAGCAGCCCGCACCGCCGCGAAGGGCATCTGGCAGTCGATCTTCTACTCCGCCGTCGGCGGCTACATCCTGCTGCTCGCGATCACCTTCGCCATCCCGAAGGCGGCGGACGGCACCCCGGACTACGGCAGCATCCCGGCCGGCGGGGTGGCGTACATCTTCGACACCTCGCTCGGCGCGCACTGGGCCGGCACGCTGCTCTTCATCTCCTCGGTCGCCCAGCTCTTCTGCGCGACCGCCTGCCTGACCTCCACCTCGCGGATGATGTTCGCGTTCAGCCGTGACCGGGCCGTCCCCGGATCGCACCTGTGGTCGAGGGTCAACCACCACCGCACGCCGGTGAACGCCGTCATCGCCGCCGCGGTCGTCGCGGCGCTCATCACGCTGCCGGCGCTCAAGTCGGTCAACGGCATCCCGACGGCGTTCTACGCGGTCACGTCGGTCTCGGTGATCGGGCTCTACTTCTCCTTCGCCATCCCGATCTTCCTGCGGTGGCGCCACGGCGAGAAGTTCGAGCTCGGCAGCTGGAACAACGGCCGGCGCTATCGCTGGATGAACCCGATCGCGGTGCTGGAGATCGTCATCGTCGGTGTCGTGCTGATGCTGCCGACCTCGCCGCTCGGCGCTCCCTGGCGCGACGAGTTCGACTGGGCCAGCGTCAACTACGCCCCCGTCATGACGGTCGGCGTGCTGGTGCTGCTCGCGATCTGGTGGTCGGTCTCGGCGAAGAACTGGTTCACCGGGCCGGTGCACACCATCGACGTGCCCGAGCCGCCGGTGCCGCCGGTGGGGGCGGCCGAGCCGGCTCTCTGAGCGCGCTCTTCGAGGGCGGAGCGGGCCCGGTCCTCCCCGGAGGGCCGGCCCGCTCCGTCGGACGTCACTCCGCCTCGGAGGACTCCACCAGCGTGCGCAGCGAGTCGGTCATCACCGTCAGGTGCTCGGCGCTGACGTCACCGACGATGGTCGACTCGGTCTTGTTGAACTCGGGGTAGATCTCCTCCATCAGCCGCACGCCCTCGGGCGTGAGCTTGAGGCTGACCAGGCGGCGGTCCTCGACCGAGGGGATCCGCTCGATCAGGTCACGGGCCATCAGGGTCTTGGCGACGCCGGTCAGCGTGCCCTTGCTGATCCCCACCGAGTCGGCGACCTCACGGGTCTCCATCGAGTCCCAGATCCACAGCGTCCACAGCACCAGGAAGCCCGTCCAGGTGAGGTCGTTGGGCCGCAGCACCGTGTTGGTCAGGCGACCTCGGACCGCGTTGGCGGCGCGGTACAGGCTGAGCAGCGCGTGCGAGGCGGTGAAGTCCAGGGGCAGGTGCTCGACCCGCTCGCGGGTCGCCCGCTCGACCTCGGCGAGGGTGTGGCGGTCAGGCATGCTCGAACCCTAGGGCACGGGTCATGGTCCCGGGCCCGATCAGGACCACGTCCCGTCCGGCTGCCGGCGCGCGAGGGTCGCCCCGCCGTTCCAGACCACGCCGACCTGGCGGTAGTAGCCGCCGATGACCTCGTCGACGGTGAGGTCGGCGAGCTCCTCGGTGGGGGAGTCGAAGAGGCGCACGTCCACGTCGCCGGACCAGGCCGGACCAGCCTCGAAGGAGGCGGCGCCCGACGAGATCAGCTCGGCGTACGCGTCGCCCGGGCCGTCGATGCTGTGCACCCAGCGGTGGTGGGCCATCGGGTGGCTGTTCACGAAGCCGTTGGTCTCGGACTCCTCGCGCAGGGTCAGCACGGCCTCGGCCAGGCGGCGATCGCCGGCGGCGAGGGTGGCGCCGAAGACGCCGCCGGCCTCGATCTGCGGGGCCGCCTGGCCGAAGCGGTGGGGGCGGGTCTGGTGCATCGACCCGATCTTCTTCGGGTAGCCCTGGTGGATGCCGCGCCCGATCGCGAAGTCCTTGTCGACCCAGATGTAGACGCAGCGGGAGTAGGTGACGCCGCGGAAGGAGCAGCGCACCACGACGAACGCCTCCTTGTACTGGGAGCGGATCGGGTCGAGCAGCTCCTCGCGCGACGCCGAGCAGGACTGCCAGTCGGCCCAGATCAGCGCGACCGCACCCGGATCCTCCGGCGCCAGGTCCAACGGCTCGGGCAGAAGGGCCCGCACCTTGGCCGGATCCGTCCGATACTCGACGGTGAGAAGGTCGCCGGAGTACTGCCACTGCGGGTCGGGGATGAGCGTGGCGCGCCCCGTCGCCGTACGCGGGTAGAGGAAGCCGGTGAGCTGCTGCACGATGCACTCCTGAAATCGTTTGGGTACGAACGTTACGAGATCCAGCGAGGCACGACAAGGGGTTGTGTGATCCGCCTCACCGTCATACTGTTTGGAGCCAAACGAGTTTTGGAAGGATCCTCCGTTGAGCCATTTCGACACCTCCGGACTCCCGAGCGCGCAGGACGCCCTGGCGAGTGACGGCATCGACGTCGTCCGCCTCGGCTATGCCGACCTGCTCGGCGTCGACCGCGGCCGTGACGTGCTGGTGAACCGCTTCGCGCGCAGTGTCGGCGGCGGTGTCGCCTTCTGCCGCTCGGTCTACACCACCACCCCGCTCGGCGGCGTGGTCGACTTCGAGGGCGGCCTCTCGGCCGGCCTGCCCGACATCGTGGCCTTCCCCGACGTCAGCACGTTGCAGGCGGTGCCGTGGGAGCCGGGCGTCGCGCACTGCATCGCCGACCTCTTCAACCCCGACGGCACGCCCTCGCAGGAGAGCCCGCGCCACGTGCTGCGCCAGCTCGTCGAGCAGTTCAAGCAGCTCGGCCTCAGCCCGATCGTGGGGCCCGAGCTCGAGTTCTACGTGATGGAGCAGGACGCCGCCGCGCCCAACGGGTGGCGGCGGTACGGCGAGAGCACCGGCAACGTCTACACGACCGGCCGCAAGGGCGACCCGGAGAACACCCTTATCGAGTCGCTGCGCCTCCTCGGCGACTACGGCCTCGAGGTCTTCGCCGCCAACCACGAGTTCTCCTCGGGTCAGTACGAGATCAACATGTGGCACAGCGAGGCGCTCGACGCCGCCGACCGCGCCCACCGGTTCAAGGACGCGGTCAAGGAGCTCGCCCGGCGCAGTGGGCGGATGGCGACCTTCATGCCGAAGCCCTTCAACGACGAGGGCGGCTCCGGCTTCCACCTGCACTTCTCCCTGGTCGACGACGCCGGTGGCTCGCTCTTCGCGGACCCCGGGGTCGAGGACGGCCTCTCCGAGCTCGCCCGGCACGCGATCGGCGGCATCCTGGCCCACGCCCCGGCCATCGCCGCGATCGCGAACCCGACCATCAACTCGTACAAGCGCTTCGGTCCCGACACCCTCGCGCCGTGGCTGATCGACTGGGGCCTGGACAACCGGAGCGCGATGCTGCGGGTGCCGCCCGAGCGTGGCGGCTCCACCCGCCTCGAGCTCCGCCTCGGCGACGCGAGCGCCAACGCGTACCTCGCCATCGCCGGTCTGCTCGCCGGTGCCCTCCTCGGCATCCGCAACAAGATCGAGCCGCCGGCCGCGCTGGTCGGCTACGGCTACGACCCGGAGCGCTCCGAGATGCTGCCGCAGAGCCTGGACGCCGCCCTCGACGCGCTCGAGGCCGACAAGGAGATCGGGGACCTGCTCGGCACGCCCTTCACCACCGCGTTCCTCGCCTACAAGCGCGACGAGATCGCGCGCTTCCGGTCGGCCGTGACCGACTGGGAGTTCCGCGAGTACGCCACCCATCTCTGATCTCTCCGAGAGGAACCGAGACCACCATGCCCCGCCACGCCCCCGTACCTCTCGCCGAGGTGAACCTCGCCGACATCGACGGCTTCGCCGACGAGCGCGGCTACGCCCAGTTCGACACCCTGCGCGCGGAGTCTCCGGTCCACTGGACCGAGGAGTCCGACGGCAAGGGCTTCTGGGCCGTCACGCGCTATGAGGACATCTGGACCGTCGACCGTGATGCGGAGACCTTCACCTCGACGAAGTTCGTCAACCTCGAGGACATCGATGACGACCTCGCCGATGCCCGCCGCTCGCTGCTGGAGACCGACGGCGCCCGGCACGCGGCGCTGCGCCACCTCATCCACCGCGAGTTCAGCCCGCGCAACCTGATGAAGAACTACGAGTCCTTCCTGCGCGAGCTCACCAAGCAGACGGTCGACCGGGCCTTCGCCGCCGCGCGTGAGAACGACGGCCGGATCGACTTCGTGAAGCTGATCAGCGCCGACTTCCCGATCCAGGTGCTCGCGCGCCTGTTGGACGTGCCGGCGGAGATGACGCCCCAGCTGATCGCCTGGGGCAACGAGATGGTCGCCAACGCCGACCCCGACTACGCGAAGGTGCGGCTCGACGACCCGGAGTCGGAGAAGTACAAGCATCTCCCGTTCCGCTCGCCGACGGTGCTCGACGTGTGGGCGTACGGCAACGAGCTGCGCGAGGCCCGGGTGGGCGGCGACGGGGTGGACCTGGTGTCGATCCTGGCGAACAAGATGCCCTCCGACGGTGTGCCGCTGTCGCAGGAGGACTTCAACAACTACTTCTCGCTGCTCGTGATCGCGGGCAACGAGACCACCCGGCACGCGATCAGCCAGTCGATGCTCGGGCTGATCGAGCAGCGCGACCAGCTCGAGATGCTCGCGGCCGACCCGGCGCTGATGGAGACCGGGGTCGAGGAGCTGCTGCGCTGGGCCTCGCCGGTCTTCCACTTCCGGCGGACCGCGACCCGTGACCTGGAGCTGGCCGGTCAGCCCATCAAGGAGGGCGACAAGGTCGTGATGTGGTTCGCCTCCGGCAACCGCGACGAGCGGGTCTTCCCCGACCCGTACCGGATCGACGTGACCCGGACGAACGTCGACCACATGACCTTCGGCAAGGGCAGCCCGCACCTGTGCCTGGGCAACAACCTCGCCCGGATGGAGATCAAGCTGATGTTCCAGGAGCTCCTGCCGCGGCTGGCCTCGATCGAGCTGGACGGCGAGGTCAAGCGGGTCCGCTCCAACTTCGTCAACGGCATCAAGGCCTTCCCGGTGAGGATCACCGAGGCGTCCTGACGCGTATACAGATGAGCACGCCGGTCCTACGGGGCCGGCGTGCTCATCTTTATAGGGGCCTATAAAGATGAGCACGGTCCGGCGAGATGCCAGGCCGTGCTCATCTATATACGGGTCGCTCAGGCGTCGAGCACCAGGCGGGGGCCCTTGCAGCGCGAGACGCACACCATCATGCACTCGCCCTCGGCCTTCTCCTCGTCGTCCAGGACGGCGTCGCGGTGGTCGATCTCGCCCTCGAGGACGGTCTGCTCGCAGGTGCCGCAGGTGCCTTCCTGGCACGACGACAGCACGTGGATGCCGGCGGCGCGCATCACCTCGAGGACGGTCTCATCGGCGCCGACCGTGAGCGTCTTGCCGGACCGCTCCAGCACCAGCTCGAAGGCGGTGTCGCCCGAGGTGTCGATGTCGAGAGCATCGAAGCGCTCCACGTGCAGTGAGCCGACCGGCCACTTCCCGCAGTGCTCCTCGACGGCCCTCAGCAGCGGCTCGGGGCCGCAGCAGTAGACCAGCGTGCCGGCCGCGGGCGTGCCGAGGATCGTGGCCAGGTCGAGCATGCCGTGCTCGTCCTGGGGGACCAGCCGGACCCGATCGCCGTAGGTCGCCAGCGCGTCGCAGAACGCCATCGAGCCGGCCGTGCGCCCGCCGTAGTGCAGCGTCCAGTCGGCGCCGGCCGCCTCGGCCTGGGCGATCATCGGGATGATCGGGGTGATCCCGATGCCGCCGGCGATGAAGACGTAGCGGAGGCTCGGCTTGAGGGCGAAGTGGTTGCGCGGACCGCGCAGGATCAGCTCGGAGCCGGGCACCAGCTCGTGGGCGGCCACGGATCCGCCCCGGGAGTCGGCGGCGCGCAGCACGGCCACCTGGTAGCGGGTGCGGTCCGCGGGGTCGCCGCAGAGGGAGTACTGGCGGACCAGATCGTCCCCGCCCTCATCGGCGCCCAGCACCAGATCGAGGTGGGCGCCGGGCGCCCAGGCCGGTAGCTCGGAGCCGTCGCGCTCTCCGAGCGTCAGCAGCACCACGTCATCGGCGGCGAGGTCGACCGCCAGCACGACGGCGGCGATCTCGGGCTCGGTGACCGTACGGGCTTCAGCGAGTGCCTGGCTCATGGGGGCGCCTTCCTTCGGCATATCGTTCGTACCCAAACGATATCAGCGCGGCGCGATCCGGTCCAGGAATCCGTCGACCAGAAGTGCGGCCCGCCCGGCGGCGTCGGCCTGGAGGCGGTCCGTCTCGGTGAGCATCATCCCGGCGTCGAATCCGGCCGCGCGGGCGCCGGCGTAGCCGCCGTTGTCCAGCCAGCCGAGCAGGGAGGCGCCCGTCAGCTCGGGATGGAACTGCACGGCCAGGTTGCGCCGCAGCGCGAAGGCCTGCGGCGCGGCGCCGTTGCTGGCGAGCAGCTCGGCGTCCGGCGGTGTCACCCACCGGTCGAAGTGCCACTGGAACCACGGCCCGCCGGGCACCACGGACTCATCCACGGAGTGCACGTCGGTCCAGCCGATCTCGGCGTGCGCGGCCCGCTCGACCGAGCCGCCGTGCGCGGCGGCGAGAACCTGGCCGCCGAAGCAGATCCCGAGCACCGGCACGCCCGCGGCGTCGGCCGCCCGCACCTGCGCGATCTCGTCGTGGATCCAGGCGCCGATCGTGGCCTCGTCGTAGACGGACCAGATCGCGCCCAGGACGACGACGGCGTCGTAGGCGGTGAAGTCGGGGAAGTCCACCGCGATCCCGGGGGCGTCGAAGTGCTCGGGTGGGATCGCGAGGAAGTGCTCCAGCTGGTAGCCGCGGCGCTCGAGCTGCTCGCCGATGGGGCCGATGGGGGAGGTGTGGTCGTGGGCCACGACGAGCGCGCGCATGCGCCTCATGCTAGCCGCTCGTTCGGATCCAAACGAGAGGAATCAGCGGGCGATCGAGGCGAGCTCGGCCCAGGTCCGATCGGTGGGGGAGGACTCGTCCATCGCCTGCTGCAGGAAGGCCTCGATGTGCGACATCCGGGCGATGGCCGCGTCCGCGACCGGGTCGGTGCCGGCGACGTACGCGCCGATCTCCACGAGCTCCTTGACGTTGCGATACGCCGCCAGCATCCGTCGTACGGAGCGGGCGTCCTCCTTCTGCTCGGGGGTGCAGACCGCCGAGGTGAGTCGCGAGATCGACTCGAGGACGTCGATGGAGGGGAAGTGCCCGGACGTGGCGAGCTCGCGCGAGAGCACGACATGGCCGTCGAGGATCGACCGGGCGGTGTCGCCGATCGGGTCCTGGAGGTCGTCGCCCTCGACGAGCACGGTGTACAGGCCCGTGATCGAGCCCTCCGGGGAGGTGCCGGCGCGCTCGAGCAGGCGGGGCATGAGGCCGAAGACCGACGGCGGGTAGCCGCGGGTGGCGGGCGGCTCGCCGGCCGAGAGGCCGATCTCGCGCTGGGCCATGGCCACGCGGGTCAGCGAGTCCATCATCAGCACGACGTCCTTGCCGGAGTCGCGGAACCACTCGGCGATCCGGGTCGCCACGAAGGCGGAGCGCAGGCGCTCGACGGCGGGCGCGTCCGAGGTCGCCACCACCACGACCGAGCGGGCCAGGCCCTCGGGTCCGAGGTCGTTCTCCAAGAACTCGCGCAGCTCGCGGCCGCGCTCGCCGACCAGCGCGATCACCGAGATCTCCGCGTCCGTGCCGCGGGCGATCATCGAGAGCAGGGAGGACTTGCCCACGCCGGAGCCGGCCATGATGCCGAGGCGCTGGCCGCGGCCGACCGGCACGAGCGCGTCGAGGGCGCGTACGCCGAGCCCGAGCGGCTCCTTGATCAGCGGGCGCTTCAGCGCATTGGGAGTGTCGGCGTCGACGCTGACCGACTCGAGCCCGAGCCCGTCCAGCGGAGGGCCGTCGTCGATCGGGCGGCCGAGGCCGTCGAGCACGCGCCCGCGCAGGGCCTCGCCGACCTGGATGCGCAGCGGGCCTCCGGTGTGCCGGACGCGGTCGCCGATCCGGACGCCGTTGAGCGGGCCCAGCGGCAGGCAGACGGCGCCCTCGGGGCGCAGCGCGACCACCTCGGCGAGCAGCTCGCGCTCGCCGGGGGTGTTGCGGAGGACCTCGACGAGGTCGCCGGAGGCGAGCGGGAGGCCGGTGATGAGCAGGTGGAGGCCGGCGAGCTCGACGACGGTGCCGAGGGTGCGCGGCAGCGCGGCAGCGAGGGCCTTCGCGCGCAGCTCCGGAGTCAGGACGGCCATCGTCACGAGAGGACCTGGCGGACCCGCTCGGTCGCCTCGGAGATGCGGAGATCGGCGATGCTGCCGTCGGTCTCGACGAGGGCGTCGACGCGGCTGAGCGAGGGGTCGGCGACGAGCGTGACCCCCGCCTCGCGCAGCTGCGCGACGGCGTGGTCGGTGACGACGGAGGGGTGCAGCCGGACGGTCGCGAGACCGGCGTCGGGCAGGACCTTGAGGACGCGGCGGACCACGTCGGAGCTCTCCGCGACCGCGACCTCGCGGTCCATCAGCGCCGCGGTGAGCTCCCAGGCCAGGCCGCTGGCCTGTCCCTCGATGCGGGTGGCGAGGCTCTGCAGCAGCGAGCGCACCTCGTTCGCGGCCTTCACCAGACCGGCGACGGCCGCCTCATGCTCCTGGGCGCGATGCGCCTCGGTCTCGGCGTTGAGCTCGGCGATGTCCTGCGCCACCTGCGCAGCCTCGGCGGCCGCGGCCCGACGGCCCTCGGCCCAGCCGACCGAGTAGCCCTGCGCCCGGGCGGTGGCCCGGGCCTGCTCGGCGACCTGGCCGAGCAGAGAGTCGGCGAGCTCGGTGGCGAGCAGCATCGAGTCGCCGCGCCGGTCCGCGGTGCCCTGCTTCAGGTCCGGGGTGGCCAGCGCGTCGTACGCGTCCTCGCCGTGCTCGCCGCCGCGCAGGAGCGCACCCTGGTGGCTGGCCCCGAGGGTGGGACCGCCGTACGGGTGGGCGGGGACGCCCCCGAACAGGGCGCCGCGCGCGTGGCTCTCCTCAGACGACGAACTCATCGTCATTTCCGCGCCGGACCATGATCTGGCCCTGCTCCTCGAGCTGTCGGATGGTACGGATGACGGCCTGCTGGGCCTCCTCGACCTGCGCGAGGCGGACGGCGCCGAGCAGCTCGACCTCCTCGATGAGGTTCTCCGCGGCACGCGCCGAGAGGTTCGAGGTGATCTTGGTCTTGACCGCCTCGCTGACGCCCTTGAGGGCGAGCGCGAGGTCGCCGGCGTCGACCTGGCGCAGCACCTGCTGCACCGAGCGGTCGTCGAGGCCGATGATGTCGCCGAACATGAACATCCGGCTCTTGACCTCGTCGGCGAGGTCCGGGTCGAGGCCCTCGAGGCCGTCGATGATGGAGCGCTCGGTCGGGCGGTCGGAGCGGTTGATGACGTTGACCAGGGACTCGATGCCGCCGACGCGGGACATCTCGGCCGGCTGCAGCATCGAGGAGAGCTTGCGCTCCAGGATCGACTCGACGGTACGGATGATGTCGGGGTTGGTCTGGTCCATCACCGCGATCCGGTGGGCGACGATCGCCTGCTGGTAGGACGGGAGGCCCGACATCAGCAGCGAGGCCTTGTCCGGGGTCATGTGGGCCAGCACCAGCGCGATCACCTGCGGGTGCTCGTCGGCGATGAAGCCGCGCAGCTGGGCCGGGTCGGCCCGGTGCAGGAACTGGAAGGGCATCTGGACGTGGGCGGCGTGCAGCCGCTCCATGATCTCGCGGGCCCGCTCCGGGCCCAGCGACTGCTCCAGCACCGACTGGGCGAAGGCGAAGCCGCCCTGCGAGATGTGGGCGTGCGCCGACATCAGGTCCCGGAACTCGGTCAGCACGCTGTCGGTCTCCGAGGAGGAGATCCGGTCCAGGCGCGCGATCTCGGCCGAGATGGTCTCGACCTCGCCGTCGCTGAGGTGCTCCATCACCTGCGCGGCACGTTCCTTGCCGAGCTGGATCAGCACGATCGCGGCCTTGCGGACGCCGAGCTGTCCGATCGCGCTGTTGGCGCCACCGCCCATGGTCATGACACTCATCGACGTACTCCCCGGCTCGAAAGGCGCTGCGCTCCGGGTGCCGATGAGGCTCGATGCACGCGGTGGTGGATGGTCCGCTGGCTAGGGTCGCTCATCAGGAACGCTCCACCAGCCAGCCGCGCAGCAGCGAGGCGACGTCTTCCGGCTGGCTGTCCACGAGCTGGTTGAGCTCGGAGCGCAGCGACTTGGCGTGCTCGTCCTCCGCGGCCGCAGCGGCCTCGAGGGCGGCGATGGCCGGGTTCGGCTCCTCCAGCTCGGCGGCTCGGGCGGCGGCGTCGGCGCGCAGCTGCTCGACCACGTACGAGGTGGCGTCCTCGCGGGCCTTGGCCCGGCGGCGACCACGGATCCAGGCGAGCAGGATGATCAGGGCGATCACGCCGGCGATGCCACCGTCGCGGATCAGCTTCATCCGCTGGGCGTGGTCGGCAGCGGCCTGGGCGGCCTTGATCTGGGCCTGGGCGGCCTGCTCGGCAGCGTGGTTGAACGGCATCGTGGTGACGTCGATCGTGTCCCCGCGGGCGGCGTTGATGCCGATGGCGTTGGCGATCAGCGTCTTGACCTGCGCCGGCGAGATCGCGCCCAGGGCGGCGGTGTCGAGCACGACGCCGATGTGCTGGCTCTCGAGCGTGCCCGGGCCCTTGATGGTCTTCTGGCGGGTCTGGTCGACCGCGTTGGTCGAGGACGAGTCGCGCTTGTTGTAGGTCGAGTTCGCGCCACCGGTGGTGGTCGGGTCCATCTGGCCGTCCGGACCGACGATGCCGCCGGCCTGGGTGCCTGCGCCCGCCCCCTTGTAGTTCTCCTCGCTCGCGCTCTGGGTGAGCGCCGGCGGGTTCTTGTCCTTGCCGTACGTCAGCGAGTCGGTTGTCTGCTGGTCGAAGTTGAGGACCGAGTTGACGCTGTAGGTCGCGTTGCCGACGCCGATGACCGGGTCCAGTGCGTCCTGGATCTGCTTCTGCACACCGGCGTTGTACGCGGCGGTGGCCTCGGCCTGCGTCGAGGCCATCCCCTCCGGGGTGTCGTCGCGCGTGGTCAGGACGTTGCCGAGCTGGTCGGTGACGGTGACGTCGTTGGGATCGAGGCCGTCGATGCTCGCGGCGACGAGGTGGACGACCGCCTGGACCTGCTCGCTGCTGAGCGTGGTGCCGGGCTTCAGCGAGAGCAGCACGGAGGCGGTGGTCGGGTCCTGGGTGTCGGAGAAGACCTTCTTCTCCGGGATCGCGAGGTGGACGACCGCGGTCTGCACGCCGTCGATCGCCTCGAGGGTGTTGTCGAGCTCGCCCTCCATCGCGCGCTTGAAGTCGGTCTGCTCCTTGAAGTCGGAGGTCGACAGGCTCTGCTTGTCCAGCAGGCTGTAGCCGCTGTCGGTGCTGTTGCCGGCGGGGAGGTCCTGGCCGGCCAGCGCGATGCGGGTCGAGTAGACCTCCTTCTGTGGCACCTCGATCGTCGCGCCGCCGTCACCGAGCTGGTAGGCGACGCCCTCCTTGTTGAGCTCGTCGATCACCGCGGAGGCGTCCGAGCCCGACAGGTTCGTGTAGAGCGGCGCGTACGAGGGCGCCGACACCCACCGGAAGACGAGGAAGGCGGCCAACAGCAGGGCGCCGGAGCCGACGATGGCGACGGCCTTCTGGCCGTTGCTGAACTCGCTGAAGGCACGCCGGTAGCGGCCCAGCAACTGGGTCAGGTTCTCGCGCATGGTTTCGGCCTCAGACCTGCATGTTCATGATCGACTGGAACGACTGCACCGCAGCGTTCTTCAGCGAGACGGTCAGCTGGGTGGCGGTCGAGGCCTCAGCGGCCGCGATCGTGTAGTCGTGGATCGCGTTGAGGTCACCGGTAGCGGCCTGCACGGAGAGGTTGGAGCTGGTGTTCTGCAGGCCCTCGAGGCGGTCGACGCCCTGGGAGAGCAGCGACCCGAACTCAGCGCCGGAGCCGGAGCCGGCACTCGGCGCGGTCGCGGCCAGACCCTGGGCCTGGCTGGCTGCGATCGCCTGCGATCCGGTGTCCGTGGCCTGCACCGCGTCGGTCGGCGTCGATCCGCCGGCCGCGTTGAGCAGCGCGTCGAAGCTGGCACCGTTCGCGGCACCGGCGCCGCCGGCCGCAGCGGCCTGGGCATCGCTCAGGTAGTCGGCGGTGGGGGTGGCCGGCATCGCTGCCAGGGCGCCACCGATCGCCTCGATCCCGGAGACGCTCATATCACTTCTGTCCGATCGCGATAGCGGCCTGGTAGACGTCCTGGGCGGTCTTCGTCACCGAGACCGACGCCTGGAAGCCACGCTGCGCCATGATCAGGTCGCCCATCTGCGCCGACAGGTCCTCGTCGGGTGCGCGGACGTAGCCGTTGGCGTCGGCGAGCGGGTTGTCCGGCATCGAGACCATCCGGCCGTTCGGGTCGCCCTCGGCGATGCCGGTGACGCGGACGCCGCCGGTGGAGTCGGCCTGGAAGATCGGGTACTGGACCTGGAACGCGTTCTCGCTGGTGGGCTTGTACGTGTTCACGTTCGAGATGTTGTTGCCGATCGCGTCGAGCCAGACCTGGTGGGCGCCGAGGCCTTCGCTGGCGATCCGAAGCATGTTGAAAGCGCTCATCGTCACATCACCGTCGCTTGCTGGGTCAGCTGGTAGTGGGCGGCGATCGCCTGGCCGAGCACCTGGTACTGGTACTGGGTCTGGATCATCGCGACCTGCTCCTTGCGGAGGTCCACGTTGTTCCCGTTGGCCCCGACCGGCGTGTCGGTGGGGGTCTCCTGGACGTTCAGCGTCGGCAGCACGTTGTCCTCGACGGCACCGCCGCCGATCGCCTCGCGCAGCGAGGTCTCGAAGTCGACACTGGTCGCCCGGAAGTTCGGGGTGTCGATGTTCGCGAGGTTGTTGGACGTGACGTTCTGGCGCGTCGAGAGGCCGTTGAGAGCTGCGTGCAGCACCTCGGACACGGCGTCGGAGACGGCGAAGGACACGGGAGCCTCCAGTCGGGGAGTGCTTGGAGAATGTGCCGATCCGTCGGCGGGGGCTGAGCTGTCCTTGCTCGCCTAGTCCTTCGGCCATCCGGCCAGGCACCTGAGAGGCGGCCGCCACCTAAATGCGAAAAGTGGCAGGCAGTCGTCCGTACGGACTACTGCCTGCCGACCTTTCGGTGGATCCGGGAGCGGTGCTGGCCCTAGTTCATGAGGACGACGGAGACGTGCCCGGCGCCGTAGCCGGCGATGTCGACGTGGAAGTCCTCGCGCCGGCCGAGCGTGAGCGCCATCGCGCGCGCCTGCGGCGAGAGCGTCTTGCCGGCCGGGTGCACCTCGTGCAGCCGCAGGTGGTCGTGGTTGGGCACGTTGAACATCGCGGAGGCGATGTTCAACACCTCGAAGAGGTTCGCCTTGAGGACGTCGGTGAGCTCGCCCTCCTCGATGCACTCGTCGGCACCGGCCACCGGGACCAGCCCGATGGCGGCGCCGGCGTAGGCCGAGAGCTCGATGTCGAGGACCATCACCGCACTGATGCGCAGCTGGTCGTCGACGAAGACCGCGACCGTCGTCGGAGTGCTCGGCCCGGGCGCCTGGGGTGCCGCCGGCGTGAGGGTGATGTCACGGTCGAGCAGATCCGCGAACAGGTCGCGGATCTGCTTCGGAACCGGGAGATGGGTGGGCATCAGATGAGACCCGCGAGGTGCTCTTGGAACGTCTCGGCGGTGAACGGCTTCGCGATGAGGAACAGCGCGCCGGTGGACTTCGCGCGAGCGCGCATGTCCTCGGAGCCCTCCGAGGTGACGAAGCCGAACGGGATCGTGCTGCCGCTGCCGCGCAGGGCGGCGAGGCAGTCGATGCCGTTCATCTCCGGCATGTTCCAGTCCGACAGGATCAGGTCCGGCTTCTCCGCAAGCGCCTTCTCGAGGCAGTCGCGGCCGTTCTCGGCCTCGACGATGTCGTGGCCGCCGTAGCCGGCCTGGCGGAGGGTGCGCACCACGATCTGGCGCATGACTCTGCTGTCGTCAGCGACGAGGATCTTCGACATGGGTAGATCGACCTTCTTGTTGCTATGGGTGAGACGGTTGCCCGATCGGTGGCTCTCGGGGGAGTGTCTCAGGACGGGCTGTGGACGCTGACGCGGACCGGCTCGCCGGCCCAGCGGGCGTCGAAGCGCGAGACCTCGCGCAGGTCACTGGAGTGCGCGGCGCGACCGGCGGCGACCACCGGCAGGGTGAGCGCGGACGGGCCGGGCATGAGGCTCTTGATGTTGCCGCCCACCATGTTGACCAGCTCGCCGACGGCGTCGGCGACCTCGGCGTCGTCGAGGGCCTCGCTCTCGTCCATCGCCATCATCAGGCGGGTGAGGCTGAACGCCAGGTTCTTCGACAGCTCGATGGTGACCGTGCCGGTCCAGCCGCCGTGGATGCTGACCGCCGAGGACCAGGCGTCGTCGGCGCCGAACGGGCCGTCGGCGTCGTAGGCGGGCAGCAGCGGCTCCTCGTCACCGAGGAAGCTGCTCCAGACCTGCTCGACGATCGCGTGGACGTCGGTCATCTCAGGTGCGATGGTCATGCGGGGATTCCCTTTCCGGAGAGGCCGAGCAGCTCGAGCTTCTCGACGATGGCGTCAGGCGTGAACGGCTTGATGACGTACTCGTGGGCACCGGCGGCGAGGGCCTTGACGATCTGGCCCTGCTCGGACTCGGTGGTGACCATCATCAGCGTCACGTTGCGCCACTCGGGGCGCTTGCGGACCTCGGTGATGAACGTGTAGCCGTCCATCACGGGCATGTTCCAGTCGATGAGGCACAGATCCGGCGCGAAGCCGGCCTCCATCAGATCGAGCGCCTCCTGGCCGTGGCCGGCCTCGGCGGTCTCGAAGTCGAGGCCGGTGATGATGCGACGCAGGATGCTGCGCATCGCTCGAGAGTCGTCGATGATCATGGCTCGCTGGGTCATGGTCGTGCTCCTGTCAGGGACCCCGAGGCGATGTGTGGATGGGGCCGCGGTACGGCGATGGTGCTGGCGGCCTGGGTGGCCGGGCGGTGCGCCTGGACGCGGCCGATCTGCTCCCGGTCCCACATGGCGTTGAGATCGGCCGGCAGGTCGAGCGTGGTCTCCGAGGAGCCCAGCAGCAGGTAGCCGTCCGAGGCCACATGGGGATGGATCCGTCGCAGGATTCCATGCCGGGTGGGCTGGTCGAAGTAGATCAGCACGTTCCGGAGCAGAACCAGGTCGAAGGTCCCGATCATCGGGAACGGCTCGGCGAGGTTGAGATGACGCGTCCGGACCAGCGAGCGCAGGCTGGGCACGACCTCCCACTCGGTGCCGGCGCGATTGAAGTACTTGACCAGGCTGGTCGCGGGCATGCCGCGGTTCATCTCGACCTGGCTGTAGCGGGCGTTCTGGACGCGGCTGAGCATCGCCGTGGAGACGTCGGTGGCGAGGATGTCCACCGTCCACCCGGGCGGCAGGTGCTGGTCGAGGAGCATCGCGATCGAGTACGCCTCCTGGCCGCTCGAGCAGGCCGCGGACCAGATCGACAGGCGTCGGCGGTCGGCGCGCGCGGCGAGCAGCGCGGGCAGCATGGTCTCGGTGAAGGCCTGGTACGGCGCGTTGTCGCGGAACCAGCTGGTCTCGTTGATGGTGAGCGCGTCGATCGACTTCTGCCGCTCGACCGGATTGCGCATCACCAGCTGGACGTACTCGTCGATCGAGGAGCACCCCGCCTGCACGGAGAGCGGATGGAGGCGCGCCTCCACCAGATACTCCTTGCGTGGCTCGTAGATGATCGACGTCTCCCTGAGCACCAGGGACGCGATCAGCTCGAAGCTCGCGGGTGCCATGCTCACGGGTAACAGGATCGGCAGCGGCCCTCGACGTCTGAGGCGGAACTGTTACCCGGTCGAGGCCTAACTAAATGGCCGGTGAGTCGTTGCGCCAGTCATGCACACCTCTCTCGGCCTTCGCGCCGGCGCCGTCATCGGCGCCGTCTCCCTGGCGGCCCTCGCAGCCAGCCCCGCATTCGCGGCAGACCCCGTCTCGCAGGCGACCGCCCAGTCGCTCCAGCTGTCGATCGCCGGCAACACCGGCATCTCGCAGATCGTCACCGCCACCAACGACGGCACGTCGCAGACCAAGAACGACGCGAGCACGATCCCCACCATCGCGGGTGTGCTCCCGGGCAACAACGCGCTCGGCGCCGGTGTCGCCCCGCAGGACGCGGGCGCGAACGCCAACGGCACCTCGTACGCCTGCGCCGGCATCGCCGGCACCGGCGGCGGCATCGTCCACACCGGTAACACCGCGTGCAACATCAACGGGGCTCCCCTGACCCTCTCCCTGGGGAGCCTCAACCTCGGCACGGCCACCCTCGACCCGGCGAGTGCACTCGGCGCCGCGCTCAAGCCGCTGACGGGCACGGTCCTCGACCCGCTCATCCAGCAGCTGCAGCAGGCCCTGCTCACGCCGCTGACGTCCGCCCTGTCGAGCTCGCCGCTCGGCAGCGTGCAGCTCGGTGGCACCCTCAGCGCCATCGAGGCGACCTGCGCCGCCACGCCGACCAAGGCGACCGGTGACACCCACCTGGTGGACACCCAGGGCGGCAGCGCCAACACCCCGATCACGGCCACGATCGGCGGCCAGAAGGTCACCCTCGTCGACCTGCCGGCCAACCCGCCGGCCAACACCCATCTGCTGGTCAACCTCGACACCGTGACCCAGACCCTGATCGACGCGATCAAGGTGCAGCTGAACAACACGCTCGCCGGACCGAGCACGGGCACCCCGCTCGCGGCGCTCGCCACCGGTCTCGGCACCGGGCTGCAGACCCTGCAGGACTCGCTGATCACCCAGCTGGTCAAGCAGTTGCAGCCGGCGCTGCAGCCGCTGCAGAAGAACGTCCTGGACGTGACGCTCAACAAGCAGGTCGTCTCCGATGGCGGCCGCAAGATCGACGTCACCGCCCTCGACCTGCAGGTCCTGCCGGCCGCGTCCTCCTTCACCGGCAGCTCGCTGGTCAGCGGTCAGATCGGTGAGGTCACCTGTGGCCCGAACGCCGGTCGCCAGGTCGCCACCACGCCGCAGGGCAACGGCAAGCCCGTCCCGCAGCAGCACCACCACCCGGCGGCCCCGCAGGGTGGCGTGCCCACCGCGGTCGACGCGGGCGTCTCCGGTGACTCGGGCAGCCACAACATGCCGCTCATGATCGGCCTGGGCGGACTGGTCGCCACCTACGCCGCGGGTGCGACGTACCTGTTCCGCCGCTTCCGCTCGTGACCGACGCACCTGCCCCGGCTCCGCGCGAGACCTCGTCTCGGCGGAGCTGGGGCGCCGTCGGCGTCGCCACCGTGCTGGCCCTGCTGGCCGCGGCGCTCCTCTACTACATCGTCACGCCGCACGACGACGCCCCGCCGCCGCTCGCCTCGCCCGCGCAGACGAAGCCGACCGGCTACCACCTGGTGGTCAGCTCGCTGCACATCGACGCCCCGATCGTCTCGATCGCGATGACGCCGGCGCGGGTGCTGACGCCGCCGGCCAACCCGCGCGAGGTCGGCTGGTGGGACGACTCGGCCAAGCCGGGCGCGACGGACGGCCAGACGATCATCGCCGGCCACACCGTGCACACCGGCGGTGGCCAGTTCGACCACCTCGGCACGATCAAGAAGGGTGCGCGGATCGAGATCATCCGCAACCGGCACACCGAGGAGTACGTGGCGACGAAGGTCTTCACGCTCTCCAAGAAGGACGTCTCGGACCAGGCGCCGGAGCTCTTCGGGCAGAAGCGTCACCCGAACCGGCTGGTGCTGATCACCTGCGGCGACTGGACGGGCAGCGAGTACCTCACGAACGTCTTCGTGTACGCCCGCCCGCTCGGGGACCAGCAGATGTCGGCGGCGGTCTAGCCGAGCACTCAGGAGGATCCCGTACGCGCCGATGGTGCTGCTGTGATTCGAGTGCTGGTGGTGGACGATTCGGCGCTGGTGCGGCGACTGATCACCACGGCGCTGGCCGAGGCCCAGGACATCGAGGTCGTCGGCGTCGCGCGCGACGGGATCGACGCGATCGAGAAGTGCGATGAGCTCGTCCCGGACGTGATCACCCTCGACGTGGAGATGCCGCGACTCGACGGTCTGGGCGCGCTCGCCGAGATCCGCAGCCGGCATCCGCGGATGCCGGTCATCATGTTCTCGACGCTGACCGAGCGCGGCGCGTCCGCGACCCTCGAGGCGCTGTCGCGCGGCGCGTCGGACTACGTCACCAAGCCGACCAACACCGGCTCGGTCCGAGAGGGCCTCGAGTCGGTCCGCGAGCAGCTGATCCCGCGGATCCGCGCGCTCGCCGGGATGCGACGACTCGCCCCGATCCAGCGCGCGCCGCGCGCCGAGCGCCCGGCGGCGGTCGCTCCGCCCGTCGTCGCGCGCCGTCGTCCGGGCGGGCCCTCGGAGGCACTCCTCATCGGCTGCTCCACCGGCGGGCCCGACGCGCTGGCGAAGGTGCTGGCCGCGCTCCCCGGCGACCTGCCGGTCCCGGTCCTGGTCGTCCAGCACATGCCTCCGGTCTTCACCGCGATGCTTGCCCAGCGACTCGACAAGCTCTCGCCCCTGTCCGTACGGGAGGCGGCGGTCGGTGACGTGCCGAAGCCCGGCGAGGTCCTGATCGCCCCGGGCGACTGGCACATGCGGGTCGAGACCCGCGCCGGCACCGTGCAGGTGTCGCTCGACCAGGGCCCGCAGGAGAACTTCTGCCGACCGGCCGTCGACGTCCTCTTCCGCTCCGCCGCCGCCGTGTACGGCGGCCGGTGCGTCGCTGCGATCCTCACCGGCATGGGCCACGACGGGGTCGAGGGGGTCCGCCTCCTCCAGGAGGCCGGTGCCCCGATCTACGCACAGGACGAGGCCAGCTCCGTGGTCTGGGGGATGCCCGGCGCGGTCGCCCAGGCGGGACTCGCCACCGAGATCCTGCCTCTTGTCCAGCTGTCGGCCAAGCTCACCGCCGCCGTCCGCCGCTGACCGAACGTACAAGACCTCCCGCGCCCTGCGCGGGAGGTCTCGTACGTCGCTGCTAGCTGATCACGACACTGTCAGGGAGGTCGGCACCCCGGTGTACGCGGTGCTCGCCCCCGGCGTGATCGTCCAGGTACCGGCGGTCAGTCCGTTCAGACCGGCCACGAAGAGCCCGTTCTTGGTGGTGAAGGCCGGGTAGACCGTGCCGCCGTGCGCGACGGTGAACCGCACCGCGGCCGGTGCCACGACACCGGTCCGTGTCGACGCGTCGGGCCAGGGGTTCGCCGTCGTCACCCGGAAGGTGATGTACGCGACGCCGGCCGGCACGGAGCCCGGATCCGCGACGATCGTGAGCGCTGCCGGCTTCACCTGGATGGCGGCCTGCGTCCCGGTCGAGTCCTCGAACGGGATCGCGGCCACGGCGGGGTAGTAGGTCGTCCGCGCGGTCTCGACCGTGACCGTGCCGGTCGCGCCGACGGGCACCGGGTTCTTCACCGCGATCCGGAACCAGCCGCGGGCGTCCGTCGTCGCACCGATGCGCTTCACCACGGTCTTGCCCGCCCAGTCGGTGTAGGTGATGGCCGCGGTGACCGGGATGCCCACGGGCATGGTGGGGGTGCCGTCGTAGTCGGCGACCAGGCGACCGGCGATGCTCGTGGCGAGGTTGGTGATGAGCTCGTCCTCGTGGAAGCCGTCGGTGGTGAACGCGGTGACGCCGTTGATGTTGAACGACTCGTCGTCGAAGGCGAGCGACGGGTCGCTCAGCACGGACAGGTGCCCCGAGGAGTCGACGATGGCGGCAGGCACGATCGCCGACTTCGCGATCGTCGCCTTGAGCACGCCTCCCGGGAGCGTCGGGACGGCCTTCAGGCTGTACGACGCCACCCCCGCGGCGTCGGTGGTGCCGGTCCCGAGGGTGCGGGTGACCTCCTGGTGCGTCACGGCGTCGGTGTAGACGACGCTGAACGTCACGGGGACGCCGGTGACCGGCGCGTCGTCGGTGGCGACGGTCGCCGTGATCGGGGTCGCCACCCCGGGGATCGCGACGACGTCGTCGCCGAGGGTGAGGGTGGTGTCGTCGGCGGTGAAGCACGGCGCCGGTGTCGCGGTCACACTCTGCTCGACCTTGGTGTCCTGGGCCGCGTAGACCCCGGTGGCGAGGGTGTCGATCGCATAGCTGGCTGCCGGGACGGCGGCCGTACGGGCGTTGACGTGACCGCGGATGTCGCTGCGCACCACCGTCGCCTTGAGACCGGTGAAGATGCGGGCGTTCGCGCCGTAGACCGGGCGGCCGTACTGGTCGGTGACCGTGCCGAGGATGGTGGCGGCGTTGCCGGTGCAGAGGTCCACCGCGGCGTCGGTCTGGCCCGCCACCGCGAGCGTGAGGTGCGGTGCGGGCTGGGCGGTGGTGCGCAGCTGGAAGGTGGCCTTCTTCGACTGGGCGGGCGCGCCGGAGGGCTTGACCAGCGCGGTGACGGTCACCGATCCCTTGGCGGTGGCCGGGCAGGTCAGGGTGGGGGTGGCGACCGTCGGGTCGCTGAACCTGCAGGACGTGTTGTTGCTCGTCCAGGCCCACAGCGTGCCGGCCGCCGGGACGTCGCCCTGGGCGTAGTCGACCTGGAGCGTCATCGGGATGCCGGGCGTGCGGGTCAGGGCGTTGATGTCGCCGAGGACGAACGAGCCGTCGTCGCTGTCGGCGCCGCCGGGTGCGTCGGTGGCCGTCGCCTCGATCGTGTAGTCGCCCTGGGCGCCGTAGGAGGAGTAGGAGATGCCGTTGGTGTTCGGGGCACCGCCGTTGCCGCCACCGGAGACGACGATGCGGTAGGTGTGAGCCGTCGTGGTCTCGGGCAGGTAGAAGGACGTGTCCAGACCGCCGGTCGGATGGCTGTAGCCCGCCGTGGAGATGGTCAGGCTCGGGTTCATCCCGTCGGCGACCGCCACGTTGTCGGTGGTGTCCACGACGTCGAGCGCGAGGTCGAGATTGGTGGGGCTCGCGGTGGGCGTGGCGCGGATGAGCACGCCGCCCTGACCGGTGTAGGTGTAGGTGTCCGAGTCGGCGTCGCTGAGGATGCTTCCGTCCTCGGAGGAGCCCTCGCTGAGGCTGGTCGCCGAGGCATCGGCGGCGTTGTCGCTGTCCGCGTAGCCGAGGGTCGAGGCGATGATGCCGATCTCGTCCTGATGGACCTTCTTGCCGTCGACCATGCCGTTGAGGCGGGCGCTGGCGAACTCGCCCTTAGACCACTGGCCCATCGCGGCGCTGTAGGAGGTGCCCATGATCGGCCCCCAGGTGGTCGTGCCGGGGTAGTACTCACTGCTCGCACCCTCATGGGTGAGACCGAGGGTGTGCCCGACCTCGTGCGAGGCGGCCTGCGCCGTCATGTGGCCGGAGCCGCCGCCCGAGCCGCCGAAGATGAGTGCCGGCTGCCAGTACATCGGGTTGTCGGTGGTGGCGTGCGTGGTCGCGCCGAGCCAGGCGATGCCGCCCTTGCCCGTCGACGTGCTGGAGGTGAGCAGCGCCTGCGTGCCGTACACGTCGTCGGTGTCGCTCGAGCGGCTGATCTGGGCGTCGGTCGTCGGCGCCAGCGTGACGTTGACGTCGAAGGCCGCGTAGTCGGCCGCCACCTCGAGGTAGATCGTCTGGAGCTGCGCCAGGTCGTCGGCGTCGAAGGCCGGGTCGGTGTCTCCGTACGTGAACGCCTGGAACGTGAGCGTGCTCGCGCGCAGCGACGAGGCCGGGTAGTTGTTCCACGCCCGGTCGGTGTAGGTGGCGCCGCGCGGGTCGAGGAAGATCGTGTGCGTCGAGCTCGGCCGGCTCGCGAGGGTGAAGGTGTCGGACAGGGCGACGCCGGCGGGCCCGGTGGCGCTCAGGTCCGTGCCGCTGGTGGTGAGGCCCGGGTTCTTGCCCGTGGCCAGGGCGCCCGCCTTCGGCAGCGTGTTGTTGGCCGGGTCGTTCATCGCGATGGCGTGGTCCGGATCGAAGGCCGGCGGCTCGGTGGCCAGCACCTGCGGCGCGGGGACCAGGTCGTCGACCGGCTGCGAGACGCTGCTCCGCGTGCCCGGGGCGACGGCATGCGGCCGGAAGGTCGGCACGTGACCGGCGCCGGCCGGCGGCACGCTCGGGTCGATGCCGCTCGCGGCCGAGGAGCCGGTGACCGAGGAGCGCAGCGGGGCCGACGACCCCGATGGGTCCGGCGTGCTGCCCAGGCCCGGGATCGATGCGAGGTGGCTCAGCGCCACGACGGCGGCGAGCGCGGCCGCTGCGGACGCGGCGAGCTGCAGGTTCGACTTCACGAGGGTTCCCATCCGTGGGCAGACACTTCCTATCCGGCTCCATCGGCCGGGCACCTGCGCCGCAGGAGGCAAACCCCGCAAACCCGTGGCCCGAACGGACTATGCGGTCTGGACCAGTCGGGCCCGGCCGGAGTCGTGGCCACTCCTCAGCACGGCCGCGTACGGGCCGATGGGCCACCGTGGCCACCCTCTCCGCCGTCGTGCTCGCGCGCGACGAGGCGCGCTCGATCGCACGATGTGTCTCCTCCCTGATCGGTCACGTCGACGAGGTGCTGGTCCTCGACACCGGCTCGGTCGACGACACCGTCGCCCGCGCCGTCGCGGCCGGCGCCCGGGTCGAGCACTTCGCGTGGGTGGACGACTTCGCGCTGGCCCGCAACCGGGCGCTCGAGCTGGCGACCGGCGACTGGCGGCTCGTCGTGGACGCCGACGAGTGGCTCGCCGAGGGTGTCGAGGAGATCGCGGCGCTGCGATCGCGGACGCCCGACTTCATCGGCGTCGTGGCCCAGGACAACGTCCAGAGCAGCGGGCAGCGCTCGATCACGTGGCTGCCGCGGCTGCTGCCGCGCGACGTGGCGTACACCGGCGCGATCCACGAGCAGCCCACGATGATCCACCCGGCCCGGCGCACCGGGATCAGGCTCGAGCATGACGGCTACCTGCGCGAGCAGCTCGACCGCAAGGACGGCCGCAACCGGATCCTGCTCGAGGCGGCCCTCGAGGCCGAGCCGGGCGACGCGTACCTCCGCTACCAGCTCGGCAAGGACCACGAGGTGAGCCACCGGTACGAGGCCGCCGCACCGCAGTACGCCGCCGCCTACGCCGCCACCGCGCTCGACGCCGCCTGGCGCCACGACCTGGTGGTCCGCTACCTGTTCACGCTCGCCAAGGCCGGCCGCACGGCCGACGCGCTGGTGATCGCGGAGGAGGAGCTGCCCCGCTGGCAGCACTCGGCGGACTTCTTCTTCGTGCTGGGCGACGTGCTCCTCGAGCACGCCACGTCGCATCCTGCGCAGGGCGCCCAGCTGCTCCCGCTGATCGACGACGCCTGGTCGCGCTGCCTCGAGCTGGGCGACACGCTCGAGCTCTCGGGCGCGGTCGTGGGCCGGGGCTCGCACCTCGCCGAGTACAATCTCAAGGTGCTGCGCGGCGAGCTCTGAGCCACCTCGTCGCCGTCGTCAGGCGGCGGCCAGCGCCCGGAAGCGGGCGGCCTGCTCGGCGTCGCCGAGCAGCTCGAAGTCCGCGGCGGCCTTGCGCGCCGCGAGCACGGTGGCGCGCTGGGTCAGCACGCCGGCGTACTCCTGCCTGTCCTGCAGGCCGGTGGCCTTCACCCAGTGCTCGAGGGACTGGACCGCGAGCCGCTCGGCGCGCTGGACGTCGCTCGCCCCGAGACTGTGCGCGAGGGCCCGCACCGCGCAGCCGCGGACGTAGTGGAAGTCGGGGGAGTCCGGCCAGGCGTCGGCCTCGATGTCGCACAGCCCGGAGGCCTCCTCGTGCCGACCGAGGCGCGTCAGCGTGAGGACCAGCCGCAGCGTCAGCCCGTGCGCCCAGGGCCGCTGCTCGGGCGCGGGACCCTCGCTCGGATGGAGGAGGTTGTAGGCCTGCACCAGGTGGGGGAGGGCGTCGTCGGGCCGGTCGCGGGCGTAGAACTCGTTGCCCAGCTGGAACCACAGGTACGGGTTCTGCGGGTCCTCCTCGATGCTCGCGACAAGCAGGGCGGTGTTGCGGCCCTCCTTGCGCTCCTTGTTCGCCGCCAGGTAGCCGTCGTGCCCGATCCGCAGGCCCAGGCGCAGCGCGTTGAGCTCCGGGTGGGGCTGCTCGTGCACCCGGCCGCGCCAGCTGGCCTCGCGGGGGAGCAGGCGCGCGAGCCGGCTGGTCGCCGCGGCCTCGTTGAGCGTGCCGTCCTCGCGGGACTCGAGCAGGTCGACGGTGCCGAGGAACGTCGGCACGCTCTGGCCGAGCTCGTCGAAGAGCGTCTTGGCGGCGTCGCGGTCGACGATCCACTCGTCGGCGTCGAGGACCAGTCGCCAGGGGTGGGTGGCGTGGGCGAGGGCGTGGTTGCGGGCGGCGGAGAAGTCGTCGATCCAGGTGAAGTGGTGGACGGTGGCGCCGTAGGACTCGGCGATCGCGACGGTGTCGTCGCTGGAGCCGGTGTCGACGACGACGATCTCGTCCACGAGTCCCTTGACGGACTCGAGGCAGCGGGCCAGGACGCGGGCCTCGTCGCGCACGATCATGGTCAGCGAGATGGGGAAGCGGCGACGGGCCATCAGACACCGGCCTTTCGGATCTGCTCGCCCTCGGCGAGCCGGCGGTAGCGCTCGGCGCTGTCGAGGTCGCCCATGGTGGCGTAGTCCTGGGCGACCCTCTGCGCGGCGAGGACGGTCGGGCGGGTCTTCAGGACCCCGCCGTGCTCCTGGCGGTCCTCGAGGGTGGTGGCATGGATCCACAGGCCCATCGAGGTGATCATCAGCTCCTCGGCGGCCCCCCGGTCGGTGTCACGCAGACTCAGTGCCTGGGCCCGGACGGAGCAGCCGAGGATGTAGTGGAAGCCGGAGGATGCCGCCCAGCTGGTGGCCTGCATCTCGCCCACCGCGACCGACTCCGCATGCCGGCCGACCTCGGTCAGCGCCAGCATCAGGCGGCAGACCAGCTTGTGCGCCCACGGCGCGCGGGCGTGGGCGACGGGCGTGCCGTCGCCCGGGTGGAGGAGGTTGAACGCCTGGATCAGCGGAGCGATCGCCGCCTCGTGCTGGAGGCGGCCCACGTGCTCCGAGCCCAGCTGGTACCAGAGGTAGGCGTTGTCGGGCTCGTCCTCGAGGCTCGCGATGAGCAGGTCGGCGTTGCGGCCGTCCTTGCGGTCCATCGCCGCGTCGGTGTACCCGTCGTGCCCGAGCCGGATCCCGAGCCGGATGCCGCTGAGCTTGGGGGTCACCTGCTCGTGGATGCGGCCGGTGTAGCGCACCTGGCTCGGCAACAGCCGGGCCTCCTCGTCGGGGACGTCGCCGTCGTCGATGGTGCCCTCGGCGCGTACCTGGAAGACGTCGAGGAACCCGGTGAAGTCGGGGACCTGCTGTCCGATCCGGTCGAGGACGGCGCGGGCGTGCTCGCGGTCGAGGACCCAGTTGTCCGCATCGAGGACGAGCCGCCACGGGTGGCTCGCTGCGGCCAAGGAGACGTTGCGTGCGGCCGCGAAGTCGTCGACCCAGGTGAAGTGGTGGACCGTGGCGCCGTACGACTCGGCGATCGCGACGGTGTCGTCGCTCGAGCCGGTGTCGACGACGACGATCTCGTCGACCAGACCCTGCACCGACTCGAGGCAGCGGCCGAGTGACGCGGCCTCGTCGCGCACGATCATCGCGAGCGAGATCGGGAAGCGCCGCCCGCCCATCAGACGGCCTGCTGCGCGGGCTCGCCGAGCGCGAGCCGGCGGTAGTGCTCCGCGTCCGCGTCGCGGCCCATGGCGGCATAGTCCTGCGCGGCCCGCTCCGCGGCGAGGACGGTGCCGCGGCCGGCGAGGATGCCGGCGTAGCGCTGCTGGTCCTCGAGCGTGGTGGCATGCACCCAGAGCCCCAGCGCGGAGACCATCAGGTCGTCGGCGCGGGCGCGGTCGGTCTCGCGCAGACTCACGGCCTGCGCGCGCACCGCGCACCCGAGCACGTAGTGCAGGTCGGGAGAGTCTGGCCAGGCCAGCGCCTCGATCTCGCCCAGGGCAACGGCGTCGTCGTGGCGTCCGGTGGCGGTCAGGGCCATCAGCAGGCGCATGGTGACGCGGTGCCACCAGTCGACCTGCCGAGGGGCCTGGGCGCCCGGCTGCGCGGGGTGGAGGAGGTTGTAGGCCTGCACCAGGTAGGGGAGCGCGTCGCTCTCACGGTCGCGGCTCACGTACTCGTTGCCGAGCTGGTACCAGAGGTACGCGTTCTCGGGGTCGGCCTCGAGCTCGCTGACGAGGATCTCCACGTTGCGGCCCTCCTTGCGGGCCATCGCGGAAGGCGTGTAGCCGGAATGACCGACCGTCAGGTGCAGTCGCACGGCACGGATCTCGGGGAAGGGCTGCTCGTGGATCCTGCCGACGTAGCTCAGCTGACGGGGCAGCAGGCGGATGAGGGACTGCGGCACGACGCCGTCGATCAGGGCGCCGCTCTCGTCGAGCTGGAGCATGTCGATCCCGCCGGCGAAGTCGGGCGTCAGGGAGCCGATCCTGTCGAAGAGCGTCGTGGCGGCGTCGCGGTCGACGATCCACTCGTCGGCGTCGAGGACCAGTCGCCAGGGGTGGGTGGCGTGGGCGAGGGCGTGGTTGCGGGCGGCGGAGAAGTCGTCGATCCAGGTGAAGTGGTGGACGGTGGCGCCGTAGGACTCGGCGATCGCGACGGTGTCGTCGCTGGAGCCGGTGTCGACGACGACGATCTCGTCCACGAGTCCCTTGACGGACTCGAGGCAGCGGGCCAGGACGCGGGCCTCGTCGCGCACGATCATGGTCAGCGAGACGGGGAAGCGGCGACGAGGCATCACACGGTGGTGTCGACGTAGACCGACGCCTGGCCCGCGGAGCGCGCCGACCAGTTCATCTTCTTCGACACCGAGGACTGGCGTCGCACTGCGGCGATCGCGTCGGGGAGCTGCTCGATCAGGATCTGCTGCCGGGCGGCCAGCTCAGCGGCCCGGTCGGCGAGGCCGGCCGGAAGGGGCGTCGTCAGCTCGGGCACGGCCCACTCGACGATCTCGGCCTCCTGCGCCGTCTGGCGATCGCCCAGGAGGTCCTCGGCCAGGTCGAGGTCACGCTCCAGCGCGTCGAGCGCATCGGTCCACTCGACGACCGCGGCATCGGTCGGATCAGACACTCGTCGTCGCCCGCTCTCTGGCGGCAAGAACGGCGGCCTTCTGCCAGGTGTCGCGCAACGCGCGGACGTGCGCGAGCACCTCCTTGGTGGCGCGCTGGTCCTTGCGGGTGTTGGCCTGGATGAGCCGCGTCTGGAGGTAGCCGTAGAGGGCCATCAGCTCGCGACCGCCCTTCCAGCCGTCGACCTCGAGGGTGGCCTGGAACTCGGTGATGATCGCCTGGGCGTGGACGAGCTGGATGCCGGCCTCGGTCCACTCGGCCTTCATCTGGGCACGGAGCCCGCGCTCGACGTCGAGCACGAGCCGGTCCCAGAGCTGAAGGAGAAGCTGCTCGGGGGAGGCGGTGCGCAGACTGCTGTTGGTGTACGCGCTGCGGGCCTGCTGGGCGAGAGACATGGGTCAGCTACCTCAGTTGTTGTTCTGCTGCCATCCGCTGTCCAGCGAGGAGAGCTGGCTGGAGATCCAGCTCTGCTGTGCCTGGAGCTTGGAGAGCACGGTGGTCAGGTTGTTGTAGACGGTCTCGAAGTTCGCCTGCTTGGCGGCGAGCCGGTCGTCCCAGGCGGCGATGTCGTCGTTGAGACCATCGATCTCGCTCGACATGCCCTTGATGTACGAGGTGAGGTAGCCGTCCTGGTAGGCCATCGGTCCCTTCATGAACGGCGAGGACGCCCCGGACCGGCTGTAGGCGGCCTGGTCGGCGGCCTTCTGGATCCGGCTGGCGAAGTTGTCGCTCTTCGGCGTGCCGTCGATGTTGTTGCCGGTGCCGACGAGGGCGGCCTGGACGGCCTCCGGGTCGGCGTCGTACGCCTTGTTGAACGTGGTGGGGTCGAAGGAGAAGCTGCCGTAGCGGTCGACGGAGACGCCCAGTCCCATCAGCGAGCGCCCGTTGATCGGGGTGAGGACGGAGCTGATCACGTCGGTGGCCACGGAGCGCAGCGTCGAGTCGCCGGGCAGGACGCCGCCACCGCTGGTCGTGCCGTTGGTGACCTGGCCGTAGGCGGTGGCGGTGTTGATCGAGTTGAGCAGATCGTTGAGCTGCCCGACGAATGCCTTCATCGCCGTCACGCGGCTGTTGCCGTCGTCGACGACGCCGACCGTCGCAGTGGTGCCCGCCGCCGTGCCCGGGGCGACGGTGATCTTCACGCCGGGCGTGATCTCGATGGTGTTGCTGTCGTTGTAGATGTCGACGTTGTTGACCGTGACGTGGGCCTGCTTCGCGGCGGTGTACGCCGCGGGTGCGAAGAGGTCGCCGCTGACGCCGTCGGTCGCCGAGATGGTGAAGTCCGAGGCCTTGCCGGTCTTGAGCGACGTCAGCTGGAGGACGGGCGTCGCGTTGCCGGAGGCGTCCTTGCCCTGGATGATCACCGCGCTCAGGTTCGACTTGGAGCTGGTCGCGTTGATGCCCCTGGCGATGTCCGTGAGCGAG
Source organism: Nocardioides nematodiphilus (assembly GCF_020216525.1). Taxonomy (GTDB): domain Bacteria; phylum Actinomycetota; class Actinomycetes; order Propionibacteriales; family Nocardioidaceae; genus Nocardioides; species Nocardioides nematodiphilus. The sequence continues at coordinate 18,721 of NZ_JAIWOY010000010.1, read as the reverse complement.
CCGGTGCCGGAGTCGAAGGCGGCCAGCGTCTTGCCCTGGCCGTCCTTGATCGTGAAGTTGGTGTTCGCCGTGGTCGTGGTGTTGAACGACGCGGACGCGGCGGTGGCCGTGTCGGCGACGACGACGCTGACCGAGGAGGCCACCGCCGAGCTCGACGCGTTCACCGTGATCGCGGAGTTCGAGGAGGTGGCGGTCTTCTGGGACCACGTGCTGCCGGTGGAGAAGCTCGCGGCAGAGGTCGAGAGGGACGAGAGCGCGCTGTTGATGCTCTTGAGAGCGCTGACCTGGGCCTGCTCCTGGGCGACCGTGTTCTTGAGCTTGGTCTGGGGGACCGACTCCGCCGCCATCAGCTGCTTGATGATGGCGCTGGTGTCGAGGCCGCTCAGGCCACTGAACTGGATCGCGGGCATCGGGACAACTCCTAGGTCGGTGAAACACGTTCGGTGCCGGTGGGGCCGTGGAAGGCTCCACCGGCACCGAACGTGGTGATGCAGTGTTGCTAGGTGTTACGCGGCCTGATCGCTCAGGCCGAGGATCAGCCGAGCAGCGAGAGGACGCTCTGGGCAGCCTGGTTGGCCTGCTTGAGCATCGAGGTGCCGGCCTGCGACAGGATCTGGGTGCGGGAGTAGTTGCTCATCTCCTGCGCCATGTCCGTGTCGAGGATGGCGGAGTTGGACGCCTGCAGGTTGGTCTGGGTGACCGACAGGTTGTTGATGGTGTGCTGGAAGCGGTTCTGGTAGGCACCCAGGTTGGCTCGCAGGGTGGAGACCGAGCGCAGCGAGGTGTCCAGGTCGTCCAGCGCGTTGGACCACTGGCCGGCGGTGTCGGTGCCCGAGAGGGACGCGGCCGCGCCGAGCAGCGTGGAGCCGCCGAGGTCGTCGGTGATGCTGACCTCGATCTGGTTGCCGGCCTGCTTGGTCTTCGAGTTGGAGCCCACCTGGAAGAACAGGTCAGCCGAGCCGTCGAGCAGCTTCTTACCGTTGAACTCGGTGGTGTTCTTGATCCGGTCGAGCTCGGAGGAGAGCTGCTTGAGCTCGGTGGTGATGTTCGTCTTGGCGTACGAGTCGTTGGAGTCGTTCGCACCCTGGACGACGAGCTGACGCGAGCGCTGCAGGATCGACTGGACCTCGGTGAGGGCGCCGTCAGCGGTCTGAACGACGTTGATGCCGTCCTGAGCGTTGCGGACGGCCTGGCCGAGACCGTTGATCTGGGCGGTGAGACCCTGGCTGATCGCGAGGCCGGCGGCGTCGTCGGCGGCCTTGTTGATGCGCAGACCGGAGGAGAGGCGCTCGATGGAGGTCGACATCGAGGACTGCGTGCCGTTGAGGTTGCGGTAGGCGGTCAGGGAGTCGACGTTGGTGTTGATGCGGAGGCTCATGGTGATTCCTTCCTGGATTCAAGCCGGGTTCTTGGGGCCCGTCCGTGGGCCTTGCGGAGAGACTGATCGGCCCTGTCCGAGGCGGCCTTAGTCACACCACGGATTTATTTCTGACGAGTGCCACGGCGGCCACGGAACCCTCACGTCTCCTTGAGAGGAGCCGATGGTCAGACGTGGTTGCAGCGCGCGTATCCCCCGACTTCGAAGCCGTGATGACGGTGGATCACATCGTGATCCAGGCCGGCGGCAAGGGCACCCGGCTCGGTCATCTGACCGCCAACAAGCCGAAGGCCCTGGTGCCGGTCGAGAACCTGCCGATGCTGTTCCACCTCTTCCGGCAGTTCCCGGACAAGCGGTTCATCGTGATCGCCGACCATCACGGGGACGTGCTGCGCAAGTACCTCGCCAGCTTCGCCGAGGTCGAGTATCAGGTGGTCGACGCCTCGGGCACCGGCACCTGCGGCGGCGTCGCCCAGGCGCTGGAGCTCCTCCCGCCGACCGCACCCTTCATGCTGGTGTGGTCCGACCTGATCCTGCCGACGACGTTCGAGCTGCCGAAGGCGGCGGCCGACCACATCGGCATCTCGCAGACGTTCGAGTGCCGCTGGAGCTACACCGACGGCGTCTTCGCCGAGGAGCGCTCGGCCGAGCACGGCGTCGCCGGCCTCTTCGTCCTGCGGGACCGTACGGTCCTCGAGGGTGTCCCGGAGAGCGGCGAGCTGGTGCGCTGGATGCAGCAGCGCGGCCTCACCTTCTCCGAGCTCGGCCTGGCCGGCACCCGCGAGTTCGGCCTGCTGGCCGAGTACGAGGCGCTGCCGCAGGAGAAGGTGCGCCCCTTCAACCGGATGACCCTCACCGAGGACCGGGTGGTCAAGGAGGGCATCGACGAGCAGGGCCGCGCCCTCGCCGCCGACGAGCGCGCCTGGTACGAGTACGTCGCCGCCCGCGGCCTCACGAACGTCCCGACCGTCTACGGCACCGATCCCCTCACCCTGGAGCGGATCCACGGTGGCAACGTGTACGAGTACGGCGACCTGTCGCTGGCGGACAAGCGCGGGATCCTCGCCCGGCTCGTCGACGCCCTGAAGGAGCTGCACGCCCTCGAGAGGGTGCCGGCCGACTCCTTCAGCCTCAAGGACGCGTACTTCGCCAAGACGATGGCGCGGCTCGCCAGGATCCGTGACCTGGTGCCGTTCGCCGACCAGCCCACCATCACCGTGAACGGCCGGGTGTGCCGCAACGTCTTCTTCCACCAGGGCGAGCTCGAGCGGGCGCTCGACGCCGTCGCGTGCGAGAGCTTCGCCTTCATCCACGGCGACTGCACCTTCTCCAACCTGATGCTGCGCGACGGCACCGAGCCGGTGCTGATCGACCCGCGCGGCTACTTCGGCCACACCAAGCTGTACGGCGACCCCAACTACGACTGGGCGAAGCTCTTTTACTCAGTGGTCGGGAACTACGACCGATTCAACCTGCGTGAGTTCCGCCTCGGCATCGGCGAGCACGACGTCACCCTCGACATCGTCTCGAACCGCTGGGAGGAGCTCGAGGACGACTTCTTCGCGCTCAGTGGTGCCGATCCCCGCACGATCAAGCTGCTGCACGCGGTCATCTGGCTCTCGCTGACGACGTACGCCTGGCAGGACTACGACTCGGTCTGCGGTGCCTTCTACAACGGCCTGTACCACCTCGAGGAGGCACTGGGATGAAGCGGTTCGACGCGACGATGCGACTGCTCGGCGACGCGCTCGACTCGGTGCGCGACGACGAGTTCGAGGGCCTCAAGGCCGACGCACTCGCCACCATCGCCGCCGGCGGCAAGCTGATCTTCTCGGGTCTGGGCAAGAACGTCCCGATCTGCGAGAAGGTCGTCGGCACGCTCAACTCCGTCGGCATCCAGGCCGCCTTCATGCACACCAACTCGGCCGTCCACGGCGACCTCGGCATGGTCCGCGACGGCGACCTGGTCGTCGTGCTCAGCAAGAGCGGCGAGACCTGCGAGTCGGTGCACCTGGTCGACCTGCTCAAGGCCCAGGGCCGGCGCTGCTCGATCTGGCTGCTCTCCTTCAGCCGCGAGAGCACGCTCTACCGCGAGGTGCCGCAGCGGGTGATCCTCGAGCTCGAGCACGAGGGTGATGCCTGGGACATCCTCCCCAACAACTCCACGGTGCTGAACCTCCTCGTCCTCCAGCACCTCGCGATGGAGCTGGTCGAGGGCCTCGGGGTGGAGATCGGCACATTGCACCTGAACCACCCCGGTGGTGCGATCGGCGCTCGCCTCGACAGCGCCCGCATCCCGGAGCCGCGCTGATGGCCCAGCCGATCACGCAGCTGGTCCTCTCCCCGCTCGGCCACACCTGGTTCCTCGACCTCGACGGCACCCTGGTGAAGCACAACGGGCACCTGCTCGACGGTGCCGACACGCTGCTCGACGGCGCCACCGAGCTCCTCGACCAGATCCCCGCCGGTGACATGGTGGTCCTGGTGACCGCCCGCACCGAGGACCACCGCGAGAAGACCGAGGCCTTCCTCGCCGAGCACGGCATCCGGTACGACCACCTGATCCTCGGCGCCCCGTACGGGGAGCGGATCGTGGTCAACGACGCCAAGCCCTCGGGCCTGGTCACCGCACTCGCGATCAGCACGCCGCGTGACACCGCGCCGGCGGTCGCCGTCCGGATCGACGGCGCGCTGTGACCGCGGTCGCCGCGCTCCTGCTCGCCGACGCCGCCGAGGACCTCGTGCTCGAGGAGCTCGCCGGGCGTCCCGTGCTCGCGCACACCCTGGAGCACTTCACCGCCCACCCGGACGTCGAGGCGATCGTCATCGTCACCTCGACGGAGCGCGCCGCCGCGGTCACGGCGCTCGCCCAGAGCGACGAGGCCCCGGTCCGCGCCGTCATCGTGGGCGGTCCCAGCGCCGGCGACTCGATCCTGCGCGGACTGCGCGAGCTGCACACGATCGTCGGCGACGAGGGCATCGTCCTCATCCACCAGGCGGCTCGCCCGGCCATCGATGCCGCGCTGATCTCGGCGAACATCGCCACCGCGCGCGAGCGCCGGGCCGCGGTCAGCGCCGAGCCGTTCGCCGACAGCGTGGTGTGGGCCGAGACCGGCACCACCCAGATCCACCGGGTCCCGCCGCGCCGCGAGCTGCACACGGCGCGCTACCCGCAGACCTTCCGGCTCGCCACCATCCTCGACCTCTACACCTGGGCGCAGAACAACGGCGTCGCCAGCCACGACCCGGCTCAGCTGTGCGCCATCGGCGGCGTCAGGCCGTCGGTCGTGCCGAGCACCCCGATGAACCTGCGGATCACCAGTGCTCTCGACCTGGCGGTCGTCGAGGCGGTGCTGTCGTGCTGAGCGCCTGCTACCTCAAGATCAACCGGCGTACGACCGTGACGACCCGGTGCCTGCGCTTCTGGGCGCAGACCTGGGCCGGCACCGGTGCGCGCGTCTTCCTGCTGTGCGACTGGGACGCCGACGACATCGCCGCCTGGGTCCCCGCCGAGCTCGAGTACGAGGCCGTCGTGCCGTCCTCGCCGCGGATGGCCGAGCTGCTGCACGACAAGGTCGCCCCGCGCTGGCGCAACGCGGGCGCCGCGCACATGACGTCGTTCGAGCACGCCGCCGCCGAGGGACTCGAGGAGTTCTGGGGCATCGACGCCGACGACACGCTCTTCCTGCACGACCCCGCGATGATCAGGGCGCGCCTGGCCGGCGTCGAGGAGTGGGCCCATGCCCACGACGCCGACACCGTCTCGCTCGACTTCTACCGGACCTACGAGAACCACTGGTCCTTCGGCGTCGCCTTCACCCGGATGTCGGCCGACTACGTCGGCCTGGTCGAGGCGCTCGACCCGGCCGACATGCGTGCCACGATCGCCGCCGCCCCGGCCGGCCTCATCGGCCGCCGCAAGGCCGGCAGCGATGTCGACGTGCCACGCGGCATCGACCCGCAGCTGGAGAACATCGACATGGTCTTCGACCACCTCCGGCTGAGCGGCGAGGCGGTGCTGGAGTCGTTCTACCTCGACGACACCTTCTTCATGCACGCCGGCCTGGTCGAGTGGCGGCAGGGCGAGTACGACCGTACGGGGGAGACGCTGCGCGGCGCCTACCACTGGAAGGACGGGCTGGTGTGGGACGACCCCATCGACCCGGCATGTGTGAAGCTGTGATGGAGAGCGGGCGGACGGCGTGAAGAACAGAGTGCGGCAGCAGCTGCTGGAGATCGTGGACGCGGTCCTCGACGGCGCGCGCCAGTGCGAGCACCTCGGACCCGACGCCGTGCCGCGGATGGTCGGTGAGATCGCCGAGGCCCTGCCGCTGTTCGGCGACCCCGAGATCGCCCCGCGCACCGAGGCGGTCGCGATCGCCCTCGGCGCCCTCCTCGACGGCCGCGGCAGCGGGGCGGACGTCGTCGCGCGTGTCCAGGAGCTGAAGGCGGAGCTGCAGGCTGTCGAGGTGACGTACACCGTCGTCTTCCTGCCCTACAACGCCTCGATGTGGGACAGCCTGCACACCATCTGGCAGGCCGCCGACGCCGACCCGCGCTGCGAGGCGATCGTCGTGCCGATCCCGTTCGCCGAGCTCACCCCCGAGCGCACGCTCAAGGAGTGGCGCCTGCACGACAAGGACCTGCCCGCCGAGGTCCCGGTCGTCGACCACCGGACGTTCGACATCGCGGCCGTGCACCCCGACGTCGTCTACGTGCACAACCCGTACGACGGGTTCAACACCGTCACCAGCGTCCACCCCGACTACTACTCCGACCGGCTGCGCCCGCATTGCGGCCAGCTGGTCTACGTGCCCTACTGGTCGACCCAGGCCCCCGTCGGCGAGCACTTCGACCAGCACCCCAGCTTCGAGCACTTCGACAAGGTGATCTACCAGAGCGAGGCGTTCGCCCAGCGCGCCATCAAGCAGTGGTCGAGCAACAAGATCGTGCCGCTCGGATCGCCGAAGTTCGACTACGTCCGTACGGCCGGTGGCGCGCTGCCGCCCGCATGGTCCGACAAGATCGCCGGCCGCACCGTCATCCTCCAGCTGACGTCGATCAACGGTCTCCTGCGCGATCGCGCCGAGATGCTGGCCAAGCTCGACAGCGTCCTGGACGCCGTGATGAAGCACGAGGACCTCGTGCTGTGGTGGCGCCCGCACCCGCTGGAGCGGGCCACGATCGACAGCATGGCGCCCGACCTCGCGCCGTCGTACGACGCGCTCGTCTCGCGCGCCAAAGGCATGTCGCGGGTCATCGTCGACACCAGCCACGACCTGCAGCGCGCCATCCACCACGCGCACGCCTACTACGGCCAGTGGAGCTCGGTGATGGGCCTCTTCGGGCTCACCGGCAAGCCGATCGTCAACCTCGAGAGCCACGTGCCGACCGACGACGCGTCGGGCACCCCGATGCCGGACGACTGGGTGCCGGACGGCTGGGTCCACCCCGAGGTCCGGCGCTTCGCCCGCCCCGAGCGGCTGCTGCACGAGGGCGCGCTCACCTACCTGCGGCGCAAGGTCTCCGAGAACGGCGGCATCGTGCCCGGGCAGGAGGAGTTCTTCGCGGCATTCACCACCCACGCCGACGGCACCGCCGGCGCGCACATCCACGGCTACATCATGAGCTGCGCGGAAGACGCCTGAGCCGTGAGCGCCGACCTGCGCGAGGCCGTCGACCGGCTGCTGCGCATCCACCTGCTCGACGGTGCGACCGTCCTGCTCTTCGGGCACTCGAACGCGACCGCCGCGATCCAGCGCCACCTCGCCGAGGGTGGGGTGGCCGTCCGGGCGTACCTGGACAACAACCCGATGAAGCAGGGCGCCTCGTTCGACGGCGTCCCGGTGCTCGAGCCCGACTTCATCGCGACCTGCGCCGACACCCGGACGGTCGTGCTCATCTCCTCGCCGCACTTCGAGGTGATGCGTGACCAGCTGCGCGCGCTCGGCTTCGAGGGCGAGATCCTGCGCATCGTCGGCAGTGACGTCCACACCATGCTGCCGACCGCCGAGGAGGAGCACGTCGTCAAGGCGCGGGCGAGCTACGGCGCCTCGTTGCTCGCCGACATCCGGGCCCGGTTCCCGCGACAGCACCTGGTGCTGTGCCCCTTCAACGGACTGGGGGACGTCTACTGGCTGATGTCCTACCTGCCCGCGTTCTGCGCGGAGAACGGCATCGAGCAGGCCGCCGCGGTGGTCGTCGGGCGCGGCTCGGAGCAGGTGGTCCGGCTCTCCGGGGTCGACACCGCGGCCGTGCTCACCTACCAGGAGATGGAGGACCTGATCCGCGCGGTGCTGCTCAGCGACGACACCGCGTACACGATCGGCTTCACGCCCGACCGCTCCGGCTCCCCGCTGATCTTCCAGGGCGAGTCCCTCACCCTGTTCGACTACTACCGCTCGGTCGTCTACGGCCTCGACGTCACCGCGCGACCGGCCGTCCCGGCCTACCTCGACGCCTTCGAGAACACCGACGGCATCCCGCAGGGCACCTCGGTGATCATCGCGCCGTACGCCAAGAGCGTGGTCCCGCCGCCGCTCGCCTTCTGGGAGGGCCTCGTCGCCGAGCACGCCGCCGCCGGCCGGACGGTCTACACGAACGTCGCCGGCGCCGAGCAGCCGCTGCCGGGCACCCGCCCACTGCGTGTACCGCTCTCCCAGATGGTCGGCGCCGTCGAGCACGCCGGCACCTTCATCAGCCTGCGCAGCGGCCTGTGCGATCTGGTCCACACCGCGCTGGCACGCAAGATCGCGGTCTACCCGGATGCGTACTTCAGCACGACCTCCCACAAGGTGGCGGACTTCTTCGCACTGCCCGAGTGGGAGGAGATCGTCGTCCCGATCGGCTGAGGCTCAGCCGCGGTCGCCCGGGCCGGCCAGCCGCTCGTAGTGCGCCGCGTCGCGGGCGGCGAACGGCACCGCCGGGCTGCCGCCTGCGATCGCCAACGGCGCGATGTCCCGCACGACGACGCTGCCGGCCTGGATGATCGCCCCGTCGCCGATGGTGACGCCCGGCAGGATCATCACGCCGGTGCCGAGCCACACGTTGTCGCCGATCGTGACGGTGGTGAGGATCCGCTCGGCGTCGTAGGGGAGGGCCTCGCCCTCGTAGTGGTGCGACTCGGTGAGGATGTGGCAGTGCGGCCCGCTGTGGAAGTGGGCGCCGATGCGCACCTCGCCGGCGCCGTGCACGAACAGGCCGTTGGTGTGGAAGTCGTCGCCGACGGTGACGTTCGGGTTGAAGAGCGACTCGTCGTTGACCCGCAGGCTGCCCAGCGCGACCAGCCCGGACTGGAGGGCCACGTCGGTCCAGTACGCGGTGCGGCGCTCGTTCCACTCGGCGCTCGACGCGGGCCACCCGCCCTGCTCCTCCTGGGCCTGCGCCGCACGCTCCAGGCGGATCCAGTGCAGCCACCGGGTGGACGACATCGCCACCACCCGCCTCAGGGTGCGCGCCTCGTTCTCCGAGGCCTCGAGACGCTGCGCCAATGCGTCCAGGCGGGCCTCGAGAGATGCCACGCGCGCCTCGGTGTCCATGGGCGGATCCTAGGCGATCGCGACTCCTATACTCGCCCGGTGAAGACTGAGGGCGCGACCAGCGCCGGGCCGGCCACCGTCGCGATGATCGCCTCGCCCCTGCAGGCGCTGAACCTCATCGAGTACGCGCAGGCCACCGGCACCACCGTCGATCTGGTCCTCATCGGGGACGGCGTCTCGCCCGAGAAGACGATCCCGCAGATCCGCACCCTGCTCGCGCAGCTGCCGGGGACGGCGGTCCACGTCCGCGCGACCGACGGCTGGGCCAAGGGCACCCCGCACTGGCAGGCCGAGGTCTTCTCCGAGATCCTGCTGCACATCGGCGCCCTCGGCCGTCCGGTGGAGCGGCTCGTCGTCGGCGACTTCCGGATCACCACCGCCTTCCAGATCGCGCGGCTGCTGCGGCTGCGGCCCGATCAGATCACCGTCGTCGACGACGGCGCGGCGACGCTCCTCATCGACCGCCGGCCCGGCACCGAGGGGGAGCGCCTCCTGGAGGAGGAGTGGCGATCGAGCCCTCTGCCGGACAACCGGATGCCCCGCGGCGTCACGCTCTTCACCGCCTACTGGCAGGCGATCAAGGCGGCCCCCCAGGACGTCATCGTGCGCAACGACTACGCCCACGTCCGCGCCCGGATCGCCGACCTGCGGGTGGACCCGGACCTGGTCGTCGTCCTGGGCTCGCCGTTCACCGTGCCGGGGTCGGACGTGTCGCCCGGCCACGACCTGCGCATCGCGTTCGAGGTCATCGACGCCGCGCGCGCCCGCTTCCCGGGATGCCGCGTGATCTACGCACCGCACCGGCGCGAGCCGGCGCAGAAGCTCGACCTGCTGCGCGCGGAGGTCGAGGTGCGCGAGTTCGACGTGCCGTTCGAGGTGGCGACGCTCGAGCTCGGCGTCGTGCCGGTGGCGGTGATGGGCCTGCAGACGTCGTTGATGGCGAACCTCCCGCTGATCTTCGCCGATCTCCCGGAGGTGCAGATCATCTCGCTGCGTCCCGCCGACGACCTCTTCCATGCCGGCCGCGCGGGGCACCGCGACAACGTGTACGACTTCTTCAGGCAGCACACCGGCGGCCGGGTCCGCGTCGAGGAGCTGCCGGGGTCGCCGCAGGGGACGGAGCGCCAGTTGTCCTGGCGCTGGCACCCGCAGGCGCCGGCGCGCTCGATCACGACACGCGACCTGGACGAGATGCTGGCGGGCGAGCGCCCGGCCTATGTCTCCGCCCTGCTCGCCACCGTCGCCCAGGACGCCGATCACCTGGTGCTGACGGGCGACGGGAGCGATCTGCTGGGCTGGCTCGGCTGGCTGGGCGAGGTCGTGCCGCCGGACGTACGGATCAGCGACCTCGACCAGACGCAGGGGAGCCGCAAGACGGTGCTCCTCGGGCGGCCCGTCCCCGGGATCGAGGCACTCGCGGGCCCGGACCTGCGCGTCCTGTGGACCGACGTCGACGCCGGCGTGCAGAAGGGTCTCCTCACCGCCGGATTCCGGCTCTACGCGATCGCCGACGACACCGCACGCTGGGAGGAGGTGCGCGAGCCGGGCGCTCCCCTCGGGCACCTCTACGCCGTCCGCAAGAAGGGGGCAGCGACCGTCACCGTCGTCACCCAGTGGGGCGGCATGCTCGGCGGCCAGCGCTCCCACGCGGAGATGACTGAGGCGCTGATCCGCCAAGGCCACATGGTCGACACCGTGTTCCCGTACGACCGCGGACTGGGTGATCTGCTGCACGAGGTCGGCGGCTCGGTGACGCTCGTCGACCCGCTGCCGGTCTGGTACCGCCGGCCGGCGGAGCCCCCGGTCCCGGTCTCGGATCCGCTGTGCGTCGACGACCTGGGCCCGGCCCAGCCGCTCCTGGTCCAGGAGCTGCGCCGGCGCCGCCCCGACGTCGTGCTGACCCAGTGCGCCCTCACCCCGCAGGGCGCCATCGCTGCGGCGCTCGTCGGGATCCCGCACGTCTGGTACGTCCGCGAGTTCGGCGACATCGACCTCGGTCTCGTGCTGCCCGGCCCGCCGGCCGAGGTGGGCGCGGTGCTCGGTGCCTCGGCGGCCGAGGTGATCACCAACTCTGCCTGCGTCCGGGAGTACTTCTTCCCCGGACACCCCGAGCGCGCCACCGTGGTGCACCCGGCGCCGGTCATCCCGGGCGCCACCGCGGAGCGCGACTCGTGGACGCGGCGCCGCGCCGAGGTCTTCACCGTCGGCGTCGTCGCCGACATCCGCTCCGGCAAGGACCAGACGACGATGCTCGAGGCCGCGGTCGCGCTGCGCTCACGGGGCGTGCCGATCCGGGTGATGCTCTTCGGTGGCGGCCTCTCGGAGGCCCGGCGCAGCCTCGAGAGCGCCGTGCGCGGGCGCGGCGCCACCGACCTCATCCACTTCGCCGGCTTCGAGCCGAGCCGCGAGCGGATGTTCTCCGGCCTGGACGCGGTGATCGTGCCGTCGACCGCCGAGGCCTTCGGGCGGGTGCCGTTCGAGGCGGCCGCGTTCGACGTGCCGATCGTGTACGCCGACGTCGCCGGGCCCAGCGAGTACATGCGCGACGGCGAGACCGGGGTGGCCTTCGCGCCCGGCGACGTGGACGGGCTCGCGGACGCCATCGAGCGTCTCGCCGCGGACGAGGCGCTGCGCGAGCGCCTGGCCCGGGCGGCGCGCGCCGATCTGGCGAGCCCGGCCCGGCAGGCGACGCTCGCCGAGCAGGTCGACGACGTGATCAGGCGCGCGGTGCGGGTGGGGGTCACTGCTGACCAGCGCGCGTGGGGTGAGCGGGTCGCGCGCCGACTCGCCGCCAGCCTCGGTCTCGAGGCGGCCCCCGGTCACGGGTCCCACGACGGGGAGCGGTGAGCGCAGGTGGCTACCCGTGTGGTCCTGCAGTCGCGCCTGAGCTCCTCGCGCCTCCCGGCCAAGGGCATGCTGTCGCTGGCCGGGATGCCCGTGGTCGTCCTCGCCGCCCGGCGGGCCGCGAACACCGGCACCGACACCGTGGTCGCGACCAGCGCCCATCCCGATGACGACGTGCTGGCGAGCACGGTCGCGAGCGCGGGCGTCCGGGTGGTCCGCGGCTCGCTGCACGACCCGCTCGCCCGCTTCATCGGTGCCACGCACGACCTGGCGGACGACGACGTCGTGGTCCGCCTCACCGCGGACAACGTCTTCCCCGACGGTGCCCTCGTCGACCACCTCGCCGGGCAGGTCACGGCTGAGGCGCCGTACGCCCGGATCGGCGGCTCGGCCGAGCTCGACGTGCCGTACGGCGTCGCCGCCGAGGCCTTCCTGGTCTCGGCGCTGCGCGCTGCCGACCGTGAGGCACGCACGCCGTACGAGCGCGAGCACGTCACCCCGTGGATCCGCTCCCACCTCTCCGACCGGCAGCTCGAGCCGCCGGTGCAGCGCCCGGCCTGGCGCGGCCTGCGCTCGACCATCGACACGTTCGACGACTTCGTCCGCGCGTCGCGGGTCCTCGGCGCTGTGGAGGCGCCGGTCGAGGTGTCGTGGGTGGATCTCTGCGATCGGCTGGCCGCCCTGGAGGGGCCTCGACCGCGCCTCGCAACCCGGGGCGGCGACGAGCTGAGGCAGTCCGTGGTCATCCTGGGCGCGGTCCAGCTCGGCCTTCCGTACGGTGCCGCGAACACCTCCGGGATGCCGGACGCCGATGAGGCCCGGGCGGTGCTCCAGGCGGCGGCCGCATCGGGTGTCTCGCACGTCGACACCGCCCGCGTCTACGGCGAGAGCGAGGCACGGGTCGGCGGCGCGCTGCGCCGCGGGCTGTCCGAGCAGCTGGGTGTGGTCACCAAGCTGCGCCCGCTCGATGAGGTCCCGACGGACGCCGACCCCGGCTGGGGGCGCGCGGCCGCCGAGGCCTCGATCGCCGAGTCGCTGCGTGCTCTCGACCTCGACGGCGTCGACGCTCTCCTCGTGCACCGGGCCGCGGACTGGAGCCGCCCGGGCGTACGTGACGCGCTGGTCGAGGCCAGGCGCGCCGGGCGGGCCCGGCGCATCGGCATCTCGCTGTCGGCCCCCGACGAGCTCCTCGCGGTGCTCGGCGACCCCGAGCTGGGCTACGTCCAGCTCCCGTTCAACCTGCTGGATCGGCGCTGGCTGGCGCCGGCCGTCCAGGACGGCCTCGCCGCCCGCCCCGACCTCCTGATCACCGTCCGGAGCGCCTACCTCCAGGGTCTGCTCACCGGCGGCGCGCAGGCGCGCTGGCCGGCGAACGCCGGCGTCGACGTCGCCGAGACGATGCGGATCGTCGACGAGCTGGTCGTCGCCCTCGGCCGGTCCTCGCGGGCGGATCTGGCCCTCGCGTACGTCCTCGGACACCGCTGGGTGAGCTCCGTGGTGGTCGGCGCCGAGACGCCGGCCCAGGTCCGCGACACCGCGGATCTCGCGCGCCGGGAGCCGTTGCGCCCCGACGAGCAGGAGCTCGTCCGCACACGTCTGCCCGAACCTTCCATCGATCTCCTCGATCCCAGCCGATGGGTCACAGCATGAGCACCCTCTTCGACCTGACGGGCACCGTGGCGATCGTGTCGGGGGCCTCCGGCTGGCTGGGCAGGCCGATGACCCGGGCTCTCGCCGAGCACGGTGCGACGGTCGTCGGCGTGGCGCGCGATCGCCAGCGGCTCGAGGCCGAGATGGCGTCGATGCCCGGCGACGTGCACGCCGAGGCCGCCGACGTCATGACGGACTCCTGGCCCCAGGTCATCGGCGAGGTCTCGGCCCGCTTCGGTCGCATCGACCTCCTCGTCAACAACGCGAACATCGGCCGCGGCGGGTCGCTGCGGACCTCGACGACCGCCGACTACACCGAGGCGTTCGACCTCGCGATCACGGCCGCGCACCGCGGCATCGAGGCGGCCCGCGACGGGCTGGTCGCGGCCCGTGCGGCCGGCGGCACCCCGAGCATCGTGAACATCTCGTCGATGTACGGCATCGTCGCGCCGCTGCCGCATCTCTACGCCACCGAGGAGGGCCGCAACCCGCCGTTCTACGGAGCCGCGAAGGCCGCGCTCCTGCAGCTGACCCGCTACGCCGCCGCGGAGCTCGGCCCCCTCGGCATCCGCGCGAACGCCATCGCCCCGGGGCCGTTCCCCGCGCTGCTCGCGCAGGAGGACCCCGCCTTCATCGAGCGTCTCGCCGACCGCACCATGCTGCGTCGCATCGGGTCTCCCGACGAGATCGCCGCCGCGGTGGTCTACCTCGCCTCCCGGGGTGCCTCCTATGTCACCGGCAGCACGCTGGCCGTCGACGGCGGCTGGACCGCCTGGTAGCAGGGCTAGCGCGGGTGCAGGAGCTCCTCGACCGCGTCGAGGAAGACCTGTCCGTTCCGGGTCCCGTCGGCGCGCTCGAGGATCGACCCGCGTCGCTCGGCGGCGGCGTGGAGGTGCGGGTCCGTGCGCAGGTCGAGGAGCGCGTCGGCCAGCGATGCCTCATCGTCCGCGGCGAAGAGCCGACCCTGCAGGCCCGAGCTGATCCACTCGGGATTCCCGCCGACCGCGGGCGCGACGACCGGGACGCCGCAGCTCAGCGCCTCGAGGGCGGAGAGCGACGTGCCGTCGCTCTGGGCCGCGGAGACGTACGCGTCCGCGTGGTGGAGGCGCTCGAGCAGCTCGCCCGGCGTCAGGCGTCCGACGATGCGCACGCTCCCGGCCAGGTCCGGGGCGCCGGCCCGGGCACGCAGCTCAGGCCCGAGGCTGCCGCTGCCGGCGAGCACCAGGCGCATCTCCGGGACGCTGCGCCGCGCACGGGCGAACGCGTCGAGCACCAGGTCGATCCGGTACAGCGGCTCCCAGGCGCGCGTCGACAGCACGGTGAACGGCGTCGCCACGCGCAGCGCGTCGTCGCCCGGAGCGAAGAACGCGGTGTCGATGCCCCACGGGGCCTGCGAGATGCGCCGCTCCTCGACGCCGAGGCCGGCGACGAGCGCATGCATCGCGGCACAGTCCACGTGGACGCCGGCCGCGCGCCGCAAGGCCTCGACCGTACGGGCGCGCACCGCCTCGTCGCGCGCCTCCACCAGCAGGTCGAACGCCCAGACCATCGCCAGCACGGGCGCCACGGCGGCCTCGACCGCCGCCGGCAGGGCGTCGGTCACCGGACCGGCGACGATGAGGTCGGCCGGGCTGGCCCGGATCTCCTCGACGTCGATGCGGCCGCCGAGATCGCGGACGACGTGCCCGGCCGAGCTCAGCAGAGCGATCCAGCGACGGTCGTGAGCACCGCTGGATCGCGAGACGTAGGTGATGCGTGCCAACGGTCCTCCGTCAGGCCAGGTCGGCCCAGCGGATCTCCTGGCCGAAGACGACGTCGGCCCGGACGGACCGGCCGAGCACGCTCCGCAGGTCGCTCGGCAGGAGGCCGCCCGGCACGGCCGGCCGCAGGATCTCGACGTCGGCCTCGGTGATCGGCGTACCGGCGGGGATGTCGCGGGCGAAGCGCAGGCAGCGCCGCTGCAGCACGACGGTCTGCTGCTCGTTGGGCTCGACCTGCTTGCGGGTCGAGCCGAGGGCGGCCTCCAGATCGCGGGCGGTGTCGACCATCGCCCGCCACGACGCGGGATCCATGGAGAACCCGTGGTCGGGCCCCTCGCGGCCGGTGTCGTCGGTGAAGTGCTTCTCCACCATCCGGGCGCCGAGGGCGATCGCGCCCAGCACGGTCACGCTTCCGGCGGTGTGGTCGGAGAGACCGAGGACGGCACCGGGGAAGAGGCCGCGGTAGGTGTGCAGCACGTTGAGGTTGATGTGCCTCAGGTTCTCCGAGGAGCCGGTGTAGTTGGTGTTGCACTGCATCACGCAGATCTGCTGGTTGATCGCGGTGGCCGCGTCGACGGCCGTGATGACCTCGGCGAGGTTCGCGGCGCCGGTGGCGATGAGGACCGGCTTGCCCTTGCGCGCCATCGCCTCGATCGACTCGATCCAGGTGATGTCACCGGAGCCGACCTTGAAGGCCGGCACGTACGGGTCGAGCATGTCGATCGCCTCGAGGTCGTACGGTGCCGAGAAGTAGTCGATCCCGGCCTCGTCGCAGGTCGCCTTGAGCTCGGGTGTCCAGTCATCGGGGATCGAGGCGTCCGCGTACACCTCGGTGACCGGCTTCTTCCAGTTGGCCTGGTGCGACTGCTGGCCGCCGAGCGAGCGGAAGCCGTAGTCGGAGACGATCTTGGTCGCGCTGAAGTTCTGGAACTTCGCGGCGTCGGCGCCCGCCTCGGCGGCGAGCATGATCAGCTCCTTGGCGCGCGCCAGGCTCCCGTCGTGGTTGGCGGCGATGTCGGCGATGAAGTAGGTCGGCTGGTCGGGACCGATGAGGCGGTCGCCAATCATGAAGCTCACAGGGATCCTCCTGGGTGGGAGCGGACCAGCGATCGATAGCCGGAGGCACGATCTTCGTACATCCTGACGATGCCGGCGCGGAAGGTGGGCAGGGTGCGGCCGAGGGCGGCGGCGAGAGCGCTCGAGTCGAGGTCGAGCCGGTGGTTGCGGGCGACGTCCGTGCCGAGGGTCGTCACGGATGCCGGCCGGACGAGGTCCGGGTCGTAGCCGAACACCTCGGCGATCAGCCGGCCGAACGCGAGCTTGGTCAGGCGATCGGACGAGGCGGCGTGGAAGACCCCGGCGAGGTCGTGCCCAGCAGCCTGCACGATCAGCTCGATGAGGTCTCGCTGATAGAGCGAGGTGAACCACACGTCCTCGAAGCCGCTGACCTGCTCGCCCCGGCTCAGGGCGTGGTGGAAGAACTCGGCGAGGCTGCGGCTGCCCGTCGCGCTCCAGCCGAAGAAGTTCACCCGGGCCACGAGGGTCGCGGGGTTCGCGGCGAGACAGGCGACCTCGCCGGCGAGCTTGGTCGCGGCGTACACGCTGCGGGGGCCGGTAGCGTCGGTCTCGAGGTAGCCGCCCCTGGTGCCGTCGAAGACCGCGTCGGTGGAGATCTGGACCATCTTCGCGCCCGACGCGTGCGCCAGCGCGGCGATCTCGCCGGCCGCGTCCGCATTGATCCGCTGGGCGAGCGCCGGGTCCTGTGCGCTGGCCTCGAGGGTCGCCACCGCGGCGGCGTTGATGACCAGGTCGGGCGGCGCAGCGCGCCACGCCGTCACGATCGACGCCGGGTCGGTGAGGTCGGCCTGCACCTCCCGGACGCCGGGCAGCTCGACCGGGCGCCGGTGGGTCCACGCGGTGACGGCGTGATCCGCTGACAGGTCGAGCGCAGCCGCCCGGCCCAGCAGGCCGGCGGCCCCGGTGATGAGGATCCTCACGCTGGTGTCGACCGCCGGTCAGATGCCGGAGGCGAGGATCTCGCGCAGCTCGTCGACGCCCCACCAGATGTCGTTCTTGTCCGAGGCGCAGTGGAAGCCGTCGGGCACCGGGACCGCGTCGGTGAGCGGCTGATAGCCCCAGCCGGCCATCTCGGGCTCGATGAGGTAGTACTTGCCGCCCTGGATGACGACCGCGCGGCGGCCCTCGTCGGGGCTGATCATCTCTTCGTGGAGCTTCTCGCCCGGGCGCAGCCCGATGTCGACGAACTCGGCGTCCGGCACCACCGCGCGGGCCAGGTCGACGACCTTGTGCGACGGGATGTGGGGGACGAGGAGCTCGCCGCCCTGCATGAGGTCGAACGTGTCCACGACCATCTGCACGGCCTGCGGCAGCGTGATGAGGAACCGGGTGCACCGAAGATCGGTGATCGGGAGCTTTTCCCCGCGCTCGGCCATCGCCTTCCACTTGGGGATGATCGAGCCGCGAGATCCGGTGACGTTGCCGTACCGGACGACCGCGAAGCGGGTCGGGTACGAGGCGGCGTAGTTGTTGCCGAGGATGAAGATCTTGTCGGCGGTCAGCTTCGTCGCGCCGTACAGGTTGATCGGCGAGGACGCCTTGTCGGTGGACAGCGCGACGACCTTCTTCACGCCGGCGTCGATCGAGGCCTCGACGACGTTCTGGCTGCCCAGGACGTTGGTCTTGATGAACTCGAACGGGTTGTACTCGCCGGTGTCGACCTGCTTCAGCGCCGCGGCGTGGACGACGTAGTCGACGTCGTGCATGGCGCGGGTCAGGCGCTCACGGTCCCGGACGTCGCCGATGAACCAGCGCAGCCGCGGGTCGTCGTTGAACAGCTGACGGGCCTCGTACTGCTTGAGCTCGTCGCGGCTGAAGACGATCAGGCGACGCGGATCGAGGTTGTCCAGGGCGTAGCGGATGAACGCCTTGCCGAAGGAGCCGGTGCCTCCGGTGACCAGGATGCTGGAGCCGTGCAGAGTCGACACGCTTGTCCTTCGAGTGAGTCGGTGCGGGTTGATCGATCGTGGGTCGTGGACCGCCCGGGAGCCAGCGCGGCTCCTGGTTGTCACTCGGCTTCCACACACCCGAACTTAGCCATCGACGCCGGGCGGCCGGCTGAATCGCGTCGGGTGTCTAGCAGCTGCCGAACAGATCGCGGGTGTAGACCTTGTCGGCGACGTCGGCCAGCTCGGGGGTGCGCCGGTTCGCGACGATGACGTCGGCGCGCTCCTTGAGATCGGCGAGGTCGTGCAGCACCTCGGATCCGAAGAACGTCGACGCGCGCAGCTCGGGCTCGTACACCAGGACCTCGATGCCCTTCGCCTTCAACCTCTTCATCACGCCCTGCACCGAGGACTCGCGGAAGTTGTCGGAGCCGGCCTTCATCACCAGGCGGTGGATGCCGACGACCCGCGGGTTCCTCGCGAGGATGTCCGCGGCCACGAAGTCCTTGCGGGTGTGGTTCGCCTCGACGATGGCGGAGATGAGGTTCTGGGGGACGTCTTGGTAGTTGGCCTGGAGCTGGAGGGTGT
>NZ_JAIWOY010000001.1 GCF_020216525.1 Nocardioides nematodiphilus | reverse complement strand
CCTCCCTGGTGGGTGAAGTCCTAGACAGCTCCACTCCACACCGGGAGGCCTTCACCTATCTACAGGCTTGCCGTACCCAATCGCACAACGTGCCTGGGCATCACACCTAGCCGAGTGGCTCCTGTTCGTAGCCCCGCGCGGGGTGCATCGTTGGAGGGACTGACCCGGTTACTCCCACCACGAATGGGGCCCTCGTGAGCAACACCTTCTTCTCCATGTTCACCCCGGCGCAGATCGCCAAGATCAGCGGCTCCGGGACGGTGGTCAACCTGCCCGCCGGCTGGGCGCCGATCTCGAAGGACACCCCGCCGGACAAGGCGTACATCATCCTCGACGGCACCGTCAGCGTGCGGCGCGACGGCCAGGAGATCGCCCAGGCCGGACCCGGCGACATCATCGGTGAGGCGGCGATCCTCAACCAGAAGCTGCGCAACGCCTCGATCGTTGCGCTCACGCCGCTCGAGCTGATCCACCTCACCCCGGAGGCGCTGCGTCGTCTCGAGGTCGAGATGCCGGCCTTCCACGAGGCGCTGGAGAAGGTCGCGGCCGATCGCTTCGGTGGACAGTCCTGAGCGAGATCCCTGACTCCGGTCCCGACTCCGAGCTGGACTCCGGGCTGGTCGAGCTCGTCGAGGGACATCTCCTCGGCGAGCAGCCCAGCCTGAGCCAGTCCCAGGTCGCCGCGGCGGCCGGTGTGCCGATCGAGGTCGCCAACGACCTGTGGCGGCTGCTCGGCTTCCCCCTGCCGACCGCGGACGAGGTCGCCTTCACCAGCTCCGACGTCGAGGCGCTGCGGCTCACCCAGCAGCTGATGACGCTCGGCGTGCTCAACGAGGACCGCCGCGCGGCGCTGGTACGCACCCTGGGGCGCTCGTTCGCGCGGCTGGCGGAGTGGCAGACCTCGCTGCTCGCCGACGTCACCGCCGGGCGCGGCGGCGACCCGGTGGACATGCTCGCGCTGGCCGGTGAGGTGCTGCCCTCCGTGGAGTACCTCCAGACGTACATCTGGCGCCGTCACCTCGCCTCGGTGGTCACCCGCGGTCTCGTCACCGCCTCGGGCACCGCCTCGGCCGCCTTCGCGGTCGGCTTCGTCGACATCGTCGGCTACACCTCGCGCAGCAAGTCGATGAGCGACGACGAGCTGGTGGAGTGGCTCGAGGAGTTCGAGGACGTCTGCACCGGCCTGGTCGTCGAGCGCGGTGGCCGGGTGATCAAGACGCTCGGCGACGCGGTGCTCTTCGTGGCCGACACCGCTGGCGACGCGGCTCTCATCGCGCTCGCCATCACCAGCCTGGGCGCCGAGGACGACACGCCGTTCCCCCAGGTCAGGGCCGGGATCGCGTACGGCGAGGTGGTCTCTCGTCTCGGCGACGTGTTCGGCCCGACCGTCAACATCGCCTCGCGGCTGACCTCGGTCGCGCGCCCCGACGCGGTGCTCGTCGACGAGCAGGCCGCCGAGCAGCTCAGGGACGACGGGGGCTTCGAGGTGACCCGCCTGCGGCGGACGTCGGTGAAGGGCTACTCGCGCCTGCAGCCGTATCTGGTACGCCCCGGCGCCCGCTGAGTCGTCCGCCAGCCGGCGGGGCCGCACCGCACGCCTCACGATTGACTTTGTTAGGTAAGCCTGTCCTAAATAGGGCCCTCCTCACGAGAGAGTCCCGACATGCTTCTTCTGACCACGCCCCCGCCGCCCTCGCTCGGCCCGATCCGAGACGGCGTCCTGACCGGCGCGATGTGGATCAGCCTGATGGCAGTGCCCGGCCTGCTCGCGCTCGCCGCGTTCTGCGCGAGACCGGCCGCCGACCCGGTCGACCGTCCCGCGGTCCTCGCGCGGCTCGCTCGGCTGGCGGTCGTCGGCGGGGTGCTGGCGGTGCCGCTCGCGTTCCTCGACCTCGCGCACGAGCTGGCGGAGGACGGCGGGATGGCCGTCGTCCTGGCGCGTCAGAGCCTGTACGACGGCACCGTGGCCGGCCTGCTGCTCGGTCTCGAGCTGACCCTCGTGGCCGCCGCGGTGATGCTGGTGCTGCCGCTCACCTCCCGACGCACGGCCGCCTCCTCCGCGGCGCCCTGGCTGCTCGCCGCGGGTCTCGTCGTCTCCGTGCTCGCCCTGGCCACGACCAGGTTCCCCGACGAGCGACCCGAGCCGGGCGCGTGGGGCCGTACGGTCTTCTCCGCCCTGATGTGGCTGCTCCACCTGGAGGGCGGCGCGATCTGGATCGGTGGCCTGATCGGCCTGGCCGCGCTCACCGTGCCCGGCGTCGTCTCCGCCGAGCACCGGCGCCGATTCTGGTCGCGGACGCTGCGCCGGTTCGCGGTCGTGGCGATGACCTGCGTCGCCGCGATCGTGCTCTCCGGCATCTGGCTCTACTGGACGCACGTGGACGGGCCGAGCCAGCTCCTCACCACGCTGTACGGCCGGGTGCTCGGCGTGAAGATCCTGATCGTCGGCGCGATGCTGGCGCTCGGGGCGGCGAACCAGTTCTGGCTCCACCCGCGGATCGAGCGGCTGCGCGAGGCCGGCGACGAGCGACCGCTGCGGGTGATCCTGGCCAAGGAGTTCCCGCTGGTCATCACCGTCGAGGCGCTGCTCGGGATGGCGGTGCTGATGGTGGCGCCGTTCCTGCACGGCTCGGCGCGCGGTGAGGTCTTCGCACAGGAGCACCCGGCGGCTGCCGCCGCCGGCGAGCGCCCCGAGCAGAAGACGCCGAGCGCGGGGACGTGGGCCTACGGCGCGGCCGAGACCGGTGCCGTCGTGGTGTTCATGGTCGGCGCCTACCGGGTCTCGGGTCGACTCGCCCGGCGCCGCAGCGCGGTCGCGCTCAGCGGATGGCGACCTGGCGGCTGGCCAGGCCTGCGCGGGCCGAGCGGACCTCGTCGGTGAGGTCGGAGGTGTCGGCGAGCGCCGCGTCGAGGGCCTTCTTGAACGCGGTGGCCGGCTCCTCGAGCGCCTCGGCGCCGGTGCCGAGCGGCAGGTCCCAGACGGGGGCGAGGAGACCGTGGGCGCGGAACATGCCGATGAAGCGCGAGCCCGGGACGAGCACGTCGGCGCCGGCAGCATGCAGGCGCGCCAGCGCGGTGAGGAGCGCGTCCTCGTTCTCCGGCATCACCCAGCGCAGGTGCTCCTTGGAGCCGGTGGAGGTCCAGTACGCCGCCTCGACCGAGGTCAGGCGCGCGGTCGGGAGGGCGGCCGCGTTGGCCTGCTGCAGGGCGCCCTCGAGGCCCTCCTTGTCCTCGACGTCGGCGATCCACCACTCGAACCCGTCGTGGACGGTGACGGTGAGCGCGGTGTCGGTGATGAGGTCCTGCAGGCGCGGGCCCTGGCCCGGGTTCTCGGTGAGGCCGTGGATGCCGGACTCGTCGGCCTCGAGGGCCTTGAGCAGCGCGGCGGCGACCTCGCGGGAGACGTCGCCGAAGTTGTGCTGGACCTGCAGGCCGGCCCAGACCTGGCCGCTGTCGCGGCGCATCGCAGGCGCGGCGAGCGGCAACAGGGTGCCGAGCTGGACCGGGGTCGTCTCGTACCCCTTGATGGTCACGGACGCGGTCGCGGACGGCACGAGCTCGCGCATCGCGACGAGATCGCACTCGTTGGGCAGACCCTCGAACGGCCGGGCGACGAAGACCCCCGCGCCGCCGGCCGCGCCGTGGCACGCCTTGTAGCGCTTGCCGGAGCCGCAGGGGCACGGCGCGTTCTTGCTGACGCCGCCCTCGGTCGGAGCGGACGGAGCATTGCGGGAGCGGTTCTTCTTGGCCACGAGGACGTAGCGTAGTCGGATGCCCGCCACTCCCCGGATGCTGCTGATCCTCAGCGAGAACTGGACGCTCGCCGACGGCCGCGACCTGCCCACCCTGGTGCGCTGGGCGCGTCAGGCGGAGGACGCCGGCTTCGACGCGGTGATGCTGAGCGAGCACGTCGTGCTCGGCCCCGATGCGGGCGCGCTGGGCGTGATGAGCAACCCGCGGGCGTACGCCGCACCGGGCAACCAGGACCCGGCCACGCCGTGGCCCGCCTCGCTGCTGCTGCACAGCGCGATCGCCGCCGCGACCTCGACGATCCGGCTGGTCGCCAGCGCGGTGCTCGCGCCGCTGCGCCACCCGCTCCTGCTGGCCCGCGAGCTCGGCACCCTCGACCTGCTCTCCGAGGGCCGCCTGGTGGTGCAGCCGAGCGTCAGCTGGAGCCGCGACGAGTACGCCGCGCTCGGCGTGCCGTTCCGCCAACGCGGCCGGATCCTCGACGAGCAGCTGCGGATCCTGGAGCTGCTGTGGCGCGAGACGCCGGCCTCCTTCCACGGTGACTTCTTCGACTTCACCGACGTCTATCTGGAGCCGAAGGCCTTCCGCCCCGACGGCCCGCGGATGTGGTTCGGCGGGCAGCACGTGCACGGACCGGTGCTGGAGCGGCTGGTGCGGTACGGCCACGGCTTCCATCCGTTCGGCACCCCGAGCGCGGAGGACCTCGCGATGCTGCGCGCCGGGCTGCGCGAGGCCGGTCGCGACCCCGACGGGATCGAGATGGTCGGCGGCACCCGCGCGACGTTCCCCGACGACGACACCTGCGCCGACCTCGGCGCGGCGATGGCGCCCATCGCCGAGCAGATCGAGCAGGGCTTCACGACCTTCTGCCTGAAGCCGTCGCAGTTCATCGACGACCCGGCCGAGATGCCGGCGTTCCTGCGCGAGGTGATGCGGCGCGCCGAGGACTTCTCCCGCTAGCAGCCCTAGGACAGCAGGCTGAGGCGCTCGAGCACGTGCGCGGGACGGTCGGTGATGACCGCCTCGACGCCGAGGTCGAGGCAGAGCTCGAGATCCTCGTCCTTGTTCACCGTCCACACGTGCAGCCGCTTGTCGTCGAGCAGCAGCCGCCGGGCGAAGCGCGGGTGCTCGCGCAGCTCCTCGATGCCGGGCCCGATGATCCAGTCGCGCGCCACGATCGAGCGCAGCGTCGGCCAGTACTGGGCGTGCTCGATCAGCTGCACCTTCTGCACGCCGGGCGCCAGGCGGTCCATCCGCTGTAGCGCGGCATAGCTGAACGACATCACGCGTACGGGCGAACCGGGCACGTCCCAGCCGAACTCGCGCAGGATCTTCGCCAGCCGCCGCTCGGTCAGCCCGCCGTACCGGGTGGGGTGCTTGGTCTCGATCGCGATCTCGACGCGCCGGTCGTAGTCGCGGATCGTCTCCAACAGCGCGCGCAGGGTGAGCACCCGGTCCAGGCGCATGTCGCGGTCGGGCTCCTCGTCGGGATCGCCGCCCTTGCGCTTCCAGGCCGCGAAGTCGAACTTCTCCAGCTCGGCCAGGGTCATCTCCGAGACCAGGCCGGGCGACTGCGCCGTGCGCTTGAGACTGCGGTCGTGGACGAGCACGAGGTGGCCGTCGGCGGTCAGCCGCACGTCGCACTCGAGCCCCTCGGCCCCGACGTCGAGAGCCCGGACGTAGGCGCCCAGGGTGTGCTCGGCTTGTTCCTGACTGGCGCCACGATGTGCGACCACCTGTGGCCTCATGGGCCAGATTGTGGCAGGTCGTGAGCCTAGACTCGCCACCATGCCTGAGCTGCCCGAGGTGGAAGCACTCGCCGCCGACCTGCGGGGGCGGTTGAAGGACCGTGCGATCGTGAAGATCCACATCGCGCAGTTCAGCGCGCTGAAGACCTTCGACCCGCCGCTCTCGGCGCTCGAGGGGACGCTCGTCGACGACGTCACCCGGCACGGGAAGTTCCTCGACATCGAGGCCTCGGGCATCCACCTGGTGCTCCATCTGGCGCGGGCCGGCTGGGTGCGCTGGCGCGACGAGGTCCCGTCGATCCCGCCCAAGCCCTCGCCCAAGTCGACCCTCGCGGCCCGGGTCGTGCTCGACTCCGACCAGGGGCTGGACGTCACCGAGGCGGGCACCAAGAAGTCACTCGCGCTCTACGTCGTCCGCGATCCGCTCGACGTGCCGGGGATCGCCACCCTCGGCCCGGAGCCGATGGCGGACGGCTTCACCATCGAGGTCCTCGCGCGGATCCTGAAGGAGGCCGGCCGCAAGCAGCTCAAGGGGGTGCTGCGTCACCAGGGCACGATCGCCGGCATCGGCAACGCGTACTCCGACGAGATCCTGCACGCGGCCAAGATGTCGCCGTACAAGCCCTCCGACTCGCTCACCGACGACGAGCTCGCGACGCTGTACGCCGCGCTGCGCGGCACCCTGGCCGATGCCGTGGCGCGCTCCACGGGTCTCGCGGCCAGCGAGCTCAAGGGCGAGAAGAAGTCCAACATGGCCGTCCACGGGCGCACGGGCGAGAAGTGCCCGGTGTGCGGCGACATCGTCCGCGAGGTGAGCTTCGCCGACTCGTCGTTGCAGTATTGCCCGACGTGTCAGACCGGCGGGAAGCCGCTCGCCGACCGCCGCATGTCCAAGCTGTTGAAGTAGTCCGCACGAAGGAAGAGCCGCCATGAGCATCCCCACCGTCGAGATCAACGGCGTCCCCGACCCGATCCCGGTGCCCGTCGTGGACGTCCGCGAGGAGCACGAGTGGGCGGCCGGCCACATCGAGGGCGCGATCCACATCCCGCTCGGCGTGCTCCCCGTGCGCGCGCACGAGCTGCCCGAGGGCCAGTTCCTCGTCGTCTGCCACCTCGGCGGCCGCTCCGCCCAGGCCGTGCAGTGGCTCACCCGCAACGGCCACGACGCGGTCAACCTCGCGGGCGGCATGGACGCCTGGGAGGCTGCCGGGCGCCCGACCGTCGTCTGAGCGGACGGTCGGTCCCGGACTATCCCAGGGCTGCGGGAGAGGGCAGGGCCTCGTCGAGGAGCTCGAGGTAGTCGGCGCGGGGGATCTCGATGACGCCGAGGCTGGCGAGGTGGTCCGTACGCCACTGCACGTCGAGCACCCGCGGCCCCGGGGCCGCCCGCAGCAGCGACACCAGCCCGACGAGCGCCGCCTTCGAGGCGTCCCGGGCGCGGTGGAACATCGACTCCCCGGCGAACAGGCCGCCGATCTCCAGGCCGTAGAGCCCGCCGACGAGCTCGCCGTCCTGCCAGGCCTCCACCGAGTGCGCCCAGCCGAGCCGGTGCAGCTCCTCGTAGGCGTTGATGAAGTCGTCGTTGATCCAGCCGCCGTCGCGGGCCGGGTCCGCGCAGGCCTCCATCACCGGCCGGAACGCGGTGTCGACGCGGATCTCGAAGTGCTTCAGCGACTTGCGCAGCGAGGACGTCACCCGCAGGCCCTCCAGCGGCAGCACCCCGCGCAGCACCGGTGAGAACCACAGGATCTCGTCGGGCTCGTCGCCGGGCATGGGGAAGAGCCCGAGCCGGTACGCCGCGAGGAGCGTGCCCGGTGCGAGGTCGGCGCCGATCGCCACCATGTCGTCGAGCTGCGCGTCGAGCCGTCGGGTGCGCAGGTCGGGCAGCATCCACGGGGTGGCAGGGGGCTCGGTCGGCACGGGGCGAACCTACCTCGGCCGTTTTCTACTCGTCGGTACGATCGGTCGTATGCCAGCCGCCAAGAAGGTCGCCCTGAGCGTCGGGACCGTTCTCGCTCCCAAGGTCGTGGAGATCGCCCCCGGCATCACCAGCAGCTTCGTGCAGGTCGCCCTGACCCGTGCGATCACCGGCACCGGCCCGATCCCCGGCGCGGCGGCCGTGGCCGAGAAGCAGCTCGACGACCACGACGGCGACGTCGACCGCGCGATCCGCGAGCTGATCGAGCACCATGTCGCGTACGCCGCCGCCGGTGGCTTCGCGACCAACCTCGGCGGCATCGTGACCGCGGCGGTGTCCATCCCCGCCAACCTGACCGAGCTGACCGTCATCCAGGCCCGCCTCGTCGCCGGCATCGCGCACCTGCGCGGCTACGGCCTGGAGGACCCGCGGGTCCGCAACGCAGTCCTGGTCACGCTGCTCGGCGAGGACAGGATCAGCAAGCTGGTCAAGCAGGGCCGCCTGCCCGCCCCGCCGATGGCGATGGCCACCGCGCCGGTGCACGACCCACTGCTGACCAAGCAGGTCACCTCGCAGGTCGCCACCGAGATGATCGCCCGGATCACCGGCAAGCGTCTCGCGCTGACCCTCGGCAAGAAGGTGCCCGTGGTGGGCGGCGTCGTCGGCGGCAGCGCCGACGCGTACTTCACCTGGCAGATCGGCCGCTACGCCCGGCGCGAGCTGCTGCCCCGCGCCCGCTGATAGGCGCCGAGCAGCCGGCGACCGAGCCAGCTGCTGCTGAGGAGGCGGAAGGTCGCCTCCTTCGCCTTGAGGTAGGGGCTGCGGCGCGCCACCGCCAGCTGCCGGTGCAGCTCGCCGATCTCGGCGTGCAGGTGCTCCTCGGCGATCCGCCTGCGGCTGATCTCCTCGACCAGCGCGACGATCGAGGTCACGGCCGCGTCCACGACCTGGGCGGGCTCGGGCGCGTCCGGATCGGCGTACGTCGCGGGCACGGTGCCCTGCAGCTCCCCGAGTGAGCCGACCACGTCGTACCCCTGGCGCTCGAGCTCGGCCACCCACGCCGACTCCAGCGAGGCCACCCACGGGTAGCACGCCGGGTCCAGCGCGAGCCGCGGCGAGCCGGTGCGGGTCGACAGGGTGCGATGGGCGAGCAGCTCACGGATCTGGCTGCGGTAGTCGGTCGGCTCGATGTGGTCGGAGACGAGGTTGACCTGCCGCATCAGGTAGGTCTCGGGCGCGCCGAGCGACACGTTGGCCCGGTCGGTGCCGAGGCCCAGCGGCACCTCGCCCAGACCGAACGCGGCGACGAACCGCTCCCACAGCAGATCGCGCGGCGAGCCCGTCGGCGGCACGGTGACCAGGTGCACCTGCGAGGCCGGCAGATCATGGCGCCAGCGGTCGACGATGTCCGGGATCTCCTGCACGGCCCAGAACCACGACGCGATGGTCCCGTCGCGCGAGGGGTCCTGCAGCTCGGCGAGGAAGTCGGCGTAGGAGGTGGTCGTACGGTGCTTGACGTTCTCCTGCCACTCGGCCGGGATCTGGCGCACCAGATCGCGTACGGAGAGCACCAGGTGGATCTCGGTCCCGGACCCGTGGCCCAGCGACTCGAGCGCGCGGCGGGCCTGCGGCGCGGTCGCCCGGGCGAGGATCTCGTGGCTGACGATCGCGGTGCCGTCGAAGGCACGCACCTGCTCGGCGAGCCGGTCCCAGGCGCCGACCGCCTGCCGCTCGAGACCGGCCCACGGGAGCCGCATCAGATCGAGGGCCGCCAGGAAGTGGGCGTCGAACCGCTCCGCGGGATAGAGGATGCCGTGCTCGCGCAGCAGGTCGCGGTTGAGGAAGCAGACGTCCTGGAGGTAGGTCGTCCCGGTCTTCGGCGTGCCGACGTGCAGCAGGACGCGACGAGCCATGTCAGGCACCTTCCAGCAGGGTCCGGAGCGCGAGGTCGAGGACGGCGTGCTCCTGCGGCGAGCGGCCGGAAGCGGGTGCTGCGGGGGCGAGGACCAGGTCGGGGTCGCCGAGCACGTCGTACGACGCGGCGCACAGCGCGGCGTGGAGGAGGCGCGCCTGCGCGTCCACCCACGCCCAGGACCGCTCGGGCACGGCCAGCGGCGGCCCCGGTGTGCGCGCCAGCCGGGGCGCGAAGCCGCGGACCATCAGGTCCGGGGTGCCGTCGCCGGCGTGCAGGCCGACCACCGTCGTCACCAGCCGAGCGAGCTCGGCAGCGTCCGCGCCCAGGGTGACGGGCGCAGCGACCTCCTCGATGCCGAGCGCGCCGGGCAGCAGCGTGGGATCGAGGACGACCCGGACGTCCTCGCCGGCGTCCCGGGCCTGCCGTACGAGGTCGAGCTCCTCGGGCAGGCGGCCGGTGCGCTCGAGCATCGCGAGCCAGTCCTCCCACTCGGGTGCGCGATCGGTCAGGGAGCGCCAGGTCCATGCGTCGGCGAGCATCGTGGGGAGGTCGCGCGCGACCACGTACGTGACGGTGCCGTCGCCGCCGTCCGGGCGGCCGTGCCGGATGAGGTCGGTGTGCGCCGCCGCGGCGAGCAGCGGGTCCCCGGCGAGCCGGTAGGGGACCGCTCGCCGCCGCGGCGTTCGTGCCACCGGCGCCGAGGGCGCACCCGCGCGGGCGACGTCCTCGGCGAGCAGCGTGAGCAGGGGCCGGATCAGCTCGACGTACGGCAGGCCCGCCGGATCGACCGGAGGCGTCCCGAAGCGCCGCGCCGTGGCGCTCTCGTCGCCGGCGAGCCGGAGGAGGCCGTGCCCGCGCCCGGAGAGATCGGCCCGGATCACCCGGTCGGCGAGCGCCGGCGAGACCCGCCCGAGCTCGTTGAGCCGGCGCAGCACCTCGAGCTGCTGGGCGCCGACCTCCGTCTCCACCGGCGCCGCGACAGCCTCGCCGCCGTCGTACGCGGCCCAGGGCGTGGTGCCGCCGGCCCGCAGGTGCGCGAGCCAGGATGCAGCGGTCCTCACGAGCCGACCAGTCGCTTGCTGGCGCGCTTCACCTTCGCGGTCAGCGTCGCGCCGGGGTCGCCCTGGCGGGCGGCCTCGTCGGTCATCGCGGCGAGCGCGTCGAGAGCGGCGTTGAGCTGCGCCCGGGGTCGGATCTTGTCCGGGTCGTGCCAGACCGCCTCCGGGTCGGGGGCGGGCACGCGCAGGTCGTCGAGGCTGCCGACGACATCGATGCCGCTCTGCTCGGCCCACTCGATCCAGCGCTCGGTGCGCTCGGCCAGCCAGGGGTGCAGCGACGGTGGCACCCGTACGCGCTCGCTGTCGCGGTCCACCAGCACCTTCTCGGCGAGCATCATCCGGATGAGCCGGTCGTACTTCCCACCCGGGCGCTGGGAGCGGTCGAGGCGCCGGTTGAGGCGGCGGATGAGCTGGGTCTCGGCCATCCCGAGGGAGCGGTTGTCGCGCGGGCCCTCGTACGGGCCCCACGCGGCGTCGAAGCCGCAGGCCGTGGCGAAGCGATGCCACAGCTCGTCGCGCGGCACGTCGGCACCCTCCGGCGGCAGGGTCACCAGGTGGATCCGCTCCGGCGGCAGGTCGGCGCCCCAGGTGGTCAGCACGGCGGGGAAGTCGAAGACCTTGTAGAACCAGAGCCTCCCGGTCTGGAACCGCTCCAGGAAGCCGGCGAAGCTCCAGCGCTGCCCCTGCTTGATGCCCTCCTGCCAGGCGGCCGGCAGCTGCCGGGCCAGGTCGCGGGCGGTGTAGACGATGTGCAGCTCGGTGCTGTTGCCGACGTCGAGGTCGTCCCACAGCCGCGCGACGTGCTTGGCCTTGGCGCCGGCGAGGATCTCGTGACTGAGGATGACGGTGCCGGTGTGGCGACGGATCCGGCGCGCCATCGCGTCCCACGCGCCGTCGGACTTCGCGATCGGGCCGCGCCAGTCGGTCCGGTTGAGCAGGTCGAGCGCGGCCCGGAACTGGAACAGGTGGGGGGTGAGCAGCGGCTTGGTGGCGTAGTGCACGTCGTGCTCGGCGAGCACGCCGAGGCTCGCGGTCAGCCGGTTCTGCAGGTAGGTCGTGCCCGTCTTGGGCGCCCCCACATGGACATAGACCCGCCGCTTCATGGCGTCAGTCTGTCAGGCGATCGACGGTGTGCACCTCAGCGCGGCGCCGGCACCTCGCTGAGGTTCGTCACGTCCTGGGCCGGCGCGGGCTGCCAGCCCGGCGGCATGAAGAGGTAGCCGAGCTTCACCCGCCACGAGGAGGCGTTGCGCACGTCGCGGAACAGGTCGGCGTAGTGGCCGTACTCGAGCTTGATCAGGTTGTACGTGTCCACCTTGTAGGTGAGGCCGTACGTCGGACGGTGCAGCTCGGGCTGGAAGGTGCCGAACATCCGGTCCCAGATGATCAGGATCCCGGCGTAGTTCTTGTCCAGGTAGATCGGGTCCGAGCCGTGGTGCACGCGGTGGTGCGAGGGCGTGTTGAAGACGTACTCGACCGGGCGCGGGAGGCGGTCGATCATCTCGGTGTGGACGAAGAACTGGTAGACGAGGCTGATGCCCAGGCCCAGGTACATCCACGCCGGCGACATGCCCAGCAGCGCGAGCGGAACGAGGAAGAAGACGTCGAACCAGGGGTTCCACTTCTGCCGCAGCGCGGTGCCGAAGTTCATCAGCTCGCTGGAGTGGTGCGCCTGGTGCGCGGCCCACCCGACCCGCACGCGGTGCACGAAGCGGTGCTGCCAGTAGTACGACAGGTCGACGGCGAGCACGGTGACCAGGAACGCCCACCACGTGTTGGGCAGGTGGTACGGCGCGACGTGCTGGTAGAGCAGCACGAACAACCCGAAGAACATCAGCTTGAAGACGGTCGTCGTGACCAGCGAGCCGAGCCCCATGAAGATCGAGGTCCGGGCATCTTGGAGCTGGTAGCCGGTGCGCGGCTTGCCGGCGAACGCAGTGTCGTCGTGGTCGAGCCACCTCAGCGCCGCGAGCTCGAGAGCGATCGTCAGCAGGAAGAACGGGATCGCGAAGCCGACCGGGTTCTGGGTGGGATCGAAGAACTCCCGCATCGCATTCTCCTCGGAGTGTGATGGCGACAACGATATGACTAATGGGTAAGTTACCAGCAGTTCATATGCGGTGCCTAGGATCTGTCCCATGCCTGCCACCTCCCAGCGCCCCAACGCCGGCACCAAGGGCGTGCCGCGTGCGGACCGCGAGGCCCAGATCGTCGAGGCGGCCACCGAGATCTTCGGCACCCGCGGCTTCGCCGCCACCTCGGTGGGCGACATCGCGGAGCGCGCCGGGATCTCCAAGCCGCTCATCTACAACTACTTCGGCTCCAAGGAGGGGCTGCTGAGGGCGTGCCTGCACCGCGCCATCGACATCCTCGCGGGGGAGTTCGAGCGGATCGCCAGCGGCGATGCCGTCGGCCTGGAGCGGGCTCTGCGCACCCTCGAGGGCACCTTCGCCCTGCTCGAGCCGCAGCCATGGATCTGGCGGCTCTTCTTCGACCCCACCATCCCGCGCGGCGAGGAGGGGATCGCCGCCGAGCTGGCGCACTACGCCGACCGCTTCACCGCGCTCGCCGAGGAGGGCGTCGGCGAGATGATGCGGCTGGCCGGCGTCGACGACCCCCTGGACATCTCCGCGCTCACCGCGGTCTGGATGTCGGTCGCCGACTCGCTCGTCACCTGGTGGCTCGAGCACCCCGAGGAGACGCCCGCGTCGATGTCCGCGCGCTGCCTGCGGCTCTTCCAGGTGGTACTCAGTGCACCCCTCCCGCCCGGTCTTGCGGCAGAGTGACGCCGTGAGCGAGCGAAGCGAGCGGACCATCCGACGCCGTGCCGGACGTGCCTCGTGCGCGTGCGCAGCCCTGTGCCGCGGTGGTCGGGGAGTGCGTGCATGAGCGCCGGGCGCAGCATCCAGGGAAGCATCTATCGCGCAGGACTCTTCGGTGCGAGGCCGGTCGTCCCGACCTCGTACGACGCCCTCGAGGCCGCCGCCCAGCGCGCGATGAGCCCCGAGGCGTGGTCGTACGTCCACGGCGGGGCGGGCAGCCAGGCGACCGTCCGCGCCAACCGTGACGCGCTCGACCGGGTGCGGCTCGTGCCGCGCCACCTGGTCGACGTCGACGAGCGGGACCTCTCGGTCGAGCTCCTCGGCCGCACGCTCTCCTCCCCGCTGTTGCTGGCCCCGATCGGCGTGCTGGAGATGGCGCACCCGCTCGCCGAGCACGCCGTCGCGCGCGCCGCCGCGGCCGTCGACGTGCCGATGGTGATCTCCACCCAGGGCAGCGTGCCGATGGAGGAGACCGCGGCCTCGCTCGGCGACACCCCTCGGCTCTACCAGCTCTACTGGAGCCGCGAGGAGTCGCTCGCGCGTTCGTTCGTGGAGCGGGCCGAGGCGATCGGTGCCGACGCCGTCATCGTCACGCTCGACACGCACGTGCTCGGCTGGCGTACGCACGACCTCGATCTGGGCTACCTGCCCTTCGCGCGCGGCGAGGGCATCGCCCAGTACACCTCCGACCCCGTCTTCCGGGCGCTGGTCGAGGCCCGCGTCGGTGCCGCCTCCGGCGCCGCGACGCCGAGGCCGTCGCTCGCCCAGATCCCGGCCGCGCTCAAGGCGCTGCGCTCGATCAACCGGCACTGGCCCGGCCGCGCCGGGCGCGACGACCCTCGCCCGCGGCTCGCGGTCGAGACGTTCCTCGACGTCTTCTCCCGCTCCGACCTGACCTGGCCCGACCTGGCGCGGCTGCGCACCATGACGGACCTCCCGATCCTGGTCAAGGGCATCCAGCACCGCGAGGACGCTCGGCTCGCCCTCGAGCACGGCGTCGACGGCATCGTGGTCAGCAACCACGGCGGGCGCCAGGTCGACGGCGCGATCGGCTCGCTCGACGCGCTCCCCGGGGTCGTCGAGGAGGTCGGCGGCCGGGTGCCCGTTCTCTTCGACAGCGGCGTGCGCAGCGGCGCCGACGTGGCCAAGGCGCTCGCCCTCGGCGCTCGCGCGGTCCTCCTCGGCCGGCCGTGGGTCTACGGCCTCGCCCTCGCGGGCGAGGACGGGGTACGCGCGGTGCTGGAGCACGTCATCGCCGAGCTCGACCTGACCCTGGGCCTGATCGGCGCGCGCTCCATCGCGGATCTCGGACCGGAGGTGCTCGTGTGAACGAGTCGCCCTACATCGTCGTCATCGGCGGCGCGAACATGGACCTGCACGCCATCGCGGACGTCGACCTCGTGCCCGGCAGCAGCAACGCCGGGACCTCGGAGCTCTCGCCCGGCGGGGTGGGCCGCAACATCGCCGAGGTGATCGCGCGTCTCGGCACGCCCGTCCACCTGGTCTCCGTGGTCGGCGACGACCCGCTCGGCTCCGAGCTGGTGCACCACACCGAGGACGCGGGCGTCGACGTCAGCCACGTGCGGGAGCGACCGGTGCAGACCGGTACCTACGCCGCGATCGTCGCCGCCAACGGCGACCTCGTGGTCGCGGTCGCGGACATGGCCGCCACCGACCTGATCTCCCCGCTGATGGTGGAGGCGGCGGCCGGCCTGATCCGCGGGGCCCGGCTGCTGATCCTGGACGGCAATCTGCTGCCGTCGACCATCGAGCAGGCCCTCACCATCGCGGCGGACTCCGACGTACGGGTCATCCTCGAGCCGGTCAGCGTGCCGAAGTCCGAGCGCCTGCGCCCGATCCTGCGCGCCGGGATCCACCTCATCACCCCCAACCGCGCCGAGCTCACCGCGCTCACCGGGCTGCCGGCCACCACCGACTACGAGGTCGCGGTGGCGATCGACGCGCTCCTGGGGACCGGGGTCGAGTCGGTCTGGGTGCGGCTCGATCCGGAGCAGGGCTCGTTCGTCGTCTCGCCGTACGGGAGCCGGCTGGTGCCGGGGCCGCGCATCGAGGAGTACGTCGACCTCACCGGTGCAGGCGATGCGATGCTCGGGGCGTTCGCGCACGCGCTCGTGCGGGGGGACGACCGGCTGGAGGCCGTGCACTACGCGCACGCCGCCGCGGCGCTCACGATCGCGTCGCGGCAGACGGTCCGTACGGATCTCTCCGACGAGCTGATCCGCGCGGCCCTCTGACAGGACCGCGCGGATCAGGTGCCTGCTGTCAGGCCGTGGTGCGCGGGGCGAAGAGCGCGGCGATGAAGGCCAGCGCGACGGCGCCGGAGCCGGTGAGCAGCGCTGGGCCGATCGCACCGTCGTAGCCGTCGGGCGCGATGTGGCCACCGTTGCCGAGGAAGACGGCGGTGAGCAGGGCGATCCCCAGCGCGACGCCGAACTCGCGCACCGTCGAGTTGGCTGAGGAGGCGATCGCGAAGTCACCGTCCGGCAGCCCGTCGAGGACCGCGGTCGACACCGACGGGAAGACCAGGCCCATGCCGATGCCCGCCATGGCCAGCGCCGGGATGAAGGCGGAGTAGGCCGAGCCCTGCTCGGTCAGCCAGGCGAACCAGGCCAGCGAGCCGGCCTGGAGCGCGAGGCCGCCGAGCAAGAACGGGCGGACGCCGATCCGGCCGGCGAGCGCCCCGGCGATCGGGGCGACGACCATCGGGGCCGCGGTCCACGGCAGGGTCCGGACGCCGGCGCCGAGCGGGCTGTAGCCCTGCACGACCTGGAGGTACTGCGAGAGCAGGAAGACCGCGCCGAACATGCCGAGGGTGAAGCCGAGGGCGACGAGGTTGGCCACCGAGAAGCTGCGCGAGCCGAAGAGTCGCAGCGGCAGGACGGCGTCGTTGCCCCGGCGCGCGGCCCAGGCGACGTAGGCCGGCAGGAGGAGGGCGGCGGTGATCAGCGGGACGAGGACCGTGGCCGAGCCCCAGCCGTCGTCGTTGCCGTGCACGATGCCCCAGATGCCGAGGAAGACGGCGCCGCCCAGGAGCAGGGTGCCGATCGGGTCGAGCCGCTGCCAGGTGCCGCGCGACTCGCTGACCGCGGCGAGGATGAGCGGCAGCGCGATGATCGCGACCGGGACGTTGAGCCAGAAGATCGCCTCCCAGCTGATGCCCTGCACCACGGCACCGCCGACGACCGGGCCGAGCGCGACGCCGAGGCCCGAGACGCCGCCCCAGATGCCGATCGCGGCCGGACGCAGCCGGTCGGGCACGTTGGCCGCGAGCAGCGTGAGGGAGAGCGGCATGATCGCGGCCGCACCGAAGCCCTGGACGGCGCGGGCGGTGATCAGCGTGCTGGAGGAGTGCGAGAGCGCCGAGCCGATCGAGGCCACGGTGAAGACCACGATCCCGGCGACCATCATCCGGCGTCGGCCGATCCGGTCGCCGAGGGTCGCGGCCGGGAGCATGAAGGTGGCGAACGCGAGCGTGTACGCGTTCATGAACCAGGAGAGGTCGCTCACGCTGGAGTGCAGGTCCTGCTGGATGACCGGCAGCGCGCTGGTCATCACCAGGTTGTCCAGGGTGGCCATGAACATGGGCAGGCTGACCGCGGCGATGGTCAGCCACAGCGGCGCGCGGCGGGCGGCCCGGGCGAGGCGCGATGAGTCGTCTGCGACGCCGTCGGCGGGGGCGGGTGCTTCGGTGAGCGAGCTCATCGCTCCTCCTCGAACTTGTTGGCATTGAATGATTACTTGGACGTCTTCACCGTAAGTAATCAACTGATAACATGTCAACCATGAACGTACGGATGCCTGCTGAGGAGCGCCGGGCGCTGATCCTGGCGGCCGCCACGAAGGCCTTCGCCGAGGGCGGCTACGCCGGCACCAGCACGGATGCGGTGGCCAAGGTCGCGGGCGTCAGCCAGCCGTACGTCGTGCGCATGTTCGGCACCAAGCTCGAGCTCTTCCTCGAGGTCTACACCCACGCCTGCGACCGGATCGCGGGTGCGTTCCGCGGCGTCCTGGACGAGCGACCCTTCGACCCGAGCAGCGAGGAGGACAAGGAGCGGATGGCGCAGGCGTACACCGACCTGCTCGCCGACAGCGACTTCCTGCACGTCCTCATGCACGGCTTCTCGGCCAGCGCGGTGCCGGAGATCGGGGTCGCCTCCCGTGACGGGATGGGCCGGATCTTCGCGACGCTGCGTGACACCGGCTGGAGCGACGAGGCCGTCCGGGACTTCATCGCCTACGGGATGCTGCTCAACGTGCTGCTCTCGATCGGCGCCTTCGGCGCCGTCCTCGACGGTCCGATGGGCGCTCAGCTCGGGCCGCTGGCCGACCTCGTGCGGGCGTGCGCGCCCGACCTGGAGGTCTGAGGCCGGCCGCCTCAGCCTCGGTGGGGGTTGTGCGTTCCCGAGATGTCCATCAGCGCGAGTGACGTGTCATCGGCGACCATGTCGATGTCGGTGATGAGGCCGTCCGCGATGGTGAAGAGGAACGCGACCTTCACGTCGCGGTGATGGACCCAGGCGGCGCTCGCCCAGCCGTCCACGGTGACGTTCATGGCGCCGCGGGCGCCGTTGAAGCGGTCGGCGACCGCCGCTGCGCCGGTGCGGGTGTCGGCGCCCATCGCGATGCCGGCGGGGTCCGCGTGCAGGACCGCGTCGGGGGCGAGCAGCTCGACGAGCCGCGGCAGGTCACCGCCGCGGGCGGCCTCGAGGAACGCGTCCACGACGGCCTGGTGCTCGCGGCGGTCGGCGTCCACGTCCGCACCGCGCAGGCGACGCCGGGCCCGCGAGGCCAGCTGGCGCACGGCGGCGGGCGAGCGGCCCAACGTGGCCGCGACGTCCTCGAACGGCACCCCGAACAGGTCGTGGAGCACGAACGCGACGCGCTCGATCGGCGAGAGCGTGTGCAGCACGACCAGCATCGCCGCGTCGACCTGGTCCGCGAGCATCGCGTCCGCCTCCGGGCCGTCCACAGGATCGACGGACTCCAGGAGCTCCGGCAGCTCGTCGCTGGGGAACGCGTGCCGCCGGGTGCGGAGCTGGTCGAGGCAGAGCCGGGTGGTGACGGTCGTCAGCCACGCCGCGACGTTGTCCGGCGCCGGGTCGGCGGCGGCCAGCCGCAGCCACGCCTCCTGCGCCACGTCCTCGGCACCACTCGGGCCTCCCAGGATCCGGCTCGCGATCGCCAGCAGGCGCGGTCGCTCGGACTCGTACTCCTGGACCAGTTCCACGTTCACATCCTCTCCGACGATCGGGCGCGCAGGGATGTGACATGCCCTCGGGCGGAGGCGATCAGCGGTGCGCGGCCGCACGCAGCCTCTCCAGCAGCGGACCGGCGGCCTCGGCCAGGAACCGGTCCTGACCCTCGTCGCCGACCTGGACCAGCCCCACGTCGGTGAAGCCCGCCTCCCAGAACTTCGAGACCGCCTCCACGATCTTGTCCAGGTCGGGCCCGCACGGGATCGACTCCGCGACGTCCTCGGGTCGGACGAACTGGCTCGCTGCCGAGAACCCGGCCGTGGTGGGCAGGTCGGCGTTGACGTTCCACCCGCCGCCGAACCACTTGAACTCGCGGTGCGCCCGCTCGATGGCAGCCTCCTCCGAGGGGTCCCAGCAGATCGGGATCTGGCCGATCGCGCGGGCGCCCGAGCCGATCTCGAGCGCGTCCGGCTGGGCGTTCCACTGCGGCACCAGCGTCTCGTCGGGCTCGACCGCGATGAGGTCGTCGCCGTACGGCGCGAACGTCTCGACCGCCCGCTGGCCGGCGCAGGCCACCGCGATCCGGACGGTCTCCTCGGGCAGGTCCCACAGCCGGGCCGAGTCGACGTCGAAGTGCTCCCCGCGGTAGGTGACCAGGTCCCCGGCGAAGAGCGCGCGGATGATCTCGATCGCCTCGGTCAGCATCTCCTGGCGGGTCTCGATCGCCGGCCAGCCCAGCCCGATGGTGTGCTCGTTGAGGTTCTCGCCGCTGCCCAGCCCGAGGGTGAAGCGCCCCTCGCTGAGCAGGCCGATCGTGGCGGCCTTCTGCGCCACGACGGCGGGGTGGTAGCGCATCGTCGGGCAGGTCACGTACGTCATCAGCCCGATCTCGGAGGTCGCCTGGGCGACGGCGCCGAGCACCGACCAGGCGTACGGGGCGTGTCCCTGGTCGGTCAGCCACGGTGAGTAGTGGTCGCTCATCTGCAGGAAGTCGAAGCCGCGCTCCTCGGCGCGCTGTGCGTAGCCGACCAGCTCTCGCGGGCCGCTCTGCTCGGTCATGAGGGTGTAGCCGAAGTTCGTCATGCGACCCCGTACCCCTCCTGTGCGGGCGCGCTAACGCCGGAGACATGACTCCGGCAGAGCTTCTCCAGGACGCGTTCGGGCGCATCGTCGAGGGCGGGACGGCGGTCGTCGACGGCCTCAGCGACGACCAGCTGACCCACCGGATCGCGCCGGGGACCAACACGATCGCCTGGCTGGTCTGGCACCTGGCCCGGGGGCAGGACGCGCAGGTCGCCGGCGTGGCCGGGCACGAGCAGGTCTGGACGGCGCAGGGATACGCGGAGCGCTTCGGCCTGCCGTTCGACGTCCGGACGACCGGGTACGGGCAGAGCGCCGAGGAGGTCGGCCAGGTGCGGGTCTCGGCCGATCTGCTGGCCGACTACCTGCGCGCCACCCACGAGGCGACGGTGGGCTGGCTCGCCCAGGTCAGCGCCGAGGACCTCGACAGGGTCGTCGACGAGCGCTGGGACCCGCCGGTGACGCTCGGCGTACGGCTGGTGTCGATCCTCGAGGACGACATCCAGCACCTCGGCCAGGCCAACCTCATCCGCGGCATCCTCGAGCGGTCGTGACGCGTCAGACGCGGATCGGCTCCGCGGCCGTGACGCGGTAGCGGACGAAGCTCGGCACCAGCACCGCGCACAGCGCGATGCCGACGATCACCAGGAGGCCACCGCCGGTGGTCGTCGCTGCTGTCCCGACGACCGCAGCGGCGCCACCGTGCGCCACGTCCGCGATCCGGGGACCACCCGCGACCACCACGGTGAAGACGCCCTGGAGCCGACCGCGGACGTTGTCGTCGGCCGCCGACTGGAGGATCGAGGTGCGGATCGCCGCGGACGCGACGTCGGCCGCACCGGCGATCATCTGGAAGAACAGGCCGAGCACCAGCATCAGGATCCGCAGCCGTGGCGTGACCCACAGGGTGGCGCCGAACAGGGTGATGCCGAGGCCCCACGCCGCGATGCACCAGAGCACGATCAGGCCCTGCCGCTCCACGCGCGAGAGCCAGCCCGACAGCACGCCGCCGATCACCGAGCCGGCCGGGATCGCGGCGAAGAGCAGCGCGAAGGCGATGCCGCCGTCTGCCGGGCCGAGGAACGACTCGTGGGCGATCTGCGGGTAGAGCGCCCGGGGCATGCCGAAGACCATCGCGATCAGGTCGACCACGAAGCTCATCATGAGCACCGGCTGGGTCTTGAGGTAGACCAGTCCGTCGACCACCGAGCGCAGGCCCGGCGCCTTCGCGCCGGCACCCTCGACCGGCAGGGCCGGGAGGCGTACGACGGCGTAGAGCGTGGCGAAGAGCGTGAGCGTGTCGATCAGGTACAGGTACGTGTAGCCGGTGACCGGGATGAGGACGCCTGCGACCAGCGGGCCGGCGACCGCGCCGGCGGTGAACACCGTCATCGAGAGCGAGTTGGCGGCCGGCAGGAGCTGCGCCGGGAGCAGCTTGGGCAGCAATGCCTGCCGGGTGGGCGAGTTGATCGCGAAGAAGGCCTGCTGCACCGCGAAGAGCGTCAGCAGGACCCAGACGTTGCCCAGGCCGAGCGCGGCCTGGAGCCAGAAGAGCGCGCTGGTGCCGATCAGGCCCACGGTCGAGACCATCATCAGCAGACGGCGGTCGAAGTGGTCCGCGAGCGCACCGCCGTACAGGCCGAAGATCACCAGCGGGACCAGGCCGAACAGGCCGGTCAGGCCGACGTACGCCGAGGAGCCGGTGTCGGCGTAGATCTGGGCGGGCACCGCGACGACGGTCAGCTGGGCGCCGACCATCGTGACGATCATGGCGATCCACAGGCGCCGGAAGTGCGGCTCCTTCAGGGGCCGGGTGTCGGCCAGGATGCTGCGCAGATTGAGGGACGACACGGTGAGCAAAGGTAAGGGCATCGCGATCTCTTCCCGGAATCGAGAATTTCTTTTCGCGAGGTGTCGTATCCGCCCGCGCCCGTTCGTGGAGAGGATGAGAGGCAGCCACCGTGGCGGCCACGATGCTGAGGAGCAGACCATGGCGCAGTACCTGATGGCGGTCTACGGACCGCTCGAGCGCACCGAGTTCGGCAACTACGAGTCGAAGGAGGCGATGGAGCAGGCGTTCGCCGACACCGGCGCCTTCAACCAGCGACTGATCGACGAGGGCTACTTCGTGTTCGCCAACGGGCTCACCGCCCCCACCGACGCGACCGTGGTCGACGGGATGGGCGAGAAGCCGATCCTGACCGACGGCCCGTACGCGGAGGCCAAGGAGTACCTCGGCGGCTTCTGGGTCATCGAGGCCCCCGACCTGGACGTGGCGCTGCGCCTGGCCGCGGAGGGCTCCAAGGCCTGCCGCGGCAAGGTCGAGGTCCGACCGTTCCAGGGCGCGGAGAGCTGAGCCGTGCAGTACCTGATGCTCGTCGTCCGCGATCCCGCCATCGAGGTCACGCCCGAGGTGCTGGAGGCGGCCGGTCCGATCGAGGCGTGGCTCGACTACGTCGGCGATCGCCGGGTCACCGGCTCGCCGGTCGCCGAGCCGGATGCGGGCCGTACGGCACGGGTGCGCTCCGGCGAGGTGCTCGTCACCGACGGGCCGTACGCCGAGACGAAGGAGTTCCTGGCGGGCTTCGACCTGCTGGAGTGCGGCTCGCTGGAGGAGGCGCTCGACATCGCGGGGCGGCACCCGGTCGCGCACTTCGGCTCGATCGAGGTCCGGGCCTTCGCGGAGTGACCCGGTGACGGAGTTGGAGACCGCCTTCCAGGAGGCCTGGCCGGTGATGGTCGCCTCGCTGGTGCGCCGCTTCCGCGATCTCGACATCGCGGAGGAGGCCGCCGGCGAGGCGGTCGCGGCCGCCGTGTCGTCCTGGGAGACGGACGGCGTCCCGCCGAATCCCGTCGGCTGGCTGATGACGACCGCGACGCGCAAGGCGATCGACCGGGTCCGCCGGGAGTCGCAGCGCGGCGCGAAGCACACCGAGGCGCTGCGGCTCTTCGTACCGAAGGAGGTGAGCGGACCGGTGGCTGACGACCAGCTGAGACTGATCTTCATGGCGTGTCACCCCGCGCTCGCGCCGGAGGCGCGGGTGGCGCTGACGCTGCGGATGGTCGCCGGTCTCACGACCGACGAGATCGCGCGGGCGTTCCTGGTGCCCGAGACGACGCTCGCGCAGCGGCTCACGCGTGCCAAGCGCAAGATCCGCGATGCCCGGATCCCGTTCCGGACGCCGGAGCGCGAGGACCTCGCCGACCGGGTGGAGGCGGTGCTCGCGGTGATCTACCTGGTCTTCAACGAGGGCTATCTCGCCGGGGCGGGCGAGGATCCGATCCGCGCCGAGCTGACGGCGGAGGCGATCCGGCTCGCTCGCCTGCTGCGAGAGCTGATGCCCGCGGACGGTGAGGTCGCCGGGCTGCTGGCGCTCATGCTCCTGACCGAGGCGCGGCGAGCAGCCAGGCTCAGCTCGGACGGCGAGCTGGTGATGCTCGACGAACAGGACCGCGGCGGCTGGGACCGCGCGCTGATCGCCGAGGGGCACGCCCTGGTCCGTGAGCGCATCGCCACCGGTGAGGCCCCCGGTCGCTACCAGCTGCAGGCCGCGATCGGTGCCGTGCACT
Organism: Nocardioides nematodiphilus; assembly: GCF_020216525.1. Classification (GTDB taxonomy): domain Bacteria; phylum Actinomycetota; class Actinomycetes; order Propionibacteriales; family Nocardioidaceae; genus Nocardioides; species Nocardioides nematodiphilus. The sequence continues at coordinate 613,509 of NZ_JAIWOY010000001.1, read as the reverse complement.
GTGCGGCGCCGGAGTTCCGCGCCACCGACTGGAGCCAGATCGTCCAGCTCTACGACCAGCTCGCGGTGCTCGACCCGTCCCCGGTCGTGCTGCTCAACCGGGCGGTCGCGATCGGCGAGGTCGACGGGCCCGGCGTCGCGCTGGCGCTGGTGGACCGGCTTCCCCTGGAGGGCTACCACGCCTGGCACGCCACCCGCGCCGAGCTGCTGCGCCGGCTGGGGCGATCAGCCGCCGCGGCGCAGGAGTACGAGGCTGCGCTGGAGGCGACCGCGAACCCGGCCCAGCGCCGTTACCTGGCGAGGAGGCGGGGCCAGCTCTCCGGGCGGTGAGGAGCTGACCCATCAGTCGCTCCCATCCTCGTGACCCGAGGTGGCAGGGTGGGAGCGTGACCACCTACTCCGAGTCCTGGATCGACGAGCGGGCCGCCTCGGCCCTGGCCCGAGCCCGCGAGCTCGCCGCCGGTCTGAAGGCCTCCGCCCCCGCGACCGCGCTCGAGACGCTGCGCATCTGGGACGACGTCACTCTGGCGCTGCACAGCACCTCGGGTCTGGCGAGCCTGCTGGCCAACGTGCATCCCGAGGAGGCCGTCCGGACGGCGGCCGAGGCGGCGGAGCTCGCCGCGCAGAAGCTCTCGACCGAGCTGGCCCAGGATGCCGCGCTCTACGCGGTCTTCGACGGGCTCGCCGTCGATGGCCTCGACCCGCTCGCGGCCCGCTTCCACGCCACGGTGCTGCGCGACTTCCGGCGCGCGGGCGTGGACCGCGACGACGCCACCCGCGCCCGACTGCAGGAGATCAACGAGCGCCTGCTGGAGCTCGACCAGGAGTTCTCCCGGATCGCCCGCGACGACGTGCGCACGGTCCGGGTCGCCCCGGGGCGGCTGGCGGGCCTGCCGGCCGACTTCATCGCCTCGCACCCTCCCGCCGAGGACGGTCTGGTCACGCTGACCACCGACTATCCGGACACGGTGCCGGTCGCGGACTACGCGCATGACGGCGAGCTGCGGCGAGAGCTGCGCAAGGCGTCCTTCAACCGCGGCTACCCGGCGGCCGATCCGGTGCTGCACGAGATCCTCGACCTGCGGCACGAGTACGCCACCACCCTCGGCTACGCCGACTGGGCGTCCTACGACGCCGAGGTGAAGATGATCGGCACCGGGGAGGCCATCCCGGCGTTCATCGACACGATCGCCGACGCTGCGCGTGAGCCCGGCGAGCGCGACCTCGCGATCCTGCTCGAGCGCTACCGCCGCGACGTCCCCGACGCCGAGCGGGTCGCCTTGTCCGACTCCGCCTACTACCGCAACCTCGTCTTCGCCGAGCGGTTCGACCTCGACACCCAGCTGGTCCGGACCTACTTCGACTTCCCCAAGGTCCGTGCCGGGCTGCTCGAGGTGACCGGCCGGCTCTTCGGCGTGCGCTACGACCAGGTCGACGTCACGACCTGGCACGAGGACGTCGCCTCGTACGACGTGGTCCGGCTCGAGGACGGCGCGACCCTCGGCCGGATCCACCTCGATCTGTTTCCGCGGGAGGGCAAGTACAAGCACGCCGCGCAGTTCGACCTGGCGCCGGGCGTGGCCGGGAAGTCGCTCGCGGAGGGGGTCCTGGTCTGCAACTTCAGCCGCGGCCTGATGGAGCACGACCACGTCGTCACGCTCTTCCACGAGTTCGGTCACCTGGTGCACCACGTGCTCGGCGGGCAGGGGGCGTGGACGCGCTTCGCCGGCGTCGCGACCGAGTGGGACTTCGTCGAGGCGCCCTCGCAGATGCTCGAGGAGTGGGCCTGGGATCCGGCGGTGCTGGCGAGCTTCGCCACCGACGAGGCGGGCGAGCCGATCCCCGCCGAGCTGGTCGCGAAGATGCGCGCGGCCGAGGAGTTCGGCAAGGGCTACCTGACCCAGACGCAGACGTTCTACGCGGCGGTTTCCTACTACTTCCACCACGAGCGACCGGCGGACCTGACCGTGCGGATGCGTGAGCTGATGGCGCAGTACGCGCCGTTCCCCTACATCGAGGACACGCACTTCTGGGCGAGCTTCGGTCACCTGGGCGGCTACTCGTCGGCCTACTACACCTACCAGTGGTCGCTGGTGATCGCGAAGGACCTCTTCAGCGCCTTCGACCCGGGCGACCTCTTCGACACGGAGGTCGCCGGCCGCTACCGCGACCGGGTCCTCGCCCCCGGCGGCTCGAAGGACGCCGCCGATCTGGTCGAGGACTTCCTCGGGCGGCCCTTCAGCTTCGACGCGTACGCGGCCTGGCTCGCCCATTGACCAGCACGACGAGACTGTCACCGTGACACGTCAGAAGTGTCACGGTGACAGTTCGGGCTCGCTCAGAGCGGGTTGAGCTCCGCCTGCACGCCGGTGTCGCCGAGGTCGGCGACGTAGTCGTCCGCGACGGTGCGGTCCAGACCGTCGGCCACGTGCATCGCCCGCAGGACGAGGGTGGCGACCACTGCGACGACGACGTTGATGAGGAACGCCGTCACCGCGATGTAGATCCCCGTCTGGGTGCCGGGGAAGTTGTGCACCGAGCCGCCGAAGTGCTTCGAGGTCGTGCCGGGCGTCTGGTACGCCACGACGGAGCCGTAGATCATGCCGGCGGCCCAGCCGAGCAGCAGTGCCCAGCGGTGGAACCAGCGCGTGTACAGGCCGGCCACGATCGCCGGGAACGTCTGCAGGATCCAGACGCCGCCGAGCAGTTGCAGGTTGATCGCGAACGTCTTGTCCATCGCGAGGACGAAGACCAGGGCGCCGACCTTCACCACGAGCGAGACCAGCTTGGCGACCTTCGCCTCCTCCGCCGGAGCGGCGTCGGGGCGGAAGAACGCCTTGTAGATGTTGCGGGTGAAGAGGTTCGCCGCGGCGATCGACATGATCGCGGCCGGCACCAGGGCGCCGATCACGATGGCCGCGTAGGCCACCCCCGCGAACCACGCCGGGAACTCGTTCTCCATCAGCTGCGGGATCGCGAGCTGGGCGTTGCCGCCGAGGTCGGCCATCTTGATGCCCGCCGCGACGGCGACGAAGCCGAGCAGCGCGAGCAGACCGAGCAGGAACGAGTACGCCGGCAGCAGCGCCGCGTTGCGCCGGATGACGCTGCGGTCGCGGCTGGCGAGCACGCCGGTGATGGAGTGCGGATACATGAACAGGGCCAGCGCCGAGCCGAGCGCGAGCGAGGCGTACGCCCACTGGCTGACCCCGGTCGAGGGGTAGATGCCCTTGGTGGCCGGCAGTCCCTGCGCGGCGGCCGCCGCGTTCTGGTCGTCGAAGCTCTGCTTGGTCACCTGGAACACGTGACCCCAGCCGCCGAGGTGGTGGGGGATGTAGATGACCGCGACGATGATGACGATGTAGATCAGCGTGTCCTTCACGAACGCGATCAGCGCCGGCGCCCGCAGGCCCGAGGAGTACGTGTAGGCGGCGAGGATCACGAAGGCGACGAAGAGCGGCAGGTCCTTCATGAACCAGTTGTCGCTGTTCGGCTTGAGGCCCATCACGTCGAGCACGACCTGCATGCCGACGAGCTGGAGCGCGATGTACGGCATGGTGGCGACGATGCCGGTCAGCGCGATGGCCAGGCTCAGCCCCTTGGAGCCGTACCGTCCCTCGACGAAGTCGGCGGGCGTGACGTAGCCGTGGCGGTGCGAGACCGACCAGAGCCGCGGCAGGAAGACGAAGATCAGCGGATAGATGATGATCGTGTAGGGCACGGCGAAGAAGCCGGTCACCGACCCGGCGAACAGCGTCGCGGGCACCGCGATGAACGTGTACGCGGTGTAGATGTCACCGCCGATGAGGAACCACGACACGAAGGTGCCGAAGCCGCGGCCACCGAGTCCCCACTCGTCGAGGTTGGCCATCGACTCGGCCTTGCGCCAGCGGGCGGCCGCGAAGCCCATCACCGTGACGACGAGGAACAGGAAGATGAAGACGCTGAAGGCGACGGCACTCATCGCGCACCGCCGCTGTGCTCAGCGCGAGCGGCCCGGTCGCGCCGGATCGCCTCCTTCGCGATGACGAAGGCGATGCTTGTCGTGATGGCGGCCCAGATGACCAGCAGGAACTGGAACCAGAAGTAGAACGGGAAGCCCCACAGCTCCGGGGTGAGCCGGGCGTAGACGGGGACCAGGAGCGGCGGGACCGCTGCGAGCAGCAGCAGGACCCCCACCGCGACCCATAGGGACGTGCTCCGAGAAGACATGCTCACCTCCGAGTAAGAGCGATGACGGGTGTGACCGTAGCCACACCCGTCATCGTCTGTCACGGGGAGAGCTGGATTATTTCTCCCAGCGCGGAGGACCGGACGGTCGGGTTCAGGCCGTCTTGATCGCGGAGATGTCGAACTCGAGCTTGATCTTCTCGGAGACCAGCACGCCGCCGGTCTCGAGCGCGGCGTTGAAGGTCAGGCCCCAGTCGGAGCGGTTGAGGGACGCGGCGCCCTCGAAGCCCACGCGGGTGTTGCCGTACGGGTCCTGGGCCGAGCCGGTGGCCTCGAACGGGACGGTGATCGAGTGCGTGACGCCCTTGATGGTGAGGTCGCCGGTGACGTCCCACGTCTCGCCGTCGAAGGCGACCGCGGTGGACTCGAAGGTGATGTACGGGTGCGCCGTGGTCTCGAAGAAGTCTCCGGAGAGCAGGTGGCCGTCGCGGTCGGCGTTGCCGGTGGTGATCGTGGAGGCGTCGATCTTGACCGACACCGTGGAGTTGCCCGGGTTCGCGGTGTCGACGTGCGCGGTGCCCTCGAAGCCGGTGAACGAGCCGCGGACGGTGGTGACCATCGCGTGGCGGGCGCTGAAGCCGAGGCGGGTGTGCGAGGCGTCGAGCGTGTAGTCACCCGAGATGTCAGCAACGGCGGCGGTCGGCGCGTCGAAGACCTCGGTGGTCGTAGCGGCCTTCTTGCTGAAGATGCCCATGATGTCTGTCCTCCTGGTTGGTTGAATCTTTGACCACCTTAGCGTCGGCGAGGGCGGATCCATTCCCGAGGGGGAGGAAAACTCTCGGTGAACAGAAATGACAGGGCCGCGACTCGTGTGAGTCGCGGCCCTGTCGGTTGCTGGGTGGTGTGCTCAGGCAGCGTGTGCGGTGTGCACCACGGCGTCGGTCGTCCAGACCGCCTCCATGTGCGTACGACCCTGCGCGTCCACGACCGGCACCCAGTGGAGCGTGAGCTGCTTCGACACCTTGGATTCCTTCATGAGACACCTCCTGTTCACCGTCTGTTCACCTAAGGTATCGGCACCGGTAGGTAAAAGGCAAGCGGTTGTGATGCGGCCTGTGATGGGACGCACCGCATCAAGGAATGACACGACCCTTCCCACACGCTCTACCTTGGTGTGGTGAGCAACACCGACGAGACCACCGCGCCCGCACCTACGTTTGCTGAGCTCGGCCTCGCCGATGCCGTTCTCGACGCCGTCACCTCCGCCGGCTACGAGACCCCTTCGGCCATCCAGGCCGCCACCATCCCGGTTCTGCTGGATGGTCGCGACGTGGTCGGACTGGCGCAGACGGGCACCGGCAAGACCGCGGCGTTCGCCCTGCCGATCCTCTCCAACCTCGACCCGAAGGACGTCTCCTCGCCGCAGGCGCTCGTCCTCGCCCCCACCCGTGAGCTCGCGCTCCAGGTGTGCGAGGCGTTCGAGCGCTACGCGTCCAAGATGCCCGGCATCCGCGTCCTGCCGGTCTACGGCGGCCAGGGCTACGGCCCGCAGCTGACCGCGCTGCGCCGCGGCGTCCACGTCGTGGTCGGCACCCCGGGCCGCATCATGGACCACCTCGACAAGGGCACGCTGGACCTGTCGAAGCTGCGCTTCCTGGTCCTCGACGAGGCCGACGAGATGCTCAACATGGGCTTCGCCGAGGACGTCGAGACGATCCTGGCCGACACCCCGGACAGCAAGCAGGTCGCGCTCTTCTCCGCGACCATGCCGCCGCAGATCCGTCGCCTGTCGAAGAAGTACCTGAACAACCCTGAAGAGATCCAGATCAAGTCGGCGACGAAGACCAACGTCAACATCACCCAGCGCTACCTGATGGTGTCGTACCCGCAGAAGGTCGACGCCCTCACCCGCATCCTCGAGGTCGAGAACTTCGAGGCGATGATCGTCTTCACCCGCACCAAGGGCGAGACCGAGACGCTGGCCGAGAAGCTGCGCGCGCGCGGCTTCAACGCCGCCGCGATCAACGGCGACGTCACCCAGAACGTCCGTGAGCGCCTGGTCGCCCAGCTCAAGGACGGCGGCCTGGACATCCTCGTCGCCACCGACGTCGCGGCCCGCGGTCTCGACGTCGAGCGCATCTCGCACGTCGTGAACTACGACCTGCCGACCGACCTCGAGGCCTACGTCCACCGCATCGGTCGTACGGGCCGCGCCGGCCGCACGGGCGACGCGATCTCGTTCGTCACCCCCCGCGAGCGCTACCTCCTCAAGGCGATCGAGAAGCACACCAAGGCCACCCCGGCCGAGATGCGGATGCCGAGCGCCGACGAGGTCAACGCGACGCGTCTCTCCCGCTTCGACGACCAGATCACCGAGGCGCTCAACGACACCGCCAAGGTCGAGTTCTTCCGCGACGTGGTCAAGCACTACGTCGACGAGTTCAACGTGCCCGAGGTCGATGTCGCGGCCGCGCTCGCCGTGGTCCTGCAGGGCGACGTGCCGCTGCTCCTGGAGGACCGGCCGGAGCCGGTGCGTCGCGAGCGCACCGAGCGCACCGACCGTGACCGCGACCGTGGTGACCGCGGCGACCGCCCGGGTCGCGGCGAGCGCGGTCCCCGCGAGAGCTCGCGCTCGCGCGGCAACGGACAGCCGATGGCCGTCTACCGCATCAGCGTCGGCAAGCGCCACCGCGTCGAGCCCCGCCAGATCGTCGGCGCCATCGCCAACGAGGGCGGCCTGCGCCGTGGCGACTTCGGCAACATCACCATCCGCCCGGACTTCTCGCTGGTCGAGCTGCCCGCCGACCTCGCCGCGGAGACCTACCGCGCGCTCGAGGCGACCCGGATCAGCGGCAAGCTGATCGAGCTGCGCCCCGACGAGGGCGGCGGCTCCACCGGCCCGAAGGGCGGCCGTGGCTCCTCCGAGCACCAGGACGTCGACGGCGGCTGGTCGGACCAGGCGCGCAAGAAGCCGCGTCGCAAGGACTGAGGAGCCAGTGGGCCGTCCGGCGGGCCCGGACTGAGCTTCACGCACGTGATCGGAAGGGTCGGGGCCAAGGGTCCCGGCCCTTCCCTCGTTGTCGGGCGTCACTGGTAGAACGTCCGTATGCGACGGATCTGTCTCGGGCTCGTGACCCTCGCGCTCACCCTCAGTGGCTGTGGCGGTGGCGGCGGGGTGACGCCGCCGAACGAGCCGGATCGGGCGAGCAACGTGGTGGCCCTCGCCGCCGCGCTCAGCGGCGCGATGGGATTCGACCTGGTGCGGTTCGCCGACGGCAGCACCGCCGCGGAGGCGAAGGCCGACTACCAGCGCATCATCGCGGGGATGACCGGCACGAAGCCCAGGGTCACCGCGCACGGCACCACGCTCGACTGGCGCTGGCCGATGCGGGGCGGCGCCTGGACGTACAGCACCACGGCGACCAAGCAGGGCAGCGACGGGCCGATCACCTGGAGCCCGACGATCGTCAACGACGCGCTGACCGATCCCCAGGCGACGCTGCGGACCACCACCGTGCAGCCGCAGCGCGGGCAGATCATGGGTGCGGGCGGCCAGGTCCTCGTGACCGAGCGCCCGGTCGTCATCTACGGCCTCGACAAGGCCCGCCTCGGCGCCGACGGCAAGCCGGCACCCGCTGCCCGGCGCCTGGCGCAGCGGCTCGGCGTCGACGTCGGCGGGTTCGTGAAGCAGGTCAAGGCGGCCGGTCCCCAGCAGTTCGTCCCGGCGATCACCTATCGCGCCGCCGAGGCGCCGCTCACGCAGAGCCAGCTCGACGCGATCCCGGGCGCCGTGGCCCAGCACACCAGCGCCTCGCTCGCGCCCACCAAGGACTTCGCCGCCCCGATCCTCGGCCGCGTCGGGCCGGTCACCGCGGAGATGGTCAAGAAGGACCCGCAGACCTACCACCCCGGCGACCTCGCCGGCACGAGCGGGCTCGAGGCCCGCTACGACACCCAGCTGCGCGGCACCCCCGGCACGGTGGTCCAGCGTGTCGCCGGCGACGGCACCATCACCCAGATCTTCGACGCCCCGCCGGTCGACGGGAAGCCGCTGGTCACCACGCTGGACCTGCGACTGCAGACGCTCGCCGAGCGGCTCCTCTCCGGGGTCCGCCCGGCCAGCGCCCTGGTCGCGCTGCGCCCCAGCACCGGCCGGATCCTGGCCGCGGCCAACGGTCCCGGCAACGGCGGTCTCAACCTCGCCACGTACGGTCGGATGCCCCCGGGCTCCACCTTCAAGACGATCGACAGCCTCGCCCTGTTGCGCGAGGGTCGCGATCCGGAGTCGACCGTGCCGTGCACGCCGTCGCTCACGGTCGACGGCAAGAAGTTCACCAACGACTCCGACTACCCGGCCAGCGGGCTCGGTGACGTCTCCCTGACCACCGCGATCGCCAACTCGTGCAACACCGCGATGATCAGCCAGCGCGACTCGGTCGCCCACGACGACCTCGTCGGCGCCGCCGCCTCGCTCGGCTTCGGCATCGACCACGACACCGGCTTCCCGGCCTACTTCGGGCAGGCCCCGGCGCCGGCCAGCGAGACCGAGCGGGCCGCCGACATGATCGGCCAGGGCAAGGTCCTCGCCTCCCCGATGGTGATGGCCAGCGTCATCGGCGCCATCCAGCGTGGCGTCTCCACGGTGCCCACGCTGATCGCCGACACCCACGTCAAGGCCGGCGGTGACCCGATCAGCGCGCCGGAGCACACGCAGCTCCTACAGATCTTCCGGGCCGTGGTGCAGCGTGGCACCGGTGCCGGGCTCGCGGACATCCCGGGCAAGCCGGTCATCGCCAAGACCGGCACCGCGGAGTTCGACCGCGACGGCAAGCGGCTCGTGCACGCCTGGATGATCGCCGCGCAGGGCGACCTGGCCGTGGCGGTCTACGTCGACGAGGGCGTCACCGGTGCGGAGACCGCCGGCCCGATCGTCGAGGGATTCCTGCGCGGAGCGCACTGACCTCACCGAAATGGCGAAGAGGCCCTCGACTGCATGGGGTCAGGAGGGCCTCTTCTTCGAATTCCGGAGTGCTCCCTCCTCATTCGATGTTCCCATGATGCAACGTCGTGCGTCGCCCTGTCGAATAAGCCACGGCACGGCCACCGGCGGGCCGACCGCCGGCCGCCCTGCACGCACGCTGGCTGCGTTGTCGTCAGTCGCCGTGGCTCCGCCACGGCTCCTCCTCCGCCTTGCCACCGCACGCACAGGACAACCTGCGCCGCGACCCCGGCGTCCGCGACGTGGTTGTGCCCAGGTGCCAGTCTGGATGTCATGACGGCTATGAAGCTTGTTCCGGAGCAGCAGCGCGGCCTTCTCATCGGAGGGTCCTGGCGCGAGGCGGAGGGCGGTGAGGACTTCGCGGTCCTCGATCCCGCGGACGGGTCGGTGCTGGCCCGGGTCGCGGACGCGTCGGTGAACGATGCGATCGAGGCCCTCGACGCCGCGGTCGCCGCCCAGCACGACTGGGCCCGTACGCCACCGCGCGAGCGCGGGGAGATCCTCCGGCGCGCCTTCGAGCTGGTCAACGCGCGCGCCGACGACTTCGCCGAGCTGATGAGCCTCGAGATGGGCAAGACCGTCGCGGAGGCCAAGGGCGAGGTCGCGTACGGCAACGAGTTCTTCCGCTGGTTCTCCGAGGAGGCGGTCCGGATCCACGGGCGCTGGATGCAGGCACCGGCCGGCGGGAGCCGGCTGCTGACGGTCAAGAAGCCCGTCGGGCCGTGTCTCTTCGTCACCCCGTGGAACTTCCCGCTCGCGATGGGCACCCGCAAGATCGGGCCGGCGATCGCGGCCGGCTGCACGATGGTAGTGAAGCCGGCCTCGATGACGCCCCTCACGATGCTCGCCCTCGCCTCCGTTCTCCAGGAGGCCGGACTGCCCGACGGGGTCCTCAACGTCATCCCGTCCTCGCGCTCGGGTGAGGTCAGCGAGGCGCTGATGCAGGACGACCGGCTCCGGAAGGTCTCCTTCACCGGCTCCACGGCAGTGGGCAAGGTGTTGGTGCGCCAGTCGGCGGAGAACCTCCAGCGGATGTCGATGGAGCTCGGCGGCAACGCGCCCTTCCTCGTCTTCGAGGACGCCGACATCGATGCGGCGGTCGACGGTGCGATGGTCGCCAAGATGCGCAACATGGGCGAGGCGTGCACCGCCGCCAACCGTTTCCTGGTGCACCAGGACGTCGCCGCCGAGTTCGGCGAGAAGCTCGCGGCGAGGATGTCTGCGCTGACCGTCGGCCGGGGCCAGGACGCCGGTGTGGACGTCGGCCCGCTCATCGAGGAGAAGGCGGTCGAGTCGGTCCACCAGCTCGTCACCGACGCGATCCACGACGGTGCCAGGCTGGTCACCGGCGGCACGGTGCCGGCGGGTCCGGGCTTCTTCTACAGCCCTACCGTGCTGGTCGACGTGCACCCGGAGTCGGAGATCAACACCCAGGAGATCTTCGGCCCCGTCGCCCCGATCACGACCTTCAGCAGCGAGGAGGAGGCCGTGGCGCGCGCCAACGCCAGCGAGTACGGCCTCGCCTCGTACGCCTACACGCGTGATCTGGCCCGCACCATCCGCCTCGCGGAGTCGCTCGAGTTCGGCATGGTCGGGATCAACACCGGTCTGATCTCGAACCCGGCAGCGCCCTTCGGCGGGGTGAAGTCGTCCGGCTTCGGTCGCGAGGGCGGGTTCGAGGGGATCGAGGAGTATCTCGACACCGCGTACGTGGCGATCCCCGCGGGGACCTGATCGTCAGCTCGCGGGGGTGTCCAGGATGCTGATCAGGGCCTGGCGGGAGCTGATGCCGAGCTTGCGGTAGGTGCGTGAGAGGTGCCACTCGATGGCCTTGATGCTCACCCCGAGCTCGGCGGCGATCTCGCGGTTGGTCATCGAGCGGGCGGCGAGGCGTGCGACGCGCTGCTCGGACTCGGTGAGCACGTCGAGGGCCAGGCCCATCACCGGGCGCGGCTCCTGGCCGATCCGGAGCAGGAGGCCGATGACACGGTTGTGCAGCGGCCACAGGCCCTCCTCGGCCGCGTACGCCTCCGCCGCGCGCAGTGGGGGCGCGAGCTCGGCGCCGTGCATGCCGGGGGCCAGGATGCTCATCGCCGCGATGTCGGTGTCGAGCTGGACGGCGAGGCGCTGGCAGCCGGCCTCGACGGCGAGGGTGCGGGCCTGATCGAGCAGCGTCAGCGGCTGACGGTCGGCGTCGGCGGTGGCCAGCCCGCGCAGCGCGTGGGCGAGCGTGAACGGGTCACCACTCTGCTCGGCGGGGGCGAGCTGCGCCCGGGCGAGCTCGGCCCCCTCGCGGCGTCGGCCGGTCCTGACGAGTGCCATCACCGCGCCGACCCACCAGGGGCGGACCAGCATCAGCTCGGCTCCCGGCAGGGCGCCGGCGGCCAGGAAGTGGTCGCGGGCCTCGGCGTGATCGCCGTAGGCGGCGGCGGTCTCGCCGGCAGCCAGCGCTCGCGCGAGCTCGGCGATCGGGCCCTCGATCTCGGCGATGCCGCTGCCGTGGGCGGTCGCGTGTCCGAGCTCGCCGCTGGCCAGATCGATCTCGACCTGGAGCAGCAGGGCGAGAGCCCGCTGGTCATCACTCTGCGTGGTCGGATCCTCCGGCTCCAGCAGCCGGGTGAGCTCGCTGCGGGCCGCCCGGATCCGGCCCGCGCGTACCGATGCCCACGCCGTGCCGACCGGCCCGGCGAAGGCCGGCGGCGCAGCCGACGACTCCGATGCCGGCGGCTGGGTCGGATCGGTCATGGGCACGCTCTCAAGAATCCCATGCCGCTCACCGCTCGCGCGGGACATTGGACCGATCGGCTCAGCCGAGCCGCCAGACGAGGAGCTCGGTCTCGATCGCGGCCGTGACGGTCAGGTCGTGGGTGGCGTCAGCCTCGTCGGAGACCACGAACGCATCGCCCTGGGTCAGCGGCTCGGCAAGCGAGGAGCGCAGCAGAGCGCCGGCCGCGACGTACACGTGCCGGATCGGGCCCGCCGGGACGGTGACGCTCTCACCCGCCGCGAGGCGGGCGACCGAGAAGACCGCGGTCGACGTCGGGCGGAGCACCTCGACCAGCCGGCCGGACTCGAGGCTGACGTCGGGCGCGGAGTACGCAGGCTCGAGGTCCGGCTCGTCCGGCGTGATCCACACCTGGACGAACCGCGTCTGGGGGGCGGCGGCCACCTCGCTGTGGGTGACGCCCGACCCTGCGCGCAGGTGACCCACCTGGCCGGCGCTGAGGGTGACCTCCGAGCCGAGGGAGTCCACATGCGTGACGGCGCCACTGACCACCCAGCTGACGATCTCGAGCTCGTCGTGCTGGTGGGTCTCGAAGCCCTTGCCGTCTCCGAGCAGGTGCTCGTCATGGCAGACCATCGGACCGATCCGCAGCCGCTCGGGGTCGTAGTGCTGCCCGAACGAGAGGCTGTGCCAGGTCGCTCGACCCGGACCTCGGTCCATGAATCGGGTGGTTCCTCGGCGGATCTCGACGGTCACGAGGAAGATTGTGCCTGTGGTTGATCCTCGGCTCCCATCCGGCTTCCGTTTCGGGACTGTCGCCGCCGCCTATCAGGTGGAGGGCGCGACGACCGAGGACGGACGCGGGGACAGCATCTGGGACCGCTTCGTACGTCGTCCGGGGGCGATCATCGACGGCAGCGACGCCGCGGTCGCGGCCGACAGCTACCACCGCTTCGGCGAGGACATCGAGCTGCTCCGCCGCCTGGGCGTGGACGGGCACCGGTTCTCGTTCGCCTGGCCTCGGCTGCAGCCCACCGGTCGCGGTCCGCTCAACCCGCTGGCCGTCGACCACTACGACCGCTATCTCGACACCCTGCTCGGCGCCGGCATCGAGCCGATGGCCACGCTCTGCTTCTACGACCTCCCGCAGGCCCTCGAGGACGACGGCGGCTGGCTGAACCGGTCCACGGCCGATGCCTTCGGCGAGTACGCCCATCTCGTCGGCACGCGGTTCGCCGACCGGGTCTCCTCGTGGGTGCCGCTCCAGGGGCCCAACGCCCACGCGTACCTGGGCTACGACAGCGGCGAGTGGGCCCCGGGCAGGCGGATGGTCTTCGGCGCGCTGCCGGCCAGTCACCACATGCTGCTCGCCCACGGGCGCGCGGTCATCGCCCTACGCGCCGCGGGCGCCACCACGATCGGGTGCGCCAACAACCACGCGCCGATGTGGCCCATGACCGAGGACCCCGCCGACGTCGGCGCCAGCAAGCTCTTCGACTCGCTGTGGAACGGCCTGTTCCTGGAGGCGATGCTGCTCGGCCGCTACCCGGTCGACCTCGAGGTGCTCGCCGAGGGACTCGTCCAGGAGGGCGACCTCGCCACCATCCGGCAGCCGCTCGACTTCTACGGCGTGAACTACTACCACCCGCTGCGGATCGCAGCGGCGCCCGAGCCCATCACGGAGGTCGATGACGTCGACGCCGAGTCGCCGTTCGTCTTCGCTCCCCTGCTCGGCTACCCGGTCACCGACACCTTCTGCCCGGTCGTGCCGTCTGCCCTGCGGGAGTGGCTGATCCTCATGCGGGCGCGGTTCCGGGGCGCGCTGCCGCCGCTCGTGATCACCGAGAACGGCGCGTCCTACCGGGCGGAGCCCGACGCCGCAGGTGTGGTCGACGACCAGCCGCGCATCGACTTCCTGACCGCGCACCTGGGTGCGATCGCCGAGGCGTGCGCCCGGGGCGTCGACATCCGCGGCTACTACGTCGGCGATCTGCTCGACGGTTGGGACTGGGAGTACGGCTACACCCAGCGCTTCGGCCTGGTCCACGTCGACCGCGCCACGGGCACGCGTACGCCGAAGAGGTCGTTCGACTGGTACGCGGCGTTCATCGCCGGCCAGAGGGGCCGTCAGGGCGAGCCGGGCGAGCGCCCCGAGCCGCTCGCCACCTAGGGCGTTCGACTCACGTCGCTGACGCCGGCCTGAGCGACACGCCCTAGACGGCCAGCCGCGCGCCGGTGGCCCGGATCGCGTCCCCGTCCCCGGGTGCCGGGATCCACGGCAGCTGCATGGTGTCGCGGGAGGTGTCCGCGTAGCGCGGGATGACGTGCAGGTGGAAGTGGAAGACCGTCTGCCAGGCGTGCTCACCGCGGTTGTTGAGCAGATTCACGCCGTCGGCGCCGAGCACGTCGGTGACGCGCTGCGCCATCCGCTTGCCGGTCGCCGCGACCGCGGCCAGGTCCTCCTCGGCGATCTCGAGGATGTCCCTCGAGTGTCGCTTGGGCACCACGATCAGGTGGCCCTCGGTGGCCGGCGAGATGTCCATGAAGGCGTAGGTGCGCTCGTCCTCGTAGACCCTCGTCGAGGGGACGTCACCGGCCACGATCGCGCAGAAGAGGCAGTCCACGCCTCCGACCTTACCGACCGCCGACCGCTGGCAGGCGGCGGACCGCAGCGGCGGCTTCGCTCACAGCGCGGCGGCGACCTCGGTGCCCTGCTTGATCGCCCGCTTGGCGTCGAGCTCGGCAGCGACGTCGGCGCCGCCGATGAGGTGCCAGCCCGCACCCTCGACCCACAGGTCGCGCACCGACTCCTGGCCGGCGCAGACCACGACGGTGTCGACCTGCACCGAGGTGGGGGCGCCGTCGACGGTGTAGCGCAGCACGAGGCCGCCCTCGGGGTGGGTCTCGATGGCGTCGTACGAGGCACCGCTCACCAGGGTCACGCCCTCCTGCTTGAGCCGGGCGCGGTGCGCCCAGCCGGAGGTCTTGCCGAGGCCGATGCCGATCGGGGTGGACTTGCGCTGCAGCAGCGTCACGTGGCGCGCCGGCACGCGGGGGGCGGGCTCGGTGAGACCGCCGCGGTGGGCGGCCGGGTCGCCGACACCCCAGTGCGCGCGCCACTCCTCGAGCGTCTCCGGCTCGTGGGTCAGAGCGGTCGAGACGTCGACGCCGATGCCGCCGGCGCCGATCACCGCGACCCGGCGGCCCGCGTCGACGCGACCCGAGAGCAGGTCGGCGTACGAGACGACGCCGGGCAGGTCCGCGCCCGGCAGGGTCAGCGCGCGCGGGGTGACGCCGGTGGCCATGATGACCTCGTCGAAGGGCTGCAGGTCGGCCAGCGTGGCCTCGGTCTTGAGCCGGACGTCGACGCCCAGCACCTCGAGTCGGCGCCCGAAGTAGCGCAGCGTGTCGGCGAAGTCCTCCTTGCCGGGGACCGCCATCGCGAGCCGGAACTGACCGCCGAGCTCCTCGCCGCGCTCGAAGAGGGTCACGGCCAGACCCCGCTCCGCCGCGGAGACAGCGGCCGACAGGCCGGCGGGGCCGGCGCCGACGACGGCGACCGACTTCTTGGTCCGTACGGGCGCGAGGATCAGCTCGGTCTCGCGGGCAGCGCGCGGGTTGACCAGGCAGGACGCCCGCTTGTTCTCGAAGGCGTGGTCGAGGCAGGCCTGGTTGCAGGCGATGCAGGTGTTGATCTCGTCCGTGCGGCCCTCGCTCGTCTTGCGCGCGAACTCCGGGTCAGCGAGCAGCGGGCGCGCCATCGACACCAGGTCGGCCTGGCCGTTCGCGACGATCGACTCGGCGAGCTCGGGGGTGTTGATCCGGTTGGAGGCGCAGACCGGGATCGCGACCTCGGCCTTGAGGCGGGCGGTGTAGTCGACCCACGCGCCACGCGGGACCTGGGTGATGATCGTGGGGACACGGGCCTCGTGCCAGCCGATGCCGGTGTTCAGGACCGAGACGCCGGCGTCCTGCAGGGCGTACGCGAGGTCGATGGTCTCCTCCCACGTCTGGCCGCCCTCGACCAGGTCGATGAGGGAGAGGCGGAACACGATCGGGAAGTCGTCGCCGACCAGCTCGCGCGTCCGGCGCACGATCTCGACCGGGAAGCGGTGCCGGTTCGCGACCGAGCCGCCCCACTTGTCGCTGCGCTGGTTGGTGCGCTCGGCGAGGAACTGATTGATCAGGTAACCCTCCGAGCCCATGATCTCCACGGCGTCGTAGCCGGCCTTGCGCGCGAGCGCGACCGACTTGGCGAAGTCCGAGGCGGTCTCCTCGACCTGCTTGCTCGACATCGCGGAGGGCTTGAACGGGTTGATCGGGGCCTTGATCGCCGAGGCCGACTGCGACCACGGCACGTACGCGTACCGGCCGGCGTGCAGCACCTGGAGGGCGATCGCGCCCTCGTGCTCGTGCACGGCATCGGTGATCTCGCGGTGACGGGCCGCCTGCAGCCGGTTGCTCATCTCGCTGGCGAGCGGCTTGAGCCAGCCGCGCTTGTTCGGCGCGTAGCCGCCGGTGATGATCAGGCCGGTGCCGCCCTTGGCGCGCTCGGCGAAGTAGGCCGCCAGCTTCGGGATGTCGCGGACCTTGTCCTCGAGGCCGGTGTGCATCGAGCCCATCACGATCCGGTTGCGGAGGGTCAGATCGCCGATGGTGAGCGGCGAGAGCAGGTGGTCGTAGGTGGTCATGCGTGGGCCTCCAGATATTCGGTCAGCCAGCGGATCCAGAACTCCTCCAGCAACACCCCGCCGCGCAGGACGAGGTACTGGTCGAGGTCCTGGCCGGTCAGGCCGGTGGGCTCGGGATAGTCGCGACGCTGCAGCGTCTCGTAGTGGGCCAGCCGGATGCGATGCTCGGCGACCCGACCCTCGATCTCGGCGAGCAGGGTCGCGCGGTCGCCGTACGACGCCGCGCGCATCTTGAGGGCCAGCTCGCTCCGCAGCCGTTCGGTGGGCGTGGACCGGACGATCCAGGCGGCCAGCTCCTCCTCGCCCCGAGGAGTGACGGCATACGTCGTCCGGGCGCCCTCGTCGCCCGTCGGCGCGATCCAGCCGTCGGCAGCCATCCGGTGCAGCACCTTGTAGATCTGCTGGTGCGTGGCCGGCCAGAAGAAACCGATCGAGCGATCGAACCGCCGGGCGAGCTCGAGCCCGCCGGCCGGGCGCTCGCGCAGCGAGACGAGGAGCGCGTGTTCGATGGCCACGGACGACGAGTCTGTCGTGTTGCACCGAATTGTGCAACTAGTTGCAGAGTGTGGACGGTCACAGACGCCGATGGCCCCGCGGGATTCCGCGGGGCCATCGTTGAAGCCGTGTAGCAACTTCCCGAGCTAGGTGTACCCGGCCATCACGTTGGTGACAGTCTGCTGATCGGTGGCTTGCCTCCGAGTGCGCTGTGGCGTCGTTGAGTGTTGTAGTGCTCGAGCCAGGGTGCAAGTGCTGCTGCTCGTTGGTCGTTTGTGGTGAAGACCTGCCGGTAGGCCCATTCGGTGGCCAAGGTCCTGTTGAGCCTCTCGACCTTGCCGTTCTGCCAAGGGCAGTGCGGACGGATGAACTTCTGGCGGATGCCACGCACAGCGCAGACCTCGCGCAGCGAGTAGCGGTAGGCCCAGGCGTTGTCGGTCATCAACCGCTCGATGTGGGCGATGCCGTGAGCGGCGAAGTAGTCGACCGCACGCTCGAGGAACGCCGCGCAGGTGGCGCCCTTCTCGTCGGGCAGGATCTCGCTGTAGGCCAGCCGGGAGTGGTCATCGACCAGTGAGTGGACGTAGTCGTAGCCGGGGCCGTTGACTCGAACGCGCTTCACGTTGTCACGGCCGTGGGCCTTCCAGCCGCCGCCGTCGGGGATCCGGCCGATCTTCTTCACATCCATGTGGACCAGCTCGCCGGGCCGGGCGCGTTCGTAGCGCACCGCGGTCTGCTTCGAGGACCGGATCACCTCACCGGTCATCGGATCCAGCTCACGCAGATAGGCCACGGCGTGGCGGCGCAGGATCCTCGACACCGTGCGGGCCGGCACCCCCACTTTGGGGCCGAGGACGTCGGGGCCTTCACGATGGGCGGCACGAGCGGTGAGGACGCGTTGCTCAACCTCGACACTGGTCCTGGTCGGGGTGGTGTGTGGTCGCGAGGACCTCGTGACGAGGCCGGGCTCGCCTTCGGCGTTGTAGCGCTCGATCCAGGTCCGCACGCACTTGCGCGAGACACCCATCGCGGCGGCGATATGGGCTTGTTTCCAGCCTTGCTGGTGGCGTTGCACGATCAGCAGTCGACCGTGGACGGTCAGGCGGGCACTACCGTGAGACAAGAGAACCTCCGGGTGTTGCGGGATGGGCCTTCGACAAGCCACACCCCATCCGGAGGTTCTCTTCACGTCAACGGTCTGCTGCTACCGACCTCATGGCCGGGTACAGCTAGGCGGGGAAGGACCCGCCCTTCGCCGCCAGGTCGCGCAGGTACTGCGTCGGGCGCAGCTGCTCGCCGTAGGTGTCGGCCAGCTCGTCGGCGCGCCTGATGAACGCGTCGATGCCGAGGGAGCCGTCGGCCGCCTCGTACCCGGTGATGAACTGGGCCGCGCCACCGGTCGCCGGCGGGAAGCCGATGCCGAAGATCGAGCCGATGTTCGCGTGCGCGGCCGAGGTGACCACGCCCTCCTCGAACGTCTTGGCCGTCTCGATCGCCTCGCGGAACAGGATCCGGTCCTTCATGTCCTGCAGCGGGTACTGCTTCTCCGCGATCGGGAAGAGGTCCGACAGGCCCGCCCAGATCGAGGTGCGCTTGCCGTCGACGTACTCGTAGAAGCCGGCGCCCTTGAGCTTGCTCGGCCGGCCCGCCTCGATCATCTTGCCGCAGACCTGCTCGGTGACCGTGAGCTCCTCGATGCCCTCGGCCTCGCGGGTGGTCTTGCCGATCTTGACCATGAGCTCCATGTTGAGCTCGTCGGCGATCTGGAGCGGGCCGACCGGGTAGCCGGCCTGCGTGGTCGCGCGCTCGATCGAGTACGGGTGCTGACCCTCGAGGAGGAGCGCCAGGCCCTCCTCGATCTGGGTGCCGATGACGCGCGAGGTGTAGAAGCCGCGCGAGTCGTTGGCGATCATCGGGGTCTTCTTGATCGCGAGCGTGACGTCGTACGCCTTGGCGAGGGTCTCGTCGGAGGTCTCGGCGCCCTTGATGATCTCGACAAGCGGCATCTTGTCCACGGGGGAGAAGAAGTGCAGGCCGATGAAGCGGGACGCCGAGGACGTGCCGCCGGTGCTGTCGAGGCCCTTGGCCAGCTCGGTGATCGGCAGGGTCGAGGTGTTGGAGCACAGCAGCGCGCCGTCGGCGAGGTGCGGGATGACCTCGTTGAAGACCTGCTGCTTGAGCTCGACGCTCTCGAAGACGGCCTCGACGACGAGGTCGGCGCCGGCGGCGTCGGCCGCATCGATGGTCGGCGTGATCCGGTTGAGGATCTCGTCGGCCTTCTCCTGGCTGAGCTTGCCGCGGGAGACGGCCTTCTCGTTGAGGTTGGCGGTGTACGCCTTCCCCTTCTCGGCGGACTCGATGGCGACGTCCTTGAGGACGACCTCGACGCCCGCGCGGGCCAGGACGTACGCGATGCCGGCGCCCATCATGCCGGCGCCGAGGACGACGGCCTTGGTGGGCATGTACTTCTCCACGCCCTGCGGGCGCTCCTTGCCCGCGTTGATCGAGCCGAGGTCGAAGAAGAACGCCTGGATCATGTTCTTCGCCTGCTGGCTGGTGACCAGCGAGGTGAAGTAGCGCGACTCGATCCGCGAGGCGGTGTCGAAGTCGACCTGGGCGCCCTCGACGGCGGCCGACAGGATCGCCTTCGGGGCGCGCATGTCGCTCTGCTTGAGCTGCTTGCGCAGGATCGGGGTGAGCGCGGGCAGGAAGCCGGCCAGCGACGGGCTCGACGGCGTGCCGCCGGGGAGCTTGAAGCCGGGGACGTCCCACGGCTGCGCGGCGGCCTCGGGGTTGGCCTTGATCCACGCCTTCGCGGCCGGGATCAGCTCGTCCTGGGTGGCGACGAGCTCGTTGACCAGGCCCTTGGCCTGGGCGGCCGACGGCTTGAACCGGGCACCGGTGCCGAGGATCTCGGTGAGCGCGGTGATGATGCCGAACATGCGGACCGTACGGGTGACGCCGCCGCCGCCCGGGAGCAGGCCGAGGGAGACCTCGGGCAGGCCGATCTCGTATCGACCGTCGACCGCGACGCGGTGGTTGGCGGCCAGCGCGATCTCGAGACCGCCGCCGAGGGCGGCGCCGTTGATGGCCGCGACGACCGGCCTGGGGAAGAGCTCGAGCTTGCGCAGGGTGGCCTTGACGCCCTCGACCTCGTCGAAGACGAGGTGGGCGTCCTCGCGGCGGATCTGCATCATGTTCTTCAGGTCGCCGCCGGCGAAGAAGGTCTTCTTCGCCGAGGCGATGACGACGCCGGAGATGCTCTCCTGCTCGGCGTGGAGCCGCTCGATGGCGGCCTCCATCGAGCTCTTGTAGAGCTCGTTCATGGTGTTCGCCGACTGGTTGGGGTCGTCGAGGGTCAGCGTGACGATGCCGTCGGCATCGATGTCGTACTTAACAGCGGACGTAGCGTCAGACATAGCGATGGGTTCCGTTTCCTGTTCCGCGCTCAGACGAGCTCGACGATCGTGGCGATGCCCATGCCGCCGCCGACGCAGAGCGTGGCGAGGCCGCGCTTCTTGCCGCGGGCCTGGAGCTCGTCGACGAGCGTGCCGAGGATGATCGCGCCGGTGGCGCCCAGCGGGTGGCCCATCGCGATGGCGCCACCGTTGACGTTGGTGATCTCGTGGCTGATGCCCATGTCGCGCATGAACCGCATCGCGACCGCGGCGAACGCCTCGTTGATCTCGAAGAGGTCGATGTCCTCGACGGTCAGGCCGGCCTTGGCCAGCGCCTTGCGGGCGGCCGGGGCCGGACCGGTCAGCATGATCGTCGGGTCGGCGCCGGAGACGGCGGCCGAGATGATCTTCGCGCGCGGGGTCAGGCCGAGCTCCTTGCCGACCTCCTCCGAGCCGATCAGCATCAGCGCGGAGCCGTCGACGATGCCGGAGCTGTTGCCGGCGTGGTGGACGTGGTCGATCTTCTCGATCCAGTGGTACTTCGACAGCGCGACGTCGTCGAAGCCGGCCTCCTGGCCGTGCTGGACGAAGGACGGCTTGAGGCCGGCGAGGCCCTCGGCGGTCGTGCCGGGGCGGATCAGCTCGTCGTGGTCGAGCACGACCTGACCGTTGCGGTCGACGACCGGGATGACGGCGTCCTTGAACTTGCCGGCCTCCCAGGCGGCCGCGGCGCGCTGGTGGGACTCCGCGGCGTAGGTGTCGACGTCCGTACGGCTCCAGCCCTCGATCGTGGCGATCAGGTCGGCGCCGATGCCCTGCGGCACGAAGTCCGTGGCGAGCGCGGTGTCCGGGTCCATCGCCCAGGCGCCGCCGTCGGAGCCCATCGCGACGCGGCTCATGGCCTCGACGCCACCGGCGATGATCAGGTCCTCGAAGCCGCCGCGGATGCGGGACGCGGCCTGGTTGACGGCCTCCAGGCCCGAGGCGCAGAAGCGGTTGAGCTGGACGCCGGCGGTGGTCTCGGGGAGACCAGCCTTGAGGGCGGCCGTCTTGGCGATGTCACCGCCCTGGTCGCCGATCGGGCTGACCACGCCGAGGACCACATCGTCGATGCGCTCGGGGTCGAGCGAGGGGTTGCGCTTGCGCAGCTCGTCGATCAGGCCGACGACCAGGTCGACCGGCTTGACCTCGTGCAGCGCGCCGGTCTTCTTGCCTCGACCACGGGGCGTGCGCACGTGGTCGTAGATGAATGCTTCTGCCATGCGACGATTGTGACACCAAAACTGTCAGGGTCAACCCCGGACCGGGTCAGGCACTGCGGCGCAGGCTCTTGCCGATCACCCGGTTGACGGCGCCCTGGAACGAGATCATCACCGACTGCACGACGAGCCCACGTAGGCGCGGCAGCGCCTTCTCGAGGGCGGCCAGCTCGTCGGCGGAGTGGTGGGTGCGGCGCCACGGGTCGAGGAGCCGGTCCTCGAGCAGGGCGCGCAGGTCGGTGGCCAGAGCGTCGAGGTAGCCCTCGATGATCTCGTGTGCCGCGGTGACCGCGTCGCGGGACAGGCCCAGGTCACGCAGCTCGCGCACGATCCGGCGCTGGACCTCGTCGGCGTCCGGGGTGGTCCAGGAGGTGATCATCGCGCGTTGCATCGCGATGTCCTCGATGGTCATGTCCTCGGGCATCCGGGCCAGGTAGCGCTCGATCGCCTGGAGGGTGAAGCCGTGCTCCTGGAGTGCGGTCGTCAGATCGAGCAGCGCGCGGTGCCGGACGCCGTAGTACGCGATCCGCCCGCGCCGCTCAGGGGCGGGCAGAAGGCCGAGGCTGGCGTAGTAGCGGATGTTGCGGACCGAGACGCCGGTGGCCTCGGCCAGCTCGTCGACGGTCAGATCACTCGCCGGTGCATCGGGGGCCTGCGTCATGGCGCGGGACATTACCGCGAAGTCTTGAAACATGACAGTTGTGCTGTAACGATTCGGGGCATGCCGACGAAGCCGACGATCTACGACGCTGAGCACGAGGACTTCCGCACCACCGCGCGGGCCTTCATGGAGAAGGAGGTCGCCCCCTTCCACGACCAGTGGGAGAAGGACGGGATCGTGCCGCGCGAGCTGTGGGCCAAGGCCGGACAGGCCGGCCTGCTCGCCTTCGAGGTCCCCGAGGAGTACGGCGGCGCGGGCGTCGACGACTTCCGCTTCAACGCGGTCCTGATCGAGGAGATCACCCGGATCGGCGCCAGCGGGCCCGGCTTCACGCTGCACAACGACATCACCGTGCCGTACCTGCTCCACCTGGGCACCGAGGAGCAGAAGCAGCGCTGGATGCCCGGCTGCGTGAGCGGCGAGCTCATCACCGCCATCGCGATGACCGAGCCCGGCGCGGGCTCCGACCTGCAGGGCATCCGGACCACTGCCGTCGACAAGGGCGACCACTTCGTCCTCAACGGCACCAAGATCTTCATCACCAACGGCATCAACGCCGATCTGGTCATCGTGGTCGCCAAGACCGACCCGGAGGCCGGCGCGCACGGCATCTCCCTGCTGGTCGTCGAGCGCGGCATGGAGGGGTTCACCCGCGGTCGCAACCTCGACAAGATGGGCATGAAGGCGCAGGACACCGCCGAGCTCGTCTTCGACAACGTGATCGTGCCGAAGGAGAACCTGCTCGGCCAGCTCAACCAGGGCTTCATCCACCTGATGACCGAGCTGCCGCGCGAGCGCATCTCGGTCGCGATGGTCGCGGTCGCCGCCACCGAGCGTGTCCTCGAGATGTGCCTCGACTACGCCAAGACCCGGGAGGCGTTCGGCAAGCCGATCGGGAAGTTCCAGAACACTCGCTTCGTCATGGCCGAGATGGCGACCGAGGCACACATCGCCCGCGTCTTCATCAACGACTGCATCACCAAGCTCAACGCCGGCGAGGTCGACACCTCCCTCGCCTCGATGGCGAAGTGGTGGACCACCGAGCTGCAGAAGCGCACGGTGGACGCGGGCGTGCAGATCCACGGCGGGTACGGCTACATGAACGAGTACCCCATCGCCAAGGCGTACGTCGACAGCCGCATCCAGACGATCTACGGCGGGACGACCGAGATCCAGAAGGAGATCATCGGGCGGTTCCTCGGCCTGTGACGCGCCGGCCAGGGCCCTGCGAGGGGCCCTGGTCAGGCTCCGAGGAGGTCCAGCCCCGTCAGGTCGAGGTCGCCGAGGGCGAGCGGGAGGTCGGGGTCGACCTCGACGCCGTACGCGCGCAGCCGCGCATCGATGACCGCCCACGCGCTCTCCACGATCTGGTCGGTCATGTGCTCGACGTCGGGGACCTTCGCGCCCAGGTGCAGCCAGCGTCGCACGGCGGCGAAGACCGCGCCGATGAGGCCGTGGATCAGGGGGTCGGTCGCCGCGACGTCGGCCTCGGAGATCTCGGCTCCGGTGACCCGGAAGGCGAGGATCATGACCCCTCCGATCCGGGTGGCGATCCGCTCCATCGCCTGGCTCAGCGGCCCGTCGGAGGCCGAGTCCAGGTCGGAGAGCTGGTGCAGACGGGGGTGGGTCGCGGCCCACTCGATGTAGGTGGACGCGACCCGTCGCAGCACCTGGCGGATCGCGCCGTCGAGGACGAGTGACGCCTCCAGGCGCGCAAGCAGATCGTCGAGGACGTAGCGCTCGACGGCGAGCTCCAGGTCGCGCCGGTCCTCGAACTGCCGGTAGAGGACCGAGCGGGCCAGGCCGGCGCGCTCGCCGATCTCCTGCAGCGACGGGGCGGTGTTGCCCTCGTCGTACAGCGCGATCGCTGCGGTGATGATGCGCTCACGCTGCGCGTCGTTGTGAGCCGCCCACCGGGTCGCTCGTCCGTCCATGGTGTTGGAGCCTAGACGCAACGCGCTCGCCGTTCGACTCGAGTGCGAGGTCGACGGTCACAGCCGCACCCGCGGCGCGCTGCTCAGGCGGCGGCGCTGGCGGGCTCCGAGCGGTAGCGCGACGCGCGGCCGTCGACGCCCCACAGCCTCCATGCGATGCGGGTGAGCGGGGTCAGGATGCCGGTGGTCTCGCCCATGTGACGCACGTCCGCGCACACGTCGCGCCGGGTCTTGGCGTTCTCGGCGCCACCGAAGGCCTCGCGCATCACCCGGTCCGGGATGCCCATGGCCGCCTGGTCCTCGCGGCTGGGGACCACGATGGCGCCGTAGCCGAGGCGGAGCACCATCGGCACCATCAGGCCCAGGGCGAGCTTGTTGACCGCATTCATGGCCGGGGCGTGGTGCTCGAGCCAGGCGTGGGCGAAGCCGATGTGCCGGGCCTCCTCGGCGATGTGGATCTGGGTGATGCGGGTCAGCATCGGGTGGAGCTGTCCGCCGGCCCGCATCATCTTCTTCTGCAGGTGGTCGATCGGCTCCTCGCCGGCGAGGATGATGGTGAAGAAGAGCGAGGGCCACAGGCCGCCCAGCAGGCCGACGAGCGGGATCGACCGGCGCAGCCACAGCGGAGCCCCGACCACGTCCGGACAGGCGCGGTTCGTCAGCTCCTGGAACATCTGGATGTGGTGGCACTCCTCGGTGAGCTCGTGCATGAAGTAGCAGAACTCGGGGTTCTCGTTCTTCAGGCCCATCAGGAACTGCGCGCCTCCGATGAGGAGCAGCTGCTCGAACTGCGACCCGGTCTTCGTCATCGCGACCAGGCGGTGGCGACCCACCTCGAGCTGGCGAGCGCGGGGGAGTTCCTGGTACCAGGCGGTGGCGCCGAGCGGATCGACGCGGGGCAGCAGCCAGCGGTCATCGTCGTCGCTGAGCGCGAACTCGGGGGAGTCCCAGGCGATGTCCTTGAAGGCGTTGAAGCACTGCTCCACCGAGGCCTCCGACAGCGTCCGCAGGGTGTCCTGGTAGGACTGCTTGCCCTGCGGGCGGAACGGGGTGACGGTGGAGGCGGCGCGTACGCCGGTGCCGACGGCGCGCAGGGTGGCGCGCTTGGCGAGAGTCACAGGAGCCATGCCGCCACGATACATGCGACAGCGTGTCTCGGATAGATGTCGCGCGGACACATCAGGCAGCGGCGTTCGAGGGCTCGGAGCGGAAACGGGAGGAGCGGCCCTCGATGCCCATCGCCCGCCACAGCCACCGGGTCCCGGCGGTGCGCAGGCCGAGGTCGTCGAAGAGCATCCGGACGTCGCCGAACATGTCGCGCAGCACCTTTCGGGACTCCTCGTCGTCCCACCAGATCTCCCGGGCGACCTCCTTGGGGATGCCCATGTCGCGCAGCGCCGCCGGGCTCGGCCGCATGATCACGTCGCACAGGACGCGCATGATCAGCGGCGTGGTGACGCCGATGAGCGCTCGCTCCCAGCCGGCAAGGCGAGGCACGTGGTGCGTGAGGTAGTGGTGCGCGAAGCCGATGTGACGGGCCTCCTCGGCGACGTGGATCTGCATCACCCGGTCGACCAGCGGATGCGTGCCGCCGGCGCGCAGCACGTTCTTCTGCAGGTGGTCGATCGGCTCCTCGCCCGCGAGGATGCCCACCAGGAAACCGGCCGGGACGAGCGGGCCGGCCAGCGCCATCAGCGGGGACAGGACCTTGAACAGGAGCGGCGCGCCGGCGGCGTCGGGACAGATGCGGTTCACCGACTCCTGGAACATCTGGGTGTGGTGGGTCTCCTCGGTCACCTCGTGGGTGGCGTAGCGGAACTCCGGGTTCCCGTTGCGCGCCCAGATCAGGTGCAGGGAGACGCCGGCGATGAGCACCTGCTCGAACTGGGAGCCCACCTTGCAGATGTTGGCGAACCGGTAGCGGCCGATGTCGCGCTGGCGCTCCTTCGGCAGGGCCTGGTACCAGGGGTGTGCCCCGATCGGATCGACGCGCGGCAGGATCCAGCGGTCGTCGTCGGGATCGACGGCGAGCTCCGGAGAGTCCCACGCGATGTCCTTGAACGCGTTGAAGCACTGCTCCACCGACGCCTCCGACAGCGTGCGGAGCGTCTCCTCGTAGGACTGCCGGCCCTGGGGTCGGAAGGGGACGACGGTGGACGCGGCGCGGACGCCGCTGCCGACCATGCGGTGGGTAGCGCGCTTGGCGAGTGTCACGGGAGCCATGCTGGCAAGGTACCCAAGACAACGTGTCGCGGATACCTAAACGCGCGGAAACGTCACGAGAACGTGATGACGCCGTCCTCGACGTCGCCGCGCATCACCAACATGTCGACCAGGTAGTTCTGCTTGAGCATCCACGGTGCCCGGTCGCCCTGCCGCGGCATCGTGTCCGCTGCGCGCTGGATGTAGCCCGAGGCCAGATCCATCAGGGGGCGCTCCTCGACGCGCGGGTCGCGCTCGACCAGCGCCTCGGTGTAGCGGTGCGCGCGCATGTGCTTGAGCAGGTTGACCACGAAGTCGCCGACCAGATCGGCCTTGAGGGTCCAAGACGCGTTCGTGTAGCCGATGGTGAAGGCGAAGTTCGGCAGCCCGCTGAGCATCGCCGCCTTGTAGGACATCGTCTGCGCCATGTCGACCGGCTTGCCGTCGACATGGATGTCGAGACCGCCGAAGAGCTTGATCTTCAGGCCCGTCGCGCTGACCACGATGTCGGCCTCGAGCGTCTCGCCGGACTCCAGCTCGATGCCCTTGGCGGTGAACGTCCTGATCCGATCGGTGACGATGTCGGCGCGCCCGCTGCGGATGGCGCGGAAGAGGTCGCCGTTGGGCACCACGCACAGGCGCTGGTCCCATGGGTCGTACGGGGGCGTGAAGTGCTTCTCGGCGTAGGCCTGGGCCTCGTCGGCGGTCATCCCGTCCTGCCCGGGACGGGCGGTGAGGTGCTCGACGACGCCCTTGAGCACCATCCGCTTCACCAGCTCGGGCTTGCGGCGCGCGAGCTGGTAGGAGCCGATCAGCAGGCCGATGTTGGCCCAGCGGATCGCCTCGTACCCGAGCTTCTCCCGGGTCTTCTTGAACGGCACGATGCCCGGGACCTTGCCGAGGACGTTGTTGATCCCTCGCGCGAGCGGGTCCTTCGCGGGCCGCGACATGATGTACGTCGGGGTGCGCTGGAGCATCGTGATCTTCTCGACCACGTCGCCCGGGTCGCCGAGCGCCATCGCCGGCACGAGGGTGACCGCCGTGGCGCCGGAGCCGATCACGACGACCTTCTTGCCCGCATGATCGAGGTCGGCGGGCCAGTGCTGCGGGTGGATGAACGTGCCCTCGAACTCGGCGAGGCCCGGGAACTCCGGCTGGTGGCCCTCGTCGTAGTCGTAGTAGCCCGAGCAGGCCCACAGGAAGTTGGTGGTGAACCGCTGCTCGCCGTCGGGCGTGGAGACGGTGACCGTCCACTGCCGGGCGGCGGTGTCCCAGTCGGCCGCGGTGACGGTGTGCTGGTAGCGGATCAGCTCGTCGACGCCGTACTCGCGCTCGATGGTGCGCAGGTACTCGAGGATCAGATGACCATCGGCGAGCGACTTGTCGCTCGGCCAGGGGTGCCAGGAGAAGCCGAAGGTGAACATGTCGGAGTCCGAGCGGATCCCCGGGTAGCGGAAGAGGTCCCAGGTGCCACCGCTGGCCTCGCGGCTCTCCAGGACCGCGACGCTCAGCTCCGGCAGGTGCTGGCGCAGCTGGGCCGCGGCGCCGATGCCCGACAGGCCGGCGCCGACGACGAGGACATCGACATGCTCGCTCATGGCGCCATGTTACTGGTGGGTCGCTTGCACCTGCATACCGAGTATGTGCATACTCGGTATGCACACTGACGAAAGGGTCGGGAATGTCCGTCAAACACGCGCTGCTCGCGCTGCTGGAGCCGGAGCCGATGTACGGCTACCAGCTCCGGTCCGCGTTCGAGGAGCGCACCGCGGAGCTCTGGCCGCTGAACATCGGGCAGGTCTACACGACCCTCTCGCGCCTCGAGCGCGACGGCCTGGTCGAGGGCGGCGAGACCAACGCCGAGGGCCAGCAGCTCTATCGCCTGACCGCCGCCGGCAAGGACGAGCTCGCCGAGTGGTTCGGCTCCGCCGTGCCGCGCACCCAGCCGCCGCGCGAGGAGCTGGCGATCAAGATCGCGCTCGCCGTCGGCTCCTCCGGGCTGGACGTCACCGCGGTGATCCAGAAGCAGCGCAGCGCGACGATGACCGCGCTGCAGAGCTACACGAGGGCCAAGCGCGCGACCACCGACCTCGCCCACGGACTGGTGCTCGACGCGCTGGTCTTCGACGCCGAGGCCGAGATCCGCTGGCTCGACCACTGCGAGGCCCGGCTGCGGCAGGCCCAGCGGGACGGTGCGCGATGAGCGCGCATCTGGAGCTCCGCGAGGCCGACCGGCTGCGCCGGGCCGAGAGCCGCTGGCTCGAGCAGGCCCGTGAGCGGTTGCGCCGCCCCGATCGCCGTACCCCCACTTCGACCCCTTCCCCGAACGAGGAGACCCCCCGATGAGCACCAACCCCGTCCTCCAGCTCGACCGGGTGACCCGGGTGCACGGCACCGGCGAGCTCGCCGTGCACGCCCTGCGCGAGGTCTCCTTCGAGGCCCACCCCGGCGAGCTCATCGCCGTGATGGGCCCCTCCGGCTCGGGCAAGTCGACCCTGCTCACCATCGCCGGCGGGCTCGACGAGCCGAACGCCGGCCGCGTGCTCGTCGAGGGCGCCGACCTCGTCGCCGCCGGCCAGAGCGGTCGCGCCAAGCTGCGCCGGACCTCGATCGGGTACGTCTTCCAGGACTTCAACCTCATCCCGGCCCTGACCGCCGCGGAGAACGTCAGCCTGCCACTGGAGCTCGACGGCACCCCTGCCCGAGCGGCCCGCGCAGCGGCCGTGGCCGCTCTCGAGGAGGTCGGCGTGGCCGACCTCGCCGACCGCTTCCCCGACGAGATGTCCGGTGGTCAGCAGCAGCGGGTCGCGATCGCGCGCGCCGTCGTCGGCGAGCGCCGGCTGATCCTGGCCGACGAGCCGACCGGCGCCCTCGACTCGGTCACGGGCGAGGAGATCCTTCGCCTGCTCCGGGCCCGCTGCGACGCGGGGGCGGCCGGTGTCCTGGTCACCCACGAGCCGCGCCATGCCGGCTGGGCCGACCGGGTCGTCTACCTGCGCGACGGTCTCGTCGTCGACGAGTCCGGCGCCGCGCTCGCTGCCGGTGAGGGCGTGAACGCATGAGCTGGTGGACCTCCTGGCGGCTGGCGCTGAGACTGGCCCGCCGCGACCTGGGCAAGAACAAGGCCCGCGCGATCATCGCGCTGGCGATGGTGACACTCCCGGTGCTGCTGGTGGTCGCCGCGGACGTGCTGATCCAGACCGCGCAGGTCTCCCCGGCGGAGGGCATCGACCGGCGCCTCGGGACCTCGGCCACCGCCGAGATCGCAACGGCGGACGGGCGCCACCAGGTGCAGCAGGGGCCGGACCCGATGCAGGCGTCGGGCACGGGCGAGAAGCTCGCCC
Organism: Nocardioides nematodiphilus; assembly: GCF_020216525.1. Lineage (GTDB taxonomy): Bacteria > Actinomycetota > Actinomycetes > Propionibacteriales > Nocardioidaceae > Nocardioides > Nocardioides nematodiphilus. The sequence continues at coordinate 583,635 of NZ_JAIWOY010000001.1, read as the reverse complement.
GGCCGACCACGGTCGCCGACATCGAGGCCGTGATCGGCAAGCGCTCCATGACCCCTGCACCGATGCGCAAGGACCTGCTCCTGGCGACCGTGCACGGTCGCGAGTACGCCACCGGCACGGAGCTGGACGTGAAGGCCCCGCTCGCGTCCGGCCTCTTCCGGCTGGCCAGCGGGCGCTGGCCGGCCAGCCCGGACGAGGTGGTGGTCAACCGGCCGACCCTCGACCGCATCGCGAGCCACTCGACCCTGACGATCGTCGAGCGCGACCGGTCCGAGTCGACCCGCACCATCGTGGGCACGGTGGTCGACGCGACCAGCCGGACCGCGCCGGTGGTGCTCGGCGTGCCGGGCGCCTTCCCGGACGCGCCCGCCTACTCGTCGTGGAACGCGGCCCAGCAGGCCTGGCTCATCGACGGCCCGTCGATCACCTGGGACCAGATCCAGCAGCTCAACAGGCTCGGCGTCTTCGTCACCGACCGCCACGTCGTCACCCACGCGGGGGACTACCCCGACCCGCTCGGCTACTCGACCGGGATCGATGACACCACCGTCCAGGTCGCCGCGCTCATCGTCGTGATGGCGTTGATCGAGGTCGTCCTGCTGGCGGGGCCCGCCTTCGCGGTCGGTGCGCGGAAGCAGCAGCGCTCGCTCGCCCTGCTCGTCTCGTCGGGCGGTACGCCGGCGCAGGCGCGCCGGGTGATCATCGGTGGCGGCCTCCTGCTCGGCGTGAGCGCGGGTGTGATCGGCGTCGTCGGCGGCATCCTCGCCGGCCGGCTGCTGCTGCCCGCCGCTCAGCGGTTCAACGGCGAGTGGCTCGGCCCCTTCGAGATCGACTGGCTGCACGTGCTGGCGGTGGCCGCGTTCGGCCTGGTCAGTGCCCTCATCGCCTGCGTGGTGCCCGCCTGGATCGCGTCGCGACAGAACGTCGTGGCGGTCCTCGCCGGACGGCGCGGCGACGCCAAGCCCGTACGGGCCTTCCCCTGGCTCGGCCTGGTGCTCTTCGCGATCGGGGTCCTGGTGGCGCTCGCCGGCGCCCGTCCCGAGGGTGGGGGCGAGCTGACCATCGCCTGGGCCGCGGTGATCTGTGTGCTCGGCATGGTGCTGCTGGTGCCCGCAGTGGTCTCGTGGATGGCGCGGATGGCCCGCAGCTTCCCGCTGCCGGTGCGGTTCGCCGCCCGGGACGCGGTCCGGCACCGCACCCGGACGACGCCGGCCGTCGCCGCCGTCGCCGCGACGGTCGCCGGTGTGGTGGCGCTCGGCATCGCCCAGGCCAGCGATGAGAAGCAGAACCGCGAGACGTACCTGCCGTCGATGGTGCTCGGCAATGCGGCGGTGACGCCGTCGTACGACTTCATCGACTCGAACGAGGCCACCACCGACTGGAGGAAGGTCGCCGACACCGTGCGTCAGCACGTGCCCGGCGCCCGGATCAGCACGGTGACCGGCTTCGCGCAGAACGCCGCGGACGGTGGGTACACCGAGATGACCTTCACGGCGCCGGACAGCACCGACTGGATCAGCCCCGACCAGATGCGAGGTGGCTTCGCCACCTCCGCGCTGGTCAGTGACGGGACCAACCTGTCGCCGACGGTCGAGGCGTCGCTGCCCGCCGGCGACGAGGTCCAGACGGCTCTGGCGGCCGGCCGCGCGGTCGTCTTCGCCGGCTCCGGCGCGGCGGATCTGCGCCAGGTCCAGATCAAGGTCCGGATCACCGATCCCGCCGGCAAGACCACCGCGCGGCACCGCGCGATCGTCCCGGCGACGGTCATCGATCGGGGCGACGAGCCGGCTCCGGCGGTCGCGATCCTGCCGCCGTCGCTCGCCACGAAGATCGGCGTCCCCGTCACCACGGTCGGGCTCGAGCTCGACCGGCCCGGACTGTCGAAGGAGGCGGAGAAGGATCTCGGCGCCGCCCTCGGGGCGCTGGCGACGCCGGCCAGCCTCCAGGTCGAGCGCGGCTACCAGCCTGATGCGTACACCAAGATCGTGCAGTGGGTGCTCGCGCTGCTCGGCGGCATCCTGATGATGGGGGGCACGTTGACCGCGATGTTCCTTGCGCTCACCGACGCTCGTCCGGACCTGGCCACCCTGGCCGCGGTCGGCGCGGAGGCGCGGGTGCGGCGCAAGGTGGCCGCGTCCTACACCTTCGTGATGGCGTTCGTCGGGGCGGTGCTGGGGATGCTCGTCGGCTTCGTGCCGGGCATCGCGATCACCCGGCCGCTGACGAGGTCGTACGGGGAGGGGCCGACGGCGTACTTCCTCGAGATCCCGTGGCTGATGATCGCGGTCGTGGTGATCGGGCTGCCGATCCTGGCCTCGCTCCTGGTCGGGCTCTGCGTCCGCTCGAAGCTCCCGATGGTGTCGCGGCTGAGCTGATCGCTGACCGGGTGGTCAATAAAAGTCAGTCTTGACTGTTTGTTAGTAGTCGTGGTGGTCTGGGTCCGTGACCCAGACCACCACGCGCGTTCCCCAGGAGGAGCGCACCCGCCTCATGCGGGCGCGGCTGCTGGACGCCGCGGTGGAGCTGCTGGTCGAGAAGGGCTTCGCCGGCACGACGACGACGCTCGTCTCCGAGCGCGCGGGAGTCAGCCGCGGCGCGCAGCTGCACCACTTCCCGACCAAGAACGACCTGGTGGTCGCTGCTGTGGAGCACGTGATGACCGGCCGCGACGAGGCGCTGCGGGTCGCTGTGCGCGAGCACCGGGGCGCGAAGGTGCGCGGCGTCCTCGAGATGCTGGCCGATCACTTCACCTCGCCCGGCTTCAAGGCCGCGCTCGAGCTGTGGACCGCCGCCCGCACCGACCCCGATCTGCTGGCGGCCGTGGCGCCCCTCGAGCGGCGGCTCGGCCGCGAGGCCCACCGGCTCACCGTCGAGCTGCTCGGCGTCGACGAGGCCCGCAAGGGCATGCGGGAGATGATCCAGGCCACCCTCGACCTGTGCCGTGGCCTCGGCCTCGCCGACACGCTCTCCGACGACGCCAAGCGCCGCCGCCGGATCCTCGACCAGTGGGCCAAGGTCCTCGAGAAGGAGATCGCCTGATGTCGTTGCTGGATGAGCTGCTCGCCGACCTGGAGGCGGAGAGCGACGCGCTCCGGGCCGTGGTCGCCGAGCTGAGCGAGGAGCAGTGGCGTGCGGCCACGCCCGCGGAGGGCTGGGACGTCGCGACCTCGATCGCGCACCTCGCATGGACCGACGAGGCCGCCGTCGCCGCCGCTGCCGCGGCGGCCGGCGACAAGGAGTCCTGGGACGCCCTCGTCCTGGAGGCGCTCGCCGACATGAACGGTGTCGTCGACAAGGCCGCACTCGCGGGTGGCGCGGTCGCGCCCGCCGAGCTGCTGGCCCGCTGGGACACGGCCCGCCCGGCGCTCGCCGAGGCCCTGCGCGGCACGGACGCGGCGGGCCTCAAGCTGCCGTGGTTCGGGCCGCCGATGTCGGCCGCCTCGATGACGACCGCGCGCTTCATGGAGACCTGGGCCCACGGCCTCGACGTCCGCGACGCGGTGGGCGTGACAGCGGAGCGGACCGATCGGGTCAAGCACGTGTGCCACCTGGCGGTCCGCACGCGCGGGTACGCCTACTCGGTCCACTCGCTCGACGTCCCCGAGGCCGAGGTCCGGGTGGAGCTGGCCGCCCCCAGTGGGGAGACGTGGGCGTGGGGTCCGCAGGACGCCGCCCAGTCCGTGGAGGGCTCCGCGTGGGACTTCGCCCAGCTGGCCACCAAGCGGATCCACCGCGACGACACCGACCTGGTCGCGACCGGCCCGGACGCCGACGAGTGGCTCGACATCGTGCAGGCCTTCGCCGGCCCGTCAGGAAAGGGGCGCGACCGTGCCTGAACCGATCAGGATCGGCAACTGCTCCGGCTTCTACGGCGACCGGATCAGCGCGATGCGCGAGATGCTCGAGGGTGGCCCCCTCGATGTCCTCACCGGTGACTACCTCGCCGAGCTGACGATGCTCATCCTGGGCAAGGACACCATGCGCGACGCCTCACTGGGCTACGCGAAGACGTTCCTCGCCCAGGCCAAGGACTGCCTCGGCCTCGCGCTCGAGAAGGGCGTCAAGCTGGTCAGCAACGCCGGCGGCCTCAACCCGAAGGGCCTCGCCGAGGCGCTCGACGCCCTCGGGACCGGCGCCAAGATCGCGTACGTCGACGGCGACGACCTGCGCGAGAGGATCGGCGACATCGCTCCCGAGCTCTCTGGTGCGCTCACCGCCAACGCCTACCTCGGGGGCTTCGGCATCGCCCGTGCCCTCGCGCACGGCGCCGACGTCGTCGTCACCGGCCGCGTCACCGACGCCGCCGTGGTGATGGGCCCGGCGATCTGGTGGCACGACTGGTCGCCGACCGACTACGACGCGCTCGCCGGGTCGGTCATCGCCGGCCACGTCATCGAGTGCGGCACCCAGGCCACGGGCGGCAACTTCGCCGGCCTCTTCGACGCGATCGACGCCGGGCTCGTGGACGACCCGGTGCAGCCGTTCGGCTTCCCGATCGCCGAGATCGCCGCCGACGGGACCGTCGTCATCACCAAGCACGCCGGCACGGGCGGCCTGGTCTCCGTCGACACGGTGACCGCCCAGCTCTTCTACGAGATCCAGGGCGCGAGCTACCTCAACCCCGACGTCACCACCGACCTCACCTCGATCTCGCTGCGTCAGCTCGACAAGGACCGCGTCGAGATCGCCGGCACCCGCGGCTCCGAGCCGCCCGCCCAGCTCAAGGTCGCCGCCAACCAGCTCGGCGGCTGGCGCAACCAGGTGGAGTTCGTGCTCACCGGGCTCGACCTGCAGCGCAAGAGCGACCTGCTCCGCGCCCAGGTCGAGGCGGCCCTCCCGGCCGGCCTCGAGCGCTCCTGGTCCACCTGGCGCGCCCCGGCCCCGGACTCCCCGACCGAGGAGGGTGCCGCGGTCCTGCAGCGTCTCGTCGTCTGGTCGCAGGATCCCGACGAGGTCGGCAAGGCCTTCACCGGCCCCGCGATCGAGCTCGTGCTGGCCTCCTACGCCGGCTTCCACGTCACCGCCCCGCCCGGAAAGCCGAGCGCGTACGGCGTCTACACGCCCACCTACGTCGACCGCGACCAGGTGACGCACACCGTCCACCACCACGACGGCACCACCGAGGTGATCGCATGAGCGAGCGCAGCGAGCGATTCATCCCATGCAGCGCGTCATGTGTCCCGTGCGCGCACGGAGCGAAGCGAGGACGTGCATGAGCGTCTCCACCCTCCGCCCCCTCGGAGACCTGGTCTACGCCCGCTCCGGGGACAAGGGCGGCAACGCCAACATCGGCCTGTGGGTGCCCGCCGGGCGCTCCGACGCCGCGGTCGACTGGCTCCTGCAGACGCTCACCGCCGAGTGGGTCCGCGAGCTGCTGCCGGAGACGGCCGACCTCGAGATCGACCTGGTCCCGCTGCCCAACCTGCGCGGCGTCAACATCGTCATCCACGGCATCCTCGGCGCCGGCGTGGCCGAGGGCGTGCGCTTCGACCCCCAGGCCAAGGCCCTCGGTGAGTGGATCCGCAGCCGGCACGTCGCGATCCCGGATCGGCTGATGGCATGAGTGACACCTCGGCGATCTACGAGCTCGGCGCGGAGTTCGCCCGCCGCGAGGTCTTCCCGTCCCTCCAGGAGTGGGAGGACGCCGGCGAGATCCCGCGCGCGCTGCACCTGGCCGCGGCCAAGCAGGGCCTGCTCGGCATGGGCTTCCGCGAGGAGGTCGGCGGCGAGGGCGGCAGCCTGGCCGACATGACCGCGCTGCAGGAGGGGATGCTGTCGGAGGGCGCCTCGTCGGGCCTGCTCGCCGCGCTCTTCACCAACGGCATCGCGCTGCCTCACATCGCGCGGCACGGCTCACCCGACCTGATCGAGCGCTACGTACGCCCGACGCTGGCCGGGGAGAAGATCGGCTCGCTCGCGATCACCGAGCCGGGCGGGGGCTCCGACGTCGCCCACCTCACGACCCGAGCGGTGCGCGATGGTGACGAGTACGTCGTCAACGGCGCCAAGACCTTCATCACCAGCGGCGTGCGCGCCGACTTCCTCACCGTCGCCGTCCGTACCGGCGGTGCCGGTGCCGGCGGCGTCAGCCTGCTCGTGATCGACAAGGAGACCCCCGGCCTGACCGTCGACCGCCGCCTGCGGAAGATGGGCTGGCACTGCTCCGACACCGCGGAGCTCGGCTTCGCCGACGTCCGCGTGCCGGCCGCCAACCTGGTCGGCGAGGAGAACGCCGCGTTCGGCTACATCGCCGAGGCGTTCGTGACCGAGCGGATCGCGCTGGCCGTGCACGCGTACGGCATCGCGGGGCGCTCGCTGGCGCTCACCGCTGCGTACGCCCGCGAGCGCTCGACCTTCGGCGAGCCGCTGATCAAGCGGCAGGTCGTCCGGCACAAGCTCGTCGAGATGCACCGGCTGGTCGAGTCGGCCAAGGCGTACACCCACGCCGTCGTCCGCGAGTACGACCAGACCGGCACGACGGCCAGCACCATCGCCGGCGCGGCGCTGGCCAAGCAGACCGCCGTCGAGGCGAGTCAATGGGTCTGCAACGAGGCGGTGCAGCTGCACGGCGGCACCGGCTACATGCACGGCACCGAGGTGGAGCGGCACTACCGAGACACCCGGATCCTGCCCATCGGAGGAGGAGCAACCGAAGTGATGACCGACCTGGCCGCCAAGCTCTTGGGGCTGTGCTGATGAGGGGCAACTCATGACCGATCTCGATACGTCCCCTTCGCCGGCCCTCGATCAGCGCGACGTCCGGCGCGAGGCGATGCTCGCCAAGATCGCCGACCTGGACGCCGAGCACCAGAAGGCGGTCAACGCCGGCGGCAAGTACATCGAGCGTCATCACGCGCGGGGCAAGCTCACCGCCCGCGAGCGCATCGAGCTGCTCCTCGACGAGGGCGCGCCCTTCCTCGAGCTGATGACCCTGGCCGGCTGGGGCACGGAGTTCACCATCGGCGGCTCGACGGTCACCGGCATCGGCGTCGTCTCCGGCGTCGAGTGCATGATCATCGCCCACGACCCCACCGTGAAGGGCGGGTCGATCAACCCGATCTCGATGAAGAAGACCGGCCGGGCGATGCAGATCGCGGAGGAGAACCACCTCCCCTGCGTCACCCTGGTCGAGTCCGGCGGCGCCGACCTGCCGCACCAGAAGGACATCTTCCTGCCGGCCGGTCGCGGCTTCCGCGACATCACCCGCGCCAGCGCCCGCAAGCAGCCCACCGTCGCGCTGGTCTTCGGCAACTCGACCGCCGGCGGCGCGTACATCCCCGGCATGAGCGACTACATCGTGATGGTCGACGGCGGTGCCAAGGTCTTCCTCGGCGGCCCGCCGCTGGTGAAGATGGCGACCGGTGAGGTCTCCGACGACGAGGAGCTGGGCGGCGCGCGGATGCACGCCACCACCTCCGGTCTCGCGGACTTCCTGGCCGTCGACGAGCGCGACGCGATCCGGCTCGGTCGGCGCATCGTCGCCCGCCTCAACGTGTCGAAGAAGGGCGCCCGGTTCACCGGCCCCTACGCCGAGCCGCTCCTCGACCCCGAGGGCCTGCTCGAGATCATCCCGACCGACCTCAAGGAGCCCTTCGACCCGCGTGAGGTCATCCTGCGGCTGGTCGACGGCCCGAGCGAGACCAACGAGGTCTCCTTCGACGAGTTCAAGCCGCTCTACGGCCCCTCGCTGGTCACCGGCTGGGCGCGGATCCACGGTCGTCCGATCGGGATCATCGCCAACGCCCAGGGCATCCTCTTCAGCAAGGAGGCGCAGAAGGCGACGCAGTTCATCCAGCTGTGCAACGCCTCCGACACCCCGCTGCTGTTCCTGCACAACACCACCGGCTACATGGTCGGCAAGGAGTACGAGCAGGGCGGCATCATCAAGCACGGCGCCATGATGGTGAACGCGGTCTCCAACTCGACCGTGCCGGCGATCTCCATCCTGATCGGGGCGTCGTACGGCGCCGGCAACTACGGCATGAACGGGCGCGCGTACGACCCGCGCTTCCTCTTCACCTGGCCGAACGCGAAGTGCGCCGTGATGGGACCGCAGCAGCTCGCCGGCGTGATGGAGATCGTCGCGCGCGGCGCCGCGGAGTCCAAGGGCGTCGCGTACGACGAGGAGGCGGGCGCCGCGACCAAGGCCTTCGTCGAGGACATGATCGAGCAGCAGTCGCTGCCGTACTTCCTCTCCGGCATGGTCTACGACGACGGGGTCATCGACCCGCGCGACACCCGCTCCATCCTCGGCATCTGCCTGTCCGTCATCGAGAACCAGCCGATCGAGGGCAACCTCAACTTCGGCGTCTTCCGGATGTGAGTCCGGAGATGGAGCACCGCATGATCACGAAACTCCTGGTCGCCAACCGCGGCGAGATCGCCCGCCGCGTCTTCGCCTCCTGCCGCCGGCTCGGCATCGCCACGGTCGCGGTCCACTCCGACGCGGACGCGTCGGCGCCGTTCGTGCACGACGCGGACACCGCCGTCCGCCTCCCGGGCAACACGCCCGCCGAGACGTACCTGCGCGGTGACCTGATCATCGCCGCCGCGAAGGCCGCCGGCGCGGACGCGATCCACCCCGGGTACGGCTTCCTGTCCGAGAACGCAGACTTCGCCCGCGCCGTGACCGACGCAGGACTGACCTGGGTGGGGCCCGCACCCGACTCGGTCGACTCGATGGGCTCGAAGGTCGAGTCGAAGAAGCTGATGGCCGCCGCCGGCGTGCCGGTCCTGGGCGACCTCACTCCCGAGACCGCCACCGAGTCCGACCTGCCGCTGCTCGTCAAGGCCAGCGCCGGCGGCGGTGGCCGCGGGATGCGCATCGTCCGTGATCTCGCCGCGCTCCCCGGCGAGATCGCGAAGGCGCAGGCCGAGGCCGAGTCGGCGTTCGGCGACGGCACCGTCTTCGTCGAGCCGTTCATCGAGAGCGGCCGCCACGTCGAGGTGCAGGTCGTCGGCGACGGCGACGGACAGGTGCTCGTCTTCGGCGAGCGCGACTGCTCGGTGCAGCGGCGTCACCAGAAGGTGATCGAGGAGGCGCCGGCGCCCGGTCTGCCCGGCGCCACCCGGGAGGCGCTGCACGCCGCGGCCCGGCTCGCGGCCGCGGCGATCGACTACCGCGGAGCGGGCACCGTCGAGTTCCTCTACGACCCGGCCCGCGACCGGTTCTTCTTCCTGGAGATGAACACCCGCCTCCAGGTCGAGCACCCGGTCTCGGAGGAGATCTTCGGCGCCGACCTGGTCGAGCTGCAGATCGCGGTGGCCGAGGGGCGCTCGATCGCGGACGTCGTGATCGCCCCGCCCCGTGGGCACGCGGTCGAGGTGCGCCTGTACGCCGAGGATCCGGCCGCCGGCTTCTCCCCGCAGACCGGCCTGCTGACCGCGCTCGACATCCCCGGCGTGGGCGCCGAGTTCGAGCTCGTCTCGACAGGCTCGACCGGTGGCATCCGGCTCGACTCCGGCGTCGTCGCCGGCAACGAGATCGGCACCTTCTACGACGCGATGATCGCCAAGGTCATCTGCTGGGCGCCGACCCGCGAGCAGGCTGCTCGCAGGCTCGCCGGCGCCCTGGCGGCGGCGAGGATCCACGGCCTGCGGACCAACCGCGACCTGCTGGTCGGGCTGCTGCGCAGCGACGTCTTCCTCGAGGGCCGGATGCACACCACCTGGCTGGACGACCCGGCCGTCGCGCAGAGCCTCTCCGCACCGGCCGCGGACAACCTCGAGCTCTCCGCCTTCGCGGCCGCACTGGCGCTGGCCGAGCGCGCTCGCGCCAGCTCGGCGCACCACGCCCGGATCCCGGCCGCGTGGCGCAACGTCCCCTCGCAGCCGCAGGTCGCCTCCTTCACCCGAGGCGACGAGGATGTCGAGGTCAGCTGGTGGAGCGGGCGTACGCCCCGCCTCGACGCGCGTGACGACGTGGTGGTCCTCGCCGCCACGCCCGGCGAGGTCACGCTGGCGGTGAACGGCGTGGCGACAACCTACGAGGTCACGGTCTCGGGCCACCTGGGCAGCCACGTCGACGTCGACAGCCCGGCCGGCCACGTCGCTCTGCGGCGTACCCCTCGCTTCACCGATCCCGCCGACCGGGTCGCCGAGGGCAGCCTGCTCGCGCCGATGCCGGGCACCGTCGTCGCCGTGCACGCCGCGGTCGGCGACGCGGTCGCCGAGGGTCAGCCGCTGCTGGTCCTGGAGGCGATGAAGATGCAGCACACCATCAATGCCCCGCACGCGGGCACCGTCATCGAGCTTGACGTCGCCATCGGCGACCAGGTCAACGGCGGGGCCGTCCTCGTCGTCGTGGACACACCCGAGGAGATCGCAGAATGAGCAGCAACTTCGTTGAGTCCGACGAGCGGATCGAGCTGCGCAAGCAGGTCTTTAAGCTCGCCAGCAAGTACGGCCAGGAGTACTTCCTGAAGAAGGCCCGCGCCGGCGAGAAGACCACCGAGCTCTGGCTCGAGCTGGGCAAGAACGGCTACCTCGGCGTCAACCTGCCCGAGGAGTACGGCGGCGGTGGCGGCGGCATCGGCGACGTCGCCGCGGTCCTGGAGGAGGTCGGCGCGGCCGGCGCTCCGCTGCTGCTCATGGTCGTCAGCCCGGCGATCTGCGGCACCGTGATCAACAAGTACGGCACCGCCGAGCAGAAGCAGCGCTGGCTCCCGGGCATCGCCGACGGCACCGAGACGATGGCGTTCGCGATCACCGAGCCCGACGCGGGCACCAACTCGCACAACATCATCACCACCGCCCGCCGCGACGGCGACGAGTGGGTGCTCAACGGCAAGAAGGTCTACATCTCCGGCCTCGACGAGTCGAAGAACGTCCTCGTCGTCGCTCGGGCCGAGGACTCCAAGACCGGCAAGCTCAAGCCCTGCCTGTTCGTCGTCCCGACCGACGCCCCGGGCTTCACCTTCACCCCGATCGCGATGGAGTTCGTCTCGCCGGAGTCGCAGTTCCAGGTCTTCATCGACGACGTCCGACTGCCGGCCGACGCGCTGGTGGGTGATGAGGACGGCGGGCTCGTGCAGCTCTTCGCCGGGCTCAACCCGGAGCGCATCATGGCCTCGGCCTTCGCCACCGGCATCGCCCGCTACGCCCTCGACAAAGCGGCCGCGTACGCCAAGGAGCGCTCGGTCTTCAACGCGCCGATCGGCTCGCACCAGGCGATCGCCCACCCGCTCGCGCAGGCGCACATCCAGGTGGAGCTCGCCCGGCTGATGACCCAGAAGGCGGCCTCCCTGGTCGACGAGGGCAAGGACCTCGAGGCGGGCGAGGCGGCCAACATGGCCAAGTACGCCGCCGCCGAGGCCTCCTGCTTCGCCGTCGACACCTCCGTCCACACGTTCGGCGGCAACGGCCTCACCCAGGAGTACGGCATGGGCGCGCTGGTCGCGGCCTCCCGCGTCATGCGGATCGCGCCGGTGAGCAAGGAGATGATCCTCAACTTCGTCGCGATGCACTCCCTGGGACTGCCGAAGTCCTACTGATCGGCGCTCACCGCTGTGGGGGCTGGACGATGACCACCGTCTCGACGATCTTGTCGGCGAAGGTCTGGCGCTTGCGGTCCCACAGCGGCCAGAGCCAGCCGAGGTAGAGCAGGGCGCTGTCGACGGCGTGCAGGATCTCGCGGAGGAACGCCCAGCCGCCGCCGATCGGCTGGCCCGTCGCCTCCTTGATCAGCCTGATGCCGACGATGCTCTTGCCGAGCGAGTAGCCGGTCGCGCCCTGGCGCACGAAGACGTTCCAGATCTCGAAGGCGATCGCGAAGATGAACCCGAACGCGATCAGGATGACCCCCGCGGTGGTGCCGGCGTGACTCATGTGGATCTCGGTGGACCCGTCCGGGGCGTCGACGTAGTCGGCGGTGGCGAACAGGACGATGAAGCCCACGACGAGCGGCAGCGCCGCCAGGAAGGCGAAGAGACCATCGAGGAGTCGACCGGCGACGCGCCTGCCCCACTGGGCGTACGGGATCGGAGCGGGCGGCGTCACGTCGTGGCTCATCTGTCGATCCCCCATCGTCGATGCCTGTACGGATACCCTGCTCCCGTGGCGGGGGTGGTGCAAGCGATCGACCGCGGGCAGCGGCGGTTCACACCGATCGCCTTCCCGCTGGCAGTGATCTACAAGTTCTTCGACGACCAGGGCAACTACCTGGCCGCGATCGTGACCTACTACGCCTTCATCGCGATCTTCCCGCTGCTGCTGCTCGGCTCCTCGATCCTCGGCTTCGTGCTGCAGGGCAACCCGCACCTCCAGCAGGAGGTGCTCAACTCGGCACTGCGGCAGTTCCCGATCATCGGCGACGAGCTCGGCCGCCAGGAGCTGCGCGGCTCGACCAGCGGCATCATCGTGGGTGGTCTCACCGCCACGTACGGCGCGATGGGTCTGGGCCAGGCGATCCAGAACACCGTCAACATCGCCTGGTCGGTGCCGCGCAACAGCCGCCCCAACCCGATCCTGCTGCGGCTGCGCTCGCTGGTGCTGCTGGCCACCGCGGGCGTCGCGGTGCTCGGCGTCTCGGTGCTGGCGACCGTCGGCGCGCACACCGACATCATGGGCTCCACGCCGACGAGCGGCTGGCTGCGCTGGCTGATCCAGCTCGGCTCGTTCGTGATCATCGGCCTGATGATCACGATCCTCTTCCGGCTCGCGACCACCCGCGACCACCCGCTCAGGAACGCCGCCCCCGGTGCGTTCACGCTGGCGCTGATGTGGCAGTCGCTGCAGTGGATCGGCGCGATCTACGTGGAGAACGTCATCCAGGCGACCTCCGGCATGAACCAGACCTTCGCCCTCGTGCTCGGTCTCGTCGGGCTGCTCTACATCGCCTCGGTGATGGGGGTGCTCGGCATCGAGGTCAACGTCGTGCTGGCCCGCCGGCTGTGGCCGCGCGCCCTGCTGACGCCCTTCACCGACCGGGTCGACCTCACCGAGGCCGACCGCCGGGCGTACGCCGGCTACGCGCTGATGCAGCGGCACAAGGGCTTCCAGACCGTCGCGGTGACGTTCGACGGCCGCGACGGCCACACCCACGAGATCGTGATGGACCCTTCGTGGCTCGCCAAGTCCCGCAAGAAGACCCGCGACGAGCTGGCCCAGCTCGAGCTGCCCCTGGAGGAGACCGATGACTGATCGAGCCGAGCTGGTCCACTACGAGGTCGCCGACGCGATCGCGACGATCACCCTGGACTCCCCGCACAACCGCAACGCGCTCTCCGCCCAGCTGATCGGCGAGCTCTTCGAGCGTCTCGAGCGCGCCGAGAACGACGATGCCGTCCGGGTCGTGGTGCTCGCCGCGACCGGCACGGTGTTCTGCTCCGGGGCCGACCTCTCGGAGGCCTCCGGCGGAGCGGACTTCGCCGACGGGCCGCGGACCATCGCGCGACTGCAGCGCACCATCGTCGCCCACTCCAAGCCGGTCGTGTGCCGACTGCAGGGCGCTGTCCGAGCCGGCGGCATCGGCCTGGTCGCCGCCTGCGACATCGCCATCGCGGCCGACGTCGCCTCCTTCGCGCTCACCGAGGTCAAGCTCGGCCTCGCCCCCGCCGCCATCTCGCTCACCGTGCTGCCCCGGATGACCAGCCGGGCGGCCGCGTACACGTGCCTGACCGGGGAGAGGTTCACGGCCGCCCAGGCGGTGGAGATGGGCCTGGTCACGACGACGGTCCCGGCCGGGGAGCTGGACGCAGAGATCACGCGGGTGGCCGCCGAGCTCGCCACCGGAGCGCCCCAGGGGCTGCGCGAGACCAAGCGACTGATCAACGCCGCGCTGCTCGCGAACATCGACGCGCACGCCGAGGAGGTGGCCGCGCTGTCCGCCCGGCTCTTCGGCTCCGACGCCGCCCGCGAGGCGATGCTCGCCTTCTTGTCGAAGTAGGCGGCGCCCCCCCATACGGAATTCCCCACAGGAAGCGTCGGTTGACGTACCTACCGTGATGAACCGGTGCGCAGCGCCTGCCGGTAGAGTCTTCTCCTTGCCGCCCGCATCCGGGCAGCAGTGGCGCGAGACGTGGAGAACACAGCGTTGAGTGATGATCTGATCCAGCAGGAGATCGGTCGCGAGCAGGAGTTCGTCGATCGGGTCTACGTCCAGCTGGAGGAGTCGGCGAAGGCCGCCGAGGCGCTGGCGGCCGAGGGCCGCGAGCGCGGCCGTCTCGAGCACGAGGGCGGCCTCGTCGAGCGCGACGCGATGCTGTTCCAGGCCGCGCGCCGCATCGCGCAGCTCGACGCGGCCCACGAGGGCCTGGTCTTCGGCCGCCTCGACATGCTGCCCGAGCTCGACCCCGAGCCGCGCTACATCGGCCGGATCGGCCTGCGCGACGCGAACCGCGACTCGCTGCTGATCGACTGGCGCGCTCCGGCCGCCGCGGTGTTCTACCAGGCCACCGCCGCGGAGCCGCAGAAGGTCGTCCGGCGTCGGGTGCTGCGCAACGAGGCCCGCACCGTCGTCGGGGTCGAGGACGAGCTGCTCGACGCCGAGGCGAACACCGACCTCCCGATCATCGGCGAGGGCGCGCTGATGGCGCAGCTGTCGCGCGCCCGCGACCGCACGATGCACTCCATCGTCGCCACCATCCAGGCCGAGCAGGACAAGGCGATCCGCGCGCCCGCCAAGGGCGTCGTCACGATCTCCGGCGGCCCGGGCGTCGGCAAGACCGTCGTCGCGCTGCACCGCGCGGCCTACCTGCTCTACAGCGACCGTCGCAAGTACGAGGCCGGCGGCGTGCTCATCGTCGGCCCGTCCGGCGTCTTCATGAACTACATCGCCCGGGTGCTGCCCTCGCTCGGCGAGACCGCCGTGGCGCTGCGCTCCCTCGGCGAGGTCGTCGACGGCGTCCGAGCCACCCGGCACGACGACCCGGCCGTGGCCGCGGTCAAGGGCTCGGCCCGGATGGCCGAGGTGCTGCGTCGGACGGCCCGCCAGCAGGTGCCCGGCTCGCCGGGGGAGTTCACCATCTTCTACCGCGACGACGTGCTGCGCCTCGACCGCGGCAAGCTCGGCCAGCTGCGCCGCCAGCTGATGGGCGGCGGGCGACGCAACCAGCAGATCCGGCGCGTGCCGCAGGAGCTGCTGAACACCCTGTGGCGCCAGGTCCGCGGCGAGCGCGGCCGCGAGCGCGGCAAGGAGGCGTTCGAGGACGAGCTGCTCGACAACCCGAAGTTCCTCGACTTCGTGCACGCCTGGTGGCCGCCGCTGGAGGCCCGTACGGTCCTGTCGTGGCTGCGCGACGGCGAGTTCCTGGCGCGGGTCTCCGACGGCCTCCTCAGCTCCGACGAGCAGCGGCTGCTGCTCAAGTCCTGGAATTCGACGGGGCCCGGGGTCATGGACCTCTCCATCGACGACATCCCGCTCCTCGACGAGCTGCGCTACGCGATCGGTGACGTGCCCGAGCAGGCCGCCGACGAGCGTGACTTCGACCCCGAGCTGGGTATCAACGTCCAGGAGCTGATGACGTCCTCGGACCGCGAGTTCTCCTCCGGCCCGAGCTGGAAGGCGCCGACGTACCGCCTCGACGACGACCCGTTCGCCCACGTCCTCATCGACGAGGCGCAGGACCTGACGCCGATGCAGTGGCGGATGGTCGGTCGTCGCGGCCGCACCGCGTCGTGGACGATCGTCGGCGACCCGGCGCAGTCGTCGTGGCCGATCCCGGCCGAGGCCGCCGCCGCGCGCGCCGAGGCACTCGAGGGCAAGGCGATCCACTCCTTCCGGCTCGCGACCAACTACCGCAACAGCTCCGAGATCTACGCGTACGCCGCGGCCTACGCGGAGCGCGTCGGGCTGGACGCCGACCTGCCGACCGCGGTCCGCTCCACCGGCATCGACCCCGTCGTGATCGAGGGCGTGCCGGACCTGGAGGCGGCGGTCCGCGAGGAGGTCGTACGGCTGGCCGGCGAGGTCGCCGGCACCGTCGGCATCGTGGTGCCGCTCGCCCGTCGCGGCGAGGTCAACGGCTGGCTCGCGTCCTGGCCGGAGGTCTCCGACGAGGCACCCGCGGCTGTGGCCGCGTCGAGGGACGCCGATGCGGTGCCCAGCGGCGAGGACCGTCTGGTCGTGCTGACCGGACTGGACACCAAGGGCCTGGAGTTCGACGCGATCGTGGTGGTGCGCCCGCAGGAGATCGAGGACGAGTCCCCGACCGGCCGCGCCACGCTCTACGTCGTCCTCACCCGCGCGACGCAGCTGCTCAGCACGGTGTCCTGAGACCGAGAGAGAGGCACACAGCCGCTGCAGTGTGCCCCTCTCGTCCGGGGTGCGGGCCCAGTCCCGCTACTCATACCTGTCGCCAGGGTCCCGATCTGCTACATCGCCGCGCGGGCGAGTCTCACGAGACGTCTCGCGCCAGGTGGTCGGTCGGCTGCACGCCGAGGATCGCCAGAGCGGCGACCGCCAGGTCAGCGGCCCGATCGGCGCTCTCCGGCCGATCCGCCGGGAGGTGGATGCGGAAGGACGAGTGCACCTCGGTCTCATCGCGCCGGTCCGTCGGGGTGGTGAAGCCGAGACCCGTCAGCGCCGCGTCCTGATCCGCGTCGGTCAGCGCCGGGCCGCCCCAGGCCTGGGAGCCCGCACAGTCGACGCTCAGCCGCTCGCCTTCGTGATAGATCTCGACGAACCGCTGGGCATCCGCGGTCAGCATCACCGAGCCGTGCGGCGCCAGGCCCGCGACGTCAGCGCGCAGCGCGTCTCGTACGGGTGTCCACTGAGAATCCACCCGTCGAGCGTAGGGCGTCACCACGGGTCGCGTCCCATCATGAGGCCGACAGGGCCGGGGCGAGGAGGCCGGGCAGGATCGCGGTGAGTCGGCGGTACACGGTCGAAGCGCGGACGGGCACGAGCCGCCACTCGTCGCCGCCGTCGACGCCGTCGAGCAGCCAGGAGCCGCTGGGTCCGGTGAGGCCCGCCAGCCGCCACTCGTCGTCGGCCGAGGCCAGGCCGAGGGTGAAGGCCAGCGCCGCGTCGTACGCGTCGAAGGCAGCGACGCGGGCGGCCTCGTCATCGCTGAGCAGCCGGTCGAACGGGTCGGCGCCCACGACGGGCTCCCGCCCCGCAGGCGTCACCGGGTGCAGCCCGGTCAGCCGGGCGAGCAGGATCGGCAGCTGGTCGAGCGGGACGGGGAGGAGCTGCCACTCGGGCCCGAGCTGGATCAGCAGCGCGATCGCGTCGGGACCGCACCAGCCGAACGTCATCCGGCTGGTCGTCCGGGTGGCGGTGTTGAGCTGCAGCCGGACCAGGGGCGCCTCGATCGCGGCCAGGGCCTCGACCAGGCCCGGGATCTCCCGTACGGCCTCGCGGCCCTCGCCGGCGGCGAGCGCCTCGAACTGCGCCATCGTCCCGCGGACCTCGCCGCCCTCCACCCGCATCACGGCCGCGTCACCGCCTCCGGGAGGCGCCACGAGGACGCGATGCCGGCGAACGGGTCCGCGAGCAGGTCGTAGCGGGGTGCGTCCACGGTGAGGGTGAGCGTCCAGCCGACCGCGTCGAGCACGGTGACCCACTGTTCCATCACCAGAGCGTGCCCGGTCGGTGCGAGGTGGTGCGCGACGCGGCGCCCACCAGGGTGCCCGTCGACGGTGACGTGCTCGCGGTCGATCAGCCGGAAGTCGGTGAGCACCGACGGCGCGGCCGCGTCCGCGGTGTCCTGCCAGGTGCTGAAGTCGACGTCGCCGAGCGGCTCCGCGCTCAGCACGGCGGACGCGCGGAAGCCATCGCCCTCGGCCGGCTCGAGAGCGGCGGTGTCGGCCAGCTCCCACCCGTCGGGCACCTCGACCGAGGAGCCGAGCAGCTCGAGCCTCACGAGCGCACCTGGTCGAGGTGGGCGTCGGGCTGCACCCCGAGGATGGAGAGCGCCGTCACAGCGAGGTCGGCGGCCTCCTGCGCGTGCTCGGGGCGATCGGTCGCGATGGTGCAGCGGTACGAGGTCGTGGTCTCGATCTCACGACGACGCTGCAGCGGGGTGGTGAATCCCAGGGCGAGGAGGCGCTCCTCCTGGGCGGCGGTGACCGGCGCGTCGCCTCCCCACGCCTGCGAGCCGGCGCAGTCGACGGAGAGCCGGTCGCCGTAGTGGTAGATCAGCACGTAGTGCTGGGCGTCGGCCCTGAGCTCGACGAGTCCCTCGGGCTGCAACGCGGTGACGTCGGCACGCAGGGCGTCGCGTACGGGCCTCCAGGCCGGCTCGACCGTGGGCGCCGTCCGTGCTGCCGGGGGCTCCGCGACCGAGTGGGCCTTCCGCGGCGCGCGCTTCGTGGGGGTGCGCTTCTCGATCTCGCGGTACCAGCGGGGCTTGAGGAACGCCGGCGCGGGAGCGCGGAGCATGCCGAAGACGAGGGCGATGAGGAAGCACACGACTCCGGCCAGGGTGAGCACCGTGGCGAGGGCGCGGACGCCGTGGGCCAGAGCGCCGGCCGCGATCAGCACGAGCGCTCCTCCGAAGAACGGGATGCTGAACATCGAACGCTCCGGACTGTCCCCACTCGCCCAGCGCCGGGCGCTGGGGGTGCGGCCGAGGCGCAGCCAGGTCCCCCACACGGCCAGGGGGACGCCGATGATCAGTACGAGAGCCATGCTTCTCCCTACCAGAACTTCAGATGGCTGGCGGCGTCCCCGATGGCGTCGACCGCGTCGCCGACGCCGTCCTTGACCACGCTGCCGACCTCCTGGCCCACCTCGGAGCCGACGAAGCCGCCGATGCCGGCGCCGACGAAGCCCCCGATGACCGTACCGACGCCCGGACAGATCGCCGTCCCGATGGCGCCGCCGGCCCAGGCACCCGCCTCCGCGCCGGCGTAGGCGCCTACCGCGGTGGTGGCGGCGACGGTGGTCGCCTCGGCGACGCGCTTGTCCATCTCCTTCTCGTCGCTCTTCAGGAACTCGTCCACGCCGGCGGCGAGACCCGCGACGACCGAGCCGCCGCGGTTGATCCACTTGCCCGCGGTCTCCCACTTCCCGCGCAGCAGCGCCTTGTAGGGCTTGGCGCGCCAGTTCCGGTCGGTGTTGGCGGCCTTCAGCCGCTCCCAGAACTGGCTGAACGACTTCGGGAGGCCGGTCTGCTTGTAGCGGTGGCCGTCGATGAGCGGCTGGAAGTTCTGCAGCAGGTGCTTGAGCGCGACGTCCGCGCCGGCGCTGGCGACGTTGCTGGTGAGACCGAGCGCGTAGAGCGCGCCGGTCACGGGGCCCATGTCGTCCGGCGGCTTGAAGCCGCCCCAGGTGTCGAAGTACTTCCCGGTCTCCTTGCGCACCACCTCGCCGGCCTTCGACATCAGCTTCACGAGCTCACCGTCGGTCGGCTTCGGGGCGCCGTCCTGGGACGCCGGCAGATCGTCCTTCACCTCGTAGGCGGCCGTCATGCTGAGGGTGAGCAGCATCCGGGCCGGGTCGACCGTCGGGTTCTTGCCCGGGCCGCTCGCGGGGATCACCGGGACCGGCAGGTGGCTGCGCAACACGTCGCCCAGGTGCTTGGTCCTGGACACCAGGTGTTGGTGCGTGGTCGCGAAGTCGGCCTCGATCGCGGTCCGGGCCCTGGTCCGGGCGGCGTCGGCGTCGTCCTTGGCTGTGCTCTTCGCCGTGTCGTTACCGGTGGCGCCGTCGATCGCGCTCTGATGCGCCGTGTCTGCCGCCGTCCAGCGCCGGTTGTAGCCGGCGATGTCGGACTGCGCGGTCTCGTACGTGGCGGCCAGCGCGGTGAGCGCGTCGTGCACCGCCTGGAGCTTCGGGCTTGTACGAGCGCAGGTGGCCGGCGACTCCCGCCATCTCGGGGAGCGTCGCGTCGGCGGCCTCGCCGGTCCACTCGCCACGGATCTCGTCGGGGGTGTTGCCGATCGCCGTGGCCCGCTTGGCCAGGTCCTCCTGGAGGGTGGCGATGCCGCGCGCGGCCTTGCGCAGCACCTGCGGGTGCAGCTCGACGTGGAAGTGGCCGGTCATGAGCCGCTCAGATCGATCGTGCTCCCGCGATCCAGCGCATCCAGGTCGACGGCGAGGTTGTTGGTGTTGCCGGCGATGAGGGCGGTCGAGGTCGACAGGACGTCGAACGCGCTGGTCCAGGACTGGAGGAACGCCAGGACGTCGGCCTCGATGTCGCCGCTCAGCTCACCGGCGCCCTCGCTGATCGCGCCACTGAGGCCGGCCATGCCGTTCAGGTGGCCGGTGAGGTCCTGCGAGGCGTGCTCGAAGCGCTTCTTCACGGTGGCAGCGGCCTGAGAGGTCAGCCGCAACGGCGCGCTGGGGCTGCCGGTGCCGTCGTTCGGGATCACCACGCGGACCGTCATACCCGCCCGGGGCGTGGACAAACGTCACGTGCCCGGGGACGACGAGCGCCCCGTCCCCTGCGTGGAACAGCAGGAGACGGGGCGCTCGCCCTCGCTACGAGATGGCTCAGGCCGTGGCCGAGGCGGACATCGACGCGCTGGTCGACGCGGACTCGGTCGGCGTGGTGGTCGCCGTCTCGCTGGGGGTGACGGACTCCGACTCGGTCGGGGTCGAGGTGGCGCTCACGCCGGCGAGGCACTTCTGCAGGCGCGCCGTGGCGTGGGCGAGGCGCTGGACCTGGGCCTTCTTCGCCTTGGCGATGTGGGCCTTCTTCTCCTTGGCGGCGGCGAGGGCCTTCTTCTCCTGGCCGGTCGCGGAGCCGTGGGTGAGGTCGCGCTTGTCCTCCTTCACCGTCTTCTTGGCGGCGGCGAACTTCGCGGTGAGCGCGTCGAGCTTGGCCTGGGCCTTGTCGACCTGGGCCTGCTGGATCGCGCAGGGGCCGCTAGCGGTGACGCCGTGCCCGTGGCCGTGGGGGGCGTGGGTGGCGGCAGCCGCGGTGCCGATGCCGGCGGCGGTCAGGGCGGCCGTGGCGGCGAGGGCGCCGAGGCCCGTACGCAGGTTCGTCATATTCGTGCTCCTCAAAGCTTGGGATGCCGGAGATCCGACGCGTGCACCTCCTACATGTCGCGCGTCGCACGAAACGAAACAGCGAGTCGAGAAGACCACCGCATGAAACCCGGGGGTGAGCGGGGGTGGCGCCCAACTACGCTTCCGCCATGACCTCCCACGCTACTGATGCCCGCACCGCGATCGAGGCGATCACCGGGCACGGGGCGTGGGCGATCATCCGGCGCTCCACCCGAGCCGGTGACCGCGACACCGTCGGGCTCCTCGGCGGCGAGCGCTGGGTGGCCGACTCGATCCTCGACATCCCGCTCGAGACCGGTACGCCGGCCGACGGCCACGTCGCCGACCGGCTGGTCGCGGTGCCGTTCCGCCAGGTCGCCGAGCGCGGCTTCGAGGCGCACGACGACGGCACCCCGCTGGTCGTCGTCGACGTCGCCGAGGAGCACGAGTTCTCCGTCGCCGACGTGATCGCGGCGATCGACGAGCAGCCGGTCGAGTTCACCGACCGCGGCGGCTTCGACACCTCCGACGAGGAGTACGAGCAGCTCGTCCGGCAGATCATCGAGGAGGAGATCGGCCAGGGTGAGGGCGCCAACCTCGTCATCGGCCGGCACTACCGCGCCGAGATCGAGGGTTGGAACACCGCCAAGGCGCTCGCCGTCTTCCGCCGCCTGCTCGAGCGCGAGCGCGGCGCGTACTGGACCTATGTCTTCTTCACCGGCGACCGCTACCTGATCGGCGCCTCACCGGAGCGCCACGTCAGCGTGACCGGCGGCGACGTGCGGATGAACCCCATCTCCGGCACCTTCCGCCTGCCCGTCGGCGTCGAGAGCGCCAGCGACCTGAAGCCGCAGCTCCTGGAGTTCCTCAAGGACGAGAAGGAGATCTACGAGCTCTTCATGGTCGTGGACGAGGAGCTCAAGATGATGTGCGACATCTGCACCGAGGGCGGCCAGGTCCTCGGCCCGTTCCTCAAGCCGATGTCGCGCCTGATCCACACCGAGTACCTGCTGGCCGGTCGCTCCAACCGCGACCCGCGCGAGATCCTGCGCGACACGATGTACGCCGCCACCGTCACCGGGTCGCCGGTCGAGAACGCGTGCCGCCTGATCAAGCAGTACGAGCCGGAGGGCCGCGGCTACTACGGCGCCGCGCTGGCGATCTTCGGGCGCGACGAGGCCGGCGGGCCGGTCGTCGACAGCCCCATCGTGATCCGTTCCGCCGACGTATCGCTCGACGGCCACCTCAAGGTGAGCGCCGGCGCGACCCTGGTGCGCGACTCCGAGCCGGCCTACGAGGTCGCGGAGACCCACGCCAAGGCCGGCGGCATCCTCGGCGCCTTCGGGCTGGTCCCGCCGGCGCCCGCGCTGGCGATCAACCCCGCCGAGCTGGTCCTCGACGAGGACGTGATGATCGAGCTCAACAGTCGCAACCGGCGCCTGTCCGGCTTCTGGCTGGCCAACCAGTCCGGCTCCCCGGTGGACCACCGCCTGATCGGCAAGACCGCGGTCATCCTCGACGGCGAGGACGACTTCGTGAACATGCTGCGGCACATGCTGCTGCGGATGGGGATCACCTCCACGGTGATCCGGCACGAGGACTACCTGCACGGCTGCTTCACGGGCGCCGACCTGGTCATCGTCGGGCCGGGTCCCGGCGACCCGCGCGACGACGCCGACCCGAAGATGGCGCAGCTGCGCGCGGCCGTCTCCGAGCTGCTCGAGTCGGGCCAGCCCTTCCTGTCGGTCTGCCTCGGTCACCAGGCGCTGTGCCACCAGCTCGGCCTCGGTCTGCACTACAAGGACATCGTCTTCCAGGGGACGCAGTCGGCCGTCGACCTCGACGGCCGTACGGAGCGGGTCGGCTTCTACAACACCTTCGTCGGGCGGGTCGGCGACGCCGCCCTGCCCGAGGGCGTCACGGTCGACGCGGACCCCCAGACCGGCGACATCCACGCCGTCACGGGTCCGCACTTCCGGGGGATCCAGTTCCACGCGGAGTCGATCCTGACCGAGCGCGGCTTCGACATCATCCACGACCTCGTCCGGGGCGTCGTCCTCCCCGAATGACGCGGTGACCGGCGAGTAGCGGCGTCCTCATCGACGCCCGCATGGTCTCCACTAAAGTGAGTACCGTGGACGACATGGAGCAGCCGCACGTCATCGTGCTCTTCGGTGCGACCGGAGACCTCGCCAAGCGCAAGCTCCTGCCCGGGCTGTTGCGGCTCTTCGAGGCGGGTCTGCTCAAGGACGCGATGATCGTCGGCACCTCCCTCGAGGACATCGACACCGAGCAGTGGGCCAAGCTCGCGCGCCAGGCGTGTGAGGAGTTCGGCAAGGGCGACGTCACCGACGCGCGCTGGGCGCCGTTCGAGAAGATGCTCGCCTACGTCCCGACGACCAAGGGCCCGCACGCGCTCGCCGACAAGGTCCGCGAGGCCGAGCGCCAGCTCCAGCCGCTCGGGCGAACGATCGGCCGCCTGCACTACCTCTCCGTGCCCCCGAAGGCCGCGCTCGACGTCATCCGGCAGCTCGAGGAGGCCGGCCTGGTCGAGCGCGCCCGGATCATCATGGAGAAGCCGTTCGGCACCGACCTGGCCTCCGCGAAGAAGCTCAACGCCAAGATCCACGAGGTGTTCGCCGAGGAGCAGATCTTCCGCATCGACCACTTCCTGGGCAAGGAGGCGGCGCAGAACATCCTCGCCTTCCGCTTCGCCAACGGTCTGTTCGAGCCGATCTGGAACCGCAACTTCATCGATCACGTCCAGATCGACGTCCCCGAGACGCTCGGGCTCGAGGGCCGTACGGCCTTCTACGAGGGCACCGGCGCCTACCGCGACATGGTCGTCACGCACCTCATGCAGATCCTCGCCTTCATGGCGATGGAGCCGCCGACGTCGCTGGCGTCGGGCCCGATCTCGGATGAGAAGAACAAGGTCTTCCGCTCCATCCGCCCGCTCGACCCGAAGAACGTCGTGCGCGGTCAGTACACCGGCTACCGCGGCAAGAACGAGGTCGCCGACGACTCCGACACCGAGACCTTCGTGGCGCTCAAGGTCGAGATCGACAACTGGCGCTGGGCCGGCGTGCCGTTCTTCCTCCGGACGGGCAAGAAGATGGCCGAGGGCGCGCGCATCATCTCGATCGCGTTCAAGGAGCCCCCGCTGACGATGTTCCCGGCGGGCTCCAACGCCGGCACGCAGGGTCCGGACCACCTGACCTTCGACCTGGCCGACCAGTCCAAGATGTCGCTGTCGTTCTACGGCAAGCGCCCGGGTCCGGGCATGAAGCTGGAGAAGCTCTCCATGCAGTTCGACACCTCGGAGACCTCGACGTCGACCGGCGTGCTGGAGGCGTACGAGCGGCTCATCCACGACGCGATGCGCGGCGACCACACCCTCTTCACCACCGCCGAGGGCATCGAGACGCTCTGGGAGGTCTCCCAGCCGCTGCTCGACAGCCCGCCGCCGGTGCGGCTGTACTCGCCCGGCTCCTGGGGTCCGAACGCCATCCACCAGCTGATCGCGCCGCACGCGTGGCGGCTGCCGTTCGAGCGGACCTGGCGGGCCTGAGCCGCCGGCCGGAAATCGTCCACAGGAGGGCTTCGGGACACGCTCATCCACAGGTGAGCTCCACGGCGACCCGTCACGGCGGATCGCTCCCTAGGGTCCTGACATGGACTTCACACTGCTCCGGGAGTACGAGGGCGAGGACGCTCGGGTCGCGCTCTCGACGCTCGTCGCGCGCGTCGGGCTCGACTCCCCGAGCCTGCGTGAGATCGCCCGTACGGCGTCGCGCAGCCCTTCGACGCTGCTGGCATGGTTCGGCAGCAAGCGGGAGCTACATCGCAGGGCGCTGCTGGCGCTCGGCGTCCGGTGGCGCCAGACGCTGGATCGGCACCCGATCCCGGCCGAGGACAGGGGCATGGAGCATGCGCGCCTGCGGCTCGCCTACGACGAGCTCGCCCGCTCCGACCCGGCGCTCGCCGAGGTGCTCGAGGAGATCGTCGCCTTCGAGCGGGAGCTGCTCGTCGTCTGGGTGCAGCGCTATGTCCCGGCGCGCTCGTGGAGCAGGTACGACCCTCCACGGCCGATCGACGCCCCGACGGTCGACGCGCTCCACGCCAGTGCCGTCGCGCTCTGGGACGCGCGCCGCCACCCGGATCGCGCCGCCGCCCGAGCGGAGTTCGAGGTCGCGTGCACGCTGATCCTGCTCGGGGCCGCACAGATGTTCGCCGGCGGCGACCCCGTGGCGCGCGTCGAACAGCTGTCCCGTTCGGCGGGGCATTCCGACGACGCCGAACAGATGTCCGCTCCGCAGGAGAAGGGCCCTCCTGTCGAACAGATGTCCGCTCCGCAGTGGCGGCGCTCGCTCGCCGCACCATCGTTCGACGCGGACGAGGCAGCCCCGATCCCTGCACGATCGTTCGAGGAGGCGACCCGGCCGCCCTACACGATCATCCGGCCGGGGCAGCCGCCGAGAGCTGGGTGAGGATCGCCGTGGTGGCACGCTGCATCGCGCTGGCGTCGTACGGCGGCAGGGCGGCGCCGTTGAGCGACTGGATGAGGTCGCCGTTCTGCATGAACGCCGACACCAGGTAACCGCTCTTCTTCCGCTGCACGATCAGCTTGGTCGCGTCGGCGCCCTTGATCTGCGGCTCGGTGACCGCGCCGGCCGGCTTGTCGGTGATGGCCTGCCAGGCCGCGTCGAGCCCGCCGTCGAACCACAGGTAGGAGAGCTCGAAGGTCGGGTCGCCGTGCTTCTTCGGCAGCAGCGCGCAGCGCGGCTCAGCTGCGGTGCCGGTGGCGAGCTTCAGCGGCGAGCCGAGTGCCTGGGAGATGGCGGCCACATCGAGGCCGTCGCACGGGTTGAACGGCTTGCCGGTCGGCGAAGCACTGGACGAAGCACTGGACGTGGCCGGGGTGCTCGCGGAGGCGGGCGCCGGCGTCGGGTCGCTGGTGGCGCCGTTGTCCGCTGCACCGCCGCAGCCGGCGAGCGCGAGCGGCGCGAGGAGCAGGAGCGCAGCGCGCGTCAGGTTCACGAGGAGATCTCCACAGGTGTCGTCCGGGGCATGGGCGCGGCCGCGCCGGGCAGGCGCAACTCGAGGCGCGCCCCACCGTACGGGGAACGGCTGGCGGTGACCGTACCGCCGTGGCGCTCGGCGATCTGGCGCACGATCGACAGGCCGAGGCCGGAGCCGGGCATCGAGCGCGACTCCATGGCGCGGTAGAACCGGTCGAAGACGTGCGGAAGGTCGTCCTCGGGGATGCCGGGGCCCTCGTCGTCGACGGTGAGGACGCCGTTGTCGAGGGACACGTGCACGGTGGCGCCGTCGGGGGAGAACTTCGCGGCGTTGTCCAGCAGGTTGGTGATGGCGCGCTCCAGGCCGGGGGCCTCGCCGACGACCCACCACGGCTCCGCTTCGACGACCCACGCCAAGGACGGGGCGCGGCGGCGCACGCGGGTGACGGCGTGGTCGAGGACCTCGGGTAGCTCGACGGTCTCGACAACCGGCGGCAGTGGCTCGTCGCGGGCGAGCTCGACCAGATCGCCGATGAGGGTGGTGAGCTCCTCCATCTGCGCGCGGACGTCGTCGAGGAGCTCCTCGCGCTGTGCCTCCGTGAGGGAGAGGCCGGCCTGGGTGAGCAGGTCGATGTTGGTCCGCATCGAGGTGAGCGGGGTGCGCAGCTCGTGGCCGGCGTCGGCGACCAGCTGGCGCTGCCGGTCACGGGAGGCGGAGAGCGCGATCAGCATGCCGTTGAAGGACGTGGCGAGCCGGGCGATCTCGTCATGGCCCTCGACCGGGATCGGCGTGAGGTCCTCCGTACGGGCGATCCGCTCGACGTCGTCGGTGAGCCGGCGCACCGGCCGCAGGCCCCCGGTCGCGACGCCCCAGCCGGCGAAGCCGGCGGCGATGACCCCGGCCAGGCCGAGGATGAGCATCAGGATCCCGAGCTTGGCCAGGACCCGTTCCTGGGACTCCAGGGACTGGGCGACGACCAGGGCGCTGCCGCGCGTGAGGGGGACTGCCGCGACCCGATAGGTCACGCCGCCCGCGGAGATGGTGCGCAGGCTTCCGGTGGTCTGACCGTCGGCGACCGCCCGCTCGGGCGCGCCCGGCTCGGGGAAGGGCCGCGAGTCGAAGTCGGGCTTGTAGACCCTGCCGGCGGCGAGGACCGCCACCCGGGTCTCGCCGGCGCCGAGGACCCACAGCGGCACCGGCTGGCCGACCGGGCTGCTGTAGCTCGCCGCCGCGGTGCGGGCACGCTGCACGAGCGACTCGTCGGTCGTCGACTGCAGTTGCATGCGGACGGTGAAGTAGCCGGTCACCGCGATCAGGGCGACGACCAGGCCGACGGCGAGGGTGGTGAGCAACGTGACGCGGCTGGCGAGCGATCGGCGGTGCCAGGCGAGTGCGACGCGCTGAGGGAAGGGCAGCGTCATCTCGGGGGTCATTCCTTGAGCACGTACCCCACGCCGCGCACGGTGTGCAGCAGTCGCGACTCGCCCTCCGCCTCGGTCTTGCGGCGCAGGTAGCCGACGTAGACCTCGAGGGAGTTGGCGGTGGTCGGGAAGTCGTAGCCCCAGACCTCCTCGAGGATGAACGAGCGCTCGAGCACCCGCTTGGGCCGGCGCAGGAACATCTCGAGCAGGGTGAACTCGGTGCGGGTCAGCTCGATCGAGCGACCCGCGCGGGTGACCTCGCGCGAGGCGATGTTCATCGTGAGGTCGCTGTAGGAGAGGACCTCGTCGCTCTCGCCGGGCGCGGTCGGGACGGCGCGGCGCAGCAGCGCCCGCATCCGGGCGAGGAGCTCCTGCAGTGCGAACGGCTTGGTGAGGTAGTCGTCCGCGCCGGCGTCGAGACCGTCGACCCGGTCGCCGACCGCGTCGCGGGCGGTGAGCACGATGATCGGGAGGTCGTTCCCGGCCTGGCGCAGCGCCTTCGTGGTCTCGATGCCGTCCAGGCGCGGCATCATCACGTCCATCACGACGATGTCGGGGGCGGCGGCGGAGATGCCGGCCAGCGCCTCGGCGCCGTCGGAGGCGAGCACCACGTCGTACCCGTTGAACTCCAGCGAGCGACGCAGCGACTCCCGGACGGCCTTGTCGTCGTCGACGACCAGCGCGCGCGGCTTGCCAGGGCTCGGAGTGCTCACGGGGTCACTGTGCCATCGCTGGCTGAGCCGGCGCTGAGATTGCGGCTCACGAACCCTGAGGTGTCGCGTCCCCGCGTGGGCACAGGCTGAGAAACGTGCCGGGCGCCTTGTGCTCGTAGGTCCGCAGACCGCGGGCGAGGCTGACCTGGTGGATCCGGCCATGCGTGCGGATGAGCGCGCCGGTGCCGTGACAGCGATCCGGCACGTCCGCAGCGGGGGTGGTGAGGTCGCGCGCCAGGCCCGCGGTCACCGATCCGTGCGGCGTGTCCTCCTCGGCGGAGGAGACGACGGCGGCGGTCACCGGGATCACCACGAGCGCCGTCAGGGCCAGGCCCAAGACGATCCCGAGGAGGTGGCGGAACAACTGCACACAGGCTCAACGAGGCTCCGCCCAGGACGTGACGCCAGTAGGGCAAGATGCCCTGCATGGCAGCTCCCGCTTGGTTCTCCTCGCCGTCCGACGCCCTCACCCGCCTGGGTGCGACGGGCTACCTCGCCGACGAGGCGACCGCGACGGTCGCCTTCCTGGCCGGTGCGCTGGAGAAGCCGGTGCTGATCGAGGGCCCGGCCGGCGTCGGGAAGACCGAGTTCGCGAAGGCGGTCGCGCGGGCCGCGGACGCCGAGCTGGTCCGGCTGCAGTGCTACGAGGGCCTCGACGAGGCGCGGGCCCTGTACGAGTGGAACTACAAGAAGCAGCTGCTGCGGATCCAGGCCGCCGGCGTCGAGGGCACCGGGTCGCAGAGCTGGGCCGAGGCACACGACGAGATCTTCGGCGAGGAGTTCCTGCTGTCGCGCCCGCTGCTCACCGCCATCCGCCGCACGGAGCCGACGGTGCTCCTCATCGACGAGGTCGACAAGACCGACGTCGAGGTGGAGGGCCTGCTGCTCGAGGTGCTGTCCGACTTCCAGGTGACCGTGCCCGAGCTCGGCACGATCGAGGCGGTGCGCCGCCCGTTCGTCGTGCTCACCTCCAACGCCGCCCGCGAGCTCTCCGAGGCGGTGAAGCGCCGCTGCCTCTACCTGCACCTGGACTATCCGTCGGCGTCGCGGGAGCGCGAGATCGTCACCCGGCACGTACCGGAGCTCGACGAGGGCGTGGTCGCACAGCTCGTGGACGTGGTGGCGCGGCTGCGCGAGCTGGAGCTGAAGAAGGCGCCCTCGATCGCGGAGTCGGTCGACTGGGCGCGCACCCTGATCGCGCTGCAGGCCGGCACGCTGGACGCCGCCACCATCGACGCCACCCTCGGCGTGGTGCTCAAGCACGTCTCGGACCAGGACCGGGCGCGCCGCGAGCTGCGACTCGCCACCGGCGGCCCGGTCGCGAGCACGACGTCGGCCCACCCGTTCCGTTAGGCGCGTCGATGACCCTGCTCGATCGGCATATCGCGTTCCTCGAGGCCCTGCGCGGCGCGGGGCTCCCGGTCTCGCTGTCGGAGGACCTGGACGCGGTCACCGCGCTCGGTGCGGTCGGCTGGTCGTCACGGACGACCGTGCGCGACGTGTACGCGGCCACGGTGGTCAAGCGGCAGGGTCAGCGGGCGACCTTCGACCAGCTCTTCGAGCTCTACTTCCCGCGGCTGGTCGGGGAGGGCGCCGCCGACGGTCTGCTCGAGGGCCAGGTCGACGGCGCCGGAGGGCCGGTTGAGGGTGGCCCGAGGGCCGAGTCGATGGACAACGGCGAGGCGCTCGCCGCGATGCAGGAGCAGATCCTCGAGGCGCTGGCGGCCGATGACGTGGAGCGGCTGCGCGAGCTCGCGGCCGAGGCGGTCGGCCGGTTCGGGTCGATGCCGGGGCGTGGGCCGGGGCTGTCGTCGTGGTCGTCCTACACCGCGCTGCGCCGGCTCTCCACCGACGATCTCACCCAGCGGCTGGCCGAGGCGCTGCGCAGCCACGGCTGGACCGAGGAGGAGGCCGAGCGCGCCGCCGGGCGTCGTACGGGCTCCTACGTCGCGATGGTCGAGGCCGACGCGCGGCGCCGGATCGCGGAGGAGAAGGGGCCCGAGCACATCGCCCAGGTGACGGTGCGTCCGACGATCGACCGGCTCGACTTCCTGCACATGCGCCGAGCCGACGTCGAGGAGCTGCGCCGCGAGCTCTATCCGCTCGCCCGCCGGATGGCCACCCGGCTGGCGCGCGAGCAGCGGTCGCGTCATCGCGGCCCGCTCGACTTCCGTCGTACGGTCCGCGCCTCGATGGCCTCCGGCGGTGTCCCGATCACCACCCACCACAAGCCGAAGCGGCCCCACCGCAGCGAGCTGGTGGTGCTGTGCGACGTGTCCGGCTCGGTGGCCAACTTCGCCACCTTCACCCTGATGCTGGTCTTCGCGCTGCGCGAGGTCTTCACCAAGGTCCGCGCCTTCACGTTCGTCGACGACATCGTCGAGGTCACCGACCAGTTCCGACCGGGAGCCGACCTGGTCGACGTGATGACCGGCCTGGTCGAGTCCTCGGCGCACGCCGCCCGGATGGGTCGGACCAACTACGGCCGCGCGCTCACCCGCTTCGTCGAGCTGCACGGCGACGCCCTCACCCCGAAGTCGTCGGTGCTCATCCTCGGCGACGCCCGCTCCAACTACGCCGACCTCGCGCTGCCCGCGCTGCAGGAGGTCGTCGACCGCAGCCGTCACCAGTGGTGGCTCAACCCGGAGGTGCGGCGCCAGTGGGACACCGGCGACTCGGCGGCCTCCCGCTATGCGGCGCTCGTGCCGATGGTGGAGTGCCGCAACCTGGTCCAGCTGCAGACCTTCATCAAGGACCTCGCCTGAGCGGCAGCTGCACCCGTACCCGGCCGCTGTCGTAGACGGGGCGGCCGAGGGCGGCGAGCTCCGGCCGGCTCAGCCCGTCGCCGTGCGGCCGGCGGGTCAGGATCATCGCGCTCCCCGACGTGAGGTAGCCCCGCAGCCACGTCAGGTAGGGCACGTCGCGGCTCCGGGCGATCCCGACGCCGTAGCTGGTCCCGCTGACGTCGACCGGCACCGGGCAGCGGTCGCGGAGGTCGCTGGTGAGCCGGTCGGTGAGGATGAGCGAGCTCGGGCTGTCGGCTGTGATGCAGCCCGCGGGCAGCACGGCGGCGACCTGCGCCCGGGGGAAGGGGCGGAGGTGCGAGGTCGCGATCGTGAGCACACCGGTGGCCGCGATCGTGGCCACCAGCGCGACGGTGGCGACCCGCCGTGTGCGTCCGTGCGGGAGCATCCGTGGTCCGAGGAGCGAGAGCCCGACCGCGAGGGTGATCCCGACCGGCGCCGCGGTCAGCGAGCCGTAGTGCCGGAAGCTGCTCGGGCTGAGCAGGAGGAGCCCCAGCGTGGCGGCCGCCACGGCAGCCACCGGCCAGGCCTGCCGCTCGTACCGTGCGATGGCCACGGTGGCCGCGACCAGGAGCACCGTCGCGACCGTGGCTGCGGCCACCATCCCCGGGTGCCCGAGGCCGAGGTCGTGCCCGATGGTGCCGAGCGCGAGCCGGTCGGCGAGCGTCGCCCGCTCGGTCGGGCGGCGCGTCAGCTGGTCGTGGACCACCATCCGCCACATGGCGGCGGGGTCCGCGACGAAGAACGGCAGCAGGATGGCGGTGGCGGTCACCGACGCGGTCGCGGCGGCCCGCAGCGCCGGCCGGAACCGACGTTGGAGCAGGAGCACCAGCAGCAGGACGCCGACCGGTGCGACGTACCAGATCTTCCCGGTGAGGGCGACGCCGAGCAGGACGCCGGCGGCCAGCTCGCGCCGAGGGCGCTCGTGGTCGCCGGAGATCAGCACCACGCCGCCCAGGAGCGCGAGATCGGCGGCCGGCTCGATGAACGTGCTCTGCGAGGCGTACGAGGCGGTGGCCGAGCACGCCACCCACAGTCCCGCGACGAGAGCGGCCCCGGTGCCCCAGCGAGCGGCGAAGCGCGCCGCGAGCACCGCGGTGGCGGTGCCGACCAGGATCCAGGCCAGGCGAGCGAGGAGGAAGCCGGTCGGGTCGCTGGTCAGCCGGCCGAGAGCGGCGAACGGCGTCAGCACCAACGCGATCAGCGGCGGGTGGAGCAGCACGAAGTCGCGGTACGGCAGCCGGCCGTCGACGAGCGACGCGGCCGCCGCGTAGTAGACGCCGTCGTCATAGTGATCGACGCTCACCAGCCCGGACGCGGCCAGCAACGGCACCAGCCGGACGGCCAGCGCGGCCACCGCGATGACGGGCAGGACGACACGACGCACAGGGGAAGAGTGACACCGAGGAGACGCCCGGACGAGAGGTTCGGCGGCGCTAATCAGGTGACCACGGCCGTGCGCTCAGGAAGCTCTCATCAACCGCCCCGGACGCGGGTGATCTGGAAGACGTGCGAGGTGGCGTGCTGGCCGGGGGCGAGGAAGTTGCCCAGGCCACCGACGTTCGCCCGGATCGTCGCGTCGTGGGAGGCGTCGACGGCCCGCGAGCCGGCGAGGTAGTGCCCGTACGAGTGGTTCGCGACCAGCCCCTCGACGCCGTCGTCGAAGCGGACGGTGACCTGCGCCGGGTTGGTCGAGGCCGGTGCGCCGTCGAGCTCGGGCACCGCGTCGCCGACGTGCTCCAGCGACAGCACCTGGACACCCGCGGGATAGTGCCGGATCTGCGCGGTCGGGCTGCCGAGCGTGACCACGTCGGTCACGTCGTACGGGGTGCCGTGCGAGGCGAGCGCGACCGCCTGCATCCCGCCCTGGCTGTGCCCGACCAGCAGGACCGGTTGCCCCCGTCGCACGCCGGCCTGCGCCATCGCCGCGAGGATCCCGGCGCCGTACGCGGTCGGCTCGCCTGCGATGAGGCGGACGTTCTCGGCCATGTCGCGGACCTGCGCGTCGTGGCTGAAGGGGTTCATGTCGTCGGTGCCGGGCAGGTAGACGATGTGCCGGATGCTGCCGTCCACCGCCGTCAGGGTCTGCACCTCGACGCTGCCGTCGGCCGCGTCGGCGAGCAGGCCGAGGTGACGTGTGAGGTCGGCGAGATCCCGCGGGCCCGCGGACGGTCCGACGGTCACGGGCTGGGTGGTGGTCGCGGTGTCCGGGCCCTGGTGCCGGGCCAGCAGCCCGGCGCCCGCGCTCACGTTCGCTGCGCCGAGAGTGGCGGTGATCAGGCCGAGGCCGCCCCCGGCCGCTGCGGTCAGCGTGTCCATCGAGGGGAGACCGGCCGTCCTGAGCCGGATCACCTCGTCAGCATCGGTCCACAGCCGCTGCACCTCGCCGCTGTCGACCTCCTCGATGACGCCGCGCGCCGCGATCACGCCGAGGGCGAGCTCGGCCCACGAGGCGGCCGCCTGGACCAGCGAGTCGGGCCCGATCATGGTCAGGCCCAGGCGGGCCTCGACCTGCGCGAAGCTGACCGGCGCGAGGGATGCGGACGCGACCAGGTCGGGGTCGAGGAGCGTGGCGGTCGGCAGTGCCAGCCACTCCCCGAGCACGAGCCCGGCGTGCGCGAACGTCCCGGCGAGCCGCTCCAGCTGGTCGTACTCCGCGCTCAGCACCGGGCCGCCGCTGATCCCGGTGATGTCGGCGCTCATGTCACCGCTCCCATCACCCTCTTGAGCGCGTGCAGGGCGCCCTCGATCGCGGCCAGGGCCGCGGCGACGTGGTCGGCGTGCCGTTCGAGGGCGTCGGCGGCCTCGTCGTGCAGGTCGGCGGTGCGCCGCAGGCCGTTCGCCGAGCCGCCCACGGCGACCAGCATCGCGTCGGCCGCCACGCCCTGCCAGGACGTCGCCCGGGCCTGGTCGAGCAGCCGATCACTCAGGGTGTGCAGCTCGTCGGCGCGGCGGCGCAGGGGACGGGCCAGGGCGCGGATCGCCCCAGGATCTCCGATCATCGTTCTCCTCCTCAGGTCGTGCCGTCCCGTCCAGGACGCTGCCCGCGGAGGAGCCCGCGAAACGTCAGCCGCGCACGGCTGTGGATAACCGGTCGAGCGCCCGGGTGATCTCGAGGGCGTCCCCGGCGAAGCTGAAGCGGACGAAGCGATGGCCGTCCTCGGTGTCGAAGTCGGCGCCGGGCGCCAGTGCGACCCCGTGGGTGGCGAGCAGCCACCTCGCCCAGGCCATGGTGTCGTCGGTGAGGTGGCTGACGTCGGCGTAGACGTAGAACGCGCCGTCGGCCGGGGCGAACCGGTCGATGCCGAGCTCCGTGAGCCCGCCCAGGAGCAGCTCCCGGTTGGAGGCGTAGCGCGCGACGTGCCCGTCGAGCTCGGCGTACGACTCCTCGCTGAACGCGGCCACCGCCGCGTACTGCGCCAGCGCCGGCGGGCAGATGGTGAAGTTCCCGGTGAGCACGTCGACGGCGCGGCGCAGCCGCCGCGGCACGAGCATCCAGCCGATCCGCCAGCCGGTCATGGAGAAGTACTTCGAGAAGCTGGCGAAGACGACCGCCTCGCGGCTGGTCTCCCAGGCGCTGCTCGTGGTCGCCCCGGCGCCGTACTCGATCCCGTGGTAGATCTCGTCGGAGATGAGCTGCACGCCGTTGGCCTCGCACCACGTCGCGATCGCGGCGAGCTCCTCGGGCAGCATGATCGTGCCGGTCGGGTTGGCCGGGCTGGCGATGACGACGCCCTTGAGGTCGGGCACGGCGGCGAGCTGCTCAAGGGTCGGCTGGAACCGTGTCTCCGGGCCGCTCTCCAGCTCGACCACCTCGCAGCCCAGAGCGGTCAGCACGTTGCGGTAGCAGGGGTAGTTCGGCCGCGCCATCGCGACCCGGTCGCCGGCCTCGAAGGCCGCGAGGAACGCCAGCAGGAAGCCGCCGCTGGCGCCCGTCGTCACGACCACGTCGTCGGGATCGACCGCGATCCCGCGCGTCCGGAGGTGGTGGCCGGCGATCGCCTCGCGCAGCTCCAGGATGCCGGTGGCCGGGGTGTAGCCGAGCGGATCGCCGCTGCTCAGCAGGCGGATCGCCTCGGCGGTCACCGCAGCGGGCGCCCCGGTCAGCGGCTGACCGGCCAGGAGCGAGAGAACGTCGCCGTGCTCGCGCTGGCGCCGGGCGGCGGCCTCGATCATGTCCATCACGTGGAACGGCGGCACGTTCGCGCGTCGGGCCACACCGAGACGGGAATCCATGCCCCGAGGTTAAGGGCAGGGCCTGGTCGCGTGGTCCTCTAGGCTGGCACCCCGCCGCCCCTGCTGGAAAGAGCGAGGTGACACGTGAGCATCCATGAGCTCGATCTCTTCCTGCTTGTGGGCTCCACCGTCACCCTCTGCGCCATCCTCGCCGTCCGGCTGACCTCGGTCGCCGGGCTGCCGTCCCTGCTCGTCTATCTCCTGATGGGCGTCGCGCTCGGCGAGGCCGGGCTGGGGATCCACTTCGACAACGCCGAGATGGCGCACTCGCTCGGCTTCGCCGCCCTGGCGTTGATCCTGGCGGAGGGCGGTGTCACGACGTCATGGCGCGTTCTGCGTCCCTCGATGCGACTGGGACTCTCCCTGGCCACCATCGGCGTCGCTGTCTCGGTGGGCGTGATGGCGCTCGGCGCGCACTACCTGCTCGGGCTGCCGTGGGAGCTCGCGGTCCTCCTCGGCGCGGTCACCTCCCCGACGGACGCGGCCGCGGTGTTCTCCGTACTCCGGGTGGTGCCGCTGCCCCGGCGGCTCACCGGCGCGCTCGAGGCCGAGTCCGGTCTCAACGACGCCCCGACAGTCGTCCTGGTGAGCCTCATCTCGGCCGGCACGGTCCACGATCACCCGTGGTGGGTCGTGCTGGCCATCGTGGCCGGTGAGCTGGCGCTCGGCGTCCTGATCGGGGTCGTCGTCGGCGCGGCAGGCGCGTGGCTGCTGCGCCGGGTCTCCCTGCCGACCTCCGGGCTCTACTCGATCAGCGTGCTGGCGCTCTGCTTCCTCGCCGACGGCGGCGCTGCGGTGCTGCACGGCAGCGGATTCGCCGCGATCTACGTCGCGGCGGTGGTGCTCGGCAACGCCGAGCTGCCGCACCGGCAGGTGACGCGCGGCTTCGCCGAGGGCGTCGCGTGGTTGGCCCAGATCGGGCTCTTCGTCATGCTCGGACTGCTGCTCAGCCCGGAGACGCTCACCTGGGACATCGTCGGGCGCGCCCTGGTCGCCGGGCTGGTCCTCACCTTCGTGGCGAGACCGCTGGCCGTGCTGGTGGCGATGATCGTGCAGCCCTTGGGTCTGCGTGACGCGATCTTCCTCAGCTGGGCCGGGCTGCGCGGTGCGGTGCCGGTCGTGCTGATGACGATCCCGCTGGCCGACGGGGTGCCGGGCTCGCTCCACCTCTTCGACCTGGTCTTCGTGCTGGTCGTCGTCTACACCCTGGTCACCGCGCCGACCCTGCCCGGCATCGCCAAGCTGCTCGGCCTGGTGCAACCACGTGACGCGCGCGCCTTCGAGCTCGAGGTCGCCGTGCTCGAGCGGGTCGCGGCCGACCTGCTCCAGATCACCATCACGCCGGCCTCCCTGCTGCACGGCGTCGAGGTGGGCGAGCTGCGCCTGCCGCGCGGCGCCTCGGTCTCGATGGTGATCCGCGAGGGCGAGAGCATCCCGGCCGAGCCGCGCACCGTCCTGCGGCGCGGCGACGACATGCTGGTCGTGGTGCCGCGCGCCCTGCGGGAGAAGGCCGAGCGTCGGCTGCGCCAGGTCTCCCGGCACGGGCGCCTGGCCGGCTGGGTCGGGCGGATCTAGCCCCCGGGGCGCTTCGCGGCGGTCTCCCGCGACCGCGGCCGGCGGCTGCGCGCGCTCCGGGCTCGGTCGTCGCTCGGCTGGTCGCCTACGAGAGCGTCGGGCTGCAGATCGTCGCGTCGGTCTTGGCCGTGTACGACTTCGGGCCGTTGTCGGCTCCGCCGAACTTGTCGCCGACCACGACCACCACGCCGGGGTCGGTCGTCGCGTGGCGGACGACCTTCGCACCGGGCAGCCAGGCCGCGACCAGCTGGACGGCGGGGCTCTGCGGATCGCTGGTCCAGATCTGCACCGTGCTCACTCCGGCGCGCTTGGACGCGTTGCCCGAGGTGCCGCGCGCGAAGCCGTCCTCGATCAGCGAGGCCATCGTGCGGCCGGCCAGCCCCTCGCGCTTGGAGGCGTTGAGGACGCTGACGGTCACCTGCGCCGGGAAGACGTGATCTCCCGCCTTCACGTCGACCGAGCTGCAGACCGGCGCCTCGGCCTTCTTCGGGAACGGCTCGGTGAGCATCGACCAGCCCCAGCCGCCGACGGCGACCACGAGCAGGGCCAGCACCGTGAGGGACAGGAGCGTACGGAGGCCGGGGAGCACTCAGGCCCCCTGCGGCGCGGCAGCGGCGTCGGTCAGGGTGTGGACCCGCGCGTGCAGCACGTGGCGCTGCTGGAGGGCCGCGCGCAGGGCTCGATGCAGGCCGTCCTCGAGGTAGTACTCGCCGCGCCACTCCACGACGTGGGCGAACAGGTCGCCGTAGAACGTGGAGTCCTCGTCCAGCAGGGAGCTGAGCTGGAGCGTGTCCTTGGTGGTGATCAGCTCGTCGAGGCGCAGCTGACGCGGCGGAAGGGCGGCCCATTCACGCGCGGTCAGGCCGTGATCGGGGTAAGGCCGGTCCGAGCCGACGCGCTTGAAGATCACCCTGCGACCTTATCGCCACGACCTGGGATCCGCGGATACCGTTCCATGCATGACGGTGACCCCGGGGGAGTCCACGAATCCGATCGCCGAGGCCGTGCGGCCCGGCTACGTGTTCGACGGCGCGGCGCTCGAGCTGGGCGGTCTGATGGCCGACGCCGAGACGCTGACCGACGTCCACATCAAGATCCCGATCGGCATGCTCAACCGGCACGGCCTGGTCGCGGGTGCCACCGGCACCGGCAAGACCAAGACCCTGCAGCTGATCGCCGAGCAGCTCTCCTCGGCGGGCGTCGCGGTCTTCGCCGCCGACATGAAG
The DNA here is from genome assembly GCF_020216525.1 of Nocardioides nematodiphilus. GTDB lineage: Bacteria > Actinomycetota > Actinomycetes > Propionibacteriales > Nocardioidaceae > Nocardioides > Nocardioides nematodiphilus. Next base: position 545,760 of record NZ_JAIWOY010000001.1, on the reverse strand, counting down.
GGCGACCTCTCCGGGTTGGCCACGCCGGGCGTGACCAGCGACAAGCTGACCGCGCGGACGGCCTCGGTGGGCCAGACGTGGGCGGCGAAGAGCTTCCCGGTGGAGTACTTCGCGCTGGGCGCGAACGGCTCCGGCGTCCCCATCCGGGTCAGTGTCGACACCTTCGGCTCCACCCTGCTCTCGCGGGTGCTCGAGCTCAACGACACCCAGGAGTCGTCGCTCGGGCTGGTCTTCCACTACGCCAGGAGCGCCGGCCTCGAGCTGGTCGACCTGGCGGATCTGCGCAGCGTCCTCACGTACCTGACCTCCGAGCAGGGCAAGGCGGACCTGACCGGACTCGGCGGCCTGTCCTCGGCCACGGTCGGCGTCATCCTGCGCGAGCTGATCGCGTTCTCCGACCAGGGCGCGGACGCCTTCTTCGGCCGGCCGGAGTTCGACTCCAGCGAGTTCCTCGTCGTCGAGGGCGACGGCCGCGGCCGGATCTCGCTCCTCGAGCTGCCCAACGTCGCGGACAAGCCGGCCGTCTTCTCCACCTTCCTGATGTGGCTGCTCGCGGACCTCTACCGCAAGCTGCCCGAGGTCGGCGACCCGGACAAGCCGAAGCTGGTCTTCTTCTTCGACGAGGCGCACCTGCTCTTCAACGGCGCCTCCAAGGACTTCCTGGACACGATCACCCAGACCGTCCGGCTCATCCGCTCGAAGGGTGTCGGCGTCTTCTTCATCAGCCAGTCGCCGACCGACATCCACGAGGACGTGCTCGCCCAGCTCGGCTCGCGCGTCCAGCACCAGCTGCGGGCCAACACCCCCAACGACGCGAAGGCGCTCAAGCAGACCGTCAACACCTACCCGACCTCCTCGTACGCGGATCTGGGTCAGGTGATCCAGACCCTCGGCATCGGCGAGGCGATCGTGACCGTGATGAACGAGCGCGGCGCACCCACCCCGGTGGCGTGGACACGGTTGCGGGCGCCCGAGTCGCTGATGGGCGCGACCGATGCGTCGGTGGTGAGCGCGGCCGTGCAGGCCTCGCCGCTGTTCGCCAAGTACGGCGCCGCCATCGATCCGACGGACTCCGCGGCCGACACCCTCGGCGCGAAGATGCAGGCCGCCCAGGCGGCCGAGAAGGCCGAGGCCGACGCCAAGGTCGCGGCGAAGCAGGCGAAGGCCGACGAGGCCGCAGCCCACAAGACACAGCGGGCCGAGAAGAAGAGCGGCGCCCACGGTGGCTCGATCGCCGACGCCGCCTGGAACAGCGCCGACGACATCGCGGCGGCGTTGGCGCCCCGTGGCAAGAAGCAGATGGCGCGCAACATCACCAACGTGCTGAAGGGCGTCTTCGGCAAGCGTCGCTGATCCGCCCGCAGAAAGCCGACCGGCCGGGCCCCGTGCGTAACGGGATCCGGCCGGAAGCGCCTAGTAACCCAACGGCGCCAGCTTCAAACACTCTCTCGTCGACGCGCCTCAGGCGGACCAGCGCAGCGAGTCGTCGACCATGTCGGCGAACGCGTACGTGCCGCGCAGGTCGTCGCGCTCCTCCATCAGCTTGGCCAGGGCGCTGGCGTGGCGGTCGCGCAGGCTGGACTGCTGCAGGGTGGTGCGGTCCAGGGCGATCGGCTCGATCGGGGTGGTGTTCTCCATGTCGGGCCCCTCCTTCCGGGGTGTCTGGTGGTTCGTGCGTCGTAAGCGTTGCCCGCCAAGATCGCCGCGACGTTGTCGTCAGGTAACGATCCGGTGAATCAATCTATCTAAGTCGCTCAGATTACATTACTTAAACGGTACGCCGGCTCTCCGGATCGATCCAGGGGGTCTGGACCACCTCGGTGCGGTCGCGGGTGACGAAGCGCGCCCGGCCGGGCTGCGCACGGACGGGCCTGGTCGTGCCCAGGAGCGGCCCCTCAGCGGGATCGCCGTCGAGGAGCAGCCCCGGCGTGGCCAGATCGCGCAGGGTCTGGAGCACCGGCTCGTAGAGCGCCCGGGAGGCACCGCCGCAGCGCCGCGCCACGACGAGGTGGAGCCCGACATCGCCCGCCTGCGCCACCAGCGGCAGCAGGGGGAGGAGCAGTGAGCCGGAGGCGGTGGTCACCAGGTCGTGGTCGTCGACCAGCACGAAGACCTCCGCTCCCTGCCACCACGACCGGGCGCGCAGCTGTGCGGGCGCGACGTCCGGTCCCGGGAGCCGCCGGGTGAGGTACGCGGCCAGCTCCTCGAGTGCGGGAGCCGAGCGCGCGGCCGACGTCAGGTGGTGCACGACGTACTCCTCCGGCAGGTCGCCGAGCAGCGCGCGCCGCGGATCGACCACCACCAGCTGGGCCTCGGCTGGGTTCCGCGTGCGGATCACCTCGTGCGCGTAGGCGCGCAGCAGGGAGCTCTTGCCGGAGCGGGCGTCGCCGAGGATCAGCAGGTGCGGGTCGGTGTCGGGGTCGAGCGTGACGGGCCGTAGGACGCGCTCGTCGATGCCGAGGAGCAGCCGCCTGCCGGGTGTCTCCGCCGTGACTCCGGCGGCCCGCCGCAGCTCGTGGAGGTCGATCCGCTCCGGGAGCAGCCGCAGCCGAGGCGCGCTCGCGCCGGGCCACAGCGCACGCGTCTGCGCGATCACCCTGTCCGGGTCGCCGGGGCGGGCGGCGAGGAAGTGCAGCCCCTCGGGGGTGAGGCCGCGCCCGGGACGTCCGGCGGGGACCGTCGCGGCGAGCCGGCGATCGATTGCGGAGTCGCTCACCTCGCCGAGGCGCAGCTCCAGGCGCGAGCCGAGGAGGTCGCGCAGCGCGGGTCGGTAGTCGGTCCAGCGGGCGGCGGACGTCACGAGGTGGATGCCGTACGCGAGACCGCGCTCTGCCACCTGCTGGAGCTCGCCCTCCAGGTCCTCGAACTCGGCCCGCAGCCCGGCCCAGCCGTCGACCACCAGGAAGAGATGCGGGTGACGGATCGTGCCACCGTCCGGTGCCCCCTCGCGCTGCTCGAGGAGCTGGCGGACCTCGGCCACGATCCGGCGCACGACGTCCGGCGTGCTGCGCGTGCCGAGCCCGGAGAGGTGCGGCAGCCCGCTCCACCCGGTGAGCGCGCCGCCCAGGTCGATCGCATAGATCTGCGCCTCGCGCGGCGACAGCGTCAGGGCGAGCGTCGAGACGATCGTGCGCAGCAGGGCCGACTTCCCGGAGCGGGGACCTCCGACGATCGCCACGTGGCCGGCGGCGCCGCGCAGGTCCAGGGCGAGGGTGTCGCGGCGCTGCGCCCGTGGCCGGTCGACGACGCCGACCGGGACGACGAGCTCGGCGTGCTCGCCGATCAGGGCCGTCAGCCGCGGCGGCTCGTCGAGCGGTGGCAGCCAGACCCGGTGCGCGGGCGCCCCTCGCCCGGTCAGCCTCTCGACCGCGAGGTCGAGCACCGTGCGCACCGGCGGCTGCTCGCGGTCCACAATCGGCTCGTCGGGCTGCTCGATGGGCCTCACGTCGTACGGGAGGATCCCGGCCGCGTGCGCCTGCTCCGGGACGGGCACCGGCGCCGGGCCCGATACGTAGGCCGCCTGGAACCGCACCAGCGTCTCGGGTCCGCTGCGCAGATAGCCGGCGCCGGGCCTGGCCGGCAGGTCGTACGCGTCGGGGACACCGAGCACCGCCCGCGACTCGTGTGCCGAGAAGGTGCGCAGCCCGATCCGGTAGGACAGATGCGACTCGAGCCCCCGTAGCCGGCCCTCCTCGAGGCGCTGCGAGGCGAGCAGCAGATGGAGCCCGAGCGAGCGACCGAGCCGGCCGATCGCGACGAAGAGATCGCTCAGCTCGGGCTTGGCGGTGAGCAGCTCGGAGAACTCGTCCACCACGATCAGCAGCGTCGGCAGCGGCGCCAGCGTCGGGTCGGTGCGCCGCGCGCGGGCGTGCTCGGTGATCGAGGCCAGGTTGCCGGCCGCCCGCAGCAGCTCCTGTCGCCGCGTCAGCTCCCCGAGGAGCGCGTCCTGCATCCGGTCGACCAGGGCGAGGTCGTCGGCGAGGTTGGTGATCACCGCCGAGACGTGGGGCAGCCCGGCCGTCCCGGCGAAGGTCGCGCCGCCCTTGAAGTCGATGAGCACCAGGTTGAGCTCGTCCGGTGCATGGGTGGCCGCCAGCCCGACCACCAGCGTGCGCAGCAGCTCAGACTTGCCCGAGCCGGTGGCGCCGACGAGCAGCCCGTGCGGACCCATGCCCTGCTGCGCGGACTCCTTGAGGTCGAGATGGACCGGCTCGCCGGTGTCGTCGACCCCGATCGGGACGCGCAGCCGCTCGCGCTCGGGGCGCGGACGCCAGCCGGCGGCCGGATCCAGCGCCCGCACGTCACCGGCGCCCAGCAGGGCCATCAGGTCGCGCGGGCCGCGCGTGATCGAGCGGGTACGGCGGTGCGGCGCCCAGCGGCGCGCGTAGGCCTCCGCGACGATCGGGTCGAGTCGATCGCCCAGCAGGCCCGCCGCGTCGAGGACGGTGCCGCCGGGATCGGGTCCGGCGGCGGCCGGGCCCAGCTCGACGACGGTGACACCCGGCCGCTCGGCCGTGGGGGCGAGGTCCCCGTCGCGGACGAGGAGGATGTGCGGCTGCTCGGGGTCGTCGTCGCCCGGCAGCAGCGCGTCGAGCTCGTCGGTGGACGTCGCGACCAGCCGGCAGGCGCCGACCGCATCCGCACGACGCGGGCTGAGGGCGTGCGGCAGCCACTTCAGCCAGTCCCACTGCGCCCGGGCGGCGGGTGTGGTCAGCACGGCGACGAGCACGTGCTCCGGCGCGTGGCGGGCGGTCGCGGAGCAGATCAGGGCGCGGGCCGTCGCGCGGGCCGCGTCCGGCTCGCCCACGACCCGGAGGCGGCGGTGCTCACGCAGATCGAGCGTGACCGGTTGATCCGGCACATCGCGGTGGACCGCGACCAGCCGATCGAGTGCCCGGACACAGACCGGGTCCGGTCGACCTGGGGCCGCCGGGTCGGGGAGCGACAGCTCGAGGTCGGGCGGCGCCGAGCGGACGCCGTACCGGATCCGGAGGAAGTCGGGATCGGCCGGGCCGCGCTCGGCGAGGTGCGAGCCCTCCGCCGCGAGAGCCGGCAGCGCCGCAGGACTCGGGTGGCGTCGCAGTGCGGTGTCGCGCTGCTGCTCCTCGGTGGCGCGCACCCGATCGCGGACCGAGGCGAGGTACGCCAGATAGTCGCTGCGCTGGGCGACGATCCGCTGCCGGCGCTGGCGTCGTCGACCCCCGACCTGGGCGGCCACGAAGCCGAGGCTCGCGACCAGGCACAGCCCCGCGGCGAGGTAGGCCGGGGCGCCGCGGCCGCCCATCGTGACGATCAGCGTGACCGAGCCGAGGCTGCCGAGCAACGGGACGGCGGCCATGAGCACACCGCCCGACTCCGCCCGGTCCGGCACCGGCGGCGGCTGCAGCACGAGAGATCCCATGAGCGTGCCCTTCCCGCCCCTCGGCGGCCCGAAACCGGGCCGCCGAGTTATCCACAGCGGGTTATCCACAGACGATCCGGCCCGCGTTTCCGGCGACGGGTGCCGGGAAGGTGAAGGAGGTCCGGGCGATTCGGGATCCGGTGTCGACCGACGGCCAAGCCGTCAGGAGAGGAGGGGCCATGACCGGTCCCGCAGGTGTCATCGATCAGGGCGCGGGCGTCCTGGAGCAGGCTGCGCGCGAGGTGGCGGCGGCGAAGAGCGATCTCGACGCGATCGCACGGCGACTCGCGGCCCAGGTGGAGCCGATGGCGGCGACGTGGCAGGGGGCGGGTGCCGGTGCGTTCTTCGGCTTCCACCAGAGCTGGCAGCAGCGCGAGCAGCAGATCGTCACGATCCTCACCGGCTTCAGCGAGGCGATCGGCGCGACCCGGACGACCACGACCCGGATCGACGAGACCGAGTCCAGCGCCTACCGCGCGATCGCCGACCGGCTCGGCTGACGAGCGCGTACGTGAGAAGGAGACGACGACATGGCTGACCACGCGGACGGGACCATCCGCGTCGCCGGAGCCGATCTCGGCCAGATGGCCGCGGACCTCGGCACCGCCAACGCGGCCCTGCAGAGCCGCCTCGACGAGCTGAGCGCGACGCTGCGCCGGATCTTCGGGGCCGGCTGGGAGGGCCGATCGCGCGACGCGTTCGACGTCGCCCACGCGGAATGGACCGCTCAGATCGCCCAGATGCAGCAGATCATCGCCGACGCCCGGCAAGGGGTGCTGACCTCGCGGGAGAACTACGCCGCCGGTGACCGGAAGGCCGCGGGCTACTTCGGTGGCTGACCTGTTCCCCGCCGGGCTCGTGCGGATCACCGTCGCCGCGGGCGAACGGCGGGTCGATCTCGCCGTGCCCGGCGCGGTGCCGGTCGCGGAGCTCATCGGCGACCTCGCCCGCGACGTCGGGCTGCTCGACGCCACGACGGCGCACCGCGGCTACGCGCTGACGCGGCTCGACGGGCGGCGTCTCGCCCCGGAGACCGGTCTGCAGGGCCAGGGTGTGGCCGACGGGAGCATCCTCACGCTCACCACCGGTGTCGCGCCGCCCGCGCCGCGACGGTACGACGACCCGGTCGAGGCACTCGCCGACTCCGTCGCGCGCGAGCATGCGGGTCGCGCCGTGGCCCTCGCCCACGCCGGTGCGGCGGTGGCGGGCGGGACCCTGCTCGGCATCGTCCTCGGGCGCGGCCTCCCGATGCCAGGTCACGGGGTCGCGGTGTCGCTGGCATCGCTGCTGGTCGGCGTGGTGCTCGGCCGCGGACTGTTCCCGCGACTCGCGCTCGCGCTGAGCGGTGCGCCAGGTGGTGCGTCGGCGGGTGCGGGGGCCGCCGAGGCCCGCCGCGCGTACGCGATCCTGACCGCGCTGACCATCGCCGCCGGCGTCATCCTGGTGGGCGCGGCGCCCTTCGTCGCCACCCTCGGCCGGTCGGGGACCTGCCTCGCGGCCACCGCCTGCCTGGCGGTGCTGGTGGGCGCCGTCCGGCCCCACAGCGGCCGTGGCGAGCGGCTGCTCGATCTCGGCGAGGCGATCCTGCTGGCCGCGCTGGTGCCGCTCTTCGTCCTGGCCGGCGGGCTCCTCGACCGGCTCCCGGTGTGAGCCGTGATCACCACGGGACTCACCCGGGCCGAGCAGGCCGAGGCCGACGCGTACGAGCGCCGGCGACTCGTCGACGCCCTGGTCGCCGTCCCCGGCGAGACCCACCGGGCGCGCGGCGGCGCGGCGGTGGCGAGCGTCGTCCTCGGAGTCCTTCTCGTCGCGGGATACGGGATCAGGGCGCTGCTCACACCCGGGCCCCCGATGACGGCGAGCGCCTGCACCGCCGACAGGGCCGGCCTCGCGGTGGCGGCGAGGCCGGCGCGGGCGGTCGTCACCGCCTCGGGCACGGGCGCCGTGGTGAGTGCCGACGGCGTCGACGCGTGGCTGGTCGCGATGGACGGCGGTCAGCATGCCGCGCGCTACCGGGTGCCACGCGGGAGCGCGGGCGAAGCGCTCCTCACGACCGCCGGCCTGCCGCCGGTCGCCCAGGCCGTACGGGTGCCGCCGCAGTGGCTGATGCTCCTGCCCGAGCAGGGGACCCTGGCCGGCGATACCTGGGTGCGTTCGCACTGGGCGAGCGCCACCCTGCAGCCGCTCGCGGCCCTGGTCTGCGCCGAGCTGGTGCTCGACGCCCCGGCGCCGTACGTCCGGCTCGCCACGCGTCCGGCGCAGGCATCCTGGACGGCACCGCCGCCCGGGCAGGTCACCCGTGACGTGGATCCGGACCTCCCGGCGCGGGACGTGCCGATCCCGACCGCCTGGCGGACGCTGATCGGCAGGTGATCAGGGAGTGATCAGCCGCGCAGCACCTGCACGTGCGGCCGGCCGTGGTGCCACTGCAGCCGACCCGCGTACATCCTGCGGTGGGCGGCCGCCCGATGGGTGTAGTCGCGACTGTGGCGGCAGTGGCGTCCGCGGTCGCCGCAGAGCCAGCCGTGGAAGAAGACGGTCCGCCCGGCGACGTCGAGACCGCCCGGGCCGCAGATCCGGGTGCGGCGGCGGGAGAGCAGCTGATGACCGCGGCTCGGGAAGTGGCGCAGCGAGCGGGAGGCGCGCCACGAGGTCCGGTACGCGCAGCTGCCGTAGAAGCCCTGGGAGGCGAAGAGGACGTATCGGTGGTGGCGCCTGACCAGGACCGGGTTCTCGGTGACGTGGCGGGTGCGCAGGATCTGGTGGCTGTGCCGCGTGGCCCGCAGGCCGTGGTGGCGCAGCCGCACGATCCGGATCGTGGCGGGCGTCCCCTGGGTCCGGTAGAGCAGGTAGCTGTGCCTGCCGCTGCGGAAGTAGGACGGGTCGATCACGCCGCGGTGCGGGAGCGAGCGGGCGCGGCCGGGGAGCCGGTCGTCGGCCCGGGCGTGGGCGCCGTACGGGCAGACCAGCGGCCGGCGGCCGCGCGCGTCGAAGCCCCGAGCGGGGTTGCTGGAGACCGCGACCCCGATGCAGCGGGCGTCGTGTCCCAGGCCGCGGACAGGGGCTGAGTAGTACATCACCCAGCGTCGGCCCTCGTGGGCCGCGTCAGCCGCCCAGACCACATGGTTCTTCGCCCAGGGCGGGAGGTGACGCAGCAGCGGACCGGTGCGGTGCCACTGTCCCGAGACGCTGGAGGCGACCGCACCGGGGGCGCCGACGCCGGTGCTGATCGCCAGGAAGCCGGACGCGTACGGCACGACGGACGGGTCCGCGATGGTGTGCTCGGTGATCGGGCGGGGGCTGTGCCGGCGGGCGTCGGCCGGGCCGGCGCCGACGGTGGCGGCGAGTGCACCGAGGACCAGGATGAGGGTGGCGATGCTCGCCGTGAACCGCTGCTTCAACGTGTTGCTCCAGAACCGATATGTGTCGCGGTCCTATCGGCACGCCGAGCCCACTCGCGAGTAACTTTCCGGCGCGCTACTTTGGACAGCAGCGGGTGACCTGGACCACAGGCGCGCCACCCCTGCGGCGGTGGACGGAGATCCCTCGGCGACGGCAGCGCGGCGATCCCGTGCGAGCCGCAGGACGAAGGAGCACAGGATGGCTGGGTTGGATCAGGCCGGGTTCGTGCAGTTGCTCACTCCCACCGGCGAGCGCCTCGAGCATCCGGACTACGACTTCCGCGGAGGCCCTGAGGAGATCAGGTCCCTCTACCGCGACATGGCACTGGTACGGCGCTTCGATCTCGAGGCGACCGCCTTGCAGCGCCACGGCGAGCTCGGCCTCTGGGCGCCACTGGCCGGTCAGGAGGCCGCGCAGGTGGGCGCCGGTCGTTCGCTGCGCCCCCAGGACTACGTCTTCCCGACCTACCGCGAGCACGGCGTAGCGTGGTGTCGCGGCATCGACCCGCTCCAGGTGCTCTCGCTCTTCCGGGGCATCGACTACGGCTCCTGGGACCCGCTCGAGACCGGCTTCCAGCTCTACACGCTGGTGATCGGCGCGCAGGCGCTGCATGCCGTCGGCTACGCCCTCGGCGTCCAGCGAGACCACGCCATCGGCACCGGCGACCCCGACCGCGACACCGCCGTGGTCGCGCACTTCGGCGACGGCGCCACCTCGCAGGGTGACGTCAACGAGGCCTTCGTCTTCGCCGCCTCCTACCAGGCGCCGGTCGTCTTCTTCTGCCAGAACAACCAGTGGGCCATCTCCGAGCCGCTCGAGCGGCAGTCGCGGATCCCGCTCTACCGGCGCGCCGAGGGCTTCGGCTTCCCCGGCGTCCAGGTCGACGGCAACGACGTGCTGGCCGTACGGGCGGTCACCGAGGCCGCGCTCCAGCGGGCCCGCGACGGCGGGGGCCCGACGCTGATCGAGGCGTACACGTACCGGATGGGCGCGCACACCACCACCGACGACCCGACCCGCTACCGGCTGGACGACGAGCTCGAGCAATGGCGGCAGCGCGATCCCCTGGCCCGGGCGGAGGCCTACCTGCGGACCGACGACCTCGCCGACCAGGCCTTCTTCGACGACCTCGACGCCGAGGGCGACGCCCTGGGCGAGCGGCTGCGCGCCGGGGTGAGGGCGATGGCCGAGCCGACCGCGCACCAGCTCTTCGACCGGGTCAACGCCGAGATCAGCGAGGAGCTGGCCGCGCAGCGTGATGCGTTCGACGCCTACCTCGCGACGTTCGAGGGGGCCGCGTCATGATCACGCTCGCGAAGGCGCTCAACGCCGGCCTGCGCAAGGCGATGGAGAACGACCCGAAGGTCGTCTTGATGGGTGAGGACATCGGCCGCCTCGGCGGTGTCTTCCGGATCACCGACGGTCTGCAGAAGGACTTCGGCGAGGAGCGTGTCATGGACACGCCGCTCGCGGAGTCGGGCATCGTCGGCTCCGCGGTCGGCCTCGCGCTGCGCGGCTACCGCCCCGTGGTCGAGATCCAGTTCGACGGGTTCGTCTACCCGGCGTACGACCAGATCGTGAACCAGGTCGCGAAGATGCACTTCCGCACCAGCGGCAAGGTGTCGATGCCGATGGTCATCCGGATCCCGTTCGCCGGTGGCATCGGCGCCGTGGAGCACCACAGCGAGTCGCCGGAGGCGCAGTTCTGCCATACGCCGGGGCTCAAGGTGGTGGCCTGCTCGAACCCGGTCGACGCCTATTGGATGATCCAGCAGGCGATCGCCTCGCCGGACCCGGTCGTCTTCCTCGAGCCGAAGCGGCTCTACTACTCCGACAAGGCCGAGCTCGACCTCGCCGTGCCGCCGATGCCGCTGTGGGCCTCGCGCGTCGCCCGCGCCGGTGAGGACGTCACCGTGCTCGCCTACGGCCCGACGGTGAAGACGGCGCTCGCGGCCGCGGCGGCCGCGGAGAGCGAGGGCCGGTCGCTCGAGGTGATCGACCTGCGCACGCTCTCGCCGCTCGACCTCGCGCCGGTGTTCGCGTCGGTACGGAGGACGGGGCGCGCGATCGTGATGCACGAGGCCCACGTCTCCTTCGGGGTCGGCGCCGAGGTGGCTGCCCGGATCACCGAGGAGTGCTTCCACTCCCTCGAGGCTCCGGTGCTGCGCGTCGGCGGCTTCGACACCCCCTACCCGCCGGCCCGGGCCGAGGAGCACTTCCTGCCCGACCTCGACAAGCTGCTCGACGCGGTCGATCGGAGTCTCGCGTGGTGACCGACGGAGACGAGCGAGCGAGGGAGCGAGTCAGATGGTGAACGAGTTCAAGCTGCCCGACGTCGGTGAGGGCCTGACCGAGGCCGAGCTCGTCAGCTGGCACGTCAAGGTCGGGGACCAGATCAAGGTCAACGACGTCGTGTGCGACATCGAGACCGCCAAGTCCGTCGTCGAGCTGCCGTCACCCTTCGCCGGCTACGTGCAGGCGCTGCTGGTGCAGGAGGGCGAGACCGTCGACGTCGGCACCCCCATCATCCGGGTCGGTGACACCGCCGGATCGGGAGAAGATCCGGACGCGTCGGCGGAGAAGCCCGCCGAGTCCGCGGGAGCCGTCGTCGTCGAGGAGGAGCAGCCGCTCACCCTGGTCGGCTCCGGCCCGAGGACGGCCGCGGTCGCCCGCCGTCCGCGGTTCCTGGCCAAGCCGACCGCCCGCGCGGCGGCCCGCGAGCAGGGCATCGATCTGGCCGACGTGACTCCCGCCCGCACGGACGGCGTGATCACCACCGCCGACCTCGCGGGACGTCATACGGCGCCCACCGCGGACAGGCGCAGGGCGTACGACGTCCCGGCGCCGGTCTTCACCGGACGGACGACCCGCGAGCCGATCAAGGGCGTGCGCAAGATGATGGGCCAGGCGATGGCGGCGAGCGCCTTCACCGTCCCGCACGTCACGGTGTGGACGACGGTCGACGTCACCGCCACGATGCGCCGCGTCGAGGAGCTCAAGCAGGATCGGGCGTACGACGGCGTCAAGGTCAGCCCGCTGCTGGTCCTCGCCCAGGCGTGCGTCGAGGCACTGCGCCGTCATCCCCTGCTCAACGCGCTGTGGGACGAGGACGCCCAGGAGGTGGTGCTGCGGCACTACGTCAATCTCGGCATCGCGGCGGCGACCCCGCGCGGTCTCATCGTGCCCAACATCAAGGACGCCGACCTGATGGGCACCCCCGATCTCGGGCGCGCGATCGCCGACCTGATCGGGGTGGCGCGCGAGGGTCGCACCCAGCCGGCCGAGCAGCAGGGCGGCACCTTCACGATCAGCAACATCGGCCCGCTCGGGATGGAGGGCGGCACCCCGATCATCAACCCGGGTGAGTCCGCGATCCTGTGCTTCGGTGCCATCGACAAGCGGCCCTGGGTGGTCTCGGTGGACGGTGAGGACCGGCTCGCGATCCGCGACGTCTGCACGCTGAGCCTCAGCTTCGACCACCGTCACATCGACGGCGCGGCCGGATCGGCCTTCCTCGCTGACGTCGCCGCGCAGCTCGGCTGAGTCAGAAGCTGTAGCGGGCCGCTCGCGTCTCCGGGGTCCCCGGACCGGCCGCGAGCAGCGCGGTCAGCTCCTCCTGGAGCACGGCGCCGACCCGGCGGCAGAAGTCCAGCGGCTCGTCGGCCGCGTCCGGCATCTCCGCGACGATCCGGTCCACCACGCCCAGCTCGGCCAGCTCGCTGGCGAGCACGCGCTGCTTGGCCGCCATCTCGGCCGCGTGCGACCCGTCGCCGTACACGATCGCGGAGGCGCCCTCGGGCGGCAGCGGCGAGAGCCAGGCGTGCTGTGCGGCGACCACGCGGTCGGCCGGCAGGAAGGCCAGCGCTCCGCCACCGTTGCCCTCACCGAGCATCAGGCACAGCGTCGGCGCCTTCACGGTCACCAGTGCCGCCAGGCAGCGCGCGATCTCGCCGGCCAGGCCGCCGTTCTCGGCCTCGGGCGACAGCGCCGCGCCGCGCGTGTCGATCACGGTCAGCACCGGCAGCCGCAGCTCGGCCGCGAGCCGCAGCCCGCGCTGCGCCTCGCGCAGACCCTCCGGACCGAACGGCTGCACCGCCTGCTCGCGGCGGTCCTGCGCCAGCACCAGGCACGGCGCGTCGCCGAACCGCGCCAGCGCGGTCATCACGCCCGGGTCACGCTCGCCCTGCCCGGTGCCGTTCAGCGGTACGACGTCGGTGGCGGCCAGCTTCAGCAGCGCCCGTACGCCGGGGCGGTCCGGGCGGCGGGAGCGGGTGATCGCGTCCCACGTGTCGGGGGACGCGACAGGGGTCTCGGTGCGCTCGCCGGCGCTCGCCGGACGAGCAGCGGGAGCGGGCCGGGCGGTCAGGATCGTCAGTGCCCGGTCGAGCAGCGCCGCGATCTCCTCGGGCGGCACCACGCCGTCGATGATCCCGTGCGCGTAGAGGTTCTCCGCCTGCTGGATCCCCTCGGGGAACGCCCGGCCCTGCAGCACCTCGTAGACCTTCGGGCCGAGGAACCCCAGCAGCGCGCCGGGCTCGGCGACGGTGACGTGGCCGAGCGATCCCCACGAGGCCATCACGCCGCCCGTGGTGGGGTGGCGCAGGTAGACGAGGTAGGGGAGCCCGGCGGCGCGGTGCGCGGCCACGGCCTCGCCGATCCGCACCATCTGGACGAAGGCGGGCGTGCCCTCCTGCATCCGGGTGCCGCCGGACGCGGGTGCGGCGAGCAGCGGGAGGCCCTCAGCGGTCGCGCGCTGGATCGCGGAGATCAACCGCTCCGCGGTCGCGCGCCCGATCGAGCCGGCCAGGAAGCGGAACTCCGAGGCCACGACCGCGACCCGGCGTCCGTGCATCGCGCCGGCGCCGGTGATCACCGCCTCGTCGACACCCGATTTCTCCCGCGCCGCCACCAGATCCGCCTGATAGGCCTCCGAGATCTCGCCGTAGGACGGCGGTGCGTCCCACGACTCCCAGGACCCCTCGTCGAGGACGAGGTCGATCAGCTCGGTCGCGCTCGGTCGCTTGCCCATGGCCCGGAGGTTACCGCCCGGTAGTGGAAAGCGCGTTGGCAACTATCGCTAGCGTTGCGCCTCATGAGCGCCACCCTGCAGGTCAAGGATCTCTCCAGCGGGCACGGCGCCAAGGTCCTGTTCGACGCGCTCGACCTCGTCGTCGCGCCCGGTGACGTAGTGGGCCTGGTCGGTCCCAACGGCGCCGGCAAGTCCACCCTCCTTCGTACGATCGCGGGCGAGCTCGCGCCCGAGGCCGGCTCGGTCGCCACCAGCCCGCCGTCGGCGACCATCGGCTACCTCCCGCAGGAGCCCGAGCGCCGCGAGGGCGAGACCGTGGCGCAGTTCCTCGCCCGCCGTACGGGTGTCGCGGCCGCCCAGGCCCGCTACGACCACGCGACCGCCCACTACGACCAGGACCCCGACGAGTACGCCGAGGCGCTCGACCACTGGCTCGCCCTCGGCGGCGCCGACCTGGAGGAGCGCAGCGACGAGGTGCTCGCCGACCTCGGCCTGACGGTCGGCACCGACGCCCTGATGACGGGCCTGTCCGGCGGGCAGGCTGCGCGCGCGAACCTCGCCTCCCTCCTCCTGAGCCGCTACGACCTCTTCCTGCTCGACGAGCCGACCAACGACCTCGACCTCGACGGTCTCGACCGGCTCGAGCGCTTCGTCACGAGCCTGCGCGCGGGGGTGATCGTGGTCAGCCACGACCGTGAGTTCCTCGCCCGCACCGTCACTCGCGTCCTCGAGCTCGACCTGCACCAGCACCAGGTCAACCTCTACGGCGGCGGCTACGACGCCTACCTGCGCGAGCGCGAGATCGCCCGGCAACACGCCCGTGAGGAGTACGAGGAGTACGCCGGCAAGCTCGGCGCCCTCGGCGACCGGATGGTCACCCAGCGCAACTGGATGACCCAGGGCGTCCGCAACGCGATGCGCAAGCAGGGCAGCGAGCCCGACAAGTCGCTGCGCAACCGGCAGGCCGATCGCTCCGAGAAGCAGGCCGCCAAGGTCCGCCAGTCCGAGAAGGCGATCGAGCGCCTGGAGAAGAACGCCGTCGAGGAGCCCCGCAAGGAGTGGGAGCTGCGGATGGAGATCGCCGCCGCTCCCCGATCCGGCGCGGTCACCGCCGCGCTGGCCAGGGCCGTCGTCCGCCGCGGCGGCTTCGTCCTCGGCCCGGTCGACCTCGAGATCGGGTGGGCGGAGAAGGTCGCGATCACCGGCCCCAACGGCGCCGGCAAGTCCACCCTGCTGGCCGCCCTCCTCGGCCGGATCCCGCTCGACGAGGGCACCGCCTACCTCGGCCCCGGTGTCGTCGTCGGCGAGGTCGACCAGGCCCGTCGGCTGTTCGAGGGCGAGGCGATCCTGGTCGACGCCTTCCAGGCGCACGTCCCGGACCAGAATCCCGAGGAGGTCCGGACGCTGCTGGCCAAGTACGGCCTCAAGTCCGACCACGTGACCCGGCCGGCCGCCAGCCTCAGCCCCGGCGAGCGCACCCGCGCGGCGCTCGCGCTGCTCCAGGCACGCGGCGTCAACCTGCTGGTCCTCGACGAGCCGACCAACCATCTCGACCTGCCGGCGATCGAGCAGCTCGAGCAGGCCCTCGACACCTATCCCGGCACGCTGCTGCTGGTCACCCACGACCGTCGGATGCTCGCCGCGGTGCACACCACCCGACAGCTCCGCGTCGAAGGGGGCACCGTCACCGAATGCTGAGCGACGTGCTGATCAGGAACGCCCGGGTCGTGCCCGTGACGACGCCTGCGCCAGCCGTGCCGGTCGACGTCCTCATCGCGGACGGCCGCGTCGCCGAGATCGGTCCCCGCCTCGATCCGTCCGGGCGGCGCGAGACGTACGACGCGGAGGGGCGCTGGCTCATCCCGGGCCTGTGGGATCAGCACGTGCACGCCGGCCAGTGGGCGCGGACCACCACGCGCCTGGATCTGGGCGCCGCGGGCTCGCCCGAGGAGGCCCTGGCCGCGGTCGCCGAGCGGCTGCGGGAGCGGCCCGGCGACCCGGTCGTCGGTGCCGGCCACCGCGCCGGCACGTGGCCCCGACCGGTCACCGTCGCCGAGCTCGACGCCGTCGCCGGGCCGACCCCGGTCGTGCTGATCAACTCCGACTTCCACCACGCCTGGATGTCGACCGCCGCGCTGGACCTCCTCGGTCTCCCGCGGCGCGACACCGTCGTCCGCGAGACCGAGTGGTACGCCGCCAGCCCGCGACTCGACGCCCTGGAGGCGGAGGCGGCCACGCCCGCCGCCTACGCGCGGATGTTGCGCTCCGCCGCCCGGCTCGGCGTGGTCGGCCTCGTCGACCTCGAGTTCGGGGTCCACCACGATGACTGGGCGCAGCGCTGGGACGCGGGCTGCGACCTCCTGCGCGTACGGTGCGCGACCTACGACCTGGACGCCTTCCGGGGCGGCCGCACGGGTGACGAGATCAGGCCCGGGCTGACCCTCGGCTCGCTCAAGATCATCAGCGACGGCTCGCTCGGCAGCCGGACGGCCTGGTGCTGCGATCCGTACGCCGACACCGGCGCCCACGGCGCCCCCAACCTGACGGCCGCTGACCTCGAGGCGGCGCTCGCGCGCGCCCACGCCCAGGGCGTGACGGTGGCGACCCACGCGATCGGCGACCGGGCCGTCGGCATCGCCCTCGACGCCTACGCCCGCACCGGAGCCGGTGGCAGCATCGAGCACGCCCAGCTCATCCAGCGCGAGCACGCCGTCCGGATGGCCGAGCTGGGGCTGATCGCGAGCGTCCAGCCGGCCCATCTGCTCGACGACCGCGACGTCGCCGACCGGGTCTGGCCGGCCGCGGGGGAGCGCAGCTTCGCGTTCGGCTGGCTGCGCGACGCCGGAGTCACGCTGGCGCTGGGCAGTGACGCCCCGGTCGCGCCGCTCGACCCGTGGCTCGCGATCGCGGCCGCGGTGCACCGCAGCGGCGACGAGCGCGAGCCGTGGCACCCGGCCCAGGCGCTGACCGTACGGGAGGCGCTCGCCGCCAGCGTCGACGGCCAGCCGACCGTGGGCGTCGGCAGCCGTGCGGACCTGGTCCTCCTCGACCGCGACCCTCTCGCCGCCACGCCCGCCGAGCTGCGGACGATGCCGGTGGAGCGCACCCTGGTCGCCGGCCGCCCCGTCGAGTAGGCCCTCGCACCCCGCCGACTCGGCCCTCGCACCCCGCCGACTCGGCCCTCGCACCCCGCCGACCCGGCCCTTGCGCCCCGCCGACCCGGCCCTCCGGCTGGCTAGGGTGCTGTCATGGCTGACGATCGCCCCCGGTGGTGGCCCGGCCCCTTCGACGTCGAGGCGTTCGCGACGAGCGCGGTCGAGGCGGTCCGCGGCGCCGTCGCCGAGTGCGCGCCCGGGCGCGAGGTCAGCGCCACGCCCAGCCTGGTCGCGTCGTCCTTCGCCGCGGTCGACCACCTCCGCATCGACGGCCGTGCACCCCAGGCGTGGGCGCCGATGTCCGGCTTCGTCCGGGCCACCGACGGCTGGATCCGGACCCACGCGAACTTCCCGCACCACGCCGCCGCGATCACACGCGCGCTCGGCGCCACCACCCGCGACGAGCTCGACGCGAAGGTGGCCGCGCTGCCGGCAGCAGAGGCCGCCGACCGCATCGTCGTCGCCGGCGGCATCGCGACGGTCGTGCGCAGCGAGCGGGAGTGGGGTGCTCACCCGCACGCGCTCGCCACAGCCGGCGACGCCTGGGTGACCCAGGAGACCACCGGCACGCGCCCGGCCGTTCCCACCGGAGACGGCCTCCCACTGGCGGGCGTACGGGTCCTCGACCTCACCCGCGTCCTCGCCGGCCCGGCCTGCACCCAGCTGCTCGCCTGCCTCGGCGCCGAGGTCCTCCGGATCGACGCGCCGGCGCGACCGGAGCTGCTCGACCAGTACATCTCCAACGCCATGGGCAAGCGCTCGGCGGAGCTCGATCTGGCGGACTCGTGCGATCTGGTGCGTGACGGACTCGTGCCGCGGGCCGACGTCGTGATCCTCGGCTACCGCCCTCGGTCGCTGGCCCGCTTCGGTCTGACGCCCGCGCAGCTGATCGAGCACAGGCCGGGGCTCGTCGTCGGGTCGCTCTCCGCCTGGGGCGAGCACGGCCCGTGGGCCGAGCGCCCCGGCTTCGACTCGATCGTCCAGGCCGCGAGCGGCATCGCCGAGCGGTGCGCCGCCGACGGCAGGCCCGGCGCACTCCCGGTCCAGGCCCTCGACTACGCCACCGGCTACGAGCTCGCCGCCCATGTCATCGGCATGCTCGCCCGCGGCGAGGCGGGCGTGGTGCGCGCGAGCCTGCTCGGTGCCGCCCGGACGCTCCTCGGGCGACCGGCGCCGTCGGACGGCCCGGTCGGGTCGCCTCGCGCACACACCGTCGAGGTGCCTTCCCCGTACGGCCCGGTGGTCGCCGTCCCGCCGCCGATCCTCCTCGACGGCGAGACCCTGGAGCGGTCGATCAGCGGCTACGCCGCCAGCGCGCCCGCCTGGCGCTGAGCCGGCGCGGCGTCACCGAGCGGCGAGCGCCGCGCCCACGAGCTTCGCCGCGGCGGCCTGCTCGGGTGCGTAGGGGTGCCAGGCGATCGCCTGCTCGTTGTCGACCGGCCCGTTGAACCACGGCTCGGCCGCGCAGAGGTCGTGGCCGGAGGCCGCGTCGCTCAGGTCCACGAAGCTGTCGCCGGCGGACCTCGCCGCGCGCCGCATCTCGCCGACCAGGTCCGCCCAGGCCGTACGGGCGAAGGCGAGCGCCGTCGGATCCGAGTGCAGCAGCGGGCAGCTGTCCTTAGTCGGCAGGATGCGCGGGTAGCCGACGACGACGACCTTGGCCTGCGGCGCGAGCTGGTGGACGCCGCGCAGCACCCGATCGAGGCGGTGGCCGATCTCGACGACCTCGTCGCTCGCGCTGCCGCCGAAGCGCTGCGCGCAGCCGCCGTGCGTCAGGCACATCAGCATCCGCTGGAAGAAGTGGAGGTCGTTGCCGCCGATGCTCACGGACACGAACCGGGTCGAGGGCGTGAGGGCGTCGAACTGAGGTGCCTCGCTCAGCCCGTGCGCCCGGTCGGTCTGCTGTCGCGACGTCATGTCCGCGGTGGCGGCGCCGGAGCAGGTCACGTCGACCAGCTCCAGGCCCGAGACGGCGGCGGCGATCAGGTGCGGATAGTTGTGCGTCGAGCGGAAGCAGCTGGTGTCGGGGACGGCATCGGGCACGCCGGGCGCCGCCGAGTAGGAGTCGCCCAGCGCGACATAGCGCCCCAGGCCGCCCGGAGCGGGCGCGCCGGTGGGTCCTGCGACGTCGCTCGACTCCGCGCCGCACCCCGTCAGGAGGGCGAGCGCGAGCAGGACCGGACCGAGCGAGCGAAGCATGCGACCCACCGTACGTGGCCTCAGCCGAGCGCGACGGTCAAAGCCAGCAGCCACTTCGGGTCCTCGAGCTTGTCGCCGTAGACCTCACGCAGCTGACCGATGCGGTAGCGGACGGTCTGCGGGTGCACGAAGAGCTCGGAGGCGATCTCCTCGCGCCGCCCCTGGTGCAGCAGCCAGGAGCGCAGCGTCTCGGTGAGCTTCTCCGCGGTCGAGGGGCGCAGGTCGGCGAGGGGCGCGAGCACCGCGGCGCGCAGGTCGGCGCGGGCCTCGGGGTCGGCGTCGAGGACCAGTGCTACCAGCGCCTTGTCGGTGTCGAGACCGAGCCCGGCGTCGCGAGCCCGCATCGCCCGCTCGTACGAGATGCGCGCATCGCGCCACGGCTTGGCCGGGCCGCAGACCGCGTCGCGACCCTCCAGCACCCGCAGCAGCGCGCCGCGGGCGCGACCGTGCACGTCGGGGACCAGCAGGAGGGTGACCTCGTCGAGCTCGCTGAGCTCGGAGAGCACGATCGTCGCCTGGGAGGCCATCGCCAGCACCGGCCCGACCTGCGCGGCCGGCACCAGGGCGGCGGTCAGCGTCGACGGCCGCTCCCAGCTGGCCCGCTCGGCCGCGGCGTCGAGGGCGTCGGGCGGGTCGCCGCGCAGGATCATCCGGCCCAGGCGCGACATCAGCTGCTGGCGGACCCGGCCGGCGGTGGCGAGCTCGTCGCCGTGCCCGGCGACCGAGGCGTCGGAGACCTCGTCGATCCACGCGAAGACCAGCGCGGCCAGCTCGACCAGCGTCTCGGAGGGGAGCCCCGCGGCGACCGCGGCGGTGGACAGCTCGCGCCACGCCACCCGCGCGCCGATCCGGTAGGCGGCGAGCAGCGCCTCGGTGGAGCGCCCGCTGCGGGCCTCGCCGCGGCCCAGCTCGTACGCGCCCTTGACCGCCGGGGGCGTCGCCTGGCCGGCGTCGGACATCTCGCCGGAGGCGACGGCGAGGAAGCCGCCGAGCGCCACCTTCACCGCGCTCTGGATCGTCTTGCTCATCTGGTCGGACCAGGCGCCCTGATAGGCGGGGACCTCGCTGATCACCGCGGCGACCACCTGCTCGCCCACCCGGGGCAGGATGGGGCCGAGGGCCTCGACGACCTGGGGCGGCAGCAACAGCTCCGGCGGACGGGTCATTGTTTGTCTCCTGCGAACAAAACCGGCGCGTAGATTCGCGTCGTGACCACAAGAGTTTAACCCCATCCGCCAGGCACTCTGGTTCCATGAGCAGTGCATCCATCGCCGAGCAGACCCGATCGGGCGGTCTGCGGCGCGCTCTCCACCAGGCCTTCTCCGCGGCGGTCACCCCGATGGAGCCCGCCGACGTCCTCGACCTCTTCAGCCCGCTGCGCCGCGGCGCCGACCTCCGCGCCCGGATCACCGCCGTGCGTGCCGAGACCGACGACGCCGCCACCATCGAGCTCAAGCCGGGCAAGGACTGGGCCGGCCACGTGCCGGGCCAGTACATCCGGATCGGCATCGACGTCGAGGGCCGTCGCCACTGGCGCGCCTACTCGCTGACCCACGGCCCGCGTGCCGATCGCCGCATCTCGATCACCGTGAAGGCAGTGCCCGACGGTGTCGTCAGCCCCTTCCTCGTGCACCAGGCCACGCCGGGCACGATGGTCCACCTCGAGCAGGCGGCCGGCGAGTTCGTCCTCGACGAGAGCCACCGCAAGCTGCTCTTCGTCACCGCGGGCTCGGGCATCACCCCGGTGATCGGCATGTTGCGCAACCTCTACCCGGTCACCGACTCCGGCGTCCTGGGAGCGAAGGACCGCAACCTCGACATCACCGTCGTGCACCTCGCGCCGAGCGAGCCGCAGACGATCTTCCGCGAGAACCTCAGCGAGCTCGGCGCCTCCGGCGCCATCACCCTGATCCCCCGGTACGACGACCAGCACGGCCTCTTCAGCGTCGAGTCCCTCGCCGAGCTCGTGCCGGACCTCCACGACCGCGTCACCTACGCCTGCGGTCCGCACGGCCTGCTCGACGCCCTCCAGTCCCACCACGACGCGCTGGGCCTGCCGCTCTTCACCGAGCAGTTCCGCCTCGGTCAGGTCGAGGCGGGTGAGGGCGGCACGGTCGCCATCGGCGGCCAGGAGATCGAGGTCGACGGCACCACGCCGATCCTCGACGCCGCCGAGGAGGCCGGCCTGATCATGCCCAGCGGCTGCCGGATGGGCATCTGCATGGGCTGCGTCCTTCCGCTGCGCGAGGGGGCCGTACGCGATCTGCGCAACGGCGACGTCACCCGCGCCGTGCCCGGTGAGACGCCCGAGGGCGGCCTCCCGATCCAGACGTGCATCAGTGCCGCCGCCGGCGCCTGCACCATCGACCACCACCCCCGTCCGACCAGCGCCACCCCCATGAAGGAGAGCGTTCGATGACCGTCATCACCAAGAAGCCCACCTCACCCGTCGCGCACCTCAGCCCCGAGGACATCGAGGCGATCGGCCGCGAGCTCGACGCCATCCGCCAGTCCGTGATGGAGACCCGTGGCGAGGCCGACGCGCGCTACATCCGCCGGATGATCAAGACGCAGCGCTACCTCGAGCTGGGCTCGCGCGCGACGCTGCTCGCCAGCGGGTTCTTCCCGCCGGCCTTCTTCCTCGGCACCGCCGGTCTCTCGGTGGCCAAGATCCTCGACAACATGGAGATCGGCCACAACATCCTGCACGGCCAGTGGGACTGGATGCGCGACCCGAAGATCCACTCCAGCGTCTGGGAGTGGGACAGCGCCTCGACCGCGGAGTCGTGGAAGCACAGCCACAACGAGCTGCACCACACGTACACGAACATCATCGGCAAGGACAACGACCTCGGCTACGGCATCATGCGCGTGGACGAGGACCAGCGCTGGACGCCGGCGTCGCTGGGCCAGCCGCTCTACAACTTCATCAACATGATCTTCTTCGAGTACGGCATCGCCGCCTACGACCTCGAGCTGGGCCGCAACCTGCGCCTGCCGAAGGAGAAGCGTCCGCAGGAGTTCACGGAGAACGTCGGCAAGACGCTGCGGAAGGTCCGCAAGCAGGCCACGAAGGACTACGTCGTCCACCCGCTCCTCGCGCTCCCCCTCGGCGCCGCGCTGCCCACGCTGGCGGCCAACGTGATCGCCAACGTCGTGCGCAATGTCTGGTCCCACAGCGTCATCATGTGCGGCCACTTCCCGGAGGGCGTCGAGACGTACGAGAAGGCCTCGATCGACCCGAACGAGACGCGTGGCGAGTGGTACCTGCGCCAGATGCTCGGCTCGGCCAACATCTCCGGCTCCAAGGCCATGCACGTCATGACCGGCAACCTGTCCCACCAGATCGAGCACCACCTCTGGCCGGACCTGCCCTCCAACCGCTACGCCGAGGTCGCGCCGCAGGTCAAGGCGCTCTTCGAGAAGTACGGGCTGAACTACCACGAGGCCTCGATGCCGGCCCAGGTCTACTCGGCCTGGCACAAGGTCGTGCGCCTCTCGCTGCCGAACAACTGGCTCGCGACCACGACGCCGAAGAACCTGCCCAAGCAGATGAAGGTGCTGTGGAAGATGTCGCGCGGCTCGCGTGCGCAGCGCCGCAAGCTCCAGGAGCAGCTCGACCTCGAGGCCGCCTACCTGGCCTGATCATCACTCCTTCTCGGTGGGCCGGGCATCATGTGCGCATGAGGCTCACCGAGAAGGAGATGACCGCCGCCCTGACGGGCGTCGCCAAGCAGGTCGTGGCGGCGCAGGACAAGAGCGTCCGCAAGGGGAAGGTCAGCGTCGACGAGCTGTGGGAGTTGATGACCCGTTACCAGCGGTACGTCGTCCTCAACGGCCTCGGCGACCAGGTGCTGCCCGTCCTGGTGGCGCTGCCCGACGTGGAGGTGGCGATCGGCGAGCGCCCGCAGTACACCGACGAGCAGATCACCGAGGCGGTCGAGGCCCAGCTCGGCGACGAGGGCCGGCTGCGCCGCAAGATGCTGCTCACCGCCCGGGTCGCGCTGGTGCGGATCGCGCTCGAGTCGATCCCGCCGAAGGCCGACCCCGAGGCGTTCGTGGTACCGGACTTCCTCTGATCCGAGACGTGGTTACTCGCCGGTAGGGATGTGGTCGTAGGCTGCGGCCATGGCTCTCGTCACCACCACGATCTCCGACGGCATCGCCCAGGTCCGGCTCAACCGGCCCGACAAGCTCAACGCGCTCACCCTCGACCTGCTCACCGAGCTGGTCGAGACCGCGCGGACGCTGGGCAAGGACAAGAGCCTGCGTGCGGTCGTCATCGCCGGCGAGGGTGGCTCCTTCACCGCCGGCCTGGACTTCGCCTCCGTGCTCAAGGAGCCGAAGAAGATGTGGACGGCCTTCGCGCCCCGTCCGTGGCGAGGCACCAACACCTTCCAGGAGGCCGCATGGGCGTGGCGTCGGGTGCCGGTGCCGGTGATCGCGGCCATCGAGGGGCACTGCCTCGGCGGCGGCGTGCAGATCGCCCTCGGCGCGGACTTCCGCTTCGCCACCCCCGACTCGACCTGGTCGGTCCTCGAGGGCAAGTGGGGCATCATCCCGGACATGAGCGGCATGCGCTCGATGGCCGAGGTCGTCGGGCTCGAGACCGCCAAGCGGCTCACCATGACCGCCCAGATGCTCACCGGCGAGGAGGCGCACCGCCTCGGCCTGGTCGGCGAGCTCTCTGCTGACCCGATCGCCTCGGCGACCGCGTTCGCCCGCCAGCTGGCCGAGCGCTCCCCGGACGCGCTCGCCGCGACCAAGCGGATCTTCCTCGACACGTGGGGCGCCTCGCCGCGCAAGGTCTTCCGGCGCGAGCGCTTCGAGCAGCTCAAGCTGCTCGTCGGCACCAACACCAAGATCGCCCAGAAGGCCGCCTTCAAGAAGGAGAAGCCGGTCTACGAGCCGCGGCGCTGATCTGGCCCCTCAGGGGTAGCTGATCCCGGTCGTCTGCTCGGAGATCTCCCACAGGCGTCGCTGCGCGATCTGGTCGTGGGACAGCTTGGTCGAGCCCACCACCCGCGGCGGCCCCTGCATCTCGCCGATGCCTGACGGCCCGACGTACGTGCCTCCGGGCAGGTCGGCGGTGGCTGCCATCAGCGAGGGCCACGCACCCTGGGCAGGACGCTGCGAGACCAGCGGGTACGCGGCGTCGGCGATCCGCGACAGCGGCCCGAACGAGGTCCCGTTGCTGATCAGCCGGCTGTTGACCGCGCCCGGGTGCGCCGCCAGCGCCCGTACGGGCAGCGCGGCGCCGCGCAGCCTCCGGTCGAGCTCGTAGGTGAAGAGCAGGTTGGCCAGCTTGGTCTGGAAGTAGGTGGGCCAGCGCAGGTAGCGGCCCTCGACCCGCGGGTCCGCGAGCGGCGCCTTCGGGGCCAGCTTGTGCCCGACGCTCGCCACTGTGACCACCCGGGCGCCGTACGGGCTCGTGCCCGCCTCGAGCAGCGAGGGCAGCAGCAGGCCGGTCAACAGGAACGGGCCGAAGTGGTTCGTCGCCAGCTGCTGCTCGAGCCCGTCGACGGTGCGTCCGTGCGACGTGGCCATGATCCCGGCGTTGTTGATCAGCCGGTGCAGCGGGCCGAGCGCGGCGATCTCTGAAGCCGCGCGGCGCACCGACGCGAGCTCGCTGAGGTCCAGGACGACCTGGACGAGGTCGGCGCGGGGGACGACCCGCCGGATCTCCGCCTCGGCCTCGTCGAGCTTGGCCACGGAGCGCCCGGCGAGCACCACCCGGGCGCCGTGCCGAGCCAGCTCGAGCGCGGTGTCGTACCCGATGCCGCCGACGGAGGGGCCGGTGACCACCACCGTCATGCCGTCGAGGTCGCCCATGTCAGCCGTCGTCCAGGTCATGGCGCTCAACTTAGGCGAACGAAGCGAGCCACCGCGAGCTTGCTCGTGGGTGGCGAGCAAGGAGCCGGCTCGCGAGCAGCGCAGGAGGCGACCGAGCGAGCCACCGCGAGGGTCAGTGCTTGGAGCCCTTGAGGAAGTGGCTGACGTACGGCGCGCCGGCGCTGTTGAAGCCGAGCCGGACCGCGTAGAGCGCCCGGACGGGGTGCTGGCGCTGCCAGGTGCTGCTGTAGGACCAGAAGCTCTTGCCGCACGGGTGCCAGCTGCGCTTGCAGGTCCAGGCCTCGAAGTACATCACCGCGCCGCTGGGCCGGGTGAGCACGTCAGCGCCGCCGGGGCCGCAGAGCTTGTGCGTCCGGTAGCGGCTCAGCAGCGGGTGCTGGCTCGCGCCTCGCCAGTTGAGCAGCGAGGTGGAGGAGCGCCACACGGTCGAGTAGCTGCACCGCGCGTAGTCGCCGTAGGAGTTGAACAGGTAGTAGCGCGCGCCCTGGTGGATCATCACCGGGTTCTCCAGCACGCCGGAGTTGTTGACCAGCTCCTGGCTGTACGCGCCCGCCGCCGGGTGGAGGCCGTCCGCGGTGAGGGCCAGGATCCGGATGGAGGAGGGCCGGCCGTCGGTCTTGTAGAGCAGGTACGGCTTGCCGTCGGTGTCGAGGAAGAACGACGGGTCGATCGCGCCGATCACGGGAGCGGCGGTCGCGGGCTTGGGTGCCTTCGGCGGCAGCACGCAGGCGGGGATGGTGGGCGCGACCGGGCTCCAGGTCGGCAGCACCTGGGCCGGAGTGGTCGAGGTGCTCGGCATGGTGACCATCGTCGCGGTGGCGGTCGCCGTCGCGGTGGCGTGCGGTGTGGCCGATGACGTGGCGGTGGCGGTGGCCGTCCCGGTCGCGGTCGCCGGGGCGGTGGCGGTGGCGGCCGCAGCGTTGGCGGCGGCAGCGGCCTGCGACTCGGCTCCGGCCCGCGCCGAGGCGGAGGCCCGCGCGTCGGCCTCCGCCTGGGAGTTGGCGAGGTTGGCGACCGCCACGGCGCTGGCGCTGGCGCTGGTGCACTGGGCACTGGCGAGCTTCCGCTTCTGCTGGGCGGCGGCCGAGGCGGACGGGTAGGCGGCGATCACCGACTGGTCGATGATGCGGTCCTGCGCGGGCGCGACGGTGAACCACGACGGGCAGACGAGCGGCGGCCCCGCCACCGGGACGAAGGTGCCGGTCGCCGAGGCCGAGGTCGCGGCGCCGATGCAGCGGCTACTGCCCGTTCGTCCGCGGATCGGGGCCGAGAAGTAGAGGACGTACTGCGAGCCGACCTTCTCCATGTCGGCGGCCCAGATGTCGCCGCCGGCGGGCCGCGCCCAGGAGGGCAGCCTGCCCAGCGCTGAGGAGTGCCACTTCCAGACCTTGCCGTTCTTCGACAGCGCGCGGTTGACCTTCGCGCCGGTCGCGATCACGACGTAGTCGGTCGCCGTCCGCACGATGCTGGGGTCGCCGACGGTGTGCTTCCAGTCCAGGGGTACGGGCTTCAGCGCGACGGCCGCGGGCGCGACCAGGGCGAGCAGCGCGACGACGCCGACGGCCAGGCGGCGGGAGAAGCGGGCAGGCGGACGGGAGGGAGCGAGACGCATGAGTGACCCCGGGACGTGACGAAAGTGACGAATGAGGCTAACCCGGCGCGGCTGCTTTTTCGCTTTGAAACGACTGTGGGGTCCGGCTTTTGGCCGGACCCCACAGCTTCTTGACCCAGAAGGAGGTCAGATCAGGTCGATCATGCGAGCAGCAGCGCGCTCAGAAGGCGGACTCGTCCAGCTCCATGATCGAGTTGTCGATCGCCTCGGCGATCGCGCGCTCGGCGGTGATCTTGGGCAGGTTGTAGGCGGCGAAGAACTTCGCGGCGGCGACCTTGCCGGTGTAGAAGTCCTTGTCCTTGCCCGGCTCACCTGCGAGCGCCGTCAGCGCGACCTCGGCCTGACGCAGCAGCAGCCAGGCGCAGACCACGTCGCCGACCGCCATCAGGAGGCGGGAGGTGTTCTGCGCGACCTTGTAGATGTTCGAGATCTCCTCCTGCGCGGACATGAGGTCGTTGAACATGTGGCCGGCGATCGCGTTGACGTCCTCGAGCGCGGTGCCGAGCAGGGCGCGGCTCTCCTTGAGCTCGGCGTTGCCGTCGGCCTCGAGGAACGCCTTGATCTCGCCGGCGATGTGGCCGAGCGCCTGGCCCTGGTTCTTCACGATCTTGCGGAAGAAGAAGTCCTGGCCCTGGATCGCGGTGGTGCCCTCGTAGATCGAGTCGATCTTGGCGTCGCGGACGTACTGCTCCAGCGGGTACTCCTGGAGGAAGCCGGAGCCACCGAAGGTCTGCAGCGACTCGGTGCCGAGCAGGGTCCATGAGCGCTCCGAGCCGTAGCCCTTCACGATCGGCAGCAGCAGGTCGTTGACGGCCTCGGCGAGCGCGCTCTCCTCGCCGGCTGCCTTCGCCGCCATGATGTCGTCCTGCCAGCAGGAGGTGTAGACGACCAGGGCGCGCATGGCCTCGGCGAACGACTTCTGCACCAGCAGGGAGCGTCGCACGTCGGGGTGGTGGGTGATCGTGACGCGCGGGGCGTCCTTGGCCGAGTTGGTGAGGTCGGCGCCCTGCGCGCGGGTCTTGGCGTACTCGAGGGCGTTGAGGTAGCCGGTCGACAGGGTCGCGATGGCCTTCGTGCCGACCATCATGCGAGCGTTCTCGATGACGTCGAACATCTGGCGGATGCCGTCGTGGACCTCGCCGAGCAGCCAGCCGCGGGCGGGCTCGCCGCCACCGACCTGCGGGTCGCCGAAGGTGACCTCGCAGGTGTTGGAGGACTTGATGCCCATCTTGTGCTCGACGTTGGTGACGTAGGCGCCGTTGCGCTCGCCGGTCAGCTCGCCGGTCTCGACGTCGAAGTGGTACTTCGGGACCAGGAACAGCGAGAGGCCCTTGGTGCCCGGGCCGCCGACGCCCTCGACGCCGCGCGGGCGGGCGAGGACGAGGTGCATGATGTTCTCCTGCAGGTCGGACTCTGCGGAGGTGATGAAGCGCTTCACGCCGGTGACGTTCCAGGTGCCGTCGCCGTTGTCGGTGGCGTAGGTCTTGCCGGCGCCCACGTCGGAGCCGGCGTCCGGCTCGGTCAGCACCATGGTGGCGCCCCAGAGGCGCTCGACCATGTGCTTCGCGATCTTCAGGTCGCGCTCGACGCCGTTGGCGTTCTTGTGGACGACGGAGGCGAAGAACGGGCCGGCGGCGTACATCCAGACCGGTGCGTTGGCACCCAGGATGAACTCGGCGGTGGACCAGATCAGGCTCGGCGGGGCGTCCTGGCCGCCGACGGCGGCAGGGGTCTGGATGGCCCACATGCCCGACTCCATCCAGGCGTCGTACGACTTCTTGAACGAGGCGGGGACCGGGGCGGTGTTGGTCTGGGGGTCGAAGACCGGCGGGTTGCGGTCGCTGTCCTCGTAGGACGCGGCGAGCTCGTTGACCGAGATGCGCTCGATCTCGGCAAGGAGCTCCTTGGCCGTGTCGACGTCGATCTCGGCGAACGGGCCCTGGCCGTAGACCTTCTCGCGACCGAACACCTCGAAGAGGTTGAACTCGACGTCGCGCAGGTTGCTCTTGTAGTGGCTCACTGCTTGCACCTTCTGGCTCGGGGATCGCCCGGCTACTGGCCGGTAACTAAAGTCTAAGTTGGGTGCTTGCTCCAGGCAACACCGGGTGGACGTGAAGGAGGTCTCGCCGGAAAATAGAACACGTTCTAGACTGCCCGGCATGATCACCTGGAACGCGCCCAACGACCCGCATCCGGCCCGGCTGGCGTCGCAGCGGTCGTACTCCGCGGTCGCCAAGGGCGACCTCGCCGAGTGGCTGACGGTCTACGCCGAGGACGCCGTGCTGGAGGACCCGGTCGGTCCGTCGATGTTCGACCCCGAGGGCCTCGGTCACCACGGGCACGCGGGGATCACGGCGTTCTGGGAGAAGGCGATCGCGCCGATCGCGGCGTTCGCCTTCGAGATCGACGACTCGTTCGCGAACCCCGGCTCCAACACCTGCGCGAACATCGGCCGGATCACGACGACGTTCCCCGACGGCTCGTACACGACGACCGAGCTGGTCATGGTCTACGTCGTCGACGAGGAGGGCCGGGTGGCGTCGATGCGGGCCTACTGGGAGCCGGAGCGCTCGATGGCGAGCTTCACGCCGGCGCCCTGACCGTCGGTCTCAGGCGCCGGCGTTCCGGACGATCCAGTCGACGACCGGGCGGACCGCGCGCCAGTCGTCGCGGACCAGGTCGAGGAGCTCGGCGGTGTGGATGACCGGCTCGAAGCCGATCAGGTGGCCGACGAAGAGGCTCCGGTGGCGCAGCAGACCGATGCGAGCGTGGTCCTTGTCGAAGCCGCGCGGGGCGGTCTTGAGCAGATCACCGCCGGTCTCATACCCGTCCTTCTCGGTCTGCGCGAGCAGGCGCTCGAGCTCGACGCCGTACGTGTCGTGGGCGATCGCCGCGCGGAAGGACGCCAGCCGGGCCGAGTCGAAGTCGTAGCAGCCGCCGCCGGTCCGCACGCCGCGCGGGGAGACCTCGATGTAGAACCCGGTCGCCGGCGCGAGGCCGACGAAGGCGCCCTGGTGGGTCTTGTACGGCGTCTTGTCCTTCGCGAAGCGGACGTCGCGGTACGGGCGGAAGATCTTCGCCTTCCCGAACTCGGGCTCCAGCGCCTCGGTCAGCGCCCTCATCGGCGCCAGCACGGAGTCCTTGTAGACCTGCTGGTTGGCCTCCCAGAAGCTCTTCGTGTTGTCGACCTCGAGGTCGTCGTAGAAGTCGAGCGCGGCGGACGGGAAGCCTTCGAAGGTCACGCGCCCGAGCCTACGACCGCTGCGACCGCTGCTGGTGTCCCGGGTTTCGGGGACGAACGTCCCCGGTGTCTGTCCCGGGTAGGGGGTCGGATCGGGTCGTGTACCTGTCCGTTCGCTGTCAACGTCCACTTCCGGACACAGGGTCCGCATAGACAGCGCGTATGACGAGAACACTTGGCGCGTCCCTGCGCCGCCGCCGGCTCGCGGCCGCGATCGCCACGACGGCCCTGGCCCTGACCGGCCTCGGCGTCGTCGCGCCGGCCGCCCACGCGGACACCGCGCCGTCCAACGACGACCTTGCGAACGCGATCACGCTGAGCGGCGCACTGCCGCTCCACACGACGGGCACCGTCGCCGGTGCCACCCTGGAGGACGGCGAGTCCGCCGACTTCGGCGGGGGAAGCACCGTCTGGTACTCCTGGACGGCGACGACGAGCGGGCCCATCGAGGTCAATCTCGCCGGGTCGAGGTTCGACACCGTCCTCGCGGTCATGACCGGCGACGACGTCGCCGACCTGAACTGGATCGTCGACAACGACGACTTCTACGACCTGCAGAGCGCCGTCGACTTCAACGCCGTCGCGGGTCAGACGTACCGCATCATGGTGGACCGCTACGACGGGGAGACGGCCACCCAGCCGTTCGACCTCGCGATCACCGCGGCGCCGACCGCCGTGCGTGGCACGGTGGTCGTGCCGGACGGCATCCCTCTCAGCAACGTCCAGATCTGGGTCACCGGCAGCGACGTCCAGGCCCAGGTCGACGAGGACGGCCACTACGAGCTGCCCGTGGCGCTCCGCGCCGACGGGCCGCGCACGATCACGTACCGGTACTACGGGAACGACGAGCACTCGGTCTCCCACGACGTGACCCAGCAGATCGTCGCCGGCGCCACCACCGTCCTCGACGTCGACCTGACCACCGCCGAGGCCGGCGTCACGGTCACAGCGCCGGCGGTGCACTGGGGCGCGGACTTCGCGGATGCGCTGACGCTCAGCGGCGCCCTGCCGAGCTTCGCGCTCGGCAACAACTCGGACGGAGGGACGCACGAGGAGGGTGAGGACGCTCTGGGCGACCTCACCCACACCGTCTGGTACTCCTGGACCCCGAGCACGAGCGGTCTCGTCTCCGTCCAGGCCGCCGGCAACGGGCAGGTCACGGGTGTCTTCACGGGGCAGTCCCTCGCCGACGTCGAGCCCGTCGTCGCCGATGCGCGGCGCACGGTGCAGTTCGAAGCCGTCGCGGGCACCACCTACCGGGTCCTCGTCGGCAGCTGGTCCGCGGCGGGTGCCGGCCTCTTCCGGCTCCTGGTCCAGCCGGTGGCTCCCACCGATGGTGTCGAGGGCACCGCGACCCGCAACGACGGCGGTGCGGGTATGTGTGTCCACCTGGACAACGATGACTTGTCGATGGACGTGACCGCCGACGTGAGCGGCCACTACAGCGCTCCGGTCCCGGCCGGGTCGTACGACGTCTATGCCTACGTCTGCGGCCACGGCACGGACGTGACCAGCCCGAGCGCGAGCGTCACCGTCGGCAGCGGCTTCGTCGATCAGGACCTGCGGATCAACGTCCTGGCACCGGCACGGCTCGACAGCGGCGTGCTCCTCTCCTCCCACTGGAACTTCGGCAACGGTGACCAGCTGCCGAACGCCGTGCTGACGTCGATCCGGATCAACGCCTCCGCGATCGGCTACCCCGACTTCGAGCCCGAGGTCGTGATGCAGACCGTCGACGGCGTGAGCGGCTTCCGCTTCGCGGGTGCCTACGACCCGTCGCTGCTGCTCAGCGGTACCGTCTCCGGCTCGTTCCTCGTCGCTGGTGAGGATGACGCGCGCGAGTTCGCGATCAGCACCGGCACCATCGATCCGCGCCAGTTCGTCCTCGGCGCCGACTACCGGGTCGTCGTCGACCTGGACGCCGCGACGGTCTCCTTCGAGCAGCTCGGCGAGGTGGCGAATCGGCCGGCCACGACGAGTGTCGACTTCACCGTCGCGGGCGCCACCGGTGGGAGCCTGGCCGCGGGCTCGATCGTCCCGCTCACGGTGACCGTGGACACGAACACCGAGGGCCTGCGCGGCACCCTGCTCCTGACCGACAACGGCGTGATCATCGGCCAGCCGCTGCCGATCGGTCACGTGGGTGACCCCGACACCAGCAGCCGCACGGTGAGCTGGACGGTCCCGAGCAGCCCGGCTACGCATGCTCTGGTCGCGATCTTCAGCCCGGACCTCGACAGCAACACGGTCGGCTCCCGTACGGCCCTGACGGTCACGGTGGCCACCCCGGGTGGCCCACCGTCCGGAGGCGGCGGTGGCGGGGTGCCGACCCCGTCCACGTCGCCGTCCACATCGCCGAGCCCGAGCGTGACACCGAAGCCCACCCCGACGCCGACGCCGTCGGCCTCGCCCACGCCGCAGACCCAGCCCACGGCCGACGTCGCCGGCAAGCCGAAGCCGGGCAAGAAGCTCATCGCCGCCATCGATGACCTTCCCGAGGGCGCGACCGTGAGCTACCAGTGGTTCGTCGGCGGCAAGAAGGTCAAGCACCACGGCCAGCGGAAGGGCTACACCGTCAAGGACGGTGACCAGGGCCGCTCGGTCAAGGTCAGGATCACCATCGAGGTGCCGGGCCAGGAGCCGATCGTGAGGATCGTCCGGGTCGGCCGCGTGCGCTGATCCCGTAGGAACAGCGATGGCCCCGGCTCCCGTGGAGGGAGCCGGGGCCATCGTCAGGTCAGTCGACGGTGGCGGTGAGCTGGCGGTCGCGGGCAGTGCCGGACTCGGCGATGTTGATCCGGTCTCCGGCACACAGCGGCTGGCCGAGGAAGCCCTTGGTCTCGTACGCGGTGGTCAGCGCCGAGCCGTCCCAGCGCATCAGCGCGGCCGGGGCCGAGCCGGTCGCGTTCTTGGCCCAGAAGATCGAGTCGCCGCAGCGGGCCAGCGTGTTGTTCACGCCCAGGCCGAGGTCGGTGACGCCGCCGTCGGAGGCCGACGCGTACACGTGGATCTGCTGGTAGCGGTGCTCGTCGGGCACCATCGACCAGACCGTGCTGCCGGCCAGCGCGACCGCCTGGCTGCCCTTGCACGCCGGCACGCCGGGCACGGGGGTGATCTCGTTGCCGGGGCGCTGGGCTTCGCCGGAGACGGTGACGAGGGTGCGGCAGGACGTCGGGCGGGCGTCGTCGAACGTCATCATCGCGGTCGGGCCGTCGGCGGCCGTGATGTTGGTGAATCCGTGGTGCGCGTCGGCGCACCAGCCGACGGCCGACCGGCCGGTGTCGAGGTCCGCGCTCGCGAGGCAGTACGGCGTGCCGCCCTGGCCCCCGGTCGCGTACCAGAGGTGCGTGCCGTACAGCGACCACGAGGTGTCGGAGGCGGGGGCGGCATCGGCGTCGGCGTCGATCGTGCTGGTCCGCTGCCTCCCGAGATCGGTCACCGCCGCGGTCTCGGGCCTGGTGCCGGCCTCGGTGCCGTAGACGACGACGGCGAAGGATCCGTTGAGCCCGGCCTTCATGATCCGCTCCCCGCGCGGCGCGCTCGCCCCGAAGGTCCTGCCTGGCCCCTTGCCTGCCGGCGTGAGCCTCCACGACCGGCCGTCGGCGGCGATCGTGAGGGTCCACCGGCCGTTGGTGGTGATCGTGTCGGCCGGGTCGCCGGGCAACGGCTTCCAGGCGAGAAGCGCGGTCGTGGGCGACGCAGTGGTCGTACCACCCGCACTCGGGGGCTGCGACGCGCTCGCCGAGGCCGTCGGCGACGGCGTCGCGGGCGCGCTCGACGAGGCGACCGACGGCTCGGGCTGTGGCGCCGCTGCGTTCTCCGGCTGGTCGTCGGATCCGGTGCAGCCGGCCACGGCCGTCAGCGCGAGGGCGGCGAGCAGCCCCCAGGCGGTACGTCGCAGCGTCGCGGACAGGGGCACGGGCGAGGTCACAGGCCGATGTTATGCAGCGAGTTGGCCTTGTTCGCGGCGAGGACGTTGCTCACCGGGAGCCACTGCACGCGCGAGACGTACGGCACCGACGGGTGGAAGCGCTGCGGGTTCCACGGCTCGAAGTAGCCGATCTCCTTCACCCCGTCCGCGGTCGTCCGGTAGCCGCGACCGACCTGGTAGTGGCCGCTGCCGCTGTACGGCAAGTAGGGGAAGTAGCGCGTCGAGAGCAGCGGGTGCAGGATCACCGGCGCCCTGTACTGCGCGATGTGCTTCTGCATCAGGGCGTAGAACTGCGCGGTCGACCAGCCGCGGACGTCGAGCACGACGTACGTGCCGGCGTGGGCCGCGTCGTCCCACCCGGTGGAGCGGTTGACGACCCGGACCATGTCGGTGATCGCGGTGCCGCCGGTCGTGGTGTGCAGCTTGCTGGCCCAGTGCGCAGCGCCGCGGTCCTTCTGCTTCCAGCCCCAGGTGATCATCTGCATCGACGTCGGGCCACACCAGTAGGTCCGGATCTGCTCGGCGGTCTGCGTCCTCTTGAGGATCCGCTTCTTCACCGGATACGTCACCGGCACGGAGGCGGCGATCGTGGGGGCGGCGGTCGCCGAGGCGGTGGCGCTCGGGCTCGCGGTGCCCGTACGCGGGGCGGCCGCGGTGGTCGCCTTGACCGTGGTCGGGGTGGGGGACGCGCTCTTCGTCGCGGCGGCCGTGGTCACCGCGGCGCGGGCGGCCGGCGTCGTCGTGCTGACCCGGGCCTCCGGGTGAGCGGCGAGGAAGCCGTCCGGCAGCGGCACGCCCTGGATCTCGTGGCGCAGCATCCAGACCTTGCCGACCGAGCGGGCCGCGCGGGTGAGCTCGCGGCGGGTGGCCGCGGCGCGCTTCGCCGGCGTCATGGCGGCCAGGCGCTTGGCCTCGCCCCGCGCGGACAGGTCGCCGGTGTTGACGCGCGGCCTGCGGTGCGCCGTACGACGGGCGGGCGCCGCATCGGCGGCGACCCGGGCCTGGATGGCGGCCGGGGCCTCCTCGGTGAAGCCGACCCCCAGGCAGTAGTGCTGGCCGTCGAGGTCGGCGCACTGGGCCATCGCGGCCGCGGTGCGCGGGTCGATGCGGCCGTGGACCTGCGGCACGCCGGCGGTCGCGTCCGCGACCCGCTCGATCTCGCTGCGCATCTCCGGCGTGATCCGGGTGGTGCCGACCGCGGAGGAGTCGCGCGGCTGGAAGCGGGGCTGCTCGCTGGAGGGGGCGATGCTGCCGTGGTCGTCCTCGCCGCGCGGGATGAAGGGCGCGGCGGCGAGCAGCAGGATCAGCGCGCCGGCGGCGATGGTGCGAGGGCGAGGGCGGTGCATGGCGTCACTCCGAGGGGCTGGGGAAGAGGCAGTTTCGGGTCGTATCGACGCTCCACTATCGGCCGGAATCCCAGAAGTCGCAACAATCCCACCAGTCACACAGGCATCTGCCAGGAAAGAAGAAGGTCGCCGCCCGGGTGGGCGGCGACCTTCTGTCGTCGGAGCGGATGACGAGACTCGAACTCGCGACATCGACGATCGGGCGCAGTGTTGCGCTCGAGCCCTCTCGGGCTGTTGGAGCGGATGACGAGACTCGAACTCGCGACATCGACGATCGGGCGCAGTGTTGCGCTCGAGCCCTCTCGGGCTGTTGGAGCGGATGACGAGACTCGAACTCGCGACATCGACGATCGGGCGCAGTGTTGCGCTCGAGCCCTCTCGGGCTGTTGGAGCGGATGACGAGACTCGAACTCGCGACATCGACCTTGGGAAGGTCGCGCTCTACCAACTGAGCTACATCCGCAACACCTGGGCCAGCCAGGCTGTGAGGAACCCTATCCGATGATCTGAGGCGTCGGATAACGCGGGCTGAGACCATCGCCGGACGAGGTGCCGGTGAGCCGGCGCTTCACCCAGGGGCCGAGGTGCTCGCGCGTCCAGGCCAGGTTGGCGGATCGCTGCTCGGCGACGCTCAGGATCGGGCGCTTGAGCGGCTCGGGCGTCGGCAGGTCGTGACCCAGGCCGAGCCGGTCGAGGACCTTCGTCGCCATCAGCGCGTGGCCGGGCGTGCTCATGTGGAGCCGGTCGACGTCCCAGTAGCCCCAGTCGTTGTACTCGTCCATCCGCCAGTAGTCGACCAGCGTCGCGCCGTGGTTGTCGACGAGCTCGCGCACGCACTCGTTGTAGTACGCGAACCGGCCGCGCAGGAGCCCGTAGAACTTGGACTTGCGGGCGCCGAAGGCGCTCCACACCAGCACGGTCGCGCCGCCCGAGCGCAGGGCGCCGATGGCCTCGTCGTACCGGGTCATCAGGTCGTCGATGTCGACCGACGGGCGCAGGATGTCGTTCGCGCCAGCGTAGATGGTGACCAGGTCCGGGCCGAGGTCGAGTGCGGGCTGGACCTGCTCGTCGATCACCTGACCCAGCTTGCGGCCGCGGATCGCGAGGTTCGCGTACTCGGTGCCCCAGCAGCCGCCGAGCACCTCGGCCACCCGGTCGGCCCAGCCGCGCACCCCGTTGGGCCGGGTCGGATCCACGTCGCCGACGCCCTCGGTGAAGGAGTCCCCGAGAGCCACGTACCGCTTGATCATGCCCAGCATTCTGACGCGACGGTCCCGCTGGGACGGAATTGGGTAGGTTGACCCCGTGCTGCTGAGTGACCGGGACATCAAGACCGAGCTGGACAACGGGCGGATCGCGCTCGAGCCGTACGACGAGGCCATGCTCCAGCCGTCCTCGATCGACGTCCGGCTGGACCGGTTCTTCCGGGTCTTCGACAACCACAAGTACGCCGCGATCGACCCGGCCGCCGACCAGTCCGACCTCACGCGCATGGTCGAGACCGAGGGCGACGAGCCGTTCATCCTGCACCCGGGCGAGTTCGTGCTGGGCTCCACCTACGAGACCGTGA
Organism: Nocardioides nematodiphilus; assembly: GCF_020216525.1. GTDB lineage: Bacteria > Actinomycetota > Actinomycetes > Propionibacteriales > Nocardioidaceae > Nocardioides > Nocardioides nematodiphilus. Next base: position 509,021 of record NZ_JAIWOY010000001.1, on the reverse strand, counting down.
CGCTGCCCGACGACATCGCCGCCCGCGTCGAGGGCAAGTCCTCCCTGGGCCGCCTCGGGCTGCTCACCCACGCCACCGCCGGCTTCGTCGACCCGGGCTTCTCCGGCCACGTGACGCTCGAGCTGGCCAACGTCGCGACGCTGCCCATCAAGCTCTACCCGGGCATGAAGATCGGCCAGTTCTGCTTCTTCAAGCTGACCTCGCCCAGCGAGCACCCGTACGGCTCGGAGAAGTACGGCAGCCGGTACCAGGGCCAGCGCGGCCCGACCGCCTCGCGCAGCTTCCAGAACTTCCACCGCACGGCCATCTGACGCTGCGGCCGCAGCGCCGCCACGAACGCCCACGGGATCTCCCGTGGGCGTTCGCCATTTCCGGGCGCACGATGTGACCACGACCGCTTGCTTAGGGGAACCTAAATATGGTTAGGCTAGCCTTCCTTAGTCTCACCTAACTAGAAGGCGACCCCGTGATCCGTCCCCTCCGTGCCCTCGTCGGCGCGACCCTGCTCGGCACCCTCGCCCTGTCCGGCTGCGGCGCCGAGGAGAAGACCTCCGCAGCCGACGCCGCGCCGACCGCCGCCGCGGGTGACCGGTTCCCGGTCACCGTCCACCACGCATTCGGTGACACCGTGATCGAGAAGAAGCCGGAACGCGTCGCCGCCGTCGCCTGGGCCAACCACGAGGTCCCGCTCGCGCTCGGCATCGTGCCGGTCGGGATGAGCAAGGCCGCCTGGGGCGACGACGACGGCGACGGCGTGCTGCCCTGGGTCGAGGACAAGCTGACCCAGCTCGACGCCGCCACGCCGACCCTCTTCGACGAGTCAGAGGGCATCGACTTCGAGGCCGTCGCGGACACCCACCCGGACGTGATCCTGGCGGCGTACTCCGGCCTGACCCAGGAGGACTACGACACCCTCTCCAAGATCGCACCGGTCGTCGCCGAGCCCGGCCTGCCGTGGGCCACCTCGATGGCGGACATGATTCGGCTCGACTCCGAGGCGCTGGGCCTGAAGGCCGAGGGCGACGCCCTCGTCACCAGGCTCGACGACACGATCACGACGTCCCTGGACGCGCACCCGTCGCTGAAGGGGAAGAAGATCCTCTTCAGCTACGTCGACCCCAAGGACCTGAGCCAGATCGGCTTCTACACCACCCACGACACCCGGCCCGGCTTCCTGGCCGGCCTCGGCCTCCCGCAGCCGAGCATCGTCACCGAGCGGTCCGAGGGCTCGGAGAGCTTCTACGAGACGATCAGCTCGGAGAAGGCGTCCAGCTTCGACGACGTCGACGTCTTCGTGGGCTACGGCGACGACACGACCGTGGCGACGCTCCAGGCCGACCCGCTCATCGGCACCATCCCGGCGGTGAAGAAGGGCGCGGTGGCGATCCTGCAGGACTCGACGCCGCTCGCGGCCTCGGCGAACCCGTCGCCGCTGTCCATCGACTGGGGCATCGACCGCTACTTCGACCTGCTCGCGGCCGCAGCGGACCGCGCGGCGGCGTGAGCCTGCCCGGCCGGGCCGGACGCACCACCTGGCTGTTCGTCGCTCTGGCGGCACTCGCCGTCGCCGCACTCCTCTCGGTGGCGCTCGGCGTCCGGGCGGTCGGCTGGTCCGACATCGTGGCGGGCCTGAGCGGCGACCACGACACGGTCGGGGCCGCGGCCGTCGCCAAGCGGGTCCCGCGCACGGCCCTCGCAGTGCTCGTCGGCGGTTCGCTGGGCCTGGCCGGCGCCGTGATGCAGGGCGTCACCCGCAACCCCCTCGCCGACCCGGCTCTGCTCGGGGTGACCTCGGGCTCCGCGCTGGCGGTGGTGTGCGGGATCGCGTTCTTCGGCCTGGCCGCCCCGTCGTCGTACCTCGCGGTGGCGATCCTCGGTGCGGCGGCCGCCGCCGTCCTCGTCCACGCCATCGGCTCGCTGGGCCGGGGCGGCCCGACCACGCTCAAGCTCGCCCTCGCCGGAGCGGCGTGCACAGCGGCCTTCTCCTCGATGGTCAGCGCGGTGCTGCTGCCGCGCATCGACGTGATGAACGAGTTCCGCTTCTGGCAGATCGGCGGTGTCGGCGGCGCCGACTGGCACCGGATCGGGATGGTCGCACCGCTCGTGCTGACGGCGCTGGTCGTCTGTATGGGAGCGGCGCGCGGCCTCGACGCGCTCGCGCTCGGCGACGACGCGGCCGCCGGGCTGGGCGTCCACGTCGGGCGTACGCGCCTCCTCGCCGGCCTGGCGGCGATCGTGCTGTGCGGCTCGGCGACCGCAGTGGCCGGCCCGATCGGCTTCGTCGGGCTGGTCGTCCCGCACCTGTGCCGGCTCCTCGTCGGCTCCGCGCACCGCTGGCTGCTGCCGCTCAGCCTCCTGGTCGGCGCCGCGCTGCTGACCCTCGCCGACGTGCTCGGCCGGGTGGTCGCGCGGCCCGCCGAGCTCGACGTCGGCATCGTGACCGCCGTGCTCGGCGCGCCGTTCTTCATCGCGCTCGTGCGCCGTGCCGCGGTGCGTGCGCTGTGAGCACGGTCCCGGTGACCCTCGTCGGCGAGCGCCGTCGGCGCGCCACGCGGCGGCGCTCGGTGCTCGGTCTGCTCGCGGCGCTGGTGGCGATCGCCTTCGCGGCGAGCCTGATGATCGGCCACACGCTCTATGGACCGGTCGACGTCGTCCGGGTGATCCTCGGCCAGGACGTCCCGGGCGCCTCCTTCACCGTCGGCGACCTTCGCGTGCCGCGCGCGTCCCTCGGACTGCTCGCGGGCCTCGCGTTCGGGATCGGCGGCGTCACCTTCCAGACGATGCTGCGCAACCCGCTGGCCGCCCCCGACGTGATCGGGATCAGCTCCGGCGCCTCGGCCGCCGGCGTCTTCGGGATCGTCGTGCTCGGGCTCAGCGGCCTCGCCGTCTCCCTGGTGGCCGTCGCCGCGGCGCTCGGGGTCGCGCTGCTGATCTACGTGCTCGCCTGGCGCGACGGGGTCCTCGGGTCGCGGCTCGTGCTGATCGGGATCGGCATCGCCGCGATGCTCGACAGCGTCGTGTCGTGGGTGCTCGTCCGGGCGTCGCAGTGGGACCTGCAGACCGCGATGCGCTGGCTGACCGGCAGCCTCAACGCGGCCTCCTGGGAGCTGGTCGTGCCTCTGCTCGCGGTGGTGCTGCTCGTCGTGCCGGTGCTGCTCGCGCAGTCGCGCCCGCTCGAGCTGCTCCAGCTCGGCGACGACGCGGCCGCCGCGCTCGGCGTCCGGGTCGAGCGCACCCGACTGGTCGTCATCGTGGCCGCCGTGCTGCTCATCGCGTGCGCGACCGCAGCCGCCGGCCCGATCGCCTTCGTCGCGTTCCTCTCCGGCCCGGTCGCGGCGCGCATCGTCGGCCCGGGCGCCTCGCTGCTGGTGCCCGCGGGCCTGGTCGGCGCGCTCGTCGTCCTCGTCGCCGACCAGATCGGGCAGTGGGCGCTCGGCACCCGCTACCCGGTCGGCGTCGTCACCGGCGCGCTCGGGGCGCCCTTCCTCGTCTACCTGCTCGCCCGTACCCACCGATTCGGAGGATCCCTATGAACACGCCCGGGAACACGCTCGTCGTGGAGCGCGCCTCGCTCTCGTACGGCGATCGCCCGATCGTCACCGACCTCTCGCTGGCACTGCCCGAGGGGCAGGTGACCGTCATCGTCGGCGCCAACGCCTGCGGCAAGTCCACCCTGCTCCGGGCGCTCGCCCGGCTGCTCCGGCCGGCCGGCGGCCAGGTGCTGCTCGACGGCCGCGACGTGCACACGATCCCGACCCGGCAGCTGGCCCGGCGCCTGGGGCTGATGCCGCAGGCGCCGATCGCGCCCGAAGGCATCGTCGTCGCCGATCTGGTCGCCCGCGGCCGCCATCCGCACCAGGGTCTCTTCGGCCGCTGGAGCGCGGCGGACGACGCGGCCGTCGCCGCCGCGCTGGAGGCGACGGGCGTGAGCGATCTGGCCGACCGCGCCGTCGACGAGCTCTCCGGCGGCCAGCGGCAGCGGGTCTGGATCGCGATGGCGCTGGCCCAGGAGACCTCCGTGCTGCTGCTCGACGAGCCGACCACCTACCTCGACCTGGCCCATCAGATCGAGGTGCTCGACCTGCTCGCCCGGCTCAACGCCGAGCGCGGCACGACGATCGCGATGGTGCTGCACGACCTCAACCTGGCCGCCCGCTACGCCGACCACCTGGTCGCGCTGCGGGCCGGGCGGATGGTGGCGGCCGGCACGCCTGCCGAGGTGGTCACCGAGGAGACCGTCGAGGCGGTCTTCGGGCTGCCCTGCATGGTGGTCGCCGACCCGGTCACCGGCACGCCGCTGGTGGTGCCGCGATGATGCTCGCGCGGGTCGCGGTCCGCTCGAGGACACGTCTCTCGCCGTCGTTCGTACGCCTGGTGCTGGGCGGCCCGGAGCTCGCCGGCTTCGGCGTCGCCGGTCCGGTGCTCGACCAGCGGATCAAGCTGATCCTCCCCGGCCCAGCCGGGCTGCCACAGCTGCGGCCCGAGTGCTGGTGGGCCGACTTCCAGGCCCTGCCCGAGGACGGGCGCGGCGCGGTGCGGACGTACACGCTGCGCGCGATCACGGCCGCGGACGAGCTGGTCGTCGACGTCGTCGTCCACCCCGGAGCCCACGGGCCGGGATCCGCCTGGGCCGGCGGCGCGGCGCCGGGGGACGAGGTGCTGGTGCTCGTGCCCGCACAGGGTGCCCCGGCGAGCGGGATCGAGTGGGCGCCCGGCGAGGCCGGCCGGCTCCTCATCGTGGCCGACGAGACCGGCGTGCCCGCCGCCTGCTCGATCCTGGAGAGCCTCCCGGCCGGGGCCAACGGCGCGGCCTTCCTCGAGGTCCCCCTGGCCGAGGACGTGCAGGACGTGACGGCGCCGCCGGGGGTCGACGTGCGCTGGCTGCCGCGCGCGGGCCGGCCGGTGGGCGAGCTCGCCACGACGGCGGTCGTCGAGCATCTGGGCGGCGGCGCCGTCCCCGAGATCGACGAGGAGGAGGCCGACCTGCTGTGGGAGACGCCGACGTACTCCTCCTCCGGGGAGGCGATCACCGACCGACCCGCCGCCGGCGCGTACGCGTGGATCGCCGGCGAGGCGCGCATGGTCACCGGGCTGCGCCGGCACCTGGTCGGTGAGATCGGGATGCCGCGCCAGCAGGTCGCGTTCATGGGCTACTGGCGCGAGGGCGTCGCCATGCGCGGCTGATGGTTGAGCACGAGCGTTTCGGGATACCCCTGAGGGTGTGTACGCCCTGACCCTGATCCAGGCGTCCTGGATCGACTACCTGATCATCGCGCTGTACTTCGCGTTCGTGCTGGGCATCGGCATCCTCGCCAGCCGCGGCGTCTCCGACTCGGTCGACTTCTTCCTGTCCGGGCGCTCGCTGCCCGCGTGGGTGACCGGCCTGGCGTTCATCTCGGCCAATCTCGGCGCCGTCGAGATCATGGGGATGAGCGCCAACGGAGCGCAGTACGGCCTGCCATCGGTGCACTACTTCTGGATCGGCGCGATCCCGGCCATGCTCTTCCTGGGCGTGGTGATGATGCCGTTCTACTACGGCTCCAAGGTGCGCTCGGTGCCCGAGTTCATGCTGCGGCGCTTCGGTCCGGCAGCGCACCTGGTCAACGCGATCTCGTTCGCGATCGCGCAGCTGCTGATCGCCGGCATCAACCTCTACCTGCTCGGCTCGATCGTGCACGCGCTGCTCGGTTGGCCGCTATGGGTGGCGCTCATCGTCGCAGCCGCGATCGTGCTGTCGTACATCACGCTCGGCGGTCTCAAGGCGGCGATCTACAACGAGGTGCTGCAGTTCTTCGTGATCGTCGCGGCGCTCACCCCGCTGACCGTGATCGGGCTGCACCGGGTCGGCGGCTGGTCCGGCCTGACCGACAAGATCACCGCGGCCGCCGCCCAGGGCCACGGCTCGACCGCCGCGCAGCAGCTCAACTCCTGGCCGGGCACCGACCTGACCGGCTTCTCCTCCGACTTCCTCTCGGTGGTCGGCATCGTGTTCGGTCTCGGCTTCGTGCTCTCCTTCGGCTACTGGACGACGAACTTCGTCGAGGTGCAGCGCGCGATGGCCTCCCAGTCGATCACCGCTGCGCGCACGACGCCGATCATCGGCGCCTTCCCGAAGATCTTCATCCCCTTCATCACGATCATCCCCGGCATGATCGCCGCCGTGCTCGTCACCGAGATCGGCAAGGTGAAGGCAGGTGGATCGGTCGCGGGCGGATCCTCAGGAGACGGCGTCACGTTCAACGACTCCCTGATCTACATGATGCGCGACCTGCTCCCCAACGGCCTGCTCGGCATCGCCATCACCGGTCTGCTCGCGGCGTTCATGGCCGGCATGGCGGCGAACATCTCCGCCTTCAACACGGTGCTCTCCTACGACCTCTGGGAGCACTACGTCGTCCGCGATCGTGAGGACTCGTACTACCTCGCCATCGGTCGTTACGCGACCGTCTTCGCGACCGTGGTGGCGATCTTCACCGCCTCGTTGGCGTCCAACTTCTCCAACATCATGAACTACCTGCAGACGCTCTTCGGGTTCTTCAACGCACCGCTGTTCGCCACCTTCATCCTCGGCATGTTCTGGAAGCGGATGACGGCTGCGGCGGGCGCGGTCGGCCTGGTCGCAGGCACGCTGTCGGCGGTCGTCGTGGCGTTCCTGTCGAAGGATGCCTTCGGGTCGTGGTCGACGGGCGCCCTGAACCTCTCCGGCCAGGGCGCGTCGTTCGTCGCCGCCGGTACGGCGTTCGTGGTCGACATCGTGCTGTCGGTGGTGGTCTCGCTGGTGACCCGGCCCAAGCCCGACTCCGAGCTGGTCGGCCTGGTCTACTCCGAGACGCCCAAGGAGTCGCTGGTCGACGCGGACGCGGCCGGCTACCCCTGGTTCCGCCGGCCTGTGCCACTCGCCGGGTGCGCCCTCGTCATCGTCATCGTCCTCAACGTGATCTTCTAGGAGCTCTGCCATGACCGACATCGACGGGAAGAAGACCGCCGGGGCGTTCGACATCCGCAACGTCATCGGCGCCCTGCTCGCGCTGTACGGCGTCATCCTGCTGGCCACCGCGGCCTTCCACTCCGATGCGCCGAAGGGGACGAACAACAGCGACAACTGGTGGGGCGGGATCGCCCTGCTCGTGGTCGGCCTGGCCTTCCTGGCCTGGGCGAGGATGCGCCCGATCGTGGTCGAGGAGCGGTAGCCGCCCCCGGGCGGCCGGTGGGCTAGCGTCCGGGCATGACGTTCACCCAGCTGGCCGTCGTCGGCCTGCTCGGACTCCTCGGTCCGGTGCTCGCGTACCCGCGCGGCTGGCACCTGCCGGTCGTGCTCGGCGAGCTGCTGGCGGGCGTGGTCGTCGGGCGTACGGGCTTCGGCTATCTCGACGCGGGCGACGTCACCTTCACGTTCCTGGCCGACATCGGCTTCGCCCTGGTGATGTTCGTGGCCGGGACGCACGTGCCCGTACGGGACCCGGCGATCGAGCCCGCGCTGCGCGGCGGTCTGCTCCGGGCGGTGCTGATCGGGGTGCTCGCCGCCGTCGGTGGCTGGCTGATCGCGGTGGTCAGCGGCGTGCCGCACGGTGCGCTCTTCGCGGTGCTGCTCGCCTCCTCGAGCGCGGCGCTGGTCCTGCCGATCGTGGACTCGCTCGGCCTCGGCGGCCCACAGGTGCTGGGCCTGCTGCCGCAGATCGCCATCGCCGACTCGGCCTGCATCGTGGCGCTGCCCCTGGCGGTCGACCCGCACCACGCGCTGCGGGCCGCCGGCGGGGCGGCCGCCGTGGTCGGAGCCTCCGCACTGGTCTTCATCGTCTTCCGCCGTCTCGAGCGCAACGGCGTGCGCAAGCGGGTGCACGACGTCTCCGAGCGGCGGCTCTTCGCCGCCGAGCTGCGGATCCAGCTGATCGTGCTCTTCGCCCTGGCGGCGCTGGCCGTGCGCACGCACGTGTCGATCATGCTGGCCGGCTTCGCGTTCGGGCTGGCGGTCACCGCCGTGGGCGAGCCCCGCCGGCTGGCCAAGCAGCTCTTCGCGCTGACGGAGGGCTTCTTCGGGCCGCTCTTCTTCATCTGGCTCGGCTCGAGCCTCGACCTGCGCGCCTTCGGCACCCACCCGGGGATGATCGGGCTCGGGGCCGCGCTCGGGCTCGCCGCCGGGGCGACGCACGTGATCGGCGGCCGGGTGCTCGGCCAGCCGATCCCGCTCGGGCTGCTGGCTTGCGCCCAGCTCGGGGTGCCGGTGGCGGCGGCGACCGTCGGCGGACAGCTCGGCGTGCTGCGCCCGGGAGAGGCCGCCGCACTCATGCTCGGCGCCCTGGTCACGATCGGGCTGGCGGTCCTCGGTGGCGGGCTCGCCACGCGGGCCGGCATGGTGACGTCGGTGGCCGCCTACCGCTGACGCCAGCTGTGCTCCGGCTCGTAGCCGAGCACACGACGCGCCTTCGCGATCGAGAGCAGCGTGTCGTGCTCACCGATCTCGCCGCGGCGCTCGACGCCGGGGAAGACCTCGTCGAGCAGCTCGCTGTTGGGACGCGACATCACGGTGTCGGCGTTGGCGATGATGAAGACCTCGCGGCCGGTGCCGGGGTGCTCGAGCGCCTTGCGGACGGCCTGGGCGCCGTCGCGAGCGTCGATGTAGCCCCACAGGTTCCACTTCCGGGCGCGCGCGTCGGCGTCGTAGGAGGGGAAGGCGTCGTAGTCCTGCGGCTCCATCACGTTGGAGAAGCGCAGGCCGTACATCTTGAGCGCGGGGTCCCAGCGGCAGAGCTCGCCGGCCATCGTCTCCTCGAGGGTTTTCACCATCGAGTACGTGCTCTCCGGGCGGGGTGCGTACTCCTCGTCGACCGGGACGTACGGCGGCGGGGTGTCGAACGGCAGGCCGAGCACCGTCTCGCTCGAGGCCCACACGATGTTCTTGACGCCGCAGCGGCGCGCGGCCTGGAAGACGTGATAGCTCGCGTTCATGTTGTTGGCGAAGGTCGCCGCGTCCGGCGCGAGGCCGGGTGCGGGGATCGCGGCGAGGTGGACGACGGCGTCCACGCCCTCGTACCGCTCCTCGACGCCGTGCATCGCGTCGAGCACCTGGGCGTAGTCGGTGAGGTCGACCGGGACGAAGGTGACGTCGGTGCGCTCGGGTGCTGCGCGGTCGAACACGATGACCTGTCGGCCGTGCGCGACGAGGTCCTCGACCACCGCCCGGCCCAGCTTCCCGCACCCACCTGTGACGATCACACGCTCGCTCATGCGGACGACGCTAGTCGACGACCTCGCGTCTGTCGGTGGGGGTGGAGCGCTGCGTCCCTCGCTCCTCCGTTCGCGGCGAGCGCCTGACCTCGTTCCTCGCTCGCGCTGCCGCTCCCGCAGTCGTCTAGGGTTCATGCGTGGACGCATCGAAGGGGCCGCTCGCCCTCTACCGCCGATACCGGCCCGAGACGTTCGCTGAGGTCATCGGCCAGGAGCACGTCACCACGCCGCTGCGCGCCGCGCTGGCGAACAACCGGGTCAACCACGCCTACCTCTTCTCCGGTCCGCGCGGTTGCGGCAAGACCACGTCGGCCCGCATCCTGGCCCGCGCGCTGAACTGCGAGAAGGCCCCGATCGCCGACCCGTGCGGCGAGTGCGACTCGTGTCGCGACCTGGCCCGCGGCGGCCCGGGCAGCATCGACGTGATCGAGATCGACGCGGCCTCCCACGGCGGTGTCGACGACGCCCGCGACCTGCGGGAGAAGGCCTTCTTCGCGCCGGTCCGGTCGCGCTACAAGGTCTACATCATCGACGAGGCCCACATGGTCTCCACGCAGGGCTTCAACGCCCTGCTCAAGCTGGTCGAGGAGCCGCCGGAGCACCTGCGCTTCATCTTCGCGACCACCGAGCCGGAGAAGGTCATCCCGACCATCCGCTCCCGCACGCACCACTACCCGTTCCGGCTGATCCCGCCGCGGCTCCTGACGAGCTATCTCGGCGAGCTGTGCGACAAGGAGGGCGTGAAGGTCGAGCCGGCCGCCCTGCCGCTGGTCGTACGCGCCGGCGCCGGCTCCGCCCGGGACACGCTCTCGGTGATGGACCAGCTCCTCGGCGGCTCCGGCCCCGAGGGCGTCACGTACGACCTCGCCGCCGGCCTGCTGGGCTACACGCCCGACAGCCTCCTGGACGAGGTGATCGATGCGTTCGCCGCCGGTGACGGCTCGGCCGTCTTCGGCGTTGTCGACAAGGTGATCGAGACCGGGCAGGACCCCCGCCGCTTCACCGAGGACCTGTTGCGCCGGCTGCGCGACCTGGTGATCGTCGCCGCCGTCCCGGACGCGCCGGCGACCGGCCTGATCGATGTCGCCGAGGACGCCGCCGAGCGGCTGGTCGCGCAGGCGACCCGTTTCGGCGCCCACGACCTGTCGCGCGCCGCCGACCTGGTGGCCACCGGTCTGACCGAGATGCGCGGCGCGACCGCGCCCCGGCTGCTGCTCGAGCTGATCTGCGCGCGCGTCCTGCTCCCCGGTGCCGACCACGGCGTCGACGGCCTGGCCGCGCGCCTCGACCGGATCGAGCGCCGGCTCTCGGTCTCCGGCGTGCCGACCGCTGCGCCCGCCGCCCCGGCGGCGCCCCCGGCCCAGGATCGTCCCGTCCTGCGTCCCTCGGTCGGCGCACCCGGCCACGCGCCGGCAGCGGAGCCCGAGGTGGTCTCGAGGGTCGCTCCGCTGCCGCCCCAGCCGCCAGCCCAGGCGCCCGTCCAGCCGCCCGCCGAGACGCCCTCGCCGTCGGCCGCCGAGCCCGAGCCGTGGGGCGCGCCCACCGAGTCCGAGGTGGTCCCGAAGGTCGCTCCGGCCCCCACCCCGTCACCCGCGCCCGCGCCCGCGACCCCTGCCGCGAGCAGCGGCGGCCTGGGCGCCGTCGATGTACGCCGGCTGTGGCCCGACGTGATCAACGCGCTCAACGGCCTGCGCAAGGCGACGTGGGCGCTGGTCAGCCACAACGCGCAGGTCGTCGGCCTCGAGGGCGACGTGCTGACGCTGGGCTTCAACACCCCGGGCCTGCGCGAGCAGTTCACCGGCGGCAACCACGAGGGCCCGCTCAAGCAGGCGATCACCGACGTGATCGGTGCATCGTGGCGGATCGAGGCGATCGTCCACCAGGGCGAGGCGCCGGCCACGCCACCCGCCGCCGCGCCCCCGCAGGCGGCCCCGGCGCCCGTGGAGCCGGCCCGTCAGGAGTCGGCGGCCCCGGTCGACCAGGCTCCGCCGCCGTGGGCCACCGATGACGCTCCGGAGCCGGCCGCCCCGGCTCAGGACATCACGCGTGCCGCCCGCGAGGCGATCCAGCCGACCCGGATCGGCGCCCCGGACCCCGACGCGAAGGCCGCCGAGCAGAGCCGCGCCGAGGAGCTCGCGGCGCGCGACGCCGACGTACGACCGGATGACGAGGCCTTCGAGGACGAGCAGCTCGGCGGCACCGAGCTCCTCCAGCGTGAGCTCGGCGCCCAGATCATCGAAGAGATCAAGCACAACTAGTCAGGGAGACAGAGATGACGCAGAACCCGTTCGACGCGCTCGGCGGTGGAGGCTTCGACCTCAACGCCCTGATGCAGCAGGCCCAGCAGATGCAGCAGCAGATCGCCTCGGCCCAGGAGCAGCTGGCCGAGACGATCGTCGAGGGCACCGTCGCCGGCGGCGCCGTGAAGGTCAAGGTCAGCGGGGTCGGCGAGCTCGTCGGCCTCGAGATCCGCCAGGGCGAGTTCGACGGCAACGACCCCGATGAGCTCGAGGATCTCGCCTCGGTGATCGTCGCGGCCTACCGTGACGCCAAGACCCAGGCCGACGCCCTGGCCCAGCAGCAGCTGGGCCCGATCGCCGGCGGACTCCCGGGCATGGGTGGCGCCGACCCCGGCACCCCCGGCCAGCTCGGCTTCTAAGGAAACTCACTTGTACGAAGGCGTCGTCCAGGACCTGATCGACGAGCTCGGCCGACTGCCGGGCGTGGGTCCCAAGAGCGCGCAGCGCATCGCGTTCCACCTGCTCCAGGCCGACCCGGCCGACGTGGAGCGGCTGGCGCGTGTCCTGGTGGAGGTCAAGCAGCGGGTGAAGTTCTGCTCGATCTGCTTCAACGTCTCCGAGGAGGAGACCTGCCGGATCTGCCGCGACCCGCGCCGCGACCCCAGCGTGCTGTGCGTCGTGGAGGAGTACAAGGACGTCGTCGCCATCGAGCGCACCCGCGAGTTCAAGGGTCGCTACCACGTGCTCGGCGGCGCGATCAGCCCGATCGACGGCATCGGCCCCGACCAGCTGCGGATCCGCGAGCTGATGAGCCGGCTCACCGACACCCAGATCAACGAGATCATCCTCGCCACCGACCCCAACCTCGAGGGCGAGGCCACCGCCACCTACCTGACGCGTCAGCTGAGCCCGTTCGGGTTGCGGGTGACGAGGCTGGCCAGCGGCCTGCCTGTGGGCGGAGACTTGGAGTACGCCGACGAGGTCACCCTCGGACGAGCGTTCGTAGGAAGGCGGAGCGCCGAATGACCAGTAGTCCAGTGATCACCACCAGCGAGGGCGAGGACTTCTCCGCCCAGATCGCCGACTCGGTCGAGAGCTTCCTGCTCGCCGTACGCGCGATCGCGGCCTCCGGCGACGGCGGCAGCGCCATCCCGCTGCTCCTCCTCGAGGTGAGCCAGGTGCTGCTGACCGGTGCGCGCCTGGGCGCGCAGAGCGACTTCGAGCCGCGCGAGGAGTACCAGCCCGACGTGGGCGAGGAGGCCGACGTCGACGAGCTGCGGATGGGCCTGGCGGAGATCCTCGACAGCGTCGACACGTACAGCTTCGTCTTCGACCCGTACGAGCCCGAGATCCTGGTCAGCCAGATCTCCGACGACGTGGCCAGTGTCGTCACCGACCTCGAGAACGGGCTGCGGCACTACCGCCTCGGCAACGTCGACGAGGCGCTGTGGTGGTGGCAGTTCAGCTACGTCAACAACTGGGGCAACCTGGCCGGCGCCGTGCTCAACGCGCTGCTCATGGTGATCGCCCACGACCGCCTCGACGCCGAGCCGTTCACCGGCGAGGACGAGGACCTGGCTGCTGCGGATGAGATGTTGGGGGACGCCGCCCGATAGAATTCGGTGGCCCTTCCCCTGCACAACTCCGAGGATCTTCTACGTGGGTATCGTCGTCCAGAAGTTCGGTGGTTCGTCCGTCGCCAACGCCGAAGGCGTCAAGCGCGTCGCGCAGCGGATCGTCAACACGAAGAAGCAGGGGCACCAGGTCGTCGTCGTCGTCTCCGCGATGGGTGACACGACCGACGAGCTGATCGATCTGGCCAACGAGGTCTCCCCGCTGCCGCCGGCGCGCGAGCTCGACATGCTGCTCACCGCGGGCGAGCGCATCTCGATGGCCGTCCTCGCGATGGCGATCCACGACCTGGGTCACGAGGCGCGCTCCTTCACCGGGTCGCAGGCCGGTGTCATCACCGACGCCGAGCACGGCCGCGCGAAGATCATCGACGTCACCCCGGGACGCGTCGAGGAGGCGCTGGCCGAGGGCGCGATCGCGATCGTCGCCGGCTTCCAGGGCGTCTCGCAGACCACCAAGGACATCACCACGCTCGGTCGCGGTGGCTCGGACACGACCGCCGTCGCGCTCGCGGTCGCGCTCAAGGCCGACGTCTGCGAGATCTACTCCGACGTCGACGGCATCTTCACCGCCGACCCCCGCATCGAGCCGCGGGCCCGCAAGGTCCCGCGCATCTCCTACGAGGAGACGCTGGAGATGGCCGCCCAGGGCGCCAAGATCCTGCACCTGCGCTGCGTCGAGTACGCGCGCCGCTACAACATGCCGATCCACGTCCGCTCCTCCTTCTCCGACAAGGAGGGCACCTGGGTGGTTCGCGCCGAGGACGTTGTCACTGAGGAGATCACCATGGAAGCCGCCATCATCACCGGCGTCGCGCACGACCGCAGCCAGGCCAAGATCACGGTCGTCGGCGTGCCGGACAAGGTCGGTGAGGCGGCCGCGATCTTCGGCGCGCTCGCCGACGCGCAGGCCAACATCGACATGATCGTCCAGAACGTGTCGGCCGCGGCCACCGGCCTGACCGACATCTCCTTCACGCTGCCGCGTGGCGAGGGCCAGACCGCCATGACGGCGCTCGCCCGCCTGCAGGACACGGTCGGCTACGACCGTCTGCAGTACGACGACTCGGTCGGCAAGGTCTCCATCGTCGGCGCCGGCATGTCGTCGGCCCCCGGCATCACCGCCCGCTTCTTCCAGGCGCTCTCGGACGCCGGGGTGAACATCGAGATGATCTCCACCTCGGAGATCCGCGTCTCGGTCGTCGTGGCCGAGGCCCAGGTCCAGGAGGCGGTCAACGCCGCCCACGCCGCATTCGACCTCGGCTCCGACGAGATCGAGGCTGTCGTCTACGGAGGTACCGGACGATGAGCTCCACCATCAGCAGGCCCATCAACATCGGCATCGTCGGCGCGACCGGCCAGGTCGGCGTCGCGATGCGCCAGATCCTCGCCGAGCGCAACTTCCCGGTCGGCGAGATCCGGCTCTTCTCCTCGCCGAAGTCGGCCGGCACGACGATCGTGTACGAGGGCCGCGACATCGTCGTCGAGGATGCCGCCACCGCGGACCCGACGGGTCTCGACATCGCGCTGTTCAGCGCCGGCGCCACCGCCTCGCGCGCGCTCGTCCCGACCTTCGTGGACGCGGGCGTCATCGTGATCGACAACTCGAGCGCCTTCCGCAAGATCGATGAGATCCCGCTGGTCGTCTCCGAGGTCAACCCGGAGGCCGCGGCCGAGGTCATCGCAGCCGGGCGAGGCATCATCGCCAACCCCAACTGCACGACGATGGCCGCGATGCCGGTGCTCAAGCCGCTGCACGACGCGGCCGGCCTCAAGCGCCTCATCGTCTCCACCTACCAGGCCGTCTCGGGCTCCGGCATCGCCGGTGTCGCCGAGCTGGCCGACGGGGTCGCGTTCGCCGGCGACAAGGCTCGTGAGCTCGCCTACGACGGCGAGGCCGTGGCCTTCCCGGAGCCGGGCGTCTACAAGCGCACCATCGCGTACAACGTGCTGCCCTTCGCCGGCAACCTCGTCGAGGACGGCCTCAACGAGACCGACGAGGAGCAGAAGCTCCGCAACGAGTCCCGCAAGATCCTCGGCCTGCCCGAGCTGCTGGTCTCCGCGACCAACGTCCGGGTGCCGGTCTTCACCGGGCACTCGCTGTCGATCAACGCCGAGTTCGAGCGCGAGATGACCCCCGAGCGGGCCACCGCGATCCTGCAGGGCGCCGAGGGCGTCGTGCTCTCCGAGATCCCGAACCCGCTGCAGGCCGCCGGCAAGGACCCGTCGTACGTGGGTCGCATCCGCCAGGACGAGGGCGTCCCCGGCAACCGCGGGCTCGCGCTCTTCGTGTCGGGCGACAACCTGCGCAAGGGTGCCGCGCTCAACACCGTCCAGCTCGCGGAGATCGTCGCCGCTCAGCTCTGATCTCCACCAGTCTCACTCGACCCGGTCGGCGTCCTCGTCGGCCGGGTCGATGTATGTCACGCTCACCCAGTGCGCCAGCAGGTACGCCAGCAGGCCGAGCAGCGGCACGACGATGAGCATCCACCACGCCTGGTAGTGGTCGCCGAGGAAGAGCACGGTGATCACCGCGACCAGGGCCACGGCGAGGAAGCTGTCGCCCATCGGGGAGCGGACGCCGCCGAGTCGCAGCAGCGCGCCCCCGCCGACCACGGCGAGGATCCCGGTCGCGAGCAGCAACGGGAAGCCGGCCTTGCCGCCGCACGTCTCCGCACCGCGGACCGTCGCGCACAGGTGGAGCGAGCCGTACGTCGCCAGCACCAGGAAGAGGCCGACCAGGATCCCGGCGACGCCGGCCATCTGCATCCCGCTGAGTCGGACCTTCGGCAGGCCCGGCCGCTCGCGACGCGGCCTCGGGGCCTTCTCGGGTGTGGGCGCCGTCGCGGGCGTGGCAAGCTTCACCGGCAGGGGCTCGGCAGTGACCGGCTCCGGGGCGACGCGCTCGGGTTCGGGTTCGGGGGCGAGAGGCTCGGCGGCCGCGGCCGCGGCCGCGGGCTCGGCGCCGGCGGTCGTCGTGTCGGCGGGCACCGCCTCCGGCTCGCTCCGCGGCGGAGGAGTGCCATCGCCCTTCTTGCGCCCGAAGAGCTTCGGCGCGGCGAGCTTGGACTCGGCGTCGTCGTTCATGCGGAACAGTGTCGCACCTGCAACACGTTCCAGTGCGTCGCTCAGAACGGCGAGTACTGCCCCGCGAGGATCGCCTTCTTCTTCACGAACGGCGTCGCCTGGTCCTTGAGCCACGGCCGGCCGAACCAGAGGTACCCGTCGACGTACGTGGCGGCGGTGGCCTTCTGTGACGTGGTCAGCGGGAGCGCGGTCGAGGTGACCTTCCAGGTCGGGGCGACGCCGAGCGCGTTGCACACCGTCACCTTGCTCGGCGCGCAGGGGAAGGAGTTGTCGAAGAACGACTTCGGGTGCGCGGCGTAGAACTGCTGGTAGGTGAACGCCCGGCCGTTGTCGGCCGTGTCGATCACGGCGTGGCTCCGCACCCCGTGGGCCGCGAGGGCCGAGGCGAGCTCGGCGCTGCGCGCGATGTCGTCCTGGGTCGAGGAGTAGTGGGTGGCGCCGAGGGCGAAGCCGCGCGCGTACTGGATGCCCGAGCGCTGCAGCAGGTCGACCGCCTGCGCCGTGGTCAGCCAGTCGGCGTCGCCCGCGTCGAGGTAGACCGCGGCGTGCCGGTTGTTGTCGTGGAACGTCTTCGCGGCGTACGCGGTGAGCTTCTGGCGCGCCTTCCAGCCCTGGGTGCGCTGCTCCTTGGGCAGGTCGAGACGGTTGACCGCGAGGGCCAGGTCGGGCTCGAGGATGACCGCCACGCGCGAGGTGCCGATCTGGGTGGAGACCGAGCGGATCCAGGCGCGGTAGTCGGTCTTCTCCTGGGCGGTCAGCGGCGAGACGAGGCGCTGCCCCTCGCCGCGGTAGCCCCAGATGCCGAAGACCGCGAGCTGGACCAGCATGTTCGGGTCGCCGTGCTGCTCGAGGGCGATGTAGCTCGAGACCGCCGTGCTATGACGCGCCGGGCTCGAGTTGCCGATCGTGAACCACAGCGCCTTCGGCTGCAGTGCCGACTTCGCCAGGTAGGTCTTGTCCGTGCCGCTCGCGTGCTCCCAGGCGGAGAAGAGGCCCTGGTCCCAGTAGCCCTGGTTGACGCTCCAGGTGCCGCCGGCCAGCGGATTGCGCGGGTTCGCCGCGTACGGCGTGCCGCCCATCGGGACGTCGTAGTACGTCGGGTTCGGCGGGGTGCTGGGCGTCGGGGCGGCCGAGGGGGCACGCCGTGCCGCGACCGTCGCCGCCGAGCCGCTCCCACCGGACAGCCCGACCAGGCCGGCCACGAGCGCGAGGAGCAGGGTGGCGAGCAGGACGACGGGCAGGACGGTGCGGCGATTCACCTAGGATCCATCGGCAGCCGTCGCGACGCCTTGACCGTGACGTCACTGTCAATCCCCTCCCGGTCCTTGCCGTGACCGCAGCGCTAAGGTCTGACCCGGATGTCAACCGCCGGCCTTCGGGCCGGACGCAGGGGGCCACGATGAGGATCAGCGAGCTGAGCGCCACCACCGGGACGGCAGCCCGTGCCCACTGAATCGGTGGCGCCCACGCTCACGCGGCTCGCGGTCTTCTGCGGTTCGTCGCCGGGCCATGACGAGGCGATGATGCGCACCGCGTACGACGTCGGGCGCGGTCTCGCCGAGCGCGGGATCGGGCTCGTCTACGGCGGTGGCGGCTACGGCTTGATGGGTGCGCTCGCCGACGGCGCTCTCAACGCCGGCGGCGAGGTGATCGGCGTGATCCCGCGCTCGATGGTCGAGCGCGAGTGGGGCCGCGAGGACCTCACCGAGCTGCACGTCGTCGAGACGATGCACGAGCGCAAGGCGCTGATGGCCGAGCTCAGCGACGCCTTCCTCGCGCTGCCCGGGGGCATCGGCATGCTCGAGGAGATCATCGAGATGTGGAGCTGGCGCCAGATCGGCTTCAACGACGACCCCGTGGGCTTCCTGGACATCGGCGACTTCTGGCGCCCGCTCCTGGTCGCGCTGCGGAGCATGGTCGCCGCGGGTTTCGTACGTCAGGAGGTGCTCGACGACGCCGTCGTCGCCGACACCCTCGACGGCGCCCTGGTGGGCTTCGCCGAGGGCCGCGGCGTCGAGTTCCAGGACAAGCTCAAGGGCTGAGGAGCGGGGCCCCGTCGCTCAGCCGGCATGCAGGTGCGGGCGCCTGCCCCGGTCCCGCTCGGCGCGCCGCAGCACCTCGCGGGTGATCGGCGCGACCTCGCCGCTGCCGAACAGCAGGAACTTCAGCAGGTGGCTGAGCGGGTTTCCCTCGGTCCACTCGAAGTAGATGTGTGGCCGTGCTCCGGTGCGGTCGCGGATATCGAGCAGCAATGCGGCGAGCGCGTTCGGCACCGACGGTGCTTCGAGGGTGAGTACCCGATATTGGTCGTGCATCACGACGCCACGCACTCGCAGTGAGCCCTCGAAGTCGCTGTAGTCCTTCACCGTCACCTCGACGAAGACGAGGTCGGAGGTGTCGCGCAGGTCGTGGTCCTCGGCGATCTGGGTGAGCTTCTCGCGATACTCCTCGACGTCGCGCGCTCCCGGCTCGTTCGCAACAAGCCGCAGCGCACGGCGCGAGCAGTCGCGGATGAAGCGCTCGGCCTTGGCGTCGTACTCGATCTCTACCGTGCGCAGCTCGAACGAGCGCGCCAGCCGCGACATGAACGACACCGCGATGATGGCGGCGATGAAGAGCGACCCGATCTTCACGCCGTCGGGACGCTCGGCAACGTTGGTGATCGTCGTGTAGACGAACACCAGCGAGATCACCCCGAAGGCGACCGTCCGCAACCGCTGCCCCGCCCGGCGAGCCGCCAGCGTCACCGCCACCGCGGCGGATGTCATCAGCACCAGCACGCCGGTGGCGTACGCGCCGCCCTGGGCGTCGACGTCGGCGTCGAAGATCCAGGTGATGAGGAACCCGATTGAGGTCAACACGATCACCAGCGGCCGGACAGCACCGGCCCACTCCGGCGACATGCCGTAGCGCGGCAGGTAGCGCGGGATGAGGTTGAGCATCCCGGCCATCGCCGATGCCCCGGCGAACCACAGGATCAGCACCGTCGAGGCGTCGTAGACCGTGCCGAACCCGTTCCCGAGGTAGAGGTGGGCGAGATAGGCCAGTGCGCGGCCGTTGGCGCTACCACCGGTCTGGAACTCGTCGGCGGGGATGAGGAGTGTCGTCACGAAGGACGAGGCGATCAGGTAGACGCTCATGATGCAGGCCGCCACGGTCAGGAGCCGCTTGGTGTTGCGGATCCGGCCAGCGGGGTTCCGGACCGTGTCGCCCGGCGCCCCGCTCACGTGGCTCATCACCGCGACCCCGGTCTCGAAGCCGGACATGCCGAGGGCGAGCTTGGGGAAGACGGTGAGTGCGACGCCGACGACCAGCAGGCTGTTGCCGTGCTGCTGGGTGAGCGCGGAGTGCCAGTCGCCGACCACGTGCCCCTCCCCGAAGACGTGACTCGCAGCGACCGCGATCACCACCGCGTTGAGCAGCAGGTAGGCAAAGACCAGGCCGACCGCGACGCTGATCGCCTCGCCGAACCCTCTGAGGAAGACCGCACCGAGCAACGCGATCAGGCCGAGCGTGATCCACAGCTGTCCGCCGTGCAGGAACGGCAGGTGCGGGTTCTCGACGATGTGCGCGCTGGCGTCGGCCGCCGAGAGCGTGATGGTGATGATGAAGTCGGTCAGCGCGAAGCCGAGCAGGGCCAGGACGAACAGCTTGCCCTTCCAGAACGGCAGCAGCCGCTCCAGCATCGCGATCGAGCCCTGGCCGTGCGGGCTCTCGGCGGCGACGCGGCGGTAGACGGGCAGCGCGCCGAGCAGGGTGAGCAGGACCAGGACGACCGTCGCGATCGGCGAGACCGCGCCGGCGGCCAGGAACGCGATCCCCGGCTGGTAGCCGAGGGTCGAGAAGTAGTCGACGCCGGTCAGGCACATCACCTTCCACCACGGCTCCGGCTTCTCGCCGTGGGCCTCGACGGCGTGCGGACCCGCGTGCGCGATCTCCTCCGGCCGGTAGAACAGCCAGTCCCGGAAGCGTGACGTGCGAGGCGCCGGCTGGCGCACGGAGATGCTCATGCCCCCATCCAAGGTCGCGGATCGGGGGACCGGGGCGCTCCTAACGGACCCCTAACGCCGGCCCCGGCACAATGTCCGTCATGAGCCCGTCCCGGTCGCGCAGCAGCCTCAGCGCCCGCCGGCGGGCGCAGGGGTACGGCCTCGCCGTCGTCGGCTCGGCGCTGCTCGTGATGGTGCTCGAGCCGCTGCGCGGCACGTTCAACCTGGCCACCGACGTGCTCGTCTTCCTGGTGCTGGTCGTGGGGGTCTCGCTGGTCGGCGGCCTCGGCCCCTCTCTGCTGGCTGCGGTGGCATCGGCCGGCGCGCTGAATTTCTGGTTCACCGACCCCGTGCACAGCCTGGTGATCCACGACTCCAACAACGTGATCGCGCTGTTCGGCTTCGTGGTGGTCTCGGTGATGGTGAGCGGCGTCGTCGACGTCGCGGCGCGACGCCAGCAGGCGGCCGCGGCCGCCGCCGGGCTCGAGGCCGGCAACCGGCTGCGCACCGCGCTCCTCGCCGCGGTCGGACACGACCTCCGTACGCCACTCGCCACCGCCAAGGCGGTGGTCTCCGGCCTGCGCTCGGCCGACGTGGAGATCTCCGAGGAGGACCGCGCCGAGCTCCTCGAGAGCGCTGACGGGGCCCTGGATCGGCTCACCTCGCTGGTCGACAACCTGCTCGACCTGAGCCGCCTGCAGAGCGGCGCGATGCCGGTGCGGGTCCGGTACGTCGCCCTCGACGACGTCGCCGCGCGAGCGCTCGACGAGGTCGGCGTCGAGCCCCTGGCCGTGCTGCTCGAGATCCCAGAGGACCTCCCGTACGTGCTCGCCGACGCGGGCCTCCTGGAGCGGGTGATCGCCAACCTGGTCTCCAACGCGCAGCGCTTCTCGCCGCCGGGACGCCCACCGACGCTCGCTGCCGGACTCGTCGACGAGCGGATCGAGCTGCGGGTGATCGACCACGGCCCGGGCATCCCCGAGGCCGATCGCGACCGTGTCTTCGTGCCGTTCCAGCGTCTCGGGGACACCTCGCCCGGCTCCGGGGTGGGGCTGGGTCTCGCGCTGTGCCGCGGCCTGCTCGAGGCGATGGGCGGGAGCCTGACGCCGGCGGTGACTCCCGGCGGCGGTCTGACGATGATCGTGGCGCTGCCCGCGCGCGGGGCCGAGCACGGGGCCGAGCGGGAGGCCGCCGGGTGACCCGCATCCTGGTCGTCGACGACGAGCCGCAGATCGTCCGCGCGCTCGCGATCAACCTCCGCGCGCGCGGCTACGCCGTCAGCACCGCCGGTGACGGGGCCGAGGCGCTCACGGTGGCGGCGGCCGCGTCGCCGGACGTGGTGATCCTCGACCTGGGCCTGCCCGACATGGACGGCGTCGCGGTCATCGCGGCGCTGCGGCACTCGTCCGCGGTGCCGATCCTGGTGCTCTCCGGACGCGCGGACAGCGTCGACAAGGTCGACGCGCTGGACGCCGGCGCGGACGACTACGTGACCAAGCCCTTCGGCATGGACGAGTTGCTCGCGCGGCTGCGGGTGATGGTGCGCCGGAGCACGCCGGAGGCCGCCGACGAGCCGAGGGTGGCCTTCGGCGCTGTCGTCCTCGATCTGGCCGCGAAGCGCGCCACGGTCGCGGGCGCCGACGTACGGCTGACGCCGACCGAGTGGCACCTGCTGGAGACGTTCGTCCGCAATCCCGGGGTGCTGCTCAGCCAGCAGCACCTGCTGACCGAGGTCTGGGGGCCGGGCTACGAGACCGCCCAGGGCAACCTGCGGCTCTACGTCGCGCAGCTGCGCCGCAAGCTCGAGGCCGACCCTGCCCGCCCGCGGCACTTCCGCAACGAGCCGGGGATGGGCTACCGCTTCGAGCCGTGACGCCGGACGTCGCCTCCGTCGCTGCGCACCGCCCGTGCGACGTCCCGGATGATCAGAGCGGCTCGACGCCGTGGCGGCGCGGGGTGAGGGTCTCCATCAGCCGGTGGCGCGGCAGCTGGGGGAGCAGCTCGGCGAGCCACGCCCGCGTCTCGGAGGGCCGGATGACCGCGTCGTAGCCGAATCCCTCGGCGCCGCGCACCGCGCTGGCCCGGTCGTCGAAGGCGGCGGCGATCTCCTGCTTCTTGGCGGCCCGCTCCTCCGGGGACGCGGCCGCCTCCAGATCGCGCTTGAAGACGAGCTCGACGGCGGTCTCCGCGGCCATCACGGCGGTCTCCGCATGCGGCCAGCCGACGACGAGCTCGGGGGAGAAGGTGCGCCCGCCGGACATCATCACGTAGCCGCCGCCGTAGCCCTTGCGCGCGACGACGGTGAGGAGCGGGACGGTCGCCGCGCCGTAGGCCGCCGAGAGCCGGATGCTCGCCCGGCCCAGGCCGGAGCGCTCCGCCTCGATCCCGACGGCGAGACCGGGCAGGTCGATCACGGTGAGGACCGGGATGCCGTACGCGTCGCACAGCGACACCAGCCGTGACGCCTTCGCACACGCGGCGGCGTCGAGCTGGCCGGCGCGTACGGCCGGCTGGCTCGCGATGATCCCGAGCGGGTGGCCCGTGACCCGGGCCAGCATGGTCACCATGTTCGGCGCGTACGCGGGCCGCAGGTCGACCTCGCTGTCCTCGTCGACGAGTCCGGCGAGGACGTCGTACATGTCGTACGCGGCACGCGGATCCGCGCTCACCGTCTCGTCGAGCAGCGCCGCCGCACGCGCGGCAGGCGCCTCCGCCGCGCGGATCGGCAGCGGTGCCTCGGCGTTGCTGGGCAGCGTGTCGAGGTAGAGCCGGATCGCGTCAAGGGCCTCCTCCTCGGTGTCCACTGCCGCGTCCAGGTTGCCGAACCGGGCCTGCGCGTCCGGCCCGCTCACCGAGTCGTCGAGCACCTCCCCGGTCGCGGCCTTCACCAGCGGAGGGGGCGCCATCCCGAGGGTGGCGATGCCGCGGACCGCGACGACGTAATCGCACAGCGACGCGGTCAGGGTCGGCGCCCCGAAGCCCGGCCCCAGGATCGCCGCGACCAGCGGAACCCATCCGGAGAGCCGGGTGTGCAGGTGCTGCACGTCCACGCCGATCGCGAACTCCTTGGCGTCCAGCCCCTCATGGATCCGGTGGCCGCCGCCGTCCATCAGCATCACCACCGGGATGCCACGCGTGGCCGCGATCGTGCACAGCCGCTCGATCTTCTGGTTGCCGACCGCGCCGCTGGAGCCGCCCGCGGCGGTGAAGTCACTGGCCACCACCACGACCGGCCGCTCGTCGATGTCGGCCGTTCCGCACACCACGCCGTCGGCCGGTACGGGGCGCCCGTCGGGCCCGGTCCCGGCCGTCAGCGCGCCGATCTCCCGGAAGGTGTTGTGGTCGACCAGCGCCGCGATCCGCTCCCGCGCGGTCAGCTTCCCGCGCCCGTGCTGCTTCGCCACCGCCTCCGGGCGGCCCTCGTCCAGAACGGCGGCGAGGGCGAGCTCGTGCGGCAGGGGTTCGTCGTACGTCACCCGGGACACTCTGCCGCGATCAGCGCGCAGGCGCGGGAAGGCCGCCCCCGTGTCTCAGAGGCCGACGCTGCCCTGCATGATGCCGCCGTCGATCACCACGGTGCTCGACGTCATGTACCCCGCCTTCCCGGAGGCGAGGAACACGACGACGTCGGCGATCTCGTCCGCCTGCGCCATCCGGCCGAGCGGGATCGCCGCATCGAGGCGGCGCATCTTCGCCGGGTCGGCCTCGGTCGAGGCGTTGATGGGCGTGCTGACTGCTCCGGGAGCGACGTTGACCATCCGGATGCCGTGCGGGCCGAGCTCGACGCCGGCGGTCCGGGTCAGCATCCGCATGCCGCCCTTGGCGACGCAGTAGGCGATGTTCCCCGGCATCGGCCAGTCCTCGTGCACCGAGGAGATGTTGATGATCAGGCCGCCGCTGCCCTGGCCGCCCTCCTGCTGTGCGATGAACTGCTTGGCCGCGGCCTGGGATCCGAAGAAGGCGCTCTTCATGTTGACCGCCATCACCTTCTCGTAGTCCTCCTCGGTGGTCTCGAGCAGGCCCGTGCGGGTCTCGACGCCGGCGTTGTTCACGAGCACGTCGATACGGCCGAAGGTGTCGACCGCCTTCTGGATCATCGCGTGCAGGTCCGTCGAGCTGGTGATGTCGGCCTGGATGCCGACCGCGCGGCCGCCGGCGGCCTCGATCCGCTCGACGAGCGACCGGGTCTCGTCCGGATGGGCGACGTAGTCGATCACGACGTTCGCACCCTCGCGCGCGGCCGCGAGCACGATCGCCTCACCGATCCCGCTGTTGCCTCCTGTGACGACGATTGTCTTGTCCTTCAGCAGCATCGGCGTGCCTCTCGTCCCCGTCGGTGATCACGTACGGAGAAGGAGGTAACCCGGGAGCGACGCCACCACGGCCGCGTGCAGGCAACTCTCAGGAAAATGACTTCAGCCGCGGAGATCTCCGCGGCTGAAGTGAAGTGGTCGGGATGACAGGATTTGAACCTGCGGCCTCTTCGTCCCGAACGAAGCGCGCTACCAAGCTGCGCCACATCCCGATCCGTCCCTCCGCGGCGAACCGCCGAGCAACGAGACGAGAGCATAGCCGAGCCGCGATCAGGACTGATAATCGGCCCGGGGGGTCAGGGTCAGGAGGGTGGCCTCGGGCCGGCAGGCGACCCGGATCCGGGTGTACGGGGAGCTGCCGAGGCCTGCGGAGACGTGCAGCCAGGCGTCCTGGTGGCGGTGCAGGCCGCGGGCGCGGGCCGGGTCGAGGTCGCAATTGGTCGTCAGCGCGCGTCCGCCCGGGAGGCACACCTGTCCGCCGTGCGTGTGCCCGGCGAGGATCGCGTCGTACCCGTCGCTCGCGAACTGGTCGAGGACCCGGAGGTACGGGGCGTGGGTGACGCCGAGCCGCAGGTCCGCGTCCACCGGAGCGCGGCCGGCGACCGCGGGGAGGTCGTCGTACCTCAGGTGCGGGTCGTCGACCCCGGCGAACGCGATGTCGATCCCCTTCACCGTCACCCGGGCGCGGGTGTTGGTGAGGTTGGTCCAGCCCGCGGCGGTGAAGCTCGCCGACAGCTCGCGCCACGGCAGCTGCGGGACGTTGGTGTGCCGCACCCCGTCGTCGGGCAGCAGGTACTTCAGCGGGTTGCGCAGCCGCGGCTCGTAGTAGTCGTTGGAGCCGTGCACGAAGACGCCGGGCACGTCGAGCAGCGCGCCGAACGCGTCGAGCAGCGGCCCGACCGAGCCGCGATGGGAGATGTTGTCGCCGGTGTCGACCACCAGGTCGGGGCGCAGCAGCGTCAGCCCGGCCAGCCAGTCGAGCTTCCTCTGCTGCGTCGGCACGAGGTGGATGTCCGACAGATGCAGCACCCGCAGCGGGTCGGCGCCTGCCGGCAGCACCGGCACGGTGACCTCGCGCAGCGTGTACTGCCGCGCCTCCCAGAGGCCGTACGCGCCCAGGCCGGCGCCCGCGGCGACGCCCGTCGCCGCCAGACCGCCGAGAAGTCGTGCCAGACCCATGTGAGCAGCCTGTCACACTGGGTCACATGACCCTCAAGGAGCAGATCCGTACCGACCTGACCACCGCGATGAAGGCGCGCGACGAGGTCCGCTCGAGCACCCTGCGGATGGTCCTCACGGCGATCACCAACGCCGAGGTCTCCGGCAAGGTCGCGCGCGAGCTCACCGACGAGGAGATCATCACCGTGCTCTCCAGCGAGTCGAAGAAGCGCCGTGAGGCCGCCACCGCGTTCGCCGACGGCGGCCGCCCCGAGCAGGCCGCGAAGGAGACCGCCGAGGCGGCCGTCATCGCCGACTACCTGCCCGCGCAGCTCACGTCCGAGGAGATCGCCGAGATCGTCCGTACGGCCATCGAGAAGACCGGCGCCACCGGGCCGCGTGAGATGGGCAAGGTGATGGGCGTGGTGACCCCGCAGGTCAAGGGCACGGCGGACGGCGGCGCCGTCGCCGCGGAGGTTAAGCGCCAGCTCGGCGCATAGCCTCCGGCGTCAGCGGGCGTGGCCCGGCGGGGTGTGGCCGCCGGGGTTGGTGAAGCCGCCGCCGCCGTGGCCCTTCGGCTTCGACGGCTTCTTCTTCGGCTCGGGGCCCATGGAGATGAAGAGCGTGATGGTGCTGCCGCTCGCCGCCTCGTGCGACGGATAGCTGTACGCGACCTCGCCGGAGCGGTAGCCGGAGTAGACGTGGCTGCCCACGGAGCCGGAGAACCCGGCCGCGGCGAGTGTCGACTTCGCCTTGGCCACGCTCATCCCGCCGACGTCCGGGACGGGGATCTGCACGCCGTGCACGACCGTCGGGTCCGGCGCGGTGAAGTTCTCCGGGTCGAGCGAGTTCTCGATCGGGTGCATCGCGTCGGCCCACATCGGGCCGGCGAAGCCGGAGCCCGACACCGACGAGACGTACGAGCCGGCGATGGTCTGGCCGACCAGCGAGATCGGATAGCCCAGGGTGTTGGCGCCGGCGATCATCGCGGCGGTCGCGATCTGCGGGGTGTAGCCCATGAACCACACCGAGCGGCCGGACTGGGTCGTGCCGGTCTTGCCGGCCGACGGGATGGTTGCGCCGCTCTCGGTGGTGAGGTTGGTGTGGCCGATGTCGTATCCGAACCCGCCCGGCTCCTGGACGCCGCGCAGCACGTCGTTGACGGCGTCGGCGGTCGTCTCGGGCATCACCTGGGTGCACTGCGGCTCGTACTTCTTGATGGTGTGGCCCGCGGAGTCGAGGATCGCGGTGACCGGGTGCGGCTCGCAGAACTTCCCGCGGGCGCCGAAGGTGGCGTACGCGCCGGCCATCTCCAGCGGCGACACGTTGTCGACGCCGAGGGTGAAGGTCGGGTAGCGCTCGATCGACGGGTCGGTCAGGTGCACGCCCATCGCCTTGGCCAGGTTGAACGGGTCGCAGACGCCGGTCTTCTGCTCGAGCTGGGCGTAGAAGGTGTTCACCGACATGCGGGTGCCGCGGTAGACGTCCATCGTCCCGGAGACGGTGGAGTTGCCGACCGGCCAGGTGCCGACGAACGGCGAGGCGCCGGGGCAGTTGGCGAAGTCGGCCTGGTTGAACGTCATGTGCTCGGCGGCGTTGAACGTCGTGGTGAGCGGGATGCCCTGCGTGATCGCGGTGGCGAGCACGAACGCCTTGAACGTGGAGCCGGCCTGGAAGCCCGGCGCGTTCCCGACCTCGGCCGGGATCGTGTAGTTGATGTACGTCTCGCCCTTCTTGGCGGCCGCGCCCATCGGGCGCGACTGGGCCAGTGCGAGGACCTTGCCGGTGCCGGGCTCGATCTCGGCGACCGCGCCGATCGCCTGGTCCGTCGGGTGGACGTGCGCGGAGACCGACTGGTCGGCGGCCTTCTGGTTCGGCAGCTTCAGGGAGGTCCGCACCGTCAGGCCGCCCGAGGTGAGCAGCTTCTTGCGCTCGTCGAGCGTCGCGCCCAGGTCCGGGTCCTGCTCGAGGGTGTGGACGACGTAGTCGCAGAAGAACGGCGCGGTCGCGTTCACGCAGCCGTTCTGGGCGTGCTGGACCTTCAGGCCGAGCTTCTCCTGCTTGAGCTCGTCGGCCTGGTCGCTGGTGATCACGTGCAGCTGGGCCTCGCGGTCCAGCACGACGTTGCGGCGCGTGATCGCCGCGTCGGGGTAGTTGGTCGGGTCGTAGCCCGAGGGGTTCTTCACCAGGCCGGCGAGCAGCGCGCTCTGCTTGAGGTTGAGCTGGTTGGCGTTGACGTCGAAGTAGTGCCGGGCCGCGGCCTGCACGCCGTACGCGCCGTCGCCGAAGTAGGCGGTGTTGAGGTAGCGCTCGAGGATCCAGTCCTTGCTGTGCGCCTGCTCCAGCGCGATCGCGTAGCGCAGCTCCTTGAGCTTGCGGGCGTACGTGTCGTCGGTGGCGGCCTTCATGGCCTCCTTGTCGCCCGACTCCTGCGCCTGGGTCAGCAGGGTCTGCTTGACCAGCTGCTGGGTGATGGAGGAGCCGCCCTGGACGGTGCCGGAGTTGGCCTGGTTGGTGACGAACGCGCGCAGCGTGCCCTTCAGGTCGATCGCACCGTGCTGGTAGAAGCGGTAGTCCTCGATCGAGACGATCGCCTGCGTCATGTTGCGAGAGATCTGGTCCAGCGGACGGTAGACGCGGTTCTGGTCGTACAGCGTGGTGATGAGCTGGCCGTCGGCGTCCAGGATCCGGGTGGTCTGCGGCAGCGTGCCGGTGTCAAACGCGGCGGGCAGCTCGTCGACGGTCTTGGCGACCTCACGCGCACCGATGCCGATCACACCGGCGAACGGGATGGCGATGCCGGCCACGACGACGCCGAGCACGGCGGCGATCGCCGCCATCACCCCCAGGTGGCTGAGGACGCGGGACGGCGGAACCTGCTGCGACATGCCGCCAGGGTACCCGGGTGCACGTGATGACACCGTCCTCCGCCCGCGTACCCGCGGGCGGGCGTGCGTACGACCCGATCCCGGGGTGCTAGTCACATCGGACTATTGCGGCTAAGCCGAAAGAGTCTGGCTCGGGCAGTCAGGTAACGCTTAGGTTGGCAGCACGGGTAAAGCCGGTTGCGTGGTCGTGGGGACTCGCGCTTCCGGTTCGAGATTCATTGGGGACACACATGTGGGTTGAAGACTGGACGCCGAAGGCGGCCTGCAACGCGGACCAGCCGGATGCGTTGTTCGTACGAGGTGCCGAGCAGAACAAGGCCAAGCAGGTCTGCAGTTCGTGCCCGGTCCGTACCGAATGCCTCGCCGAGGCGCTCGACAATCAGATCGAGTGGGGCGTGTGGGGCGGCATGACCGAGCGTGAGCGTCGCGCCCTGCTGCGTCGCAAGCCGAGCTCGACGTGGCGCGTGGTGCTCGAGTCGGCCCGTTCGCAGATGCAGACGTCCACCAACGCCTGACCCGTCGCTGCTCGTTCAGGCCTCCGCGGCCGGACCGGCGAGCAGACGTCCCACCGTGCGCAGGCCGTCCAGGTCGTGCACATCGCCGGCGAGAGCCGGTACGACGATCGTGGCCACCTGCGGGTGTGCGGCGGCGAAGCGCTCCCGTAGCGCCTGCTGGCGCGCCACCAGCCGCTCGCGGTCCGCGTGGATCCGCAGCAGGCCGGCGGTGACTCCGGCGCCGTCCGACGGGGCCGTCTCGAGCCGCTCGGCTGCGGCGACCGCTGCCGCCACCGAGAGCTCCGCGTGATCGGAGACGACCGCCCGGTTGACCACCAGGCCGGCCAGCGGCATCCGGTCGCCCTGGAGGCGCTCCACGAAGTACGCGGCCTCGCGCAGCGCGTCGTCCTCGGGCGCCGCCACCACGAGGAAGGCCGTACCGGAGGCCTGGAGGAGCGCGTAGGTCTGCTGCGCACGCTGGCGGAAACCGCCGAAGACGGTGTCGAGCGCGGTCACGAAGGTCTGCAGGTCCTTGAGGAACTGTCCGCCGAGGACCTTGCTCAGCGCACCGGTCACCATCCCGATGCCGGCGCTCATCAGCCGCGCCGGGCCGCGCGCGGGCAGCAGCATCGTGCGGATGAAGCGGCCGTCGAGGAAGCTCGAGAGCCGCTCGGGGGCGTCGAGGAAGTCCAGGGCGGAGCGCGAGGGCGGGGTGTCGACGACGATCAGGTCGTACTGCCCGCTGGCCTGCGCGTCGCGGTGGAGCTGGCCGAGCTTCTCCATCGCCATGTACTCCTGCGTGCCGGCGAAGCTGGAGCTGAGCGCGATGTAGAACGGGTTGGCCAGGATCTGCTGCGCCTTCTCCGGCGAGGCCTGACTGAGCACGACCTCGTCGAAGGTGCGCTTCATGTCGAGCATCATCGCGTCGAGACTGCCGCGCTCGGCCCCGTCGCTCCCGACCCCCGGCACCGGGCGCGGGGTGTTGTCGAGCTGCTCGATCCCCATCGACTGGGCCAGCCGCCGGGCCGGGTCGATGGTCAGGACGACGACCTTGCGGCCGCGCTCCGCGGCACGCAGCGCGATGGCGGCGCTGGTGGTGGTCTTGCCGACCCCGCCGGAGCCGCAGCAGACGATGATCCGCGTGGCGCGGTCGTCGATCAGCGCGTCGATGTCCAGGTCGCTGTGCAGGCTTTTGTTGCTCATGCCATCCCCTGCCGCTTCAGCTCGGCCGCCAGGTCGTACAGGCCACCGAGGTCGATGCCGCCGGCGACCCGCTCCAGCTCGTAGACCGGGACGCCGAGGCCGGCGACCACGGCGTGCTGGGCGTCCTCGAGCGCGCGCCGCTCGGCGTGCTCGGCGGCCTCCGCGAGCAGCCCGTCGAGCAGAGGGTCGGTGGTGTCGATCCCGGCGCTCTTGAGGTCGGTCTCGATCTCGGACCGGTCGAGCGATGCCGCCCGGGCGGCGGCGAGCGCCTCGTCGGGCAGGTCGCGCGGGCGGATCTGGTCGACGACGACACCGCCGACCGGGAGCCGGTTGCGCCGCAGGTCCTCGATGCCGTCGGCGGTCTCCTGCACGGGCATCTCCTCGAGCAGCGTGACCAGGTGGACGGCGGTGCGCGGGGAGCGGAAGAGGGTCATCATCGTGTCGGCCTGGTTCTTGATCGGGCCGACCTTCGCGAGCCCGGCGACGGACTCCGAGACGTTGAGGAACTGGGTGATCCGGCCGGTTGGCGGCGCGTCGAGCACGACGGCGTCGTACTGGCGCGCGCCCTTGTTGCGGCTGTTGCGCTCGACCGCCTCGAAGACCTTGCCGGTCAGCAGGACATCGCGTACGCCCGGGGCGACGGTGGTCGCGAACTCGATCACGCCGAAGCGGTCCAGGGCCCGGCCGGCGGGCCCGAGCTTGTAGTACATCTTGAGGTACTCCAGGAGCGCGGACTCGGCGTCGATGTGGAGCGCGTAGACCGAGCCGGGCTCCCGGTCGCCGGCGCGCAGGCCGGTCGCGATCCGCGTCTCCGCGTACGGAAGCGGGTCGACGTCGAACATGCGGGCCACGCCCTGACGCCCCTCCACCTCGCACAGCAGGACGTTCCTGCCCTCGCTCGCCAGGGCCAGGGCCAGGGCGGCGGCGACGGTCGACTTGCCGGTGCCGCCCTTGCCGGTGACCACGTGGAGTCGCACGCGCGGCCAGTCCGAACTCATGAGTAGGACTCTAGCCACGAACTCGCTGTCGCTGTCGTCGTCAGCGCGTTACGTTGCCCATATGACGCTGGCGACGTTCAAGGACCTGTGCATCGATGCGGTGGACCCGGAGAAGCTGGGGGCGTTCTGGGCGGGAGCCCTCGGCCTGGCTGCCGAGACCCTCGAGGGCGAGGTGAAGCTGACCGGCTCCAGGCCCGAGCAGACGATCTGGATCTGTCAGGTGCCCGAGCCGGTGACGGTGAAGCAGCGCGTGCACCTCGACATCCACGCCGCCTCCGTCGACGACGTCCTCGCGCTCGGCGCGACGCCCCTCGACGTCGACTCGTTCCGCTGGAAGGTCGTGCGCGATCCCGAGGGCGGCGAGCTGTGCGTCTTCGAGCGCTCCGAGGTCCCCACGGAGCGCATCTACGAGGTCGTCGTCGACTGCGTCGACGCGCAGGCGGTCGGTGAGTGGTGGGGCCGTGTCCTGGGTGTGCCCGCCGAGGGCGAGGACGGCTGGTGGGGTCTGGAGGGCATCGCGGGCGCACCGTTCGAGTACCTGGTCTTCGGCCCGGTCCCCGAGCCCAAGACGGTGAAGAACCGCATCCACTGGGACGTCTACGGCTCGGTGGAGGAGCTGGTCGCCGCGGGTGCGACCGTCATCCGGGCGCAGGACGACGAGATCCGCTGGACCGTCATGGCCGACCCGGAGGGCAACGAGTTCTGCGTCTTCGCGCCCAGGAGCTGAGCAGGTGGCGATCGAGCTGCCCGAGCTGCTGGTGCCGGACGCCGCCGCGTGGCGCGCGTGGCTGGTCGAGCACCACGCGACCTCGCCCGGTGTCTGGCTCGTGCTGACCCGCAAGGGCGGCACGGTCACCGCGCTCTCGTACGACCTCGCGCTGGACGAGGCGCTCTGCTTCGGCTGGATCGACGGTCAGGTGAAGCGGCGCGACGAGCAGACGACCTTCCAGCGCTGGACGCCGCGCGGGCCGCGCTCGCGCTGGTCGCTGCGCAATGTCGGCCACGTCGAGCGGCTCACAGAGGCGGGGTTGATGGCACCCGCCGGTCTCGCCGCGGTGGAGGCGGCGCGTGCCGACGGTCGGTGGGACGCGGCGTACGAGGGGCCGGCGGCGGCCGAGACGCCTCCGGACCTGCTGGCCGCCATCGCCGCGGTGCCCGCCGCCCAGGCGATGTACGACGTGCTCACCTCGCAGAACCGCTACGCGCTCTACCACCGGCTGACATCGGTCAAGGGCGGCGCGGCGCGGGCGCGGCGCGTCGCCGCGTTCGTGGAGATGCTGGCGCGCGGCGAGACGCCGCACCCGCAGAAGCGCCGCCCCGCCCCGTAGCGTCTGCGCTCACGCGCCGGAGGCCAGGCGCTGGCGGATGAACAGGGCCGCCCGGTCGAGGGCCTGGTCCGCCTCCTCGAGGGTGCCGGCGTAGGCCTGGAAGACGTGCGGGACCCCGGCGGTGACGTCGAGGATGACGTCGACCTCCGCTGCGCGGGCACGCTCGGCAAGGCGCACCGCGTCGTCGAGCAGCATCTCGTGGGTGCCGACCTGGAGGAGGAGCGGCGGGAGTCCGCTGAGATCGGCCAGCACCGCCGGCACGAGCAGGGGCTGGCGCGGATCCTGGCCCGCGAGGTACAGCCGGCCGGTCTGCTCCATGCCGGCCATCGTGAAGAACGGATCGGCCTCCTCCTTGGTCCTCATCGAGGTGCCGGTGCGGGTGTGGTCGAGGCCCGGCGAGAAGGCGACGACGCCGGCGGGCATCGGCAGGCCCGCATCGCGCGCGGCCAGACAGGTCGTGACGCTCAGGCCGCCGCCCGCGGAGTCACCGGCGAACACGATCTGCGACGGATCGCTCCCGCCCTCGAGCAGGGCGGCATAGGCCCGGACGCAGTCCTCGATCGCGGCGGGGAACGGGTGCTCGGGCGCGAGTCGGTAGTCGAGCGAGATCGCGCGGACACCGGCGCGTGCGACCAGATCCGCGGTGAGCGCCATCGCCGTGTCGGGTGACCCGAGCGCGAACGATCCGCCGTGGAAGTACAGGATCGTCCCGGGGCCCGCTGTGCGCGCGGCGGGCTCGACGATCACCGCGGGCCGCTCCGCGAGGGTGGCGGGCGTACGCGTCACGTCCGCGCGCAGCGGGAACGTCGCCATCAGGGCGGCGAACCCTGCCCGCATCTCCTCGATCGTCGCCGGTGCGCTGGGCTGTGGCGCGTGCCTCAGCCGCGCATCGAGCTCCTGGCGTTGCGTCCTGCTCATGCCATTCCGTCCTAACTACATGCCTAGGAATATTCTTAGGACAATGTATGCCATGGCATCCACTTCGGCACCGGCGGTCCGCAGAAGGTTCTTCGACGACCTGGTGCGCTGCGAGACGCGGCTCTACAACGCCGTCGGCGAGCGACTGCGCGCCGAGCACGGGATCGTCGCCTCGCAGTTCGAGATGCTGCGCTACCTGCGCGACCATCCCGGAGCGCGGGTCGCCGAGATGGCGAGCACCTTCGCTGCCGGCATCGGCGCCATCAGCAAGGGCGTCGACCGTCTGACCGCACGCGGCTGGGCGACCCGGGAGCCCAACCCAGCCGACGGGCGCTCCTCCCTCATCGTCCTGACCGATGACGGCGCCGCGCTGGTGGCCGAGGCCGAGCGGACCTTCGATCGTGTGCTCGCCGACCTCGTCGGCCCGACGCTGGACGAGGAGGAGCTCGCGGCGGGGGCGAGCGCTCTGGCGGCCCTGCGCCGGGCGCTCGAGGCCGCCCGTGTCGGCGTGCCTACGGGGTGACGCCGAGCCCGGTCAGGAACCGGGCCGCGAGCTCGTGGTCACCCTCGACGGTGACGTCGGCGGCCGCGGCGGGGCGCCGGCCGCCGGCGAGCAGGATGAAGCACTCACGCCCCATCCGCAGCGTGACGTCCGGGTCGCTCGGGAGCTGGGGGAGCCTCGTACCGCGGCCGTCGTCGCCGACGGTGACCGCGACCGGCTCGTGGCCCTCCACGCATGCCGCGAGCGTGGTGCCCGCGGCCGCCTTGAGCCGCTTGCCGAGGACGAAGCCGAGGCTCTCCAGGAGGTAGTCGGCGCTGTGCCGAGCGCCGGGGGTGTCGAGGTTGCCGGGTCGCCCGATCGCCCGTCGTACGTCCTGCTCGTGCATCCAGATGTCGAGCGGACGGTTGCGCAGCAGGGTCACGGTCGGCCACCCGATCGCGCCGAAGATGCCGGGGGCGAGGGCGGCCGGGTCGGTCGGCGGGTCGGCGAGCAGCTCGTCGTGCCGCACGGCGGTGTAGCGCCGGATCTCCTCGATGATCCGCGCCGGGTCGGCGTCGCGTCGCGTGAGCACGCCGATCTCGGTGAACTGGCCCATCAGGCCGTGCACGTGCGGCAGGTCCTCCGGTACGTCGGCCTGCTCGTGCGGAGCGCCGCCGAGCACGCCCTCGAGGTGCGCGACGTGGGAGAGCACCGCCCGGACGTCCCAGCCGGGGAGATCGGTGGGGGCGTCCCAGTCAGCGTCGTCGAGCTCGCCCGCCAGGTCGAGGAGGTCGCCGATCGAGGTCCACCAGGTGTCGACGTACTGCTGGAGATCCGTCATGGGTCCTGACCTTAGGCGAAGCGAGCGAGGCCGCCGAGCTTGCTCGTGCGTGGCGAGCGAGCAAGCCATCCACGCGCAGCGTGGGTAGGGGGAACGGTGCGCGGGCGGCAGTAGGGTCGGGGCATGACCAAGTGGGAGTACCAGGTGGCGCCGATCCTGAATCACGCCGCCACGCAGATCCTCAACAACTTCGGCCAGGACGGCTGGGAGCTCGTCACCATCACGGACAACGGGTCCGGCAACCTCGTCGGCTACTTCAAGCGGCCGGCCGCCTCATGAGCACCCCCGAGGAGCGCCTCGCCGAGCTCGGCCTGACGGTGCCGGACGTCGTCCCGCCGGTGGCCTCGTACGTGCCTGCGGTGCGGACCGGCAACCTCGTCTACACCTCGGGCCAGCTGCCGATGCGCGACGGCACCCTGATGGCGACCGGCAAGGTCGGTGGCGAGGTCACTGCCGAGGAGGCGTACGAGTACGCGCGCCAGTGCGCCCTCAACGCGATCGCCGCCGTCAAGGCCGAGATCGGCGACCTGTCCAAGGTGCGCCGCGTCGTCAAGGTCGTCGCCTTCATCTCCTCGACGCCCGACTTCACCGGCCAGCCCGGTGTCGCCAACGGGGCCTCGGAGCTCTTCGCCGCGGCCTTCGGCGACGCCGGCCGGCACGCCCGCTCCGCGGTCGCCGCTCCAGTGCTGCCGCTGGACTCGCCCGTCGAGGTCGAGATCATCGTCGAGGTCGACTGACGTGCGGATCCCGCTGCCTCCGGTGGCGATGCCGCCCGAGGCGGCGGCGATCGCGCAGGAGTACGCCGACGGCCTGCGGACGCCGGTCGAGCCGCGGGACGCGGCCACGGTGGTGCTCACCCGCTCCGGTGCCGATCCGACGGTGGGGCCGGAGGTCTACCTGCTGAGCCGGCACCGCACGATGTCCTTCGCGGCGGGGATGGCGGTCTTCCCCGGCGGCGGCGTGGATCCGCGCGACGCGGCCGAGTCGACGCCCTGGGCCGGACCTGCTCCTGCGGACTGGGCCGAGCGGCTCGGGTGCGACGAGAGCGAGGCGCGCGCGCTGGTGTGCGCGGCCGTACGCGAGACCTTCGAGGAGTGCGGCGTCCTCCTGGCCGGCGCGTCCGCTGACGAGGTCGTCGACGACGTCAGCGGCGACGACTGGGAGGCCGACCGGGTCGCTCTCGAGTCACGGGAGCTCTCCTTGTCGGAGCTGCTGGCCCGGCGCGGGCTCGTGCTGCGCTCGGACCTGCTCGGCGCGTGGGCCGGCTGGACGACGCCGGTCTTCGAGGCCAAGCGCTACCGGACCTGGTTCTTCGTTGCAGCGCTGCCCGACGGGCAGCTGACCCGCGACGTGTCGAGCGAGTCGGTCTCGGTGTCGTGGATGCCGGCCGCCGAGGCCGTGACCGCCGCGGAGGAGGGCACGCTCGCGCTGATGCCGCCGACGTACCTGACCTGCCTGGAGGTCGCCGGCTACGCGTCTCCCGACGCGCTGCTGGCGGAGGCCGCGACCCGGCGGATCGACATGTTCACGCCGACGCTCGAGGGCGGCCAGCTCACCTTGATGGAGCACCACCGCGCGCTGCTCCAGGAGCGAGGGCGGCTGTGAGCGCCGCGCCGTGGGCGGGCGGCGCCTTCGGCGCGCGCGGCACCTGCGTGCTCGCCGCCAACCCCGGGATCATGACGCTCGACGGCACCAACACCTGGGTGCTGCGCGAACCGGGTGCTCGGCGCTCGATCGTGATCGACCCCGGGCCGCTGGAGGTCGCCCACCTCGACGCCGTGGCGGCCGCCGCGGGCGACGTCGCGGTCGTCCTGCTCACCCACCACCACGCCGATCACGCCGAGGCTGCCCGGACGTTCGGCGAGCGCGTCGGCGCGCCCGTACGGGCGTTGGATCCGGGCTCGCGGCTCGGCTCGGAGGGCCTCGCCGACGGTGACGTCGTCACCGCCGGCGACCTGGAGGTCCACGTGGTCGGCACGCCGGGCCACACGGCCGACTCGCTGTCGTTCTGGGTGCCCTCCGACGGGGCGCTGCTGACGGGCGACACGGTGCTCGGCCGCGGCACGACGGTGGTCGCCCATCCCGACGGCGAGCTGGGCGCCTACCTGGGCTCGCTGGACCGGCTGCATGCGCTCGCGGCGGCGCACGAGGCGACCGCGATCTGGCCCGGGCACGGCCCGGTCATCCACGACGCGGTCGGCGCGCTCGACTTCTACATCGCCCACCGCCGCCAGCGCCTCGAGCAGGTCGAGGCCGCGCTGGACACGCTGCGCGACCAGGAGATCGCGGTCGACGACCTGCCGCGCCGTGTGGTCGAGGTCGTCTACGCCGACGTCGACGAGGTGCTCTGGGGCGCCGCGGAGCTCTCGGTCCGCGCACAGCTGGCGTACCTGCTCAAGCGCTGAGGCGCCGGCCGCTCCTCCCTCCAAACGGTCACGGTGACCTTTTGCGGTGAGGGTGACCGTTCGTAGGGGTCACTGTGGCGCCAAAGGGTCACGGTGACCTTTTGCGGTAAGGGTGACCGTTCGTAGGGGTCACTGTGGCGCCAAAGGGTCACGGTGACCTTTTGCGGTGAGGGTGACCGTTCGTAGGGGTCACTGTCGAGCCAAACGGTCACGGTGACCCTTTGGCGCGTCGGCGGCGGAGCCACTGACGCCGGCTCCCCGCCAGCACGACCGCTGCCACCCGTAGGACCACTGCGGCCTCCCTTCATCCCTGTATACGCGGGATGACGGGAGGCCGGGGGTCAGTGGCGCCGAGATGGTTCGTTAACGCGCTCGGCGGGCCATCCGCTCGACGTCCATGATCACGACCGAGCGGGGCTCGAGGCGCAGCCAGCCGCGGGCGGCGAAGTCGGCGAGCGCCTTGTTGACCGTCTCGCGGGAGGCGCCGACCAGCTGGGCGAGCTCCTCCTGGGTGAGGTCGTGGTGCACGTGCACGCCGTCGTCGGCCGTACGACCGAAGCGGTCGGCCAGGTCCAGCAGCGCCTTGGCAACCCGGCCGGGGACGTCGGAGAAGACCAGGTCGGCGACGACGTCGTTGGCCTTGCGCAGCCGGGCGGCGAGCTGGGCGAGGAGGCCACGGGCGACGACCGGACGGCCGTCGAGCCACTTGAGCAGGTCCTCGTGCGACAGCGAGGCGAAGGCGGCGTCGGTGACGGCGGTGACCGTCGCCGAGCGCGGGCCCGGGTCGAAGAGGGAGAGCTCGCCGAACATCTGGCCGGGGCCCATGATCGCGAGCAGGTTCTCCCGGCCGTCGGAGGAGGTGCGACCGAGCTTGACCTTGCCCTCGAGCACGACATAGAGCTTGTCGCCCGAGTCGCCCTCGTGGAAGAGCACGTCACCTCGGCGGAGCTTGGTCTCCGACATCGAGGCGTGCAGTGCCGTCATCGACTCGTCATCGAGTGCACTGAACAGCGGCGCCTGGCGAAGTACGTCGAGGTCCACGCCCATCTCCTTCTCGGATCCCCCCGCGTCCGGTGTGCGCGGTTTGCTGTGCATCCTATCGGTGGGATGCATCACATGAGGTGGAGGTCCTGCTCCGACACCCTAGCGGGGCGGCGCCCGATGTCGGATGAGCGGGCTGTCGCGTCGAATGTCGGGGTTGCGCCGTACCCTCTTTTCTGTGCCCGTCGCGCCCGTCACTCCGCCGCCCTCCGTGAGCCTGGTGAGGCGCGCGCGCAAGATCGACCGGATCCTCGCCGAGACCTATCCGGACGCCAAGGCCGAGCTCGACTTCGACAACGCCTTCGAGTGCCTGGTCGTCACCGTCCTCAGCGCGCAGACCACCGACAAGAGGGTCAACGCCGTACGCCCGACGCTCTTCGCGGCCTTCCCGGACGCGAAGGCGATGGCCGCCGCCGACCGCGAGGTGCTCGAGCAGATCGTCGGCCCGCTGGGCTTCTTCCGAGCCAAGACCGAGAGCCTGCTGCGGCTGAGCGCGACGCTCGTGGAGGAGTACGGCGGCGAGGTGCCCGCCAAGCTGGAGCAGCTCGTCAAGCTGCCCGGCGTCGGGCGCAAGACCGCCAACGTCGTGTTGGGCAACGCATTCGGCATCCCCGGCATCACCGTCGACACCCACTTCGGCCGGCTCGCGCGGCGCTTCGGCTTCACCGAGCAGACCGACCCGGTCAAGGTCGAGCACGAGGTCGGTGCGCTCTTCCCCAAGCGCGACTGGACGATGCTCTCGCACCACCTGATCTGGCACGGCCGGCGGATCTGCCACGCCCAGAAGCCCGCCTGTGGCGCCTGCCCGGTCGCTAAGCTCTGCCCTGCGTACGGCGAGGGCCCGACCGACCCGATCGTCGCGGCGAAGCTGGTGCGGACCGAGGGGCGCAATTGATCGGCTCGCTCCTCCGGGCCGCCGCTGCTCTGCTCGTCGTGGTCCTGCTCTCCGCCTGCGGCGCGCCCCATCTGACCCCGCCGCCGCCCTCGGACATCAAGCTCGACGCCCCCGACATGGTCGCGACCAAGGCGAAGTCGCGGATCGAGGACTGCCCGAAGCCACAGACCGCGGCGGGCTCGGGCGGGCTGCCCGCCTTCACCATCCAGTGCCTCGGCGGCGGCCGCCCGGTCGACCTGTCGACGCTCAAGGGCCCGCTGGTGCTCAACTTCTGGTGGCAGGGCTGCGTGCCGTGCCAGAAGGAGATGCCGGCGCTGGCCGCCTTCTACAAGCAGTACGGCGACCAGGTGCCGATCCTCGGCGTCGACTCCACCGACGTCTACCCCGGCGTCGCGCTGAAGAAGGCGATCAAGTGGGGCGTCACGTTCCCGCTGGTCGGCGACCCGGGCGGCGACCTCCAGGGCACCAAGCTCACGATCAAGCACTACCCGTCGTTCTTCTTCCTCTCCGCCGACGGCACGCTCACCGGCCCGATCGAGGGCGGTCTGGACTCGGTCGACGAGGTCAAGGCCATGGTCGAGAAGCAGCTCGGGGTCAGCCTGTGACCGGCGACGAGACCGGCATCGTCATCCCGGACTGGCTCGACCCGATCCGTCGGGCCCTCGGCACGATCAGCGGCAGCGACCTGACCGCCTTCCTGCCGCCGGAGGACCACGACGCGCGCTCGTCGGCGGTGCTGATCCTCTTCGGCGAGGGCGAGCACGGCCCCGACCTCCTGCTCACCGAGCGCTCCCACACGATGCGCTCACACCCCGGGCAGGTGTCGTTCCCCGGCGGCCGGCTGGACCCCGGTGAGGGCCCGCACGAGGCGGCGCTGCGCGAGGCGTACGAGGAGACCGGGCTCGACCCGGCGGGCGTCGAGATCATCGGCGACCTCCCCGAGCTGTGGATCCCGCCGTCCAACAACGTCGTCACCCCCGTCGTCGGCTGGTGGCACGACCCCTCGCCGGTGCGGGCGAAGAGCCTGGAGGAGGTGCACGCGATCTACCGCGTGCCCATCGCCGAGCTGCGCGACCCGGCTCACCGGATCCGCGTACGCTCCCCGCGCGCTCCCGGCATGATCGGCCCGGGCTTCCTGATCGGGCCCGAGAAGGACGTGATCCTGTGGGGCTTCACCGGCGGGATCGTGGCGCGGCTCTTCGAGTTCGTCGGCTGGATCGAGCCCATCGGCGCGGCGCCGCTCATCGACCTGCCCGACTACATGCTGCAGGGGAGGACCAGCGATGAACGTCCTTGACTGGCTGCTCGTCCTCCTGGTCGCCGTCTACGCGCTCTCTGGTTACTGGCAGGGCTTCGTCACCGGCGCCTTCGCGACCACCGGGCTGTTGTTCGGCGGCTTCATCGGGGTGTGGCTCGCTCCCAAGGCGCTCGGCAACGCCAACCCCTCGGTGTGGGTCTCGCTCGGCGCGCTCTTCATCGTCATCCTGTCCGCGTCCATCGGGCAGGGGCTGCTGCAGTACGCCGGCGCGCGCGTGCGTGACCACATCACCTGGCGCCCGGTGCGCTTCGTCGATGCCGTCGGAGGCGCCGCGCTCTCGGCGGTCGCGGTCCTGATCGTGGCGTGGGCGCTCGGCGTCGCCGTCACCGGCACCCGGATCGGCGGCATCACGCCCCTGGTGCGCGGCTCGACGGTGCTCAGTCACGTCAACAGCGTGCTCCCGAACGCCGCCGCCCGTGGGCTGCAGGCCTTCAACAACGTCGTCGGCACCAGCTTCTTCCCGCGCTACCTCGAGCCGTTCGCGCCCGAGCGGATCGTCGACGTCGGCCCGGGGCCTGCGGCGCTCAGGCACGACGTGGACGTCGTACGGGCCTCCGACAGCGTGCTCAAGGTGCGCGGCGCCAGCTCGTGCGGACGCGGCGTCGAGGGCACGGGCTTCCTGATCGCCCCGGGCTACCTGATGACGAACGCCCACGTCGTCGCCGGCGTCACCCACCCGGGCGTTCTCATGGGCAGCGACAGCGTGGACGCGACCGTCGTTGCGTACGACCCCTCGCTCGACCTCGCCGTGCTCCACTTCGACAGCGGCACGCTGCCCGCGCTGAGCTTCGGCACCGCCCTCAAGCCGCGCGCCGGCGTGGCGATCCTCGGCTACCCGCAGGACGGCCCCTTCGACCTCGAGCCCGGCCGCATCCGCGCCGAGCAGCGGCTGCGCTCCCCGAACATCTACGGCAGCGGCACCGTCATCCGCGACGTCTACTCGCTGCGCGGCCTGATCCGCCCGGGCAACTCCGGCGGCCCGATCGTGGACGGTGACGGCCACGTCGCCGGCGTCGTCTTCGCCGCCTCGGTGACCGACAACGACACCGGCTACGCCCTCACCGCGGGCCAGGTGAGGAACACGGCTCAGAAGGCCGTGGGTCGTACGAACGCCGTGTCGACCGGCGGCTGCGCCGCCTAGCGCCACCGAGCTCGCAAGGAGGACCGGCGGAGCCGGTCATCGGTGGTGAGCGCCGGGCCGCCGGCCCGCATCCGGCACGGCGGACAGGCCGGTCGATCGCCAACCGACGCGAGCTGGCCGGAGACGCGACCGCCGAGCCGCACCAGGTGCAGCTCGGCGGTCCGACGTACCAGTGCGGCGTCACTTGCCGGGCTTGAGCGCCTTCGGGATCTCCTTGCCCTGGGCGATCGCGCGCTCCGGGGCCTTGACCTTCTTCACGCTCTTCACGCCGATGAACGCGAGCAGGCCGGCGAGGAGGACGTACAGGCCGAAGACGATCAGGAAGGACCAGTGCAGGCCGAGCCCGGCCCAGTGGATGAAGTAGGCGATCGAGACCGAGAGCATGATGACGGCGAGCACGAGGATGAACCCGGCGGCCGCGAAGAGGCCTACGCCGATGCCGCCCGCGGTCAGGCTCACCTTGAGCTCGGACTTCGCCAGCTCGATCTCCTTGGAGATCAGCGTGGAGATGTCGCGGCTGGCGTCGGCGACGAGCTTGCCGATGGTGGGCTCGGCGGCCGCGGGGGTGCGCTGCTCGGTGGTCATGAGGTGACCATACCGACCTCACGCATCTGAACGCGGCAAAGGTTCGCGACCTTCGGGATCGTGCCGCCCTGGACGATGACGGAGGCGAGCACCACGACGAAGACGATGTCGTAGAGATGATCGGCGCCCCCGGCGTGCGCCGTGACCGCGAACAGGCCGAGCAGGATGGGCACCGCGCCCTTGAGGCCGCCCCAGGCGACGAAGATCTTCTCCCCCGTGTGCAGCGTGCTGCGGCTGAGCAGCAGCGCCACCACGAGCGGGCGTACGAGGAGCACGCCGATCACGAAGAGCGCGAGCCCGATCCACACGGCGTCGGTGGTGAGGACACGGTGCAGGTCGACGGTCAGTCCCAGCGCGACGAACGCGACGATCTCGGCCAGGCTCGCCAGGCCCGAGGTGAACTTCTCGGTCGCGACCCGGTGCGGCACG
Source organism: Nocardioides nematodiphilus (assembly GCF_020216525.1). Lineage (GTDB taxonomy): Bacteria > Actinomycetota > Actinomycetes > Propionibacteriales > Nocardioidaceae > Nocardioides > Nocardioides nematodiphilus. Next base: position 466,413 of record NZ_JAIWOY010000001.1, on the reverse strand, counting down.
TCGGCCTCGCCGATGATGACGCCGGCCAGCAGCACCGCGAGGAAGCCGGACCCGTCGAGGGCCGCGGCAGCGCCGTAGACGAGGAACGCGATCACGATCGAGCGCACCGGCCGCAGGGCGTCGTTCGTCAGCGGCACGTACCGCATCAGGGCGGCCAGCGAGGTACCGCCGGCGATGCCGACCACCACCCCGACGGCCAGCTGCAGGGCGAAGGCGCCGAGACCGTGACCGACCGCGCCCCAACCGGCGCCGGAGCTGCCCAGGATCGCGACCATCAGCGCGATCCCGACCGGGTCGTTCGCGCCAGACTCGCCCTGCAGGATCGTCCCCGTCGGCCCCTCGATCTCGCGTCCGGCCAGGACGTTGAAGACCACGGCCGGGTCGGTCGGCGAGAGCGCCGTGGCCAGCAGCAGCGACTCGCGCCAGCCCATCCCGAGCAGGTGAGCGGCGAGGGTGAGGCCGGCGGCGGTCAGCACCGTGCCGATGACCCCCAGCACGATGATCGTCGGCGCGGAGGACCGGAAGCGGGGCAGGCCGATCTGCATCCCGCCGTCGAACAGGATCACCACCAGCGCCACCGTCACCAGCCGCTCGTCCGCCAGGTAGGTGTGGTGGTGCAGGCTCGGGCTGATCTGAACCACCACGGCCGCGACGAGCAGGAAGATCGCCGGCGTGGGGATCCGGAGGGCGCGGCTCAGCCGGTCCCCGCCGATGGCGACGGCGGTGGCTGCGGCAAGGCACAGGAGGATGAGACCGAAAACGGGTCCGTCGTGCATCGGACGGTGGCTCCTAGGGTCGGTGACGTGGACGCCGACCAGACTTCCCGGCACACCTGCGGTTCAGCCTACGGGAACGGCGGCGGGGAGTGTCGTGCGCACCCGATGTGCACGACACTCCCCGCAGAAGGTGACCTCTCGAGCCACCACAGGTGACCTCTCGAGCCACCAGAGGTGACCTCTCGACCTACTCGTCGGTGGCGGCGGCCTTCCCTGCGGCGATGAGCTCCATGATCGAGGAGTCGGCCAGCGTGGTCGTGTCGCCCACCCCGCGACCTTCGGCCAGGTCGCGCAGCAGCCGCCGCATGATCTTTCCGGAGCGGGTCTTGGGCAGCTCGGGGACGACCATGATCCGCTTGGGCTTGGCGATCGGGCCGATCTCCTTGCGGACGTGGTCGGAGAGCTCCCTCTCGCAGTCGCCGGGGGCGCTCTCGCGCAGGATCACGTACGCCACCACGGCCTGCCCGGTGTCCGGGTCCGTGGCGCCCACGACCGCCGCCTCGGCGACGTAGGGGTGCGAGACGAGGGCGGACTCGATCTCGGTGGTGGACAGCCGATGGCCCGACACGTTCATCACGTCGTCGACACGGCCGAGGACCCAGATGTCGCCGTCCTCGTCCTTCTTCGCGCCGTCGCCGGCGAAGTAGTAGCCCTGCGCCTTGAACCGCGCCCAGTACGTGTCGACGTAGCGCTGGTCGTCGCCCCAGATCGTGCGCAGCATCGAGGGCCACGGCGAGGTCACCACGAGGTAGCCGCCGGAGCCGTTCGGCACGGAGTTGCCCTCGTCGTCGACGACGTCGACGGTGATGCCCGGGAACGCGCCCATCGCCGAGCCCGGCTTCGCGGCGGTCACGCCCGGCAGCGGCGTCATCATGGTCGCGCCGGTCTCGGTCTGCCACCACGTGTCGATGACGGGGGCGCCACCGCCGATCACGGTCTTGTACCAGACGTACGCCTCCGGATTGATCGGCTCTCCGACCGAGCCGAGCACCCGCAGCGACGACAGGTCGCAGGCCGCCGGGATCGCGTCGCCCTGCTTCATGAAGGAGCGGATCGCGGTCGGTGCGGTGTAGAAGAGCGAGACCTTGTACTCCTCGATGATCTTCCACCAGCGGCCGCGCTCGGGGGCGTCGGGCGTGCCCTCGTACAGGACCTGCGTGACGCCGTTGGCGAGCGGGCCGTAGACGATGTACGAGTGGCCGGTGACCCAGCCGATGTCGGCGGTGCACCAGTACACGTCGGTGTCGGGCTTGAGGTCGAACTGCGCCCAGTGCGTGTAGGCGGCCTGGGTCAGATAGCCGCCGGTGGTGTGCTTGATGCCCTTCGGCTTGCCGGTCGTGCCGGAGGTGTACATGACGTAGAGCGGGTGCTCGGCGTCGAACGCCTCGGGGGTGTGCTCGGTCGAGGCCGTCGCGACCGAGTCGTGCCACCACACGTCGAGATCGGCATTCCAGTCGATGTCCTGGCCCGTGCGGCGCACCACCAGCACGTTGGACACCTTGCCCCGGTCGCCGAGCTTCTCGATCGCCTCGTCCACGGTCGGCTTGAGCGCGGAGTGCGCGCCACGTCGCCAGCCGCCGTCGGCGGTGACGATCAGCTTCGCGCCGCAGTCCTCGACGCGCGCGGCCAGGGCCTCGGCGGAGAAGCCGCCGAAGACGACGGTGTGGATGGCGCCGATGCGCGCCGCGGCGAGCATCGCCACGATCGCCTCGGGGATCATCGGCATGTAGATGGCCACGCAGTCGCCGGAGCCGACGCCCATCGCCGCGTACGTGTTCGCGGCCTGCGCGACCTCGCGCTGCAGGTCGGTGTAGGTGATGGTGCGCTTGTCGTCCACCGGCTCCCCGACCCAGTGGATCGCCACCCGGTCCCCGAGGCCTGCCTCGACGTGCCGGTCCACGCAGTTGTACGCCGCGTTGAGCTTGCCGCCGGTGAACCACTGGTAGAACGGCGCGTTGTCGTCGTCGAGGACGCGCGTCCACGGCTCGGCCCACGTCAGGCGCTCGGCCGCCTCGGCCCAGAACGCCTCGCGGTCACCGGCGGCACGGGCGTACACCTCGGCCTTCACGTTCGCCGACTCGGCGAGCTCGGCCGGCGGCTCGAAGCGGCGGGTCTCGTGCAGCAGGTTCGACAGGGTCTCTTCAGTACTCACGGTGCGATCACTTCCAGGTCGAGACGGGTGAACGTGGCGCTTGCCACACTACTGGCGCCGGGTCGAGGCGACGACGCCCGAGAAGGACGTGAACCAGGCGACGAGCGCGGTGGCCACGCCGAACCAGCCGCCCGCCTTGGTCAGACCCTCGGTGGTGGTCAGGTCAGCGAGGCCGTGTGCAGCGTGCGGAACGTCGCTCGGTCCGCCTCGGTGCCGAGGTGGCCGGATCGTCGCCGCCAGCGGATCATGCGCGTCAGGTTACGTGTCCCAGGCCGTTCGGGACACTGCGCCCGTACGTCAGGACACGTGTCTCTGGTGAGCGGGTCGCGTCCGGCACGAGCGTGAGTCCCATGACTGATGAGACCCCCTCCCTCGCCCCGCTCCAGCGTCGCCGTCGTGCGGCCGCCGCGCTGCTCCTCGTCGCCGCCGTCCCGGTGCCGCTGCTGGCCACGGCCGCCCAGCCGGCCGACGCAGCGGGCCTGCACTGCACGCCGGCCATGAAGAAGATCCTCGGCGCGAAGGTCTGCGACGCGGCGAAGCCGCACAAGAAGAAGCACCACCACAAGAAGAGGCACCATCAGCCGACGAAGTCGGTCCACAAGCCGTACGCCGACCGCTGGATCGCCACCGTCAAGGGCCACGCCGTCTCCCTCGACGGGGACACCACCATCGACTGGGAGGCGAGGTCGACCTTCCTGCGCAGCTCCAACCCGGGCTCGCCGACGCTGTGGCGCGAGCTGCCCGGCACCGCCGGCGGGACCTATCACGCGAAGGAGGTCGGCGAGTACTGCACGTACGACACCACCGGCACGTTCGACAAGGTGCAGGGCGACATCGCGGTCCTGCCGTCGCTCAAGCAGTACTGGTTCGACTTCTTCGCCACCGGCAAGGGCATCCAGAAGCACATCTGCCAGGACGGCACGACCACCGAGGACTGGAACGTCATCGGCAACGCGATGAGCGGCGGCATGGGCGCCGAGCCGCAGATCATCCCGTGGGACTTCACCGGCGGCAGCGTCAACGGCTCCTCGCACAGCGTCGAGGACGGCATCTACGTCACCGACGTCACCTGGAGCCTCGGCCCGCAGTGAGGGAACAGTGAGGCCGTGAGGAGAAGTTGACCTCGGTCTGACGATCGTGAGGGCTGGCTGTGACAGCCGGCCCTCACGATCGGTGTCATGACTGGGATGACGACGCGCCGCACCGGCCGATGGATTGATGACTGGAAGCCCGAGGACGAGACCTTCTGGGCCACGAAGGGCGCGAAGATCGCCCGCCGCAACCTGATCTGGTCGATCTTCGCCGAGCACCTCGGCTTCTCGATCTGGGTGATCTGGAGCGTGAGCGCGGCCTTCCTCGCCGCGGTCGGCTTCGACTTCACGCCTCAGCAGCTCTTCTTCCTGGTGGCGATCCCGAGCCTCGTCGGCGCGCTGCTCCGGCTGCCGTACACGTTCGCGGTGCCGGCCTTCGGTGGGCGCAACTGGACCGTCTTCTCCGCGCTCGCGCTGCTGGTCCCGACGGCCGGCTTCGCGATCGCCGTCACCCACCCGGCGACGCCGTACTGGGCGTTCTGCGTGATCGCCGCCTTCGCCGGTCTCGGCGGCGGCAACTTCGCCTCCTCGATGACCAACATCAACTTCTTCTACCCGTCCTCGAAGAAGGGCACGGCGCTCGGTCTCAACGCCGCCGGCGGCAACCTCGGCGTCGCCCTGATCCAGTTCCTGCTCCCGGTGATGGTCGGCGGGGCCGGCATCTTCGGCCTGGTCTCCGCCCGCGAGAGCGGCATCCACCTGCAGCGCGCCGCGTACGTCTACGCCGTGCTCTGCCTGGTCGCCGCGTTCGCCGCGTACCGCTTCATGGACAACCTCGGCACGGCCAAGTCGTCCCCGAGGGAGCAGCTCCTCGCGCTCAAGAACAAGCACACCTGGATCATGGCGCTGATCTACATCGGCACCTTCGGCTCGTTCATGGGCTACAGCTCGGCGATGCCGCTGCTCATCAAGCTCAACTTCTGGCGCCAGCCGATCCCGGCCGTGCACGGCATCGGCATCAACTTCGCCTACTACGCCTTCCTCGGCGCCCTCGTCGGCTCGCTCACCCGCCCGCTCGGCGGCTGGCTCGCCGACAAGTACGGCGGCGCCCGCATCACCGTCGCCGCGTTCGGCGGCATGATCCTCGGCACCCTCGGCGTGCTCTTCGCGCTCAGCCACCTGCAGCCGCTGCCGGCCCCGCCGACCGGTGCCGCGCTCGCGGCGATCAAGGCCGACCCCGCGGGCTTCAGCTTCAAGCCCGAGCTGGTCGCGACCGTGCACGACAACTCCGCGGTCTTCCCGTGGTTCCTGCTGGCCTTCCTGTTCGTCTTCGCCGCGACCGGCATCGGCAACGGCTCGGCCTACAAGATGATCCCGGCGCTCTTCAAGCGCGACGCCGAGGTGCTCACCACCCCGGGCAGCCTGGAGCGGCACAACGCGCTGGTCGCGGCCGGCAAGCAGTCCTCGGCGGCGCTGGGCATCATCGGAGCGGTCGGCGCCCTGGGCGGCTTCCTCATCCCGGTCTCGTTCAACAGCCCGTGGGTGACCACGCCGCTGGCCGCGACCAAGTCCGCCTTCGTCGCCTTCACGGTCTTCTACGTGATCTGCGCCGTCGTGTGCGCCGCCGTCTACCTCCGCCCGCGCCGCGCGTCGTCCACCTCGCTCGCCACTGCTCGGATCTGAATGACCCACGCGAAGATGGACCGATCGCGCTGCTGCCCCCCGACGCCCGGCAGGGCGAGCCGGGGCGGGGCGTCGATCGGTCCGTCTTCCCGTCCCGGAAGGACGACATGACCGACTCACACTGCCCCTACTGCTCGCTCCAGTGCGGGATGGCGCTGAGCCCTTCCCGGTCGGGGTTGCAGATCGCGCCGCGCGCCGACCGGAACCGGACGAGCAACCCGCGTGGGGACGACGGGGCGCTGTGCCGCAAGGGCTGGACGGCCGGCGGTCTGCGCGGCTCCCGCGAACGGCTCACCAGCCCCCTGATCCGCGACCGCGCGACCGGTGAGCTGCGGGCGGTGGACTGGGACGAGGCCCTCGACGTCGTCGCCTCCCGGCTGGCGGCGCTCCGTGCCGAGCACGGTCCCGACGCCAACGCGATCTTCGGCGGCGGCGGCCTGACGAACGAGAAGTCGTACCTGCTCGGCAAGCTCGCCCGGGTCGCCCTCGGCACGAGCCAGATCGACTACAACGGCCGCTGGTGCATGTCGTCGGCGGCGAGCGCCGGCAACCAGGCCTTCGGCGTGGACCGTGGGCTGCCCTTCCCCCTGGCCGACATCGAGGAGGCCGACGTCGTCGTCCTGGTCGGCTCCAACATGGCCGAGACGATGCCGCCGGCGGCGCGCCACCTCGACCGGCTGCGGGAGCGGGGCGGGAAGGTCGTCGTCATCGATCCCCGTGTCACCCCGACCGCCGCGCGCGCCGACGTCGTGCTGCAGCCCGTGCCCGGCAGCGACGTCGCACTCGCGCTCGGGCTGCTCCACCTGATCGACGCGGCCGGAGCGGTCGACGAGACGTACGTGCGGGAGCGCACGACCGGCTTCGAGGACGTACGGCGCAGCGTCGCGTCCTGGTGGCCCGAGCGCGTCGAGCGCATCACCGGCGTCCCCTCCGGCGAGCTGCGCGAGGTCGCGGACCTGCTCGCCGGCTCCGAGCGCGTGATGGTCCTGACCGCCCGCGGCGCCGAGCAGCACGCCACCGGCACCGACACCGTGCTGGCCTGGATCAACATCGCGCTCGCCCTCGGCATGCCGGGGCGCCCCGGCGCCGGCTACGGCTGCCTCACCGGCCAGGGCAACGGTCAGGGCGGTCGCGAGCACGGCCAGAAGGCCGATCAGCTCCCGGGCTACCGCTCCATCACCGACCCGGCCGACCGCGCGCACGTCGCCGCGGTCTGGGGCGTCGACCCCGCCACCATCCCCGGCAAGGGCAGGAGCGCGTACGAGCTCCTCCAGGCGCTCGGCACCCCCGAGGGACCGAAGAGCCTGCTCGTGCTCGGCTCCAACATCGTCGTCTCCGCCCCGAACGCCACCGAGATCACCGCCCGGCTGCAGTCGCTCGACCTGCTCGTCGTCGCCGACATCGTGATGAGCGAGACGGCGGCCCTGGCCGACGTCGTCCTGCCCGTCACGCAGTGGGCCGAGGAGGGCGGCACCATGACCAACCTCGAGGGCCGCGTCATCCTGCGTCACCAGGCGATCACCCCGCCGGCCGGCGTCCGCTCCGATCTCGACCTCATCGCCGGCCTCGCCGAGCGGCTCGGGGCCCCGGGCGTGTGGCCGACCGACCCGGAGACCGTCTTCGAGGAGCTCCGCGCCGCCTCCTCCGGGGGCAAGGCCGACTACGCCGGCATCACGTACGACCGGATCCGCGCCGAGGACGGCGTCTTCTGGCCGTGCCCCGCGCCCGTCGAGGGCGAGGACCACCCGGGGACGCCGCGACTGTTCGCGGACGCCTTCGCGCACCCGGACGGTCGGGCCCGGGCGCTCGTCGTCGACCACCGGGGCCCCGCCGAGGAGGTCTCCGCGGACTACCCGGTCCACCTGACCACCGGCCGCGTGCTCGCGCAGTACCAGTCCGGCGCCCAGACCCGCCGCATCCGGGAGCTGCCCGACGAGGGCGCCTTCGTCGAGATCCACCCGCTGCTCGCCGGCCGGGTCGGCGCGCGTGACGGCGAGCCGCTGCTGATCCGGACCGTCCGCGGAGAGATGAAGGCACCCGCACGTGTCGTCGACACGATCAGGCCCGACACTGTCTTCGTGCCCTTCCACTGGGTCGGCGTGAACAAGCTGACCAACGACGCCCTCGACCCGTCGAGCCGGATGCCCGAGTTCAAGGTCAGCGCCTGCGCGGTGAGCGCATGAGCACGGCGGCACCGCAGAAGATCGTCGTCGTCGGCTCCGGCATGGCCGCGGTCCGGCTCGTCGAGGGCCTGGTCGCGCGCGGCGTCACCTCCGGGATCACCGTCCTGGGCGAGGAGCCGCACGCCCCGTACAACCGGATCCTGCTCTCCGCCGTCCTCGAGGGCACCCACCGTGCCGATGCGATCACGCTGCGCTCGCCGCAGTGGTACGCCGACAACGGCGTCGAGCTGCGCCTCGGCACGCGGGTGGCCGACATCGACCGGGTCGAGCAGCAGGTGGTGCTCGCCGGCGCGGAGCGCGTCGCGTACGACCACCTCGTCCTCGCCACCGGCGCCATCCCGAGCCTGCCGCCGATCCGCGGGCTGATCGGCCCCGACGGGATGCTGCACGAGCGGGTCCACGCCTTCCGCAGCCTCGAGGACTGCACCCGGCTCCTCGAGCTGCTCGCCACCGGCAGGGTGCGCCGCGCCGTCGTGGTCGGCGGGGGACTGCTCGGCCTCCAGGTCGCCCGCGCGCTCGCGATCCGCGGCGTCGAGACCGAGATCGTCGAGGGCGGCGAGCACCTGCTGCGCAGCCACGTCGACGAGCAGGCCGGCCGGATCCTCAAACGCAGCCTGACCGCGCTCGACACCTCGGTCTACACCGGGGCGCGCGCGATCAAGCTGATCGACAACCCGGCCGACGCCGACGGGGAGTGGAGCGTCGGGCTCAAGCTCGACAACGGCTTCACCCTCGACACCGACCTGGTCGTGCTGACCGCCGGCGGTCGCCCGAGCACCAGCGTGGCCCGCCGCGCCGGTCTCGCGGTCGCGCAGGGCATCGTCGTCGACAACACCCTCACGTCGGTCTTCGACGAGCACATCCACGCGATCGGCGACTGCGCCGAGGTGGACGGCCGCACGAGCGGCTTCGTCCCGCCGGCCTGGGACCAGGCCAACATCCTCGCAGCGCGGCTGACCGGCGCCGACACGACGTACGACGGGCACAAGCTGGTCGCCCGCCTCCGGGCGACGGGGCTCGAGGTCGCCGTGCTCGGCGACCCCGCCGACACCGTCGGCGCGACCGGTGAGGTCGCCGAGCTGGACGGCTGTGAGGTGGTTCAGGTCTCCAACCCGGTCAACGGCAGCCTGCGCAAGCTGGTCATCCGCGACGGGGTCATCGTCGCCGCCACCCTGATCGGCGATCTGTCGCGGATCGGGCTCATCACGCAGGCCTTCGACCGCGGCACCGTCCTCGGCCCCCAGGAGCCGGGCCAGCTGCTGATGGGCGTACGACAGGCCGCGGACGAGGGCGCTGCCCAGCTGCCCGACGACGCCGAGGTCTGCGCCTGCGCCGGCGTCTCCGCCGGCCGCATCCGGGGCTGCTCCTCGCTCGCCGACGTCAAGGAGCGCACTCGCGCCACCACCGGCTGCGGCGGCTGTGTGAGCGCCGTCATCGCGCTGCTGCAGGGAGCTCCCGCACCTGTGAGGGCGTGAGCAGACCGTGTCACATCTTGTAACAGCGGTGTCGTCTGGACCGAACAGAAGGTTCCTAGATTCCTCAGCATGAACACGCGGAAGACACTCGTCGTCGTCGGGCACGGCATGGTCGGCCACCGCTTCGTGCAGGCCGCCATCGAGCGCGGACTGACCGAGACCCACGACATCGTCGTCATCGGTGAGGAGAGCCGGCCGGCCTACGACCGGGTCGCCCTCACCTCCTGGTTCGACAAGGGGAGCGAGGCGCTTTCGCTGCTCCCCGAGGGCGAGTACGACGATCCCCGCGTCCGCCTGATCCTCGGCACCTCGGTGGACCTGATGGACCCGGCCACGCAGACCGTCACCCTCTCCGACGGCGCCGTCCTCGCGTACGACGAGCTGGTCCTGGCCACCGGCGCCGCCCCCTTCGTCCCGCCCGTGCCGGGTGTGGAGAAGGACAACGTCTTCGTCTACCGCACCATCGAGGACCTCGAGGCGATCACCGCCGCGGCCCAGAACGCCTCCAGCGGCGCCGTCATCGGTGGCGGCCTGCTCGGGCTCGAGGCCGCGAACGCGCTGCGCGGCCTCGGCCTGCAGACCCACGTCATCGAGATGAACCCGCGGATGATGAGCGTCCAGGTCGACGAGGCCGGCGGCAAGGTCCTCGGGCGCCACCTCACCGACCTCGGCATCACGCTGCACACCAGCAAGGCCACCGCCGCGATCACCGGCGAGGGCACCTGCACCGGGCTCGCCTTCCGCGACGAGGACGAGACCCTCGACGTCGACCTGGTGGTCTTCTCCGCCGGCATCCGCCCGCGCGACGCCATCGCCCGCGCCGCCGGCCTCGACCTGGCCGAGCGCGGCGGCGTCCTGGTCGACGAGCAGTGCCGCTCCACCAGCCACGAGCACGTCTGGGCCATCGGCGAGTGCGCCGCCCCCGGCGGCACGATGTACGGCCTGGTGGCGCCGGGCTACACGATGGCCGAGGTCGTCGTGGACGCGCTGCTCGGTGGCGGCGGCGCCTTCACCGGCGCCGACATGTCCACCAAGCTCAAGCTGATGGGCGTCGACGTGGCCTCCTTCGGCGACGCGTTCGGCGCCACCCCCGACTGCCTCGAGCTGGTCTTCAACGACGCCGTGGCCGGCATCTACAAGAAGCTCGTGATCAGCGAGGACGGGAAGCGACTGCTCGGCGGCATCCTCGTCGGCGACGCGAGCGCGTACGGGATCCTGCGCCCGATGGTCTCCTCGGGCATCCCGCTCCCGGCCAACCCGGAGGAGCTGATCCTCCCGGCGAGCAGCGGCTCGATGGATCTCACCCTCCCGGCCGAGGCGCAGGTCTGCTCCTGCAACAACGTCACCAAGGGCGACATCGAGGCGGCCGTCGAGGGCGGCTGCGAGTCCGCCGCGGAGGTGACCGCCCAGACCAAGGCCGGCGCCACCTGCGGCTCCTGCAAGACCCAGGTCAAGAAGATCGTCGAGGACTACTTCGCCGCCCAGGGCAAGGTCGTCGACAAGAGCCTGTGCGAGCACTTCCCGCTCACCCGCGCCGAGCTCTTCGACGTCGTGCTCGTGCACGGCTACAAGAGCTTCGACGACATCATCGCCGCCCACGGCACCGGGCGCGGCTGCGACATCTGCAAGCCCACCGTCGCCTCGATCCTGGCCAGCCAGCTGGGCGGCCACGTGCTCGCCGAGGGCCGACAGACCCTGCAGGACACCAACGACGCCTACCTGGGCAACCTGCAGAAGAACGGCACCTACTCGGTCGTCCCGCGCATCCCCGGCGGGGAGATCACCCCGGCCGGCCTGATCGCGATCGGCCAGGTCGCGGAGGAGTTCGGGCTCTACACCAAGATCACCGGCGGCCAGCGGATCGACCTCTTCGGCGCCCGCGTCGAGCAGCTCCCCGCGATCTGGGGCAAGCTCGTCGAGGCCGGGTTCGAGTCCGGCCACGCGTACGGCAAGTCGCTGCGTACGGTGAAGTCCTGCGTCGGCTCGACCTGGTGCCGCTACGGCGTGCAGGACTCCGTCGGCCTCGCCATCGAGCTGGAGCTGCGCTACCGGGGTCTGCGGAGCCCGCACAAGCTCAAGGGCGGTGTCTCGGGCTGCGCCCGCGAGTGTGCCGAGGCCCGCGGCAAGGACTTCGGGATCATCGCCACCGAGAAGGGCTGGAACCTCTACGTCGGCGGCAACGGCGGCGCCGTCCCGGCCCACGCCCAGCTGCTCGCCGGCGACCTGACCACCGAGGAGCTGATCCGCTACCTCGACCGGTTCCTCATGTACTACATCCGCACCGCCGACCGCCTCCAGCGCACCTCGACCTGGCTCGCCTCGGTCGACGGCGGCCTGGACCGGGTCCGCGCCGTCGTGGTCGACGACGTCCTCGGCCTCGGCGCCGAGCTCGAGCGGGCGATGGCGGTGCACATCGACTCGTACGCCGACGAGTGGAGCGAGACGCTCAACGACCCGGAGAAGCTGCGTCGCTTCGTCTCCTTCGTCAACGCTCCCGGCGTCCCGGACCCGGCGATCAGCTTCGGCACCACCCGCGGCCAGATCGTGCCCGATGCCGGGCCGGACGAGCCCGTCCTGCTCGGCGCGAGCATCCCGGTCGGGGGTGCGCGTCGATGACCAAGGACACCACCTCCCTCGTCCCGGTCTGCCCGCTCGAGGAGATCACCCGCGAGAGCGGCGTGACGGCACTCGTACACGGCAAGGCCGTCGCCATCTTCCGCACCCACAGCGGCGACGTGTACGCGTTGTCCAACTACGATCCCTTCTCGCACGCATCGGTGCTGGCTCGCGGCATCGTCGGCACCCGCACCGTCGCGGGGGAGCCGGTCGACTTCGTGGCCAGCCCGATGCACAAGCAGGCGTTCGATCTGCACACCGGACGGTGTCTCGACGACGGGACGGTGTCCGTGCCGACGTACGAGATCGTGGTCACGGATGGAATGGTCCTCGTAGGAGGACCCAAGGAAGCCCGATGAGGAAGGTGGACGCGTGAACGACGCTCTCTCCCTCGCTGGTTTCCACGTCGGCGTGACCGCGGCCCGCAAGGCCGAGGAGCAGGTCGAGATGCTGGAGCGCCGTGGCGCGAAGGTGACCTGGGCCCCGGCGCTGTCGGCCGAGCCCAACCGCGTCGACGAGGTCGCCCTGCGCGAGGCCACCGAGCGCGTCCTGGGTGGACCCATCGACATCTTCATCGCCACCACCGGCGTGGGCATGAAGGCGTGGTTCGAGGCCGCTGAGGACTGGGGTCTCCTGGACCGGCTCGTCGAGGTGGTCGCCCGCGCCGAGATCCTCGCTCGCGGCCCGAAGTCCGTCGGCGCCCTGCGGGCCCGCGGCCTGCGCGAGCTGTGGACGCCGGAGTCGGAGGAGTTCGACGACGTCCTGCGCCACCTGCGCGGCCGTGACCTCACTGGCAAGCGGATCGTGGTGCAGGAGCACGGTCAGTCGCTCTCGATGGTCGCGCACGCGCTGCGCCGCCAGGGCGCGGTCGTGGAGTCGGTGACCGTCTACCGGCTCGCGGCGGCCCTGGACCCGACGCCGATCTTCGGGCTGGTGGACCAGGTCGCCGACGGTGAGCTGGACGCGGTCACCTTCACCTCCGCGCCCGCGATCGCCGCCTTCATGGACGCCGCCGGCTCGACCGGGCGCCGCGACGACGTCATCGCCGCGCTGCAGGCCGACGTGATCGCCTGCTGCGTCGGCCCGGTGACCGCGGCCGCCTTCGAGATGTGGGGCGTGCCGACGATCTTCCCGGAGCGCTCGCGCACCGGGGCGATGGTGAAGTTCCTGGAGGCCGAGCTGCCGTCGCGCCGTGCCGGGCTGTCGCTGGAGCTGGCGGGCGGGCACGTCCTGCTGCTGCACGGCACCGACATCCTGCTCGACGGCGTCGAGGTGCGGCTCTCCCCGGCCCCGGCGGCGGTGCTGCAGGCGCTCGTGGCCCAGCCGGGCAACGTGGTCTCCCGGCAGGCCCTGCTGGCGATGCTCCCCTCCGGCACGGCCGGCTCCGAGCATGCGGTCGAGATGGCGGTGGCGCGGCTGCGCGCCGCCCTCGGCACGCGCGTGGTGCAGACGGTGGTGAAGCGTGGCTACCGCCTCGCCGTCGCGGACTGAGGCGCGCCTGGTCGTGGTCGCCCACGGCACCCGCAACCCGGTCGGCAACCACGTCGCCGCCCGGATCGCGGAGCTGGCCGGCGAGCGCTGCGGGGTGCAGGCCGACGTGGCGTACGTCGAGCTCTGTGAGCCGTTGCTCGGCACCGTCCTGGCGGGAACCGTCGAACGGTCGAGCGTCGTGGTCCCGTTGCTGCTCACCACCGGCTACCACGTCCGGGTCGACCTGCCCGACGCCGTCGCGAGTGCGTACGGTCCGACGAGCCTGACCGCGCCGCTGGGGCCGGACCCGCTCCTGGCCGCCGCGCAGGTCGAGCGGCTCGTCCAGGCCGGCGCGCGTCGCGGGCAGCCCGTGACAATGGTCGCGGCCGGCTCCAACGACCCCACCGCGCTGCCCGAGCTGCAGCGCGCCGCCGACCTGCTCTCCGGCGCCTGGGGCGGCCCGGTCCGACTGGCGACCCTCGGCGGCCTGGGTCCGCGCCCCGAGGACGTCGTGCGCCCCGGCGACGCCGTCTCCCCTTACCTGCTCGCTGCCGGCTTCTTCGCCACTCGCTGTGCCGACGGCGCCCGCGCCGCGGGTGCGGAGATGGTGGCCGACGTGATCGGCGTGCACGAGCGCGTCATCGATCTGGTCGCGGCGCGCTATCGCGCCGCCGAGCTGGCCTTGGAGCTCAGCGGAAGTCGATGAGGACCAGGTCGTCGCCGTCGGGGTCGCCCGGCGATCTGCCCGGTGATTTGCCCGGCGGCCGCGGGTGGATGCCGGTGCCGGTGCCGTCGACGACCACGCGGGGCAGGCGCATCGCGGTGTCGTGCATCGAGGACGGCACGTGCACCGGCTCTCCGATGATGATGGCCGAGGCAGGCTGGTGGGGCGGCTGCGGCGCCGGCTCGGGCGCGCGGCGTCGGGCATGCTCGAGGACGACCGCACGGAAGACCTTGCACGTGTACGGGAGCTGCATGCCGTCCATGCCGCGGCCGTAGTCGTCGTAGAGGGCCAGGACATCGCGGCGCTTGGCCTCGCGCTGCTCCTCCGGGAGGGTCGAGACGTGCGAGTTGGACATCACCAGGTCCTGGATCGTCTCGCGGTTCACGATCTGCCAGAACCGGAAGTCGTGCTGCTCGACCGCGCTGTACATCGCGGAGTCGTCGATCACCGTGGTCGGGTCGACGTCGCTGCGCTGGCTGGCGATCTGGGCGGAGAGCTTGCGCACCCACGGGATCCGGTTGTCGCGCTCGTTCCACAGCACGACCAGACGTCCGCCGGGCTTGAGCACCCGGCTGATCTCGACCAGAGCGGCCTCCTGGTCGAACCAGTGGAAGGCCTGCCCGACGATGACCGCGTCGTACGTCTGGTCGCCGACGGGGATCTCCTCCGCGGAGCCGACCGTGGCGCGCGCGTCGGGGAGCTTCGCGGAGAGCAGGTCGAGCATCTGCTCGTCGGGCTCGGTGGCGAAGACGTCGTGTCCGAGCTCGATGAGGACCTCGGTCAGCTTGCCGGTGCCGGCACCGAGCTCGAGCACCGTGAGCGGCCGCGACCCGAGGGCCCATTCGATCGCCTCGCGGGGATAGGTCGGCCGGCCGCGGTCGTACGAGGCGGCGACGGTTCCGAACGAGCGGGCGGGATCGGTCATCGGGGCCAGCCTACCGCCGCGTACCCTTCGGAATCGTGACTGAAGGACCCCTGGCCTGGCTCGTGTCGCTCGAGGGCGTCAACTCCGCGTTCGCCGGGGCGCGCGACGGCATCGACGTGATGCTGCGCGACCGCGGTCTGCGCCGCACCTCGCCTGACATGACGGGCGAGTCACTGCTGCGCGGCGCGCACGCCTCGGCGGTGCTCGAGGGCTCGGTGTCCTCGCTGGCCGAGGTGCGCGACGGTGCGGGCGACGCGATCGCTGCCGATGCCGTGCGGGTCTCCGTCGAGCTGCTCTCGCTGGTTCCGGTGCTGAAGCGCTCGCCGCTGCAGGCGTTCGCCCGGCTGCACGCGATCGCGGCGGCCGGCACGCTCGCCGCCGAGGAGCTGGGTCGACCACGCGGACCGGAGCAGGTCGCTCGGCTGCGCGGCCTCGGCGACCTCCTGTCGACGGACAAGACCACTCCGGCGCTGATCCTCGCCTCGATCGTCCATGCCGACCTGGCCACGGTCGCGCCGTTCGCATCGCACAACGGCCTCGTCGCCCGCGCCGCCGAGCGGCTGGTGATGGTGGCCCGCGGCGTCGACCCGACGTCGCTGGTCGTCCCGGAGGCGGGGCACCTCGCGCTGCGCGCGGAGTACGAGTCCAACCTGCGCGGCTACGCGTCGGGCCAGCAGGCAGGCATGCACTCGTGGCTGCTCTACGCCGCCGAGGCGTACACGGCCGGCGCGGAGGCCTCGCCGCTGCGGCGCGACGCCATCTAGGGACCCACATGCAGGTGGCACCCGATCAATCGAGTTGATCGAGTGCCACCGCTAACACGCGGACCGCAGCTACCAAGCGTGCATCGTCAGCTTGCTGTCGCGGGACTGGGCCCGTCGGCAAAGGCACCCTCACGGAGGGTAGATCGCCGCGTGGGTACTCCGGCCACGTGTTGGATCAAGTTGTCGTCCTGATCCCCTGTCTACGCCCCATGGGGGAGCGGATCAAGGGTTGACTTATCCGCCTTTCGGTGGGCTACCCGGCGCGGCGACGGGCGCGGGCCCCGGCCCACAGCACGCCGCCGATGGCGACCACACCGCCGACCGCGATCGCGGCCAGCGTCGGACCCGGCGCGGGCAGCTGGGTGCGCAGCGCCACGGGCTTCACGAAGACCAGGACCGGCCAGCCGCGCTCGCGCGCGATGCGGCGCAGCTCCTTGTCCGGGTTGACCGCGTACGCGTGCCCGACCTCGTCGAGCATCGGCAGGTCGGTGATCGAGTCGGAGTAGGCGTACGAGCGCGACAGGTCGTAGCCGCGGGTCGCGGCGAGGTCGCGGATCGCCTCGGCCTTGCCCTCGGCGTAGGCGTAGAACCCGATCTGACCGGTGTAGCGGCCGTCGGCCTCCTCCATCCGGGTGGCGACCACGTGGTCGGCGCCGAGGAGCTCGCCGATCGGCTCGACCACCTCGGTGCCGCTGGCGCTGACGATGACGACGTCGCGGCCCTCGGCGTGGTGCTGCTCGATGAGCTGGACGGCCTCGTCGTAGACGAGCGGGTCGACGATGTTGTGCAGCGTGTCGGCGACGATCTCGCGGACCGTGGCGACGTCCCAGCCGGTGACCAGCTCGGAGAGCATCTGGCGCATCTTCTCCATCTGGTCGTGGTCGGCGCCGCCGAGCACGTAGACGAACTGGGTGTAGACGCTGCGCAGCAGGGCCTTGCGGGTGATGAGCCCGCCGGCCTGGAACGGCTTGCTGAACGCGAGCGTGCTCGACTTGGCGATGATCGTCTTGTCGAGGTCGAAGAACGCGGCTTCGCGCATCGGGGCCGCTTCCTTCGCGTTCATGACTTTCATGGTAAGTGCACCATCGTCCAGTTTCTGTCCACATTGAGGCGTCCGGTGCTCTGATCCACAGGGACATCGGTCGCAGGTTCTGGACGCGATCGGCCCGGGCACGCTCCCGGACATGACCGGATTGCTGCTGATCACCACCGACGACCTGCTTCTCGACGAGCTGCTGCGCCTGGCCGCGGCGGCCGGGCTGACCCCGGAGGTGACCGACGACCTCTCCACCGCGATGCGTGCGTGGTCGCGCGCCCCCGCCGTGGTGGTCGGCGCGGACCTGCTCGCCGGACTCGCCCGGATGGGGCCACCACGCCGCCGGGCGGTGCACGTGGCCGGTTGGGGCGCCGCTGGCGAGTCACTCTTCCGGGACGCGCTCGCCGTCGGCGCCGAGCACGTCGTCGAGCTGCCCGAGGGCGCCTCCTGGCTGACCGCCCTGCTCACCGACGTCGGCGACGATCCCGGCGGTCGCGGGCTGACCGTGGGGGTCGTCGGCGGCTCGGGCGGCGCCGGCGCGACCACCCTCGCCTGTGCGCTGGGCCAGGCGGCCGCGCTGACCGGGCCGACCGTCGTCATCGACCTCGACCCCCTCGGGCCCGGTGTGGACCGGGTGCTCGGGATGGAGGAGCAGCCCGGCGTGCGCTGGGCGGAGCTGGCGGCCACGTCGGGCCGGCTCGGCTCGCGGTCCCTGCGCGAGGCGCTGCCGCGCCGCGGTCACCTGGGCGTGCTGGCCTGGAGCGGTGGCCAGGTCCGCTCCGCGCCGCCCGACCCTGGTGCCGTACGGGAGGTCCTGGCGGCGGCCGCGCGCGGCCATCAGCGGGTGGTGCTCGACCTGCCGCGCGGCGAGAGCGAGCTGATGAGCCGCTGCGACGAGGTGGTCGTCGTGGTCGCGCCGACGATCACCGGCGTCGCCTCGGCGGCGCGACTCGTCGACGGCCTGGTCGCCGACGGCATCGACACCGGCCGTGCCGGCCTGGTCGTCCGCGGGAGTGGCGTCGATCCCGACGCGGTCGCGCGCGCGGTCGGGCTGCCGGTGCTCACCGCGATGCCCGACCAGCGCGCGCTGGGCGAGGCGATCGATCTGGGGCTCGGGCCGCTGCGGTCGCGGCGCGGCCCGCTGGCGCGCGCGACCGCCGCCGTCCTCGACCGGTGCCGGGTCCAGGCGATGGCCGCGTGAACGGCCCGGTCGCGCCGCCCGAGCTCGCCCCCGAGGTGATCGAGGGGGTGCGCGACTGGCTGGCCCGCAGACCCGGCCACCTCACCCCGCACCGGGTCGCCGAGGCGCTGCGCGCGGCGGGCCGGCCGGTGGGCGACGCGACCGTGCTGGCCGCCTACGAGACGTTGCGCCGCGACGTCGTCGGCGCCGGACCGCTCGAGCCGCTCCTGCGCGAGCCGGGTGTCACCGACGTGTTGGTCAACGGGGCCGAGCAGGTCTTCATCGACCGCGGTGCCGGGCTCGAGCCCGCCGCGGTCTCCTTCCCCGACGAGGCCTCCGTGCGCCGGCTCGCGCAACGGCTGGCCGCGGCGGCGGGGCGCCGGCTCGACGACGCGACGCCCTATGCGGACGTACGGCTCGCCGACGGCACCCGCTTCCACGCCGTGCTCGCCCCGCTGGCGCGCCCGGGCACGACGATCTCGCTGCGGGTGCCGCGGCAGCGGGCCTTCGAGCTCGCCGAGCTGGTGGCAAGCGGGATGGTCACCGCGCCGGGCGCCGAGCTGCTGACTCGGCTCGTCGCTCGCCGGCTCGCCTTCCTGGTCACGGGTGGGACCGGCTCGGGGAAGACCACCTTGCTCGACGCCCTGCTGTCCTTGGCCCCGCCCGAGGAGCGGCTGGTCGTGGTCGAGGACTCCTCCGAGCTGCGCCCGCGCCACCCGCACGTCGTCGGCCTGGAGGCGCGCCCCGCCAACATCGAGGGCGCCGGCCTGGTCGAGGTGCGCACGCTCGTCCGCCAGGCGCTGCGGATGCGACCCGACCGGCTGGTCGTCGGTGAGGTCCGCGGGGCTGAGGTCGTGGACCTGCTCGCGGCGCTCAACACCGGGCACGAGGGAGGTTGCGGGACGCTCCACGCCAACTCCGCCGCCGACGTCCCCGCCCGGGTCGAGGCGCTCGCCCTGGCCGCCGGGCTGGGCCGCGAGGCCGCCCACAGCCAGCTCGCCTCGGCCCTGGACGTGGTGCTGCACCTGCAGCGCGTCGGTGGGCAGCGCCTGCTGGTCGAGATCGCCGTGCCGCGCCGCGAGCCCTCCGGCCTGGTGGTGATGGAGACCGCGGTGTCGTGGGCCGGAGGGCAGGTGCGGGAGGGGCCGGCCGCGCGGGTCCTGTCGGAGCGGCTGTCGTGATGCCGGCCGGGGCGGTGCTGTGGGCCGGCGCGCTGGCGGGGATCGCGGTGGCGCTGCTGGCCTGGTCCCCGCCGATGATCGGGCGCGGTCGTCCGGCGGATCCGCGCTGGCTCCTGGCCGCCGCCGTCGCGGTGGGGGTCGCCAGGCTCCCGATGCGCTGGTCGCCCGTCGGCCTGATCGCGCTCGGGGCGGTGCTGGGCGGCGTACGGCTGTGGCGTGCCCGTCGCGCCCGCGTGGCCGCGACCGCTGTCGCGGGCCGGGTGGTGGAGATCTGCGAGCAGCTCGCCGCGGAGCTGGCATCGGGCCAGCCGCCCGGGCTGGCGCTCGACCGGTGCGCCGGGGAGTGGCCGCCGCTCGCGCCGGTCGCAGCGGCCTTCCGCGTGGGTGCGGATGTGCCGTCGGCCTGGCGCTCGCTGGCCGCACAGCTCCCCGGCGCCGCCGACCTGCGGCTGGTCGCCGCGGCCTGGCAGGTCTCGAGCCGTACGGGCCAGGGGCTGGCCTCCGCGATCGACCGGGTGGCACTCGACCTGCGCGCCGCTGCGGGCACCCGGCAGGTGGTGGCCGGCGAGCTCGCCTCGGCCCGGGCCACGGCCCGGATGGTCGGGCTGCTGCCGGTGGCGGCGCTGGCGATGGGCTCGGGCGTGGGCGGCGATCCCTGGTCGTTCCTGCTCGGCACGCCGATCGGGCTCGGGTCACTGGCGCTCGGGCTGGTCTTCGGCTGGGTCGGGCTCGCCTGGATCGAGCGGATCGCGGCCGGGGTCGTGCCGTGAGCGGCATCGCGTGGGCCACCGGGCTGAGTGCTGCGGGAGCGGTGGCGCTGCTGCTGCGGCCGGCCGCTCCGGCCGTCGCGCCGCCCCGCGCCGTAGGCAACGACGGGGCGATCACCGCGCCGGTGACCGATCCCGGCTGGATGCGGCGCTGGCGGGTGCTGTTGGCCCTGTCGGCGGCGGTCGGCGCGCTCACCTTCGTGGGCGGCGTCGCCGGTCTGCTCGCCGCGCCCGTCGCGGCGGTCGGGACCTGGGTCGCGATCGCACGGATCGAGCCGGCCGGTGTGCGTCGCGCGCGCGAACAGGTCGCCCGCGAGCTGCCCCATCTGGTCCGGCTGCTGGGGACGGCGCTGAGCGCGGGCACCCCGCCCGCGGCTGCGCTGGAGATCGTCGGCGAGGCCCTGCCCGGCCCGGCGAGCGACCGGCTCCGGCCGGTGGCCACCAGGCTGCGGCTCGGCGCCGACCCTGCGGCGGCCTGGGCCGCGCTCGCCGCGGACCCGGTGCTCGCGCCGCTGGGCCGTGCGCTCAGCCGCGCCGAGGACGGCGGCCTGTCGGTGGCCGCGACGATCGCCCGGCTCGCCGACGACCTGGCCCAGCGCGAGCGCGCCGAGGTCGAGCGCCGGGCGCGAGCCGTCGGGGTGAAGGCCGCCGTACCGCTCGGCCTCTGCCTGCTCCCCGCCTTCCTGCTGATCGGGATCGTCCCGCTGGTCGGTGGACTGATCACCACCATCGCCTGGTGAGTCGAGAGGTCACTTCTCGTGGCTCGAGAGGTCACTTCTTGTGGGCCGAGAGTCGTCCACTTCCTGCCCACAGGCACTCGTCGGGCGCCGGTTTCCACAGCCGCTCAGGAGCCCGTGGCGGGCGTGGCCGTCGCTGCCGAGGCTGGAGTCACCACGCCGCGCCGCGGCCCGACGAAGAGGAGCGCTCGATGTCCCACCGCCTGATCCACCGCCCGCAGTCCGATCGCGGGATCACCACCGCCGAGTACGCGGTCGGCACCGCCGCCGGAGCCGGGCTGGCCGGCCTGCTCTACAAGCTGCTCACCGGCGGCCTGGGCGACGAGCTGCTGCACAAGCTCTTCGACCACGTGATGTCGCTGCTCGGGATCTGAGCCGGGATGCGACGCGAGCGGGGTGCCGCCACGGCCGAGCTGGTGGCGGTGCTGCCGGGGCTGGTCGCGGTCGTGCTGGCGCTGGCGTGGCTGCTGAGCCTCGGCATCGCCCAGGCCCGGACCGTCGACGCTGCCCGCGAGACCGCCCGGGCCGTGGCCCGCGGTGACGAGGATTCCGCAGCGGTCGGTCGTGGGCGGCAGGTCGCCCCGGCCGGCACCACGATCGCGATCAGCCATGACGGCACGCGGGTCGTGGCGACCGCGAGCGTCGAGGTGCACGGCCCCGGCGGCCTGCTCGGCTTCCTGCCAGGCGCCCATCTGCACGCCTCCGCGACCGCCGCAGACGAGGCCGCGGCGGCCTCCCCATGAGCCGGCGCCACGGGCGCGATGAGTGTGGGGCCGTTACGGTGCTCGCGGTGGCGATGCTGGGGGTGCTGGTCCTGATGGCGGCAGCGCTGGCGGTCGGCGAGGCGATGGTGGTCGCCCACCGGCGTGCCCAGTCGGCGGCGGATCTCGCCGCGCTGGCCGCCGCTCAGGCGATCCAACACGCGCACGACCCGTGCGCGGCAGCCGCCGAGGTCGCCACCGCGAACGGCGCGATCCTGACGGGCTGCGCCGTCGAGGCGTACGACGTCACGATCAGCGCGGCCGTCCCCGGGCCCCGCTGGCTCGGCGCCCACGCCGACTTCGCCGCTCAGGCGAAGGCAGGCCCAGGCCCCACGTGACGCGGCTCGCTCCGTCGCCTCAGAGCTGCTCGCCGGAGTCCTTGTGCTCGCCGCGCTCCATCTCCTCGAGCTTCGCGGCCATCCTCTGCAGGTGGCGCTTCTCCTTGCGCTGCTTCAGCTGGCGCTTGCCCCCGAATCGGAGGATGCCGAGACCCCAGAGGATCGCGACCCCGGAGAACACCCCGAGCAGGAAGACCGCGGTCGAGCCCAGATGGATGCCGAGGATGCTCGCGTCGCCCGCATCTCCGGTCGTGAAGATGCCCGCGAGCAGGACGAGAACACCGACGACGACGAGGACCAGACCCAGGGCCACCATGCTTGGAGGCTACGACGATCCCAGCAGGATGCGCAGCAGAAGCGCCGCGCCGCGCTTGTCGAGCGGGTTGTTCTGGTTGCCGCACTTGGGCGACTGGATGCAGGAGGGACAGCCCTCGAAGCACTCGCAGGCCTCGATGGTCTCCAGGGTCGCGGTGAGCCACTCCCGGGCGGCCTCGAAGCCGCGCTCGGCGAAGCCCGCGCCCCCCGGATGGCCGTCGTAGACGAAGACGGTGAGCACGCCCGTGTCGGGGTGGCGTGCGGTGCTGACGCCGCCGATGTCCCAGCGGTCGCAGGTCGCGATCAGCGGCAGCAGTCCGATCGAGCAGTGCTCGGCGGCGTGCGCGGCCCCGGGGATGTCGGTCGCGCTCAGCCCGGCGTCCTCGAGCACGACGTCGGGGACCGTCCACCAGACCGCGCGGGTCCGCAGCGTCCGCTCGGGGAGGTCGAGCGGCTCCTCGCCGATCACCTCTCCGCCCGGTTGGCGGCGCTTGAGGAAGGAGACGACCTGGTGGCTGACGTCGACCTCGCCGAAGGCGAGGCGGCAGTCGCCCCAGCGCTGCTGCTGGTGCTCGGCGACGATGCTGATGTCGGTGATCTCGCGCGCCGAGGTGGTGTAGCCGGGGTCGGCCCGGCCGATGACGGCGACGTGCTCCTCGAGGTCGAGGTCGTGCACGAGGTACGTCTCCCCGCGGTGCAGGTAGACCGCGCCGCGATGGGCGGAGCCGTGGGCGCTGCCCCCGTCGACGGTGCCCACCACCCGGCCGGTCTCGGCCTCGACCAGCTGCACCGGTGAGCCGCCGGCCGAGCGGATGTCGGCCAGGTCGGCGGCGCGGCGACGATCGGTCCAGTACCAGCCGCGGGGTCGCTTGCGGAGCAGACCACTCGCCTCGAGAGAGGCGACCACCTCAGGTGCCGTCGGGCCGAAGAGCGGCAGATCGGCCTCGGTCAGCGGGATCTCCTGGGCAGCAGCGCACAGCTGCGGCGCGAGCACGTACGGGTTGCTCGGGTCGAAGACCGTCGCCTCGACCGGCGCGCCGAGCAACGCGTCCGGATGCGTGACGAGGTAGGTGTCCAGGGGGTCGTCGCGGGCGACCATCACGCCGAGCGCGTCACCGGCGCCGCGTCCGGCGCGGCCGATCTGCTGCCACAGCGCGGCACGCCGCCCCGGGTAGCCCGCCAGCACGACCGCGTCCAGCCCGCTGACGTCGACGCCCAGCTCGAGCGCGTTGGTGGCGGCCAGGCCGAGCAGGTCGCCGCGGCGCAGTCGCTCCTCGATCTCGCGGCGCTCCTCGGGGAGGTAGCCGCCGCGGTAGGACGCGACCCGGCCCGGCAGGGACGGATCGACCTCGGCGAGCAGGCCCGCCGCGGTCATCGCGACCTGCTCCGCGCCGACCCGCGAGCGGACGAAGACCAGAGTGCGCACGTCGCTGGAGACCAGATCGGCGAGCAGGTCCGCGGCCTCGGAGGAGGCGGCACGACGGATGGGGGCGCCGTTCTCGCCGGCGAAGGTCGTCAGGGGCGGCTGCCACAGCGCCAGGCTCACCGTGCCGCGCGGGGAGCCGTCGGCCGTCACCGGGAGCACCGGAAGCCCGGTCAGCCGCTCGCCGGCGACCTCCGGCTCGGCGACGGTGGCCGACGCCAGCACGAAGGTGGGCGAGGACCCGTACGAGGCGCACACCCGGCGCAGTCGGCGCAGGACGTGTGCGACGTGCGCCCCGAAGACGCCGCGGTAGTGGTGGCACTCGTCGATCACGACGTAGCGCAGCGACCCGAAGAACGACGCCCAGCGGTCGTGCCCGGGCAGCAGCGATCGGTGCAGCATGTCCGGGTTGGTGAGCACGTACTCGCCGTACTCCCGCGTCCAGTCGCGCTGCTCGCGGCTGCTGTCGCCGTCGTGGGTGGTGGCGCGGACGTCCAGACCCAGGCCGCGGATCCGGCTCAGCTGGTCCTGCGCGAGTGCCTTGGTCGGCGCCACGTAGAGCACCGAGGCGCCGCGCTCGCCGCGTGCGCCCCGGCCGGCGAGGATCGCGCTCAGGCCGGGCAGCTGGTAGCCGAGCGACTTGCCCGAGGCGGTACCGGTCGCCAGCACCACGTGCTGGCCCGCATGCGCCGCCTCGGCCGCGACCACCTGGTGCCGCCACGGTGCCGTCACGCCCTGCGCGGCGAACGCGGAGACCACCTCGGCGGGCGCCCAGGAGGGCCATTCCGCGCTCACCGCGTCGCGCGGCGCGAGCGTCTCGACGTGGGTCAGCCGACCGTCGCGTCCCGGCGCCGAGGCGAGCCTCTCCAGCAGCACGCTCATCGGCGATGCGGGCAGGACAGAAGGGGACGGCACTCCCAGATTGTGCCAAAAGAGACCCAGTTGCCGAGTTTTCCACAACTACTGGGCAGTATTTCGTACCTTTACCCGCAGGCAACCGTTGCGTGGTTACATAAGGGCGGCTAACAGCAGCCGGCGACTCATCGAGGGAGTGCTCACACGTGGATCTGACGCTTGCGACCCGCGAGGTCGGCGAGACGACCGTGGTTGCCGTCGGTGGTGAGATCGACGTTTACACCGCGCCGAAGCTGCGCGACAAGATCACCGAGCTCGTCGGAGCGGGCGTCTACGACATCGTCATCGACCTCGAGGCGGTCGAGTTCCTCGACTCCACCGGTCTGGGTGTGATCGTCGGCGGCCTGAAGAAGGTGCGCGCCCACGACGGCTCGCTGCGCCTGGTGTGCACCCAGGACCGGCTGCTGAAGATCTTCCGGATCACCGGCCTGGCCAAGGTCTTCGACATCCACCAGAGCGCCGACGCCGCCGTCGCCGCCGGCTGATCTGCTCCCGCACGCCGCTGAGCGCGCTCCGCGCGCTGACCGCCGTGTTCGCGGTCGGCGCCTGAGCCCGTGCCTCGCGCGCGCGGCCGCTCACGCGGTCGCCTAGGCTCGGTCGCGTGAGCGACCTGACCGACCTTCCCCTCCGCCTCCGTGAGGCGCTCGAGCGCGCCGGCTTCACCTACGACGGCGTCGCCGAGCTGCTCGGCCCGCTGGCGCACACCGCGCTGGCGCGCAACGAGACCGTGCCCGGTCTGGTCCGCACCCGCGGCGGCTCCCCGCTGGAGACGCTCGTGCGGCTCTTCCTGCTGCAGACTCCCGTCAGCCACGAGCAGGCCGAGGAGGCGCTGCCGGGCCTGGTCGACAAGCTCTCCGTGGAGGGGATCCTGGCCCAGTCGGTCGGCGAGGTCGCCGCGCGCCTCGACGTACGTCCCTACGCCGCCGACGACACGCACCTCTGGGTCGTCTCCGACCTCACCCCTGGTCTCGACGGGCTGCCGCAGCGGGTCGGGTCCGACCACGTCCTCGGCATCAGCTCGGCGTCCACGTCGCTGGCTCAGCTCACCCTGCGCAACCAGGTCGGCCGCTCCCTCGACCTAGGCACCGGCTGCGGCGTCCAGGCACTCCACCTCGCCACCCACAGCGACCAGGTCGTCGCCACTGACGTCAACCGTCGCGCGCTGTGGGTCACCCGCTTCAACGCCGCTCTCAACGGCGTCGCTGACAAGATCGACGTCCGTGACGGCTCCTTCTTCGAGCCGGTCGCCGACGAGCGCTTCGACCTGATCGCGACCAACCCGCCGTTCGTGATCTCGCCGGCCACCGGCGAGCGGCTGGTCTACCGCGACTCCGGCCTCCCGGGCGACCGGGTCGTCGAGGACATCGTCCGTGCCGCGCCGAGCCTGCTCGCCGACGGCGGCTGGTGCCAGATCCTGGCGAACTGGATCATCTCCAAGGAGATGCCGTGGGACGAGCGCCTGGCCGCCTGGATGGAAGGCAACGAGGAACAGGCCGACGCGTTCGTCGTCCAGCGCGAGATCCTCGACCCGGCCTCCTACGTCGAGCTGTGGCTCAAGGACGCCGGCCATCATCCGTCCACTGGCGCCGCCCACATCGACGACTACCGACACCGCTACGAGACCTGGCTCGACTGGTTCGAGCGGCAGGGCATCGAGGGCGTCGGCTTCGGCTGGATCAACCTCCACAAGTCCAACGCCTCCACCGCTCGGCACGACTTCCTCGAGTGGCCCTACGAGGTCGAGCAGCCCATCGCGCCGGCGCTCGGTGCGTGGGGCGAGGTCGCCCACGCCGAGGTCGGTCTCGGTGACCGGCTGGTCCGGCCCAACGACATCCAGCAGGAGACCCTTGGCGCTCCGGGCGCCGAGGACCCCTCGGCCGTCGTTCTGCGCCAGCAGCGCGGCCTGCGCCGCGCCCGACAGGCCGACACCGTCGAGGCGGCCCTCGTCGGCGCTTGCGACGGCGACCTCACCCTCGGCCAGATCCTGGACGCGCTCGCCGAGATCCTCGAGGCCGACGCCGCGGAGACCCGCGCGACGTACCTCCCGGTCGCCCAGGAGCTCGTCCGCGAGGGCTTCCTGACCAAGGACTGACGCCCACGGCGCTCACGCCGCCTCCCTGTCCAGCTCCCGGGCGGCCAGCGCACGATCGCGCACCCGGATCAGCGCCCGTCGGGTGGATGAGGTGAGGATGCTCGGGTCGCCGTAGACGGCCAGCCTGCTTCCGCCATCGCCCCACTCCCACAGGCCGATCAGCGCGCGCCGGATCGGCCGGGCGTACATCGCGGCCCCACCGGGCGTGCCCAGCGCCCGCTTGATCGCGGGTGACGTCACCCCGGTCGACCCGACCACGCCGTTGGCCTCGCCGATCGCCCACGCCACCCCGGCCGCGACATAGGACGCCGACACCGGCGACAGCACCGCCCCGGGATCGAGCGTCCAGACGAGGACGAGGCCGCGCAGGAACGCCACCTCCATCTCCGGGCAGAAGAGGTCGGCGGCGAGCGTGCGCAGCAACGTGGCCACCTCCCCCACCCGTGGCTCCGCGGGCAGGGTCACCTCTCCGCGCAGTGGACCCGTGCCGAGAGCCATCACCGCGTCATAGCTCCCGCAGACGCCGGCGAGCCACCCCAGCGCGCGCTCGTACTCCTTGACCGGGGGTCGGTCGAGCTCCTGCTCGAGACGTTCGATGAGCGTGATCAGGCGCTCGTGGAGCGCGCTGTCGCTGGCCTGGCGACACTCGTCGCAGGGGCAGTCGTAGTAGTGCATCTGCAAGACCTCCGGTGGTGCTCGATGGATGGGTCTCGCCGTCCGAGGACGACCGTGCCAGACGCCTCCGACAGTTTTGATCTGGCATGCACGCGCTACCGTTCGCTCCGTGGCACACAAACTGGTGATCGTCGAGTCCCCGGCGAAAGCGCGCAAGATCGGCGACTACCTCGGCAAGGGGTACGTCGTCGAGGCTTCCATCGGCCACATCCGCGACCTGCCGCAGAGTGCCGCCGACACCCCGGCCGCGATCAAGGACAAGCCCTGGGGCCGCCTCGGGGTCGACGTGGAGAACGGCTTCGAGCCCTATTACGTCGTGCCCCGGGACAAGAAGTCCCACATGACCAAGCTCAAGAGCCTCCTGAAGGACGCCGACGAGCTCTTCCTCGCCACCGATGAGGACCGCGAGGGGGAGGCGATCGCCTGGCACCTGCTCGACGAGCTCAAGCCGAAGAAGGGCATCCCGGTCAAGCGGATGGTCTTCCACGAGATCACCGAGCCGGCGATCCTCGCCGCCGCCGCCAACCCGCGCGAGCTCGACATGGACCTCGTCGAGGCCCAGGAGGCGCGTCGCATCCTCGACCGCCTCTACGGCTACGAGGTCTCCCCGGTGCTGTGGAAGAAGGTCATGTCCGGCCTCTCCGCGGGCCGCGTCCAGTCCGTCGCGACCCGCCTCGTCGTCGACCGCGAGACCGAGCGGATGGCCTTCCGCCAGGCCACCTACTGGGACCTCGAGGGCACCTTCGACGCCGGCGCCAAGCAGGACCAGCGGATGTTCCCGGCGAAGCTGCACAGCATCGACGGCGCCCGCATCGCGCGCGGCACCGACTTCGACAACACCGGCGCCCTGAAGGCCAAGAGTGATGTCGTCCACCTCGACCGCACCCGCGCCGAGGCCCTCGTCGCCGCGCTCAGCGAAAGCACGTATGACATCCGCTCGGTGGAGTCCAAGCCCTACCGCCGCAGCCCGTACGCCCCGTTCCGCACCACCACCCTGCAGCAGGAGTCCAGCCGCAAGCTCGGCATGAGCGCCAGCGTCACGATGAGCGTCGCCCAGCGCCTGTACGAGAACGGCTACATCACCTACATGCGTACCGACAGCACCACGCTGTCCGGTGCCGCGATCGACGCCGCGCGCAGCCAGGTCCGCGAGCTCTACGGCGCCGAGTACCTGCCCGACAGCCCCCGCGTCTACGCCTCCAAGGTGAAGAACGCGCAGGAGGCCCACGAGGCGATCCGACCGGCCGGCGACAGCTTCCGCACGCCGGCGCAGACCGGCCTGACCGGCGACCAGTTCCGGCTCTACGAGCTGATCTGGATGCGCACCGTCGCCTCCCAGATGAAGGACGCCGTCGGCAACACCGTCACCATCCGCCTCGGCGGCACCGCGACGAGCGGCGAGGACGTCGTCTTCTCGACCAGCGGTCGCACGATCACCTTCCACGGCTTCCTCAAGGCGTACGTCGAGGGCACCGACGCCGCCGACGCCGAGCGCGACGACGCCGAGACCCGCCTGCCGAACCTGCAGCAGGGCGACGCGGTCAGCGCCGCCAGCCTGAGCGCGGAGGGTCACGAGACCCGCCCGCCGGCGCGCTACACCGAGGCCACCTTGATCAAGGAGCTCGAGGAGCGCGAGATCGGCCGCCCCTCCACGTACGCCTCGATCATCGGCACGATCCTCAACCGCGGCTACGTCTACAAGAAGGGCACGGCCCTGGTGCCGGCCTGGATCGCCTTCTCCGTGGTGCGCCTGCTCAAGGAGCACTTCGAGCGGCTGATCGACTACGACTTCACCGCGCTGCTCGAGTCCGTCCTCGACGAGATCGCCAACGGCCAGAAGGACCGGGTCTCCGAGCTGCACGAGTTCTACTACGGCTCCGACAAGATCGACGGCCTCAAGAAGCTCGTCGACGAGCTCGGCGAGATCGACGCCCGGGAGCTGGCGACCTTCCCGATCGGCGGCCCCGACAGCGGCATCGCGCTGCGCGTCGGGCGCTACGGCCCCTACATCGAGGGCCCCGGACCCGACGGCGAGGACGGCGCGACCGTACGGGCCAACGTGCCCGACGACCTGCCGCCCGACGAGCTGACTTTGGAGAAGGCCAAGGAGCTCTTCGCCAACCCCGCCGGCGAGGAGATCCACCTCGGCAAGCACCCCGAGAGCGGTCTCGAGGTCGTCGCCAAGAGCGGCCGGTACGGCCCGTACGTCACCGAGCTGCTGCCCGAGGACGCCCCGAAGAAGGCCAAGGCCCGTACGGGATCGCTCTTCAAGTCGATGACCCTCGACACGATCACCCTCGACGACGCGATCAAGCTCCTGAGCCTGCCGCGCGTCGTCGGCGTCGGCGAGGACGGCGAGGAGATCACCGCCCAGAACGGCCGCTACGGCCCGTACCTCAAGAAGGGCACCGACTCGCGCTCGCTGACCTCCGAGGAGCAGCTCCTCACGGTCACCCTCGAGGAGGCCCAGGCGATCTACGCCCAGCCCAAGCAGCGGGGTCGCGCAGCGGCCGCCGCGCCGCTCAAGGAGCTCGGCCCGGACCCGGTCTCCGGCCAGCCGGTCGTGATCAAGGACGGTCGCTTCGGCGCGTACGTCACCGACGGTGAGTACAACGCGACCCTGCGCAAGGACGACGCCATCGAGACGATGACGATCGAGCGCGCCGCCGAGCTGCTCGCCGAGAAGCGCGCCAAGGGCCCGGCGAAGAAGACGGCCAAGAAGGCTGCCAAGAAGACCACCAAGACGGCAGCGAAGAAGTCGACGGCCAAGAAGACCACCACGAAGAAGGCTGCTGCGAAGAAGGCATGACCGCTGCACCCCTGCGTCACACCGAGATCGTCCTCGAGCGCGAGGAGGGCACGTCCTTCACCGTGACCATCGTCCGGGCGGTCGACGCCGGCCCGACGGCTCCGGTGGTCCTCGTCCAGCCTGCGATGGGCATGAAGGCGCGCTACTACCCGCCGCTCCTGGAGGCGCTCGCCGCCGCCGGCGTGCACGCGGCGGTCTCCGAGCAGCGCGGCCATGAGGCGACGGGTGGCCGCCTCCCGTCCCGCGCCTACACGTTCGGGTACGCGGACCTGGTCGCCGACCTCGGCCTGGCCGTCGACGCGGTCCGGGCCGAGCTGCCGGGCGCGCGCGTGGTGGTGCTCGGCCACAGCCTCGGCGGTCAGATCGCCTCGCTGTACGCCGCGCGGCGCCCGGACGCGCTCGCCGGCCTGATCTTCGTCGGATCCGGCACGCCGCACTGGCGCGACTTCAGCCGCAAGCTGCTCGTCGCCGCGTACGGGTTCCCGCTGGTCGCCCGCATCGTCGGCCACTTCCCCGGCGAGCGGCTCAACTTCGCCGGTCGCGAGGCGCGTGGGCTGATGCGCGACTGGGGCCACCTCGCCCGTACGGGCCGCTTCGCGGGCGGCGACGCCGGCCTGGCCGACCTCGAGATCCCGGTCCTCGCGATCTCGATCGAGGACGACTGGCTGGCGCCGATCTCCTCGGTCGACGGCCTGGTGGACAAGCTCGCCGCCGCCACCGTGACGCGCGTGCACGTCGAGGAGCCCGGCATCGATCACTTCAAGTGGGCCAAGCAGACCGACCCGGTCGTGCCGCTGATCACGGACTGGCTCAAGACTGTCCGAGTCGCCCCGTAGGGTTGCCCGCATGAGCTCTCCTGGGGTCTACGCCGAGCGTGGGGTCTTCGTCTGTCTCGAGGGCGGCGAGGGCTCCGGCAAGTCGACCCAGTCGCGGCTGCTGCGCGAGGCGCTGAGCGAGGCCGGGTACGGCGTCGTGCTCACCTTCGAGCCCGGCGACACCCCGGTCGGCAAGGAGCTGCGCCGCATCGTCCTCTCGCCCGAGACGGGTGCGCTGGCGGACAAGACCGAGGCCCTGCTCTACGCCGCCGACAAGGCCGAGCACGTCGAGACCCTCGTGCTGCCCGCGCTGGCGCGCGGTGAGGTCGTCATCACCGACCGCTACGTCGACTCGACGTTGGCCTACCAGGGCGCCGGCCGCTCCCTGGCCGTCGACGAGGTCGAGCAGGTGGCCCGCTGGGCCACCGGCGACCTGCGCCCCCACCTGACCGTCGTCCTGGACCTCGAGCCCGCCGCCGGTCTGGGCCGGTTCGAGGGCCGCGACCGGATCGAGGGGGAGTCCCTCGCGTTCCACCAGCGCGTACGCGAGGCGTTCGTCGCGATGGCGAAGCACGACCCGGAGCACTACCTGGTCCTCGACGCCCGCGCCCCGATCGCGGAGATCCACGACGCCATCCGTACGCGCCTCGAGCCGCTGCTCGCCCTGGCCGCCCGGAAGGTGCGCCCGTGACCGTCTGGGACTCACTGGTCGGGCAGCGCCACGTCATCGACACCCTGCGCTCGGCGGCCGCGGGCAAGGGCATGACCCAGTCGTGGCTCTTCGTCGGCCCGCCCGGCTCGGGCCGCTCCAATGCCGCGATCGCCTTCGCCGCCGCCCTCCAGTGCCCGCAGGGCGGTTGCGGGACGTGCCACGAGTGCCACACCGTCCTGGCCAGCAGTCACGCGGATGTGAAGCTCGTCCGCACCGAGAAGCTCACCCTCGGGGTCGACGACGTCCGCGACCTGGTCCGTACCTCCGCGCTCTCGCCGGTCGGTGACCGCTGGCAGATCCTCGTCGTCGAGGACGCCGACCGGCTCACCGAGCAGGCCAACAACGCCCTGCTCAAGGCGATCGAGGAGCCTGGCGCGCGCACGGTCTGGATGCTCTGCGCCCCCAGCGTCGAGGACGTGCTGCCCACCATCCGCAGCCGCTGCCGTCTGGTCACGCTGTCCACGCCGACCACCGCCGATGTCGCCGCCTTCCTGGTCGAGCGCCACGGCGTCGACCCCGCGCTCGCCTCGTACGCCGCCCGAGCCAGCCAGGGCCACATCGGCCGGGCCAAGGCGCTCGCCCGCGACGAGGCCACCCGCAAGCGGCGCAGCGAGATCGTCTCGATCGCCGGCGGGCTCGACTCGCTCGGGGCGTGCATGCGCGCCGCCGCCCACCTCACCGAGGTGAGCAAGGCGGAGGCCGACGCCGTCACCATCGAGCTCGACGCACAGGAGAAGGCCGATCTCGACACCGCGTACGGCGTGGTGGAGCGGGGCCGCCGCCCGCGCGAGTACGCCCCGGCGCTGTCCGCCCTGGAGAAGGACCAGAAGCGCCGCGCCACGCGGCGCCAGCGCGACGTCATCGACCGCGGCCTGATGGACCTGGTCAGCGTCTATCGCGACGCGATCGCGCTCGCCTCCGGCGCGCCCGAGCAGCTCGTCAACGAGGAGATCAGGCCCGCGATCGCCGACCTCGCTCGCAGCTCCACCCCCGAGCTCAACCTGCGCCGGATCGGCTGGATCTTCGAGGCCCGCGAGCAGCTGATGGAGTTCAACGTCCCGCCCGCGCTCGCGCTCGAGTCGATGATGGTCGCCCTCAAGTCATGAGCGGGCAGTGGCAGAGGATCGTCGCGATCATCGCCGTGGCCACCCTCGTCCTCGGTGGCGCCGTCGGCCTGGTCATCCAGGTCGTCGAGGACCACCAGGGCCAGGCGCCCGAGCCCGGCGTCGTCTCGGCGGCCCCCGAGCCCGGCTCCCAGGAGCCGCCGGCGCCCGACCTCGCGGCCTACTACCACCAGAGGCTCACCTGGGCGCCGTGCCGCAAGGGCGCCGAGTGCGCGTCCCTGACGGTGCCGCTCGACTACGCCCACCCCGGCAGCGACACCATCAAGCTCGCCCTGCTCCGCGTCGCGGCCACCGACCAGGAGCACAAGCTCGGCTCCCTGGTGGTCAACCCCGGCGGGCCCGGCGGCTCCGGGCTCGACTACGCCGCGAGTGCGAAGGACGCCTTCGGAGCGCCGGTCCGCGAGCGCTACGACATCGTCGGCTTCGATCCGCGCGGCGTCGGCCAGAGCGACCCGATCGACTGCATCCCCGACGCGCAACTCGACGAGTCGATCGCCCAGAACCCAGCGCCCACCACGCCCGCGCAGATCGCCACCTACGCCAAGTGGAACCGGATCATGGCCGCGGGCTGCGCGGCCTCCCCGATCGGCGCCCACATCGCGACGGTCGATGCGGTCCGCGACATGGACGTCCTGCGCGCCGCGCTCGGCGAGAAGCAGCTGACCTACTTCGGCGCCTCCTACGGCACCAAGCTCGGCAGCACGTACGCGGACCTCTTCCCGACCCGGGTCGGGCGGTTCGTCCTCGACGGCGCAGTCGACCCGACGCTCGACAACAAGCAGACCAGCCTTGCGCAGGCGGCCGGGTTCGAGACCGCGCTACGTGCCTACGTGAGCAACTGCGTCGAGACGACGCAGCGGTGCTTCCTCGGCGACAGCGTGGATGCGGGCCTCGCGCGGATCAAGGCGCTGTACGACCAGATCAGCGCGCACCCGCTGCCCGGCATCGGCGGGCGTGAGCTCACGGCGGGATCGGCGTTCTACGGCATCCTCACGCCGCTCTACAGCCGCGAGTCGTGGATCGTGCTCAGCCAGGCGCTCAAGGCCGCGTTCGCGGGCGACGGGTCGATCCTGCTGCAGCTCGCGGACTTCTACACCAGCCGCACCGCCACGGGCTTCTCCGACAACTCGATGGAGGCACTGATCGCGATCAGCTGCCTCGACGACCCGTCGGCCATCCGCCCCGACCAGGTCGCCGGCGTGCTGCCGCAGTTCGAGAAGGCCTCGCCCACCTTCGGCGACGTCTTCGCGTGGGGGCTGACCGGCTGCGCCTACTTCAAGGTCCACGCCGACGAGCCGACCCCGCCGTACGGCGCCCCCGGCGCGAACCCGATCGTCGTCATCGGCACCACCCGCGACCCGGCCACCCCGCTGGCCTGGGCCCAGCACCTCGCCACCCTGCTCTCCTCCGGTGTGCTCGTCACCCGTGACGGTGACGGCCACACCGGCGATCACGCCGGCAACCACTGCGTCGACGACGCGGTCGAGGGCTATCTGCTCGAGGGCACGGTCCCTCAGAACGGCCTCTCCTGCTGATCAGGTCGCGCCGGTTTCGCGGCTCGGCCCGGCGATGGCTAGACTCTGCGCGTCGCTTGATCCGTCACGTGACACGCCGCCTTAGCTCAGTCGGTAGAGCAGCTCACTCGTAATGAGCAGGTCATCAGTTCGATTCTGATAGGCGGCTCCACCAAGGGCCTCTCACCTGGGAAGACATCCAGGGGAGAGGCCCTTCGCCGTTCATCGGTGAGCGCTGATGCGCTCGGCAGTCCGCTGGTCGTGCCGGATGAGCGCCGGCGTCCGGCGGGCACGCGGCCACCAGGTGACTACTGCGACGCGTCCACGCCTCGCGTGGTGGCGGGATGCCAGCCGCTCCCGCTCGCCACGTCGATCCGTATGTCTGCCGCGACGTCTCCCAGGTCGACGGTGAAGTCGGCTGAGGTCCCACGCCGATCACGGCGGCGGATGACGACGCCGGCTCGGGCCGCGCCGCGCTGCGTCATGACGTTCAGGGCCTGGGTGGGCGAGTCGACGGAGCACTCGACGTGTGCCTCGCCAGCGAAGCGCCACTCCTCGCCGGGCGCCAACGAACGACTCTCGCCGTCGACTATCAAGCGGACCGGCCCGAGCGCCACGAACAGCCGATCGATCCCGGGAAAGGCGGAGAACGGGGCGGGGCCGTCCAAGGAGGCGACGCTGATCCGCCACACGATCCTCCCGGCGGCGTCCGCGCCGGAGGCGAGCTCCCGGGTGGCCCCGAGGCCGTTTCGCCAGAGCTCGGGGCGCACCCGATCGGGACGAAGAGTGTGATCAGCCTCCTCGACCCGTACGGGGCGCGCGTCCATCGTCGAAACCCTGCCTCTCGAAGCCTGCCGATGCGTGACGCCGGGGCCGATCCCGTCCTCGCGCCGGCCCGGCGTGCTGCTCACCGGCCGACGGGCATCGGGGTCTCGGCGGCGGGCATCCGGATGATCTCGCTCGGCGCGACGTTGCTGCGCGACGCCCACAGGTAGTACATGACGGCCGGCAGGATGAGCCCGATGATCCAGGAGATGTCGGCGCCGCCGAGCTTGTCGGTGAGGGGCCCGGTGTACATCGTCTGCGCGAGGAACGGCACCTGCACCGCGATGCCCACGGCGTAGGTGGTGATGGCTGCGGCGTTCCAGCGCCCGTAGCGGCCGTCGGGGTCGTACAGCGCCGGCAGGTCCACCCGCTCCTTGGCGACCAGGTAGTAGTCGGTGAGGTTGATGGCGCTCCACGGGGTGAAGACCATCAGCAGCAGCAGCACGAAGTTCTTGAAGTTGCTGAGGAAGTCGGCGCTGGCCCACAGCGCGATGAGCATCGAGACCAGCAGCATGGCGAGGATGAAGACGACGCGCGTGCGACGACCGACCCGCTGGGCGCCGGTGAAGCCGGTGACGATGGTGCTGGCGCACATGAAGCTGCCGTAGGCGTTGAGGCAGGTGACGGTGAGCTTGCCAGCGGCGATCACCAGGTAGATGACGGCCGCGACCGCGGCCGGTCCGGCGAGTCCGCCCAGCCACTCGACCTGGCTGCCCAGGAAGGCGTCGCCCGCGACCGCGGCCACCAGCACACCCAGCGTCATCGACACCTGGGACCCGATCACGGTGCCGGCGAGGGTCGCCCAGAAGACGCTGCGCTCGGGGGTGTCCTCGGGCAGGTAGCGCGAGTAGTCGGCCACGTAGGGGCCGAAGGTGAGCTGCCATCCGGCGCCCAGCGAGACGGCGAGCAGGAACGGAACGGTCCCGTAGTGCGTGCCGAAGGAGGCGGACACGTCGTGCTGGGTGAAGAGGCGGACGGCGAGGTAGGCGAAGCCGATCACGCCGAGGATCGAGGCGATCCGGCCCACCCGGTGGATCAGGTTGTGGCCCACGATGGAGATGACGGCCACGACGGCGATGAAGAGCACGATGCCGACCGCCGCCGTGTCCACGTGCAGGAAGGCGTTGATCGCCTGACCGGCCAGCACCGTCCCGGTGGCTGTGAAGCCCAGGTACATGACGATCACGAGGAGCAGGGGGATGACGGCGCCGTACACCCCGAACTGGGCCCGGCTCGAGATCATCTGGGGCAGGCCCAGGCGCGGGCCCTGCGCGGAGTGCAGCGCCATCACGACGCCGCCGATGAGGTTGCCGACCAGGACGCCGATGATGGCCCAGAGCGCGTCGGCTCCGAACACGACGGCGAGCGCGCCGTCGACGACGGCCGTGATCTGCAGGTTGGCACCCAGCCACAAGGTGAGCTGATTGCTGGGCGAGCCGTGTCGCTCGGACGCCGGGATGACGTCGATCGAGCGCCGCTCGACGGTGATGGTGCTGGGCAAGGTGTCCTCCGATCCCGAGCCTGACCTCCGCTCGGACCTGATGAATGAAGCTTCCGCGGAGGTAGTCCAGTCGAATCCCTGCGCCGTGAGGAGTGGCGCAGATCACATATTGTCTCGGATCCGAGACAGTTGCCGCCGCCGTCTCCGGGTCAGCGGCCGCTCAGGCGTCGCGACAGCGTCGCCGCCGTGCGGGTCAACGCGTGGGCCAGGGCATCGGGATCGGCTCCGTCCCGCGGGAAGGTGACCGCGAGCCCGGCCACCGGGTGCCCGTTGTGGTCGAGGACCGCCGTGGCCACGCTCGCCAGGCCCTCGGTCACCTCGCCGTCCTCGAGGGCATACCCACGCCGGCGCGTCTGTCCCAGCAGCGTCCGCAACGCCGCCGGCGAGCCCGGCCCGACGCCGGTCCGGTCGGTGAAGGCCGCGCGGTCCGGGTAGAGGGCCGTCACCTGGGCGGCCGGCAGGTGGGCGAGCACGGAGCGACCGCTCGCCGTCAGGTGTGCGGGCAGCCGTACGCCCACATCGGTCACGAGCGGGGGCCGCCCCGGGGCTCGTTCCTCGACGACGTAGAGGACGTCGCGACCGTGCAGGACGGCCAGGTGCGCGCTCTGCCCGACCTGGTCGACGAGCTGCGCGAGCGGGCGCCGGGCGAGCCGCTGCAGCGGTGCCTGCCGGGTGTAGCCGCTACCGGCCTCGAACGCGGCCACGCCCAGTCCGTACCGGCGCTCGTCGGCGAGGTGGACCACGAAGCCCTCCTCGATCATCGCGTTCACGAGGTGGTAGGCGGTGCTGCGGGGCAGGTCGCACGCGCGCATGAGCGTCTCCAGAGGGACCGGGTCGGCCTGGGTGGCGAGGAAGCGCAGCACCCGGAGGGCGCGCGTCGCGGCGGGGACCTGGCTCATGCCTCCAACCTCTCATGCGGGCCGCGGCAGAGTCTCGGATCCAAGACGCCTGAAGGTCTCGTATCTGAGACAAGAGCCGGGCTGTGACGCTGGTGCCGACGGGGCGCGGAGGGCTCCAATAGACCCATGGTTCAACACATCACGGTCGGCGTCGGACCGCTCTCGATCGACGAGGTCGTCGCTGTCGCCCGAAGGGGCGCAGCGGTGGAGCTGAGTGGCGAGGCGCTCGCCGCCATCGACGAGGCCCGCAAGGTCGTCGACGCGCTCGCCGCGTCGGCCACGCCGGTGTACGGCGTCTCCACGGGCTTCGGAGCTCTGGCCACCCGGCACATCCCCGGTGACCTGCGCGCCCAGCTGCAGCGCTCGCTGGTTCGCTCGCACGCCGCCGGCTCCGGGCCCTCCGTGGAGCGCGAGGTCGTCCGGGCGCTCATGCTGCTGCGCCTCTCCACGCTGGCCACGGGTCGCACCGGCGTCCGCCGCGAGACCGCCCAGCTGATGGCCGCGATGCTCTCGGCCGGCATCACCCCGGTGGTGCGCGAGTACGGCTCGCTCGGCTGCTCCGGAGACCTCGCACCGCTCGCGCACTGTGCGCTGGCGCTGATGGGCGAGGGCGAGGTCCTCGATGCCGAGGGCGCCCCGATGCCGGCGGCCCAGGCGCTCGCGGCCGCCGGCCTGGCGCCCGTCGAGCTGGCCGAGAAGGAGGGCCTGGCGCTGATCAACGGCACCGACGGCATGCTCGGCATGCTGGCCCTGGCCATCGACGACCTGACCGAGCTGCTCAAGGTCGCCGACATCACCGCTGCGATGTCGGTGGAGGGTCAGCTCGGCACCGATCGCGTCTTCGCCGCCGAGCTGCAGGCCATCCGG
Source organism: Nocardioides nematodiphilus (assembly GCF_020216525.1). Lineage (GTDB taxonomy): Bacteria > Actinomycetota > Actinomycetes > Propionibacteriales > Nocardioidaceae > Nocardioides > Nocardioides nematodiphilus. Next base: position 428,128 of record NZ_JAIWOY010000001.1, on the reverse strand, counting down.
CCGCACCCGGGTCAGGCGCTCTCGGCCGCGAACCTCACGTCGCTGCTGCGCGACTCCGGCGTCGTCGCCTCGCACCGCGGGCCCGACTGTCACCGCGTGCAGGACGCCTACTCGCTGCGCTGCTCCCCGCAGGTGCACGGCGCCGCCCGCGACACCGTCGCCCACGCCGCCACCGTCGCGGGCCGGGAGCTGGCCTCGGCGATCGACAACCCGGTGGTGCTCACCGCCGCCGACGGGAGCGGCCGGGTCGAGTCCAACGGCAACTTCCACGGCGCCCCCGTCGCGTACGTGCTGGACTTCCTCGCCATCGTGGCCGCGGATGTCGCCTCGATCGCCGAGCGTCGTACCGACCGCTTCCTCGACGCCGCGCGCAACCACGGCCTGCCGCCGTTCCTCGCCGACGATCCCGGCGTGGACTCGGGCCTCATGATCGCGCAGTACACCCAGGCCGCGATCGTCTCCGAGCTCAAGCGCCTGGCCAACCCGGCCAGCGTCGACTCGATCCCGTCCTCGGCGATGCAGGAGGACCACGTCTCGATGGGCTGGTCGGCCGCCCGCAAGCTGCGTCGCTCGATCGACGGCCTGACCCGGGTGCTCGGCATCGAGCTGATGACCGCCGCGCGAGCCCTCGACCTGCGGGCTCCGCTCACGCCCAGCCCCGCCACCGCCGCCGTCGTACGCCTGCTGCGCGACGCCGGCGTCGAGGGACCCGGCACGGACCGCTTCCTCGCCCCCGACATCGACATCGCCCACCAGCTTGTCGTCGACCGCCGCGTCACCGCGGCCGTCGCCGACGTGATCGGAGAACTCGCATGACGACCACCACCGCCGGCGCGAACGCGGGCCACGACAACCCGCGCCTGCCCATCCACGCCGCCACCGGGACCGACCTGACCGCGAAGTCGTGGCAGACCGAGGCGCCGCTGCGGATGCTGATGAACAACCTCGATCCGGAGAACGCCGAGCGTCCCGAGGACCTCGTCGTCTACGGCGGCACCGGCCGCGCGGCGCGCTCGTGGGAGGCGTACGACGCGCTGGTGCGCACCCTGCGCGACCTCGAGCCGGACGAGACGATGCTGGTCCAGAGCGGCAAGCCGGTCGGCGTCATGCGCACCCACGAGTGGGCGCCCCGGGTGCTGATCGCGAACTCCAACCTGGTCGGCGACTGGGCCAACTGGGAGGAGTTCCGCCGCCTCGAGGAGCTCGGCCTGACCATGTACGGCCAGATGACCGCGGGCTCCTGGATCTACATCGGCACCCAGGGCATCCTGCAGGGCACCTTCGAGACCTTCGCCGCGGTCGCCGACAAGCGGTTCGGCGGGACGTTGGCCGGCACCATCACCCTGACCGCCGGCCTCGGCGGCATGGGCGGCGCCCAGCCGCTCGCGGTCACCATGAACGACGGCGTCGCGATCTGCGTCGACGTCGACGAGTCCCGCATCAAGCGCCGCCTCGAGCACCGCTACCTCGACGTGCAGGCCGACTCGATCGAGCACGCCCTCGAGCTGGCCGTCGAGGCGCGCGACGCCCGGCGCGGACTGTCGATCGGCCTGCTCGGCAACGCCGCCGAGGTCTTCCCGGCGCTCCTGGAGCGCAAGGCGCCGATCGACATCGTCACCGACCAGACCTCGGCCCACGACCCGCTGTCCTACCTCCCGGCCGGGGTGCCGTTCGAGGAGTGGCACGAGCGGGCGGCGCGCGACGCGGAGGGCTTCACCAAGGAGGCCCAGGCCTCGATGGCGGTGCACGTGCGCGCGATGGTCGAGTTCCAGGACGCCGGTGCCGAGGTGTTCGACTACGGCAACTCGATCCGCGACGAGGCGCGCAAGGGCGGCTACGACCGGGCCTTCGAGTTCCCGGGCTTCGTGCCGGCGTACATCCGCCCGCTCTTCTGCGAGGGGAAGGGCCCGTTCCGCTGGGCGGCGCTGTCCGGCGACCCGGAGGACATCCGCAAGACCGACGAGGCGATCCTCGAGCTGTTCCCCGACAACGCCCGGCTGCACAAGTGGATCGGGATGGCGCAGGAGCGGGTGCACTACCAGGGCCTCCCGGCGCGGATCTGCTGGCTCGGGTACGGCGAGCGTCACCTCGCGGGGCTGAAGTTCAACGAGATGGTGCGCAACGGCGAGCTGAAGGCGCCGATCGTGATCGGTCGCGATCACCTCGACTGCGGCTCGGTCGCCTCGCCCTACCGTGAGACCGAGGCGATGCTGGACGGCTCGGACGCGATCGCCGACTGGGCGCTGCTGAACGCCCTGGTGAACACCGCCTCGGGCGCGACCTGGGTCTCGATCCACCACGGCGGAGGCGTCGGCATGGGCCGCTCCATCCACGCCGGCCAGGTCTGCGTCGCGGACGGCACGGACCTGGCCGCGCAGAAGATCGAGCGCGTGCTGACCAACGACCCGGGCATGGGCGTCATCCGGCACGTCGACGCGGGCTACGAGCGGGCCGCCGAGGTCGCGACCGAGCGCGGCGTCCGCATCCCGATGCAGGAGGGCTGAGCGCGGTGACGGACCTGGCCGACTTCGAGCAGAGCTGGCGCGACCTCGCGCCGATCGGTCGCTCCGCGTCCTCGGGTGGTTACTTCCGCCAGCCGTGGCTCTCCGCGGAGCTGGAGCTGCGGGCGTGGTTCCGCGAGGCTGCGTCCGCCCGGGGGCTCGAGGTCGAGGACGACCCGTTCGGCAACCTGGTGGCGTGGTGGCATCCCGCCACCGGGGTCGACACCGCGGTCGGCACCGGCACCGGCACCGGGTCCCGAGGCCGGGTCCTGACCGGCTCGCACTTCGACTCCGTCCTCGACGGCGGCGCCTTCGACGGCCCGCTCGGCGTGGTGTCGTCCTTCGCAGCGCTCGACCTGATGCGCGAGCGCGGCGTGGCCCCTGCCCGCCCGCTCGGCATCGCCGCGTTCGTCGAGGAGGAGGGATCGCGCTTCGGCCGGGCCTGCCTCGGGTCCCGACTCGCGGTCGGAGCCACCTCGTGGGCCGACGCCCGCGAGCTCACCGACCGCGACGGGACCCGGCTGGGTGACGTCGTCGAAGGCGGCACCTCCACCCTGCTGGCCGACGTGGACACCTACGTCGAGCTCCACGTCGAGCAGGGCCGCGCCCTGGTCGATCGCGACGCGGCGGTGGGCGTCGGGAGCGCGATCTGGCCGCACGGCCGCTGGCGCTTCGACATCGCCGGTCGCGCGGACCACGCCGGGACCACCCGGATGGAGGACCGGGCCGATCCGATGCTGACCTACGCGATGACGGTCCTGGCGTCCAACGACGAGGCCCGGCGCACCGGTCAGCGCGCCACCTTCGGGCGGATCGACGTACGGCCGAACGGCACCAACGCCGTACCGTCGCACGTCACGGCCTGGCTGGACGCCCGTGCCGAGTCCGACGCCGCGCTCGCGGAGCTGGTCGGTGCGATCGAGCGGCAGGCCGGCGACCGCGCCGGGCATGACGGGACGCGCCTCTCGGTCAGCGCCGAGTCGGTGAGCGGTGAGGTCGCCTTCGACGGCGCGCTGCGCGACGAGGTCGTCGCAGCGCTCGGCGGTGTCCCGGTGCTGCCGACGCAGGCCGGGCACGATGCGGGCATCCTCCAGGACGCCGGCATCCGCTCGGCGATGCTCTTCGTCCGCAACCCGAGCGGCGTCTCGCACTCGCCCGCGGAGACCGCCGGGACCGCCGACTGCCTCGCCGGGGTCGAGGCGCTGGCGGACGCGCTCACCGGGTTGGTGGCGTGAGCGTCCACCTGTTGCAGCACGCCTGGATCGAGGGCCGGGTGCGCGACGCCGTCCTGGTCGAGATCGAGCACGGCCGCTTCACCCGGGTGACGCCGGACGCCGCTGACGCCGCGGACGGCGCCGACCGGGTCGGGGGATTGACGCTGCCCGGCTTCGCGAACACCCACAGTCACGCCTTCCACCGCGCGCTGCGCGGCAGGACGCAGTCCGACCGTGGCACGTTCTGGACCTGGCGCGAGCAGATGTACGCCGTGGCCGGCCGCCTCGACCCGGACTCCTACTACCAGCTCGCCCGCGCGGTCTACGTCGAGATGCTCGCCGCCGGCTACACCGCAGTGGGCGAGTTCCACTACCTGCACCACCAGCCCGACGGGACGCCGTACGCCGACCCCAACGCGATGGGCTCGGCGCTGCTGGCGGCCGCGCAGGACGCCGGCATCCGGATCACCCTGCTCGACACCCTCTACCTCTCGAGCGGGTTCGGTGCGGCTCCCGAGGGCGTGCAGCGTCGCTTCGACGACGGCAGCGCGGAGGCGTGGCAGGACCGGGTGGCCGCGCTGCGCATCCCCGACGGTGCGGGCGACCGGGCGCGGATCGGGGTGGCCGCGCACTCGGTGCGGGCCGTCCCCGCGGCGGCGCTGAAGGCGTTCACGCCGTCCGTGGACGCCGGCCTGCCGGTGCACGTCCACCTCTCCGAGCAGGTCAAGGAGAACGAGGACTGCCTGGCGGCGTACGGCCTGACCCCCGCCGGCCTGCTCGCCGAGCATGGCGTGCTGGGGCCGATGACCAGCGCGGTGCACGCCACCCATCTGACCGACGAGGACATCCGTCTGCTGGGCGAGGCCCGCACGTTCGCGTCGTTCTGCCCGACCACTGAGCGCGATCTCGGCGACGGGATCGGGCCGAGTCGCCGCCTCGAGGAGTCCGGAGCCGTCGTGACGCTCGGGTCCGACAGCCATGCCGTCATCGATGCGTTCGAGGAGATGCGGGCGCTGGAGCTGGACGAACGTCTCGCGACCCAGGCTCGCGGCCACTGGAGCGCCGCCGAGCTGCTCACCGCGGCATCGGTGGACGGACACCGCAGCCTGGGGTTCGCCGATGCGGGGGAGATCGCGGTGGGACGGCGTGCCGACCTGGTCACGATCGACCTCGCCTCCACCCGCACCGCCGGCACCGGGGCCGACGAGCACACCGCCGTGTTCGCCGCAGGTGCCGCCGACGTGACGCGCGTGGTCGTGGACGGCCGCGTCGTCTTCGACGGTGACCACCGCAGCGTCGGGCGGAGCCTGAGCGAGAAGATCGGAAGGATCTGGGCGTGAGCCTCCTCATCACCAACATCGGCGAGCTCGTCACCAACGACCCGTCGGCCGAGGACCTGCTCGGCATCCGCACCGGCGCGGCCCTCGTGATCGACCACGGCGAGATCGCCTGGGTCGGCTCCGCGGAGCAGGCGCCCGCCGCCGACCAGGTCGTCGATGCCGAGGGACGCGCGGTGCTGCCCGGGTTCGTCGACAGCCACAGCCACCTCGTCTTCGCCGGCGACCGGGCCCGCGAGTTCCAGGCCCGCATGACGGGGGAGCCGTACTCCGCGGGCGGCATCCGCACCACGGTCGCCGCCACCCGCGCCGCCAGCGACGAGGAGCTCGGTGCCGGTGTGGCGCGGCACGTCGAGGAGATGCGACGGCAGGGCACCACCAGTGTCGAGATCAAGTCCGGCTACGGCCTCTCGGTGGAGGACGAGGCCCGCTCGCTGCGGATCGCGCGGCGCTTCACCGACGACACGACCTTCCTGGGCGCGCACGTCGTCCCGCCCGAGTACGCCGACGACCCGGCCGGCTACGTCGAGCTCGTCACGGGACCGATGTTGGCGGCGGCCGCCCCGCACGCGCGGTGGATCGACGCGTTCTGCGAGCGCGGTGCCTTCGACGCCGACCAGGCGCGTGCCGTGCTCGAGGCCGGTGCCGCGGCGGGTCTCGCCGGGCGCCTGCACGCCAACCAGCTCGGCCCCGGCCCCGGTGTGCAGCTCGCCGCCGAGCTCGGCCTGGTCGCGGTCGACCACTGCACCCACCTCGGCGACGCCGACGTGCACGCGCTGCGGGAGGCAGGCACCGTGGCGACACTGCTGCCGGGCGTGGAGTTCTCCACGCGCCAGCCCTACCCGGACGCGCGCCGCCTCCTGGACGCGGGCGTGAAGGTCGCCCTCGCCAGCGATTGCAACCCCGGGTCCTGCTACACCAGCTCGCTGCCCCTGTGCATCGCCCTGGCCGTACGCGAGATGGGAATGAGCCCTGCCGAGGCCGTGTACGCCGCCACCGCCGGCGGCGCGGCGGCGCTCGACCGCGACGACGTCGGCGCCCTGATCCCGGGCCGTCGCGGCGACGTGGTCCTCCTCGACGCGCCCACCCACGTGCACCTGGCCTACCGCCCCGGCGTACCGCTGGTGGCCGCCGTCTGGGTCGCCGGGCAGGGCCAGGCTCCGGCCCGCTGACCCGCTCCACCACCCGTGCCACCGCACCCGCTCCACCGCACCACCCCGCCACGACGAAGCGACAACGGCGTCGCCGACCAGGAGAACAAGGAAGCGTGACAGTCCAGACACCACCAGCCCCCGCCGATGCGCCCACCGCCGTGCGCACGGTCCTCGACGACGCCCAGGACCAGCTGGCCCAGGCGGTCGAGATCCTCGGTCTGCGACCCGAGGTGCACGCGATGCTCGCCGAAGCGCGCCGCGAGGTCAGCGTCAGCATCCCGCTGCGCCGCGACGACGGCTCGATCGAGGTGCTGCGTGGCTACCGCGTGCAGCACAACTACTCCCGGGGGCCCGGCAAGGGCGGCGTCCGGTTCGACGCCGGCGTCCACCTCGACGAGGTGCGCGCGCTCGCGATGTGGATGACGTGGAAGTGCGCCCTCCTCGACGTCCCGTACGGCGGCGCCAAGGGCGGCGTCCGGATCGACCCGCGCCGCTACAGCTCACGTGAGCTCGAGCGCGTGACCCGGCGCTACACCTCGGAGATCGCACCGCTGATCGGTCCCGAGCACGACATCCCGGCTCCCGACGTCGGCACCGACGAGCAGACCATGGCCTGGATGATGGACACCTACTCCGTCGGACGCGGCCACACCGTGCTCGGTGTGGTGACCGGCAAGCCGATCGCCCTCGGCGGGTCCCAGGGCCGCGCCGCCTCCACCTCACGCGGGGTCGTGGCCGTCGCCCTGGAGGCGCTGCGCCACCTCGGCATCAGGCCGCAGGGGGCGACCGCGGCGGTGCAGGGCTTCGGCAAGGTCGGTCGCGGTGCCGCGCGCTTCCTGGCGGACGAGGGCCTGCGGGTCGTGGCCGTCAGCGACGTGGACGGTGCGGTGCACGATCCGGGTGGTCTCGACCTGCCCGCGTTGGAGGCGTACGTCGGGGCGACCGGCAGCGTCGTCGGCTTCCCCGGCTCGGCGCCCATCGGCCACGACGAGCTGCTCACCAGCGCGGTCGACCTGCTCGTGCCGGCGGCCGTCGAGGGTGTCGTGCACGCCGGCAACGCCGCGGCCGTCGGCGCCCGGGTGATCGTCGAGGGTGCGAACGGGCCGCTGACGGCCGAGGCGGACCGGATCCTCGCCGAGCGCGACGTCCTGGTCGTGCCCGACATCCTGGCCAACGCCGGAGGCGTCGTGGTGTCCTACTTCGAGTGGGTCCAGGCCAACCAGTCGTACTGGTGGAGCGAGGCCGAGGTCAACGAGAAGCTCGTCGACCGGATGACCCGGGCCTGGCGCGACGTGCTGGCCTACGCCACCGAGCGTGGACTCTCCTTGCGGCTCGCCGCCACCTGCATGGCCGTCGAGCGCGTCTACGAAGCACACGAGGTGCGCGGGCTGTACCCCTAGGCGTCGGCGTCGCTCGTCGCGCCACCACCCAGCGGGCGGGCGGACGCCCTATGTTCGACCCATGCCGCCGGAGGTGACGACGTACCGCTCGCTGCGCCTCGCGATGCTCGCCCTGCTGTTCGCGCTCGCCGTCTCGATCGGCGCGGAGACGGTGCGTACGGGGTGGCAGACGTCGGTCAGCGGCTACTACTACACCGCGGCGGGTCCGGTCTTCATCGGCGTGCTGGTCGCGCTCGGGGTCTGTCTGGTGGCACTGCGCGGCTTCACCGACGCCGAGGAGGTCTGCCTCGACCTCGCCGGCATCTCGGCGCCGATGGTCGCGTTCGTGCCGACGCCGGTCGCGGGGAAGCACCCCGACGTCCACGCGATCGCGAACAACGCGGGCACCTTTCTGGCCACGCTCGCGGTCGGGTACGTCGTCACCCTCGTCGTGGGGCTGCGGCGTCGGCGGCGCGGTGAGGAGTGGCCGACCCGGTGGGGCTTCATCGGGCTGGTGGCCACCGCGGCGGCCTGGGTCGTCGGCGTCGTCTGGCTGCTGGCCGATCGCGCCGGCTTCGCGGCCCACGCCCACACGCTCGCCGCGGTCTTCACCTTCCTGCCGTTCGCCGGCGTCGTGGTGCTCAACACCGACTGGGGCGTGCGCGTGATCGCCCGTGAGGCGTCCGCCAGCCGCACCCGGTTCGACGCGGCGTACTGGCTGATCGTCGCCGGCATGGCCGCGGCCGCGCTCGCAGCCGGGGTCGCCTGGCTCGGCTGGCACCCGGCCCACACGCTGCTCGTGCTGGAGATCGCGCTCCTGGGCCTCTTCGCCGTCTTCTGGGTGCTCCAGACGATCGATCTCATGGACCCCGAGCGCGATCGCGCGTGCGCTACGGGCAGGCGTCGGGCCTAGCTCGCCGCCGCATCCGCGGGCGTCGCGACCGGGCGGCGGGTGTCGAAGTGCAGCTCCGGGGTGTCGATCCGGGCGTGCTTGAGCATCGGCAGGTCGCGGAAGTAGTCGTTGCGGATCACCCACGGGCCGCGCTTGCCCTGGCGGGGCATCACCGCGTCACCGCGGGCGATGTAACCCGAGCGCATCGAGGCGCCGAGCACCGACACGTCGTCGCGGTCCTCGTCGGTGCCCTCGGCGACGAAGGTGGTGTAGCCGGAGGTCGCCATGAAGTCGAGCAGCCGGGAGAAGTACGTCGCGGCCAGGTCGGCCTTGAGGGTCCACGAGGAGTTCGTGTATCCGATGACCGCCGCGAAGTTGGGGACGCCCTCGATGAGCACGCCCTTGTAGAGCAGCTTCTCGCGCACGACGACCTCCTCGCCGTCGACGTAGACCGCGGAGCCGCCCATCAGCTGCATCTTCAGGCCGGTCGCGGTCACGACGATGTCGGCCTCGATGGTCTCGCCCGACGCCAGCTCGATGCCGGTCTCGGTGAAGGTGTCGATGTGGTCGGTGACGATGGTCGCCTCGCCACGGCGGAACGTGCGGAACAGGTCGCCGTTCGGAACCACGCACAGCCGCTCGTCCCACGGGTTGTACGACGGCGTGAAGTGCTGGAGCGAGACCTTGCGGCCGATCTGGGCCTTCACCGCGCCGAGCAGCACGCGGCGCGCGACCGACGGCGCCGCCTTGCAGAACGTGTAGATCGCGCGCTGGAGCGCGATGTTGCGGGCGCGGCCCGTCTTGTAGCCGACCATCTGCGGCATCCGCGTCAGCGACAGGATCGAGGCGGCCGGGTCCTCCGCGGGCACGGTCATGATGTAGCTCGGCGAGCGCTGCAGCATCGTCACGTGCGCGGCGGTCTTCGCCATCTCCGGTACGAGGCTGATGGCGGTCGCGCCGGAGCCGATCACGACGACCTTCTTGCCGGCGTAGTCGAGGTCCTCGGGCCAGAACTGCGGGTGCACGAACTGTCCGCCGAAGCGCTCCTCGCCGGTCCAGGTCGGGCGGTAGCCCTCGTCGTAGGAGTAGTAGCCGGTCGCCGCGACGAGGTGCTTGGCGGTCCAGGTCTCCTCGAGGCCGGTGGCCTCGTCGAGCGCCGTGACGGTCCAGCGCCCCGCGAGGGTCGACCACTCCGAGCGGACGACCTTGCGGCCGAACGTGATGTGGTCGGTGACGCCGTACTCCTGCGCCGTCTCGGTGACGTACTCCTTGATCCCGGGGCCGTCGCTCAGGATCTTGGTGCCGACCCACGGCCGGAAGCCGTACCCGAAGGTGAGCATGTCGGAGTCCGAGCGGATGCCGGGGTAGCGGAACAGGTCCCACGTGCCGCCGATCGCCTGGCGGCGCTCGAGGACGGCGTACGACAGCTCCGGGTGATCGGTCGACAGGGTGCAGGCCATCCCGACGCCGGAGAGCCCGGCGCCGATGATCAGGACGTCGAGGTCGCGGGTCGGGGTGGTCGTGGTCATGCGGCGCTCCCAGCGGTGGAGACGGTCGGGACGGGCACGGCGTGGGCGCCCGCGATGATGGTGTCGGCGACGAGCGCCGGGTCGTCGGGCATGGGCACGTGTCCGCAGTGATCGAGCCACACGTGGTGCGCGGCCGGCATCAGCCGCCGGGCCCGCCGCGCCTGGTAGGGCAGCAGCACCTTGTCGTGGTCGGCCCAGGCGATCGTGACCGGCACGTCGTTGGCGACCGGCGTGAACGTGTACGCGTTCTTCAGCAGGTGGTTGACCGTACGACGCGCCGCGAGCATGTTGCGCAGGTCGCCCAGCGCCATCTCCGGGCTGAGGTTCTCCGGGTGCTGGTAGAGCCAGCCCATCATCGCCATCCGACCGGTCGGGGACTTCGTCAGTCGCCCGGCGACGGGTGCGGAGGCACGGGCCGCGGTCATCACCGAGCCGAAGAGGCTGGTGATGTAGCGGAAGTCGCGGGGCCCGGCCCAGAAGCCCGCCGGCGAGAGGGCGGTGACCGAGCGAGCGAGGCCGTCGTTGCCGAGCTCGAGCGCGATCAGGCCGCCCAGCGAGTTGCCGGCGACGTGCGGGCCCTCGATGCCGAGACCGTCGAAGAGCTCCTCGAGGGCCACCCGCATCGCGTCCTTCGGGCCGACCGAGCTGTCGAGCGGCGCGGAGGCGCCGTGGCCGGGCAGGTCCGGGATGATGACGTCGAACTCAGCGGCGAGCCGGTCGATGACGGGGTACCACGCTTGACGCCGATGGCCCATCCCGTGGATCAGGACCAGCGGGTCACCATGACCGAATCGTTCGTACGCGAGCACGAGGCCTCCTGCTTGCAAAAGTTAGTGATACACGTTGTATCAGATACTTTCGGTATGGAACAAGGGTTCCTGAGGTGGCCGTCACACTCTTTACGCGCTGAACACCACCGTCCGCGAGCCGATCAGCAGCACCCGGTCCTCGGCGTGCTGACGCACCGCCCGCGAGAGCGCCAGCCGCTCGGTGTCGCGGCCGAGCGCCACCAGCGCCTCGGGGGAGGCGGCGTGGGTCACCCGGGTGACCTCCTGCTCGATGATCGGGCCCTCGTCGAGGTCGGCGGTCACGTAGTGGGCGGTCGCGCCGATCAGCTTGACCCCGCGCGCGTACGCCTGGTGGTAGGGCTTGGCGCCCTTGAAGCCCGGCAGGAACGAGTGGTGGATGTTGATCACGCGACCCTCGAGGGCGCGGCACAGGTCGTCGGAGAGGACCTGCATGTAGCGGGCGAGCACGACGAAGTCGATCTCGTGCTTCTCGACCAGGTCCAGGAGCGCGGCCTCGGCATCGGCCTTGGTCTCCTTGGTCACCGGCAGGTGCACGAACGGGATGCCGTGGTGCTCGACCAGGCCGCGCAGGTCCTCGTGGTTGCTGACCACCAGCGGGATCTCGACGGGCAGCTCGCCGGTCTCGTGGCGGTAGAGCAGGTCCACCAGGCAGTGGTCGAACTTGGAGACCATCACCAGCATCTTGCGGTGAGCGGACTCCCGGCGGACGGTGAGCGAGGGGGAGAAGCCGGCCAGGGCCGCGAGCAGGTGCTGCTCGACCTCCTCGGCGGAGCCCAGCGGCGAGTCGACTTCGGTCCGCATGCAGAAGGTGCCAGAGTCCGGGTCGGAGAACTGCTTGTTGTCCACGATGTTGCCGGACGCGTTGACGACTCCCTCGGCGAAGGCCCTGATGATGCCGGGCTGATCGGGGCACCTGAGGGTCATCACATAGCGCTGCATGGGAAGAAGGATGACACCATCACCTCTATGCGCGATCAACCGGTACGGCTCGCGATCGTCAGCCGCCAGGAGGTCGTCGCCCGCGGTCTGACGGCCATGTTGGCCGACTACCCCGAGCGCGTGATCGTCACGTCGCTGCCGACGGTGTGGACCAAGGCCGTGGGGGTGGAGGTCGTCCTGTACGACACCTTCGGTCTGCACGGCAACGACGGGGCCGAGCTCGAGCACCTGCTGCACAACACCCGGGCCAAGGTCCTGATCTTCAGCCGCGACATGCGGCCCGACCTTCGCGCGCGGGCGTACGCGCACGGGTGCCGCGCGTGGGTGTCGATGTCCATCCGGGCCAAGGAGCTGGTGGAGGCCATCGAGCTGGTCGCCGCCGGCCAGCCGCTGCCTCATCAGGAGGACAGGCTCGGCCAGGGGGTCGGCCTCTCGCCGCGCGAGGTCGAGGTGCTGGCGCTGGTCGCCCAGGGCCACTCCAACCTGGAGATCGCCGAGAAGCTGCATCTGAGCGGGAACACGCTCAAGAGCCACATCCGTCAGGCGTACAAGAAGGTGGGGGCGACCTCACGGGCCCAGGCGGTCGGCTGGGCGCTCCAGAACGGTTTCGCTCCGCCCGACTGAGACTCACCCCTAGGGGTGGGATTGTACGAGGCCTATCCTCACCCCGAGGGGCCATTTCCACATTCGTTCGGTTACCCCGTGGGGCATCGGGGGGACGGTCGAGTCATGAGCCCGACCGCGACACTCCAGCAGGACCTGCCCCGCGAGGTCCGACGCTCTGAGACCACCCGTCTCCTCGAAGAGGCGGCGGTTGCCGCCGGCGAGGAGCGCGACGCCCTGATCGACCAGGTGATCGTCATCAACACCTCCGTGGCCCGCGCCATCGCGGCGCGCTACTCCAATCGTGGGATCGCCCAGGAGGACCTCGAGCAGGTCGCCTACCTCGCCCTTGTCCGCGCTGCGCACAAGTTCGACGGCCGCCTCGCCGAGGACTTCCTCGTCTATGCGGTGCCGACCATCCGGGGGGAGGTGAAGCGCTACTTCCGCGACCACGGCTGGACCGTTCGCCCGCCGCGCCGGGTGCAGGAGCTCCAGGCCGAGGTCATGCGCTCCGAGAGCACCGACCCCGCCGAGCTCGCCCAGGCGATCGGTGTCACCGAGGCCGAGGTGATCGAGGCGCAGCAGCTCAAGGGCTGCTTCTCGCCCCTCTCGCTCGACGCTCCGGTCAGCACCGAGTCGGACGCCGCCTCGCTGGGTGACCTCCTCGCCGGCGAGGACCCGGAGCACTCCGCCTCCGAGGCGCGCCTGATGCTCGGGCCCGCCCTGCGCTCGCTCACCGAGCGCGAGCGGCTCATCGTCCGCCTGCGGTTCGTCGAGGACCTCACCCAGGAGGAGATCGGCGAGCAGATCGGCGTCACCCAGATGCAGGTCTCGCGCCTGCTCAAGAAGGTGATGGCCAAGCTCCGCGAGCAGCTGGGCGTCGACGACACCGCGCCGCTGCGCGCCACCGCCTGACCCCCGCCACGTACGAAACGCCCCGCCGACAGGCGGGGCGTTTCGTCGTTCTCGGATCAGTCGCGCTCGATCAGGCGTGGACCGGCGGGGCGACGATCCCCAGCGTGTCGGCCGTACGGGTCATGATCGCGGCCGCCTGAGCCGGGTCGTTCGACAGCGGCACGCCGAAGCTCGGCACCATCGTCTGCAGCGTCGGCTGCCAGTCGGCCCACCGGTCGGCGAAGCAGCGCTCGAGGACCTCGAGCATGATCGGCGGTGCGGTCGAGGCGCCCGGGGAGGCGCCCAGCAGGCCGGCGATGGTGCCGTCCTTGGCGGTGATGACCTCGGTGCCGAACTGCAGGGTGCCGTCGGGGCGGATCACCTGGACGCGCTGGCCCGCGGTGAGCTTCTCCCAGTCGGCGCTGTTCGCGTCGGGGAAGAAGTCGAGCAGGTCCTTGAACTTGGTCTTCTTGGTCGGCGAGCCGGCGAGCACCTGCTTGATCAGGTAGACGGTCAGCGGCACGTTCTTCAGGCCGGTCTTGACCATCGGCAGCAGGTTGCTGGCCTTGATCGAGCGGAAGAGGTCGAGCCACGAGCCGGCCTTGAGGAACCTCGGCGTCCAGCCGGCGTACGGGCCGAACATGAGGTGCTGCCGGCCGTCGACCACCCGGGTGTCGAGGTGGGGCACCGACATCGGCGGCGCGCCGACGGCGGCCTTGCCGTAGACCTTGGCGTGGTGCTGGGCGACCAGCTCGGGCTTGGAGGTGCGCAGGAACTCGCCGGAGACCGGGAACCCGCCGAAGCCCTTGATCTCGGCGATGCGCGACTTCTGCAGCAGCGGCAGCGCGTAGCCGCCGGCGCCGACGAAGACGAAGTCGGCGGTGTAGTGGAAGCGGCCGCCCTTGTTCTTGCCCTGGATGTGCCACACGCCGTCGTTGGTCTGGTGCACGTCCTTGACCTGGGTGCCGTACTCGATCACGGCGCCCTTCTGCTCCATCGTCGCGGTGAGGAGCTTGGTGAGCGCCCCGAAGTCGACGTCGGTGCCGGCGGCGTGGAACGTCGCCGCGATCGGCTCGGCGGCGAGCGACTCGGCGGTGCGGCCCTCGAGCAGGAGCGGTGCCCAGGCCCGGATCTGCTCCGGGTCCTCGCTGTACTCCATGCCCGTGAAGAGGGGGTGGTCCTTGAGCGCCTCGTAGCGGGCCTTCAGGTACGCGACGTTGTCAGCGCCCCAGACGAAGCTCATGTGCGGCGTGGTGCGGATGAAGGCCGAGGCGTCCGGGATCCGGCCGTTCTCGACGAGGAAGGCCCACAGCTGACGCGAGACCTGGAACTGCTCGTTGACCTGCACCGCCTTGCCGATCGCGACGGAGCCGTCGGCGTTCTCGGGGGTGTAGTTGAGCTCGCACAGCGCGGAGTGGCCGGTGCCGGCGTTGTTCCAGGGGCCGGAGGACTCCTCGGCGAGCGCGTCCAGGCGCTCCAGCACGCGGATGTTCCAGGTCGGCTCGAGCTCCTGCAGCAGGACGCCGAGGGTGGCGGACATGATGCCGCCGCCGATCAGGACGATGTCGCGGGGGCTGGCAGGGCTGATGCTCACTTCAGTGGCCACCTTCTCATTATGTTGTGATCACAGTTGGACGCCATTTGCGGGCCGGTTCCCGGAATCGTCCCCGCGTGATCCTGTGACCGGATTCACGCATGGTGTAGTGATGAGGCATGACCGAGTCGTACGCCGCCGGTGATAACGAGCCGGCCCTGCTGGAGGTGACGATCGGGGCGGACCTCGAGGCCACCGTCGCCCGCAACCCCGACGGTGAGGCGCTGGTCGAGGTGGCCACCGGCAGACGCTGGACGTGGCGGGCGTTCGACGACGCCGTCAACGAGGTGGCCCGGGGGCTGATGGCGCTCGGCCTCGGCGCCGGGGACCGGGTCGGCATCTGGGCGCCCAACTGTGCCGAGTGGACGATCGCGCAGTTCGCCACCGCGAAGGCCGGCGTGGTGCTGGTCAACGTCAACCCGGCCTACCGCACCCACGAGCTGGCGTACGTGATGAACCAGAGCGGGATGCGGATGCTGATCGCGGCGACCTCGTTCAAGACCTCCGACTACCGAGCCATGATCGACGAGCTGCGCTCCACCGGCGACGCGTGGGCGCTCGAGCGGGTCATCTATCTCGACACCGCCGACTGGGCCGACCTCGTCGCGGGCGGGCGGGATCTGCCCGACGAGGCCCTGGCGGAGCGGATGGCCACGCTGTCGCCGAGCGACCCCATCAACATCCAGTACACGTCCGGGACGACCGGCTTCCCCAAGGGCGCGACGCTCTCGCACCGCAACATCCTCAACAACGGCTACTTCACCACCGAGACCATCAAGCTCACCGCTGCGGACCGGCTCTGCATCCCGGTGCCCTTCTACCACTGCTTCGGGATGGTGATGGCGAACCTGGGCTGCACCACCCACGGCGCCACGATGGTGATCCCGGCGCCCGCGTTCGATCCGGCGCTGACGCTCCAGGCGGTCCAGGACGAGCGCTGCACGGTGCTCTACGGCGTGCCGACGATGTTCATCGCCGAGCAAGCCCTGCCGGGCTTCGGCGACTACGACCTCAGCTCCCTGCGCAGCGGGATCATGGCCGGCTCGATCTGTCCGGTCGAGGTGATGAGGCGGTGCGTCGAGGAGATGCACATGAGCGAGGTCTCGATCGCGTACGGCATGACCGAGACCTCCCCGGTCTCCTGCCAGACACGCGTCGAGGACGACCTCGAGCGCCGTACGTCCACCATCGGCCGGGCGGCGCCGCACGTCGAGATCAAGATCGTCGACCCCGTCACCGACAGGACGGTGCCCCGGGGCGAGCCCGGCGAGTTCTGCACCCGCGGCTACTCGGTGATGCTCGGCTACTGGGACGACCCGGAGCGGACCGCCGAGGCCATCGACGACGACGGCTGGATGCGTACGGGCGATCTCGCGGTGATGCGCGAGGACGGGTACTGCAACATCGTCGGCCGGATCAAGGACATGGTCATCCGCGGAGGGGAGAACATCTACCCGCGCGAGATCGAGGAGTTCCTCTACACGCACCCCGACATCGAGGACGTCCAGGTCGTCGGCGTCCCCGACCCGAAGTACGGCGAGGAGCTCTGTGCCTGGATCCGGCTGCGCGCGGGCGCGGCGCCGATCGACGCGGACGCCGTCCGCGCGTTCTCGACGGGCAGGCTCGCCTCGTACAAGATCCCGCGGTACGTGCTCGTCGTCGACGAGTTCCCGATGACGATCACCGGCAAGATCCGCAAGATCGAGATGCGGGCGCGCTCCACCGAGCTGCTGGGTCTCTGACTCGCCTAGGCTCGCCGCATGCCGCAGCTGAGTGCCGAGGAGATGGAGAAGCACCGCGCGTGGATCGACGAGGCGGTGCGCCGCGTCGAGGCCGACGCCCAGCGCTCCGCCGACACCCACCTGCACCAGGTGCCGCTGCCCACCGAGGTGGCCTGGGCCGGGATCGACCTCTACCTGAAGGACGAGTCGGTCCACCCGACCGGCTCGCTCAAGCATCGGCTGGCCCGCTCCCTGTTCCTCTACGCGCTGTGCAACGGCTGGCTGCACGCGGGCTCGACGGTGGTGGAGGCGTCCTCGGGCTCGACCGCCGTCTCCGAGGCGTACTTCGCCCGTCTGATCGGCCTGCCCTTCGTCGCGGTCATGACCGCGAGCACCTCGCCGGAGAAGATCGAGCTGATCGAGTGGTACGGCGGGCGCTGCCACTTCGTCGAGTCCGCCTCGGAGGTCTACGACGTCGCCCGGAGGCTCGCCGAGGAGGTGGGCGGGCACTACCTCGACCAGTTCACCTACGCCGAGCGTGCGACCGACTGGCGCGGCAACAACAACATCGCCGAGTCGATCTTCGAGCAGATGTCGCGCGAGCCGCACCCGTTGCCGTCGTGGATCGTCGCGTCCGCCGGTACGGGCGGCACGTCGGCCACCATCGGCCGCTACCTGCGCTACAAGCGGCTCCCCACCCGGCTGCTCGTCGCCGACCCCGAGGGCTCCGCGTTCTACGAGGGCTGGCGCACCGACTCGTGCGAGGTGACCGCGCACGGCTCGCGGATCGAGGGCATCGGCCGGCCCCGCGTCGAGCCGTCCTTCATCGGGGGCGTCGTCGACGAGATGGTCTGCGTCCCCGACGCGGCCTCGATCGCCACCATGCGCTGGGTCTCCACCCGGCTCGGCCGCACCGTCGGCCCGTCCACGGGGACGAACGTCTGGGCCGCGCTGGGGCAGATCGCGCGGATGCGGGCCTCGGGGGAGCAGGGCAGCGTCGTCACGCTGCTGTGTGACGGCGGCGAGCGCTATCGCTCCACCTACTACGACGACGAGTGGATCGCCGGCCGCGGGATCGACCTCGGACCGTGGAGCGCAGCGCTCGCGGAGTTCGACGCGGCCGGCTCCTGGTCGGTCTAGTCGGGCGGCACCTCGCTCGGCAATATTTCCGGTAAAACCCCGTCACGGATCCAACGGTGCTGCGTCACTTCCTTGCGAAGGTCGTCCACCGGTGGGGGGTGGACGATCTTCGTCCTTGTCGTGGATCGCGGCGCGACCACGGACCGCGCGCCCCTGCGTCGGCGTGGTCGTCCGTCGGTCCGCGTCAGCACTGTCCTGAGACGACCGTGCCGTCGCGTGCGGCGTCGGTGTGGATCTGTGGCTTCAGGCCTGCTGCGGTCATGAGGGTCGCTGTCGTCTCCGCCTGCTGGCGACTGGACTCCACGAGGAGGGTGCCGCCGGGGGCGAGCCAGGGGGGTGCGGCGGCGATGAGCCGTCGCTGGATGTCGAGGCCGTCGGGTCCGCCGTCGAGGGCCACCCGGTGCTCGTGGTCCCTCGCCTCCGGCGGCATGGTGGCGATGGCGGCGGTGGGGACGTACGGAGCGTTGGCGCAGATGACGTCCGCCTTCAGGTCGGGCGGCAGTGGCGAGAAGAGGTCGCCCTCGAGGACGTGGTCCGCGGGGAGGTTGAGCCTCGCGCAGGCGACGGCGGCCGGGTCGATGTCGACCGCCCACACCTCGGCCTGTGCCACGCGGGCCGCGACGGCGGCTCCGATCGCGCCGGTGCCGCAGCCCAGGTCGATGACGGCGGCTCCCGGAGGGAGCAGCGCGGCGGCGAGGTCGACCATCAGGGTGCTGCGCAGACGCGGCACGAACACGCCGGGGGTGACGCGGAGGCGCAGCCCGGCGAAGTCGGCGTAGCCGAGGACCTGCTCCAGCGGCTCGCCGGCGATGCGGCGCACGGCCATCGTCTCCAGCTCCTCGGGCGAGCCAGCCGCCTCGCGCAGGGCGGCGGCCTCGTCCTCGGCGAAGACGCAGCCCGCCGACCGCAATCGCGTCACCAAGAGGTCCATGGGCCAAGATGCTCGCATGCACGGCACGCTCGCACCCATCGCCTGGATCGTCGTCGGGTACGGAGCGATCGTGGCGATCGCCGCCGGCGTGGGCGTCGTGCTCCGGGCGCCACGGCCGCGCTGGCTCGACCAGATGGCGTGGATGCTCGAGCTGATCTGCGTCGTCCTCGGCCTCGGCGCGCTCGGCTCGCTGCTCCAGGGGCACCGACCGCCGTCGATGGAGACCCACATCGGCTACCTGGCCGCGCTCGTCTGCATCATGCCGGTGGCGATCTTGTCGATGCGTGAGGAGCGGGAGTCGTGGTCGAGCGGGGTGGTGGCGGTCGCGGCCGTCGCGACGGTGGTGGTCGCGGTGCGACTGATGGTGACTCGATGAACCGGCCGATCGGCCCACGCCCCAAGCGCGGCCCGCACCTGGTGCTGATGGCCTGCTACGCCCTGTTCATCCTCGCCTCCGGCAGCCGCGCGATCGTGCAGATCGCCACCCAGTTCCACGTCGCGCCGTTCGCCTACGTCCTCTCCGCGGTCGCCGCGGTGACGTACGTCGTCGGCTGGTTCGCGATCCGCCGCGCCGCCCACGGCAGGCCGCGCCTGGCCGAGGTGATGCTGTGGGTCGAGCTCGCCGGGGTGGTCATCATCGGCACGCTGTCGGTGGTGAGGAAGGACTGGTTCCCGGACGCGTCGGTCTGGTCCTACTACGGTGGCGGGTACGGCTGGGTACCGGCAGTGCTGCCGATCGCGGCGCTGCTCTGGCTGCATCGGACCCATGACAAGCAGGACACCGAGGAGCGCGCGGCGTGACAGTTTCCACCGGCAAGGCGATCTCCCCGGACTCGGGTGTGCACTGGGCCGAGCCCGGAGCGTGGCAGGTCGATGAGGGCATCCACCGGATCCCGCTGCCGCTGCCGATGGACGGCCTCAAGGCCGTCAACGTGTACGCCGTCGAGACGCCGTCCGGGCTGACGCTGATGGACGGCGGCTGGGCGGTGCCCGAGGCGCGCGACGCGCTCGAGCTCGGTCTCAAGCAGATCGGCGCCGCCGTCGGGGACATCACCGACGTCCTCGTCACCCATGTCCACCGCGACCACTACACGCTCGCCTCGGTGCTGGCCGGCGAGGTCGGCGCGAAGATCGCGCTCGGCGCTCCCGAGAAGGCGACCCTCGACATCGTCGCCTCCGGTGAGCACGGCTCGACCCAGAGGCTGCTCCGGACCGCAGGAGCGCAGCGGCTGCTCGCCGACTGGGGCGCGATCCTGCCGCCGGCTCCGGACCCGACGCATTGGCGTACGCCCGACGTGTGGCTCGAGGGCGACATGCGTGTCGAGGTGGGTGAGCGGGCGATCGACGCGATCCACACCCCCGGCCACACCCAGGGGCACTACGTCTACGCCGACCAGGCCGCCGGGCTGCTCTTCGCCGGCGACCACGTGCTGCCGACGATCACACCCTCGGTGGGCTTCGAGCCGGCCGCGGTGGCCTCCCCGCTCAGCGACTTCCTGGCCTCGCTCACCAAGATGCGCTCGTTGCCCGATCTGCGGCTCCTGCCCGCCCACGGCCCGATCGCGCCCTCGGTCCACGCCCGGGTCGACGAGCTGCTCGAGCACCACGAGCACCGCCTCGCGCTGTCGCTGGACGCCATCACCGGCGGGCCCCGCACCGCGTACGAGGTGGCCGGCGACCTGCCCTGGACCCGCCACGAGCACCGCTTCGACACCCTCGACGTCTTCAACGGGACCCTCGCGGCCCTCGAGACGCTCGCTCACCTCGACGTCCTCGTCTCGCGCGGCCTCGCCGTCCGGAAGAGCCCGACCCCGGGGCAGGGCGATGAGGGCGACACCTTCACCGCGATCTGAGCTCAACTGCAGGCAACATCGCCACATGTCAGCGTGGCCCGGTGGAGCGGCTCGAACGCCTGGCCCGCTGAGCGCGCGACGGTGATGGGGAGCGAATGACCGTTCATTCGTTGTCCACGGTGGGCCGAGGCTGCGTACGGTCTGTGGTGTGGAGGCTTCATACACCGTCGCGGAAGGCGCCGACGACACGACGCGTGTCGCAGCGATCCGCGCTGCGCTGACCGCGCTCGCGTCGCATCTCGGCCACCTCGCCATCGACGTGGTGTCCGACCAGCCATGGCCCGGCGAGGTGACGTGGGCGGTCGACGCCGCTCGGGAGCGCATCGGGAACCGGCGATTCCGCTCGCCGGATACATTCCGGGCCGACCCTCGCGACGACGAATCCGTCGCGGTCGCGGTCGCGCTCGCGCCGTACACGATCGGTGGCTCCGGGCTCGATGTGAGGGGTCACCTCATCTGGAGCGCCGACGACACCGGGACCAGCGCGGCGTTCCGGCTCAGCGAGGCGCAGGCCGAGGCCGTGCGGGCGGCGATCTCGGATGACGGCGGGGATCCGTCGATGCTGATCCCGATCGCCTAGGATCAGCGCCACCACGACAGGGGAGCCCCCTCCGGGCTGAGAGTGCGCACACCGAGCGCAGACCCTCCGAACCTGCTCCGGCTAACACCGGCGAAGGGAGTCCAGATGCGCAAGCATGCATTCATCTCGGCCGCGGCCGTGGCCGCACTCGCACTGAGCGTGACGGGGTGCTCGGTGTCCGCGAAGGACGACGACAGCAACGCCGCCGCGACCGGCACGCCGACGAGCCACGCGAGCGGGGGCGCCGCGAAGATCAGGGACGTCGTCCTGGTCACCCACGACAGCTGGTTCCTGCCGAAGAAGCTGATCGCCCAGTTCGAGAAGCAGACCGGCTACCACCTCGTCGTGCGCGCCAGCGGCGACGCCGGCAAGCTGACCAACAAGCTCGTCCTGACCCAGGGCAACCCGACCGGCGACGTCAGCTTCGGCATCGACAACACGTTCGCGTCACGTGCGCTGACGAACAACGTCTTCGCGGCCTACACCCCGGCCACCGTCCCGCCCGGCGTCAGCGACTACGACGTCGAGGGCGACGACGGCCAGCACCTCACGCCCATCGACCACGCCAACGTCTGCGTCAACGTCGACACCACCTGGTTCGCCGCGCACCATCTTCCGGCCCCCAAGACGCTCGACGACCTGGTCGACCCGGCGTACAAGGGCCTGTTCGTCACGCCCGGCGCCACCACGTCGAGCCCCGGCATGGCGTTCCTGCTCGCCACCATCGCGACCTACGGCGACGCCTGGCCCGACTATTGGACCAAGCTGATGGCGAACGGCGCCGAGATCGCCGACGGCTGGGACCAGGCCTACGAGGTCGACTTCACCCAGGGCGGCGGCCACGGCAAGAAGCCCATCGTCCTGTCGTACGACTCCTCGCCGGCGTTCACCGTCAAGGACGGCACGTCGACGACCCAGGCGCTGCTCGACACCTGCTTCGGCTCCAACGAGTACGCCGGGGTCCTCAACGGCGCGAAGAACGTGCCCGGCGCGGAGGCGTTCGTCGACTGGCTGCTGACCCCCGCCGTGCAGAGCGCGCTGCCCGACTCGATGTACGTCTTCCCGGTCGTCGCCGGCACGCCCCTGCCGAAGGCCTGGGCGAAGTTCGCGGTGATGCCGACCGAGCCCCTCGCCGTCAGCCCGACCGACATCGACGCCAAGCGCGAGAAGTGGCTGCAGCAGTGGAGCGACGTCACCTCGCGCTGATCGCGCTCGCCGCGATCCCGGTCACCGTCCTGGCGATCTTCTTCGTCCTGCCGGTGACCGGGATGGTCGGGCGCGGCTTCCGACCCGAGGGGCACTGGGACCTCGTGGGCGTCCTCGACGTCCTCAAGCGCCCGCGGGTGCACCGCGTCCTGTGGTTCACCGTCTGGAGCTCGGCGGTCGCGACATCACTCACCCTGGTGCTCGGCCTGCCGGCGGCGTACGTCCTGCACCGGCTCGCCTTTCCCCTGCGGCGACTGGTCCGTGCCGCGCTGCTGGTGCCGTTCGTGCTGCCGACCGTCGTCGTCGGCGTCGCCTTCCGCGAGCTCCTCACCGGCCCGCTCGCGTGGCTCGACCTCGACGGCACCCCCGCGGCGATCATCGCCGGCCTGGTCTTCTTCAACGTGGCCGTGGTGATCCGCGCGGTCGGCGCGGCCTGGGAGAGCCTCGACCACCGCCCCGCCGAGGCCGCCGCCGCGCTCGGCGCCGGCCCGTGGGCGGTGTTCCGTACGGTCACCCTCCCCGCGCTGCGGCCGGCGATCGTCGGAGCGGCGTCGGTGGTCTTCCTGTTCTGCGCGACCGCCTTCGGGGTCGTGCTCACCCTCGGCGGGCTGCGCTACGCCAGTGTCGAGACCGAGATCTACCTCCTCACCACCAACCTGCTCGACCTCCAGGGCGCCGCGGCGCTCTCGATCCTCCAGCTCGCGGTCGTCACGCTGCTGCTCGCGATCGGCGCCCGGCTGCGGCCGACCCCGACCGCCGTCACGCGGGTGCCACCCCGCCCGCGCCGCCCCCGGCTCGCGGACCTGCCTCAGATCCTCGTCACCGTCGCGCTGCTGGCCTTCGTGGCCGCCCCGATCCTCGCCCTCGTCGTCGGCAGCCTCAAGGACGCCGACGGCCACTGGACGATGGCCAACTACCGTGCGCTCAACACGCTCGGCACCCACCAGGCGCTCGTCGAGCCCGTCACCACCGCCCTCGACCTCAGCCTGCGGATCGCGATCGACGCGACGCTGCTCAGCGTGCTCCTCGGCCTGCTGGTGGCGCTGTCGGTCACCCGGCGCGCGCACACCCGGGCCGAGCGGCGCGTACGAGGAGCGCTCGACGCGCTCTTCATGCTGCCGCTCGGCGTGTCGGCGGTCACGCTCGGGTTCGGCTTCCTCGTCACCCTCGGCCGCCCCCCGCTGAACTTCCGCGACTCGCCCTGGCTCGTCCCGATCGCCCAGGCGCTGGTCGCGCTGCCGCTGGTCGTGCGCACGCTCGTGCCCGCCCTCCAGGGGATCGACGACCGGCAGCGTCAGGCCGCCGCGTCGCTCGGCGCCGGCCCGCTGCGCCGACTGGTCGTGGTGGAGGTGCCGGTGCTCTTCCGGCCCGTCCTCGCCGCGGCCGGCTTCGCGTTCGCGGTCTCGCTCGGGGAGTTCGGCGCGACCAGCTTCCTGGCTCGCGACGAGAACGCCACCCTCCCGGTGGTCATCTTCCGGCTCATCGGCCACCCTGGCCCGATGAACTACGGCATGGCACTCGCCGCGTCCTGCGTCCTGGCCGCGACCACCGCGGCCGTGATGCTGGTCGTGGAGAGGGTCCGTGCGCCCCTCCTGGGAGGAGTCCTGTGAGTCTCGAGCTCGGCTCGGTCAGCGTCTCGTACGACGGCGCGCCGGCCATCGCCGACGTCGACCTCACCCTGCCCGACGGGCAGGTGCTCGCCGTCCTCGGCCCCTCCGGCTCGGGCAAGTCCACCCTGCTGCGCGCGGTCGCCGGGCTCGAGCCGACGACCAGCGGCACGATCGCGTGGGACGGCCAGGACCTCGCCCACATCCCGACGCACAAGCGCGGCTTCGCGCTGATGTTCCAGGACGGCCAGCTCTTCGGCCACCTCACCGTCGCCGCCAACGTCGCCTACCCGCTGCGGCTGCGCCACGTCGCCTCCGCCGCCCGCCGCGAGCGCGTGAGCGAGCTGCTCGACCTCGTCGGCCTGACCGGGTACGAGAGGCGGCTGCCCGGCACCCTGTCCGGCGGTGAGCGCCAGCGCGTCGCCCTGGCCCGCGCGCTGGCCGTCGAGCCTCGGCTGCTGCTGCTCGACGAGCCGCTCTCGGCGCTCGATGCGAGCCTGCGCGAGCGGCTCGCCGCCGACCTGCGCCGGATCCTGGTCGCCGCCGGCACCACCGCGCTGCTGGTCACGCACGACCAGGAGGAGGCGTACGCGGTCGCCGACCGGCTCGCCGTCGTCCGCGACGGCCGGCTGGTCCAGGAGGGCCCCGTCGGCGACGTCTGGGCCCACCCGGCCGACGCCGAGACGGCGCTGTTCCTCGGCTACGCCCGTGTCCTGGAGGGCACCGCCGCGGTGATCGTGGCCGCTGCCGGCGGCCTGGACCCGCAGGAGGGCACCTCCACGACCGTACGCCCGCTGGCGGTGCGCCGCAGCGCGATCGTCCTCGACGACACCGGCCCGCTGGCCGGCGAGGTCGTCGCCGCCCGCGCCACACCCGACCAGCTGCGCCTGGTCGTGGACGTCGACGGCGTCGGCGAGGTGGACGCCGTCGCGGCCTCGGTCGCCCACGTCGGACCGGGGGAGCGGGTGCGGCTGCGCGTGGACCAGGCTCGTCTCAGCATCCTTCCCTAAACTGCGACGCATGTATCGCCGCGCCCAGCTCCTGCTCATCGGTATGGCCCTGCTGGTCGGCACGGGTGCGATCGTTCTCTCCCGGGTGAGCGGGCACGGCCTGGTCGACCCCGAGGGCAGCTTCCTCGGCCCGTCGTGGCTGCGGCTGCCGATCCTGCTGGGCGGCGCGATCGGCGCCGACCTGATCCCGCGCACGCTGTGGGTCTCGCGGTTCAAGCCCAAGGAGATGCGGGCGGTCTTCATGGAGCGCATCCGCACGCACTGGACCCGTGACCGCCTCACCCTGGTCGCGCTGGGCGTCATCTGCTTCTACGTCGTCTACGTCGGCTACCGGAACATGAAGTCGGCCCTGCCGTTCGTGATCTCGACGAAGTACGACCGCGACCTGGAGCTGATCGACACCGCGATCCTCTTCGGCCACCACCCCGGTGTGGTGATGCAGAACATCTTCGGCGACAGCTTCATGGCGTACTTCTTCTCCTACGTCTACCTGTGGTTCCTGCCGCTGGTCCCGATCGCGGTGACCATCTGGCTGGTCTGGTCGCGCAACCTCGCGTACGGCTACTGGTTCGTCGGATCGCAGACCATCGCGTGGACGCTCGGCACGGTGTCCTACTACGCGCTGCCGACGCTGGGGCCCGGCATCGCCTACCCCTGGTACTACGCCACCGAGCCGAACACGCCCGCCAAGCAGCTGATGGACTCCCTGGTCCACGGACGGCAGAACATCCGCTGGAGCGACAGCATCGTGGATGCGGTCCAGTCGGTGGCGGGCTTCGCGTCGCTGCACTGCGGCATCACCATGCTGACCGCGCTGATGGTGCAGTTCACCGTGCAGAACCGGCTCATCCGGATCTTCTTCTGGTGCAACTTCGGCATCACCGCGCTCGCGACCCTCTACTTCGGCTGGCACTCGCTGTCGGACGACATCGCCGGCGTGATGATCGCGCTGGTCTCGTTCTACGTCGCCGGCCTGGCGACCGGGCAGAAGTTCGTCCGCAAGGGCGAGCGCGATCTGGAGGTCGAGGGCGCGCAGATCGAGGCCCAGGAGATCGCCGCGCGCACCTAATCACACGTGTGTAGTTCGAGAATCACATCAATGTAATTGTCAACGCGACACGCCGGTGACTCCTGTGAAAGTTGGGGTTTTTGTTGCTGGATGTGACTCCTGAGCATTAACGTCACTCGACGTGCCTACCTCGAAGCGGACTCTCGGAACCGCTGCCGTCCTCTCGCTCGGCCTCGCGTCGACGTGCCTGATCGCGTCCTCGGCGCTCGCCAGCCCGCACGATCCGGTGCCGAGCAAGCAGGACGTGGCCCAGGCCCAGCAGGCCGTCACCAGCAAGCGCGGCGAGGTGGCGCAGGTGCAGGCTGAGCTCGCCGCGGCCAACGTCCGGCTGCAGCAGGCCAGCGACAGGGCTGAGACCGCCTCCGAGGCCTACAACGGGGCCCAGTGGGCCGCCGACCAGGCCCGCGCCGCCGCGGACAAGGCCCGCGCGGCAGCCGCCGCGGCGAAGGCCGCGCAGGAGACCCAGCGCACGGCGTACGCCGCCGGCGTCGTCGGCAACTACCAGGCCGCGCCCGAGGTGACCGCGCTCGCCGGCATGGCCAAGGCCAACGGCATCGACCAGGTCCAGCAGCAGAGCCAGGCCATGGAGACCGCGCAGAAGGCACTCAACGCCCAGTACGGCCGGGTGCAGGCCTCGGCCGCGTTGGCCACCGTCACCGCGCGCCAGGCCTCCGACGCCGAGAAGAAGGCGGTCGCCGCCGAGGCCGACGCCAAGGCCAAGCGCGACGCCGCCACCGCCGCCCAGGCCCAGGCCCAGGCCGCGGCCGGCGAGATCGCAGCGCAGAAGAGCCAGCTGATCCACCAGCTGGCCCGCCTCAAGAACGTCAGCGTCCGGGTCGCCGCGAAGCGCCAGGCCGCCCTCGAGGAGCGCGCCCAGCAGCGTGCGGCGGCCGCAGCCGCCGTGAAGGCCGCCGCCGAGGCGGCCGCGCAGAAGAAGGCCCGCGACGACGCTGCCGCAGCGGCGCAGCGCAACGAGAAGTCGGCGGCCGCACAGGGCGCGCGCACCGGGCAGCTGCAGGGTTCCGGAGACTCGTACGCCCCGGCTCCCGTCAGTGCCCCGCCGGCTTCGGCCGGCGGTGTCGCCGCCGCCCTCGCCTTCGCCCGCAGCCAGATCGGCGACCCGTACGTGTGGGGCGCGACCGGCCCGAACAGCTGGGACTGCTCCGGCCTCACGATGGCCGCGTGGGCGCGCGGCGGGATCTCGCTGCCGCACTACTCGATCGCACAGTACGAGCAGTCCACGCCGATCTCCTACGACGACCTGCGCCCCGGGGACCTCGTCTTCTGGGGCACGACGGACAACCCGTCGTCCATCCACCACGTCGCGCTCTACGCGGGCAACGGGATGATCGTCCAGGCCCCGCACACGGGGGCGTACGTCGAGGAGGTCTCGATGTACACCTGGACCGCGCCCAACTTCTTCGCCCGCCCGTAGCGACGCACGGGTTGCCGGAGGGCCCGGCGGGGATACCGTCGGGGGCATGGACACCGCCGCTGTCGTTGCCGAGATCGCCGCTGTACTCGATGGTCGCCACGCGGACATCCGCGGGCGCGTACGGGACGAGCTCGTCCCGCGCGCGGGGATGCTCGCCGAGGTCGAGGAGCTCTCCCGCGCCGACTACCGCGAGCGGGTGCGTGAGGTCCTCGTCGAGACGGCCGGCACGGGTCTCACCGGCCTCGGCTTCCCCACGGAGTACGGCGGAGGCGGCGACATCGGCGCCTCGATCGCGGCCTTCGAGACCCTCGCGATGGGTGACCTGTCGGTCCTGGTGAAGACCGGCGTGCAGTTCGGGCTCTTCGGCGGTGCGATCCTGCACCTCGGCACGAAGCGGCACCACGACGCCTACCTGTCCGACGTGGTCGCGGGCCGCCTGCTGGGCTGCTTCGCGATGACCGAGCACGGACACGGCTCCAACGTCGCCGAGCTCGGCACCACCGCCACGTACGACCCGGAGACCGACGAGCTCGTCGTGACCACGAGCGGCCCCGACGCCTACAAGGACTACATCGGCAACGCCGCGGCACACGGGCAGATGGCTGCGGTCTTCGCCAACCTCGTCGTGGGCGGCGAGAGCCACGGCGTGCACGCCGTGCTGGTCCCGATCCGCGTCGACGGATCGCCCGCGCCCGGCGTACGGATCGCCGACGACGGCCCGAAGATGGGGCTCAACGGCGTCGACAACGGCCGGCTCTGGTTCGACGAGGTGCGGGTGCCGCGTGCGAACCTGCTGAACCGCTTCGCGGACATCACCGACGACGGGCGCTACGAGTCCTCGATCGAGAACCCGAACCGGCGCTTCTTCACCATGCTCGGCACCCTCGTGCAGGGCCGGGTCAGCGTCGGTGGCGCGGGGATCACGGCCTCGAAGGCGGCGCTCGCCATCGCGACCCGGTACGCGGCGCGCCGCCGCCAGTTCGGCACCGGTGAGGGCGAGGAGATGCTGTTGCTCGACTACGGCCAGCACCAGCGACGGCTGATCCCGCTGATCGCGCGGTCCTACGCCCTCTCGTTCGCCCAGGACGAGCTGCGCGAGCAGCTGCACGAGATCTTCAGCGCCGACCCGGAGACCGTCGAGGAGCACCGCCGTCGCGAGCTCGAGTCCCGCGCCGCCGGTACGAAGGCACTCGCCACGTGGCACGCGACCCGCGCGATCCAGGAGTGTCGCGAGGCGTGCGGCGGTGCCGGCTACCTCGCCGAGAACCGCTTCGCCGCGCTGAAGGCCGACACCGACGTCTTCATGACCTTCGAGGGGGACAACACCGTCCTGCTGCAGCTGGTCGCCAAGGGGCTGCTGACCGACTACGCCGGCTCGTTCGAGGACCTCGACCAGCTGGGGATGGTCCGCTTCGTCGCCGGGATGGCGGTCGACACCGTGCTGGAGCGGACCTCTGCCCACAAGCTCCTCGAGCGGGTCCGCGATCTCCTGCCCGGTGGCGACTCCTGGGACCAGGAGGCCGAGATCCGCGACCCGGAGTATCACCTCGCGATGCTGCGCTTCCGCGAGGAGCACATGCTCGGCGGGGTGGCGCGCCGACTCAAGCGTGGTGTCGACAACGGCGGGGACGCCGCCGAGGTCTTCTCGGCGGTGCAGGACCACGTCATCGCCTCCGCCCGTGCGCACGTCGAGCGGTTGGTGCTGGAGGCCTTCGTGGCGCGGGTGGAGAAGATGGCCGAAGGCCCCGCGCGGGAGCTGCTCGCCCAGGTCTGCACCCTGCACGCCCTGGCCGAGATCGAGCGCGATCGCGCGTGGTTCATGGAGCACGGCCGGCTCACCATCCAGCGCTCCAAGGCGATCTCGCGCGAGGTCGGCGCGCTCTGCCGCGAGCTGCGCACCTCCGCGGTGGACCTGGTCAACGCCTTCGGCGTCCCCGACGAGCTGCTGCGTGCCGAGGATCTGATCGGCTGATGGCACAGCGCTACGTCGATCTCGGGCCGGACGCACGCGATGCCCGCGGGCTCCTGGTCGTCGTGCCCGGCCAGGGCTACCACCCCGACAAGCCACTGCTCGCCATCGCCGCGGAGGCTGCCGTCGACGCGGGCTGGCGGGTGCGGCAGCTCTGGTGGCGCCCGCCCGCCTCGGTGACGTCCGACTGGGCGGGTGCGGAGCTGGTCGCGGCCGTCGCCGACGCGGACGCCGGCGACCTCCCGGTCCGGGTGCTGGCCAAGTCGCTGGGCTCGCTCACCGCCCCCGTCGCCGCGGCCGCCGCGTACCCGTCCTGCTGGCTGACACCCCTGCTCGGCCGCCCGGACGTCGTCGAGGGCATCGCCGCGAACGCCGCCCGCCAGCTCCTCGTCGGAGGCACGGCCGACGACCACTGGATCTCCTCGGTCGCGCGCTCGCTGCCCGGGGAGATCGTCGAGCTCCCACGCGCCGACCACTCGCTCACCGTCACCGGCGGCTGGTGCGCCCGCCAGGCCACCGCCGGCGCCCACGCCGCCTTCATCCGCGCGTTCGCCATCTGGCTCGGGTGAGCTTCGAGGGCCGAGTCGGCGGTGCGGGAGGGCCGAGTCGGCGGTGCGGGAGGGCCGAGTCGGCAGAAATGCAGACAGGGCGCCCGGTCGAAGCCGAAGCGCCCTGCTCGCGTGCTGAGGAGACTCAGTGACCGGAGGTCTTGAACCGCTCGATCGAGTCCTCGATCTCCTTGATCGCCGCCTCGCGGCCGACCCAGTCGGAGCCCTTGACGGACTTGCCCGGCTCGAGGTCCTTGTAGCGCTCGAAGAAGTGCTTGATCTCGTCGAGCACGTCCGGCGGCACGTCAGACAGGTCCTGGATGTGGTCGAAGCGCGGGTCGGTGGGGACGCAGAGGACCTTCTCGTCCTGGCCCTTCTCGTCCTCCATCACGTACATCGCGACCGGACGCGACTCGACGAGGATGCCCGGGTGGATCGGGAACGGCAGCAGGACGAGCGCGTCCAGCGGGTCGCCGTCGCCACCGAGGGTGTCCTCGATGTAGCCGTAGTCGGCCGGGTAGACCATCGAGGTGAAGAGCACGCGGTCGAGGCGGAGCTTGCCGCTCTCGTGGTCGACCTCGTACTTGTTGCGCGAGCCCTTGGGGACCTCGATCAGGACGTCGAACGTCAGCGTCATGGGTGTTCCTCCAGGTGTGTTGACGCGACATTGTCCACCACAATGACCCGGACAGCCGCTTCTGGGAGGGTCAACAGTGTCACGTACGGGTAGCAGGCGGCTCCTCGCCGTGGTCGCGCCGCTCGCCCTCGTCCTCCTGGCGGGATCGGCGTTGTGGGGTCTCGGGTGGGTCGATCACTGGCGGGGTCATGACCGGGTCGCAGCGACCCCGGAGCCGCGCGCGCTGGCAGTGAGGCTGCCCACCCCGGCGGCGTCGTCGCCGATCGCCGCGCCCGCCGACGGAGCCCTCCGCGCCGCGCGGATCAGGCAGGTCCTGGCCGCGCCCGGCAGGAGCGCGCTCGGTCGCCACGTCGTCGCCGCGGTCGCCGGGCTCACCGGACCGCTCGTCGCCTCCCGGGGGAGCGGGGCGGCCATCCCGGCCTCCACGACCAAGCTCCTCACCGCGGCCGCCGTCCTCGCGCTGGACGGTCCGGAGAAGCGCTTCACCACTCGGACGGTGCTCACCGACTCCGCCGGCGCCGACACGGTGACCCTCGTCGGCGGCGGTGATCCGCTGCTCGCGGCCGGCCCGCCGGCGGTGGGCGACTACCCGCACGTCGCGGACCTCACCACGCTGGCGAAGCAGACCGCCTCGGCCCTGCGCGCGCACGGCGTCACCTCGATCCGACTGCGCTACGACACCTCGCTGTTCACCGGCCCCGACGTGGCGCCGACCTGGCCCGAGAGCTACCTCGCCGAGGGCGTGGTGGCGCCGATCAGCCCCCTGTGGGTCGACGAAGGTCGAACGGTCGCCGACAACGAGGCGACCGGCCGGGTCGCCGACCCCGCGAAGGGCGCGGCCGCCGCGTTCGCGACGGCGCTCGGCTCCGCCGGCGTCCGGATCCACGGGCGCGTCAGCGAGCGACCCGCGCCCGCCGGCTCGGCTGATCTGGCCCACGTCGACAGCCCGCCCCTGCGCGAGATCGTCGATCACGTCCTCCAGGTCAGCGACAACGAGGGTGCCGAGGTGCTCGCCCACCAGGCCGGGCTCGCATCGGGTGACGGCGGCAGCTTCGCGGGCGGTGCCGCGGCCGTCCGTGCCGCCCTCGGCAAGCTCGGCGTCGACACCGCCGGCCTGGTCCTCGACGACGGCAGCGGCCTCTCCCGCGCCAACCGGATCGCGCCGGCCACCCTGGTCGGCGTCCTGCAGCAGGCCGCGGCCCAGTCGCGCCTGGCCCCCATCGTCAGCTCGGTCCCGGTCGCCGGGTTCAGCGGCTCGCTCTCCGACCGCTTCGACGACGCCGACGGCCGTACGGGGGCGGGGCGCGGCCTGGTCCGCGCCAAGACCGGCACGCTCACCGGGGTCGACGCGCTGGCCGGCTACACCCAGGACGCGAACGGTGCTCCGGTCGTCTTCGCGATCATGGCCGACCGGGTCGCCGTGACCGACACGCTCGAGGCCCGTCACGAGCTCGACTCGCTGGCGACCGCCCTGACCGTTTGCCGTTGCGGATAATCTCGGGCCCATGACTTCTGCGGCGGACGGTGCCGGCGACAGCACGCGCGAGATCGTCGACTGGGACTTCGCCGTGCGGGTCGGCTCCGGCCTGGCCGGCGACGGACCGAGCATCGGGCGTGCCGAGGCGGCCGCCGTCGTCGCCGAGCTGCGCGCCGACGCGGCCAAGGCGACCCCGCTGGTCAAGGAGTTCACCGGCCTGGTCACCCCGGCCGAGTACGCCCCGGTCCTGGTCGTGGACCGTGCCGGCTGGGTCCAGGCGAACGCCGATGCCTTCGCCCACGTCATGACTCCGGTCATCGACAAGGTGATCACCCACCGCCCCGGCGGCATCGCCCGCAGCGTCGGCGCCAAGGTCACCGGCGCCGAGGTCGGCGGCCTCCTCGGCTTCCTCTCCAGCAAGGTGCTGGGTCAGTTCGATCCCTTCGCGCAGACCGCCGACGGTCCGTACGGCCGTCTGCTGCTGGTCGCGCCCAACATCGTCCAGGCCGAGCGCGACCTGCGCGTCGACCCGACCGACTTCCGGCTGTGGGTCTGCCTCCACGAGGAGACCCACCGGGTCCAGTTCACTGCGAACCCCTGGCTGCGCGGCCACGTCTTCAGCGAGGTCGAGGCGCTCGCCGCCACCATGGACGCGCAGACCCTGCTCAGCGACGGCCTCAGCCGGATCGGCGAGGCGATCAAGGGCAATGGCAACCTCCTCGAGGCGATCTCCTCTCCCGAGCAGCGCGAGATCATGGACCGGCTCACCGGCATGATGTCGCTGCTCGAGGGTCACGCCGACGTGGTGATGGACGGCGTCGGTCCGAGCGTCATCCCGACCGTGGCGACCATCCGCGAGGCCTTCGACAAGCGCCGCAAGGGCACCGGCTCGCTCGACCGGATCGTGCGACGGCTGCTGGGCCTGGAGCAGAAGATGGCGCAGTACCGCGACGGGGCCATCTTCGTCCGTGCCGTCATCGACAAGGTCGGCATGGAGCGGTTCAACACCGTGTGGACCGGGCCGGAGACGCTGCCGTCGAAGGACGAGATCTACGCGCCCGACGAGTGGATCAAGCGCGTCCTGTGACGCTCCCGCCCGCGGTCGCGGCGGTACGACAAGGCGTCCGCCGCGCACTGACCATCCGCCCGGACGGTCAGGGTGGCGTCGGGGTGCCGGATGCCACCGGCCGGCCGATCCTGGTCGCCTGCTCAGGGGGCGCCGATTCGCTGGCGCTGCTCAGCGCCGCGATCTTCGAGCTGAAGCGCAGCCCCACCAAGGTCATCGGTGTCGTGGTGGACCACGGCCTGCAGGAGGACTCGGCGGAGCACACCGCTCGGGTCGTCCAGCAGATGGCGGCCATGGGCGCGTCCGAGACGGCGTCGATCCGGGTCCAGGTCGACGCGACCGCGATCGGCGTCGAGGCCGGAGCCCGCGAGGCGCGGTACGCCGCACTCGCCCAGCTGGCCACCCACTTCGACGCCGCCGAGGTACTCCTCGGGCACACCCGCGACGACCAGGCCGAGACCGTGCTCCTCGGACTCGCGCGGGGGAGCGGGGGGCGCTCGATCGCGGGCATGCGCCGCGGTTTCAACCGCGGCGACCGCACCTTCCTGCGTCCGCTCCTCGACGTCACCCGCGAGCAGACCGAGGCCGCCTGCCGGCATGAGGGCCTCGACTTCTGGGTCGACCCGCACAACAGCGACCCGCGCTTCCTGCGCTCACGGGTGCGCCACGACGTGATGCCGGTGCTCGAGCAGCACCTCGGCCCCGGTGTCGCCGCCACGCTCGCCCGGACCGCCGAGCAGCTCCGGCCCGACATGGAGTTCCTCGACGACTACGCCGAGCGCCTCTTCGGCGAGGCCCGCGAGCCGGGCACCGAGGGGCTCGGGGTCCGGGTCACCACCTCGAAGGTCCATCCGATGGGCTGGGCGATGCAGACGCGGGTCGCCCGGCTCGCCGCGCTCGAGGCGGGGTGTCCTGCCGACGAGCTCTTCGCCGTGCACATCAACGCCGTGGCCGATCTTCTGATGTTCGACGCCGGCCAGCGCCAGATCCAGCTGCCCGGTCACGTCACCGCCTACCGGGACGGCCCGAACACCCTCGCCTTCCGTCGTACGGCCTCCGGCTGACCGTTGCCCGGGCACGCCCGACGAGCGTGTACTGGACCGGTGACGCTCTACGACGACCTCGGCGGCTTCGACGCCCTCCTCCGGCTGTGCCGCCGGTGGCACGAGCTCTGTCTCGACGATCCGCTCGCCGCGCACCCGTTCACGGCCGCGCCGATCCACCCGTTCCACGACGAGCGGCTCGCGGCCTACCTCGCCGAGGCCACGGGCGGTCCGCGCCTGTACACCGCCGGGTTCGGTGACGAGAGCTCCATGCTGCGCCTGCACGCGGGCAACGGCGTCCACCGCGAGCTCGACGAGGCCGCCGTGGCCGCCTTCGAGCGCGCGCTCGCGGAGGTCGGCATGACCGGCGAGCCCGGTGCCCGCCTCGGCGCGTACTTCCGCCGCGCGACGTACGCGATGGACGCCTACGCCGACGGCCCGCACCTCGTGGCGGGCGAGATGCCGTTCAACCACGTCTAGCGCGCTGCGCGCTCTGCCTCCCTCCCTCCCTCGCGGTCAGCGCCCGAGCTCGTGCCTCGCAGGCCGCTTCGCGGCCGGCTCCCTCGCTCGCGGCCGGCGCCCGAGCTCGTGCCTCGCTCGCGCCGCCGCTCACTCGGTCCCCTCGCGCTGGCGCTCGCTCGGTCGTCTCACGCGCGCTGCGCGCGTTGCCTCCCTCCCTCGCGGCCAGCGCCCGAGCTCGTGCCTCGCTCGCGCTGGCGCTCGCTCGGTCGTCTAGGGTGACGGCATGGATTCCGCGCACGTGGGTGACGACCTCGTCAAGGTGCTGTACACCGAAGACCAGATCCAGGACCGGCTCCGTGAGATGGCCGCTCAGATCGACGCCGACTACGCAGGCAAGGACCTGCTGATCGTCGGAGTCCTCAAGGGCGCCGTGATGGTGATGGCGGACCTGGCCCGCTCGCTCACCAGCCACGTCGAGATGGACTGGATGGCCGTCTCCTCGTACGGCTCGGGCACCCAGTCCAGCGGCGTCGTACGGATCCTCAAGGACCTCGACGCGGACATCAGCGACCGGCACGTCCTGATCGTCGACGAGATCATCGACACCGGCCTCACCCTGACCTGGCTGACGTCCAACCTGGCCTCGCGCAACCCGGCCTCGGTGGAGATCGCCACCCTGCTGCGCAAGCCCGAGGCACAGCGGATGCCGGTCGACGTGAAGTACGTCGGCTTCGACATCCCCAACGAGTTCGTGGTCGGCTACGGCCTCGACTTCAAGGAGCGCTACCGCAACCTGCGTGACATCGGCACGCTGGCGCCCCACGTCTACTCCTGATGGGACTCTCCCAGGTGTTTTCCATCCTGGGGGAGAATGTGGGCGTACGACCCGGCACGATCCCGCGTGCTGAGTCGTTGTAGTCCACGTCAGATCTGTTCCTCGCGTCCGAGAGAAGCCTTGTGAAGCGTTTCGTCAAGAGCCCGTGGCTCTGGATCCTCGTTGCCGTGGTGGGCGTCCTGCTCGCCCTGCAGTACCTCGCTCCGCGAGGTGGCGGCGACGAGATCACCACGTCCCAGATGGTCAAGTACATCGACGCCGGCGATGTCCAGGACATCACCTTCGTCGACGGTGACCAGCAGATCCGCGCGACGCTGCGCGACGGCGTACGGGACGCGGGCGACAAGGTCTCCACCCACTGGGTCGACGGCGCGCAGCCCGCGCTGGTCGCGAAGGTCCAGGAGCAGGTCGACGCCCACAAGATCGACACCTACAACGCGCAGGTGTCGCAGCCGAGCCTGATCGGCTCGATCTTCAGCTTCCTGCTGCCCTTCATCTTCATCGTGGTGCTCTTCCTGTTCATGATGAACAGCGTCCAGGGCGGCGGCGGTCGCGGCGTCATGCAGTTCGCCAAGTCCAAGGCGAAGCTGATCACCAAGGACATGCCGAAGACCACCTTCGCCGATGTCGCGGGCGCCAACGAGGCGCTCGAGGAGCTCTCCGAGATCAAGGAGTTCCTCCAGGAGCCGGCCCGGTTCCAGGCGGTCGGCGCCAAGATCCCCAAGGGCGTCCTGCTGTACGGCCCTCCGGGCACCGGCAAGACCCTGCTCGCGCGCGCCGTCGCCGGCGAGGCGGGCGTCCCGTTCTACTCGATCTCCGGCTCGGACTTCGTCGAGATGTTCGTCGGTGTCGGCGCCAGCCGCGTCCGCGACCTCTTCGAGCAGGCCAAGGAGAACGCTCCGGCGATCGTCTTCATCGACGAGATCGACGCCGTCGGGCGCCACCGCGGCGCCGGCATGGGCGGCGGTCACGACGAGCGCGAGCAGACCCTCAACCAGCTCCTCGTCGAGATGGACGGATTCGACACCCGCGGCGGCGTCATCCTGCTGGCCGCGACCAACCGTCCCGACGTCCTCGACCCCGCGCTCCTGCGTCCGGGCCGCTTCGACCGCCAGATCCAGGTCGACGTCCCCGACCTGCTCGGCCGCGAGGCGATCCTCAAGGTGCACGCCCGCGGCAAGCCGCTGGCCACCGACATCGACCTGCTCAACGTCGCACGTCGTACGCCGGGCTTCTCCGGCGCCGACCTGGCGAACGTGCTCAACGAGGCTGCGCTGCTCACCGCTCGCAACAACGCGAAGCTGATCACCGCCCACGCCCTCGACGAGGCGATCGACCGCGTCATCGCCGGCCCGCAGAAGCGCGGCCGCGTGATGAGCGACCACGAGAAGCTCATCACCGCCTACCACGAGGGCGGCCACGCCCTGGTCGCTGCGGCCCTGCCGCACAACGACCCGGTGCACAAGATCACGATCATGCCGCGCGGCCGCGCCCTCGGCTACACGATGGTCATGCCCGACGAGGACAAGTACAGCCAGACCCGCAGCGAGATGCTGGACAAGCTGGCGTACATGCTCGGTGGCCGCGCCGCCGAGGAGATGATCTTCCACGACCCGACCACGGGTGCCGGCAACGACATCGAGAAGGCCACCAACCTGGCTCGCGCGATGGTCACGCAGTACGGCATGACCGAGCGACTCGGCGCGATCAAGCTCGGCTCCTCCGGCTCCGAGCCGTTCCTGGGCCGCGACCTTGGCCACTCGCGGGACTACTCCGAGGACGTCGCCGCGATCGTCGACGACGAGGTGAAGAAATTCCTCGCCACCGCGCACCAGGAGGCCTTCGACATCCTCGAGGAGAACCGCGACGTCCTCGACTCGCTGGTCCTCGCGCTGCTCGACAAGGAGACGCTGAACAAGGAGGAGATCGCCGAGATCTTCACCGCCCTGCGTCGCCGTCCGCAGCGCCCGGCCTGGACCGGCTCCCCGAACCGCAGGCCGTCCGAGATCCCCGCCGTCGAGATCCCGCAGGAGATCCGCGACCGTGCGCTCAACGGCAACGGCAAGCAGGCGGACGCCGGCAGCGCCGGCGCGGTGCTCACCCCGCCCGGCTCCGGTGGCGACGTGCATGGCGACCCGGGTGTGCTCCCCTCGGCGGGCGGCGCGCAGCCGCCTCAGGTCTGAGCCGGTGGCGGCCTTCGACCGCGAGCGCGCCGAGGCGGCCGTTCGCGAGCTGCTCTTCGCGATCGGTGAGGACCCCGACCGTGAGGGCCTGCTCGACACCCCCGCGCGGGTCGCGCGGGCCTACGAGGAGCTGACGGCCGGGCTGCACCAGGAGCCGGAGGACGTCCTGACCACGACCTTCGACCTGGGCCACGACGAGCTGGTGCTGGTGCGTGACATCGAGCTGTGGTCGATGTGCGAGCACCACCTGGTGCCGTTCACCGGCGTCGCGCACGTCGGCTACATCCCGGCCGACTCGGGCAAGATCACCGGCCTGTCCAAGCTGGCGCGTCTCGTCGACGTCTACGCCAAGCGGCCGCAGGTCCAGGAGCGGCTCACCACGCAGGTCGCCGACGCGCTGATGGAGATCCTCGAGGCGCGCGGCGTCATCGTGGTGATCGAGGCCGAGCACCTGTGCATGACGATGCGCGGGGTCCGCAAGGCCGGCGCACGGACCATCACCTCGGCCGTCCGCGGGACCATGCGGTCCAACGCCGCGACGCGCGCCGAGGCGATGGCGCTGATCAACCGCCCCGTGCGCTGACTCGCCACCCGCGGGAGGCGTGAACAACAGGAAGGCCCGGCTGCACAGCAGCCGGGCCTTCCTGGTTCGTGCTCGCTACACCGAGAACTGGCGGACCAGGGCGTCGAGCTCGGTGGCCAGGCCGGCGAGGGCGGAGGCCGCCTCCGCGGTGCTGGCCGCACCGGACTGGGCGGCGGCGGCCGAGGAGGCGGCCGAGGCGGTGGAGTCGGCGATGCCGGTGGTGCCGTTGGCGGCCTCGGTGACCGAGCGGGCGATCTCGCTGGTGGTCGCGCTCTGCTGCTCGACGGCGGCGGCGATGGTCACCTGGATCTCGTGGATCGAGTTGATCACCTCGCCCACCTCGTTGATCGCGGTGGCGGCGCCGGCGCTGTCGCGCTGGATGGCGTCGATCCGCTGCCCGATCTCCTCGGTGGCCCTGGCGGTCTGAGCGGCGAGCTCCTTGACCTCGTTGGCGACGACCGCGAAGCCCTTGCCGGCGTCGCCGGCCCGAGCCGCCTCGATGGTGGCGTTGAGCGCCAGCAGGTTGGTCTGCTCGGCGATCGCGGTGATCACCTTGATGACCTGGCCGATCTCGGCCGACGAGGTGCCGAGCGCCTCGATGGTGCCGGTCGCGGCGCGGGCGCGCTCCACGGCGTCGGAGGCGACCGACGAGGCGTGTGATGCGTTGCGGGCGATCTCGGCGATGCTCGCGGTCATCTCCTCGGCGGCGCTGGCCACCGTGGCGACGTTGCCCGAGACGTGCCCGGCGGCCTCCGAGACGCTGCCGACCAGGGCGGCGGTGTCGCCGGTGCTGCGGCCCATGTCGGCGCTGACCGCGCTGAGCTCCTCCGACGCGCTGGCGACCGACGCGGCGTTCTGCCCGATCCGGCTCATGCTGGCGCGCAGGGAGTCCACCAGCGCCCGGACCGAGTCGGCCATCTCGCCGACGTTGTCGTCGCCGGCCAGCGCGAGTTGCTGGGTGAGGTCGCCGCTCGCGACGATCGACAGGTAGTCCTTGATCACGGCGACCCGCTCGGCGGTCTCCGCAGCCGCCTCGGCGGCCTCGCGGGCGCGGGCGGCCTCCGCCTCGGCGATCTCCTGCTGACGGGCCCGCTCGGCCTCGTAGCGCTCCTGCTCCGCCTTGGCGCGCTCCTCGGCGAGGCGGCGCTCCTGCTCGAGCTCGCGGGCCTGCTGGGCCTGCTCGGCCTCGCGGCGCTCGGCCTCGCGCTGACGCTCCAGCTCGGCCTCCCGCTCGGCCGCGGCCCGCTCGGCGGCGACCCGCTCCTCGGCGTCGCGGCGGTCCTGCTCGTCGCGGGCGATCCGCTCGGCCTCGGCCCGGCGGCGGTCCTCGTCGCCGGCGTCGAGGGCGTCGACCACCTGGTCGACGGCGATCGCGATCGCGCCGATCTCGTCGCGACGCCGGTGGTCGACGCGGGTCGTCCGGTCGCCTTCGGCGATCGCGCGCAGCGCGGTGACGACCTTGCGCAGCGGACGAGCGACGGCGCGCACCAGCAGCAGACCGGAGACGACGAAGAGCAGCAGACCCGCGATCGAGACGATCAGCGTGATCGAGCGCAGGTCGCTGACCGACTTGTTGATCGCCAGCACCTGGGCGTCGACCATGCCGTCGGTGAAGTCGTCGGCGTCGTTGAACTGGTTGTCGATGGCGTCGGCGGCCGTGCCGTTGGCGGACGCGGTGATCGTCGCCAACGACTGGGTGCGGCCGGCCTCGGCGGCGTCGTGGATCTGCTGCAGGAAGTAGTGGTACTTCTGGGTGCTGTCGAGCAGCCCCTGGATCGACTTGTGGGCGGTGCCTGCGGTGTCGAGGTCGAGCGCGGCCTGGTACTTCTCGAGCGCGGTCTTGTAGTGCGACTCGGCGACACCGTAGGACGTCGTCGCGGCCGGGCTGAGGACCTGGCCGTCCGAGAGCAGGATCGTGGCGTACTGGCCGGTGGCGGCCCGCTGGAGCAGCCACTCCTCGTACCCGGCGTTGATCTTGCTGTTGATCTGCGCCGTGGTCTTGTTCTCGCCGGTGATGCGCACGACGTTCGCCACCTTGAGGGCACCGACGCTGCCGACCACGGCGAGCGCGATCACGCCGAGGGCGATCATCGCCCACAGGCGTTGGACGATCGTGACGCGCGGACCCTTGCGCGGGCGGCGGACCTTCGCCGGCGCCTCGACAGCCTCCGCAGGCTCCACCTCGTGGGTGGTCTCCGGGTGGCCGTCGGGATCGGGCGAGAGGTCCAGCGGCTCCGTCGGTGCGGGGAGCGGGTCGTGCAGGGCTGTCATACCCGTGTGATCGGCGGCACAGAGCGAGAACTGATCCGAAATTCACTCAGGTGGGCGTTCGGGGCGGTGGCGGATAGGTTCATGCCTGTGACCGACCTGCTCACGCCGTTGACCCGTCCTCGCGTGATGGGGATCGTCAACGTCACCCCCGACTCCTTCAGCGACGGGGGCCGGTACCTGGCGACCGACGACGCGGTCAGCCACGGCCGGGAGCTGCTCGCGGACGGCGCCGACATCCTCGACATCGGCGGCGAGTCCACCCGGCCAGGAGCGACCCGTCCGCTGGTCGCCGACGAGCTGGCCCGCGTGGTCCCGGTCATCGAGGAGCTCGCCGCCCTGGGGGCGGTCATCTCGGTCGACACGATGCGCTCCGAGGTCGCCGGCGCCGCGATCCGCGCCGGAGCCCGGATCGTCAACGACGTCTCCGGCGGCCTGGCCGATCCGAGGATCCTGCGCGTCGTCGCCGACTCGGAGGCCTACTACGCCGCGATGCACTGGCGCGCGCACGGCGCCACCATGCAGCAGTTCACCGACTATCCCGCGGGCGTCGTCGAGACCGTCCGAGCCGAGCTGGAGTCCCGGGTCGAGGCGGCCACGCGCGCCGGCATCGCGCTCGAGCGGATCGTGCTGGACCCTGGCCTCGGCTTCTCCAAGACCGCCGAGCAGAACTGGGAGCTCCTGCGCGGCCTGGACCGGATCGCCGACCTGGGGCGACCGATCCTGATCGGCGCGAGCCGCAAGGCGTTCCTCGGAGCGCTGCTCGCCGACGCCGAGGGCCGGCCGCGCCCCGTGGGGGAGCGCGAGAGCGCCCACACGGCCGTCGTCGTCGAGCTCGCGCGGGCCGGAGTGTGGTGCACCCGGGTGCACGACGTACGAGCGACGCGCGACGCGTTCGCCGTGACCGAGAGGATGTACGGATGACCGACGAGCTGGCGATCCTGGGCGTGGAGTGCTTCGGCCACCACGGCGTCTTCGACTTCGAGCGCCGGGAGGGGCAGGTCTTCCTGATCGACCTGGTCCTCGGCCTGGACACCTCGCCGGCAGCGGCCTCGGACGACTTGTCAGACACCGTCGACTACGGAAGTCTCGTGGCGCAGGTCAAAGCAAGTGTGGAGCGCGACCCGGTCGACCTGATCGAGACGCTCGCCCAGCGGATAGCGGATGTCTGTCTCTTGGACAACCGTGTTCAATGGGTACGCGTCACGGTCCACAAGCCGGACGCGCCCATCGACGCGACGTTTCGGGATGTCGCGCTGACGATCACGAGAAGGGCAGATGCGTGACCGAGGTACCCAACCCCCACATCATCGACGCCGACACCCTCACGGGTGAGATGCGTCCGATCCGCCGGATCGTGCTCGCCATCGGCTCCAACCTCGGCGACCGGCTGGCCAGCCTGCAGGGCGCCGTCTCCGCACTGGTGGACACCCCGGACGTGTGGGTCACCGCCGTCTCGCCGGTCTACGAGACCGACCCGGTCGAGAGCCCCGAGGAGGCCGGTCAGTTCCTCAACGCGATCGTCCTGGCCGACACGACCCTCTCCGCCGCGCGCGTGCTCGACCGTGCGCTGGCGATCGAGGACGCGTACGCCCGGGAGCGCTCGGACGTCACCAATGCTCCTCGTACGCTCGACGTCGACGTGATCGTGGTCGGCGACCGCATCAGCGAGGACCCCGAGCTGATCCTGCCCCACCCGCGCGCCCACGAGCGCGCGTTCGTGCTGCGCCCCTGGGTCGACATCGAGCCGGGCGCCGAGATCCCGGGCCACGGCCCGATCACGGACCTGCTCGCCAAGACCGGCGAGCGCGGCGTCGTGCGCCGCGACGACCTCGTGCTCGAAGCAGAGTGACCGAGCCCCGGGAGCGGCTCCGGCCGATCTCGGGCGGGGCTCTCACCCTGTGGGGCGTCGTCGGCCTGGTCGGCGGCTGGCTGCTGCGCCGTGTCGCCGAGTCGTGGTGGGGCACCGCCCCGGTCGTCACGTGGCTGCAGCCGCTCGCGCTGTTGCTCGCCGTCCTGATCATCGGCGTGACCGCCTGGTCCACCCGCCGCTCGATCGCGGGCAAGGGCGAGCGCATCGCGCCGCTGTACGCGGTGAACCGGCTGGTCCTCGGCCGTGCGTGCGCGCTCGTCGGGGCTCTGATCGCCGGCGGGTACGCCGGCTATGCGCTCAGCTGGCTGGGCATCGACGGCGATCCGCTGGCCGGCCAGCGCGCGCTGCGGTCGGCCATCGCGGCAGCGCTGGGTCTTGCGGTATGTGTCACAGGTCTGCTCCTGGAGCGCGCGTGTCGGGTCCGTCAGGACGGTCCCAAGCCGTAACGTGACGTCCATGACTTCCCCAGCAGCAACATCCGTCACACGTCGCCGGCAGCGGAGCACCCGTCTGACCGTCGCTGTCGCGCTGCTCGTCGTGGCGGCCCTGCTGGTCGTCGGCGCGATCGTGGCGCACACCGTCCTGCTCCTGATCGCCGCCGCGATCGGCGCCGTCGTCCTGGGCGCCGGCGCCACCCGGATCACCCAGACCGAGCTGCAGGACGCCCGCCGCGAGGCCAACCGCGACCGTGCCGCTCAGGCCAAGGCGTACGTCGCCCTGACCCAGGAGCGGATCGCCGAGAACCGCAAGCACGAGGCGCACCTCGCCGAGCAGGCGGAGAAGGAGCGCAACGCCTCCGCCCAGACCGTCGCCGAGCTGGAGTCCGCGCTCACCGCGGCCCACCAGCGGGCCGCTGAGGCGCTCAAGTCGCGTGCCTCGGAGACCCAGCGTGCCACCGAGGCCCTCGCTCGCGTCGCCGAGCTCGAGCGCGACCTCGACGTCGCCCGTGCCGAGCTGGAGGCGGCCAAGGTCGCGCTCAAGAAGGCCACCGACGAGCTCGAGGCGCAGACGGCCTGGCGGCGTTCGCAGACCGCCTGATCTTCGGCCGGACCCGTAGGAGCAGGTAGCCTCGGCGGTCGTTCGACCGACCCTGAGGAGTCCCTGGATGCCTGATCCGACCGCACGCCGCGGTCTCCGCGTGGACATCCAGGCGCTGCGGGCCGTCGCGGTCACGATGGTGGTGGTCTACCACCTGTGGCCGACCCGCCTCACCGGCGGCTTCGTCGGCGTCGACGTCTTCTTCGTGATCTCCGGCTTCCTCATCACCTCGCACCTCATCGGGCACGCGCCGCGCAGCAGAGGGGATCTGCTCGCCTTCTGGGGACGCCGGATCCGGCGGCTGCTGCCCGCCTCGCTCTTCGTCCTCGCCGTGACGATGGTCG
The DNA here is from genome assembly GCF_020216525.1 of Nocardioides nematodiphilus. Taxonomy (GTDB): domain Bacteria; phylum Actinomycetota; class Actinomycetes; order Propionibacteriales; family Nocardioidaceae; genus Nocardioides; species Nocardioides nematodiphilus. The sequence goes on along the minus strand of NZ_JAIWOY010000001.1, from coordinate 384,405 downwards.
CGTCGTGGGCGCTGCTGCCCGACAGCCGCTGGCAGAGCACCAGCGCGCAGGTCCGCGCCGCAGCGCTCTACTTCGTCAACTGGCGCCTCGCGCACGACGCCGTCGACTACCTCGCCCAGGACGCCGCCGCCTCGCCGGTCCAGCACTTCTGGTCGCTGTCGGTCGAGGAGCAGTTCTACCTGGGCTGGCCGATCCTGATCCTGCTGCTGGGACTGCTGGCGTACCTCACCCGCCGCCGGCCCGTGCTCTGGTACGCCCTCGGGCTCGGTGCGGTGGTGCTGGGCTCCTTCGTCTGGTCGCTCCGCGACACCGCCTCCGACCCCGCGGCCGCCTACTTCGTCAGCCAGACCCGGATCTGGGAGCTCGGCATCGGCGGTCTCACCGCGGTCGCGGCCGGCGTCATCCCGCGCGCAGCGCTGCGCCCGCCGGCACGGGCCGCCCTCGCCGTGGGCGGACTGCTCGGCGTCCTGGTCGTCGCCCTGACCTTCGACGAGGCGACGCCGTTCCCCGGCTGGCGGGCCGCCCTCCCGGTGCTGGCCACGGCGCTCGTGATCCTGGCCGACGCGCCGCTGGCGTCGCCACCCGTACGGCTGATGGCGACGCGCCCGGTCCAGTGGCTCGGCGACATCTCCTACTCGGTGTACCTGTGGCACTGGCCGCTCATCGTGCTGCTGCCCGCCGCGCGCCACCACAACCGCGACGCGCTCGACGACGTCCTCGTCGTCGTCCTCACCCTGGCGCTGGCCGCGGCCAGCAAGCGGTGGATCGAGGACGCCTTCCGGACGGCCCGCTGGAACCGGCGCCTGGTCCCCACCTACGCCGCCGGTGCCGCCGGGATGGTGGTCGTGGTGGCGCTGTGCACCGCCGTCACGGTCCAGGCGCAGGCGCGTGTCGACGAGGACCGCGGCCGGCTGGCGGCGGCGCTGCGCGCGCACGACCCGTGCCTCGGGGCGGGCGCCACCGACCCGTCGCGTACGTGCGCCCCGCCGTCGGGGCCGCCGGTGCCCTCCCCGGCGCTGGCCGCGATGGACAAGTCCGACGCCTACGGCGCGGTCTCGCATCGACGCGACTGCTGGTCCTACCTCCCGCGCTTCCGCACGGTCACCTGTTCCTTCGGCGCCCGCGCGGCGTCGGTCCGGATCGCGCTGGTCGGCAACTCCCACGCCGGCCAGTGGCTCCCGGCCCTGCAGCGGGTGGCCGCTGAGAAGCGCTGGCACATCACCACCTACCTCGCCTCGCAGTGCGCGATGGCCGACGTGGCGCAGTCCTTCGACACCCCCGCGTACTCGGACGCCTGTCGCGCCTGGGGCCGGCGCACCGCCACCCGGATCGCCGCCTCCCACCCCGATCTGGTCGTGATGACGAATCGCGTCTCGGTCCCGGAAGCCGGTACGACGAGCATCGCCGCCAGCCAGCCCGCCTATCAGAGCGGCATCGCCCGCATCCTCGGCCGGTGGGCCGACGCGGGCATCCCGGTGCTCGTGCTGCGCGACACCCCGGCACCCGGGGACGGCGGGATGCAGCCGATCCCCGACTGCGTCGGCGCCCACCCCCACGACTACGCGACCGCCTGCTCCGGACCCCGCTCCACCTGGCTCCCCGCCGATCCCGGCTTCGCGGCGGCGCAGGCGTCGACCAGCCCGCTCGTACGGACCCTCGACCTCACTGACCGCATCTGCCCGGGCGAGACCTGCCAGGCGGTCGTCGGCGGGGTGATCGTCTACTTCGACGCCTCGCACCTCACCGCGACGTACGCGACCACCCTGGCGCCCTACGTCGCTCCAGCGCTGGTTCAGGCTTTGCGCCGTACAGGTGGATAGAATCGCCCGATGCACTCGGCTGATGACGCGACCACGCCCCGTGAGGCAGCGGCCCCCAAGCCGACGTTCACGATCGTCTCGGCTGTCTACAACGTCGCCCGCTACCTCGACGACTTCATCACCTCCATCGAGGAGCAGACCTACCCGCGGCACCTGATCCAGGTCGTCGCGGTCGACGACGGCTCGACCGACGAGAGTCTTGAGCGTCTCCAGCGCTGGCAGCGCGAGAGCAAGCTCGACATCGTCGTGGTGACCAAGGAGAACGGCGGTCAGGGCAGCGCGCGCAACCTCGGCATGACGCATGCGACCGGCGACTGGGTGACGTTCACCGACCCCGACGACACCCTCGGGCCGCGCTACTTCACGATGGTGGCCAGGTTCCTCGACGCGCACCCCGAGACCGACATGGTCGCGAGCCGGCTGATGGTGCACGACGAGAAGAGCGGGCGCTACACGAACTCGCACCCCCTGCGCAGCCACTTCCGCGACGGCAACGTGGCCCGGCGTCTCGACGCCCACCCGGACTACTTCGCCGGGTCGGCCCCCAGCGCCCTGTTCCGCCGCGAGCGCCTCGAGGCGCTCCAGCTGCGCTTCGACGACCGGGTGCGACCCAACTTCGAGGACGGCCACTTCTGCGTCCGGTACCTGCTGGCGTGCGACGACCCGGTGGTCGGCTTCGTGCGCACCGCCCGGTACAACTACCGCCGCCGCAGTGACGGCAGCTCGACCTTGCAGAACAGCATGCAGGACGTCCGGCGCTTCACCGACGTCCCGCGGCACGGCTACCTCGACGTCATCCGGCGCGCGGTGGAGAAGTACGGCGCGGTCCCGCGCTGGCTCCAGAGCTATCTCACCTACGAGCTCTCCTGGTACATCAGCTCCGGGGTGATGCGCGGCGACGCCACCGCGGCCCGCGGCGCGGTCGCGGACGAGTTCCATGCGCTCGTCCGCGAGATCATGAGCCACATCGACCCGAAGGTGCTGGCGACCTTCAACGCCCGCCCGCTCGACCGCGAGACCCGCGTCATCCTGCAGCACGGGTACGACGAGACCGACTGGCACCAGGAGCCGGTCGGGATCATCGGGATCGACGACAAGCAGGGCCTGGCGCAGCTGTCCTACTACTACACCGGCGAGCGGCCCGACGAGCTGATCGAGGTCGGGGGCAAGCCCGTCGCCGCCCGGTACGGGACCGTGCGCGACGTCGTGCTCTTCGACCGGATCCCGGTGCGGCAGCGGATCGTCTGGGTGCCCTTCGACGGCACGATCCACCTCACTCTCAACGGCGAGGACGTCGCGCTCGACGCGCGCAGCGAGCCGCCGGCCCCGACGGCGCTGGCGTCGTACACGGTGGCGCGGGCGTGGCGCGGCGACCAGCGCGTGCCCTCGCCCGAGCAGCTCGAGATCCTGCGCCGCGCCTCCACCCGGCGCTCGCTGCGGCGCTACCGCGACGCGTGGGTCTTCATGGACCGCATCCACGACGCCGACGACAGCGCCGAGCACCTCTTCCACCACGTCCGCGAGCACCACCCCGAGGTCAACGCCTGGTTCGTGGTCCAGGAGGGCACCGCGGACTGGAACCGGCTCAAGCGGGCCGGCGTCAAGCGGCTGGTGGCCCACGGCTCCGACGAGTGGCGCTCGCTGATGGTCAACGCGGCCCAGCTGATCTCCTCGCACGCCGACATCCCGACCGTGCGTCCGTACGGGCTGACCTTCCCCGAGGCGATGAACTGGCGCTTCGCCTTCCTCCAGCACGGGGTCATCAAGGACGACCTCTCGGGCTGGCTGAACAGCAAGCCGATCGACGTCTTCGTCACCAGCACCCGCGCCGAGTACGACTCGATCGCCGGCGAGCACAACCACTACCGCTACACGCCGAAGGAAGTCGTGCTCACGGGCCTGCCGCGTTTCGACCGGCTGCGCGCGGAGGGTCTGGCGGTGCCGCCGGAGAAGCGCGACCTGATCCTGCTGGTGCCGACCTGGCGCAGCTGGCTGACCACCGAGTTCGTCGAGCCCAACTCCCAGAAGCGGGCCGCGCCGGGCAAGGAGTTCTTCGAGTCCGAGTTCATCACCGAGTGGATGGGCGTGCTGCGCTCGCCGGAGCTCAAGGCGATCGCCGACCGGCACGGCCTCACGGTCGGCTTCCTGCCGCACCCCAATCTCCAGGCCGCGCTGCCGGGCCTCGACCTGCCGGAGTGGGTCGAGCCGCTCACCTACGAGGGCAACGACGTCCGCAAGATCTTCGCCCGCGCTGCCGTGATGGTCACCGACTACTCGTCGGTGGCGTTCAACGCCGCCTACATCGACCGTCCGGTCGTCTACTTCCAGTTCGACACCGAGCGCTTCTTCGGTGGCGGCCACGTCGGCCAGAGCGGCTACTTCGACTACCGGCGTGACGGGTTCGGCCCGGTGACCGACACGGTCGAGCAGACCCTCAAGGAGATCGGCGGGACCCTCGACGCCGGCCGCGCGCCGCAGGAGCCGTACGCCAGCCGGGTCTCGGCGGCCTTCCCCGTCCGCGACGGGCAGTGCTGCGAGCGGGTCTACCAGGCGATCGTCGACTCCGTCGCCCCGCGTACGAGGAGCACGGCGGACCTCGCCTGATGCTCGCCCGCATCCGGGCGGCGCGGCTGGTCCCGACCGCCGTCGGCGTCCTGGTGGCGATCACCGTCACGCTGACCTGGGTGACCGTGCTGCATCCGGTGCTCGAGCACGACGACTGGGACATGCTGCTGCCCGACGGCAGCCCCTTCGTGCTCGACCACGCCTCCCGGGTGCTGCACGAGGGTCGCTGGCTGAACTACTGGTGGTGGCGCCTCGGCTCCCAGCACCTGGGATCGCACGTGGTCACGCTCGGCTTCTGGCTCGGGTGGTCGCTCGCCACCGCGACCCTGACGCGGCTGCTCGCGCGGGACTGGTGGGCGGTCCCGATCGCCGTGGCCGTCTTCGCCTCGCCGATGATCACCCAGATCTCGTACTGGCCGGCGACGCTGATGCTGGCGATGCTCGTCCTGGCGGCCGCCGGCATCGCGCTGACCGCCACCAGGAGTCGTCCGCGCCTGCACCTGGCGCTGCTCGGTGTCGCGGTGCTCGCCCTCGCCCTCGGCTACCCGCCGTTCGCGCTGCTCCTGCTTCCGCTCCTCGCCGTGCTCCACCGGGAGGCCTCGTGGCGACGGCTGGCGCTCGTGGGTGGGACCCTCGCGGCCGGCTACGTGGGTGCGATCCTGCTGGTCTACGTCCTCAACGACATCCGGTTCGGGGTCTTCGGGATGGAGATCCAGGCCTGGCGTGCGCCCCATCCCGTGCACGGACCACGATCGCTGGCGCACAACCTGGTGATGGTCCTCCACGACAACCTTCAGGTCGCGCGGTTCACGGTCCTGCCCCTGCTGGCCGTGGCGGTGTGTGTCGTGCTCGCCCCGCGCGCGGGCGCGGACCGACGCTGGCTGGTCCTGGCTGCCGCGTTCGTCCTCGCGTGGGGTCTCAGCGGTGCCACCACGGTGGTCAACGGGGTCGGGCTGCCGATCCGGTCGGTCAGCTGGACGTGGCCGTTCGGGGTGATCGCGATCGCCTGGACGCTGCGGACCGGGCCACGGTCCACCAGGCTGATCGCGGGCCTGGCGCTGATCGCCTTCGCTGCCTGGGGGCGCTCTACGCCGCGACCCAGGTGCGGGCGCACCAGCGGTTCGAGTCGGCGATGGATCACATCCGGGCGCGGGCGGTCACGCTCTCCGAGCGTGGACAGCGGCCGATCGTGCTGGTGCCCCGGACCACGTACGCCGAGAACAGCGTGGATCTGCAGACCGCGCAGCAGTTCGGCAACGGTCTCCAGCAGCGCACCGGCATCGAGGTCTCGGGCGTGTGCACCGACTGCGCGCCGCTGGTCCGCTACGCGCGGCACCGGGCACCCCACGCCTCGGTCCTCCTCGGCCCGCAGGGTCAGGTCCTCGTCCGCTTCCCCGCCGCACTCGTGGACACCCCGCTCAACGACCACCGGCCACCGTGGTGGCTGAGCCCGCTCTTCTTCCGCGCCGACGACTGACCGCGGTTCGCGCTAGTTGCGGCCGAAGTCATCCTCGAGGCGCACGATGTCGTCCTCGCCGGTGTAGGAGCCGCGCTGCACCTCGATGATGATCAGGGGCAGGTCGGTGGCGTTGACGATGCGGTGCGGGACCCCGACGGCGACGTCGACGTACTCGCCGGGGCCGGTGACGACCGTCTCGCCGTCGATGATCGAGGTGGCCGTCCCGGAGACCACGACCCAGTGCTCGGAGCGGTGGGCGTGGGTCTGGTACGAGAGGCGGGAGTGGGGGAGGACCTCGATCTGCTTGACCTTGTAGCCCTCGCCCTCGTCGAGGACGCGCCAGCTACCCCAGGGGCGGTTCTCCGACTCACCAATCATCTCTGCTTGCCTCTCAGCGGTACGTGCGTGCGGTCGCGCGGCGACGACGATCCTGCCATGCGGATCAGAACAGCGCGACGACGACCCGCTCGGCCACCGACCCGTCGTCGAGCGCCGCGAACCGCGCTCGGACGGCCCGGGCGAACGGCGCCGATGCGGCCCGCAGGGCCGGCAGGTCGCTGAGCAGCGCGACCACCTCGTCGCTGCGGGTGACGATCGGGCCCGGCGCGGTCTCCTCGTACGGGATCAGCGGGGGGCGGAGCGACTCGTAGGCCTCCCGATCTGGGAGGAAGCAGATCGTGGGCTTGCCGGTCAGTGCCCAGTCGAAGCGGAGCGCGGAGTGATCGAGGATCGCCACGTCGGCCGCGAGCAGGAGGTCGGCCTGACGCGGGTAGTCGGTCAGGTCCGGTACGCCCGACGCCCGGGCCCAGGCCGCCGCGTCGGGCGCGTCGTACGGGTGCGCACGCAGCAGGACCGAGGTGCCCGGCAGCGCGTCGATCGCGGCCAGATCGAGGTCGCGGGGCAGCGGCGCCGAGCGGATCCGGCCGACCTGCGCGTCGCGATAGGTCGGCGCATACAGCACCGCGGTGGTGTCGGGGTCGATCCCGAGCCGCGCGCGGACCCCGGCGCGGACAGCGTCGGCATCCGGGGTGAGCAACAGGTCGGTGCGCGGCTGACCGAGGGTGAGGACCGGTGCGGTGAAGCCCAGATCGGCCCGGTAGAGCCGCTCGGCGTCCGGTGACGCGGCCAGGAGGTGGGTCCAGGCGCGGTGGCGTCCCGTCCGGGCGTCGGCGGCCATGGACTTGGCCGGGTGGCCCTGTCCCGTGACCACCCAGCGCTGGAAGCCGGCAGGCTCGAACCATTCGCCGATCTCGCCGTCGGAGATGATCGTCGTGGCGCTCCGCAGCAGGCGGTGCCAGCGCTCGCTGCCCACCACGGCGGCCTCCGCACCGGCCGGGACGGCCTCGCCGGAGCGCATCCCCCACACCCGGCGCAGGTCGGGGCGCAGCCGCGCCAGCGCGGCGTCGAGAGCGAGCGGGTCGCCGTCGAGCCGGTCGCCCGACCCGCACTGGAGGAGGACGAGGCCCGGATCCGGCTGGGCGTGGGTCCGCGTGCGCAGCCGCAGCTGTCCGGCCGCGGAGCGCTCCGCGTCGCTCAGCGGCGCCGCGACCTGCAGCCCCAACGTGCCGTTGGCGCGCATCCGCGCGGTGACGCGTACGTGGTCGTCGACCTGGACGTAGGGCAGCTGGGGCGGCAGCGGACCGACGGGGCGGGCCATCACGCCGCCGACGGTGAGCCGGTAACCGCCGCGCGGGGCGGCCGTCGCCGCCAGACCCCAGCGCTCCACCGCCAGCTCGAAGGTGAGACGCCCCTCCTCGAAAGCGGCGAGCGGGATCACGGCCGCGTCGCCCTGCAGCACCGCGCCCCGTAGCTCGTCGCGGGAGAAGCCGACGGCGTCCACGCTCAGGATGAGTCGCCGCCCGTCCAGGTCGACCCCATGCACCCCGATCCGCTGGGCAGCGGGCTCCTCCTCGGAGCTCGTCGCGGCGGGGACCCGGATCCCAGGGCCGTTCGGCGTCGCGACGATCCCGGGGACCTGGGCGACGGCCGAGCCGTCGAGCACCCGGTGCACACCGCCCTCGCGGACCAGCCCGTCCTCGCTCGCGCGCAGCCTCAGGTGCCAGGTGCGCTCGCCCGTCCCGGGCAGGCGCGCGACGTCGACCTCCACGGAGAACCGGCCGTGCCGGTAGCTGATCGCGGCGTCGTCGGCCCACGCGTCGACCCTGTCGTCGGCGGCGAGGCTCAGCGGGACCGGCACCCGGGTCTCCGGGGCGTCGGACGCGACGAGCCAGGCCGCGACGTCGGGGGTGCGCTCGCCGGCGTCCAGCCCGCGCACCACGACGTACCCCTCGAGCGTGAGGCGGGACCCCGCCCAGCGGGCGCTGCGCAGCGTCGCCACGAGCGGCGTCTCGCTCGCGGACAGGGTGAGCATCGAGGCAGGTACGGAGGCCAGGAAGTCGGGCAGCGGGGAGAAGGTCGCGAGCATCCGGTCGCCGGCGACCCGGCTCGGCGGCAGCGAGCCGTGCGCGCGGAACCACGCGTCGGCCCGCTCGACGGCGGCCCAGTCGCCCTGGGCGCCGAGCCAGGCGCGCACCTTCGGTGCGAAGCGCATCCGGTCCAGGGCCCGGTCGGTGGCGCGCTCGAAGACGGTCCGGAGCGCGGACTGCAGGCGCTCGCGGTAGACGTCGTCGGCGCTGAGAGCGAAGCGCAGGTACTGCTGGAAGTCGATGTCGATGGTGCGCGCGACCCACGCGTCGAAGACCAGCGGCGAGGCGTGCTCCTGCAGCAGCCGATGGGCCTGCTCCTTGACCGCGATCCGGTCCTCGAGGTTGCGCAGCTGCGCCTTCTGCTGGCTGGTCGAGCTGCCGTCCGTACGGATCCGCCAGCGGTAGACCACCCGGGCGAGCACGTCGAAGCGGGTGGCGAGCACCGAGGAGGCCAGCATCGGCACGTGGTCCTCGTACGCGATGCCGGCCTCGAACGGGGGCACGCTCCGGCGCCAGAACTCGGTGCGGAACAGCCGGTTGCAGGCGATGATGTCGAGCATCGCGTCGGGGAACTCGTCGAGCGTGGTCGCGAGGCGGTCGCGGTCGTGCACCGTGTCACCCCAGGCCACCTCGAGGTTGCGGCGATGGCTGAAGCGCTGCGCCGCTCCGACGACGAAGTCCGATCCCGTGCTCCGCAGCGTCGCCACCATGGCGGCGAGCGCGCCTCGCGGCACCATGTCGTCGCTGTCGACGAACATCAGGAACTCGCCGCGGGCCGCCTCGACGCCGGCGTTGCGGGCGGCGCCCTGCCCGGCGTTGCCCTGGGTGATCACCCGCACCCGCCGGTCGCGGGCGGCGTACGCGCGCAGGATCGCCGGGGAGCCGTCGGTGGAGCCGTCGTCGACCGCGATCACCTCGAGGTCGGGGAGGGTCTGCTCCAGCAGGCTGTCGAGGCACTCCGCGAGATAGGGCTCGACGTTGTAGACGGGCACGACCAGCGACACGACGGGTCGGCGCAGCCGCCGACGGAGACGTTCCCAGGTGGCGCTCATCAGAGCAGATCCTAGGGCCGTGGGTCGCTCTCGGTAGTCTGCGGGCATGCGGCGGATCGTGGGACGGGCGACGCGTCCGCTCCGCCGCCGCTTCCGGGGCCCGCGGGTCACGGTCGTGGTCGCCGCGAGCGACCAGGAGACCAGGCGCATCGGGCCGCTGCTCGACAGCCTGCGCGCTCAGACCCACCACAACCTCGACATCGTGGTCGCGCCGTGGGGCCGCTCCGAGGCCGTACGCGCGATCGCCGAGCGGCACGCCGGCGAGGACTGGCGGATCCGGGTGATGGGGGACGACGCCGCCGACGCGACCGCCGCGCTGGCCGGCGCGAGCCTCGGCCCGGCCCGCTACGTCATCGCCCCTGCGGCCGGGGACCTGCTGCCACGCGACGCGCTGGCCACGCTGGTCGGCGCTGCGGAGCGCTCCGGCAGCGACGCCGCCGTCGGCCGGGTCGCGGTCCCGCGGCAGGGCTACGCCGTCGCCACCACCGCGTACGGCGTCGCGCACCGGACCGAGCGGCTCGCGACGACCCTCGCCGCCGCGCCGGAGGCGGTCGCCGACCTGACGCCGGGCGCGCGGCTCTACGCCCGCCGGGCCTGGCGGCCCGCCGGCCCGCTGGCCGGCCTGGCGGGCACGTTCGACCTCCTGCCCGACGTCACCTACCTGCGAGCCGGGCGCCGCGACGACGTCGTCTTCGGGGCACGCCCGCACAGCCTCGCCGTCCTCGAGGAGTGGTGGGCCGGTGAGCAGCAGCTCCTGGCCGCCCTCGCCGAGAGCGCGCAGGAGGCGTCCGGCTGGCGGCGCTGGGCCCTGCTCGACACGCATCTCCAGACCTTCCTCGACGACGCCGAGCGCGCGACGCCCGAGCAGTGGGCGCTGCTGCGCCGGGTCATCGCGGAGCTCTCCGCGGCGCCGCTGCCGGCGGCGATCGGCGCCGAGGCCAGGGTCAAGCTGTGGCTCGCCACCGAGGACCGCCGCGACGACCTGGCCGACCTCGTCCTCGCCCGCACCTTCGAGGGCGCCGACCAGCCCACCCGCGTGGTCGACGGCGAGGTGGTGGCCGAGCTCCCGGTCCCGCCCGACGTCCCCGCCGACCTGCTCACCATGAGCGAGGCCGAGACGCCGTTGCGGCTGGAGGTACGCGCGCTCACCCGGACGCCGTCGGGGCGCGTCACCGCCGAGGTCGTCGGCTGGATCGACCACCTCGGCCTGCCGTCCGCGCCGCACCTCACCCTCACTCCGCCCGTCTCCATCGCTCAGCGGCACGACCCGAGCGCCAACCACGGCGACCGCCGTCCCTGCCACGACGTCGCACACGGCGCCTTCACGCTCTCCTTCGACGCGCCGGCCGGATCGACCGACCGGGTCGGCGTCCAGGTCGTGCTCACCACGCAGGGCGTCACCCGTCAGGGCGAGCTGGTGCTCGACCTCGGGGGCCCGGACCGCCCGCTGCCGGCCAACCCCGGTCCGCTCGCCGACGACGAGGCCGGCCCGTACCACCAGCGAGCACTTCAGGAGGCGGCGCGCCGCACCAGCGAGCCGATCGAGCCGCACCTGTTCTATCTGCAGTCCTACGGCGGCCACCACGCCACCGACTCCCAGCGCGCCCTGCACGTCGAGCTGCGCCGCCGCTTCCCGCACCTGCGGCTCGTCTGGGGCGTCGCAGGGCCCGACGTACCCCTGCCGGAGGGCGCAGAGGGGGTCGTGATCGGCTCGCGAGCGTGGCACCGCACGATGGCCACTGCCCATTACCTGTGCGTGAACGCCGACCCCGATCGCTGGTTCGTCCGTCGCGAGGGACAGCTGCTGCTCCAGACGTTCCACGGCTATCCGTCCAAGGCGATGGGTCGGATGATGTGGCGCGCCAAGGGGTACGGCGATCGCCGGATCGCCTGGGAGACCGACCGGGCCCGCGAGACCTGGAGCCTGATCCTCACGCCCACCGAGGAGATGGCGGCGCACTACCGCGAGCAGTACGCGTACGACGGGCCGATCCTCAGCGTCGGCTACCCCCGCGACGACGCCCTGGTCGCCCCCGACGCGTCCGCCACCCGGACCCGCCTACGGACCGGCCTCGGGATCGCGCCCGAGCAGAGGGCCGTTCTCTACGCGCCGACGTGGCGCGACGACCTCGCCACCGACTGGCGCTCCGCGGAGGCGGCGCTGCACCTCGACGTCGCCGCGGCCGCCCGCGACCTGGGCCCGGGCTACGTCCTGATGCTGCGCGGCCACCGCTTCCACCGGCTGCCCCAGGTGAGTGCCCGCGGCGCCCGGATCATCGACGTCACCGACCATCCCGAGGTCAACGACCTGATCCTGGCCGCCGACGCGGCGGTCGTCGACTACTCCTCGATCCGCTTCGACCTGGCCTTCGCCGAGGTCCCGCAGGTCTTCCTGGTGCCCGACCTCGAGTCGTACGGAAGCAGCAAGCGCGGCTTCCTCTACCCCTTCGTCGAGACCGCTCCGGGGCCGCTGGTCGCCACCACCGCCGAGGTGGTCGAGCAGCTGCGCGACCTGGACGGTGCGACCGGGCTCCGCTCCCGGACCGCCGCCGACGTCGCCGCCTTCAACGACCGGTTCCATCCGCATCGCGACGACCGCGCGGCCGCTCGGGTGGTCGACGAGCTGGCCGGGCGGTGGAATCTCGCCCCTCGCTGAGTCTCCACTAACCTGTCGCGGGTGGTCGTGAGGAGTGAGCGTGGCTGAGATCGTCACCCGGATGCGGGGCGTCGCCCGTCGGGCCGCCCGGAAGTTCCGCGACAGCGAGGCCGGCCGCAAGGTCTGGCCGCCGACCGTCAGCGTGATCGTCCCGTTCTACGGCGTCGAGGCCTACATCGGGGCCTGCATCGAGTCGATCCTGGAGCAGAGCTTCGTCCACTTCGAGCTCGTCCTGGTCGACGACGGGTCCACGGACGGCTCGCGCGCCATCGCGGAGCAGTACGTCGCCAAGGACCCGCGCGTACGCCTCGTCACCCGCCCCAACGGCGGCCTCGGCGCCGCCCGCAACACCGGGGTGAAGGCCGCGCGCGGGCGCTACCTGACGTTCGTCGACTCCGACGACGTCCTGCCGATGCACGCCCTGGCGATCCTGGTCGGCAGCGCCCGCGAGACCGGCTCGCAGATCGTCGCCGGCTCGGTGCGCCGCTTCGACGAGGAGCGCGACTGGCGCCCGATCTGGGTCAACGACGTGCAGTCGACCCGCCGCCTGGCCACCAACGTCACCGAGTTCCCGGCGATCCTGCGCAACCTCTACACCTGGAACAAGCTCTACGAGCGCCGCTTCTGGGACAAGCAGGGGCTGTGGTTCCGCGAGGGCTCCTACGAGGACCAGCCGATCGTCACCCAGATGCTCTGCCGGGCGCCGAAGATCGATGTGGTCCCCGAGGTCGTCTACCGCTACCGCCAGCGCGAGGACGCCTCCTCGATCAGCCAGCAGACCGCCTCCATGAAGGACCTCGACGCCCGCATCACCGCCTTCCGGCTCACCGACGAGGCGCTGCGTGCCGAGGGCCGCGAGGACCTGTACGACGCGTGGCTGCAGACGCTGTTCGACGCCCACTTCCACTGGTACCTCATGTCGCCCGGCATCGAGGACGACGCGTACTGGGCCAAGATCCGCGACGTCGTCGTCGAGCTCACCCGCGACGCCCACCAGTCCGTCTGGGACAAGGCGATGCCGCTGCGCCGCGTCGTGCTCGAGCTGACCCGGCAGGACCGTCGCGACGACGTCCGGGCGATGGCGAAGATGGCCGAGGACGCCTCGATGTCCGCCGACAGCACCCCGAGCGAGGTCCGCCCTGACGGCGTCCTTCTCAAGTATCCGGTCTACGGCGACCCGCGCCTGCCCGACGAGCTCTTCCTGATCCGGCGCGAGCAGCTGAAGCTGCGCCACATGGTCGAGGAGCTGAGCTGGACCCAGCGCGAGGGCGGTCTGACCGCCCGCCTCACCGGCTGGGCCTACCTCGGCAAGATCGACCTCACGGAGCACCCGCAGACCGTCGAGGTCGTCGTCCGTGCGGGCGGCGGCATCGACGGCGAGGGCGGCGCCGAGCACGTCTACCCGGCGCTCGCGCAGGGTCCCGACGCGCCGCCGCGGTTCGCCCAGCCCACCGAGGACGCCACCAACGACTCACGGCTCGGCACCTTCGCCGCCGAGGTCCCGGTCGAGGAGCTCGTCAAGCAGTACGGCGACGCGCCGCTGCACCTGCTGTTGCGGGTGACCTGCGCCGGCTTCACCGTCACCGGTGCGATCAGCCAGATGGCGCGGGCCGGTCAGCCGGGCGGCCTGCGCGCGGGCCGTCTCGCCGACCAGCGTCGTGTCTTCGTCGACTGGTCGCTGCAGGAGCCGGTCATCCTGCGCCTCATCGACGGCGCGGTCGAGGTCGCGGACCTCGCGATCGCCGGCCGTACGATCAGCGGCCGGCTGGTGGGCGCCGGTGCCGAGCGCTACGCCCGCGTCGTCGCCGGTCACCGCCGCACCCACGTGGCCGCCAGGGTCGCGAACGGCGCCTTCTCCCTCGAGCTCCCGGCGCACGACGACTCCCTGACGCCGGTCGGCTGGCACCTCACGGGGCGCGACCTGGCCGACCGGGTCGTCCCGATCCACGTCCGGGAGTCCATCGGCTCGCGCGACCTGCTGATCGACGGCGACCACCGCGACGAGCCGATCGTCCACGACTGGCCCGCGGGTGCGACCGCCGACAAGGTCACCGTGGCGACGACCGACGACGGTGACGAGCTCATCGTCGAGGGACGCGTCCTCGGCGCGATCGAGAGCCTGACCCTGGTGACCCGCCATCGGGCCACCAGCGCCACCGCCGCTCCGGTCGTCCCCGACGCGGACGGCCGCTTCGTCGCCCACCTGCCGCTACGCCGCCCCGTCTACCGCTTCGGGCAGCTCCCGCTGCCGCACGGCGACCACGACGTCGTCGCCCGGCTCCAGGTCGCCGGTCGCCCCGACCCGGTGGAGACGGTCCTGCGGGTCGCTCCCGTGCTGTCGGACAGCCTCCCCGTCGCCATCGACACCGAGCGCCTCGAGGGTCGTGTGCTGCGTGGCCCGAAGGCGGACGTCCGCATCACGTTGGTGCGTCCGATCGGGGCGGCCGCCGGCCGCTTCCGGCAGGCGCAGCTCCAGGCCGCCGCGGCCCCTCCGCTGCAGCCCGGCATCCTCTTCCGCAGCTACTTCGGCGAGAAGGCCACCGACAACGGCCTCGCCATCCAGGCCGAGCTGAAGCGCCGCGGCGCCGACATCCCGTGCTACTGGGCGGTCCAGGACCACTCGATCGCCGTCCCCGAGGGCGGCATCCCGGTCGTGGTCAACACCCCGGAGTGGTACGACCTGCTGCGCTCGGTCACCTACTACGTCGACAACATGTTCCAGCCCGACTACCTGCACAAGCAGGCCGGTCAGGTGATCGTCGAGACGTTCCACGGCTACCCGTTCAAGCAGATGGGGCGCAGCCACTGGGCGCACCAGGGCTTCGACCCCGACCTGGTCGTCTCGTACGGCCGCCGCGCCTCGGAGTGGGACTACGTCGTCTCGCCGGCCACGTACGCGACCCCGCTCCTGGCCCGCGAGTTCGGTGCGCCCGAGGGGTCGATGCTCCCGATCGGCTACCCGCGCAACGACGTCCTCCTCTCGGAGGAGGCCGGAGCGCTGCGCGCCGAGGTGCGCGCGAGCCTCGGGATCCGTGCGGACCAGACGGCGGTGCTGTACGCGCCGACGTTCCGCGACTACCTCTCGCCCGACGACATGCGGGCGGCGATGGTCGACTTCTTCGACTTCGCCCGCGCCCACGAGCGGCTCGGTGACGAGTTCGTCCTGCTCGTGCGGGGCCACGCGTTCAACGCCCGGGTCAACCAGCGCACCCGTGTCGAGGGCGTCGTCGACGTCACGGACTACCCGGAGGTCGCGGACCTCTACCTGGCCGCCGACGCGGCGATCGTGGACTACTCCTCGCTGCGCTTCGACTTCGGGGTGACCGGCAAGCCGATGCTCTTCCACGTCCCCGACGTCCAGCGCTACCGCGACACCCGTGGCTGGCTGTTCGACTTCGAGCCGACCGCCCCGGGACCGCTGCTGGACACCACCGACGAGGTCGTCGACGCGCTCCTCGACCTGGAGGGTGTGCGGGGCCGGTACGCGGAGGCGTACGAGCGCTTCCGGCAGGACTACCTGGACCTCGAGGACGGTCACGCCGCCGCTCGTTTCGTCGATCAGGTGATGGTTCCGCGGGGCGACGCACCGGCCGTCGGCACCGAGGCCGGACGGTAGGATCGCGGCCGTGGCATTCAAGAAGATGTTCGATCGTTCTGCGGCTCGCACCGCGGATCCGACCCCGCTCCCGGGGCGTCTGATCCACATCGGACCCTTCAAGACCGGCACCACCACGGTGCAGTCGGCCTTCCACCGCAACCGCGAGGCGCTGGCCGAGCACGGCATCCACTACATCGGCGCGCGGCTGCAGCCGACCCAGGCCGTCAAGGCCATGACGGGCGTCGGCAGCTCGGGTGAGGCCCAGCAGGCGGGACAGCGACGCTGGGCCGAGCTCGCCGAGCAGGCGCGCCACAGCGGCGCCCGCCAGGCGGTCATCTCGAGCGAGTTCCTGTGCGAGGCCGACGACGCGGTCGCCGAGCGCATCGTGGACAGCCTGGGTGGCCGTGACGACACCCGTGTCGTCGTGACGCTGCGTCCGCTGGCCAGCATGTTCCCCTCCCAGTGGCAGCAGTTCGTCCAGTCCGGCACGACCCTCTCGCTCGAGGAGTGGACCGAGGCAGTGCTCACGCACGCCCCCGAGCCGCGGTCGGTAGCCCTGTTCTGGCGGCGTCACCGCCACGACGAGCTCGTGCGTCGCTGGGCCGGGATCGTCGGCCCCGAGAACCTCACGGTGATCGCGATGGACCCCCGGGACAAGAGTCAGCTCACCCGCGAGTTCGCTGCCATGCTGGGCCTGCCCGACGGCCTGCTCGTCCCCGCCGCCGAGGTCACCAACCGCTCCTTGACCTGGGACGAGGCGGAGGCGATCCGCGCCTTCAACGTTGAGTTCGAGGACGAGAACGCCCGCCGGCGCGCCGCGGGCAAGGAGCCGCGCCGCTTCACCGTGGATGACCGCCTCGCCGCCTGGCGCTATGTCAAACTCCGCACCCCCGGCGTCGATGAGCGCAAGATGCTGCTCCCGTCAGGGGCGAGCGAGCGGGTGAGCGCGCTGGCGAACGAGATCGTCGACAACGTCCTCGCGAGCGGCGTCCGGGTCATCGGCGACATCGACCTCCTGCGCGCGGTTCCCGCCGCAGACGCGTTGCGGACCGCCGAGGGGGCTCCGACCCAGGTCACGCCCGCGCTCGCGGCCACCGTCGCGATGGGCGTCTACAAAGCGCAGTCGCGGAGCTCCGATGACTGAATCGTTGGAACGTCCTGCCCACCGTCCTTCTCACCGAGCCCCTGGAGCGCCGTTCTGTGACCGCTATTGACATGTCCCCGCGTCCGCAGGTCCTGCTCGTCGTCGGCCCCGGACGCAGCGGCACGAGCGCCGTCAGCGGGTCTTTGGCGCACAGCGGCTACCACGTTCCCGACGCGATCAAGGCCGGCGAGTCGAATCCTCGCGGCTTCTACGAGCCCCGTTGGCTGGTCGCGTTCGACAAGCAGCGGCTGAAGGCTGCGAATGTCGGGACGCTCGACCGGGACCCTGCGGCCCTGGACGCCCTGCTCTCCTCACTGGAGGGGACCGACTCCAAGGCGCGGCTGCGTGCCTGGGTCGAGGAGCAGCTGGCCACCGGGGAGCGTCTCGTCCTCAAGGACCCCCGGATGATCTGGTTCCAGCCGCTGTGGGCCGAGCTGGCGACCGAGCTCGACTTCGATCTCAAGTTCTTGATCATGCTGCGCCACCCGTCCGAGGTCTCCTCGAGCCGGAGCACCTATTACAACGCCGAGCACGTGCGAGCCGTCACCGGCTGGATCAACGTCGCACTCATGACCGAGCGTCTCACCCGTGGGTCGGACCGTGCCTTCGTGCACTATCCGGACCTGCTCGGTGACTGGCGCCGAGAGTTCCGACGCGTCGACGGTCTGCTCGGCCTCGACCTCGAGCCGTCGCTCGAGGAGCACCCGCACCCCGTCGATGGGTTCCTCGACCCGTCGCTGCGCCGGATGCCTAGCGGCTGGGACGGCGTCGTCGTGCCGGGGTGGATGCGTGACCTGGCCGACCGCAGCTTCGACGCCCTGAAGGCGATCGCCGACAGCGGTGAGCCCGCCGACCACGGCGTGACCGACGCACTGTCGGCCGAGTACAACGAGACGTACGAGGCGGCGTTGGAGATGTCGCGCTCGCGGCACAGCCGGATGAGGAAGTCCGCAGCGGCCGATGCGGCCGAGGACGTCCAGCCGAACCAGGCTCCTGGGGGGTCCGAGACACCCGCCCGTCGTACGCTGCGCGACCGTCTGCGGCGCGCCTGAGACTGTTGCCGAGCGCGCCGGAAGGGCCGAGGGTCGTCTCTCGGTCCTCCTAGGCAGAGGCGGGGTCGCTCCTCAGATGCTCAGCCCGAGCCGACCCGCGAGCGTGTCCCGGAGCTCGCGTGCGGCCAGGTGGCCGTCCCGCACCCGGACCGTTGACCAGCGGCTGACGTCCAGGCCGGAGAGGTCGGCGAAGAGCGCGAGATCCTCGGCATAGAGATCGACGAGGCGCTGCACATCCGCAACCGTGGGCGCGGGGCCCTGGTGCGTCTCGGGGACATGGCCGCGGCGCCGTGGCTCCGGGTACGTCGTGAACCGGGGCAGCGAGAGATGGTCCGTCACCCGGTCGAGGACGGCGTTCTGGTCGCTTGCGAGCTCGCGGATGTCGAGAAGCAGCCATTGCTCGCGAGGGAAGAGGGCGAACCCGCGCTGGAGCTGCTGGCCGTACAGCCCGCGCACATAGAGGGAGCGCCGACGCAGCTGTCCGGGCGTGAGGCCCTCGGGGACCGAGGTCGGGAGCGGCATCTCGGCCCACTGCGCGATGGTCTCGCCGAGGTCGGGGAAGCCGGCGCTGCGACGTCGCTGCATCGCCCATTGGGAGAAGGCCCGCTCGATCGGATCGCGGAACATCGCGATGAGTGGCATGGCGGCGTCGTACGCCTGCAGCCGCTCCAGTGCGCCCGGCCAGAAGAGGTACGTGGGGGTCGCGTCGCCTGCACGCACCACCTCGGCGCTGCGAGCTGGGCGTGCGTAGTCGTCGGCTTGAGCGCGGGACGTCGGCGGGTCCGGGAGCATGAAGACGCGCATCTCCTTCTCGGGCCCGCTCGCGACGTTCGGGTGCTCGCACAGCAGGGAGTGGAGAGTGCTCGTGCCGGCCTTCTGGACGCCGACGATCGCGTAGTCGACAGGCACCCGGTACGGAGCCTGCTCGAGGGCCGCCAGGCGTCGTAGCCGGAGGTTCTCGATGGGATCGGAGGAGAGAACCCGCGGAACGACCCACCCCCCGGGGGTGGAGATCGTCTCCACGGTGGCACCGCCGGCCGGTGCCGATCCTCGCGACCGGTTCGGTCGTAGAGATCGCCGGGGTGAGGTATTCATCGCGCCGACACTAATCGAAGAACCTGGCAGTTGCCTGTTGCCAACCTGTTTCGCGGGTCCCGTCACTCGAGGCCGCTGGCGAGGGCCGCGGCGATCGGGTCGAGGCGGCGCAGGTCGACGACGTGGCCGGTGCCCCGGCCGATCAGGGTGTCGAGCGACGCGCTGGCCACGGCCTCCGACTGCAGCAGCGAGTCGGCCGGCTCCTCGCCGAACGCCTTGGTCCGCATGGGGGTGGAGGTGCGCTCGGGGTTGATCACGTTGATCCGGACGCCGTCCTCGGCCCACTCGTCGGCCAGCGCCTGCGTGAGGTTGACGGTGGCCGCCTTCGCCGAGGAGTAGAGGCTGTAACCCTTGCGTCCGCGGGTGTAGGACGAGGACGTGTAGAGCAGCAGCGAGCCCTGCGTGGCCTTGAGGTGCGGGTGGAACTCCTGCGCGATCATGATCGGCGCCAGGTAGTTGACCTCGGTCGCGGCCCACACCTCCTCCTCGGAGGTCTCGGCGAGGTTGCTGATCGGCAGGATCCCGGCGGTGTTCACCACGTAGTCGATGCGGCCGAAGCGCTCCATCGCGTCCTGGGCCGCCGCGGCGATGTCCGCGCGCCGGGCCACGTCGGTGCCGGTCGAGGAGCGGGAGTACGACGCCACGTTCGCGCCGTACCCCTCCGCGAGCGAGGCGACGTCGGCGCCGATGCCGTACGAGCCGCCGAAGATGACGACCGTGCGGCCCTCGAGCGCGGCGCGGTAGTCGGCCTCGGTGTTGTCCGGCAGCGGCTGGTGGGCGTTGAGCTGGAAGAGCTTGTCGGCCAGATAGACGTCGATCGGCTCGGTGACCTTCATGTTCTGCTCGTCGCCGGCGACGACCCAGATCTTGACGTCGGGCAGGTAGCGCAGCACCACCGAGCAGTCGTCGGTCGCGGTGAAGTGGGGGTCCTTGTTCGCCTCGACGTACGCCGCCTTCAGCGTGGAGGCGAGGAAGGCCTGCGGGGTCTGGCCACGGCGCAGGCGCGAGCGGTCCGGGATGTTGGAGATGGTGTTGTCGTCGGCGAGCTCGATGATGGTGTCGGCGCTCGGGATGGCGACGTCGACGGCGCGGTAGTCCTCCAGCGCCTTGAAGCAGTCGCTGATGATCCGCGCGGAGAGCAGCGGGCGCACCGCGTCGTGCAGCAGGACGTTGCAGTCGCCGGCGCCGAGGGCGGCCAGGGCGTTCTGGGTGGTGTCGTTGCGGGTGGCGGCGCCCTCGAGGATCTTGGTGACCTTCGGATAGCGGCCGTCGCGAGTCATCGTGTGGACCGCGTCGAGATGACCCGGCGTCATCATGATGATGATCTCGTCGACCTCGGGGTGGGCGTCCAGGATGCCGAGCGTGTGCTCCATGATCGGCAGGCCGGCCACCTTGATCAGCTGCTTGGGCAGGTCGAGACCGACGCGCGAGCCGACACCTCCGGCCAGCAGGACGGCCACGTTGCGCAGCTTCGACATCTCACTCCTCGTGGATCGGGGACGACGGGGCAGTTTCGCACACCGAGGGTATGGTCACGCTCCGTGGCGACCCTCGTTCTGATCACCGGCACCGGCCGCAGCGGCACCAGCACGATGTCCGGGACGCTGCACCACCTCGGCCTGTCGGTGCCCGGGCCGCACTTCGGCGCCAACGAGTCCAACCCCAAGGGCTTCTTCGAGTCGCGCTGGGCGGTGCGCTTCCACAAGCGCCTTGCCGAGGCCGCCGGGATCGACCAGTTCGACGCGCGGCCGCAGGCGATGTCGTACGCGCGGCGGGCCGCCACGGTCGAGCTCCGGGCCCAGCTGGTCGCTCGCCTGCAGCGCTGGGCCGCCGACGACCAGGTCGTGGTGAAGGACCCGCGCTCGGTCTGGGCGCAGCAGCTGTGGTGCGACGCCGCGGCCCAGGTCGGCCGCGACATCCGCTATCTCTCGATGCTGCGTCACCCCGCCGAGTCGATCGGCAGCCGCAGCACCTACTACGTCGCGGAGGGCAGCAGCGAGGAGCGCCGCCGCGCGTACGAGATCCTCAGCACCGTGCGCTGGATCAACAGCCAGCTCGTCTCCGAGCGGGAGACGCGCGGCCGTGCACGGGTCTTCGTGCAGTACACGGACCTCCTCGAGGACTGGCGTCCCGTCGCCGCGCGCCTGCGCGAGGAGCTCGGGCTCACCTTCAACACCGACCTGACGCCGGGGGAGCACCACCCGGTCGACGATTTCATCGAGCCCGCGCTGCGCCGCCACAGCGTGAGCTGGGAGGGTCTCAGCGTGCCCGCGCCATTGGTCGAGCTGGCCGAGTCGATCTGGGCGGGCCTGGTCGTCCTGGAGCAGCGCCCGGACGACGCGGCGGCGATGGCCGAGCTGGACCGATGCAGTGCCCGCTACGCCGAGCTGTACGCCGACGCGACCGCGATCAACCAGGACCTCCTGCAGCAGAGCCGCATCGCCGCGCGGCGCGAGGGCGCCGCCGAGGCGCGCACCGAGCAGGCCGGCGGTCCGCTGGTGAGCGAGGCCGGCGGTCGCGACCTCCTGCGCGAGGTGGGACGGCGCGCCGCGCGCCGGCTGCGCCCCGCTCGCCTGTGATCGAGACCACCGCAGCGCGCGTTCCGCCGCGCCAGGGACCGGCGTAGCGTGGTGGTCACTCAGCAGTGAACACACGTCTGGTACCCACACCGGCCTCCGCGAGGAGGTGGTCGGAGGGACTGGAACGAAAGGTCACCACCATGCAGAACCGCCTCCGGGTGGGCGTCGTCGGCGCGGGTCGCGTCGGAGCCGTCCTCGCAGCAGCCCTCCGCACCGCCGGTCACGAGATCGTCGCGGTCGCCGGTGAGTCCGACGCCTCGCGCGGCCGGATCGCCGCCCTGCTCCCCGACGTGCCGGTGCTCAAGCCGACGGCCGTCGCCAAGGCCTGCGACCTGCTCCTGCTCACCGTCCCCGACGACATGCTCGGCAACGTCGTGCGGACCATGGCCGACGCGGGCGCCCTCCGCGAGGGCCAGTACGTCGTGCACACCTCCGGTCGCCACGGCCTCGCGATCCTCGCGCCGGCCGCCGAGGTCGGCGTGCACCCGGTCGCGCTGCACCCCGCGATGACCTTCACCGGCACCGCGCTCGACCTGCCGCGGCTCTCGGCCGGCGGCGGCATCGTCTTCGGCCTGACCGCGACCGCCCCCGACCGGGCGCTCGCCGAGCAGCTCGTGGCCGACCTCGGTGGTCGCCCGATGTGGGTGCCCGAGGAGATGCGCACGCTCTACCACGCCGGCCTCGCCCACGGTGCCAACCACCTCGTCACGCTCGTGACCGAGGCGATGGAGATCCTGTCGGCGGCCGGCGCGGTCGACCCCGCCGGCACGCTGCGCCCGCTCCTGACCGCCGCGCTCGACAACGCGCTCGACCACGGCGACGCGGCGCTCACCGGCCCGATCGTGCGCGGTGACGCCGGCACCGTCGAGGCCCACCTGGCCGACATCAGCGCCAACGCGCCGCAGACCCTCGGCTCGTACCTCGCACTGGCCCACGCCACCTTGGACCGTGCCGTCGCCGACGGCCGGCTGACCGGCATGCGTGCCCACAAGATCGCCCGCATCCTGGCGCGCTACGACGCGCCGCGCACCTCGGAGAAGATCCACCTGTGACCGCTCCGATCCTGGCGTCGACGCGGGCCGAGCTCGCCGAGCTGCTGGCCGAGGCGCGCCGCGACGGCCGGCGCGTCGGCTTCGTCCCGACGATGGGCGCGCTGCACGAGGGCCACGCCTCCTTGATGGCCGTCGCGCGCGAGCGCGTCGGCGCGGAGGGCAAGGTCGTCGTCTCCATCTTCGTCAACCCGCTGCAGTTCGGCGCCGGCGAGGACCTCGACCGCTACCCCCGCACCCTGGACGCCGACCTGGTCATCGCCGAGAAGGAGGGCGTCGACATCGTCTTCGCCCCCTCGGTGGATGAGGTCTACGTCGGCGGTCAGCCGCAGATCTCGATCGAGCCGGGCCCGCTCGGCGCGATCCTCGAGGGTCGCACCCGGCCCGGTCACTTCGCCGGGATGCTGATCGTCGTCGCCAAGCTCTTCGGCCTGGTCCGCCCGGACGTCGCGGTCTTCGGCCAGAAGGACTACCAGCAGCTGGCCCTGATCCGTCGGATGGTCGACGACCTCAGCATGGGCATCGAGATCGTCGGCGCCCCCACCCAGCGCGAGCACGACGGCCTGGCCCTCTCCAGCCGCAACCGCTACCTCGACGCCGAGCAGCGCGAGGAGGCCCTGCACCTCTCCCGGGCGCTCTTCGCGGCCCAGGAGGCGGCCGCGTCCGGCGCGCACGCGGCGCTCGACGCCGCTCGCGCCGAGCTGCGGCGCGCCAAGGCGGTCGACGTGGACTACCTCGAGATCACCGCCACCGACCTGGGCGAGCTGCCCGACGACGTGCCGTCCGGCACCGAGGCCCGCATCCTGGTCGCCGCCCGCGTCGGCACCACCCGCTTGATCGACAACATGAGCCTCACGATCGGAAGCAACTGACATGGCCCTGCGCACCATGATGACCGGCAAGATCCACCGCGCGGTGGTGACCCAGGCCGACCTGCACTACGTCGGCTCGGTGACCGTCGACGAGGACCTCCTCGACGCCGCCGACATCCTGCCCGGCGAGCTGGTCTCGATCGTCGACATCACCAACGGCGCCCGCCTGGAGACGTACACGATCGCGGGCCCGCGCGGCTCGGGCGTGCTCGGGATCAACGGCGCGGCCGCGCACCTGGTCCACCCCGGCGACCTGGTCATCCTGATCGCCTACCAGCAGATGACCAGCGAGGAGGCCCGCGAGCTGGCCCCGCACGTCGTCCACGTCAACGAGAAGAACGAGATCGTGGCCCTCGGCAGCGACCGCGGCGAGCCGGTGCCCGGCAGCGACCAGCTGCGCGGCGACCTCGTGACCGCAGGCTGGTGACCTGAGGTAATACCCTCAGCCAATGCACACGCTCCCAGGCCGGCTCGACGCCGGTGAGCCTGGCTGGACCGAGACCGTCGATGTCGTCATCGTCGGCTCCGGCATCGCCGGGCTGACCGCCGCCCTCCGGCTGCGCGACCAGGTCGACCGGATCCTGGTCGTCACCAAGGACATCCTCGGCAACGGCTCCACCCAGTGGGCCCAGGGCGGCATCGCGGCCGCGCTCGGCGAGGGGGACACCCCCGATCAGCACGAGGTCGACACCCTCGTCGCGGGTGCCGGCGCCTGCGACCTGGACGCCGTACGGGTGCTCGTCCAGGAGGGCGCCGAGGCGGTCCGCGAGCTGATCTCGTGGGGCACCAACTTCGACCTCGATCCCGACGGCAACCTGTCGCTGACCCGCGAGGGCGGCCACCACCGCGACCGGATCGTGCACGCCCACGGCGACGCGACCGGAGCCGAGATCCAGCGCGCGCTCAACGAGGCCGTACGGCGCGCCCCCGAGATCCTGGTCTACGAGCACACCATGGTGCTCGACCTGGTGCTCGCCGAGGACGGCGGCGTCGCCGGGCTGACCGTGCACGTCGTCGGCGAGGGCGAGCGCGACGGCGTCGGCCTGGTCCGTGCCCGGGCGGTGCTGCTGGCCGCCGGCGGCCTCGGCCAGGTCTTCTCCCAGACCACCAACCCCGCGGTGAACACCGCCGACGGGATGGCGCTCGCGCTGCGTGCCGGCGCCCGGCTGCGCGACCTCGAGTTCGTCCAGTTCCACCCGACGGTGATGTACCTGGGCCCCGACTCCCATGGCCAGCAGCCGCTCATCTCCGAGGCAGTCCGCGGTGAGGGCGCGTTCCTGGTCGACTGGGACGGCTCGCGCCTGATGGAGGGCGTGCACGAGCTCGCCGACCTAGCGCCGCGCGACGTGGTCGCCAAGCGGATCATGCAGCGGATGCTCGAGACCGGGCACCCCAACATGTGGCTCGACGCCCGCCACCTCGGCCGGGAGTTCTGGGAGCGCCGCTTCCCCACCATCCTCGCCTCCTGCGAGAGCCACGGCATCGACCCCGCGACCGACCTGATCCCGGTCGCGCCGGCCTGCCACTACGCCTCCGGCGGCGTCCACACCGACCTGTGGGGCCGCTCCTCCGTCGCGGGTCTGTACGCCACCGGCGAGGTCGCCTGCTCCGGCGTCCACGGCGCCAACCGGCTCGCCTCCAACTCGCTCCTCGACGGGCTGGTCTTCTCGCGCCGCGTCGCGGAGGTGCTGCCCGGTGAGCTGCGCCCGCTGGCCGAGCCCGCCGCCGACCTCCGTACGGTCGGCGCCCTGTCCGGCGCCGGCCGCCGTGAGCTGCAGGAGACGATGAGTCTCCAGGCCGGCGTGCTGCGCTCGGCGACCGGCCTGGGGGAGGCGCTCGCCGATCTCGACAAGCTCGCCGGCGTCGATGCCACCGCCCTGGGTCCGGACGCGTGGGAGACGACCAACCTGATCACCATCTCCACCGCGCTGACCCAGTCGGCGCTGCTGCGCCAGGAGACCCGCGGCTCGCACTGGCGTGAGGACTTCCCCGAGCGTGACGACGCGCGCTGGGCCGGTCACTGCGACGTGACGGTCGGGCCGGACGGTGCCCTCGACGTCGACTTCATCCCATCCCCTGCGACGGACGGAGCGCACGCGTGAGCGCCTTCACCGCCTACGACGAGCTGCCCGCAGGCCTGCTCTCCGAGCTGCGCCACACCGGCCTCGACCCGCACACCCTCTACCTGGAGGTCGTGCAGGCGCTGCGTGAGGACCTGCCCGAGCCGCACGACGTCGACGTCACCTCGGCCGCGACCATCCCCGCCGACGCCCGGGGCGTCGCGGTCTTCGGCGCGCGCGAGTCGGGCGTGATCGCCGGCCTGGTGGTGGCCGAGCTGGTCTTCCGTACGGTCCTGGGCGACGACGTCGTCATCACCGGCCGTGCCCACGACGGCACCCGGGTCAAGCCCGGCGACACCGTGCTGACCGTGTCCGGGCCCACCCGCGGCCTGCTCACCGCCGAGCGCACGGCGCTCAACTACGCCACCCACCTGTCCGGCATCGCCACCGCGACCGCGCGCTGGGTCGAGGCGCTCGAGGGCACCCACGCGAAGGTCCTCGACACCCGCAAGACCCTGCCGACCTATCGCGCGCTGCAGAAGTACGCGGTGCGCTGCGGGGGCGGTCACAACCATCGCTTCTCCCTGGTCGACATGGCACTGATCAAGGACAACCACGTCGTCGCCGCCGGGGGCGTCGTGCCGGCCTATCGCGCCGTGCGTGAGCGGTTCCCGCAGGTGCCGGTCGAGGTCGAGGTCGACTCCCTCGACCAGCTCCGCGAGCTGCTCGAGGTCGGCTGCGAGCGGATCCTGCTCGACAACATGTCCCCCGAGACGCTGCGCGAGGCCGTCGAGATCACGGCGGGCCGCGCGGTCCTCGAGGCGTCGGGCGGGCTGACCCTGGAGAAGGCGCGCGCGGTCGCCGAGACCGGCGTCGACTGGATCTCGGTCGGTGCGCTGACCCACTCGGTGCGCGTCTTCGACCTCGGCCTCGACCTGCGCGAGGGGTGAGCCCATGACCGGCCCTCTCCTGTGCGCCCGGATCGGCAACTCGCACACCACGCTCGGCCTGGTCCGCGACGGTGCGGTGGAGGCCGTCTGGCGGGTCTCGACCGACCAGCGGCGCACGGCCGACGAGTGGCAGGTGCTGGTGCTCGGCCTGCTCGGTGATCAGGCGGACGACGTCGTGGGCATCGCGGTGTGTGCCACGGTCCCGTCGGTGCTGCACGAGTGGCGCGACATGCTCGCCCGGCACTTCGCGGGCATGCCGGCCGTCGTGGTGGAGCCGGGTGTGCGTACGGGTGTGCCGATCCTGATGGACAATCCGCGCGAGGTCGGCACCGACCGGATCGTCAACGCACTCGCCGCCGTGACCCTCTACGGCGGTCCGGCGATCGTCGTCGACTTCGGCGGGACCGCCACCACCTTCGAGGTGATCTCGCCCCAGGGCCAATACATCGGCGGCGCGATCGCGCCCGGCCTCGAGGTATCGCTCGAGGCGCTCGGACGACGGGGCGCGCAATTGCGTCGTGTCGAGCTGACGCGCCCGCGCTCGGTGATAGCGAAGAACACCGTCGAGGCCCTGCAATCGGGCATGGTCTTCGGCATGGCCGCCCAGGTCGAGGGCATTGTCGCGCGCATGATCGCCGTGTTGGAGGCGCCGGCCGATGAGGTCCGCGTGATCTCGACCGGATATCTCGCCGATATCGTCGCCGGGGAATGCGCATGTTTCACCGATCACGCTCCCGATCTGACGCTGCTGGGCCTCGAGCTCGTTTTTCAGCGTAATTCCTGATTCTTGGACTTTGCCGCGTTCCCATCCGGACGCGACCCGTGGTTTGATGTGAGCGCCAATTCATCAATTCGGTGATCTCAAAGGGGAATTCGCATGGCGCAGAAGGTCCAGATCGTTCTCGAGGACGACATCGACGGTGGCGAGGCCACGCAGACGGTGACGTTCTCGCTCGATGGCACCCATTACGAGATCGACCTGAACGACGGCAACGCCGACCGGCTGCGCTCCGCGCTCGCGCCGTTCGTCGGCTACGGCCGCAAGGTGACCAACGGTGCCGCCCGCCGTGGCGCCGGGCGCCGTGCCGCCTCCCCGGCGATCGGCGGCGCCAGCGCCAAGGAGATCCGCGAGTGGGCCCACGCCAACGGCCACGCCGTGCCCGAGCGCGGCCGCATCCCGGCCGACGTGCGCTCCGCGTACGAGGCGGCCAACTGATCCACGGCCTGTTCGATCCGACCCAGCGGATGCGCCGCACGGCGGCGTATCCGCTGTGTCATTTCTCCACGTGTTCGCTGTCAGCGCACGGGAAACCCGCCCTACCGCGGAACGCGTAGGCTGTCTGCAGGGTTATAACCCTCGACGGATCCTCCCGCGGAGCGGTGAAGATCCACCCCGAAGCACAAGGAGCGATGCGCATGTTCGAGCGGTTCACCGACCGAGCTCGTCGGGTGGTCGTGCTGGCCCAGGAAGAGGCCCGCATGCTCTCCCACAATTACATCGGCACGGAGCACATCCTGCTCGGCCTGATCCACGAGGGGGAGGGCGTCGCCGCCAAGGCACTGGAGTCGCTGGACATCTCCCTGGAGGCCGTCCGGGCCCAGGTCGAGGAGATCATCGGCCAGGGCCAGCAGGCGCCGTCGGGCCACATCCCGTTCACCCCCCGCGCCAAGAAGGTTCTCGAGCTCTCACTGCGCGAGGCCCTGCAGCTGGGCCACTCCTACATCGGCACCGAGCACATCCTGCTCGGCCTGATCCGGGAGGGCGAGGGCGTCGCCGCCCAGGTGCTGCAGAAGCTCGGCGCCGATCTCAACCGGGTCCGCCAGCAGGTCATCCAGCTGCTGTCGGGCTTCCAGGGCAAGGAGTCCGGCCAGGCCGCATCGGCCACGGCGGGCACCGGGGCCGGCGAGGCGCCGTCCTCGTCGCTGGTGCTCGACCAGTTCGGCCGCAACCTGACCCAGGACGCCCGTGAGGGCAAGCTCGACCCGATCATCGGGCGCGAGCAGCAGATCGAGCGCGTCATGCAGGTCCTGTCGCGCCGTACGAAGAACAACCCGGTCCTCATCGGCGAGCCCGGCGTCGGCAAGACGTCGGTCGTCGAGGGCCTGGCGCAGGACATCGTCAAGGGCAACGTCCCCGAGACGCTCAAGGACAAGCAGATCTACACGCTCGACCTGGGTGCGCTCGTCGCCGGCTCCCGCTACCGCGGTGACTTCGAGGAGCGCCTGAAGAAGGTGCTCAAGGAGATCAAGACCCGCGGCGACATCGTCCTGTTCATCGACGAGATCCACACCCTGGTGGGTGCGGGTGCGGCCGAGGGCGCCATCGACGCGGCCTCGATCCTCAAGCCGATGCTGGCCCGTGGCGAGCTCCAGACCATCGGCGCGACCACCCTCGACGAGTACCGCAAGTACCTCGAGAAGGACGCCGCCCTGGAGCGCCGTTTCCAGCCGATCCAGGTCCCCGAGCCCTCCATCGCCGAGACGATCGAGATGCTCAAGGGCCTGCGCGACCGCTACGAGGCTCACCACCGCGTCACGATCACCGACGAGGCCCTGGTCTCCGCGGCGACCCTGGCCGACCGCTACATCTCCGACCGGTTCCTGCCGGACAAGGCGATCGACCTCATCGACGAGGCCGGCTCGCGCCTGCGCATCCGCCGGATGACGGCACCGGCCGACCTGCGGGAGTTCGACGACAAGATCGCCGACGTGCGCCAGCGCAAGGAGGCCGCCATCGACGGCCAGGACTTCGAGGCCGCCGCGCGCCTGCGTGACGAGGAGAAGCAGCTCCAGCTGGCCAAGGCCGAGCGCGAGAAGTCGTGGCGCTCCGGCGACATGGACGAGGTCGCCGAGGTCGACGAGGAGCTCATCGCCGAGGTCCTCGCGGTCGCGACCGGCATCCCGATCGTCAAGCTGTCGGAGGAGGAGTCGACCCGACTGCTCAAGATGGAGGACGAGCTGCACAAGCGCGTCATCGGGCAGGACGAGGCCGTCAAGGCACTCTCCCGCGCGATCCGCCGTACGCGTGCGGGCCTCAAGGACCCGAAGCGTCCCGGTGGCTCGTTCATCTTCGCCGGCCCGTCCGGTGTCGGAAAGACGTGGCTGTCGAAGACGCTGGCCGAGTTCCTCTTCGGTGACGAGGACGCGCTCATCCAGCTCGATATGTCCGAGTTCGGCGAGAAGCACACGGTCTCGCGGCTCTTCGGCTCCCCGCCGGGATATGTCGGTTACGAGGAGGGCGGCCAGCTCACCGAGAAGGTGCGCCGCAAGCCGTTCTCGGTCGTGCTCTTCGACGAGGTCGAGAAGGCCCACCCCGATATCTTCAACAGCCTGCTGCAGATCCTTGAGGAAGGTCGCCTGACCGATTCCCAGGGCCGGGTCGTGGACTTCAAGAACACGGTCATCATCATGACGACCAACCTCGGCTCGCGTGATATCTCCAAGGGCGTCAGCCTCGGCTTCGGAAATGCCTCCGATGCCCAGGGGACGTACGAGAAGATGAAGTCGAAGGTGTCGGAGGAGCTCAAGCAGCACTTCCGCCCGGAGTTCCTCAACCGTGTCGACGAGATCATCGTCTTCCCGCCGCTGTCGCGCGAGCAGATCATCTCGATGGTCGACAACATGGTCGCCGCCGTCGAGAAGCGCCTCAAGGACCGCGACATGGGCATCGAGCTCACCCAGGCTGCGAAGAACCTGCTCGCCGAGCGGGGCTTCGACCCGGTCCTCGGTGCTCGCCCGCTGCGCCGTACGGTCCAGCGCGAGATCGAGGACGTCCTGGCCGAGAAGATGCTCTACGGCGAGGTCGGTCCGGGCCAGATCGTGCTGGTCGACGTCGAGGGCGAGGGCCCGGGCGCGACGTTCACGTTCAAGGGCCAGAAGGTCGAGGCGCTGCCCGACGCTCCGCCGTTCGAGGCGGCCGGTGTCAGTGACGCCGAGGCTGCGGCTCCCAGCGAGGAGCCCCCGGCCTCCGAGTGATCGAAGCAAGCGGCCCCGCAACCGTCATGGTTGCGGGGCCGCTTTCCATTTCGCGAGAGGAGCTCCCGACGGTCACCGTGACACGTCGGCGTCGGCCACCTGGCGAGCGGCACCGCGTTGAGCCCCGCGAGACCGGGAGTCGCTAACCCGGCAGGGCGTACGTGTCGGGACCGACCTGGGCGGCCAGGCCATCGGCGAGCAGGCCGGCCAGGGCGCGGTCGCGCTGGACCGCGTCGGTCCAGACGACGTCGAGAGCGCTGCGGTGCACCGGCGCGTGCGCCTCGCGCAGGACGGCGAGCAGCCGCCCGCGGCACTGGCGGTCGGTGCCGGCCCAGGTCTGCACCTTGCGCGGCGGGCCGTCGTACGCCGGGCGTCCGGCCAGCGACCAGGCGCACTGGGCGACGAGCGGGCATCGCTCGCAGGCCGGGCGGCTCGCGGTACAGACGAGGGCGCCCAGCTCCATCACCGCGATCGACCAGGCGGCGGCCGTCGGCTCGTCCTCGGGCAGCAGCGCCGCGCCCACCTCGCGCTCGGCCCGGTTGACGGAGGCGGCCGGGAGCTCCGCACCGCTCACCGCCCGGGCGAGGACCCGGCGAACGTTGGTGTCGAGCACGACGTGGCGCTGCCCGAAGGCGAAGGTCGCGATCGCGGCGGCGGTGTACTCGCCCACACCCGGCAGCGCCAACAGGTCGCTGTGCGACGAGGGCACCTCGCCGCCGTGCTGCTCCACGATCGCCACGGCGGCCGCGTGCAGGCGCAGCGCCCGGCGCGGGTAGCCCAGCCGGCCCCACGCCCGTACGGCCTCGCCCGGGGGCTCCTCGGCCAGATCCGCCGGCGTCGGCCAGCGCTCCATCCAGGCGGCGTGCACGGGCAGCACCCGGACCACCGGCGTCTGCTGCAGCATGAACTCGCTGACCATCACCGACCAGGGCGTCGCCCCGTCGCCGCGCCACGGCAGGTCGCGGGCGTTCTCGTCGTACCAGGAGAGCAGGGGCTCGTGCAGGCGGCTCATCGAGATGATTGTCGCTGAGCCGCCACGCGGAGTGGCATCCGGATCCGAGCCGCACGACTGATTACGGTGTCCGCATGGCAGCGATGACCCGGGGACCGCTCCCTTCGTCGGTGTACTGGCGCCGTCGGCTGGTGGTGCTGACGGTCGCGATCGTGCTCATCTGGGTGATCGCCCACCTCCTCGGTGGCGGCGACAGTCCGACACAGAAGGCGAAGACGGTCGCCGACATCAGCGGCGCCGTGGCCAGCCCGACGCCGTCGGTCACGACGACCCCGTCCGTCACGCCCACGCCGACCCCTACACCGAGCCCCACACCGGCGCCACTGCCGACCCCGACCGGCCCCTGCGCGCCCAGTGACGTCTCGGTGACCCCCTCGGTGACCAATGCCGACGCCGGCTCGGACGTGGCCGTCCTGCTCACCCTGCAGACCTTCAACACGCCTGCCTGCACCTGGCAGGTCAGTCACAAGACGATGCAGGTCAAGATCGTGACCGCCGGTGGCACCGACGTCTGGTCGACCATCCAGTGCAAGAACGCACTGCCGAACAGCACGGTGACGCTCTACCAGGAGCAGCCCACCGCGGTGACGGCCACGTGGTCCTCCCGCCTGGCGGACGACACCTGCTCGACCCACACCGACTGGGCCAAGCCCGGCACCTACCAGGTCGCCGGCGTCGCGCTCGGCGGCCAGCCGGATGAGGCGTCCTTCGAGCTCAGCCTCCCGGCGCCGCCCCCGAAGCCGACGCCCACGCCGACCCCGACTCCCACCGCGAAGCCGACGACGAAGGCGACCGCCACGGCCAAGCCCACCGCCGCGGCGACGAAGCACCGCGTCGTCGACTGATCAGCGCGGGGTGAGCCGGAAGATCCGGAGCGTACGGCCGCTCGCCCGCTCGTACCCGCGATAGCCCGGCCACTGCCGCTCGATAAAGGCCCAGACCGACTCGCGGTCCTCGTCGCCGACGAGCTCGGCCCGCACCGCGATGCGCCGGCGCCGGTAGGTGATCTCCACCTCGGGGTGCGCGATGAGGTTGTACGTCCACGCCGGGTGCTTGTCGCCGGCGAAGTTGGAGCCGGTGATCAGCCAGGTGTCGCCGTCGGGGACGCACATCAGCTCGCTGTCGCGCTCGAGTCCGCTGCGTGCGCCGACGGAGTGCAGCGTCAGCGCCGGCACGATGAGCCCGGCGGCGGTGATGCGACCGCCGGTGAGGCGGCGCATCGCGGCCTCGATCCGCGGCACCAGTCGGGGGCCGTACGCGCGGAAGGGCCTGGTACGGGACGTCCACGCGACGAGCGCGCGGACCCAGCGCAGCGGGCTCGGGCGCCCCACGTCAGGAGCTGCCGCGCGCGACCAGGGTCGGCTGCAGCAGGATGCCCTCGGGTGAGCCCACGGGCCCCTGGAGGCCCTCGAGCGCCTTGACCAGCTCGGCCGCCGCGTCCTCGAGGGGCTGACGCACCGACGTGAGGCCCGGCGGCACGGTCTGCGCCGCGATCGAGTCGTCGAAGCCGGTGACCGCGATGTCCTCGCCGGGCCGCAGGCCGCGGGCGTGGAGCTCGTGCAGGACGCCCAGGGCGAGGGTGTCGGAGGCGCAGACGAAGGCGGTCGGCGCGGCCTCGTTGAGCAGGGCGGCGGTGGCGGCGCGGCCCGAGGCGATGGTGTCCTCGACGCGCGAGGCGAGCCCGGTGGTCGGCAGGCTGTGCGCGTGCATGGCCCGGCTCCAGCCGGAGCGGCGCTCCTCGCCGACGAGGTGCTCCCTGCGCCAGCCGATCCAGGCGATCCGGGTGTGGCCCTTCTCGATCAGGTGCTCGGTCGCCAGCGCCGCACCGGCAGCGCTGTCGATGTCGACCCACGGATGGGTCGCGCCCTCCGGGTTCTCCCATGGCCGGCCGAACGCGACGAACGGAGCCCGTCGCGAGCGCAGCCAGGAGGAGACCGAGTCGCCCTGGAGCGTGTCGGTGACGATGAAGGCGTCGACGGCGGTCGAGCGGAGCAGCTCGTCGTAGCCGGCGACCGGGTCGCCGGCCTCGCCCGGGAACAGCAGGATGTGGTAGCCGGCGTCGGCCGAGGTGTCGACCAGGGCGTGCACGAACCGGTCGATCAGCGCGTTGGCGGTCCCCTCCTGCACCGGCGGGATGCGCAGGCCGATGAGACGCGAGGAGCGGGTGCGCAGGCTCCGCGCCGCCCGGTTGGGCTGATAGCCCAGCTCCTCGATCGCCGCCTGCACCCGGGCGAGGGTGTCCTCGCGCAGCAGGTCGGGGTTGTTGACCGCGTTGGAGACCGTCTGGCGCGAGACGCCGGCCAGCTCAGCCACGTCGGCGAGCGTCGGCGGCGCGGCCAGGCGACCGATCACTCGGCTCATCGCGCGCACCTCCGGGTGGTCATCGAAGTCTGGATCGATCCAACAGGCTCGATTTCCGACAGCATAGAGGCTCGCCCGGCAGGCGCGCGCGAGGACCTCGTTCGCCGAAACTGTCAGGCGGCTCGCCTACCGTGTCTCGCATGCCTCCCCGCACCGCCGCCAGAGCGACCCGACCGGCCTATCGCTGCAGCGAGTGCGGCTGGGAGACGGCCAAGTGGGTCGGTCGTTGTGGCGAGTGCCAGGCCTGGGGATCGGTCGCCGAGGCGGCGGCCCCGGTCGGACGGACGGCGGCGGCACCGGTCTCGGCCGCGGCCGTGCCGATCGGCCAGGTGTCGGTCGTCGAGGCCGGCTTCCGGGTCAGCGGTGTCCCCGAGCTCGACCGGGTCCTGGGCGGCGGGCTCGTGCCCGGCGCGGTGATCCTGCTCGCCGGCGAGCCCGGGGTCGGCAAGTCCACGCTGCTGCTCGAGGTGGCGGCCCAGACCGCGAAGGGCAAGCGGCGCACCCTCTACGTCACCGGCGAGGAGTCGGCCTCCCAGGTGCGGCTGCGCGCCGACCGTACGAACGCGATCCAGGACGAGCTCTATCTCGCCGCCGAGACCGATCTCGGCGCGGTGCTCACGCACATCGAGGAGGTCCGGCCCGAGCTGATCGTGGTCGACTCCGTGCAGACGATCGGGGCGGCCGACACCGACGGGGTGCCGGGCGGCGTCACCCAGGTCAAGGAGGTCGCGGCCGCGTTGGTGCGGATGGCCAAGACCCGCAACATCACCACCGTGCTCGTCGGGCACGTCACCAAGGACGGCTCCATCGCCGGCCCGCGCGTCCTGGAGCACCTGGTCGACGTGGTCCTGCACTTCGAGGGCGAGCGCGACTCCCGCTTCCGGATGGTGCGGGCGATGAAGAACCGCTACGGCCCGATCGACGAGGTCGGCTGCTTCGACCTGTCCGCAGACGGCATCGTCGCGGTCACCGACCCGACCGGTCTGTTCATCGAGACCCAGCACGTCTCGGTGCCCGGCACCTGTGTCGCGGTCACGCTCGAGGGTCGGCGCCCGATGCTCGCCGAGGTCCAGGGCCTGGTCGCCTCGGCGACGGACCGGGCGCGGCGCACCACCTCGGGCGTCGACGGCTCCCGGCTCGCGATGATCCTGGCGGTGCTGCAGCGGCACGCCCGGCTCGACCTCCACCAGCACGACGTCTTCGTCTCCACCGTCGGCGGCGCCAAGCTGGTCGATCCCGCCAGCGACCTCGCGGTCGCCGTCGCGATCACCTCGGCCGCCACCGGGCGCCCGACGCCCAAGGGAGTGGTCGCGATGGGCGAGATCGGCCTGGCCGGCGAGTTGCGCCGGGTGCGCGGCCTCGACGAGCGGCTCTCCGAGGCCGCCCGGCTCGGCTTCGCGGTCGCGGTGGTGCCACTCGCTGAGCGCGGCGAGCACGGAGCCTACGCCCGGCCGAAGGAGCGCACCGTCGACGGGATGAAGGTCTACGAGGTGCACGACCTGGCCACCGCGATCTCGCTGCTGCGACTTACGGGATCCAGCACGGACCGTTAGGAGACGGAGCGGAAGCCGACCGCGCAGCGGCTAATGCGAGTCTCGGGCCTTCCGCCTGGCTAGACTGCGTTGCAGTCAAACCCGTTCTCTGCAGGTCAACGAAGGGATTCGCCGTGGCCACCGAGCGCCCCGAGGAGTCGTTGCGCCTGCGCGAGACGCTGGCGTTGATCGCTCCCGGCACGCCGCTGCGTGACGGTCTCGAGCGCATCCTCCGTGGCCGCACCGGCGCGTTGATCGTGCTCGGCTTCGACAAGGTCGTCGACGGGATCTCCACCGGCGGCTTCGACCTCGGCGTGCCGTTCACCGCGACGGGCCTGCGCGAGCTGGCGAAGATGGACGGCGCGATCATCATCGACACCGGCATCAACAAGATCATCCGGGCCGCGGTCCACCTGATGCCCGACCACACCATCCCCTCGACCGAGACCGGCACCCGGCACCGTACGGCCGACCGGGTCGCGCAGCAGACCGGCTATCCGGTCATCTCGGTCTCGCAGTCGATGCAGATCATCGCCGCGTACGTCGGCGAGACCCGCCACGTGCTCGAGGACACCGGCCAGATCCTCGGCCGCGCCAACCAGGCGCTGGCGACCCTCGAGCGCTACAAGATGCGCCTCGACGAGGTCGCCTCCACGCTCTCGGCCCTCGAGATCGAGGACCTCGTCACGGTGCGCGACGTCGCGGTGGTGGCGCAGCGCCTCGAGATGGTCACCCGCATCGCGCGCGAGATCGAGGACTACATCGTCGAGCTCGGCACCGACGGTCGTCTGCTCGCGCTGCAGCTCGAGGAGCTCGTCACCGGCGTCGACACCGAGCGTGAGCTCGTCATCCGCGACTACCTGCCGCGCGGCAAGCGCGCCAAGAGCCCCGAGGAGCTGCTCGCCCAGCTGGAGGCGCTCTCCTCGACCGAGCTGGTCGACCCGGCCGCCGCGGCCAAGGTCCTCGGCCTGTCCAGCGGCGACGCGCTGGACGGCGCTGTCACGCCGCGCGGCTACCGCCTGCTGGCCAAGGTGCCGCGCCTGCCCGGCGCCGTCGTCGACCGTCTCGTCGACCACTTCGGCACCTTGCAGAAGCTCCTCTCCGCCTCGATCGACGACCTCCAGGCCGTCGAGGGCGTCGGTGAGCTGCGCGCCCGCTCGGTGCGCGAGGGGCTCTCCCGTCTCGCCGAGTCGACGATCCTCGAGCGCTACGTCTAGCGGTCAGTACGTCTTCGTCCAGAGGTTGACCGCGTAGTCGACCTCGAGACCCTCGTGCTCGGCGAGCGCCGCCTCGGCGACCGGCCCGGTCAGCTCGATCCGTACGACCGACTCCAGCTCGGGGCGCGCGCCGAACCGCCAGCCCATCTCGACCGGCGTGCGCGTCCAGCCGCGGGTCGACCAGAACCGGGCGACCGCCTCGGGGTCGACGTTCGGATAGCTCCGGCGGAACCAGCCGCCGAAGGTGGAGCGGGTGGCGTCGTTGTCGATGATCAGGGCGGTGCCCCCGCGTCGCATCACCCGGTCGACCTCGGCCAGTCCAGGCTCGCTGCCGGGACCGAAGAAGTACGCCCAGCGCACGTGCAGCACGTCGACCGAGGCGTCCGGCAGCGGTATCGACTGGGCGACACCCTGCACCACGGACACGTGCGCGAGCCGGCGCGTGCGCCGCCGTGCGAGCGCTACCAGGTCGGGGTGCGGCTCGACGCCGACGACCGAGCGGGCGGTCTCGGCGAAGCGGGGCAGGTGGAAGCCCGTGCCGCAGCCGAGGTCGAGCACGTCGCGCCCGGCCCACAACACGGCGTCCGCCATCGCGGACCAGAGCCGGCCGTCGGGGTCCGCGGCGCGGTTCTCCAGCTCGTAGGTGGCGGTGTGGTGCCAGATGTTGGGGCTGGGAACGGCCCCGGCGAGCATGGTCAGATGCGGACGTCGCCGAGCGGCGTGCTGAACTGGGCCGCCAGCAGACCCGGGGTGCCGTGCTCGGCGACCCAGACGAGCTCGACGTCCTCGGCCGGACGGCCGGTCCACGGGTCGGTGCGCTCCTTGAAGTCGGCGCCCATGTACTCGCGCACGCGCTGCTGCTCACCGGAGATCTCGATGCTGCGCAGGGTGACGTCGGAGCCGGCGTTGCCCGGGTGCAGGTCGCGGGTGATCCAGTGGATGAAGTACGGGAGCTGCGGGTCGGCGATCAGGCCGTTGATGCCGATCTGCTTCCACAGCAGCTCGGTGCCGTCGGGCAGGTGACGGTTGCCGTCGACCCACGGGCGGCCGAGCCGCTCCTCGACCGAGGCCATGTCGCCGGTGGAGACGACCCAGCCCATCCAGCCGCCGCCGAGGGCGGAGCGCGCCTTGACCGCCTGGCCGAAGGGGGCCTTGTCGGAGGCCGGGTGCTCCAGTGCCTCGACCACCTCGAGGTAGATGCCGCCGCGCAGCGGCAGCGTCATGTTGCGGGTGCCGAAGCGGGGGTGCACACCGCCGTCGACGAAGTCCTGGCCGAGCAGCTCGCCGAGCCGCTTCGCGGTCGACACGAGGCCGTCAGGGCCGGCGGCGTAGGAAAGGTGGTCCAGGCGCATGCCTTGATTCTGAACACACCCTTTTTGCCTGCCAACACGGGGGTCGATGTGTCTTGATGTCGAGAAGTTGAATCAGCGCGGGTCGGCAGGGTGGATCGCGAGCGCGGACCGCGATCGGATGTGCGCCTCGCAGTGGTGGGCCAGCTCCGCGTAGGCGCCCTCGCCCATCAGGGCGACCAGCTCGGCCCTGCTGGTGACATAGAGCGGCTCGGCCGCCACGTGGGCGACCGGATTGCCGGTGCAGTACCAGTCGAGGTCATGGCCCCCCGGTCCCCAACCGCGCCGGTCGTACTCCCCGATGGAGACTTCCGTGTACGTCGTGCCGTCCTGGCGCTCCACGTCGCGGAAGGTACGCCGCAGCGGCAGCTGCCAGCACACGTCCGGCTTCGTCTCGAGCGGATTGCGGCCCTGGTGCAGCGCCAGGATGTGCAGCGCGCAGCCGGCGCCCCCCGCGAATCCGACCCGGTTGTGGAAGACGCAGGCCTGCTGCCCGTCGACCTCGATCGTGCGGGTCTTGCGCTCGCCGTCGTCATCCGTCTCGATCCAGTCGCGCTCCTTGACCATACGGGCCGGACGGTGCTGCCAGACCTCGGAGGTGAGCTGCTCGACGAAGCCCGCGACCCGCTTCTCGTCGTCCGCGTCGGCGAAGTGCGCCCCGAGCGTGCAGCAGCCGACGTCGGGCGCGGAGGCGTAGATGCCGGCGCAGCCCGACCCGAAGATGCAGGTGTACGAGGACGTCAGCCAGGTGAGGTCGCAGCGCAGCACCTCGTCGACGTCGTCGGGGTTGACGAACTCGACCCATGCGCGCGGGAAGTCCGGGGGTACCTCGGGCATGCGCCGAAGCGTACGCACCCGGCGGGAGCCGAGTTCTTACCGATCGGTGACGATCCCGTCGCACCGGTGTCCCGGCGGGCCTGCTGCTGGCAGCGTGGCGGGTATGCAGACCACCCCGGAGCCCGCCGCCGAGATCGCCGTGATCGGTGGCACCGGCTTCTACGCATGGCTCGGCGACGCCGGCGCGACCACGTACGAGGTGAAGACGCCCTACGGCATGCCGTCCGCGCCGGTGACCGTCGGCGAGGTGGCCGCCCGTCGGGTCGCCTTCCTGCCCCGTCACGGCGTGGGCCATGAGCACCCACCGCACCGGATCGACTATCGCGCCAACCTGTGGGCGCTGCGCTCCCTCGGCGTGCGGCAGGTGATCGCACCGTGCGCGGTCGGCGGCCTGCGTGCCGACCAGGTGGCGCCCGGTGACCTGATCGTGCCCGACCAGCTCGTCGACCGGACCTCCGGTCGGGCCGGCACCTATGTGGAGTCCGGCGCCACCCACGTGCCGTTCGCCGACCCGTACTGCGCCGGCATCTCGTCGGCCCTGGTGGGCGCGAGCGACGACGTCCGCGGGGGCGGCACGATGGTGGTCATCGACGGGCCGCGGTTCTCCACCCGCGCCGAGTCACGCGCGTACGCCGCGCAGGGGTGGGACCTGATCAACATGACCGGAGCGCCCGAGGCGGCCCTCGCTCGCGAGCTACGGATGTGTTACGCCCCGCTCGCCCTGGTCACCGACCTCGACGCCGGTGCCGCGACGGGCCAGGGCGTCGGCGAGGCCGAGGTCTACGCCCGCTTCCGGGAGAACCTCGAGCGTCTCGGCGCGGTGCTGACCGCGGCCGTCGCGGACCTGCCCGACCCGACCGGCTGCCCCTGCGGGACCTGGGCCGACGGGCTCTCGCTGGCGTACGACATCCCGGGCGGAGCGGCCTGATGCGGGTGCTGGTCACGGGATCGGCCGGCTTCATCGGATCGGCCGTGGCGCGGGCGCTGGAGGAGGCGGACGACGAGGTCGACGAGATCATCAGGGTCGACCTGATGCTGCCCGAGGCGCACGGAGCGCGTACGGCGCCGCCCGGCACGCACCAGCTCGACGTCCGCACGGCCGGCGAGCCGGCCTGGGCGCGGCTGCTCGACGGCGTCGACGTGGTCTGCCACCAGGCGGCGGTGGTCGGTGCCGGGGTGACGGTTGCCGACCTCCCGTCGTACGCGTCGCACAACGACCTGGGGACGGCGGCGCTGCTGGCCGCGATGGCGGCGCGAGGGGTGGATCGGTTGGTCCTCGCCTCCTCGATGGTCGTGTACGGCGAGGGCCGCTACACCTGCGCCGAGCACGGCCGCCAGCACCCGGCGCCGCGCCCGCTCGCCGCGCTCGACGCCGGTCGGTTCGAGAACCCGTGCCCGGTCTGCGCTCGCCCGCTCGCCTGGGAGGTGGTGCCCGAGGACGCGCCGCTGGAGCCGCGCAGCTCGTACGCCGCGAGCAAGGTCGCGCAGGAGCACTACGCCTCCGCCTGGGCCCGCCAGGCGGGCTCCGCGGTGGTCGCGCTGCGCTATCACAACGTCTACGGCCCGGGCATGCCTCGCGACACCCCGTACGCCGGCGTGGCGGCGATCTTCCGCTCCTCGCTGGAGCGCGGGGAGTCGCCGCAGGTCTTCGAGGACGGCGACCAGACCCGTGACTTCGTCCACGTCGAGGACGTGGCGCGGGCCAACGTCGCGGCGCTGCGGGCCGTCGCGGCCGCCCCCGCGGAGCACGTGGCGGCGTACAACGTGGCCTCCGGGCGGCCGATCACGATCGCCGAGGTGGCCCGTCTCCTGGGTCGGGGCACCGGCATCGGACCCACCGTCACCGGTGCCTACCGGCCCGGCGACGTCCGGCACATCGTCGCCTCCGCCGACCGCGCCGCCGCCGAGCTGGGCTTCACCGCCCAGATCGCGCCCGAGGACGGGATCCCGGAGTTCGCCACCGCACCGCTGCGGTCGTGAGGCTCACCAGCTCGTGTAGAGCAGGTGCTGGACCACGAGCGCGGTGAGGACCTGTCCGGCGAGCGCCGGTCGCCGCCAGGCGGCCGGCAGGATCGCCAGCCCCAGCGTCAGCCACGGCACGAACGGCAGCCAGATCCGCTCCACCTCGGCCTTGCTCATCCGCGACAGGTCGGCCAGCGCCACCGCGAGGACGGCCGCCGCCACCAGCAGCGCCACCGCGGTCTCGTCGCGCCGGCGGTGCCAGGCCGTCGCCACGCCGGCACCCACCACCGGCCCGGCGCTGATGGCGAGCGCCGCGAGGTCGCCCCACAGCCAGTACGCCGCCGGTCGCGCGGACGCGATCCCGTCCCAGTAGCGGGTGGCGAGCACCGGGTAGGCCGACCACCAGGCGAAGCCTGCCGCGGCGAAGGCCAGGACGACGGCGAGCCCGGCGGCCGCCGACGGCAGCAGCGGCCACCACGACCGGGCGGCCAGGAGCACGGCGAGCACCAACAGGGCCGCCAGCGGCAGGCCGTACGACATCATCACGGCAGCGCCGTACAGGAGGCCGCCCAGGACGGCCCACGGCCAGCCGCGCGCGGGCCCGCGGCAAGTGGCGACGGCGATGCAGGCCAGGCCCCAGGCGACCGCCGCCGCCATCACCGCGTCGGCGGAGACCGCCAGGAAGACTGCCGCGGGCGTCAGGACCAGGAACGGCATCGCCCGACGCGCGGCCGGCTCCTGGCCGAGGGCGCGCAGCGTGGTCACGACGGCCAGCGGCAGGGTCGCTGAGATCAGGGTGACCACGACGCCGGCGGCGAGATCGCCGCCCAGGCCCACGCGCACCAGCGCCACGAAGAACAGCACCATCCCGGGTGGGTGCCCGGCGACGTGGACGGGCCAGTGGCCGCTCGCGTGCAGGGGGATGCGGCTGATGTACTCGCTCAGCAGCGCAGGGACGTCGTCCACCTGGCGGGCGGTGCGCAGGTACTCGTCGGGGTTGCCCAGCACACGGGAGAGCCCCGAGGGGCCGTCGACGAGGGCGAGGCTCAGCAGCCAGCCGGCGCCGACCGTGTACCCGGTGATGAGCAGCCGTCGCCAGCTCAGCCGCTCGGCGAGGCTCGGCATCCAGACGACGCCCAGCACCGCGATGAGCGCCGCAGGCGCCGTGCCCGGCCCGACCGTCGGATCCCACAGCGAGTGCAGCGGCGCGATCCCCGAACTCGTGTGCGCGCGGGCGTGCACGTGCCAGCCGGTGGCGAGCGGCACCGCGACGGCGGCGGCGACCAGGATCAGCGTCGCGGCCAGTCCGATCCAGGCGGCCCGCCCGTGCGACCGCTCGTCGTTCACGTCCATGACAGCGACCCTAGGGACGGCGACGCCCCTTCACGGGCCTGGCGAAGGGGCCGTCATCGGACCGTAAGGATTGCCGGCCCTGTACGGCCGTCGGCGTTCCTACGGTGAGGACATGCCCGATTCCCGCACTGATCTCCGCGACTGCGACATCGTCCTGCCGTGCCTCGACGAGGGCCCTGCGCTCCGGCTGCTGCTGCCGCGCATGCCGGGGACCGCCCGCGTGATCGTGGTCGACAACGGCTCGCGGGACGACACCGCCGCGGTCGCGGCCGCCTCCGGCGCGCGCGTGATCAGCGAGCCGCAACGGGGGTACGGCGCCGCCGTCCACGCCGGGCTGGTCGCGGCGAGCGCTCCGTATGTCGCCGTGCTCGACGGC
This sequence comes from Nocardioides nematodiphilus, assembly GCF_020216525.1. Classification (GTDB taxonomy): domain Bacteria; phylum Actinomycetota; class Actinomycetes; order Propionibacteriales; family Nocardioidaceae; genus Nocardioides; species Nocardioides nematodiphilus. Next base: position 342,054 of record NZ_JAIWOY010000001.1, on the reverse strand, counting down.
GACGGCTCGATCGACCCGGACGCGATCGAGCCGCTGCTCGCCCTGGTCCGCGACGGCGCGGTCGACCTCGCCATGGGCCGGCGGGTGCCGACGCGGCGCGGCGTGTGGCCGTGGCACGCCCGGCTCGGCAACGTGCTCGTGCTGGCCTGGCTGCGTCGCCGGCTCGGGCTCGCGGTCCGCGACATCGGGCCGTTGCGGGTGGCGCGTCGAGAGGCACTTCTCGAGCTCGGCGTCGTGGACCGGGGGATGGGCTATCCCGTCGAGCTGCTGGATCGGGCGGCCCGGGCGGGCTGGCGGATCGAGGAGGTCGACATCGCCTACCACCCGCGCACGGCGGGCACCCGCTCGAAGGTGTCGGGGTCCGTACGCGGGACGCTCCGGACCGCCCGCGACTTCTGGCGGGTCCTGGCATGACGACGACGGGACAGGCGGCGGGCCTCACGCTGCTGGTGCTCGCCAAGGCGCCGGTGCCGGGCCGGGTCAAGACCCGGCTCGCGGCCGACCTGCGCGGCGGGCACGACGCCGCCGCGATCGTGGCGGCGGCAGCACTGCTCGACACGATCGACGCCTGCGTCGCCACCGTCGGGGCGACCTCCTGCCGCCTCGCCCTGGAGGGCGACCTGCGGGGCGCGGTGAGGGGTGCCGAGATCCGCGACGCCTTGAGCGGCTGGACCGTGGTGCCGCAACGCGGGAGGGGTCTGGGCGAGCGGCTCGCCCGCGCCCACGCGGACGTGACCGGACCGGTGCTGCAGGTGGGCATGGACACCCCGCAGCTCACGGCCGACCTGCTGCACCGCACCGCCGCAGGGCTGGCGAGCAGCGACGCGGTCCTGGCACCCGCCGCCGACGGCGGCTGGTGGGCACTCGCACTCCGCACCGGCCGTGTCGCCGCAGTGCTGCGGGACGTGGAGATGTCGACGCCACACACCTACCGCGACACCCGTACGGCGCTCCTCGGTGCCGGGCTGAGCGTGGGCGTCGGCGAGGTCCTCACCGACGTCGACCGGCTCGAGGACCTGGTCGCGGTCGCTGAGCAGGCGCCCTGGAGCCGCTGTGCGCTGACCGCGCCGTGGGAGGCGGTGGCATGAGCACCCTGCCGCGCATCGAGGTGGCCGAGGTCTTCGCGCACGCACTGCGGGGCGAGGCCTGCTTCTTCACGGCTCCCGGACAGGATCCGCTCCGCGTGCCGATCGAGGAGTGGGCCCGGCCGGTCGACGACGGGGATCAGGCGATGCTCGACCTGTGCGAGGGCGCCACGATCGACCTCGGATGTGGCCCCGGCCGGCTGACGGTGGAGCTGGGCGAGCGCGGCCACTGCGTACTCGGCGTCGACGTCGTGTACGAGGCGGTCCTGCAGACCCGTCGCCGGGGTGGCGTCGCGCTGCGACGCGACCTCTTCGACCGGCTCCCCGGCGAGGGGCGCTGGGACACCGCACTGCTGGCCGACGGGAACGTCGGCATCGGGGGCGATCCGGTGACGCTGCTGGCTCGCGTGCGGCGCCTGGTGGGCGCCGGTGGACGGGTGGTCGTCGAGGTGGCATCCGAGCACGTGCGCTCGACCCGTCTCCTGGCGCGCCTGGAGTGCGACTGCTCGGCCAGCGGTCACTTCCCGTGGGCGATCCTCGGCCTGGGCGACGTGGCCCCGGTGGCCGCGGCCGCGGGGCTGGTGGAGATCGGCCGGCATCGCCTCGATCGCGAGCGCTGGGTGGTCGTGCTGCAGGAGCGGGACCGATGAGCGCGCGTCGCTGGCGGGTGCCGCGGCCGAGCGAGGACTGGTTCGGCTCCCGGCTGCGCAGCGCCGCGGTGGCGACGCGCGTCGGCGTGTGGCTCGGCATCTGCTTCGGCCTCGCCTTCGTCACCGGCATCATCAGTCACTACGCGCAGGCGCCGCACCAGCCGGTGCCGCTGGGCCCGTGGCCGGCCTGGGGATACCGCGTCACGCAGGCTGTGCACGTGGTGGCCGGCACCGCCGCGGTCCCGTTGTTGCTGGTGAAGCTGTGGTCGGTCTATCCGCGGTTGTTCCAGCCCTGGCCGCAACGGCGCCTCCGGCTGCTCGTACCGGTGCTGCTCGAGCGCGCCGCGATCGGCGTGCTCGTCGCCGGGGCGATCCTCGAGTTGGGGATCGGGGTGATGAACGTGGCTCAGTGGTACGCCTGGGACTTCAACTTCAAACGGATCCACTACGGGCTCGCCTGGGTCGTGATCGGGGCCCTGCTGGTCCACCTCGGGGTGAAGCTCCCGCTCGTACGCAGCGTCCTCGCCGGTGACGTCGACGAGACCGCCGCGGACCGTCCCTCGGCACGCCATCCCGGCATGCTGAGCCGGCGCGCCCTGCTGCGCAGCACGTGGTTGGCCGCCGCCGTGACCGTGGTGGCGAGCACCACCTCGGCCGGCACGATCCGCGGCCTGGGTCGCCTTGCCGTGCTCTCCCCACGCTCGCGCCGTTCCGGCATCCCGATCAACCGCACCGCCCGACAGGTCGACGTCGTCGCCGCGGCGACCAGCGCCGACTACCGGTGCGAGGTGGTGGTGGGGAGCCAGGTGACGAGGCTCGCGCGTGGCGAGCTCGCCGCGCTCCCGCAGTCGACGCACACCCTGCCGATCGCGTGCGTCGAGGGCTGGAGCGCCGACGGCACGTGGACGGGCGTCCGGCTGCGGGCTCTCCTCGATCACGTCGGCGCGCCCCGGGGACACGCCGTCGAGATCACCTCGCTGCAGGAGCGCGGACCGGACCGCCACGTCGTGCTGCACGCCCCCTTCGTCGATGACGATCGCACCCTGGTGGCCCTGATGCTCGACGGTCAGACGCTCTCGCTCGATCACGGCTACCCGGCCCGCATCATCTCGCCCAACAGCCCGGGAACGCTGCAGACCAAGTGGATCTCCCGGATCGAGGTGCTCTGATGCGCACGACACGGGTGGTCCTCGTGCTGCTCGGCGCGGGTCTGCTGGGGTACGGCGCCTGGCTGCTCCAGCACTGGCAGACCCTCGCCCAGCTGCGCCAGGCGGCGACCTGGGCGCTCGTGGGCCTCATCCTGCACGACGCGATCTTCGCGCCGCTGGTGGCGGCGCTCGGATGGCTCGTGTCTCGACTGTTCCCCCAGGCGGTGGCGACGGCGCTGGCCAGCCTCGGCATCGTGCTGGTCTCCCTGACCGTGGGCGGCTTCGCCGTCCTCGGTCGCTCCGGGGACGGGGGCCTCAACCACACCCTGCTCGATCGCGACTACGTGTCAGGCTGGCTCGGTGCGAGCATCGTGATCGTGCTGGCGTACGGCGTCGGCGCGATGGCTGCTCGGATCGGCCGAGCACGGGGGAGGTGGCGCGATGGCATTGGTCCTGGTCGTCGATGACGACGTCACCGTCCGCGAGGTGCTGACGTCCTACCTGCGCGCCCACCACCACGACGTGGTCGAGGCCGGGGACGGGGAGGAGGCGCTGCGGTTGATGGCGGCGCGCCGTGCCGACCTCGTGGTGCTCGACCTGATGCTCCCGGGCATCGACGGTCTGGAGGTGACGCGGCGGATGCGGGTGAGCGGTGACGTCCCGATCATCATGCTGACCGCGCTGGGCCGAGAGACCGAGCGTGTGATGGGTCTGGAGCTCGGCGCCGACGACTACGTCGGCAAGCCCTTCAGCCCCCGCGAGCTCGCCCTGCGGGTGGACTCGGTGCTGCGCCGCACCGCCGGCGGCACGGTCTCCGCGGGGGTGGTCCGTGACGGTGACCTGGTCGTCGACGGTGATCAGCACGCGGCGACGCTGGCGGGTGCACCCCTCGCGCTGACCGTCCGGGAGTTCGCGCTGCTCCGCTTCCTGCTCGCGCACCCGGGGGTGGCCTACACCCGCGAGGACCTGCTCCAGCACGTCTGGGGATGGACCATCGGCGACCGCTCGACCGTGACGGTCCACGTGCGGCGGCTGCGCGAGAAGATCGAGAAGGACCCGACGCGTCCCGAGCGGCTGGTCACCGTCTGGGGCGTCGGCTACCGCTGGGAGGCGAGTCCATGACAGCCGGTGACGTCTGGGAGATCATCTGGGTAGCAGCGCTGTGCGCGGTGGCCGTCGGTGCCGCCGGCCTCGCGCTGGCGTGGGCGATCCGCCGCCGCTCGCTGACCTGGCACGTGCTGGTCGTCGCAGCGGTGGCCGCCCTCGGCAGCTACGCCGGCGCCCTGGCCATCGCCCGCCTGATGTTCCTCTCCTCCCACGACCTGCTGGTGATGACGGTGGTGAGCAGCGTCTCCGCGGTGGTGGGCATCCTGGTCGCTCTCGTGGTCGGCCGGACGGTGGGCGTCTGGTCGAGCGGGCTGCGCGAACAGGTCCGCGCCCTCGGGCCGGGCGCGACGCCGGTGGTGCCGGGTCAGGTGCCGCGCGAGCTGCGCGTGCTCTCGGCCGAGCTCGCCGAGGCGCAGCAGCGGCTGGAGGAGAGCCGGTTGCGCGCGCTGCGGCTGGAGGAGTCCCGCCGGGAGCTGGTCTCCTGGGTCTCGCACGACCTGCGCACCCCGTTGGCCGGTCTGCGGGCGATGGCCGAGGCGCTCGAGGACGGCATCGCGGCCGACCCGTCGCGCTTCCACCGGCAGATCAGGGCGGATGTGGACCGGATGGCCGCGATGGTGGACGACCTCTTCGAGCTCTCCCGCATCCATGCCGGCGTCTTCCAGCTGACGCCCGAGACCGTCGACGTGGGGGACCTGGTCAGCGAGGCGATCGCGGGCGCCGACGTGCTGGCCGAGGGGCGCAGCGTGCGGATCGGCGGACGCATCGACGTCGGGCTGCAGGTCACGGCGGACCCCGCCGGACTCTCCCGGGTCGTGTCGAACCTGCTGATCAACGCGATCCGGCACACGCCGGCGGACGGCACGGTCGAGATCAGCGCCCGGACCGTACCGGCGGGCATCGAGCTCAGCGTGAGCGACGGCTGCGGCGGTCTCGACCCCGGCGACATGGAGCGGGTCTTCGATCTGGGCTGGCGCGGATCGAGCGCTCGTACGCCCAGCACCGACCTGGCCGGCCAGAGCGCCGGCCTGGGCCTCGCCATCGTCAAGGGCATCGTCGAGGCGCATCGGGGCAGGGTCGAGGTGCACAACCTCAGCGGCGCGGCGGGCTGCCGCTTCCTGGTGACGCTGCCGGTGTGACGGGCGAGAACCGCCGCGACCGGTAGCGTGGCACCCATGCGTCTGGGTGTGCTCGACATCGGCTCCAACACCGGTCACCTGCTCGTGGTCGATGCGCACGGCGGCGCGGCCCCCCTTCCGGCGCACTCCTACAAGCAGCCGCTGCGCCTCGCCGAGCACCTCGACGAGAGCGGCGCGGTCACCGAGGCGGGCATCGACGCCCTCACCCGGTTCACCGCCGACTCGCTGAGCCTGGCCGAGGACAAGGGCTGCGCGGAGATGCTCTCCTTCGCCACCTCGGCCGTCCGGGAGGCGGTCAACTCCCACGAGGTCCTCGACCACGTCCGCGAGCAGACCGGCGTGACCATCGACGTCCTGGCCGGCGAGGACGAGGCCCGCCTGACGTTCCTGGCCGTACGCCGCTGGTTCGGCTGGTCCGCCGGCCGGCTCGCGGTCTTCGACATCGGCGGCGGCTCCCTCGAGCTCGCCGGCGGCGCCGACGAGGCCCCGGACGTGGCGTGGTCGCTCCCGTTGGGTGCGGCCCGCCTCGCCTCCACCTACTTCGCCGACGCCGAGCACGCGCCGAACGAGGAGGTCATCAAGGAGCTGCGCAAGCGGATCCGCGCCTCGATCGCCCAGGACGCCGGCCACCTGATCCGCGCCGGGTCGTCGGACAAGGCGGTGGCCACCTCCAAGACGTTCCGCAGCCTGGCCCGGATCTGCGGCGCCGCCTCCAGCGGCGAGGGCCCGCTGGTGCCGCGCCAGCTGCCCCTGGCCGAGCTGCGCACCTGGATCCCCAAGCTCGTCGCCATGTCGCGCCGCGAGCTCTCCGACCTGCCCGGCGTCAGCGCCGACCGCGCCCACCAGATCCTGCCGGGCGCCTTCGTCGCGGAGGCCTGCATGGACATCTTCGACCTCCCGGCGCTGGAGATCTGTCCCTGGGCGTTGCGTGAGGGCGTCATCCTGGAACGGCTCGACCAGATGAGCGTCCGCCTCCGCTAGGCACCGAAAAGGACAGTGATGACCCGCATCGGCCTCTCCACCGTCTCGGTCTATCCGGAGTCGACCGCGCACGCGTTCGCGTACGCCCGCTCCGTCGGCTACGACGCCGTCGAGGTGATGGTCGGCGTCGATGCGCTGTCCCAGCAGACCTCGGCCGTGCAGCAGCTCAGCGACCACCACGGCGTCCCGATCTCGGCGGTGCACGCACCGTGTCTGCTCTTCACCCAGCGGGTCTGGGGCACCGACCCGTGGGGCAAGCTCGAGCGCTCGGCCGAGATGGCGCACGCCGTCGGTGCCGGCACCGTGGTGGTGCACCCGCCGTTCCGCTGGCAGCGCGAGTACGCCGCCGGCTTCGTCGAGGGGATCGCGAAGATGGAGGCCAACACCGGCCTCTACTTCGCCGTCGAGAACATGTACCCGTGGCGCGCCTCCAAGCGCTCCATGCAGATGTACCTCCCGCACTGGGACCCCTCGACCGAGGACTACGCGTCGACCACGATCGACCTCTCGCACGCCGCGATCGCCCAGGACGACGTCATCGAGATGGCCAGGCGGCTCGGCCCGACCCTGCGCCACATCCACCTGACCGACGGCACCGACGGCGCCAAGGACCAGCACCTGGTCCCCGGGCGCGGCGACATGAACGCCGCCGCCTTCCTGCGCCACCTCGCCACCAGTGGGTTCGACGGCGAGATCGTGCTCGAGATCAACACCCGCAAGGCAGCCACCAAGGCCGAGCGCGAGGCCGACCTGCGCGAGTCGCTGGAGTTCGCGCGCGAGCACTTCCGACCATGACCATCGAGATCGCGGGCCTGGTCGTACGGCGTGGGGGCCGTGCCGTGCTCGACGGCCTCGGCCTCGACGTCGGTCCGGGCGTGACCGGCCTGCTCGGCCCGTCCGGGTGCGGCAAGTCGACGCTGCTGCGCGCGATCGTCGGCGTCCAGCGCATCCACGGCGGCACGGTCACGGTGCTCGGCGAGCCGGCCGGGTCGGCGGCGCTGCGCCGGCGGATCGGGTACGTCACCCAGGCCGCCAGCGTGTACGACGACCTCACCCTCGCGGAGAACCTGCGCTTCTTCGCCCGCGTGCTCGGAGTCGCGCCCGAGGAGACCAGCCGCGTCATCGAGGCGGTCGACCTCGGCGCCCAGCGCCACCACGTCGTCGGCCGGATGAGCGGCGGCGAGCGCTCGCGCGCCTCCCTCGCCGTCGCGCTGCTGGGCCGCCCCGACGTCCTGGTCCTCGACGAGCCGACCGTCGGCCTGGACCCGGTGCTGCGCCGTGACCTGTGGGCGCTCTTCCACCGGCTCGCCGACGACGGTGCGATCGTCCTGGTCAGCAGCCACGTGATGGACGAGGCGGACCGCTGCGATCAGCTGCTCCTGATGCGCGAGGGCGCGATCATCGCCGCCGACACCCCGGATGCGATCAAGCAGCACGCCGGCACCGCCGACATCGAGTCGGCGTTCCTGACGCTGGTGGAGTCGTGACCCCCACCCGCACGCTGGCCGTCGCCCTGCGTGTGCTGCAGCAGGTGCGCCGCGACCCGCGCACCCTGGCCATGCTCGTCGTCATCCCCTGCGCGCTGATGGCGCTGCTGTGGTGGATGTTCCGCGAGGTGCCGAGCCCCTCGCCGTTCGACCGCACCGGCCCGGCGCTGCTGGCGATCTTCCCGTTCGTGGTGATGTTCCTGATCACCTCGGTGACCACGCTGCGCGAGCGCGCCTCGGGCACGCTCGAGCGGCTGCTCGCGATGCCGTTGGGCAAGCTCGACTTCCTCCTCGGCTACGGGCTCGCCTTCGGGCTGCTCGCCGCGGTGCAGTCCGGCGCCGCCGTCGGCGTCTCGGTCGGCCTGCTCGGGATGGAGGTGCACGGCTCGGTCGGCGTGCTGCTCGTGGTGGCGGTGGCCGACGCGGTCCTCGGCACGGCCCTCGGCCTGTTCGTCTCCGCGTTCGCGAACACCGAGTTCCAGGCGGTCCAGTTCATGCCCGCGCTCGTCGTGCCGCAGATCCTCCTGTGCGGTCTCTTCGTGCCCCGCGACCAGCTGCCGGGTGTGCTGCACGCGATCTCCGAGGTGCTGCCGCTCTCCTACGCGGTGGACGCGATGCAGCACCTCACGGTCGGCTCCGCCGATTCCGCGGTCGCGCAGGATCTGCTGGTCGTCCTCGGGTACGCCGTCGCTCTGCTGATCCTCGGCGCGGCGACACTGCGCCGCCGTACACCCTGATCGCGGCTAACCTTCGCGTGTGACTTCCACGATCGCGATCATCGGCGTCGGCAACATGGGTGAGGCCGTCCTGGCCGGGCTGCTGAAGGCCGGCCACGCGCCCGAGACCGTCGTGGCGGGCGTCCGCCGGCCCGAGCGTGCGGCCGAGCTCGCCGAGACGTACGGCATCGCCGCGCTCGACCCCGCCGGCGCGGCCGCCGAGGCCGACGTCCTGATCCTCGGCGTGAAGCCCTACCAGGTCGTCGACGTGCTGGCCGGTCTCACGATCCGCCCCGAGCAGCTGATCATCTCGCTGGCCGCGGGCCTGACCACCGCCTCGATCGAGGCCGCGCTGCCGCTCGGGGTCGGCGTCGTCCGGGTCATGCCCAACACGCCCTCCCTCATCGGGGAGGGGATGTCGGTGGTCGCGGCCGGCTCGCATGCGCGTCCCGAGCAGGTCGCTCGCGCCGAGGAGATCCTGGCCGCGATCGGTCAGGTCGTCATCGTCCCCGAGTCGCAGATCGACGCCGCCGCGGCGATCAGCGGCTCGGGCCCGGCCTACGTCTTCTACATCGCGGAGTCCCTCGTCGAGGCCGGCGTGCACCTCGGCATGACCCGGGCGGTCGCCACCCAGCTGGTCAATCAGACCCTGGCCGGCTCGTCGCTGATGCTGCGCGAGACCGGCGAGCACCCGGCGGTGCTGCGGGAGAACGTCACCTCGCCCGGCGGCACCACCGCCGCCGCGCTGCGCGTCTTCGAGCGCGCCGGGCTGCGCGGGATCCTGCTCGACGCCACCCGGGCCAACCGCGACCGCTCGCGGGAGATCGGCCGCGGGGAGTGACAGGTACCGTCAGCCCCATGGATGGGTGCACCGGGGGCGCGGCGGTCGTCTACGACGCCAGCCTGGGGGAGTACGACTTCGGACCCTCCCACCCGATGGCACCGGTCCGGGTGGCGCTGACGATGCGCCTCGCCGGCGACCTCGGCGTCCTCGACCGCCTCGAGGTGGCCCCCGCCCCGATGGGGACCCTCGACCAGCTGGTCACCGTGCACGACCCGCAGTTCATCGAGGCCGTCGAGCGGGCCGGCGCCAGCATGCGCCCCGACCTCGAGTTCGGCCTCGGCACCGAGGACAACCCGCTCTTCCCGGAGATCCACCACGCCAGCGCCCACATCGTGGGCGCCAGCATCGAGGCCTGCCGCCGGGTCTGGGCGGGCGAGAACGTCCATGCAGTCAACCCGATGGGCGGGCTGCACCACGCCATGCCCGGCAAGGCCAGCGGGTTCTGCATCTACAACGACGTCGCCGTCGGCATCCAGTGGCTGCTCGACCACGGCGCGGAGCGCGTCGCGTATGTCGACGTGGACGTCCACCACGGCGACGGCGTCGAGCGGGTCTTCTGGGACGACCCACGGGTGTTGACCATCAGCCTGCACGAGACCGGCCAGATGCTCTTCCCGGGCACCGGCTTCGCCGACGACGTGGGTGGGCGCGACGCGCAGGGCAGCGCCGCCAACGTCGCGCTGCCGCCCGGAACGGCAGACCACGGCTGGCTGCGCGCGTTCCACGCGGTCGTCCCGGACCTGATCCGCGAGTTCAAGCCCGACATCCTGGTCACCCAGCAGGGCTGCGACTCCCACGCCGAGGACCCGCTCGCCGACCTGATGCTCAGCGTCGACGGTCAGCGGGCCGCGTACGTCGCGCTGCACGCGCTCGCGCACGAGGTGTGCGGGGGCAAGTGGGTCGCGTTCGGCGGTGGCGGCTACGCCGTGATCGACGTGGTGCCCCGCGCCTGGACCCACCTGCTCGCGGTCGCGAGCGGGGAGCCGGTGGACCCGTCGACCGAGGTTCCGGGCGCATGGCGCGAGCACGTCCGGGAACTGGCCGGGGTGGAGGCGCCGAGGCTGATGACCGACGGTAAGGTGCCCGCTTATCGGGACTGGTCGAGGGGCTACGACCCGAACACCTGGCTGGACCGGCAGGTCAACGCCACCCGTATGGCGGTCTTCCCCCTGTTGGGCCTCGACCCGCTGCCCTGAGGTGGCGATGGGCCCGAATCGCCACGAAATCAAGTCGACACGCCGTACGCGATAAATTACCATCCGTTTCCTCTTCCCCACGAGTCACAGGGGGCACTAACCTCACGCTCAGTGCAGCGTGATGTTCATCGGTGGGGAAGCCGATGGCGCGTTGCGAAGAAAGCGTGGAAACGATGGCTGCCAACAAGCCCGGTGACATCTCCGACAGCACGTTCCTGACGGTTGCTGAGGTCGCAGCGATGATGCGCGTCTCCAAGATGACCGTCTACCGCCTCGTCCACAGCGGCGAGATGCCGGCCGTCCGCGTCGGCCGTTCCTTCCGTGTCCGTGAAGAGGACGCCAACGACTACCTGAAGAACTCCTTCTACAACGCCGGCTGATCCCCGATTCCGCCACCTCTGGCCACGCCCGATAGGCTGGCCCGACCGGTGGAGTCGCATCCGCCGGCGCCGGCGAAGGTCGTCGGTGCAGTCGAAAGGTTGTTCCGTGGGATCTGTCATCAAGAAGCGTCGCAAGCGGATGGCGAAGAAGAAGCACCGCAAGCTGCTCAAGAAGACGCGTGTTGCCCGTCGCAAGCTCGGCAAGTGACGCTCGGATCCAACTGATCTCGCGTTAGAGCCAGTGGCCAGCGCAGGGCGGGTTGTTCTCGTCACCGGGGTCTCTCGAGACCTCGGTCGCAGGTTTGCGCGCGCGGCCGCGGCTCACCCGAACGTCGACCGGGTGATCGGCGTCGACGTGGTCCCGCCCGGTGGTGACATCGGCGGGATGTCGTTCGTCCGCGCCGACATCCGCAATCCGGTGATCGCCAAGGTGATCGCCAAGGAGGACGTCGACACCGTCGTCCACCTCAGCATCATCTCGACCCCGCTCGTCGGTGGCGGTCGATCGATGATGAAGGAGCTCAACGTCATCGGCACCATGCAGCTCCTCGCTGCCTGCCAGAAGTCGGCGACGGTCAAGAGCCTCGTGGTGAAGTCGACCGCCCACGTCTACGGCGCCAGCAGCCGCGACCCCGCGATGTTCACCGAGACCTCGGAGACCAGGCGCGCGGGTGGCGGCTACGCCAAGGACGTCGCCGAGATCGAGGGATACGTCCGCGGCTTCGCCCGCCGGCGCCCCGACGTCTGCGTGACGACGCTGCGCTGCGCCAACGTCATCGGGCCCAAGGTGACGAGCCCGATGACGAGCTACCTGCGGCTGCCGCTCATCCCGCGCCGGCTCGGCTACGACCCGCGGCTGCAGTTCCTGCACGAGCACGACCTCTACGGCGCACTCGGCCACGTGCTGCGCTCGGAGGTCGCCGGCACCTTCAACCTCGCCGGCGACGGCGTGATGCCGCTGTCCCAGGTGGTCCGCCGCCTGCAGCGCCCGATGCTCCCGGTGCCCTCCTTCGGGCTGGGCCTGCTCAAGTCGGCCCACGTCGCTCAGGTCTCGCCCGAGCTGCGCGCCCTGCTCACCTTCGGTCGCGGCATCGACACCACCCGCACCCGCGAGGTGCTCGGCTTCGAGCCCACCTACTCCACGGCTGCGGCGCTCGACGACTTCGCCCAGGACCTCGTCCCCACCGGCGGCCGCGTCGACCGCGCACTCGCCACCCTCGAGGCGCAGCTGCCCTCCGTACGCGCTCAACACGCCTTGCAGGAGAGTCTCGATGGGTGACGCCGAGATCATCCCGATCGGCACCCGGGGCCGCCCTGGACGGGGCACCGGCCAGGCGCCCTCTGCCGCGGCGCGCGCGCTCGCGAAGCCGAAGGCGCGCCCCGCACCCGCGCCCGATCCGGTCGAGGAGTCCCCGGCCGAGGCCGGGAGCGAGACCGCGCCGGTGATCGAGCCCGCTGAGGCTGCCCCCGCCGCGGCCGCGGCGCCCGCGTACACGCAGGACAGAGGTCCGCTGAAGCACATCCCGCTCGCCGAGTGGCAGGCCGCGCTCGACATCGCCGCGCGCGAGATCTTCGGTGAGGAGTGGGAGCCGCAGCTGGCCCGCTTCCTCGCCTTCCTGCGCCGCCGCGTCACCGGCGACTACGTCGTCGACGAGTACGGCTTCGACGCCGAGCTCACCCAGCGCTTCCTGGTCAGCCTGCTGCGCCCGGTCGCGCAGAAGTGGTTCCGGATCGAGGTCCGCGGCCTCGAGAACGTCCCGGCCGAGGGTGGCGCGCTGGTGGTCTCCAACCACTCCGGCACCCTGCCGATGGACGGCCTGATGACCATGGTCATGCTCAACGACCTGGCCGGACGCTCCCTGCGCCCGCTCGGTGCGGATCTGGTCTTCCGGCTGCCGATCGTCGGCTCCCTGGCCCGCAAGGGCGGCGCCACCCTGGCCTGCTCCGAGGACGCCGAGCGGATGCTGCGCGGCGGCGAGCTCGTCGGCGTGTGGCCGGAGGGCTTCAAAGGCATCGGCAAGCCCTATAGCGAGCGCTACAAGCTGCAGCGGTTCGGCCGCGGCGGCTTCGTCTCCTCCGCCCTGCGGACCGGCGTGCCGATCGTGCCGCTGTCGGTCGTCGGCGCCGAGGAGATCTATCCGCTGGTCGGCAACATCCCCGCGCTCGCGAAGGCGATGGGCGTCCCGTACCTGCCGATCACGCCGTTCTTCCCGCTGCTCGGCCCGCTGGGTGCGATCCCGCTGCCGTCGAAGTGGCTGATGGAGTTCGGCGAGCCGATCCGCACCGACGAGTACGACGCCAGCGCGGCCGAGGACCCGATGCTGGTCTTCAACGTCACCGACCAGGTGCGCGAGACGATCCAGCAGACGCTCTACTCGCTGCTGATGCAGCGCCAGTCCGTCTTCCGCTGATCAGGGAGCGGTGGTCTTCGTCGAGCCGAGGAGGCCGCCGAGGAGGTCGTCGACCCCGCCCGTGACGCCGCCGACCGTGTTGTCGAGCTGATCGGTCAGGCCGTTGGTCAGCCCGCCGGTGACCCCGTCGAGGGTGTCCCCGACACCGCCGGTGACGCCCTGGACGACGCCGCCGATCGTGCTGGGCTTCGAGGTGGGCCGCGTGCTGCCCTGGCCCGTGCTCGTGCCGGAGCCGCTCTTGCCGATGGTCGGCAGCAGCGACGGGAGGACGTTCGCCGGGCCGACGTTGCTCGGGACGTGGGGCAGCGTGGGCGACGTCTTCCCGCCGCCGGTCGTGCCGGACCCGGTGCTGCTGCCGGTGCCGGCCGGGGGCTGCAGCGACTTCGCGATCGTGCCGATCGTGTCGGAGGTCGCGGCGAGCAGCGTCTCGGGGATCGAGGTGATCGGGTTGCCCGCGCAGGTCGGGCAGAGGTTGCTGGCCGCGGTGTCGATCATCAGGACCGCCTGGGCGGCCGCGGTCAGCGCGTCCTTGGCGCCGGCAGGCAGCAACGGCTCGAGGACGGTCAGCTGGTCGATGCTGTCTGAGGTGAAGGCGTGCAGCTTCTCGATGGAGGCGGCGTCCTGGTGCTCCTGGTAGTCGCTCAGCAGGATGTCGGAGGCCTTCTTGGCCTGGTCGGCGAAGCTGTTGAGGGTGTCGTTGATCCGGGCGACGTCGTCGTCCGAGCCACGGGAGAGCTGGGCGACCTCGTCGAGGCGGGTGTCGGCGTCGCTGAGGAAGGCGCTGGCCTTGCCGCTGTCGCTGGGGGTGAAGCCGGTGCGGACGTTCTCGATCGCGCGCTTCACCGGGTAGAGCGGCTGGCCGGGCAGGGAGCCCTGCGAGGCGAGCGCGGTGCCGGTGCTGGCGCCGACGATGGCCAGCGAGGCCAGCCCGACGGTGATGCGGCGCTCGTGCTTGCGGCGGACCGGGTTGTTGCGGACCGTGAGGCGATCGGTGATCGCGTCGCCGCCGCCGGCGGCGAGCTCGGTGACCGCCGCGGTCATCAGGCGCTCTCGCAGAGCAGCGGAGAAGGCGGGGCGGGGCTGGATCTCCGGCACGGCGCTGAGCGCAGCAGCGAAGCCGGCCAGCTCGGCCAGGTCGGCCGACACCGGTTCGGTGACGGGTGCGCCGCTCAAGGTGCTCTCGACCAGGCGGTCGAACTCCTCAGCGCGGCGGCGTGTGGTGAACGCCGGGCTCATCGCAGTGGTCCTACTCGGGTGAAGTGGGTCAGGTGCGGAACGGGCGGGGTGGTGCCGTTCCACACCGATAACGTTTCCCGGAGCCCGAAGGTTACGGTTGTTGAAGACTTAACTTCCGTGCGTCGCATCACCCACGCAGCCCTTCCGGCATCAGCTTCGCCAGATTGCGCACGCCCCGGAGCTGCAGCTGCTTGACGGCACCGTCGCTGCGGCCGAGGACGGCGGCGGTCTCAGCGATCGAGAGACCCTGCAGGAAGCGCATCACGACGCAGTCGCGCTGCTCGTCCGGGAGCTTGGCGAGCGCCTTGAGGAGCACCTCGTTGGTCAGGCTGGCGAGCACCGCGGACTCGGGGCCCTCGGTCGCGTCGTCGTGCTGGCCCATGTCCTCGGTGGCCATCTCCAGGCGCGTACGGCCGGCCTTGAAGTGGTCGGTGGCGAGGTTGCGGGCGATGGTCATCAGCCAGGCGCCGAAGTCCTTGCCCTGCCAGCGGAAGCCGGTCATCGAGCGCAGCGCCCGGAAGAACGTCTCCGAGGTGAGGTCCTCGGCCAGCGTCGAGGAGCGCGTGCGGTAGAAGAGGAAGCGGTACACCGCCGTGTGGTAGTGGTCGTAGAGCAGGCCGAACGCATCGGTGTCGCCCTTGCGGGCCAGCTCGACGAGGGCGATCAGCCGGGTGCGCTCGGCCGCGGAGACCTCGGAGGAGGCGGCGAGCGCCTCGTCGTCGGGGCCCTCGTCGTCGGCTGGATCCCGGGGGCGTAGGTTGGCCGGGTCGGCGCCGTCCTTCTCGGTGGCGGCCTCGGACCAGAGCATCCCCGCCGGAACGCCGGCGGTGGCCGGCTCCATCAGCAGGGCCGCGACGGCAGCACGAAGCGCGTTGAGTCCGCGCTCAACCTCCGTGCCGTATCGCGGCGCCATCTGGTCCCTCCCCGTCATTCCCCTGGGACGAAGGTCACTCTACGTTTCCGTGCAAGGTCTGTCAGGGGTCCGGCCATCATCTGGCCCATTCGGACCATGCGGATCTGGCCGAGTGTCATGCGTACCCGAGGGCCGACGCAAACCGGAGGGTTTCTCAGCGACGCTTCTCGCGCAGGGCCGACGCCGCTGCCAGGCCGCCCGCCGCCGCGCCGCCGATCAGGCCGGCGGTGAAGCCGGCGCGCGCCGCCTTCCGGCCGGTGCGGTAGTCGCGGATCTGCCAGCCGTTGGCCTTGGCGTGGTGGCGCAGCCTGACGTCGGGATTGATCGCGGTCGCGTGCCCGACCAGGCTGAGCATCGGAAGGTCGTTCGCGGAGTCGGAGTAGGCCGAGCACTGGCTCAGGTCGAGGCCCTCGCGGGCGGCCAGCGCCTTGACGGCCTCGGCCTTCGCGCTGCCGTGCAGCATCTCGCCGACCAGTTGCCCGGTGTAGACCCCGTCGACGTGCTCGGCGACGGTGCCCATCGCGCCGGTCAGGCCGAGCCGACGCGCGATGATCTGGGCGATCTCCAGCGGGGCGGCCGTGACCAGCCAGACCCGCTCGCCGCGGTCGAGGTGCATCTGCGCCAGTGCGCGCGTGCCGGGCCAGATCCGGTCCGCCATCGCCTCGTCGAAGATCTCCTCGCCGACCTCCTGGAGCTCCTGCACGGTGTGACCGGCGATGAAGCTGAGCGCGGAGTTGCGGGCGGCCTCGACGTGCTCGGGGTTCTCGACCCCGACGAAGCGGAAGTACGCCTGCTTCCAGGCCGCCCCGACGATGTCGCGGGTGGTGAAGAACTTGCGGCGGTGCAGACCTCGCGCCAGGTGGAAGATCGAGGCGCCCTGCATGACCGTGTTGTCGACGTCGAAGAAGGCGGCGGCGGTGCTCGCCGGACCGGTCGAGGTGCTCAGTGCCGACTCGACCTCGGCGGCCGCCGCGGAGGCCTCCCCGGCAAGAACGGAGCGGCGCTGCAGGTCTTTGCGGCGCAGCTCGTCACGGCGACGCTGGCGATCGCGAGCGCTACTCATGCACGTACTCGCTTCGCTCCGTGCGCGCATGAGGCACAAGGGGCGCTGCGTTGGATGATTCGCTCGCTGCGCTCGCTCATGCCGACGAGACTAGGGGACCGAGCGAGCGACGGCACGAGGGAGGAACGAGCTCCGGTGTCGGCCGCGAGCGAGGGAGCCAGGCGCGCAGCGCCTGGGGGAGGGAGTGTGGGCGTGGGGGAGACTGTGAGGGTGGTTGCACGCATCACCCTCTACTCCCGCCCCGGCTGTCACCTCTGCGACGACGCCCGCGCCGTCATCGAGCGGGTCTGCGCCGACCTGGGCGAGAGCTTCGCCGAGGTCTCCATCGACGACGATCCCGCACTGCGCGAGCGGTACGGTGAGGAGATTCCCGTCACACTGGTCGACGGCAGGCAGCACGACTTCTGGCGCGTCGACGAGGCGAGACTGCGTGCCGCGCTCTCCTGAGCGTTTTGTTCTCACGTTCACAAACTCCTACAGTGATCTGGCCGCTGGGCGAACCCGGGCCGTGATGTGCCCCCACCCGTGGCGTGGCAAGTAGAGAGCGCACACCTGTGACCGCACGTAGCAGCGACGGCAACCGGGACATCCCGGAGGCGACCGTGGCACGACTCCCGGTCTACCTCCGTGCCCTCGTCGCGCTGACCGACCAGGGGATCAGCGTCTGCTCCAGCGAGGAGCTCGCCACCGCGGCCGGGGTCAACTCCGCGAAGCTGCGCAAGGACCTCTCCTACCTGGGCTCGTACGGCACCCGCGGCGTCGGGTACGACGTCGACTACCTGCGCTACCAGATCGCCCGCGAGATCGGCGGCACCCAGGACTGGCCCGTCGTCATCGTCGGCATCGGCAACCTCGGCCACGCGCTGGCCAACTTCTCCGGCTTCCGCAGCCGCGGCTTCCGCGTCGTGGGCCTGCTCGACGCCGACCCGGCGATGGCCGAGGCGAGCGTCGCCGGCATCCCCGTACGCCCCTTCGCCGACCTGCCCGCGATCGCGGCCGAGCACGGCGTCGCGATCGGCGTCATCGCCGTGCCGGCGGTCGCCGCGCAGAGCGTCGCCGACGCGATGGTCGACGCCGGCATCTCGAGCATCCTCAACTTCGCCCCGATCGTGCTCAACGTCCCCGAGGGCGTGGACGTGCGCAAGGTCGATCTCTCCATCGAGCTCCAGATCCTCGCCTATCACGAGCAGCGGAAGGCGGTGCAGGCACTGTGAGCGAAGTCTTCCGCCGCTGCGGACCGCAGCGCACATCGGACCTGGCCCTAGCGGCGGCAGCGCGAGCGAACGGAACAATGTTGTGAGCGTCCTCGTCGTCGGCATCTCCCACAACTCGGCCCCCGTGCAGCTGCTCGAGCAGCTCGCGATCGACAACGACGGGCTGCACAAGCTCGTCCAGGAGGTCTCGCACACCGAGCACGTCACCGAGGCCACCGTCATCGCCACCTGCAACCGGCTCGAGGTCTACTCCGAGGTCGACCGCTTCCACGGCTCGGTCGAGGAGCTCTCCCGCCTGCTGATCGGTCACGCCGACCTGCGCGTCGAGGACGTCCTGCCGCACCTGTACGTCCACTACGACGACGGCGCCGTCTCGCACCTGTTCAAGGTGACCGCCGGCCTCGACTCGATGGCGGTCGGCGAGAGCCAGATCCTCGGTCAGGCGCGCGCCGCGCTCCAGCTCGGCCAGGAGCTGGGCACCGTCGGACCGGCCCTCAACACCCTCTTCCAGCAGGCCCTGCGGGTCGGCAAGCGCAGCCATGCCGAGACCGACATCGACAAGGCCGCGCCCTCCCTGGTCACCGCCGCGCTCGAGCGCGCCCGTGCCACCGTCGGCCCGGTCGCAGGGCTGCGCGTGGTGGTCCTGGGCGCCGGCGCGATGGCCGGTCTGGCCACCGCCACCGTCTCCCGGATGAACGCCGGCGAGGTCGTCGTCCTCAGCCGCACCGCCGACCGGGCCGAGCGCCTCGCCACCGAGTACGGCGCCCGCTCCGCCTCCATGGACACCCTCGCCGCCGAGATCGCGCAGGCCGACATCGTGATCGCCGGCGCCGGCGCCCGCGGCCACCTCGTCACCCCCGACATGATCGGCGCCAAGCCGGTCGCACTGATCGACCTCGCGCTCACCCGCGACATCGACCCCGCCTGCGACGACGTCCCGGGCGCGGAGCTGATCGACCTGGCCACCCTCGCCACCGACCTGCACGCCTCCGAGGCCGGCCAGGAGGTGCTGGCCGTGCGCGGCATCGTCTCCCAGGAGGTGACCGCCTTCCTCGCGGCCCGTCGCCAGGCCCAGGTGACCCCGACCGTGGTCGCGCTGCGCTCCATGGCCACCACCGTGGTCGACGCCGAGATGGCCCGTCTCGACGGGCGCCTGCCCGGCCTCGACCGAGCCACCCGCGACGAGGTGCTGCGCACCGTGCGCCGGGTCGCCGACAAGCTCCTCCACGAGCCGACCGTCCGGGTCAAGGAGCTGGCCAACGACGGCGGGGCGATCTCCTACGAGCGCGCCCTGGCCGAGCTCTTCGCGCTCGACCCGCAAGCCGTCTCCGCGGTTACCCGCCCGGGCATCGGCGAGGTGCAGAAGTGACCGCGCGTCCGGCAGACCGAGCACTGCGTCTCGGCACCCGTCGCTCGAAGCTGGCGATGACGCAGTCCGGCCACGTCGCGGACATGATCCGCGCCCTGGGGCGCGAGGTCGAGCTGATCGAGATCGTCTCCGAGGGTGACCGCACCCAGGAGGCCGGCACTCCGATCACCGCCTCCACCCCGACCGGCGTCTACGTCAGCGCCCTGCGCGACGCCCTCCTGGCCGGCGAGATCGACCTGGCGGTGCACTCGCTCAAGGACCTGCCGACCTACCCGTACGACGGCGTCACCCTCGCCGCGATCCCGCCGCGTGAGGACCCGCGCGACGTGGTCGTCGCCCGCGACGGCCTCACGCTGGGCGAGCTGCCCGCCGGCGCCCGCGTCGGCACCGGCTCCCCGCGCCGCGCGGCCCAGCTGCACGCGCTCGGCCTCGGCCTGGCGATCAGCGGGGTGCGCGGCAACGTCGACACCCGCATCGGCAAGGTCACCAGCGGCGAGTTCGACGCGGTCGTGCTGGCCCGGGCCGGGATGGCCCGGATCGAGCGGCTCGACGAGATCACCGAGGTCCTCGACCCCATCCAGGTGCTGCCGGCCCCCGGTCAGGGCGCGCTGGCGATCGAGTGCCGTAGCGACGACGCCGAGCTGATCGCGCTGCTGGGCGGCCTCGACGACGCGCCCACCCGCGCGGCCGTCACCGCGGAGCGCCAGGTCCTGGCCACCCTCGAGGGTGGCTGCGCCGCACCGATCGGCGCACTCGGCGAGGTCGTCGAGGGCGAGGACGCCGCCGAGCTGTGGCTGCGCGCGGTCGTCCTCTCCGACGACGGCGCCGTGGCCATCCGGCGCTCCGCCTCCGGACCGGTCGGTAACGCCGTCGGCTTGGGGGAGCGGCTCGCACAGGAGATGCTTGCCGACGGGGCGGACCAGTTGCGAGCAGGTCAGTGATGGCCGCCGCGACGAACGACGTGAAGAGCATGGGCAGCGGCGCATCCGGCGTCGAGGCTCCCGAGCAGGGAATGGTGCACAGCGCATGACCAACAAGACTCCCAAGAGTGGGACCAGCGAGCCGGGCTGGGTGTCGTTCGTCGGCAGCGGCCCGGGCGACCCGGACCTGCTGACCGTCCGTGCCGTCGAGCTGCTGCGGCAGGCCGACGTCGTCGTCACCGAGGCCCCCGAGCACGAGCCCCTCGTACGGGTGCTGCTCGGCCTCACCGAGGACGCCGAGGGCGGCCCCGAGTTCGTCGACGGCGGCTTCGGCGAGGACGGCCAGCCGCTGACCCACGCCGCGCGCGCCAAGGTGGTGGTCAAGCACGCCAAGAAGGGCGGCCACATCGTCCGCCTGATGGTGGGCGACCCGTTCCTCTACGCCTCGGGCCCGGAGGAGGCGCAGGCCTGCGCCAAGGCCGGCATCGGCTTCGAGATCGTCCCCGGCGTCTCCTCGGTCGTGGCCGTGCCCGCCTACGCCGGCATCCCGCTGACCACCAAGGACAACCGCGAGATCGCGGTCGTGACCTGCGGCGAGAAGATCGACTGGAGCCGCTACGGCGACGACCGCACCCTCGTCCTGCTCTCGGGCGTAGGTCTGATCGGCGACATCGCCGCGGAGCTCGTCGCCGCCGGCCGCAAGCCGGAGACCTCGGTGTCCATCACCCGCGTCGGCACCACCACCGAGCAGGTCACGCTGACCTCCACGCTGGCCGACGTCGCCGCCGACGTCCGCGCGGCCCGGATCGCGCCGCCGGCCATCATCGTCATCGGCAAGGTCGTCGACCTGCGCGGCACGCTGTCGTGGTTCGAGACCAAGCCGCTCTTCGGCTGGCGCGTGCTCGTCCCCCGCACCAAGGAGCAGGCCCCCGCCCTCTCCCAGCGTCTGCGCGCCTACGGCGCGGTGCCGGAGGAGGTGCCGACCATCTCGGTCGAGCCGCCCCGCAACCCCCTGCAGATGGACAAGGCCGTCCGCGGCCTGGTCGAGGGCCGTTACGAGTGGATCGCCTTCACCTCGGCCAACGCGGTCAAGGCGGTCAAGGAGAAGTTCGACGAGTACGGCCTGGACGCCCGCGCCTTCTCCGGCCTCAAGATCGCCGCGGTCGGGGACAAGACCGCCGCGACGCTGCTCGAGTGGGGCCTGCGCCCCGACCTGGTGCCGGACGCCGAGAACCAGTCCGCCGCCGGCCTGCTCGACGTGTGGCCCGAGTTCGACGAGCTGATCGACCCGATCAACCGGGTCTTCCTGCCGCGCGCCGACATCGCCACCGAGAACCTCATCGCCGGCCTGATCGACCTGGGCTGGGAGTGTGACGACGTCACCGCCTACCGCACCGTCCGGGCCGCCCCGCCGCCGGCGCCGACCCGCGACGCGATCAAGACGGGCAAGTTCGACGCGGTCGTCTTCACGTCGTCCTCGACGGTGCGCAACCTCGTCGGCATCGCGGGCAAGCCGCACGCCTCGACGATCATCGCCGCGATCGGCCCGGCCACCGCGAAGACCGCCGAGGAGCACGGCCTGCGCGTCGACGTCCTCGCCGCGTCGCCGTCGGTGGAGGCGCTCACCGAGGCGCTCGCCGACTTCGGTGCCGCCCGTCGCTCGGCGATGCTGGAGGCCGGCCAGCCGGTCACCAAGCCCAGCGAGCGCAAGCCGACCGGGCGTCGCGCCCGCGCCAAGTAGTCGCGGATACGCTCGCCGGCGCTCGCTCCTCGACCAGCGGACCACTCGTCGAGGAGACCGAGCGCCAGGCGAGGTCGTATCGAGACCCAGCATCGATCGGAGAAGCAGATGCCCGAGATCCAGCGACCTGTCGTCCGTCCGCGCCGCTTGCGCGCCACCCCGACCCTGCGCCGGCTCGTCGCCGAGACCTCGGTCGAGGCGCGCCAGCTGGTGCTCCCGGTGTTCGTCCGTGAGGGCATCGACGCGCCGGTCCCGATCAGCTCGATGCCCGGCGTCGTGCAGCACTCGCGCGACTCGCTCAAGGCGGCCGTGGCCCAGGCCGCGGAGCTGGGCATCGGTGGTGTGATGCTCTTCGGCGTGCCGACCTCGAAGGACGCCGCCGGCTCGGGCGCCATCGACCCGGACGGCATCCTCAACGTCGCGATCGCGGACTGCGTGGCCGAGGTCGGGGACGCGCTGCCGATCATGGCCGACCTGTGCCTCGACGAGTTCACCGACCACGGCCACTGCGGCGTCCTCGACGCCCGCGGTCGCGTCGACAACGACGCCACCTTGGCCGTCTACGCCGAGATGGCGCGTGCCCAGGCCGCGGCCGGCGTCACCATCGTCGGTCCCTCCGGGATGATGGACGGCCAGGTCGGCGTGATCCGCGCCGCGCTCGACGCGGCCTCCCACGAGGACGTCGCGATCCTGGCCTACTCCGCCAAGTACGCCTCCGCGTTCTACGGCCCCTTCCGCGAGGCCGTCGACTCCTCGCTCCATGGCGACCGGCGCACCAACCAGCAGGACCCCGCCAGCGCCCTCGAAGCCGTACGGGAGCCCCTGCTCGACGTGGAGCAGGGCGCCGACATGGTGATGGTGAAGCCGGGGCTGCCGTACCTGGACGTGCTCCGGCAGGTCCGCGACGCGGTGGACGTGCCCGTCGCGGCCTACAACATCTCCGGTGAGTACTCCATGGTCGAAGCGGCTGCGGAGCGCGGCTGGATCGACCGCGAGGCGGCGATCCTCGAGTCGTTGACGGCGTTCCGACGGGCCGGCGCGGACATCGTGCTGACGTACTGGGCTATCGAGGCTGCTCAGCTTCTCGCTCGCTGAGGCGGCCGCCGTCCGGCCGCCCGCACGTGCGGTCGCCCGCACGTGCGGCCGGCGGCTTGCCGGGGAAGCAGCACAGCCCCGGCCTGGTGGCCGGGGCTGCTGTGGTGCTGAGCTGGGTGGCGGTGCTGTTACTTCGCGCCGCCGAGGAGGCCGCCGACGATGCCGGTGACGGCTCCGGCGAGGCCGGAGACGACGCCCGTGACGCTCTTCTGCGCCTGGGGCAGGGTCTTGCCGGTGAGCTCGTTGACGCAGGTGGTCAGCGCGGAGGCCGGCTCCTGGGCCGTCGTGGCGGCGAAGGCCTGGGTGCAGACCTGGGTGAGCTGGGCGACCGAGGCGACGGTGTCGGTGACGGCCTTGACCGGCTGCTCGATCGCCTGCTTGACCGGCTCGGCCGGGTCGGCGGACTTGGTCGGCTTGGGGGCCGGAGCGCTCGTCGAGCCGCCGGCCGGAGCGGCCGGGGCCGCGCTCGGCGCCGTCGAACCGGTGGCGGTCGTGCGGGTCGTGACCGGCTTGTGGTGCTTCGTCACCGCGTGATGACGGCCGCCACCCATCGACGTCGACGGCGTCAGGTAGGCCGCCGGGACCGTGTAGTTGGGCACCGAGGAGTAGTCGCCGGCCAGGTAGGCGTTGGCGACGCCGAGCACCGTGTCGACGTACGACTGGCTGTGGTTGTAGCGGTAGACCGCGCGCTCCTCGCCCGCCATCGTCGACAGGTCGCCGCTGCCCGAGCAGAGGTAGACCGCGGTCGCGAGGGCGGCGTCGTCGATGTCCTGCGGGTTGCGCTGGCCGTCGCCGTCCGCGTCCACGCCGACGACCGCCCAGGTCGAGGGAATGAACTGCATCGGGCCGACCGCGCGGTCGAAGCTGGTGTTGCCGTCGTACGCGCCGGCGTCGGTGTCAGCGATCTCGCTCGTGCCGGCCGAGCCGTCGAGGACCGGGCCGAGGATGCCGGGGGTGGCGACGCCCTGGGCGCTGAGGGTGTTCCCGTCGGCGCGGCCGTGGTTCGACTCCACCCGGCCGATCGCGCCGATCAGCTGCCACGACAGGTGGCAGGCCGGGTCGGCCTTGTCGATGACGTTCGCGGCACGCTGGTAGGCCGCCAGGGCGGCCGCGGGGATGCCGGAGCTGTCAGCGGTCTGGATCATCTGCTGGCCGAGGCCCGGGGCGACATCCGTGCCGCCACCCATGCCCGAGCCGATGCTCGCGGCGTCGGCGATCTCGTCGGCGGGCACCAGGATCCCGCCCGAGCCGTTCGTCGGGCTGCCGCTCGCCTCCGCCGAGCCGGCGCCGAGGCCGGTCAGGCTGATGGTCCAGGCAGCCGACAGGGCCGCCAGCGGCACGAGCGCAGCGGCCTTCTGGGCCTTGCCGAATCGAGCAGTCATCTCTTTCTTCCCCCTGATCCGCCGTACGGGCTCGTACGACTACGTGCTCCCTCACGTGACCGGCCCAACGAGCCTACCCGCGAGTTAGTTACGGACGTCACGTTTCTTCGGGCCGGTTCCCCGGCGGGCACGCGTGTATCCAGGAGACGCGCGCGGCGGGCGGTCATGACGGGCTTTTCGGCACCTCTGTCCGATCGGTCAGCCGGGCATGGCCCGGTTGGGCTGCTCTCAGGTTGCTGGGTGACAATGACGCGGTGTCCTACGACCCGTCCGGCTCCCTGCCCGCCTCCGAGGCTCTCTTCGCGCGCGCGAAGGCGGTGACGCCCGGTGGGGTGAACTCGCCGGTCCGGGCGTTCAACGCCGTCGGCGGCACCCCGCGCTTCATCCGCTCGGCGAAGGGTGCCTGGCTCACCGACGTCGACGGCAACGAGTACGTCGACCTGATCTGCTCATGGGGCCCGATGCTGCTGGGCCACCAGCACCCCGAGGTGATGGCCGCGGTCAGCGCCGCGATCGCCCGCGGCACCTCGTACGGCACCCCGACCGAGCCCGAGGTCGAGCTCGCCGAGGAGCTGGTCCGCCGTGCCCCCGTCGAGGAGGTCCGCTTCGTCTCCTCCGGCACCGAGGCGACGATGTCCGCGATCCGCCTCGCCCGCGGCTTCACCGGCCGCGACGTGGTGATCAAGTTCGCCGGCAACTACCACGGTCACGTCGACTCGCTGCTCGCCTCGGCGGGCTCGGGCCTGGCCACCTTCGCCGTCCCCGGCACGCCCGGCGTGCCGGCCTCCAGCACCGAGCTGACCCTCGTGCTGCCCTACAACGACCGCGCCGCCGTCGAGGCCGTCTTCGCCGAGCACGGCCCGCGGATCGCCTGCCTCATCACCGAGGCCAGCCCCGGCAACATGGGCGTCGTCCCGCCGCTGCCGGGCTTCAACCGGTTCCTCTCCGAGATCTGCACCCGGCACGGCGCGCTCTTCATCTCCGACGAGGTGATGACCGGCTTCCGCGCCAGCCGCGAGGGCTACTGGGGCATCGACGGTCTGCACGAGGAGTGGCGCCCCGACCTGGTCACCTTCGGCAAGGTGATGGGCGGCGGCTTCCCGGCGGCCGCGTTCGGCGGTCGTGCCGACGTGATGCGCCGCCTCTCCCCGGAGGGCCCCGTCTACCAGGCCGGCACCCTCTCGGGTAATCCGATCGCCACCACCGCAGGTCTCACCACGCTGCGACTCGCGACCGACGAGGTCTACGCCCACATCACGCACGCCGCCGAGCAGGTGAAGGCGGCGATCGCGGACTCCTTCACCGCCGCCGGCCTGCCGCACGTCATCCAGAGCGCCGGCACGATGTTCTCGGTCTTCCTCGATGACGCGCCGGTGACGGACTTCGACGGCGCCAAGCGCACCGACGAGAGGGCGTACGCCGCGCTCTTCCACAGCATGCTCGACCAGGGCGTCTACCTGCCGCCCAGCGCGTACGAGGCGTGGTTCCTCTCCTCGGCGCACGACGACAAGGCCATCCAGCAGATCATCGACGCGCTGCCGACCGCGGCCCGTGCCGCCGCTGCGACCCAGGAGAACAAGTGAGCACCGAGACGATCGTCCACCTGCTGCGCCACGGCGAGGTCCACAACCCCGAGGGCATCCTCTACGGCCGCCGCGACGGGTTCCACCTCTCCGAGCGTGGTGCGGCGATGGCCGAGCGCGTCGCCGAGGTCATCGGCGGTCGCGACATCACCCACGTCGTCTCCAGCCCGCTCGAGCGCGCCCAGGAGACGGCCCGCCCGCTCGCCAAGGCCCGCGGCGTCGAGATCGTCACCGACGCCCGCGTGATCGAGTCGGAGAACTGGTTCGAGGGCAAGCGGTTCAGCCCCGGCGACAACGCCCTGCGTCACCCGAGCGCCTGGATCAAGCTGTGGAACCCGCTCAAGCCGAGCTGGGGCGAGCCGTACAAGGTGATCGTCGAGCGCATGATGGCCGCGGTCCACGACGCGCGCGACGCCGCCGAGGGCCACGAGGCCGTCATCGTCTCCCACCAGCTGCCCATCTGGACCACCCGGCTGGCGGCGGAGAAGAAGAGCTTCCTGCACGACCCGCGCAAGCGGCAGTGCACGCTGTGCTCGCTGACGTCGTTCCACTTCGTCGACGACCGTTTCGACCGGATCTCCTACAGCGAGCCCGCCGGCGACATGATCCCGGAGAAGGACCGGCGTGCGCCGTTCTCGGCCGGCGATGCTCCGGAGGAGCTGCGTCCCTGACATGCGCACCCCTTCCCACGTACGCCCGCTGCTCCTCGCGGCGCTGGCTCTCGGGCTCTCCGCCTGCGGCATGAACGGCACCAACCAGGGCAGCTACATCACCGGCAACAGCCAGGTGGAGCCCGTCGCCGTCGCCGACCGCGGCGAGCCGATCGACCTGAGCGGCACGACCCTCGAGGGCAAGCCGTACGACCTCGCGGCCGACCGCGGCAAGCCGGTCGTGCTCAACACCTGGTGGTCGGGCTGCGGGCCGTGCAACAAGGAGGCGCCGATGCTCCAGCAGGCCTCCGAGAAGCTCGGCGACACGGCGACGGTCGTCGGGATCAACATCCGCGACTCCTCGGCGGCCGACGGGCTGGCCTTCGAGCGCAAGTACGACGCGACGTACCCCTCGATCTACTCGCCGGACGGCAAGGCGGTGCTCGCCTTCCCGCCGAAGTTCGCGCCGCGCTCCGTGCCCGCGACCGCCATCCTCGACAGTCAGGGCCGGGTGGCCGCCATGATCCGCGGCGTCATCCCCTCGGCGCTGACGCTGACCGAGACGGTGCAGTGCGTGGCCGATCCCAAGGCCCAGGGGTGCAAGGGCTTTGAGTAACTGGTTCTCCGACACCGCCGGCTCCGGCTCGATGGTGCTGGCCGTGCCGGTCGCGGTGGTGGCCGGGCTGGCGTCGTTCCTGTCGCCGTGCGTGCTGCCGATGCTGCCGGGCTACCTCTCGTACGCGACCGGCCTCTCGGGCGCCGAGCTCGCCTCCGGTGACGTCCGGCGCAGCCGGATGCTGCTCGGCTCGGTGCTCTTCGTCCTCGGCTTCTCGGTCGTCTTCGTCGCGCTCGGCGTCGCGACCGGCTCGCTCGGCTACTGGTACCTCGAGCACCAGGTGCTCATCGACCGGATCCTCGGCGTCTTCACCATCGTGATGGGGCTGGCGTTCCTCGGGGTGCTGCCGTGGTTCCAGCGCGACCTGCGGGTGCACAAGGTGCCGGCCGTCGGCCTGGCCGCCGCGCCCCTGCTCGGCTTCCTCTTCGGCCTCGGCTGGGCCCCGTGCGTCGGCCCGACGCTCGGCGTGATCGACGGGCTGGCCGCCACCTCCGGCACCGCCGCCCGCGGCGGCGTCCTGCTGGCGTTCTACTCCCTCGGCCTCGGACTGCCGTTCATCCTCTTCGCGGTGCTGTGGCGCCGCGCGCTCGGCGCGCTGACCTTCCTGCGCCGTCACCAGCGGTGGGTCACCCGCATCGGCGGCGTGATGCTGATCCTGGTCGGCCTGGCGCTGCTCACCGGCTGGTGGCAGTACGCGCTCGACTGGCTGCAGATCCACCTCGTCGACCACTGGTCTGGAGTGACCCTGTGACCGGATCCCCCCGCGAGGCGACGCCTCGCGAGATGACCGCGCGCGAGCTGGCCCGGTGGTCGTGGCGCCAGCTCACGTCGATGCGTACGGCCCTCATCCTGCTGCTCCTGCTCGCCATCGCGGCGGTGCCGGGGTCGCTGATCCCGCAGGAGAACCTCGACTCGGTCAAGGTCTCCAACTGGCAGGACGCGCACACCACGCTGACCCCGATCTACCGGCGGCTCGGCCTGTTCGACGTCTACGGCGCCCCGTGGTTCGCCGCGATCTACGTGCTGCTGATGGTCTCGCTGATCGGCTGCATCATCCCGCGCCTGTTCGTCTACTGGCGCGGCCTGCGCGCCCAGCCGCCCGCCGCTCCGCGCAACCTGCTGCGGATGCCGGCCGCGACCTCGTACGAGACCGCCGAGTCCGTCGAGGAGGTCGTCGCGCGCGCGAACGCGGTGCTCGGCCGCAAACGCTACCGGCTGCGCCGGGAAAGCGCCGCGGGTGAGGTCGCCGCCGAGAAGGGCTACCTGCGCGAGGCGGGCAACCTGCTCTTCCACTGCGCCGTGATCATCGTCCTGGTCGGCTTCGCCGTCGGCTCGCTCTTCGGCTACAAGGGCGGCGTGATCGTCTTGGTCGGCGACCAGTACGGCTTCTCCAACGAGCTCACCCAGTACGACGACTTCGCGCCCGGCAGCCTCTTCAAGCCCGACCAGCTCAACTGGTTCGACCTGCACATCCACGACTTCCACGTCGACTGGCTGACGTCGGGTCCGCGGCAGGGGATGGCGAAGGGCTTCAAGTCCGAGGTCCAGTACGAGGACGGCCCCAGCAGCCCGAGCAAGTCGTACGACCTCGCGGTCAACCACCCCCTCGACATCGGCGGCACCGAGGTCTTCCTGATCGGCCACGGGTACGCCCCCGTCGTCACGATCCGCGACGGCAAGGGCGACATCGTCGCCTCCGGTCCGCGGGTCTTCCTGCCGGAGAACCAGAGCTTCCTGTCCTTCGGCGTGATCAAGCCCGCCGCCGGCAACATCTCCGCGCAGGGCCTGTTCTACCCCGCCGAGGTCACCCTCGGCGGCGTCCCGCAGAACATCACCGGCGACATCGGTGACAAGTCCGCCGCGATGCTGTCGCTCCAGGTCTGGAAGGGCGACAACGGCATGCAGGACAGCGAGCAGTCGGTCTACACGCTCGACACCTCGCGGATGACCAAGGTCAACGACACCGGCGGCCGCGCGTTCAACCTGCGCGTCGGTCAGACCGCGAAGCTGCCCGATGGCCTGGGCACGATCACGTTCGACGACGTGGTCCGCTGGAACAAGCTGCAGATCAGCCAGACCCCGTTCAAGCACGTCGCTCTCGGCGGCGTCTCGCTGGCGCTGCTGGGCCTGATGGGCTCGCTCTTCATCCGTCCGCGACGGGTCTGGGTTCGTGCCCGGGAGACCGCGGGTGGCACTCTGGTCGAGGTGGCCGTCCTCGACCGCTCGGGCAACGACGAGGTCGATGCCGTGGTCTCCGGCCTGGTGGCACAGCTGCAGGGTCGTGAAGTGGAGGAAATGTCGTGAGTACCCATGCGTACGAGCTGCTGAGCAATCGCGCGGTCGCGACGGCTGCGGTCGTCTACTTCCTGGCGCTGCTCAGCCACTTGGTGGAGTGGTCCGCCCTGATCGGGCGTCGCCGCGCGGACGTCGAGGAGCGCGAGCTCGTGGGTGCCGGCGCGCCCGCGGTCGAGGCGCGCGGCCTCGAGACCCCCGACGAGGACCGCTCCGAGCGGGTCGCCATGTTCGGCCGCCTCGGCTACCTCCTGACCTGCATCGCCGCGCTGGCGCATCTCACCGCCGTGGTCTCGCGCGGCCTGGCCGCGGGCCGGGTGCCGTGGGGCAACATGTACGAGTTCACCGTCACCGGCACCTGCATCGTCGCGGTGGCCTACGTGGCGCTCTACCGCCGCCTCAAGCTCTCCTGGATGGCGCCCGCCGTCGTCGCGTTCGTGATGGTCTTCCTCATGGTCGGCGTGCTGGCGCTCTACGCGCCGGTCGAGCCGCTGACCGAGGCCCTCAACTCGTACTGGCTGGTCATCCACGTCTTCGCCGCCTCGCTGGCCACCGGCGCCTTCACCCTCGGCGGCATCGCCTCGATCATCTACCTGATCAAGCGGCGCTATCCCGACGCCGACTCCGGCTGGATGTCGCGGGTGCCGTCGCTGGCCTCGCTGGACCGGACCGCCTACCGGATCCACGCCTTCGGCTTCGTGCTGTGGACCTTCGCGGTGCTCATCACCGGGCCGATCTGGGCGCACCAGGCGTGGGGCTCCTACTGGAACTGGGACCCCAAGGAGGTCTGGGCGTTCATCACCTGGGTCGTCTACGCCGGGTACCTGCACGCCCGCGCCACGGCCGGCTGGAAGGGCCGCAACGCCGCCATCCTGGCGATCGTCGGCCTGGCCACCCTGTGGTTCAACTTCATCGGGATCAACTACTTCTCCACCACCTCGGCGCACTCGTACGCGAGCGTGCCGTCGCACGCGCCGGCGATCGTGGACGGCCCCGCGGCCGGAGGTACGGTGACGGCGTGAAGGAGTTCGTCGTCTACACCCTGCTGCGCCTGGTCGTCCTGCTCGCCACGTTCGCCATCGTGGCCGGCATCTGGGCGCTCTTCACGGACAGCTTCAACATCGTCTGGCCGGCGATCATCGCGATCGTGATCAGCGGGCTGCTCTCGTACAAGCTGCTCAACGGCCCGCGGGCGGCCTTCGCCGCTCGTGTCGAGGAGCGCGCCGCCCGTACGGTCACCGCCTTCGAGGAGATGAAGGCCAAGGAGGACCAGAAGGAAGAGCGCCAGGGCTGAGGGTCCAGCCGCTGCGCGGCTGTCTCGCTCGCTCACAGCCAGCGCCAGAAACTCGTACCTCGCTCGCGCTGCCGTTCGCTCGCTCGTCTAGCCGCTGCGCGGCTGTCTCGCTCGCTCACGGCCAGCGCCAGAAACTCGTACCTCGCTCGCGCTGCCGTTCGCTCGCTCGTCTAGTGTCTCGGCCTGTGGCGACACCTGCGCAGTGGCTCGAAGGGGCTCGACCCCGCACCCTCCCCGCGGCGATCAGCCCGGTCCTGGCCGGTAGCGGCGTCGCCGCCTACCTCGACGGCTTCACCTGGTGGCGGGCGCTGCTCGCCCTGGTCGTCAGCCTGGCGCTCCAGGTCGGGGTCAACTACGCCAACGACTACTCCGACGGCATCCGCGGCACCGACGACGAGCGCGTCGGGCCCCTGCGGCTGACCGGCTCCCGCCTGGCCACGCCGGGCGCGGTGAAGCGCGCGGCGTTCCTCGCCTTCGGCGTCGCCGGTGTCGCCGGCCTGGCGCTCGCCGCGGCCACCGCCTGGTGGCTGGTGGCCGTCGGGGTCCTGTGCGTCCTCGCCGCCTGGTACTACACCGGCGGATCGCGCCCGTACGGCTACGCGGGTCTCGGCGAGGTGATGGTCTTCGTCTTCTTCGGCCTCGTGGCCGTGGTCGGCACCGTCTACGTGCAGACCCAGACCTGGGAGTGGGCCGCGCTGTGGGCCGCCGTCGGCATCGGCGCGCTGGCCTGCGCGATCCTGGTCGCCAACAACCTGCGCGACATCCCGACCGACCGGGTCGCCGGGAAGGTGACGCTCGCGGTGCGGCTCGGGGAGGCCGGGACGCGCACCCTCTACGCGGTGCTGATCGTGGTCGCCGCACTCGCCGTGGTGGGCGTCGCGGTCGTCACGACCTGGTGGGCACTGGTCGGCCTCGGCTTCCTGGCCGTCGGCCTCCAGGGCGTACGCCTGGTCACCGGCGGTGCCGTCGGCCCGGCGCTGATCCCCGTGCTGCAGAAGACCGGTGTGGCCGAGCTGCTCTGGGCGCTGCTCGTCGCGGTGCCGCTGTTCGTCGTCTGAGCCGCGGCGCGGGGCTCAGGAGGCCGTGAGCGCGCCGAGCTCCTCCTCGGCCGGGAACTCACGCTCCGCGAAGCGCTCCGCGGCGCGGGCGGCCGGATGGGCCGCTGCGGCCGCGGCCACCACGATGAGGCCGATGACGATCCAGCCGAGGTGGTGCCACGAGATCGCCAGCCAGGTGTAGAGCGCCGGGGCCCAGCGGCCGCCGAGGCCGTTGAGCAGCTGCCCGGCCGACCCGTACTCGCCGCGGCGGCGGGGGTCCTGCAGCTGCGATTGGAACACCCAGCCCGCCGAGCCGGTCGCCAGCTCCGCGGCGGTCACGGTCAGGTGGCCGAGCAGGACCAGCGAGCCGGTCAGCAGGCCCGTGGTCGAGTGGGTGGCCATCGTGATGAGGCACGAGAGCATGAAGAACGCCGCCGACCAGCGCACACGGCGCAGCGCGTCGTCGACATCCACGACACCGGCGGAGGTGAGGTGCGGCAGGAAGATGCACAGCACCGTGTTCGTCCCGAACAGCCACGCCAGCAACCAGTGCGGCGAGTCGGTCTCGGTCACCAGCCACAGCGGGATCAGCACGCTGAGCAGCGTCTGGTTGGTCCACAGCGAGCCCATGCACGCCTGCAGCACCAGATAGGGCCGGTTGCGCAGCGCCGGCGGGCCCTGCGGACGTACCCGCTCCCGGTCCGGGCCGCCGGCCGTGGCCGCCCGCTCGTGCGGCGCCGCGGGGAGACGGAGGACGAAGGCGGCGTTGATCGCGAAGAGCGCTGCGGTGAGCAGCGGGATCCAGCGCATCACGGTGAGGCTGTCGAACGCGAGCGCGATGCCGCCGCCGAGCGCACCGAGCGTGGAGCCGACGTTCATGCCGGAGTAGATGAGCGCTTGGCTCGTGATCCGGTCGGCGGGCGGGAGGGCGTCGAGCGTGTACGCGCGCCGGGCGGCGTCGGCCGTGTTCTCGACGACGGAGTAGGCCGTGACCATCACGACGTACGCGGTGAATCCGCCGATGAAGGGCCACGCCAGGAACATGACGGCGCACAGCAGGTCACCGAGGGCCCAGACGCGCTTGGTGCCGATCCGGTCGGCGAGCCGACCCGCGGGGATGGCGGTCGCCAGCGCGATGCCGCCCGAGATCGCCAGACCCAGACCGACCTGCGAGGCGGTGAGTCCGACGACCTTGACGAAGAAGACCGCGCTGCCGGTGAGGAAGAGGCCGTCGCCGGCCTTGAACAGCACCGCCTGCGACCAGAGGTGGCGGGTCAAGCCGGGCGGTGGCACCACGCCGGCCAGCCTCCGGCCCGAGATCCGTGGGGAGGGCATGCCTGCATCGGACCACAACGGCTAGGTTTCGTCACATGGATAACGCCCCGGCGACCCTCGACGCCCTCGCGCGCTGGTGGTCGGCGGGCGACGAGTCCCCGTGGATCGTGGAGACCTCCGGCTCGACCGGACGCCCGAAGCGGGTCGTCCTGCAGCGCGCGGCGGTCGAGGCGTCCGTCGCGCTCTCCGGGCGACGCCTCGGCGGTACGGGCCGCTGGCTGCTCGCGCTGCCGGGCTTCTACGTCGCCGGCGTCAACGTGATCACCCGCTCCCTGGCCGCCGGGGAGTTCCCGGTGCTGCTGCAGGAGCACGCGTCCTTCACCGACGCGGCCCGCGAGCTCGGCGAGGGCGGCTTCGTCTCGCTCGTGCCGACGCAGCTGAAGCGTCTCCTCGCGTCCCGCGAGGACGCCGCGGCGCTCGCCGGCTTCCACACCGTGCTGCTCGGTGGTGGTCCGATGGACCCGTCGCTGCGGGCGCGGGCGGCCGAGGCCGGGGTCCACGTGGTCGCCACGTACGGCTCCGCGGAGACCTGCGGCGGCTGCGTCTACGACGGGCTGCCTCTCGACGACGTCCGCCTCAAGATCGACGCCGGCGGCCGGGTCCGGCTGTCCGGCCCCACGCTCTTCTCGCGCTACGACGGCGACGCGGCCCTGACCCGCGAGTCCCTGGTCGACGGCTGGTTCCTGACCTCCGACGCCGGACGGATCGACGAGCACGGCCGGCTCGAGCTGCTCGGGCGGCTCGACGACATGGTCGTCACCGGCGGCCTCAACGTGCCGGCGGCGCTGGTGGCCCGGCGGCTGCGCGAGCACCCGGCGGTGCACGGCGCCGAGGTGCTCGGCGTACCGGACGAGGAGTGGGGCAACCGCCTGGTCGCGTTCGTCGAGGGGGCGCTCTCGCTCGACGAGGCCCGCGGCTGGGTCGGCGAGGCGCACCCCCGCGCGTGGGCGCCGCGCCAGCTTGTCGTGCTGCCGCACCTCCCGCTGCTCGCCAACGGCAAGACCGATCGGCTCGCGCTCCGGGCCCTGGTGATGGAGGCCGGATGAGGCTCCACGTCTGGTCGATCCCGATGACCACCCGCTTCCGGGGGATCACGGTGCGTGAGGGGGTGCTGCTCGAGGGCGATCACGGCTGGGGGGAGTTCTCCCCGTTCGTCGAGTACGACGACCCGACCGCCGTGCCCTGGCTCGCCAGCGCCCGCGAGGCCTCTCGTCACGACTGGCCGACCCCGCTGCGCCGCTACGTCCCGGTCAACGTCACCGTGCCCGCGGTCGGGCCGGACCGGGCCCGCGAGATCGTGCTCGCCTCGCACGGATGCACGACGGCGAAGGTCAAGGTCGCCGAGCCCGGCCAGTCGCTCGCCGAGGCCCAGGCCCGCCTGGAGGCCGTACGCGACGCGCTCGGCCGGTCGGGCCGCATCCGGATCGACGTCAACGGGCTGTGGACCCTCGACCAGGCGCTCGCCGACCTGCCGGTGCTCGACCGGGCCGCCGGCGGTCTGGAGTACGTGGAGCAGCCGTGCGCGACGGTCGAGGAGCTCGCCGCCCTGCGTCGCAGGACTGGGGTGCCGATCGCCGCCGACGAGTCGATCCGCCGCGCGGAGGATCCCTATCGGGTGCGTGACCTCGAGGCCGCTGACATCGCGGTGCTCAAGGTGCAGCCGCTCGGTGGAGTCCGTGCGTGCCTGCGCATCGCCGAGGAGATCGGGCTGCCGGTGGTCGTCTCCTCGGCGCTCGAGTCCTCGGTCGGGCTGGCCGCGGGGGTCGCGCTCGCGGCGGCGCTGCCCGAGCTGCCATACGCGTGTGGGCTGGCCACCGGGCAGCTGCTCGCCGGCGACCTGGTCGACACGCCTCTCACGGTCATCGACGGCGCGCTCGAGGTCGTCGGGATCAGGGTGACCCCTGGGTCGCTCGCCGCCGCGGAACCGGAGGCTGACAGGGTGGCCTGGTGGACCGACCGGGTGAAGAGGGTCAGTGAGCTCCTCGCCGACTGATGCGACCGCCACCGCGCGCGCCGTGATCGCGGCGCTGGTCGAGGCCGGCGTGCGCGAGATCGTGATCGCGCCCGGCTCGCGCAACGCGCCGCTCTCGTTCGCCGCGTACGACGCCGCGCAGGCCGGTCTGCTGCGCCTGCACACCCGGATCGACGAGCGTTCGGCCGGCTTCGTCGCGCTGGGCCTGTCGAAGAACGGCTCGCGCGCCGCCGTGCTCTGCACCTCGGGCACCGCGGTCGCCAACCTCCACCCGGCCGCGCTGGAGGCCGCCCACGCCGGTGTCCCGCTGGTGCTGCTCACCGCGGACCGTCCCGCCCGGCTGCGGGAGACCAGCGCCAACCAGACCACCGATCAGGTCGGCATCTTCGGCCCGCTCATCCCCACCGCCGACTTCGCGCAGATGCCCGCCGACCTCGCAGCAGCGGTATGGCAGGCGCGCGGGCCGTTCCACGCCAACGTGCAGCTCGACGACCCCCTGACCCCGACAGACCGCTGGACGCCGACCCGGCCCTCCGACACCGCCGACCCGGCCCTCGCGCACCGTCGAGTCGGCCCTCCCGCAGGGGCCGAGCCGGTGATCGCCGAGACCATCGGGACCGATCGCCGTACGGTCGTCGTGGCCGGTGACGACGCCGGGCCTCCGGCCCGCCAGCTCGCCGAGGCGGGCGGCTGGCCGCTGCTCGCGGAGCCGTCCAGCGGATCCCGTACGGGTGACAACGCCATCCGGACCTATCGCCTCCTGCTCGGGACCGAGCTCGCCGAGCGGATCGAGCGGGTCGTGGTCTTCGGGCACCCGACCCTGTCGCGCCCGGTGGCGCGCCTGCTCGCACGCACGGACGTCGAGGTCATCGCGGCGCCGGCCCGTGGCGTCTGGGCCCTGCCGGCGCACCGGGTCGACCGCCGGCTCCTGACGACCCGCCCGATCGTCGGCGCGAGGGACGAGTCGGCGACGCCGGAGGGCCAGGTCGGCTGGCTGGGGGAGTGGAAGGACGCTGATCGGTCGGTGGGCCGGCAACTGGATCGCCTGCTCGCCGAGAAGCCGGAGCTGACGCCGCTGGAGGTCGCCGGCGCGGTCGCCCGGGCGCTGCCGGGCGGTGGCCAGCTCGTCGTCGGTCCGTCCAACCCGATCCGCGACCTCGACCTGATGGTGCCGCGCTACGACGTCGGCGCGCGCCGCAAGGTGATCGCGAACCGCGGCCTGGCCGGGATCGACGGCGTCGTCTCGACCGCGATCGGCGCCGCCCTGGGGCGGCACGACGGCTCCACCCGCGATCTCGCGCTGATGGGCGACGTCACGTTCCTGCACGACGCCAACGGACTCATCCTGGGGCCCGACGAGCCGCGCCCGGACCTCACCATCGTGGTGGTCAACGACGACGGCGGCTCGATCTTCGCCACCCTGGAGCAGGGCGCGGAACAGTACGCGGACGCCTTCGAGCGGCTCTTCGCCACACCCCATCACGTCGACATCGCCGCGCTGTGCGCCGCGACCCGTACGCCGCACCTCAAGGTGACCTCGAAGACGGAGCTCGAGCAGGCGCTGGCCAATCCCAACGGTGGCATCGAGGTGATCGAGGCGGTCGTCGGCCGCGCCGATCGACGGGGACTGGACCAGCGGATCCGGGCGCTTCGTCCCTGATGCCCGCCGGGGCGACATGATGTCCCCGTGGACATCGCGATCTTCCTGACGGCGCTCGCGGTCGGCGTCCTGGCGGTGACGGCGCTCTCGAGCCGGCTGAACCTGCCCGCGCCGCTCGTGCTGATCACCGCGGGCATCGTCGTCTCGTACCTCCCGGCGATGCCGCAGGTGCACCTCGAGCCGGAGGTGGTGCTCCTCGGGTTGCTGCCGCCGCTCCTCTACTCCACCGCGATCCAGGCCTCGCTGGTCGACTTCAACGCCAACCGGCGAACCATCCTGCTGCTCTCCGTCGGCCTGGTCGTGGCCACCACCTTCGGCATCGGCGTCATCGTGCATGCCCTCCTGCCCGGCGTCGGCTGGCCGGCGAGTCTCGCGATCGGCGCCGTCGTCGCCCCGCCGGACGCGGTCGCGGCGACCGCGGTGGCCCGCGACATCGGCCTGCCGCGGCGCATCGTCACCATCCTCGAGGGCGAGTCGCTGCTCAACGACGCCACCGCCCTGGTCTCGCTGCGCACCGCCATCCTGGCGCTCGCCGGCGGACTCGAGGCCTGGCACGTCGGCCTCGACTTCGTCCGTGCGGCCGGTGGCGGCGTGATCATCGGCGTCGCGTTCTACCTGGTCGTCGGCTACCTGAGGAAGCACGTCACCGACCCGGTCTTCGACACCGGGATGTCGCTGGTCGTCCCGTTCGCGGCCTACATCAGCGCCGAGAAGGTCGAGGCCTCCGGCGTGATCGCGGTCGTCGTCGCGGGCCTGCTGCTCGGGCACCGCGCACCCATCCTGCAGACCGCGCAGTCGCGGATCGCCGAGCGGATGAACTGGCGCACCATCGCCTACGTCCTGGAGAACACCGTCTTCCTCCTCATCGGCCTGCAGTTCGACTGGCTGCTCGACGACGTCCGGATGAGCGGGCTCTCCGCAGGACGGATCATCGAGGTCTGCCTCGCCACCCTGATCGGGGTGATCGTGATCCGGATGGTGTGGGTCTTCGTGGTCGGCTACCTGCTGGTCAAGCCGGGTCCCGATCCCTTCACGGGCCAGCGCTCCGGATGGGCCGGCTCGGTGATCCTCGGCTGGGCCGGGATGCGTGGCGTCGTCACCCTCGCGGCCGCGTACCTGATCCCGCGCACGGCCCCGCACCGGGAGGTGCTGCTGCTGATCGCGTTCACGGTGGTGGCCGGCACCCTCTTCGTGCAGGGGCTCACCCTGCCGTGGCTGGCCCGTGTCCTGCGGGTGCCGTCACCCGATCCGGTGGACGACGCGCTGGCTCGCGCGACCCTGCTCCAGCAGGCCAGCAAGGCGGGCATGGAGGTGCTCGAGAGGCTCGAGTACGACGATCCGCACGGCGTCGTCGACACCATCCGTCAGCGCGTGGAGCTGCGCAACTTCGCCGCGTGGGAGCGGCTCGGCACCGCGCCGGGGGTGGAGTCTCCCAGCGATCTGTACAGCCGCGTGCGCTGCACGATGATCGACGCGGAGCGCGCCCGCGTGCTGGAGATCCGCAGCGAGGGCACCGTGCCGTCCGACGTGGTGGCCGACGTCCTGGCCGCGCTCGACGTGGAGGAGTCGATGTTGGAGGTCGCGCAGGCCGAGCGTGCCGAGATCGGCGAGGCGAACCGTGAGCGCCGCGTGCTGAACGACAGCTGCGCCGACCTCGCGCGCTACCCGGCCGTGCCGGTGCTCGGCGACGACGCCGCCAAGCTGCTCGCCTGCGAGGGCTGCCTCGCCGAAGGCACCCGGTGGGTCGCGCTGCGGCGTTGCCTGGAGTGCGGTCACATCGGATGTTGCGACTCGTCCCCGCGGCGGCACGCGACCCGGCACTTCCACGACACGACCCATCCGGTGATGCAGTCCGCAGAGCCCGGCGAGGACTGGCGCTGGTGCTATGTGCACCATCAGACCGCGTGATCGCATAGCCCGTCCGGGTGGTGTCGGGACATCGACCGGCGACTTTTTCCACAGATCGGGCCGAGTGTCCTGATTCTGTCGGTGAAGAGGCGCATGATCGGAGGTACCGGATCACCATCGGGGCACACCCGCCCCGGACCGAGCTTCCCAGGGGGAATCGCAATGTGTCACCACACGCCGCGTTGCCCGGACGCCACCGCGCCCGACTGCTGCAGCGCCCACGTCGTCGCAGACCACAGTGAGCAGGGCTGGGAGGTGCTCTGCAACGGGGTGATCCTCTTCGACGACGGGGCCTACCTGACCCCTGAGGGCACCGTCGCCCAGGTGCCGCACCTCGCGGCGTAAACCCGCGCTCGACGCCGCGCCGGCTCCCTCTACAGTGGCGGTATGCGGATCACGAAGTTCGGCCATGCCTGCGTCCGGATCGAGCACGAGGGCACCACGGTGGTGCTCGATCCCGGTGTCTTCACCGATCGCGAGGCGCTCGACGGCGCTGACGCCATCCTGATCACCCACGAGCACGTCGACCACTACCTGCCCGACCACCTCAGGGCCGTCGATGTCCCGGTGTGGACGATCGACGCGGTGGCGGCGAAGATCCGCGAGGACGCCCCTGAGGTCTTCGAGCGGACCACGGTCGTCGCTCCCGGTGACACCTTCGACGTGGGCGTCCCCGTGACGGCCGTCGGCGAGCTGCACGCCGTGATCCACCCCGAGCTGCCCCGGTTCCACAACTCCGGCTACCTCTTCACCCTGGGGGACAAGAAGGTGTTCCACCCCGGTGACGCACTGACCGGCCCGGGCGTCGACATCGACGTCCTGTTCGCGCCGGCATCCGCGCCGTGGGCGCGGGCCTCGGAGCTGATCGACTTCATCCGCGAGGTGAAGGCGCCGACCAGCATCGCGATCCACGACCGGATCTACAGCGACGCCGGCCACGGTGTGGTCGACAACCTGCTCGGCATGTTCCTGCCCAAGACCGGCCAGGAGCTCAAGCGACTCAAGGACGGGCAGGACCTCTGATGCTCAGTGTCGTTCTCTACGACTACGCCGAGGGCAGCGCGGCCAAGCGCGATGAGCTGCGGCCCGCGCACCGGGAGTTCCTGGACTCGCGCGGCGACCTGGTGCTGAGCGGCCCGACCGCCGCCGGCGGCGCCGTCATCGTCTACGAGGCCGAGCCGACCGAGCTCGAGGCCTGGCTGAACGACGACCCGTTCTGGACCGCCGGGACCGTCGCGCACCGGGTCGTCACGGAGTGGACGATCGGGCTCGGCTCCTGGAAGGACAAGCTCGGCCTCTAGACGCGAAGCGCTTAGGCCAGGGCCTCGCGGACCGGGATGAGCTTGGCGTTCGACTCCGCCAGCTCGTCAGCGGGCACCGAGGAGCCGACCACGCCGCAGCCGGCGAACAGCCGGACGGTGGTGGGGTCGACGATCTCGGCCGAGCGCAGCGCGATGCCCCACTCGCCGTCGCCGGTCGCGTCCATCCAGCCGACCGGCCCGGCATAGCGGCCGCGCTCCATGCCCTCGATCTCGGCGATCAGCGCGACGGCGTCCGCCGTCGGCGTGCCACCGACGGCGGCGGAGGGGTGCAGCGCCTCGGCGAGCTGGAGCGAGGTGCGGTCGTCGCGGGCCACGCCGGTGACGTCCGTGGCCAGATGCATGACGTTCGGCAGGTGCAGCACGAACGGTGACTCCGGCACGTTCATCGAGGAGCAGTGCGGGTCGAGCGCGTCGGCGACCGACCGGACCGCGTACTCGTGCTCCTCCAGGTCCTTCGAGGAGCGGGCGAGCGTGGCGGCGAGCGTCAGGTCGTGCTCGTCGTCGCCGGTACGACGGATCGTGCCGGCCAGGACGCGCGAGGTGACCAGGCCGCGCTCGCGACGGACCAGCAGCTCCGGCGTCGCGCCGAAGAGCCCGTCGACGTGGAACGTCCAGCACATCGGGTACGCGTCGGCCAGCCGGGTCAGCGGCGCCCGGACGTCGATCGGCTCGGCGAGCGTGGCGATCAGGTCGCGGGCGATCACGACCTTCTCCAGGTCGCCCCGGTTGATCCGCTCCACCGCGTCGGCGACCACGGCCATCCAGCGCTCGCCGTCGAACTCCGAGAAGCGCGCCGAGTTCGCACCGAGGGCCGTCGCGTCTGCACCGGGTGCGGACGCCCGTGCGGACGCGGCGGGCACAGCTGCCGCCTCGGCGGTTGCAGGTGCAGATTCGATGGTGGTGACCCACGTCGTCGCGCCCCGGCGGCCCACCACGATCGACGGCACGACCAGGACGGAGTCGCCCGGCGCGTCGGAGAAGGCGAAGGAGCCGAACGAGACCAGGCCCGTCCCGGGCTCGCCGACCTCGTCGGTCACGGTCGCCCGGGCGACCACCTCAGACCACCACTTCGCGGCGTCGGCGAAGCGGGTCGGTCCGGCGGTCCGGACGAGCGCGGCGGTGCCCCAGCCGACCAGGCCCTCGCCCCGCCGCACCCATGAGACCAGGTCGGAGCCGGCCTCGGACGCGGGCAGGAGCTCGAGGAGCGCGCTGAGGCGACGAGAGTCGTCGACCACGGCGGTGCGTGCGATCAGGGCCGGCACGTCGAAGGCCGGTTCATCACGGGCCGGTACAGCGAAGGGCACCCGCTGAGAGTAGCCCGGTCCGTCACGCGGCCCGGTTGTGGCCACTCACCGCGCGCCCGGTAGCGTGACTGCGACCACGAATGAGGAGAGACCGTGAGCGACACCCGTAACAGTGATGTTCCCCTGACCGGTATTGCGTTCGGCGCCGTCGCGCTGGCGCTCGTCGTCCTCTTCGCGGTCTTCCTGCCGAAGGCCGTCGGCGACACCGCGAACGCCTCCGCGATCACGATGCCCACGACGCTGCCCGGCGGCTACAAGTCCGCCACCGACGTCGAGGCATGGAAGGGCAACCCGTCGATGGCCGGCCAGGAGGCCCAGGTCGTCAAGGCCGTCCAGGCGGAGATCGACTTCGGCGACACCCAGCTGAAGAAGACCACCGGCGGTGGCTTCGGCAACGCGATCTACCTGAAGGACGGCGGCCAGTCGATCTTCTTCGCCCAGGCCTTCCGCGCCGCGGGCGGCGCGGTCTCCCCGGGTGAGATCTCCGACCCGGCCAAGCTCCAGCAGGGTTCGACCGTGGACCAGCTGGTGAAGGTCGGCAAGGCCACCTGCATCGTGACCGGCACCGTCGCCACCGGCGGCCAGGTCCAGCCGGCCCAGACCAAGTGCCAGCAGAGCAAGGGTGAGCTCACCGTCCAGGTCAGCGCGCCGTCGGTCGCGGCCTCGGACGTCGCCAAGGTCACCGCTCTGGTCCTCGACCAGATCGGCTGAGGCCGGCGTGACCCGCGCCGATCTCGGCAAGCAGCCCGGCGAGGTCCGCCGGATGTTCGATGCCGTCGCCCGTCGCTACGACGTGACCAACGACGTCCTCTCGATGGGCCAGGACCGCCGCTGGCGCAAGCGCGTCATCGCGGCGGTCGCACCGCAGCCCGGCGAGCTGGTCCTCGACCTCGCCGCCGGCACCGGTACGTCCTCCCAGCCGTTCCGCGACGCGGGCGCCACCGTGGTTCCGTGCGACTTCTCCCTGGGCATGCTGACCGTCGGCAAGGCCGCCAAGCCGCAGCTGCCCTTCACGGCCGGTGACGGCACCAAGCTGCCGTTCAAGGACGCCACCTTCGACGCGGTGACGATCTCCTTCGGGCTGCGCAACATCGTCGACCCGGTCGCGGGCCTGCGCGAGCTGCGCCGGGTGACCAAGCCGGGCGGGCGGCTCGTGGTCTGCGAGTTCTCCCATCCGGCCTGGAAGCCGTTCCGCACCGTGTACATGGAGTACCTCATGAAGGCGCTCCCGGCGGTCTCCCGAGCGGTCTCCTCCTCTCCGGACGCCTACGTCTACCTCGCCGAGTCGATCCGTGCCTGGCCCGACCAGGCCGGGCTGGCCGCGCTGGTGCAGCAGGCGGGCTGGTCCGAGGTCGGCTGGACCGACCTGTCGGGCGGCATCGTGGCGCTCCACCACGGCCGCGCCTGACCCTCTCCGAGGCCCGCGGACGCACGCGCCCCGTCCTGTCGATGAGACAGGTCGGGGCGCTTTGCATTTTGGTCTTGCCATCTGTGACAGAAGTGGCAATATGTGAGCCGGGCCACACGTGAACGAATTCACAAAGTCTCAAATGACGGTGGGCCGGGAGGAGGAGAGCGATGCATCTGTACGCACCGATCCTGGTGCTGCTCGCACTGGCCGCCGCCTTCGCGATCGGCTCGGTGGCGATGAGCGCCCTGGTCGGCCCGAGGCGCCACAACCGCGCCAAGGCGGACGCGTACGAGTGCGGCATCGACCCCACCCCGCAGGCGCTCGACGGCCGCTTCCCGGTGAAGTACTACGTGATCGCGATGCTCTTCATCGTCTTCGACGTCGAGATCATCTTCCTGCTGCCGTGGGCCGTCTACCTCGACCAGCTGCGGGTCTACGGCCTGGTCGAGATGGGGCTCTTCATCCTCACCGTCTTCGTCGCCTACGCGTACGTGTGGCGACGCGGTGGGCTCGAGTGGGACTGAGGCACTGACATGGGTATCGAAGAGAAGCTCCCGAGCGGCGTCCTGCTGACCACCGTCGAGGGCGTCGCGGGCTACATGCGCAAGGCCAGCCTCTGGCCGGCCACCTTCGGCCTGGCCTGCTGCGCCATCGAGATGATGACGTCCGGCGGCCCCAAGTACGACCTGGCCCGCTTCGGCATGGAGGTCTTCCGCGCCTCCCCGCGTCAGGCCGACCTGATGATCGTCGCGGGCCGGGTGAGCCAGAAGATGGCCCCGGTCCTTCGCCAGATCTACGACCAGATGCCCGAGCCCAAGTGGGTGCTCGCGATGGGCGTCTGCGCCAGCTCCGGCGGGATGTTC
Source organism: Nocardioides nematodiphilus (assembly GCF_020216525.1). Lineage (GTDB taxonomy): Bacteria > Actinomycetota > Actinomycetes > Propionibacteriales > Nocardioidaceae > Nocardioides > Nocardioides nematodiphilus. The sequence continues at coordinate 298,730 of NZ_JAIWOY010000001.1, read as the reverse complement.
AACAACTACGCGATCGTGCAGGGCGTCGACCACGTCGTCCCCGTCGACATGTACCTCCCCGGCTGTCCGCCGCGCCCGGAGATGCTGATCGACGCGATCCTCAAGCTGCACGACCAGATCCAGGGCGCCAAGCTCGGCCCCAACGCGGCCGCGCTGGTCGAGGAGCGCGAGAACAACGCGCTGCGCCAGCTCCCGCTGATCGATCAGACGGGACTGCTCCGATGAGCGACGACACCCTGCCCGAGGCGACCACCGAGTCGACCACCGGCTTCCCCGGCTCCGGGGAGATCGGTGCCCGCGTCGGCATGTTCGGCGTCACCGGCTCCGGGGACACCAGCGGCTACGGCGGCCTGGTCCGTACGGTCGCCCTCCCGCCGCTGGCCACCCGTCCGTACGGCGAGTGGTACGACCAGCTGGCCGACGCGGTCACCGACTCCCTGGGCGAGGAGCCGCGCGTCGTGCTGCACGCCGGCGAGCTCACCCTGATCGTGCGCCGCGAGCAGCTGGCCGCGCTGATGCAGCAGCTGCGCGACGACGCCCGGCTGCGCTTCGAGCTGTGCAGCGGCGTCAGCGGGGTGCACTACCCCGAGCAGACCGGTGCCGAGCTGCACGCGGTCTACCACCTGCTCTCGATGACCTTCAACCGTCGCGTCCGGGTGGAGACCAGCGCCCCCGACAGCGACCCGCACGTGCCGAGCCTGGTGTCGGTCTACCCGACGCTGGACTGGCACGAGCGAGAGACGTACGACATGTTCGGCCTGATCTTCGACGGTCACCCGTCGATGACCCGGATCCTCATGCCCGACGACTGGGTCGGCCACCCGCAGCGCAAGGACTACCCGCTCGGCGGCATCCCGGTCGACTACCACGGCGCCACCATCGCCCCGCCGGACCAGAGGAGGACCTACGCATGACCTCTTCCGTGGACGCCTGCTACGCGACGCCCTGGCCGCGCGCTGGCTTCGTTGTCGTCGGTCGCCGTGGCTCCGCCACGGCTCCCGCCTCCGCCTTGCCATCACACGCCCATGACGCCGCTCGCGACGGCGCCACAGAAGGGGGCATGCTCGCATGAGCACCTCACACGACACGGCCGCGGACTTCGATGCTCCGGGCAGCACGGTCTTCACGGCCACCGGCCAGGACTGGGACCAGCTCAGCGACCTCCTCAAGGAGACCCCCGAGGAGCGGGTGGTCGTCAACATGGGCCCGCAGCACCCGTCGACCCACGGCGTGCTCCGGCTGATCCTCGAGCTCGAGGGCGAGAACGTCACCGAGGCCCGGTGCGGCATCGGCTACCTGCACACCGGCATCGAGAAGAACATGGAGTACCGCTCCTGGGTGCAGGGCACCACGTTCGTCACCCGGATGGACTACCTGGCGCCCTTGTTCAACGAGACCGCGTACGTGCTGGGCGTCGAGCGCCTCCTCGGCATCGAGGCCGACGTGCCGGAGAAGGCCCAGGTCATGCGGGTCCTCCTCATGGAGCTCAACCGCATCTCCTCCCACCTGGTCGCGATCGCGACCGGCGGCATGGAGATCGGCGCCCTGACCGTGATGACGATCGGCTTCCGCGAGCGCGAGCTGGTCCTCGACCTCTTCGAGCTCATCACCGGCCTGCGGATGAACCACGCGTTCATCCGCCCGGGCGGCGTCGCGCAGGACCTCCCGCCGGGCGCGCTCGACGAGATCCGCGACTTCATCGCGCTGATGCGCAAGCGCCTGCCCGAGTACGCCGCGCTCTGCAACGCCAACCCGATCTTCCGTGGCCGCCTCGAGGGCGTGGGCCACCTGGACCTCGAGGGCTGCCTCGCGCTCGGGATCACCGGCCCGATCCTGCGCTCGACCGGCTATGCGTGGGACCTGCGCAAGACGCAGCCCTACAGCGGGTACGAGGACTACGACTTCGACGTCATCACCTGGGACACCGCCGACTCCTACGGCCGCTTCCGGGTGCGCCTGGCCGAGATGGACGAGTCCTTGCGCATCGTCGAGCAGGCCGCCGACCGGCTCTCGCGGCTCGAGGGCGCTCCGGTGATGGTCGCCGACAAGAAGATCGCCTGGCCCTCACAGCTCGCGATCGGCACCGACGGGATGGGCAACAGCCTCGACCACATCCGCCACATCATGGGCGAGTCGATGGAGGCCCTCATCCACCACTTCAAGCTGGTCACCGAGGGCTTCCGCGTGCCGGCCGGTCAGTCGTACGCCGCGATCGAGTCGCCGCGCGGCGAGCTCGGCGCGCACGTGGTCTCCGACGGCGGCACGCGCCCGTACCGGGTGCACTTCCGCGACCCGTCGTTCACCAACCTCCAGGCCACCAGCGTGATGTCCGAGGGCGGCATGGTCGCCGACGTCATCGTCGCGATCGCCTCGATCGATCCCGTGATGGGAGGCGTCGACCGATGATGACGCCGACCGGGACGAGCGAGGCACGAGCGAGCGACCGAGGGGTCCAGACGGCATGAGCATCGACGAGAAGACGTACGGCGAGCTGCGCGAGATCGCGGCTCGCTACCCGCAGGCCCGCTCCGGCCTGCTTCCGATGCTGCATCTGGTGCAGTCGACCGAGGGGTCCGTGACCCCGGCCGGGATCGATGCCTGCGCCGAGGTGCTGGGTCTGACCCCTGCCGAGGTGAGCGCGGTCGCGACCTTCTACACGATGTACAAGCGCCACCGCGTCGGTGACTTCCACGTCGGCGTCTGCACCAACACGCTCTGTGCGGTGATGGGCGGCGACGCGATCCACCAGCGGCTCACCGAGCATCTCGACGTCGGCCCCGACGAGATCGCCGACAAGCGTCAGGGCGACCAGTACACGGTCAGCGTCGAGCGGGTCGAGTGCAACGCGGCCTGCGACTACGCGCCCGTGGTGATGGTCAACTGGGAGTTCCTGGACAACCAGACCCCCGACGGCCTCGTCCGTACGGTCGAGGCGCTCCGCGCCGGCCACCCCGTCGCCTCCACCCGCGGGCCCAGGATCTGCACCTGGAAGCAGGCCGAGCGGGTGCTCGCCGGCTTCGAGGACGGCCTCGCCGACGAGGGCCCGGCCGCCGGCCCGGCCTCGCTGGTCGGCCTGGAGATCGCCCGTGATCAGGGGTGGACCCCCGCGGGCGCGGGTGTCGGTGCGAAGGGGGACAGCGATGACTGAGTCGCCCGAGGAGCATCGCCCGAGCGTCGAGCTGGCCGACCCGGTCGTCCCGGCCGGCGGGCTCACGCCCGAAGAGCTGCAGCACGAGGTCGAGGACGAGATGAGGGACGAGGACGCATGAGCGCCACGCTGACGCCGGTCCTGAGTGCCACCTGGGGCGACGAGCGCGCCTGGACCCTCGACGGCTACCGCGCCTCGGGTGGGTACGAGGCGCTGGAGACGGCCCGCGCGATGGAGCCGGAGGCCGTCGTCGAGATGGTCAAGGGCAGCGGCCTGCGCGGTCGTGGCGGCGCCGGGTTCCCGACCGGCATGAAGTGGGGGTTCCTGCCCCCGCTCGAGGACGGCAAGCCGCGCTACCTCGTGGTCAACGCCGACGAGTCCGAGCCGGGCACCTGCAAGGACATCCCGCTGCTGATGGCGAGCCCGCACACCCTGATCGAGGGCGTCGCCATCAGCTCGCACGCGATCCGCGCCCAGCACGCCTTCATCTACCTGCGCGGAGAGGTGCTGCACGTCTACCGCCGCCTCCTCGCCGCCGCCCGCGAGGCGCGCGAGGCCGGCCTGCTCGGCGATCTCGAGATCACGGTGCACGCCGGGGCGGGCGCGTACATCTGCGGTGAGGAGACCGCGCTCCTCGACTCCCTCGAGGGCCGCCGCGGCCAGCCCCGCCTGCGTCCGCCGTTCCCCGCCGTCGCCGGCCTCTACGCCAGCCCGACGGTGATCAACAACGTCGAGTCGATCGCCTCGGTGCCCGCCATCGTGCGCCACGGCTCGGACTGGTTCGCCGACATGGGCACCGAGAAGTCCAACGGTGTCGGCATCTTCTCGCTGTCGGGTCACGTCACCCGCCCCGGCCAGTACGAGGCCGAGCTCGGCATCACGCTGCGCGAGCTGCTCGAGCTCGCGGGGGGGATGCGTAACGGCCGCAGGCTGAAGTTCTGGACCCCGGGCGGCTCCTCGACGCCCCTGTTCACCGACGAACACCTCGACGTGCCGCTCGACTTCGAGTCGGTCGCCGCGGCCGGCTCGATGCTCGGCACCCGCGCGCTGCAGATCTTCGACGAGACGGTCTGCGTCGTCCGCGCCGTGCTGCGGTGGACGGAGTTCTACAAGCACGAGTCCTGCGGCAAGTGCACGCCGTGCCGCGAGGGCACGTACTGGCTGGCCCAGGTGCTCGCGAAGCTCGAGCGGGGCGAGGGCAGCGCGTCCGACCTCGACCTGCTCCTCGACCAGTGCGACAACATCCTGGGTCGCTCGTTCTGCGCGCTCGGCGACGGCGCCACCAGCCCGATCACCTCGTCGATCAAGTACTTCCGCCAGGAGTACCTCGATCACCTCGACCACGGCGGCTGCCCGTTCGACCCGGCGGCGTCCACCCTCTTCGCGCAGGAGGCGACCAAGTGAGCGACAACGGCGGAGCGAGCGCTGGCCCCGGCATGACCACCACGCCTGACAAGACGGCCGAGAAGACCGTCACGCTGACCATCGACGGCACCGTCGTCACGGTGCCCGAGGGCACCTTGGTGATCCGGGCAGCCGAGCAGATCGGCACCCAGATCCCCCGGTTCTGCGACCACCCGCTGCTCGCCCCGGTCGGCGCGTGCCGCCAGTGCCTGGTCGACATCCCCGACGCCGGCAACGGCCGCGGCTTCCCCAAGCCGCAGGCCTCCTGCACCATCCCGGTCGCCGAGGGCATGATCGTCGAGACGAGCAACACCACCGCCGCGAAGGCACAGACCGGCATCATGGAGTTCCTGCTGGTCAACCACCCGCTCGACTGTCCGGTCTGCGACAAGGGCGGGGAGTGCCCCCTGCAGAACCAGGCGATGAGCCACGGTCAGGGCGAGACCCGCTTCGAGGGCGTGAAGCGCACCTTCGAGAAGCCGATCAGCCTGTCGGCCAACGTGCTGCTCGATCGTGAGCGCTGCATCGTGTGCCAGCGCTGCACCCGCTTCGCCGCCGAGATCCCCGGCGACCCGGGCATCGCGCTGATCGAGCGCGGCGCGCGCCAGCAGATCGGCATCGCCGAGGGCCGCGACTTCTCCTCCTACTTCTCCGGCAACGTCATCCAGATCTGTCCCGTCGGGGCGCTGACCTCGGCCTCCTACCGCTTCCGGTCGCGCCCCTTCGACCTGGTCTCCACACCGGGCATCGCCGAGCACGACGCCTGCGGTGCCGCGATCCGGATCGACCACCGTCGCGGCAAGGTGATGCGTCGTCTCGCGGGCAACGACCCCGAGGTCAACCAGGAGTGGATCACCGACAAGGACCGGTTCGCGTTCCGCTACGCGCAGGCCTTCGACCGGCTGCGCTATCCCCAGGTCCGCGACGAGGACGGATCGCTCCGACCGGCCTCCTGGATCGAGGCGTTCGAGCTCGCCGCGCGTGGCCTCGCCGCCGCCGGCGGTGTCGGCGTCCTGCCCGGTGGCCGCGTGACGCTCGAGGACGCCCAGGCGTACGCCGGCTTCGCCCGCGACACCCTCGGCGGTGCCGATGTCGACTTCCGTGCCCGCCCGCTGTCGGCCGAGGAGACCCGCTTCCTCGCCACCCACGTACGCGGCGCGTCCCCGGTCACCTACGCCGATCTCGACGCCGCCTCCGAGGTCGTGCTCCTCGGTCTCGAGCCCGAGGACGAGGCCGGCACGATCTTCCTGCGCCTCCGGGCGGTCCGGGACGGCAAGCGCATCCGAACGGTCGCGTCACTGCTGTCCGCCGGGTCGCACAAGCTCGGTGCCGAGCTCGTCCGCTGTGCTCCTGGCGGTGAGGCCGACGTCATCGGCGGCCTCGATCCCGGTGCGGGTGCGATCCTGCTGGTGGGGGAGCGGCTCGCGACCTCGCCCGGTGCGCTCGACGCCGTCGCGGCCCTGGCCGCCTCGTCCGGTGCGCGGATCGGCTGGGTCCCGCGGCGCGCGGGTGACCGCGGTGCCGTCGAGGCCGGCGCGTTCCCGCTCGACGCCCACACCCGCGACGCCGACCAGATCGTCGAGGCGACCCTCAGCGGTGACATCACCGCACTCGTCGTCGGCGGCGTCGACCCCGACGACACCGCCGACCCGGCCGCCTTCCTCGCGGCCCTCGACGCCGCCGGCTTCGTCGTCAGCCTCGAGCTGCGGGAGTCCGCGGTCACCCAGCGCGCCGACGTGGTCCTCCCCGTCGCGGCGGTCACCGAGAAGGCCGGCACCTTCGTCACCTGGGAGGGCCGCCACCGCAGCTTCCCGAAGACGTTCGACCTGCCGGCCACGTACTCCGACGCCGAGATCCTCGGGCACATCGCCAAGCGCTTCCGCGGTGTCGATACGGCCGCGCTCCTACCGCGCGACGCCTCCTCGACGAGCGCGTCGGGTCGTGTCCGGACCCCGTCGGTCGCCGGCACGTTCCGCCTCTCGACCTGGAAGCTGATGATCGACAACGGCAGCCTCCAGGCCGGCGACAAGTCGTACCTGGCGACCGCCCGGCCCGCTGTCGCCCTGATGTCGCGCGACAACCTGCTGAAGTACGGCACGACGGTCACGCTGACCGGAGACCGTGGCGCGATCACCGTGCCGGCGCAGGAGGCCGACGTCGCTGAGGACGTCGTCTGGTTCCCGAGCAACAGCATCGGCCGCGGCATCCTCGCCGACCTGGCCTCGCCCGGCTCGATGGTGGAGGTGAGCCACGCATGACTCTGCTCGACACGAGCGGCACCCTGGCGGACTTCGGGCAGGACACGTGGTGGGTCATCCTCATCAAGGTCCTCCTCGTCTTCGTCGTCTGTGTCGTCCTCACCCTGTTCAACATCTGGTGGGAGCGCCGCGTCGTCGCCCGGATGCAGCACCGGATCGGACCCAACGTGCACGGCCCCTTCGGCCTCCTGCAATCGCTGGCCGACGGCGTGAAGCTGGCCCTCAAGGAGGACCTGACGCCGACCAACGCGGACAAGGTCGTCTTCGTCACCGCGCCCGTGCTGGCGGTCATCCCGGCCTTCGTGACCTTCTCGGTCATCCCGTTCGGCCCGGTGGTCGACTTCTTCGGTCAGCGCACACCGCTCCAGCTCACCGACCTACCGGTCGCGGTCCTGTTCGTGATGGCGATCGCCAGCATCGGGATCTACGGCATCGTGCTCGGCGGCTGGGCCTCCGGCTCGACGTACTCGCTCCTGGGCGGTCTGCGCTCCAGCGCGCAGATGATCTCGTACGAGGTCGCGATGGGCCTGGCCCTCGTCGGGGTCTTCGTCTACTCCGGCAGCCTGTCGACCAGCGCGATCGTGGCCGCCCAAGGCGACCTGTGGTTCGGCCTGGTGCTGATGCCGAGCTTCCTCATCTACGCGATCTCGATGGTGGGTGAGACCAACCGCGCGCCGTTCGACCTCCCCGAGGCGGAGGGCGAGCTGGTCGGCGGCTTCCACACCGAGTACAGCTCGCTGAAGTTCGCGCTGTTCTTCCTCGCCGAGTACGTCAACATGGCCACCGTCTCCGCGATCGCGACCACCCTGTTCCTCGGCGGCTGGCACGTGCCGTTCTGGATCGACCACGTCTGGGCCGGCGCCAACGAGGGCTACTGGCCGGTGCTGTGGTTCTTCGGCAAGCTCTTCGCCTTCATCTGGATCTTCATCTGGCTGCGCGGCTCGCTGCCGCGCCTGCGGTACGACCAGTTCATGGCCCTCGGCTGGAAGCGGCTGATCCCCCTCTCGCTGGTCTGGATCTGCATCGTCGCCACCGTGCGGGTCGTCGCGCTGGAGAACGGCTTCGACCCGCGCTGGCTCGCGGTGCCGTCCGTGCTCTTCACCATCGGGATGGTCGGCTACCTGCTCAGCGGGCCGAAGGCACCGGTCCTGCCGGTGTTCGAGGCGCAGGGCGCCTTCCCGACCCCGGCGATGCCGGCCGGCGGCGCCGTCCGCGGCGCCGCCGCCCCGCTCACCTTCCCCGCGTCCATCCCGGCAACGCGCTCGATCGAGGAGGCCTCCTGATGGGCACGATCAAGGAGAACCTGTGGGACCCGGTCGCCGGGTTCGCGGTCACCTTCACCACGCAGTTCAAGAAGCCGGTGACGGAGCAGTATCCCTTCGAGAAGGCCCCCACTGCTCCCCGCTTCCACGGCCGGCACCAGCTCAACCGTCACCCCGACGGCCTGGAGAAGTGCATCGGCTGCGAGCTGTGCGCCTGGGCCTGCCCTGCGGACGCGATCTACGTCGAGGGCGCCGAGAACACCGACGAGGAGCGCTACTCGCCCGGTGAGCGGTACGGCCGCGTCTACCAGATCAACTACCTGCGCTGCATCCTGTGCGGCCTGTGCATCGAGGCCTGCCCGACCCGGGCGCTGACGATGACCAACGAGTACGAGCTGGCCGACACCTCCCGCGAGAGCCTCATCTACGAGAAGTCCGACCTGCTCGCCCCGCTGAGCGAGGGCATGGAGCACCCGCCGCACCCCATGCGGCTGGGCGACGACGAGCAGTCCTACTACGCGCCGGAAGGCATCATCCGATGACGGCCACCTTCGTGGTCACCGCGCCGCTGATGATCCTGGCCGCGCTCGGCATCCTGGTGGTCCGCAAGGCCGTCCACGCCGCGCTGCTGCTGGCCGTGGTGATGATCAACCTGGCCTTCGTCTACGCCAGCCTGGACGCGCCGTTCCTGTTCGCGGTGCAGATCATCGTCTACACCGGCGCCGTGCTGATGCTCTTCCTGTTCGTGCTGATGCTCGTCGGCGTCGACGTCAGTGACGAGGTCACCGAGAGCATCAGGGGTCACAAGGTCGCCTCGCTGCTGATGGGGCTGATCCTGGCGGTGATCGTGCTCGCCATGATCGGCCAGCTCTCGCTCGGCACCATGAAGGGCCTGGCCACCGCCAACGCCGGCGGCAACCTCGAGGCGCTCGCCAACCTGCTCTTCAGCCGCTACGTCGTCGCCTTCGAGGCGACCAGCGCGCTGCTGATCACCGCGGCGGTCGGCGCGATGGTGCTGGCCCACCGCGAGCGGACCGAGCCCAGGTCCACCCAGGCCGAGCTCGCCCGCGAGCGGGTCCGGGCGTACGGGGAGAGCGGTCTGCACCTCGGCCCGCTGCCCGCCCCCGGCACGCTGGCGCGCCACAACGCGGTCGACACCCCGGCGCTGCTGCCCGACGGCAGCCACGCCAAGCAGAGCATCCCCGCCGGCCTGCACGGCCACCCGAAGAACGGCACTGCGATCGAGGCCAACCATGACTGACGTGACGCCGTACCTCATCGTGAGTGCGGTCCTGTTCTCGATCGGCGCCACGGGCGTGCTGATCCGACGCAACGCGATCGTGGTCTTCATGTGCATCGAGCTGATGCTCAATGCGGCCAACCTGTCGCTCGTCTCCTTCAGCAACCTGCACGGCAACCTCGAGGGCCAGGTGACCGCCTTCTTCGTGATGGTCGTCGCGGCCGCCGAGGTCGTCATCGGGCTGGCCATCATCATGACCATCTTCCGGAGCCGCCGGTCGGCCTCCATCGACGACGCGAGTCTCCTCAAGTGGTGAGCAACGTCCTGCCCTTCGTCATCGCGCTGCCGCTCCTCGGGGCCGCGGTCCTGCTCATCGGCGGTCGCCGTACGGACTCCTGGGGCCCGTACCTCGCGACGCTCCTGCCGATCGCGTCCTTCGTCTGCGCGCTGGTCCTCTTCGTGCACACCCTGGGCCAGCCCGACGACGCCCGCTCGCAGTCGGTGCACCTGTGGACGTGGTTCGAGGCCGGCAAGCTCAACGTCGGCGCCGACCTGCTCTACGACCAGCTCAGCAGCCTGTTCCTGCTGCTCATCACGGGCGTCGGGTCGCTGATCCACGTCTACTCGCTGGGCTACATGGCGCACGACGAGCGCAAGAGGCGCTTCTTCGGCTACCTCAACCTCTTCGTCGCCGCGATGCTCACGCTCGTGCTGGCCGCCAACTACCTCGTCCTCTTCCTGGGCTGGGAGGGCGTCGGCCTGGCCTCGTACCTCCTGATCGGCTTCTGGCAGCACAAGCCGTCGGCCGCCGCGGCCGCCAAGAAGGCGTTCGTGATGAACCGGGTCGGCGACATGGGCCTCTCGCTGGCGATCGCGCTGTGCTTCACCACCTTCGGCTCGACGAGCTTCGACGTGGTCAACGCCGGCGCCCAGCACGCCGGTGAGACCACGATGACGTGGCTCGGCCTGCTGCTCCTGCTGGGTGCCTGCGGCAAGTCCGCGCAGGTCCCCCTGCAGGCGTGGCTGCTCGACGCGATGGAGGGCCCGACCCCGGTGTCGGCCCTGATCCACGCGGCGACCATGGTCACCGCCGGCGTCTACCTGATGGTCCGCTCGCACGCGATCCTCGACGCGGCGCCCGTCGCCCGTACGGCCGTGGTCGTGGTCGCCACCGTGACGCTGCTGTGGGGCGCGATCATCGGTACCGCGAAGGACGACATCAAGAAGGTGCTGGCCGGCTCCACGATGAGTCAGATCGGCTACATGATGCTCGCCGCCGGCCTCGGCCCGGCCGGCTACGCGTTCGCGATCTTCCACCTGCTCACGCACGGGTTCTTCAAGGCCAACATGTTCCTGGGCGCCGGCTCGGTGATGCACGCGATGGACGACGACGTCGACATGCGGCACTACGGTGCGCTGCGCCGCGCCATGCCGGTCACGTTCCTGACCTTCGCGATGGGCTACCTCGCGATCATCGGCTTCCCGGGCTTCTCCGGCTTCTGGTCGAAGGACAAGATCATCGACGCCGCCTGGCACGAGCACTGGTGGATCGGCGCGCTGGCGCTGTTCGGCGCCGGCATCACCGCGTTCTACATGACCCGGCTGATGCTGATGACGTTCTTCACCGAGAAGCGCTGGCGCGATGGCGTGCATCCGCACGAGTCGCCGTCGATCATGACCGGCCCGCTGGTCGTGCTCGCCGCGCTGTCGGTGCTCGGTGGCGTGATGCTGCTCGGCAGCTGGATCCAGGACTACCTGGCGCCGATCGTCGGCGAGCCACCGGAGGAGTCGTCGGGCGCTCCGGCCTGGCTGATCTCGCTGCTCGCCGTGCTCGTCGTCGCCTGCGGGGTGGCACTGGCCTGGTTCCTGGTCGGCAGGCGGCCCGTACCGGACACCGCGCCCACCGACGTGCGCTGGCCGGTGGCGGTCGCACGCCAGGACCTCTACGGCGACGAGATCAACGACACCTTCGTGATCCTGCCCGGCCGCAAGCTCACCGGGGCGCTGCTCGAGATCGACAAGTACGGCGTGGACGGGCTGATGACCGGCGGCCCGGTCGCGGTCGGTGCGTTCGCCGGCATCTTCCGGAAGGCCCAGAACGGCTTCGTCCGCTCGTACGCCCTCTCCGTCCTCGGCGGCGCTGTCGTCGTCGTCCTCGCCCTGATGGTGGTGAACTGGCAGTGATCGCGACCTTGTGTCTGGTCCCGCTGATCGGAGCGCTGTGCTCCGCACTCGTCGGCCGTCGCAGCGACATGGCGGCCCGCCAGGTGGCGATCGCCTTCGCGCTCGCCACCCTGGCCGTGGCGATCGTCGCGACGTTCCGCTTCGATCGGAGCGGCTCGGGCTTCCAGGAGACGTACAGCGTCGACTGGATCTCGCGCATCGGCGTGCACCTCGCGCTCGGCCTCGACGGGATGGCGCTGCTGCTGATCCTGCTCACCGCGGCGCTGGTGCCGATCGTGATGCTGACCGCGCTGCGCTCCCACACCTACGGCTGGTTCGCCTGGGCGCTCGCGCTGACGAGCTTCGCGCTGGTGGTCTTCAGCGCCACCGACCTGTTCCTGTTCTACGTCTTCTTCGAGGCCACGCTCATCCCGGCGTACTTCATGATCGGCGGCCACGGCGGCCCCCAGCGCTCCTTCGCAGCGCTGAAGTTCCTGATGTACCAGCTCGGCGGCGGACTCGTGCTGCTCGGTGGCGTCATCGGCTTCTACGCCGTGCAGCCGGACAGCCCCTCGTACCTGCTCACCGACCTGCAGCACGCCGACATCGGCACGGTGGCGGGTCGCTGGATCTTCGTCGCCTTCTTCATCGGCTTCGCGGTCAAGGCACCCCTGTTCCCGTTCCACACCTGGCTGGCCGACACCTCCGAGAGCGCGACCCCGCAGACCTCGGTCCTGCTGGTCTGCGTGCTCGACAAGATCGGCACCTTCGGGATGCTGCGCTTCTGCCTGGGCCTGCTGCCCGAGGCGAGTGCCTGGGCCACCCCGGTCGTGGTCGCGCTGTGCCTGATCTCGATCGTGTACGGCGCCTTCCTCGCCATCGGCCAGGACGACCTCCTGCGCCTCATCGGCCTCACCTCGCTGAGCCACTTCGGCTTCATCGCGCTCGGCATCTTCGTGCTCACCCCGACCGGGGGCGGCTCGGCCGAGGGCGCGTCCGGCGCGATCATCTACATGGTCAACCACGGCGTGGCCACCGCGGCGATGTTCCTCGTCGCCGCCTACCTCATCGAGCGCAAGGGCAGCGCCTCCATCCGGGCGATCCGCGGGGTCGAGAGGTCGGCGCCCGTCCTGGCCGGCCTCCTGCTGGTGGCCGGCCTCGCGACCGCCGGCCTGCCCGGCCTGTCGCAGTTCGTCTCGGAGATCCTGGTGATCATCGGAGCCTTCGCCTACCACTGGTGGGTCGGCGCCATCGCGGTCACCGCGGTCGTGCTCGCGGCCATCTACGTGCTGTGGATGTATCAGCGGACCATGACCGGCCCGCCCGACCCCGTGTCGGTAGGCGGAGCCGCCACCGCTGACCTCACCCGTACGGAGGTAGCGATCGTCGCTCCCCTGATGATCGCCCTGGTCCTCTTCGGCTTCTACCCGGCGCCGCTGCTCGACCTGGCCAACCCGGTGATCGCGGCGGTGACCCGATGAACGGCTTCGTGAGCCCTCACCTCGAGTACAGCCTGCTCTGGCCGATCTTCGTCGTCTTCGGCGTCGCCTGCGTCGGCATCCTGGTCGAGGCGTTCGCCCCGCGCGAGCGCCGCTACGCCACCCAGGTGGCGCTGACCCTGATCGGTCTGGTGATCGCCCTCGTCCGGGTGATCATCATCGGCGTCGACGTCACGCCACGCACCGTCGCGGAGGGGGCACTCGTCGTCGACGGCCCCGGGGTCTTCCTGTGGGGCGTCATCCTCGTGGTCGCGATCGCAGGCGTGCTGCTCTTCGCCGAGCGCCAGCTCGACACCGGTGTCTCCGCCTTCGCCGGTCAGGCCGCAGCGCTGCCCGGCACGGCCGCGGAGCGTACCGCCGCACAGCAGGGCCTCGACCACACCGAGGTGTACCCGCTACTGCTCTTCGCGGTCGGCGGCATGATGCTCTTCCCGGTCGCCGGTGACCTGCTGATGCTCTTCGTCGCCCTCGAGGTGCTGAGCCTTCCGCTGTACCTGCTGGTCGGGCTCGCCCGCCGGCGGCGCCTGCTGTCGCAGGAGGCCGCGCTCAAGTACTTCCTGCTCGGCGCCTTCTCCTCCGGCTTCTTCATCTACGGCATCTCGCTGGTCTACGGCTACGCCGGCACCATGGACCTCGCCGGGATCGGCGACGTCGTCCAACACGGCGGCGCGAACCACGGCCTGCTGATCGCGGGGATGGGCCTGATGGCCGTCGGCCTGCTGTTCAAGGTCGGCGCGGTGCCGTTCCACAGCTGGACGCCCGACGTCTACCAGGGCGCCCCGACCGCGGTCACCGCCTGGATGAGCGCCGCGACCAAGGTCGCCGCCTTCGGGGCGCTGCTGCGGCTCTTCGTGGTCGCGTTCGGTCACGACCGACTCACCTGGCAGCCGGTCATGGGCGCGGTCGCGATCGCCACGATGCTCTTCGGCGCCGCGATCGCGGTCGTGCAGACCGACGTCAAGCGGATGCTGGCCTACAGCGCCATCGCGCATACCGGCTTCCTGCTCACCGGCATGATCGGCTTCACGGCCGGTGACGGCGACGGCACCGATGCGACCCACGCGATCCTCTTCTACCTGCTGGCCTACTCGGTCGCCACGATCGGCGCCTTCGCGCTGGTGAGCGTCGTACGCGACAGCAACGGCGAGGCGACCGACTTCGGCAAGTGGACCGGACTGGGCAAGCGATCGCCGCTGGTGGCGGGGCTCTTCACCCTCTTCTTGTTCTCGATGGCGGGCCTGCCGCTCACCGGCGGCTTCATCGGGAAGTGGGAGGTCTTCACCGTCGCCCTGCGGGCCGGCTACTGGCCGGTGGTCGTGGTGGCGATCGCGGCCAGCATCGTGTCGGTCTTCTTCTACGTCCGGTTCGTGCTGCTCCTGTTCTTCACCCAGGCGCAGAAGGAGGTCGTGACGGGCGGCGAGGGCACCACCACGGCGGTCGTCGCCGTACCGGCCTGGGGCAGCATCGTGGTCATCGGGGCCTGCGCCCTGGCCACCGTCCTGCTCGGCGTGGTTCCGGACCCTGTTCTCCAACTGATCGAGAATGCGGGATCATTCATCAGGTGAGCACTGCTGACCTTGCCCTGCCCGTCTCGGATGAGGCCCTGGCCGGACGCCTGCGCGCCCGGCTGGCGCTCGTCGAGAAGGAGCTCGCGGGCCACGTGCGGAGCCGGTCGCCGTTCATCACCGAGGCGGCCACGCACCTGCTCGCGGCCGGCGGCAAGCGGTTCCGGCCGCTGCTGGTGCTGCTCGCCGCGGAGTGTGGCGACCGCGCCGAGTCCGACGACGTGATCAGCGCGGCCTGCGTCGTGGAGCTCACCCACCTCGCCTCGCTCTACCACGACGACGTGATGGACGAGGCGCTCGTACGACGCGCCGCCGACTCCGCCAACGCCCGCTTCGACAACAACATCGCCATCCTCACCGGCGACCTGCTCTTCGCCCGCTCCTCGGAGCTCACCGCCGAGCTGGGCGCCGACGCGGTCGGGATCCAGGCGCGCGCCTTCGCCCGCCTCGTCGAGGGTCAGATCCTCGAGGGCGTCGCGCCGAGCGCCGGGGACGACCCCGTCGCGCACCACCTCGACGTGATCGCCGGCAAGACCGGCGCCTTGATCGCCCTCTCGGCCCAGTACGGCGCGCGCTTCGGCGGCGCCTCGCCGGAGATCGAGGCGGCACTGACCGAGTACGGCGAGATCGTCGGGGTCGCCTTCCAGATCTCCGACGACATCCTCGACATCGCCTCCGAGTCCGACGAGTCGGGCAAGACGCCCGGCACCGACCTGCGCGAGGGCATCCCCACCCTCCCGGTCCTCTTCGCCCGCCGCTCCGCCGACCCGGCCGACGCCCGCCTGCTCGAGCTGCTCGACTCCGACCTGTCGGACGACGCCGCCCTCGCCGAGTGCCTCGACCTGATCCGCAGGCACCCCGCGATGGACGAGGCCCGCGCCTACGTCGTCGCCGAGTCCGAGAAGGCCAAGGCCCTTCTCGCGGCGCTGCCCCAGGGTCCGGTCCGCGAGGCGCTGGAGAGGTTCGCCGACGTGGTGGCGGTCCGCTCCACCTGACACCCCCGGAGGAACCCGCCGAGCTCGCCCGTCGGGCGACTCAGAAGAAGGCGTGTACCGCCGGACGGTCGGCGTCGTGCAGCGCCGGGCCGTAGTGCTCGGAGAAGACGTTCGCGACGAGCTCGCCTCGGGAGGCGACCCCCACCTTGCAGAAGATCGCCTTGAGGTGGTCGCGCACCGTGTAGGGCGACAGGAACAGCTGCTCGGCCAGCTCGCCGTTGGACAGCCCGCGGGCGACGCCCTCGGTGATCTGACGCTCACGGGCGGTGAGGCCGTACGCCTCGACCACGATCGGCGCGATCCGCGACGACTTCGCCGGCCCCACGGTCAGCGCGATCATCGACGGCTCGCCCTCGGGTGATGTGAGGCAGGAGGTGTG
This sequence comes from Nocardioides nematodiphilus, assembly GCF_020216525.1. Lineage (GTDB taxonomy): Bacteria > Actinomycetota > Actinomycetes > Propionibacteriales > Nocardioidaceae > Nocardioides > Nocardioides nematodiphilus. Next base: position 282,817 of record NZ_JAIWOY010000001.1, on the reverse strand, counting down.
CAGCACCAGCCAGCGGCCGGCGGCGGTCCGCAGGCGGGCCGACGCCGCTCCTGCGGAGCAGCCCGATCCGCGCGGCAGCGCCAGGGCGACGGTCGCGCACACGATCGAGGTGTTGGGGCCGGGATGACGCAGACCATGGAGTCCCTGGAGCAGGGGCTGGAGGCACTCGCCCTCGATCTCGACGGCGCCTCGTCCGTCCGACCGACACCGACTGGGACCAGGCCCGCGCGGCCTGGAACCTCACCGTCGACCAGGCTCCGACCGCGGTCGCGCTGCCCGAGTCCGCGCGGGACATCCAGACGATCGTCCGCGCCGCCGGTCGGCTCGGACTGCGCGTCGCGCCGCAGGCGACCGGCCACAACGCGATGCCGCTCGGACCGCTCGCCCGCACCATCCTGCTGTCGCTGGCGCGGATGCGCGGCGTCACGATCGACGCCGAGCACGGCCGTGCGCGGGTCGAGGCCGGGGCGCAGTGGGGCGACGTGACTCCGCGCGCCGCCGCCCACGGCTGGACGGCGCTCGCCGGCTCATCGCACGACGTCGGCGTCGCCGGCTACACCCTCGGCGGCGGCATCAGCTGGCTGGCGCGGTCCCACGGGCTCGCGGCCAACAGCGTGCTCTCGCTCAAGGTCGTCACCGCAGACGGCGAGCACCGGCTCATCGACGCCGACCACGACCCGGAGCTGTTCTGGGCGCTGCGCGGTGGGGGTGGCAGCTTCGCAGTGGTCACCGCGATCGAGCTGGAGCTCTACCCGATCAGCACCGTGTATGCCGGCGTCCTGTTCTTCCCGATCGAGCGGGCCGGAACCGTGCTGCACACCTGGGCGCAGGTCTCCCGCGACCTGCCCGATGAGGTCATGTGCGTGGGCCGGCTGCTGCGCTTCCCGCCACTGCCCGACCTGCCGGAGGTCATCCGGGGCCCGTCGTTCGCGGTCGTTGAGGCGGTCTCGACCCTCTCCGAGGTGCGCGCGGTCCAGCTCGCGATGGCGCCGTGGTCCTCGGATCGCCAGTACCTCAACTTCGCCGAGCACTCGCGCTGCGGCGAGGAGCTCTTCGGAGCCGAGACCCGTCTTGACAGGCCCGACCTCCGGGGCTCTGTGGCGCCGGGTGCGCCCCCACCGCGGTCTGGACCGGACCGAGCTCGCCGGAATCGGCATCGAGCTGCAGGCCGTTTAACCTTCGGGGGTGGAGCGGTCGCGTGGAGTCCTGTTCGGCATCGGCGCGTACCTGATCTGGGGTGCCTTCCCGCTCTACTGGCCCCTGCTCGAGCCCGCAGGAGCGTTCGAGATCCTGGCCCATCGGCTGATCTGGTCGCTCGTCGTGATGACGGTCCTGGTGATCGTCCTGCGGCGCGCCACCCAGTTCGTCGCGCTGACCCGTAGCCCGCGCCAGCTCGGCCTGCTCACCCTCGCCGCGGTCACGATCACCTGCAACTGGGCCGGCTACATCTGGGGCGTCACCCACGGCCGCGTCGTCGAGGCGTCGCTCGGCTACTTCATCAATCCGCTGGTCACGATGCTGCTCGGCGTCCTGGTGCTGCGCGAGCGGATGCGCCCACTGCAGTGGGCCGCGGTCGGCGTCGCCGGCGTCGCGGTGGCCGTGCTGACGATCGACTACGGCCGCGTGCCGTGGATCGCGGTGCTGCTCGCGTTCTCGTTCGGCACGTACGGGCTGGCCAAGCGGCTCGCCGGTGCGGGCGCGTTCGAGTCGCTGGCACTGGAGACCGCGATCATGGCGCCGCTCGCGCTGGTCTTCGTGCTCGGGCTGGCCTTGCGCGGGCAGTCGCACTTCGGCACCGAGGGGCCGGGGCACGCCGCGCTGATGATGTCGTCGGGCGTCGTCACCGCCGTACCGCTGATCCTCTTCGGTGCCGCCGCGGTGCGCGTCCCGATGGTGACGTTGGGGCTGCTGCAGTACCTCGCGCCGATCCTGCAGTTCGCCCTCGGCGTCTTCCACTTCCACGAGGCGATGTCGACGGGGCGCTGGATCGGGTTCGGCATCGTCTGGCTTGCGCTCGCCGCGTTCACCGCCGACTCGATCAGGGCCCGCCGGGTCAGCTCCGCCTGATCCCTTCGGACCGTTTTCTTGCAAAACCAACACGAGTAAAGCAACTTCGTGGTCTGATTCGCTTCGGGTCGCGGAGGGCGGCCATCCTTGCGCATTCTCGGGAGGGAATCATGCGGCGTACTGCCGTGCTCGCGGCTGCCGCCGCGGCGAGTGTCATCTCCGTCGGTCTCATCTCACCGGCCGCCCAGGCCGCTGCGCCCACCCCGACGGTGGTCGGCACGGTGAGCTGCGCGGACGAGGGCACGATCCGGCTCGCGACCAGCATCGACGCGGACCGTACGGCCAAGGCGGTCGCCAGGGTCTCCGGCGTCACGACGAAGCGATGGCTGGGCGAGGTCGTTGCCGGCGTCGACGACACCCTGGACATGTCGGTCGGCGACGCGGCGGAGTCGACCAAGCAGTTCACGGCTCACCACGGCGCCTTCACCGCAGCCGCGACCCGCGCCGATGCGTCGTCGGCGAACGCGGTCGCTCTGTTCATGTCCTCGAACCTGCGCTCCACCTGCAGCGCGCTGGTCGTCCAAGCTGGGACGCAGTACCTCGTCGGTGACGCCACGATGACCGGCGGCCTTGCGGTCGCAGCCGGTACGCGCGCTGCGGTCGACGCGAGCATCACGGCCGAGCGCCACCACCGCTACCGCGCGACCTTCACCGTCGCCGGCGCAGGCCGAACCCAGCACCTTGCCCGCGAGAAGACCGCGAAGCGCAAGGGCGTCCTCGACATCGTCGAGCGCCACGTGAAGCGCCTCGCCCGCTTCTCGAAGGTCTCCCTCACGGTCACTGATCTGACCGACCGCAAGACCCAGCCCCTCACCTACTCGATCGGCCGATGACCATGCGTACGACCTCTCTCCTCGCGGCCGCGGCCGCAGGTGCCCTCTCCCTCGGCCTGATGGCTACCCCGGCGCACGCCGCCAACGCCGCGGCGAGCGGTCGCCTGGTCGGCACCGCCACGTGCGACGAGGGCCAGGCGCGCCTGGTCAGCAGCGTCGACCGGACCGGCACCCAGCGGGGCCACGTCACCGTCACGGGCGTGACCAGCGTCCGGTGGAGCGGCGGTCTCCAGCTCAACCCGTACGCCGCGCTGGCGGCCGCGACCGCCGACGGCGACCTCTCCGACAGCGAGCTGTCCGCCCTGCTCGGCGGCCCGCGGAAGCATTTCGTGGCCAAGCACGGCCGGTTCGCGGCCTCGGCCAAGCTGCGCGACTCGCGCTCGCTCGACGCCACGGGGTCGTTCACCAGCGCGTCGCTCACCCTGTGCTCGGTCGGTGTGATCAGCCACGCCGGTCAGTACGCGGTCACCGGCGCGATGGGCGACGGGCTCGTCGTGCGTACGGGGCACAGGGCCGCGATGCAGGCGATCCTCTCCGCGGTGAGCCACCACCGCTACCGGCTCGCGTTCACCGTCCGAACCGCGGCGGGCGTCCAGCACCGCACCGTGGTCCGCACCGCCGGCTCGCTCGACATGCTGCGCTACGTGGTCAGCGACATCAAGGGTCTTTCCGGCTTCACCGAGGCGTCGGTCGCGATGACCGACCTGACCGTGCGGACGCCGGTCGAGCGGTACTCGATCGCACGCTGATGGTGCGCACGACGCGACTCCTCGCGGCTGCTGCAACTGGTGCCCTCGCCTTCGGTCTGCGCGCGCCGGCCACCGCTGCGGCGCCGGCGTTCGGGAATCACGTAGTCGGTTCCGCTTCGTGTCTCGGGCCGGGAAACATCCGGTTCGCGGTCCGGCAAGCCGACTCCGGAGGCGTTCGAGCTGTTGCGCAGCTGAGCGGTGTCGGACCCCGGGTCTGGCTCGGGTCGGTCGACATGGGCCCGACCGCGGCGAGCATCATCGAGCTCATCGGCGCGGACGGGCAGTACGACTCGGTCGACGTGCTCCAGATGAAGAGGTACGTCGCACACGGGGGCCGGATCACCGCGAGCGCGCACGGCCCGAAGGGCGACTACCTCGGTCCCGAGGCAGACTTCAGCGCAGACTCGGGAGACGACTGCTCCCTCGCACTCATCCCGCAACCCGACGGCTACATCGTCTCGAGTGCCGAGGCGAACCTCAACGTCAACGATGACCGTTCGGTCGTGCGTGTCGACCTGCCGAGCGCGCGGGAGGGCGATCGCTACCGTGGCACGTTCACCGTCGTCCGCCGTGACGGCTCGGTCGCGCGCCGCGTGGTCGAACGCGTCGCCTCCGGTCGGTTCCGATTGACGGTGAGCGCAGTGCGTCACCTGGTGTCGTCCCGGCGGGTCTCGGCGCGCGTTGTCGACCTCACCGACCGCAGCGTCGAGCCGATCACGGTCTCGATCGCCCGCTGACGACAGACCGCCGAGCTGCACCACGTGCAAACTCGGCGGTCCTCCGTACGAACTCGGCGCTAGGCGACGCTCCAGGTGTCGCCGGCGTTGAGCAGGGCGGCGAGGCGGTCCTCGGGCGAACCCGAGACGCCGCCCTGCGCCTTCGCGATCTGGTCGCGGGCCTGGTCGTCGTAGGTGGGTCGCGCGACCTGGCGGAAGATGCCGATGGGGGACTGGTGCAGCACCCCGGCATCGGTGAGCCGCGAGATCGCGAAGGCGGTCGTCGGGTCCGGGTTGTGGGCGTCGTGCACGATCACCGCGTCCAGACCCACGTCGGCGACCGGGGCGACCTTCACCCCGCCGGTGACGGCGTCGCGGATCAGCCCCTTCGCCCCGTCGGTGCCGAAGACGATCGGCTCGCCGTGGACCAGCGGGATGATCGCGCCACCATCGTCAGAGCCTTGCTGGCCGCTCGTCTTGAGGCCGTCGAAGGCGCCGTCGTTGAAGATCGGGCAGTTCTGGTAGATCTCGACCAGCGAGGTGCCGCGGTGGGCGGCCGCTGCGGCGAGCACCGAGGTGAGGTGCTTGCGGTCGGAGTCGATCGTGCGGGCGACGAACGACGCCTCGGCACCCAGCGCCAGCGACACGGGGTTGAACGGGTGGTCGATCGAGCCGGCCGGCGTCGACTTGGTGACCTTGCCGGTCTCCGAGGTGGGGGAGTACTGGCCCTTGGTGAGGCCGTAGATCCGGTTGTTGAACAGCAGGATCGTCATGTTGACGTTGCGGCGCAGCGCGTGGATCAGGTGGTTGCCGCCGATCGAGAGTGCGTCGCCGTCGCCGGTGACGACCCACACGGAGAGGTCCTCACGGGCGGTCGCCAGACCGGTCGCGATCGACGGCGCGCGGCCGTGGATCGAGTGCACCCCGAACGTGTCGAGGTAGTACGGGAAGCGCGAGGAGCAGCCGATGCCGGAGATGAAGACGATGTTCTCCCGGCGCAGGCCGAGGTCGGGCAGGAAGCCCTGCACGGCCTTGAGCACGGCGTAGTCACCGCAGCCCGGGCACCAGCGGACCTCCTGGTCGGAGGTGAAGTCCTTCCCGGTCTGCGTCTCGCCCTCGTCCAGGGACGGGACCAGGTCGGTGCCGGAGCGGTATGTCGGCAGGTTCAGATCAACGCTCATCACAGCTCCTCGTCGTTCTGCAGGGTGACGGTGACGCCCTCGGCCTCGCCGACGAGGCGGGCGATCGCCTCGGCCAGCTCGTTGGACTTGATCGGAAGGCCACGGACGACGTTGAACCCGTGCGCGTCGACCAGATACTCGGCGCGCAGCAGCATTCGCAGCTGACCGAGGTTCATCTCCGGCACGAGCACCTTGTCGTACCGCTTCAGGATCTCGCCCAGATCCTTCGGGAACGGGTTGAGGTGGCGCAGGTGGGCCTGCGCGACGTGGTGCCCGGCCTTGCGGACGTGCCGGATGGCCGACCCGATCGGCCCGTACGTGGAGCCCCAGCCGATCACCAGGACCTTCGCCTCGCCGGACGGATCGTCGACCTCGAGCGGCGGCAGCGAGTCGGCGATCGCGGCGATCTTCGCGGCCCGGGTGCGCACCATCAGCTCGTGGTTGGCCGGGTCGTAGGAGATGTTGCCGTGCCCGTCGCCCTTCTCCAGGCCACCGATGCGGTGCTCCAGCCCCGCCGTGCCGGGGATCGCCCACGGTCGTGCCAGGGTCGCCTCGTCGCGGGCGTACGGCATGAACTCCTCACCCTCGACGGCGACGGCGAACCGGGGGTCGATCTGCGGCAGCGAGTCCACGGACGGGATCTGCCAGGGCTCGGAGCCGTTGGCGAGGTAGCCGTCGGAGAGCAGCATCACCGGGGTGCGGTAGGTGACCGCGATCCGGGCCGCCTCGACGGCGGCGGAGAAGCAGTCGCCGGGTGTCGAGGGCGCCACGATCGGGATCGGAGCCTCGCCGTTGCGCCCGAACATCGCTTGGAGCAGGTCGGACTGCTCGGTCTTGGTCGGCAGGCCGGTCGAAGGGCCTCCGCGCTGGACGTTGACCACCAGCAGCGGCAGCTCGGTCATCACCGCCAGGCCGATGGCCTCGCTCTTGAGCGCGATGCCAGGCCCCGACGTCGTCGTCACGCCGAGGGACCCGGCGTACGAGGCGCCGATCGCCGAGCCGATGCCCGCGATCTCGTCCTCGGCCTGGAAGGTGGTGACGCCGAACGCCTTGTGCTTCGAGAGCTCGTGCAGGATGTCGGAGGCCGGGGTGATGGGGTAGGACCCCAGGAACAGGGGCAGGCCCGAGCGGACACCGGCGGCGATCAGGCCGTACGCGAGCGCGAGGTTGCCGGTGATGTTGCGGTAGGTGCCCGGCGCCGCCGGCGCCGGCCTGATCTCGTAGGAGACCGCGAACGCCTCGGTGGTCTCGCCGAAGTTCCAGCCGGTCTTGAACGCCGTGATGTTGGCGTCGCGGATGTCGGGGACCTTCGCGAACCGCTTCTCCAAGAACGCGATGGTCGAGGACGTCGGGCGGCCGTACATCCACGACAGCAGGCCCAGGGCGAACATGTTCTTCGCCCGCGAGGCGTCCTTGCGCGACAGGCCGTACTGCTTGACCGCCTCCACCGTCATGCCGGTCAGGTCGACGGGGAACACCTGGAAGGAGCCCAGCGGGTCGTTCGCGTCACCCACCAGGGAGAGCGGGTTGGTGTCGTACCCGGCCTTGGCGAGGTTGCGGGTGGTGAAGTCGGCGGTGTCGACGATGATCGTCGCGCCCTTGGGCAGGTCGCCGAGGTTGGCCTTCAACGCGGCGGGGTTCATCGCGACCAGCACGTCGGGGGCGTCACCCGCGGTCATGATGTCGTGGTCGGCGAAGTGGACCTGGAAGGACGAGACCCCCGGGATGGTGCCCTGGGGTGCGCGGATCTCGGCGGGGAAGTTCGGCAGCGTCATCAGGTCGTTGCCGAACACGGCCGACTCCTGAGTGAACCGATCACCGGTGAGCTGCATGCCGTCACCCGAGTCCCCGGCGAACCGGATGACCACACGATCAAGCTGCTTGACCTGCTTCGACACGCCGTTCGACAACGTCCTGCGCCCCTTCGCCCGTGGCTGGTCCTTCCCACGGTAGTGGCTGCCCTCACAAGCGCCATGTGACGCGCCACACTCTGGGCGGAACAAGACAAGAAGCATTAAGTCCACTACTCTACGTGACATTACTGAATTACGGAGGTCGCTCGACCTTCGATCCCACGTAGAAGCGAGGAACTCTCATGAAGTCGATCAAGGTCACGGTTGCGGCTGTATCCGCTGCCGGGGTGCTGGCCTTGACCGGATGCGGCAGCAACTCCGGTTCCAGCGCAGGCGGAGGTGCCGACACGATCAACGTCGTCGGCTACTCCGTGCTCCAGCAGGCCAACAAGGGCGTCGAGGCGGCGTTCGAGAAGACCGCCGACGGCAAGAACGTCGAGTTCAAGGAGTCGTACGGCGCCTCCGGCGACCAGTCCCGCGCGGTGCTCGCCGGGGCCAAGGCCGACGAGGTCCACCTCTCCCTCGAGCCCGACGTGCAGAAGCTCGTCGACGCCGGCATCGTCGCCGACGACTGGAAGAACAACGCCACCAAGGGCATCTGCACCCAGTCGATCGTCGTCTTCGGCGTGCGTCCGGGGAACCCGAAGAACATCAAGACCTGGGCTGACCTGACCAAGCCCGGCGTCCAGATCGTGACGCCCAACCCGGCGTCCTCGGGCTCGGCCAAGTGGAACCTGCTGGCCGCGTACGGCTCCGCGCTGGGCAACGGCGGCGACGCCGGTGCTGCCGCGTACATGAAGAAGTTCTTCGCCAACGTCGCGGCCATGCCCGACTCCGGCCGCGACGCCACCACCGCCTTCACCGGCGGCACCGGCGACGTCCTGCTCTCGTACGAGAACGAGGTCATCCTCGCCCGCCAGAGCGGCACCGACCTGGACTACGTCGTCCCGGACAGCTCGCTGCTCATCCAGAACCCGTGCGCGGTGACCAAGGACGCGGCCCCGGTCGCGCAGAAGTGGCTCGACTTCCAGAAGAGCGCCGACGGCCAGAAGCTGTACGAGGAGACCGGCTACCGCCCGCTCGACTCGGTCGCCTCGCAGGTCGGCGACGTGGACGTCAAGGGCGTCGAGAACTCGGCCGACCCGTTCCCGGCCCCGGCGAAGCTGCTCACGATCGACCAGGACTTCGGCGGCTGGGCCGACGCCAACACGAAGTACTTCGATGCCGACAAGGGCGTCCTCACCAAGCTCCAGGCCGCGGCAGGAAAGTGACGTCTACGCCCGTCCTGGAGGCTCGGCCGGACGTCGGTGAACCGCGCAAGCGCGTTCGCCGGCGCCGGCCGAGCCGGTCCGCTTCCCGGACTCTGAACGCCACCTCGGGCCTCGGCCTGGGGGTGGCCATGATCTGGTTCAGCCTGCTGGTCCTGATCCCGCTCGCCGCCATCATCGTCAAGGCGAGTGGCGGCGGCTGGCACACGTACGCCGACACGCTCAGCAACAGCCAGACCCTCGACGCGATCAAGCTGACCGTCGGCACCTCCCTGCTGGTCACCGCGCTCAACATGGTGATGGGCACGATCATCGCCTGGGTGCTGGTCCGCGACCGGTTCCCCGGCAAGGCGCTGCTCGACCTGGTCATCGACATCCCGTTCGCGCTGCCCACGATCGTCGCCGGTCTCGTGCTGCTCTCCCTCTACGGCGCGGACAGCCCGCTCGGCCTGCACTTCGCCAACACCCGCTCGGCCGTCTTCTTGGCGATCGCGTTCGTGACGCTGCCCTTCGTGGTGCGCACGGTGCAGCCGGTGCTCGAGGAGATGGAGACCGACGTCGAGGACGCCGCCGCCTCCCTGGGCGCCTCGCGCGCGGTCACGTTCCGCCGGGTCGTGCTGCCCACCCTCGTGCCCGCGATCTTCGCGGGCGCGTCGCTCTCGTTCGCGCGGGGGATCAGCGAGTACGGCTCGCTGGTGCTGCTGTCGGGCAACCTGCCGCACCGCACCGAGGTGACGTCCGTACGGGTGATGTCGTATCTCGAGGGCGGCGACACCGCGGCCGCCGCCTCGGTGGCGACGGTCCTGCTGGTGGTCGCGCTGCTCGCGATCGTCTCGCTCGACATCATCGCCCGCCGCGTCGCCCGGAGGGATGGTCGCAATGGCTAAGCGACTAAGCGAGCGACGGCGCGAGCGAGGAACGAGCTCCAGCGCTGGCCGCGAGCGCAGGAGCAAGCGCGCGCAGCGCGCTCACCACAGCGCCGCCGTCGGGCGGCGGAACCCGGCGCTGACCTGGGGGCTTCGGTTCCTCGTGGTCGGCTACCTGCTCATGCTGGTGCTCTGGCCCAGCTGGTACGTCGTGCAGCACACCTTCGCCGACGGGCTCACCGGCATCCAGACCGCGCTCCAGGATCCGGACGTGCAGCACGCGCTGCTGCTCACCGCCGAGGTCTCGGTGCTCGCGGTGGCGATCAACCTGGTCTTCGGCGTGGGGGTCTCGCTGCTGCTGGTGCGCTACGACTTCCCCGGCCGCCGCGTGCTCTCGGCACTGATCGATCTGCCGCTCTCGGTCTCCCCGGTCGTGGTCGGACTCGCGCTCGTCCTGGTCTACAACGGCCGGTACGGCTGGTTCGGCCCGTGGCTGGAGGACAACGGGATCCAGATCATCTTCTCCTGGCCGGGCATGGTGATGGCAACCTGCTTCGTGGCGCTGCCGCTGATCATCCGCGAGGTCGTCCCCGTCCTCGAGGAGATAGGCGACGACCAGGAGCAGGCGGCCCGATCGCTCGGTGCGAGCGGCTGGCAGACCTTCTGGCGGATCACGGTCCCCGGCATCCGCTGGGCGATCGTCTACGGCGTCGTGCTCTCGCTCGCGCGCTCCCTGGGTGAGTTCGGTGCGGTCAAGGTGGTGGCCGGCAACGTGGCCGGCGAGACCCAGACCGCGACCGTCCTCGTCCAGCAGAAATATCAGAACTTCGAGCAGACGACGGCGTACTCCGTCTCGTTCCTGCTCGCGTTCGCAGCGGTGCTCTGCCTCATCGTGGTGGCGCTGCTGCGGCCGAAGGCCTCAAAGGAGTCTCGATGAGCATCGAGGTTAAGAACGTCAACAAGCGGTTCGGTGACTTCGTCGCCCTGGACGACGTGTCGGTCTCGCTGCCGACCGGCCAGCTGACCGCGCTGCTGGGTCCCTCCGGTGGCGGCAAGTCCACCCTGCTGCGGATCATCGCCGGGCTCGACTCGGCCGACTCGGGCTCGATCTCGATCGAGGGCACCGAGGCGACCCACCTGCCGCCGCAGAAGCGCAACATCGGCTTCGTCTTCCAGCACTACGCGGCCTTCAAGCACATGTCGGTGGCGAAGAACGTCGCCTTCGGCCTGGAGATCCGCAAGAAGCCCAAGCCGGAGATCGAGCGCAAGGTCAACGAGCTGCTCGACCTGGTGCACCTGTCGCAGTTCGCCAACCGGCTGCCCGCGCAGCTCTCCGGTGGGCAGCGGCAGCGGATGGCGCTGGCGCGCGCGCTCGCCGTCGAGCCGACGGTGCTGCTGCTCGACGAGCCGTTCGGCGCGCTCGACGCGAAGGTCCGCAAGGAGCTGCGCGACTGGCTGCGCCGGCTGCACGACGAGGTGCACGTGACCACGGTCTTCGTCACCCACGACCAGGAGGAGGCCCTCGAGGTCGCCGACGAGATCGTGGTGATCAACCAGGGTCGCGTCGAGCAGGTCGGCACCCCCGACCAGCTGTACGACGCGCCGGCCAACGACTTCGTGATGTCGTTCCTCGGTGACGTGACGACGCTCGGCGGCGAGCTGATCCGGCCGCACGACATCGAGGTCGACGTGACGCCGGGCGAGCCGGGTGCGATCGAGGGCTCGGTCTCGCGGGTGCTGCGGATCGGCTTCGAGGTCCGGCTGACCGTGCTCACCGATGTGGGCGAGGTCGTCACGGTCGAGCTGACGCGCACGAACGCCCGTCGCCTCGGCATCGCAGAGGGCTCGCGCGTCTACCTCAACGCCGTGCTGGGCGCGACGCGCGTCTGACGCGAAAGGGTCACCGTGACCCTTGGCGGTGAGTGTGACCCTTACAAAGGGTCACGCTCGAGCCAAACGGTCACGGTGACCTTTTGGGGTGCGTGGCTCAGTGCGGCTGCCAGGCGTCCTCGTCGGCCGTACGGGACGTGACCTCGTCGGGCAGGCTGCGGGTGGCGAGCTGGGCGATGGAGACCTTCTCGAAGACCTCACGCAGCGAGTCGCGGGCGGCGATCCAGACGTGCTGGAGCACGTCGGCGCGGTCGTTGTACGTGACCGCCTCGGGCCGCAGGCCGTACACGCTGACCAGCGGGCCGTCGACGGCCCGGATCACGTCGGCGACCGAGACGTCGGTGGCGGACTTGGCCAGCCGCCAGCCGCCGGACTGACCGCGCTGGGAGATCACGACGCCGGACTTGCGGAGGTCGGCCAGGATCGCCTGCAGGAACCCGTGCGGGATCTCCTGCAGGCGGCCGAGCTCCTCGGCGGAGACGGCCTTCCCGTCCTCACGGGAGGCCATCTCGATGAGCGCACGCAGCGCGTAATCGGACTTCGCAGAGACTCGCACGGGCCTAGTGTCCCAGATGAGCGATCAGATCACTCGACATACGCGCCTCAGCGCGTGGTGCGCCCGATCAGGGCCGAGAGGCGGCGGGCCAGGCCGCCGACCGCGAGCGCCGTCGCGCCGATCAGCAGGCTCACCACCATGATCCGTACGTTCTCGGGCCACGTCCGCGCGCGGCGCGGGCCGCGGGGCGCATGAGCGGCAGTGTCCTGGCGAGCCCGCTCTACCCGCGGCGGGCGGTCGAGGGAGAGCAGCGCCATCAGCACCACCCACGCGCCGATACCGATCTCCAGCCCCACCGTCACCGGCCGGTCGTGGTCGACGAGCAGCGCGCAGGCGATCAGGACCACCCCGCACAGCCCGGCGATGGCGGAGGGGGCGCGGCCCGGCCGCTGTCCGACCAGGAGGCGCAACGCGGATAGCGCGATCACCACGGCGAGCAGCAGGCTGCGCAGGCCGTTGCTCTGGCCGGTGGTGGTGTGCGGGTAGACGCCCTGGATCGCGACGAGGGCGATCGCGGCGCCGAGCAGGAGGGCCGCCGCAGCGGTGTCGAAGGTGGGACGTGGGGTCGCCTCGGAGGCACGGATCAGCGCCGCGGTCCGGCGGTTCGTCGCGGCCGCCTCGGCCCGCAGCCGCGGATCGATGACCATATCGCCGGGCGCTGTGCCGCGGTGCACGCGGTTGCGCGCCAGATCGGCGAGCTCCTGGCTCGCTCCGGGGGATCCGTGCGGGTCGTGGGAGCCACGGGTGTCATACAGGATGCCGCCGCGCCAGGCGACGCCCGCGCCGAGCAGCATCAGCGCGACCCCCGCGATGCCGGCCGCCGGCCGCCAGGTGGCGGTCCACAGCGCGAACAGGCCGGCCCCTAGCAGACCCAGAGCGAGTCCGGACCAGACCCGGCGGGGACGGACGAGATGTGCACGGTTCATCGAGGCAGCCTCCTCAGGCCGCTCGCGCAGCCGTGCGACGGCCTCGGTCAGGCGATCCTGGCCGGTGGAGATCTCCGGGGCTTCGGACACCCGCTCCCGATACCCCCACGGTCAGCGGGGCATGTGAGCGTCCGGGATGGCGATCAGGTAACGCTCACCAGCATCGCGAGGCATGTCTCGGCGCGGTGGTGTCTACTGGCGGCGTGACCGGCTTGCCCGCGCGGGATCAGGAGGCGATGTGAGCGACGCCCGCCTTCGGGGCTGGGTACGCGCGAGCGCTCCCAGCCTCGCGCTGGCCCTGCTCGGCGTCTTCGTGGCGGTCCCCGTGGCCATCGCGCTGACGCCGGCCCAGAGCACGATCGTGGCCGGCCAGCAGGTGGATGTCCGGGCGACCACACCGCCGACCGGCTGGCTCGACGGCAGACGCGGAACGGCGACGTTGAGACAGATCGGCCAGACCGTGGTGGAGCTGGCCCCTCTCCAGGTCCGCGGACCACTGCGCCCCCAGCTCGAGCTCGGTCCGCTCGTGCGCCAACAGGACCTCGGTGAGCTGCTCGATCCCAGGAAGGGCCGCGAGGAGCGGGACGACGCGTTCCACGCGGTTACCCATGCGTTCCTCCGCTGGTACCTCGCCGCGACCCTGATGCTCGCCTTCGTCGTGCTCGGGCTCATCGCCGTCTTCTCCAGCGTGTGGATCTGGATCGCCCTGGCACGCGCCAGCCGACACGAGCACCGGCCCACCGTCGCCGCGGTCTGGTACTTGCTCGCCCGACGGATCCGGCTGGCCGCGACGGTGGCGCTTGCCGCGGCGGCCGCGTCCTGGGTGGTGGCCGGTGGCCTGGCGTTGCACGACACGAAGGCGGGACTCGGCTCGATCACCTCGCCGCGCGAGCTGGTGGGCGCGGCACCCGTCCACCTCCGTGCCAAGGGGGACCCGCTGACCGGTTACAGCGGTGCCGTCATCGGCGACTCCCGGGCCGCCCGGCTCGGTGGCCCACTGCTCGTCGATCCCTCCAGCGACGACCGCGCCTGCAAGCGCTCCTCAGACTCGCTCGCAGCCCAGCTCCAGACGCTGTCTCCGGGGGAGCGCGTCGCCAACCTGGCGTGCTCGGGGGCGACGATCGCGCAGGGCCTGATCGGCCTCCAACATCGCGGGCAGCGCTCGATCGCACCGCAGGTGTCCCGCCTTCTCGGCACCGCAGGACTGCGGTTCGTCGTCGTCATGGTCGGACCGAACGACCTCGCCTGGACGGACTTCCTGAAGTACTGCTACGCCGTCACCCGCTGCGACGACCGGGTCTCCGACGGACAGTTCGACTACCGCCTGGATGCGTTCGACCGCTCGTACGGGGATCTGCTGGCCGCCCTCTCGGCGCTGCCGGATCACCCCCACATCGTGGTGGTCGGCTCGTACGACGTCTTCGGCCCCGACGCCGACTGCGGCGACACGCGAGGGCCGGCCGCGGTCCCCGGGCTCAACTCGCACAACCTGGCGCTGCTGGCCCAGCGCAACGCACAGCTCAACGCCGTGCTCTCGGCCGGGGCGAAGGCGTACCAGGACGCGTTCGTGGTCCCTCACCTCAAGACCTTGTGCGAACCGACCGACACCCAGGTCGGGGCCGACCTACAAGGTCTGGCGGACGCCTACCCGTTCCACCCCACCGGTGTCGGGATGGTCCGGCTCGCAGCTCCGGTCTTCGCCGCGGTCAGCGCCGCGGAGGCAGCGGACGCCGGCTGATCCCGGCCGGGAGCAGGCCGGTGCTCAGCGGTAGTTCTGGAACTGCACCGCGAAGTCCCAGTCCTCACCCCGGACGAGCGCCTGGACGGCCTGCAGGTCGTCGCGCGACTTGGAGGTGACGCGCAGCTCGTCGCCCTGGATCTGGGTCTTGACCGACTTGGGGCCCTCGTCGCGGATCAGCTTGGCGACCTTCTTGGCGTCCTCGGTGGAGATGCCCTCCTTGAGGGTGATCCCGATCTTGGAGACCTGGCCGGACTGGCGCGGCTCGCCGGCGTCGAGGATCTTCAGCGAGAGCTGGCGCTTGATCAGCTTGCCCTGGAAGACGTCGAGGACGGCGCTGGCGCGGTCGTCGGCCGAGGCGGTGATCTCGATGGCGTTCTCGCCCTGCCACTCGATGGTGGCGCCGGTGCCCTTGAAGTCGAACCGGGTGGCGATCTCCCGCGCGGTCTGGCCGAGCGCGTTGTCGACCTCCTGGCGGTCGAACTTGCTGACGATGTCGAACGACGAGTCGGCCATGACGGTCTCCGTTTTCTCCTAGGGGCGTTGCTTCGGCTATTCTTCCGAACCGTTGGTGGTCCCGCCTAGTCGGGGCCGACGACATGGCAGGTTGCCCGAGCGGCCAATGGGAGCGGACTGTAAATCCGTCGCGAAAGCTTCGAAGGTTCGAATCCTTCACCTGCCACCAACAGGCCCCGAGTCTCCGACTCGGGGCCTTCTTGGTTCCTCGGCACGTGTCGGCCCGGTGGCGGCTGATCGCTGCACCTGGGTTTCTCCCGCCGCGTCGGGTGGGTACAAGGCCGCGTGGAACCACGATGGTGCAGCCGACCCCATTCGCTGACGCTTGTCCGTCACGGCGAGAGCATGGGCAACCAGGCGGACGAAGCAGCGCGCGCGGCCTCCTCGGAGGAGCTCGATCTGCACGAGCGCGACGCCGACGTCGAGCTCTCCGACCTGGGCCGCGATCAGGCATCGGCGGTCGGGCGGTGGCTGGCCGACGCGCCGGAGGACTGGCGCCCGACGCTGGTGGTCACCTCCCCCTACCGACGAGCAGCGGACACGGCCCGTACGGCACTCGGCGACGCCGACGTCCCGATCGTTGCCGACGAGCGCCTGCGCGAGCGCGACCTGGGCGCGTACGACGGGCTCACCGGTCGGGGGATCCGGGCGCGACATCCCGAGGAGGCGGCGCGGCGCAAGAAGGTGGGCAAGTTCTACTACCAGCCGCCGAGCGGTGAGAGCTGGGCCGACGTCGCGCTGCGGGTGCGCAGCTTCCTCACGGACCTCGGCCATGGCTACGAGGGCGAGCGGGTCTGGGTCTTCACCCACCAGGCGGTGATCATGTCGTTCCGCTACGTCCTGGAAGGGCTCGACGAGCAGCGCCTCCTGGAGATCGATCGCGAGATCCAGATCCCCAACGCCTCCTTCACCCGCTTCGAGCGCTCCGGCGACGGGTTCGGGCTGGAGGCCTTCGCCGACACCCGGGCCGTGAGCAAGCACTCGGTCGTGACCGAGGAGGAGAGCCCGTGACCGGCGCGAGCGACGAGCTCGTCACCCCGGCCGTGCTGCGGGCGTGGCCGCTGTCCGAGCCGGGCGTCGGCAAGGAGTCCCGCGGCACCATCCTCGTGGTCGGTGGCAGCGCCACCACGCCGGGCGCCGTCCGCCTGGCCGGTGAGGCGGCGCTGCGTGCGGGTGCCGGCAAGCTGGCGATCGCGACCGCGGCCTCGGTCGTCGCGCCGCTCGCCGTCGCGGTCCCGGAGGCGCGGGTCCTGCGCCTCCCGGAGGATCGGCAGGGCTCCCTCGCGGCGGACGCGGCCACCGCGATCGTCGAGGCCGCTGGCGGCGCGGATGCCGTCCTGATCGGCCCGGGCTTCGTCGATCCCGAGGCGTCCGTACGCCTCCTCGAGGCGGTCCTGCCGCAGATCGCATGTCCGGTGATGCTCGACGGACCCGGGACCGCGTACCTGACCCAGTATCCGGAGGGCCTCCAGCATCTGACCGCCTCGGCACTGGTGACCGCCAACATCCGCGAGCTGGCCCGGATGCTACAGCGCGACCCCGACGAGGTCGACGAGCATGCCCTCGATGCGGCCCGCGAGCTGGCCGAGCGCACCGGGGTGGTCGTGGTCGCCGGCGGCGCGATCAAGCACATCGCCGGCCCCGACGGTCGCAGCTGGACGATCGAGGGCGGTGGTCCGGGGCTCGGCGTCTCGGGCTCCGGCGACGTCCAGGCGGGCATCGCGGCCGGGCTCCTCGCCCGGGGCGAGGCACCGGCGAAGGCGGCCGTCTGGGCGGGGTTCGTGCATGCCCGCGCCGGCGAGCACCTGGCCGCCGCGGTGGGCCGGGTCGGCTACCTGGCGCGGGACCTGCCGGCTGTCGTTCCGCGCGTCATCGCGGAGATCGGCTGAGCTCCTCGACGAGTGCCGTCGAGCGGGCGGCGCGGATGCAGCCCGCGGCCAGCCGGGGGAGGTCGGCGGGGGCGACCAGTGCGGCGAGTTCGTCGGCCGAGGCGGGCAGCCCCAGACGGCGGGCGCCCTCGATCGCCGTGTCGTCGAGGTACGGCGCGAGTCCCGGCCACACCCCCTGCACCTCCCGGCAGAAGATCGCCGCACCCACCGGGCCGATCCCGGTGAACCGCCGAAGGGCCTGTTCCAGCTCCTGCCCGTCGCCGTGGGGGAGGCGACGCAGGTCATCGCCGTAGGCCTCGCGGACGGCTTCGGCGAGGTCGTGCAACCGGGTCGCCGTGCGCTCGTCGTACCTGCGGTAGCCGGCGCGGCCCAGCGCGGCCACCCGGCTGCTGCGCGACGTACGCCTGGTGGCTTCCGGTGTCCGGCAGCCGGCGGCGAACAGCTCACGAGCGGCCGCCACGGCGACCCCGGATCGGATGCGGGTGGAGAACAGCAGCGTCAGCGCCAGCAGTTGCCACAGCGCTGCGGGATCGTCGGCCAGGTCGATCCCGCGTCCTCGGCAAAGGTCGTCCCGTGCCGGTCGAGGAGGGCCCGGAGCACGCGTGTCGGTGTCGCGGACACCGCAGTACCCGCTCAGCGGGCTCAGCCGACGGGCTTCTGCCGCGTACGGACCAGCTGCCACAACTTCGTCTCGCGGCCCCAGATTCGCTGCCAGATCAGCAGCGACAGGAGGCCGGCGATGAGCGGGCCGCCGAGCGCGAAGACCCGCCAGACGATCATGCCGGCGATCGCCGCGGCCTCGACGCCGTGACCACCGGTCCCCACCACCATCGCCACCACGGCCGCCTCGATCAGGCCGATGCCGGAGAACGGGAAGAGTGTCAGGGGATAGGCGATCAGGTAGGCGGCGACGATCAGCGACGCCGACACGTCGGACGACGGCACCCCGGCGAAGCGCATGCTCGCCAGCACCATGGTGGAGTCCACCGCGAGCATGGCGAAGAGCGCCAGGAAGGCGTACACGTAGCCGTGGTAGAAGAGCTCGGCCATGTCGTCGTGGAAGTCGCCCCACGCGGTCGACCAGCTCTCCGGGTCGACGCTGCCGCGCACTCGTCGCACCAACCGGCCCGCGCGCAGCCCACAGGCCTCGGCCAGCTGCGTCGAGTGCATCACCATCAGCAGCATCGCGAGGATCCCGCCCGAGAGCGCGATCGAGGCCAGGTCCCAGAGCGCGAACCGGAGGTCGTGGCCGCTGAAGAGCAGGATGAACAGGCCGGCGATGGGGATGCCGTAGCGCACGATGTAGAAGCAGAGCTTGTGCAGGAGGGTGCCGGCGACGCCTCTGCCGACCGGGATCTGCCACGAGCTGAACATCGCAGAGCGGAAGACCAGATCGCTCGGGGTCGGGATCATCGTGCCCACCATGGTGCCGACCTGGTCGTTCATCACCGCGGGCATCAACTTGAGCCCGGGTACGAAGAGCACCAGCGGGGTGGAGTTGAAGATCTGACGCACCGCGAACAGGCCCAAGAGTGCGGGCGCCTGCCACCAGTCGAGATAGCGAAGGCCGTACCAGACCGCGTGCCAGTCCACCTCGCCGATCAACCGGAAGGCGATCACGACGAGGACCGCGATCAGGCCGATCAGGCCGATGCGGAGGAGCCACGCGCGCGTCCGGGGGCCCAGCACGGTGCCATCTAACCACGCCACTACCGCTCGGCGGCGGCCATCGGGGGGCCGTACGCGAAGGAGGGGCGAGCGGCGCGCGCCGCTCACCCCTCCCGGTCGACTCAGGCCTGGACGAAGCGCAACAGGGCCTCGTTGACCTCGGCGGCGTGGGTCCAGAGGAGGCCGTGCGGCGCACCCTCGATCTCGACGTACTCGGCCTCCGGGAACGCCTCGTGGAACCGGCGTCCGGTGGCGTCGATCGGCAGGATGCGGTCGGTGGTGCCGTGCAGGATCAGCGACGGCTTGCCGGTCGCCCGGACGGCCGCGACGTCGCCGCGGAAGTCCTCGAGCCAGGCCGGGACGACCGCGTAGGCGGCGACCGGAGCACTGGAGACGGCCGTGTTCCAGCTGGCGGTGACGACCTCCTGGCTGATCCGGCTGCCGAGGTTCTCATCGAGGTTGTAGAAGTCCTGGTAGAACTGCGTGTACCAGGAGTAGCGGTCGGTCCGGGCGGCGGTCGCGATGCCGTCGAAGACGTCCTGGGGAACGCCGTCGGCGTTGTCGTCGGTCTGCAGCAGGAACGGCTCCAGGGACGCGAGGAAGCCGAGCTTGGCGACGCGCTCGTGGCCGTGGTTCTTCACGTACCGGGCGAGCTCGCCGGTGCCCATCGAGAAGCCGACCAGGATCACGTCGCGCAGGTCGAGGGTCTCGAGCAGGGCGTTGAGGTCGGCGGCGAAGGTGTCGTAGTCGTAGCCCGTACCGACCTTGGACGATCCGCCGAAGCCGCGGCGGTCATAGGTGATCACGCGGAATCCGGCAGCGATCAGCTCGCGGGACTGGAGCTCCCAGCTGTCGCCGTCCAGCGGGTAGCCGTGGATCAGCACGACCGGCTGGCCGGCGCCCTGGTCCTCGTAGTGCAGCTCGATGTCCGTGGTGTTCTCGGTGCCGACCTTGATGAAGCCCATGAGGATCCCTCTTCTTCTTCTTCCGAACGACCTGGAGAACGGTCGTTCTCCGATGTCGAGAACACTAGAGAACGAGCGTTCTCCTTGTCAAGCGGAAAATCTTGTCCTCCCATAATTCGGTTGTCCGCGCCGGCGGTGCGGCCCACACTGAAGGCCCACGAGCGCGACCGCGCGCCCGGCGTGAGAGAGGAGCAGTGACATGCGACCCACTGTTCTCGGCCTGTCCGCAGACCACATCTCTCTCACCCCTGGAGCACCACATGACCGAGGAGCTCTTCGCTCCTGATCCGACGACGGATCACTTCCCCGACATCCAGCACAGCGCCTTCGACTACGTCGCCTACGACGACGACCTCGCCCCCGACCAGCGCTGGTCGACCTGGCTCGCCGTCGAGCCCCTGCACCGCGGACCCGAGCCACGACCCGACTGGGTGGTGACCTCGCAGGGCGCCATCGACACCGAGCTCGGCGTCCTCAAGACCGGCAAGGAGGCTGACGCCCTCCTGCTCGACCGCACCGATCCCCACCATCGCGAGCAGTCGGTGGTGATGGTCGCCAAGCGCTATCGCGACGGCGAGCACCGCAGCTTCCACCGCGCCGCGGTCTACACGGAGGGACGCGCGGTGAAGCGGTCACGCGACCAGCGCGCGCTCAACCGCAAGTCCACCTTCGGCCGCGAGGTCGCCAAGGGGGAGTGGGCGGCCGCGGAGTGGAACGCGCTCGTACGGTGCTGGCGACTCGGCCTGCCGGTGCCCTATCCGGTCCAGGTCGACGGCACCGAGATCCTGATGGAGTGGATCTCCGTGGAGGCCGAGGACGGCATCCGCACGGCGCCGCGGCTGGCTCAGACCCGTCCCTCACCCGAGCTGCTGGCGTCCTACTTCGACCAGCTGCGCGACGCTCTCGCGACGATGGTCGAGGCAGGCCTCGTCCACGGCGACCTCTCGGCGTACAACCTCCTCGCCGCCGGCGAGCGGCTGGTGATCATCGACCTGCCGCAGATCGTGGACCTGGTCGGCAACCGCGCGGGCTTCGATCTGCTGCTGCGCGACTGCGCCAACGTGTGCGCGTGGTTCCGCTCGCGCGGGCTGGAGGTGGACGAGCAGGAGCTCTTCGGCGAGCTGATGGCGCACGCCTTCTGAGTGCGACGGGCCGGGTCAGGCGGACGCGGTCGAGGCAGTCTCGTCAGGGGCTGCCCGGTGATGCACCGGGCAGCCCGGCGCGAACGTCCCCATCTCCCGTACGGAGAACCCGTCGGGATAGCTCTTGATCCGGGTCAGGCTCTCCACGGTCACCGGCCTGCGGCGCGCCGGCAGCAGCCGGACGAAGCGCGCCCGGGCGCGCAGTGCGCCCTCCGAGAGCCGGCGCGCGAGCGCACCCGGCTCGTCGTACCCGAACGCCTCGATCAGTGGCGGGTCCATCAGCGCCTTGCTGAAGACCCGCAGGACCGGCGCCAGCGGCCGCGGGTAGAACGTGGTGAGCAGGTCGAGCGTCGAGTCGGCCACCCGACGCCCGCCTTCGTCGAAGGCGAAGTGCGCGCGCTCGTAGGAGTCCATCAGGTCGGCGAAGGCCTCGTACGTCTCCGGGATCTCCTTGATCCCCATGTGCCGGCCGAGGTCCTGGTAGTAGCGCACCGACGCCGTCACCTCGCTCGGCGTCAGCGCGCGCCAGCCGAAGCTGTCGATCCAGCGCTTCGGCACCACCACGAAGGTCGACAGGACGTAGCGCATGTCGTCGTGGGAGATGTCGTACATCCGGTGCATGCCGTTGATCCGGCGCACCGCCGCGAGGCCGTCGGGGGAGTCGAACCCCTTGTTGATCACCTCGTCGAGCAGCAGCGCGGTGTCGTCGTACCGCTTCTGGGTCCGCTCGGTGAACTCGTGCGTCTCGTCCAGCAGTCGCCCGATCGAGGGCACCGCGTACGTGCGGAACAGCGCGAACGACAGCGACTGGTTGAAGTCCCACGGGAACTCGTACTGCCCCAGCTCGCGGTAGATCCGGACGTACTCGGTCTGCGGATCCAGGTCGGCATTGCGCAGCGGCGTGGGCATGCGTTCGACGGTAACGGCCCGCGCGGCCGGCGACCAGGGGGAAAATTGGACGACTGACCTGCGCATAGGTCGCTTCCCACGGGGAAAAGAGGGCTATGGCCCGCACCCCCTTCACCGTTGCCTACGACGAGGACGCGGGCATGCTCACGCTCTCCGGCGACCTCGACGACTCGGGCGCGCTGGAGCTGGGGGAGTGGCTCGCGGCGCTGACCCGCCAGGCCCGCGATCTCGTGATGGACCTCAGCTCGGTCGGCTCCCTGCCCAGCACCGCGGTCGGCGTCATCGCCGCCGCTCGCGCCAACATGCGGGCTCATTTCAACCGCCTCGAGCTGGTGGCCGCGCAGGGTTCTGCCGCCGGGCGGGTGCTGGCGCGCTCGGGTATGGCCGTGCAGCCGCGGAAGCCGTCGGACTGATCCTGCCGTTGCCGGGTACCAGTCGGCGACCGATGCAGCGCGCAGGGGGAGACGACGTGGAAATCTGGCCGGGACAGCCCTATCCGTTGGGGGCGACCTTCGACGGCAATGGGACGAACTTCGCGCTCTTCAGCGAGATCGCGGAGGGTGTGGAGCTGTGCCTCTTCGACGAGGAGCGCAACGAGACTCGGGTCGAGCTGACCGAGGTGGACGCCTACGTATGGCACGGCTATCTGCCCGCAGTGCAGCCCGGGCAGCGGTACGGCTACCGGGTGCACGGGCCGTGGGACCCCGGCGAGGGGCTGCGCTGCAACCCGAACAAGCTGCTCCTCGACCCGTACGCGAAGGCGACGAGCGGCGAGATCGACTGGGACCAGAGCCTGTTCGGCTACACCTTCGGCGACGAGGACTCGCGCAATGACGAGGACTCCGCCGCCCACATGACCCTCGGCGTGGTCGTCAACCCGTACTTCGACTGGGAGGGCGACCGGCAGCCGGGCTATCTCTACAGCGAGTCGGTCATCTACGAGGCCCACGTCAAGGGTCTGACCCAGCGACACCCGGCCGTGCCCGAGGAGCTGCGCGGGACGTACGCCGGGATCGCGCACCCGGCCGTGATCGAGCACCTGCAGAAGCTCGGCATCACCGCGATCGAGCTGATGCCGGTGCACCAGTTCGTCCAGGACAGCACGCTGAGCGAGAAGGGCCTGCGGAACTACTGGGGCTACAACACCCTCGGCTTCTTCGCGCCGCACGCCGAGTACGCCAGCCAGCGCGGCATCGCGGGCGGCCAGGTGCAGGAGTTCAAGCAGATGGTGAAGACCCTGCACGCGGCCGGCATCGAGGTGATCCTCGACGTCGTCTACAACCACACCGCGGAGGGCAACCACCTCGGTCCGACGCTGAGCTTCAAGGGCATCGACAACCCCGCCTACTACCGCCTCGTCGAGGACGACCGGCAGTACTACATGGACTACACCGGCACCGGGAACACCCTCAATGTGCGTCAGCCGCACAGCCTGCAGCTGATCATGGACTCGCTGCGCTACTGGGTGACGGAGATGCACGTCGACGGCTTCCGCTTCGACCTGGCCGCGACCCTCGCCCGCGAGTTCTACGACGTGGACCGGCTCTCCACCTTCTTCGAGCTGGTCCAGCAGGACCCGGTGGTCAGCCAGGTGAAGCTGATCGCCGAGCCGTGGGACGTCGGCCCCGGCGGCTACCAGGTCGGCGGCTTCCCGCCGCTGTGGACGGAGTGGAACGGCAAGTTCCGCGACACCGTCCGCGACTTCTGGCGCGGCGAGCCGTCGCTCGGTGACTTCGCGTCGCGGCTCTCGGGCTCCAGCGACCTGTACGAGAACTCCGGTCGCAAGCCGTTCGCGAGCATCAACTTCGTCACCGCCCACGACGGCTTCACCCTGCGCGACCTCGTGTCGTACGACGAGAAGCACAACGACGCCAACGGCGAGGACAACAACGACGGCGAGAGCCACAACCGCTCCTGGAACCACGGTGCCGAGGGCCCGACCGACGACCCGGAGATCCTGGCCGCCCGCGCGCGGACGCAGCGCAACCTCATCGCGACGCTGCTGCTCTCGCAGGGCGTCCCGATGCTGCTGCACGGCGACGAGCTCGGCCGCACCCAGCAGGGCAACAACAACACGTACGCCCAGGACAACGAGCTGAGCTGGATCGACTGGGAGGCGGCGGACCTGCCGCTCCTGGAGTTCACCGCGGCCGCGATCCGGTTGCGCCGCTCGCACCCGACCTTCCGCCGGCGCCGCTTCTTCACCGGCATCGACCCCGATCCCGACCAGCTCGACGACATCGTCTGGCTGCGGCTGTCGGGGGAGCCGATGAGCGACGCCGGCTGGGACGCACCCGACAGCCAGGCGGTCGGGATGTGGCTCAACGGCGAGCGCATCCCCGGCACCGACTCCCGTGGCGAACGGGTCGTCGACGACCACTTCCTGCTCTACTTCAACGCCGACGGCCCGGCGACCGCGACCCTCCCGGGCGCGGAGTACGCCGCGGCCTGGGACGTGGTGATCGACACCGGTGTGGACGGGGCCGTCGGGCAGGAGGAGATCGCGGCCGGCTCGAGCATCGAGATCGCCTCGCGCAGCGTGGTCGTGCTGCGCCAGCACCGCGCGCCGGAGACGACGCCCGACCACTCCGTCGCGGCATCAGTAGCAGCAGGACTCGACCGGCTCGATCAGCGGAGCTCCGACTGATGCGGATCCCGGTCAGCACCTACCGTCTCCAGATCACCGCTGACTTCGACCTCTTCGCCGCCGCGAGCCGGCTGGAGTACCTGCACGAGCTCGGGGTCGACTGGGTCTACCTGTCGCCGCTGCTGGCCGCCGAGCCGGGCAGCGACCACGGGTACGACGTGGTGGCCCACGACCACATCGACGAGTCACGCGGCGGGGCGGCCGGCCTGGCCGCTCTGTCCGCCGAGGCGCGCCGACTCGGCATGGGCGTCCTGGTCGACATCGTGCCCAACCACGTCGGCATCGCCACCCCGAGCGCCGATCCCTGGTGGTGGGACGTGCTCCGGCTCGGTCGCGACTCCCCGCACGCGGCCGCCTTCGACATCGACTGGCATGCGGGTCACGAGCGGCTGCGGATCCCGGTCGTCGGCGACGACGACCTGCTCCCGACCGGCCGGATCGCCCATCTCGCGGTGGTGGCCGGCGACGACGGACCCGAGCTGGTCTACCACGACAACCACTACCCGATCGCGCCGGGCACGGCGGACGACGGAGCCGATCCCGACGAGGTGCACGCCCGCCAGCACTACGAGCTGGTCTCGTGGCGCGCCGCCGACGACGCGCTCAACTACCGCCGCTTCTTCGCGGTCAACACCCTCGCCGCAGTGCGCGTCGAGGAGCCGGACGTGTTCGCCGAGACCCACGTCGAGATCCGGCGCTGGTTCGACGAGGGTCTGGTCGACGGGCTGCGGGTGGACCACCCCGACGGGCTGCGCGACCCGCGCCGCTACCTCGACGACCTGGCCGCGCTCACGGGCGGGGCGTACGTGCTCGTCGAGAAGATCCTGGAGCCCGGAGAGGCACTGCTCACCTCGTGGCAGACCGCGGGCACCACCGGGTACGACGTGCTCGGACTCATCGACCGGGTGCTCACCGACCCCGCCGGACGCGATCCCCTCGATGACCTGGAGACGCAGCTGCGCTCCGAGCCGGTGGACTGGGCGTCGATGATCCACGATCGCAAGCGCGAGGTCGCCGACGGCATCCTGCGCTCGGAGGTCAAGCGGATCGTGCGCGATCTGCGCCGCCACCTGCCCGTGGTGCCCGCGTTCCGTGCCGAGGACGCGGTCGCCGAGCTGCTGGCCTGCTTCCCCGTCTACCGCTCGTACCTGCCCGAGGGCCGCGAGCACCTCGACGAGGCGTTCGCGATCGCCCGGGAGCGTCGTCCCGACCTCGCCAGCACGTTCGACGCGCTCGTCGGCTGGCTGGGCAACCCGGACCTGGCGGCGAGCAAGCGGTTCCAGCAGACCAGCGGGATGGTGATGGCGAAGGGCGTCGAGGACTGCTCCTTCTACCGCTGGTCGCGGCTCACCTCGCTCAACGAGGTCGGTGGCGATCCGTCGATCTTCGCCGTCGACGTGGACGCCTTCCACGACGCGTCGGCCGAGCGGCAGCGGACCTGGCCGCACGCGATGACGACCACGTCGACCCACGACACGAAGCGTGGGGAGGACGTCCGGGCGCGGATCACCGTGCTGGCCGAGCTGCCGCAGGCGTGGACGCGCACGCTGAAGACCCTGCTCGCGGTCGCTCCCGTGCCCGATCCCGGCTTCGCCGCGCTGCTGTGGCAGGCGGCGCTGGGGGCATGGCCCATCAGCCGTGAGCGGCTGCACGCATACGCCGAGAAGGCGATGCGCGAGGCCGGCGACCGCACCACGTGGACCGAGCCCGATGCCGCGTACGAGGCCGCGGTGCACGCCGCCGTCGACGCGCTCTACGACGACGAGCAGGTCGCCCGCGCCTTCCGCGAGCTCCTCGACGAGATCGTGGAGCCCGGCTGGAGCAACGCGCTGGCCGCCAAGCTGATCGCGCTGACGATGCCGGGCGTGCCCGACGTCTATCAGGGCAGCGAGCTGTGGGAGCAGAGCCTGGTCGACCCCGACAACCGTCGACCGGTCGACTTCGACGACCGAGCCGACCTGGTCGGTGCGATCGCTGCCGGCGCGGGTGCGGCCGCCCCGCACGGGCTCGGCGACCGCGGCGCCGCCAAGATGCTCCTCACCCGGGCCGCGCTGACGCTGCGCCGGGACCGGCCCGAGCTGTTCTCGACGTACGAGCCGGTCCGGATCGAGGGTGAGGCGGCCGAGCACGCGCTGGCGTTCTCGCGCGGCGGCGCGATCACGGTGGTGACCCGGCTGCCGGTGGGTCTGGCCGCGCGGGGCGGCTGGGGCGACACCCGCCTCGAGCTGCCGGCCGGCAGCTGGCGCGGCGCCGCAGGATTCGACACGCCCACCTCGACCAGCGGATCCGTCCTGCTCGCCGACCTGCTCGCCACCTACCCCGTCGCGCTCCTGGTGAAGGAGGAGTCATGACCCACCACGGACCGTACGAGGTCTGGGCACCTCGACCCGAGACGCTCAGCCTCTCGGTGGGGGACCAGGTCGTCGAGATGGCGAAGGGCCCCGGCGACTGGTGGACGCCGACCGGTCCGGTCCCCGATCCGGCGCAGGGGGTCGACTACGGCTACCTGATCGACGGGGACGACACTCCCCGCCCCGACCCGCGGTCGCGGCGCCAGCCGGGAGGCGTCCACCAGCGCTCGCGCACGTACGATCCGGGCGCCTTCGCCTGGACCGACGACAGCTGGACCGGGCGTCAGCTCGCCGGCTCGGTGATCTACGAGCTGCACCTCGGCACCTTCACGCCGGAGGGCACGCTCGATGCGGCGCTCGGCCGGCTGGACCACCTGCGCTCGATCGGGGTCGACTTCGTCGAGCTGCTGCCGGTCAACGCGTTCAACGGCATCCACAACTGGGGCTACGACGGAGTCGCCTGGTTCGCGGTGCAGGAGGAGTACGGCGGCCCGGAGGCCTACCAGCGATTCGTCGACGGCTGTCACGCCGCCGGGATCGGGGTCATCCAGGACGTCGTGTACAACCACCTCGGCCCCTCGGGGAACTACCTGCCCCTCTTCGGGCCCTACCTCAAGGACGGCCGCAACACCTGGGGCGACCTGCTCAACCTCGACGCCGAGGGCTCCTCGCAGGTCCGCCGCTACATCCGCGACAACGTCCGGATGTGGCTCGAGGACTATCACGTCGACGGGCTGCGGCTCGACGCCGTGCACGCCCTGGTCGACTCCTCGCGCCCCCACCTGCTCGCCCAGCTGGCCACCGATGTGGCCGCGCTCTCCGCGCACCAGCGCCGACCGCTCACCCTCATCGCCGAGTCGGACCTCAACGACCCGGTGATGGTGACGCCGAAGGAGGCCGGTGGGTACGGGCTGGACGCGCAGTGGAGCGACGACTTCCACCACGCCCTGCACGTCGCGCTCACCGGGGAGACCCAGGGCTACTACGCCGACTTCGCCCCGTTGCAGGCGCTGGCCAAGGTCTGCGAGCGAGGCTTCTTCCACGACGGCACCTGGTCCTCCTTCCGCGATCGTCCCCACGGCGTACCGATCGACCGCGCGACCACGCCCACCTGGCGGCTGGTGGTCTGCAGCCAGAACCATGACCAGATCGGCAACAGGGCCCAGGGCGATCGGCTCACCGCCCATCTGGACGACGACCAGCTCGCCTGTGCGGCCCTGCTCACCCTGGCCGGGCCCTTCACACCGATGCTCTTCCAAGGCGAGGAGTGGGGCGCCTCGACGCCGTTCCAGTTCTTCACGTCCCACCCGGAGGAGGAGCTCGGCCGGGCGACCGCCGAAGGACGGATCGCGGAGTTCGCCGAGCACGGCTGGGACCCCGCCGCCGTGCCCGATCCCCAGGATCCGGAGAGCTTCCGGCGCTCGAAGCTCGACTGGTCGGAGGTCGAGGGCGAGCGCGGTCGTCGACTGCTCGCGATCTACCGCGAGCTCGCGGCGCTGCGTCGCCGCCTGCCGGACCTCACCGACCCGCGCTTCACCCACGTCGAGTGCACCGCCGACAGCGACGGCCTCTTCACGATGCAGCGCGGCGACACCCTGGTGGCGGTCAACTTCGGCAGCTCGCCGGCCGAGCTGTCCCTGGACCCCGGGACCGGGGACCTGCTCTTCACCACGCCGTCCGCAGCGACATATCAGGGCGGGGTGCTGTGGCTGCCGCGTCACGCCGGTGCGGTGATCCACGGCTGATCGTGCACGCCCGTGCCGGTTCCGGGGTACCGGGCGGCATGAAGACGCTGCCTCACTTCCGCGATCTGCGCGACCTGCTGGCGCTGATCGACGGATCGCGCACGCCCCGACAGGCCACCTCTGCACCCGAGTCCTCCGCCGAGATGCCGCCTGACGGCTTCGTCGACTGCCGCGGCGTCCTGCACCTGTGGTCGGAGGAGGATTGATGGCGACGCTGCCCAAGCCCCGCGGGCCGTTGAGCGAGGTGCTGCTCTCGGCGTTGGTGAGCGGCAGGACGGACGTCGCGTACCCGGACCAGGGCAGCGCCGAGGACGGCGCGCTGAGCCTGTGGATCCTGTACGAGCTCTCCTACCGGGGCTATCACGAGGTCGACGACCGTCTCGAGTTCGATCCCGAGCTCGTCCGGCTGCGCCGGAGGCTGGAGGACGACCTCGAGCAGCGGCTGCGGCAGCGCTGGCCAGGACGGCCGGCATACGAGGCTGAGCAGGGCTTCGCGGCGGCGTTCTTCGCGATGATCGAGGCCGACGACGGCCCCTCGCTCGCCCGCTTCGTACAGCGCGACGCCACCCACGACCAGGTCGTCGAGCTGCTGCAGCACCGCTCGCTCTACCACCTCAAGGAGTCCGACCCGGTCGCGCTCACCCTGCCCCGGCTGGCCGCCGCGCCCCGCGCGGCCCTCGCCGAGCTCCAGTACGACGAGTACGGCGGTGGCCGGCCGGAGAGGCTGCATGCCCATCTCTTCGCCGAGGGGATGGCAGCGATGGGCCTGGACGCGACCGAGGGCGGCTACGTGGACGAGGCGCCGCTGGAGGTCCTCGAGCAGAACAACGCGATGAGCCTCTTCGGCCTCAACCGGCGGCTGCGCGGCGCCTCGGTCGGTCACCTCGCGGCCTTCGAGGCGACGAGCTCGCTGCCGTGCCGCAAGATGGCGCAAGGGCTGGAGCGGCTCGGCCTGCCGGCGGAGATCCGGGCCTACTACGAGGAGCACGTCGAGGCCGACGCGGTCCACGAGCAACTCGCCGTTCGGCTGATCTGCGAGCCGCTCATCGCCGCGGAGCCCGACACCGAGGACGACGTCTGGCTCGGCGCGTGGAGCTGTTTGGACCTGGAGGCTCGGATCGCGCACCGGCTGCTCGAGCAGTGGGGTGCGGCATGAGCGAGACCCCGGACGTCGTCCTGTGCCCGGGCGGGCCGATGCTGCTGCGCGGTGACCACCTGGTCGCCGACGACCAGGGCGTCGAGCACCGCACGACGCGCCCGATCTCCGCGGTCTGCCGCTGCGGCAAGTCAGCCACGAAGCCGTGGTGCGACGGCACCCACAAGGTCATCCCGGAGAAGCTCCGGCCCTGACCGGCGCTATACGGATGAGTACGTACTCATCCGTATAGGGGCCTATAAAGATGAGCACACGCCCGCCGCCGCAGACGTGTGCTCATCTGTATAGCGCGCTCAGCCGGCCTGGCGCTCCCAGACCCGGTGGCTGGCGAGCAGCCCGGCGACCTCGGTGAAGACCTGCTCACCGGTCTCGCCGACGACGATGCCCGGTGCCGTCGCGGCGAGCCCGGCGGCCTCGATCGCGGCCACCCCGTCGCCCCAGGCGCCGATCGCCTTCGCCTGCCGGAAGACCTCGGTGAGCAGCAGTGAGACCTTCGGATCCGCGGCGTGCGCCGCTATCCCGGAGGCAAGCAGCACCGCGTCGAACTCGATCGAGCGGGCGGTGTCGAAGGAGCGCTGCAGCGGAGTCCCGTCCGGCAGCGTGCCGCCGGTCGGGCCGATCAGCAGCGGCAGCAGGCCCGCGTCGAAGACGGCCGTACGGATCGCGGCGATCTCCTCGGGCGGACAGTCGGGACAGGTCACCACCCCGACGAGCCGCCCATCGATCGGCCAGGTCTCGCCGACCATGGCCAGCGCCGGGCTCGGCTCCGGATCCGCCAGCGGCTGCGTCGGCTCGGGCGCCGGCAGGCCCAGCTTCGCGGCCACGCCCGCGCACAGCTCGGGATCGATGTTCGCCAGGCACTGCAGCTGGCGCTCGCGGATGACCGTCTCGTAGCACTTGCCCAGCTCGAAGGCGTACGCGTCGATGATGTGGCTCTGCTCGACCGGCGTCATCGAGAGCCAGAAGAGCCGCGCCTGGCTGAAGTGGTCGTCGAAGGACGCCGCGTGCTCGCGGACCTTCGGCCCGGCCGCCACCTCCACCGGCGCCTCGATGAGGGCCCGGTCGTCGACGCCGGACGCGTGGAAGGGGCAGCCCCCGTCCAGCGAGTTGGGCCGGTACGGCGCCACCCCGCGGTGCACGGCGTCCTGGTGGAAGCCGTCGCGCAGGTTGTCGTTGACCGGCGCGTGCGGCCGGTTGATCGGGATCTGGTTGAAGTTCGGGCCGCCGAGCCGGGTCAGCTGCGTGTCGATGTACGAGAAGAGCCGGGCCTGCAGGAGCGAGTCGTTCGTGACGTCGATGCCGCGGACCAGGTTGCCCGGGTGGAAGGCGACCTGCTCGGTCTCCGCGAAGTAGTTGGACGGGTTGCGGTTGAGCACCAGCCGGCCGACGGGCTGCACCGGTGCCAGCTCCTCGGGCACGAGCTTGGTCGGGTCGAGCAGGTCGATGCCCTCGAACATCTGGTCCTCGGTGTCCGGGAAGACCTGGAGGCCCATCTCCCACTCCGGGTAGGCGCCGGCCTCGATCGCATCGGCCAGGTCGCGGCGGTGGAAGTCCGGGTCGAACCCGCACGCCATCTGCGCCTCCTCCCAGACCAGGGCGTGCGCGCCGAGACGGGGCTTCCAGTGGATCTTGGCCAGGGACGTCTCGCCGGCCGCGTTGATCAGCCGGAAGGTGTGGACGCCGAAGCCCTCCATCATCCGGTACGAGCGCGGGATGCCGCGGTCCGACATGTTCCACAGCGTGTGGGCCTGCGCCTCGGTGTGCAGCGAGACGAAGTCCCAGAAGGTGTCGTGCGCCGACTGGGCCTGCGGGATCTCGCGGTCCGGGTGCGGCTTGGCGGCGTGCACGACGTCGGGGAACTTGATCCCGTCCTGGATGAAGAAGACCGGGATGTTGTTGCCGACCAGGTCGAAGACGCCGTCGGAGGTGTAGAACTTCGTCGCGAAGCCCCGGGTGTCGCGCACCGTGTCGGCCGATCCACGCGACCCCAGCACGGTGGAGAAGCGGGTGAAGACCGGTGTCTCGACGTCCTTCTCCAGGAAGGCCGCGCAGGTCACCTCGCCCGCCGTCCCGTAGCCGACGAAGACCCCGTGCGCGCCGGCACCCCGCGCGTGCACGGCCCGCTCCGGGATCCGTTCGTGGTCGAAGTGGGTGATCTTCTCGCGCAGGTGGTGGTCCTGCAGCAGCGTCGGCCCGCGCGAGCCGGCCTTCAGCGAGTGGTCGGTGTCGCGGACCCGCGCGCCGGTCGAGGTGGTGAGGAACTCGCCCTGCTGGGCGTTCACCGCCTGCTCGGCCGAGGCGAGCACGCCGGAGGCCGTACGGACCTCGGGGCCGGTCTGGTCGGGCTTGGGCGCGAGCGGCTCGCGCGGAGTCGTGGGCTCCTCGAGCGACGGCGGCTCGGGAGCGGGCGCGCCGGGCACGTTCTGGTCGGGCATGGGGGATGCCTCCGTCGGTGAGATGACTGGGTCGACCTGCCCGTACCCCCCGCGGCATGCCGCATGTCCGCCGCGGGTAATGCCTGGTCATGAGGCGGGACGCACGAGGTGTCCCGGTGGTGCTGGTGGCCATCATCCTGTCCGCCTGCGCACCCGGTACGCCGGACGAGGACTCCTGGAGAGTGGACGCACTGCGCTCGATCGGCGACGTGTCGAGCTCGGTGTCGAGCGTGCAGCTCGCGCTGCAGCACCATGACCGCCTCTTCGGTCCCTATCTCCAGACCGTGGCCGTCCAGGCCGAGGACGCCGCGGGCACCGCCTCCACCAAGCTGTCCGCGGTCCAGCCGCCGGAGCCCTACCAGGGCCGCTCCGACACCGTCACCAGCGCGCTCGACGACGCGGAGTCGCTGCTCACCGACGCGCGGATCGCGGTCGTGCGCCGTGACAGTGCCGCCTACGCCGATCTCGTCCGACGCCTCAAGAGGACCGGGGACCGGCTCTCCCGCATCGAGGATCGGATCAGGGCCCTGCCCGACGATCGGAGCCGGCCGTGAAGAAGCTCCTCAACGTCGCGCTCGGTGTCCTCACCGCGATCGGCGGCTTCGTCGACATCGGTGACCTGGTCACCAACGCGCAGGTCGGCGCCCGGTTCGGTCTCTCCCTGGCCTGGGTGACCCTCCTCGGTGTGGTCGGCATCATCGTCTTCGCCGAGATGTCGGGCCGGATCGCGGCGGTCAGCGGCCGGGCCACCTTCGACCTGGTCCGCGAGCGTCTCGGGCCGGCGATGGGGATGGCGAACCTCCTCGGCTCCATGGGCGTCACCCTGCTGACCTATGTCGCGGAGATCGGCGGCGTCGCGCTCGCGTTCCAGTTGATCTGCGGCGTCGACTACCTGCTCCTCTTCCCGTTCGTCGGCGCGCTGGTCTGGCTGGTCCTGTGGCGGGCGAAGTTCTCCGTGATCGAGAACCTCTTCGGCCTGCTCGGGCTCGCGCTGATCGTCTTCGTCGTCGCGCTGCTCAAGCTCGGCCCGGACTGGTCCCAGCTCGGGCACAGCGCCGTCTCGTTCCAGCCGCCGAAGCCGGAGGCCTGGTCGACGTGGGCCTACTACGCGGTGGCGCTCTTCGGTGCGGCCATGACCCCGTATGAGGTCTTCTTCTTCTCCTCCGGCGGCGTCGAGGAGAAGTGGGGCGTCAAGGACATCGGAGTGATGCGCACCAATGTGCTGCTCGGCTTCCCGCTCGGGGGCGTGCTGTCGGTGGCGATCGCGGCCTGCACCTACGTCGTCTTCAACCCGCTCAGCGCCAGCGTCGACACCCTCGGCCAGGTCGGGCTGCCGGTCGCGATCGCGCTGGGCAAGATCGGTCTGGCGATCGCGTTGCTGGGGTTCGTCGCGGCCACCTTCGGCGCCGCCTGCGAGACCGGACTCTCCACGGGCTACTCGATCGCACAGTACTTCGGCTGGCAGTGGGGCAAGTTCGTGCGGACCGACGTCGCCGCCCGCTTCCACCTCGTCCTGCTGCTGTCCACCGTCATCGCGCTCGGCGTCCTGGCCACCGGCATCGACCCGGTCCAGGTGACCGAGGCCTCGGTGGTCTTCAGCGCCCTCGCGCTGCCGCTGACGTACTTCCCGATCCTGGTGGTCGCCAACGACCGCGACTACATGGGCGAGCACGTCAACGGCCGGGTGCTGAACGTGCTGGCGATGTTCTTCATGGTGGTGCTGACGGTCGTGGCGCTGGCCGCGATCCCGCTGATGATCTGGACGAGGATGGGGGCCTGACATGGGCGACCGGTTCCACGAGCCGTACGACGCCGTCCTGCATCTCCTCGATCGCCAGGTGATCGACAGGGACGGCCTGCTGGTCTGCAAGGTCGACGACCTCGAGCTCGCCGAGACCGGCGAGGGCGCCCTGGTCGCGACCGCGCTGCTCGCCGGGTCGCCAGCGCTGCTGCCCCGCCTCGGCGGGCGCCTGGGCTCGGTGGTCCGGGAGTACTGGGCGCGGATGGGCGATGAGCAGGCCGACCGGCGACTGCCGTACCGGATCGACTTCGCGCTCGTGGCGGAGCTGACCAGCGCGGTCACGCTGACGCGCCCGCGGCACGGCCTGCTGGTGCGGACGCCGGGCGAGGACGAGGGCCCGGTCCGGCACCGATTGGGCGATCTCCTGCAGATGGAGGTCGAGGCACCCGAGGGCAAGCGGCGGATCCTCGACGTCCGGCTCGACGAGCGACACCGGGTGCGCTCGCTGGTGATCGGCCACGGCCGGCCCGGCGCGATGCTCGGCTACGACGAGCGTGAGGGCCGGCCCGCGAACCAGGGTCCGGCGCTCGTACGGGCGATCGTGCGCGCGCTGCACCGCCACGCCCGCGAGGTGCCCTTCGGGCAGGTCAGGATCGACTGGGAGCAGCATCGGGTCCGGGTGGCCTGACTGCTCGTCCGCGGGCGGACCCACATCCAACGTTGCCGCGACAGCCGCCCCGTGTTCACCGGAGCGGAGGATGAGCTGACCTAGCGTCCGGACCGTGATCGCGCGCGGTGTCGTCGGCAGCCTGCTCGTCATGATCGGCGGCTGGCTGACCGCCTTCGCTCCCGCGCTCGTTGTGGCTGGTGCACGTCACCCCGCTCGGTGCCGCCCGCGACTCGCGCCCGGGGCCCGTCGTGGGCCTCCTCCTCACCCTCGGCGGAATGGTGCTGCTGGTCCAGGCCTGGATCCGGCTGTGGCGCTCCTGCCGCGGCCGGCTCGCCCTGGTGCGTGTGACCGCGCTGCTGTGGAGCGCGCCGCTCATGCTCGCGCCGCCGCTCTTCAGCCGCGATGCCTGGTCATACGCCGCCCAGGGCACGCTGGCCGCGCTCGGCATCTCGCCCTACCGGCACGGCCCGGCACTGCTGGCCGGGACGGTGAAGCAGGCGGTCGACCCCCTGTGGCGACACACGCCCGCGCCGTACGGCCCGCTCCCGCTGTGGTGGGGCGACCTGCTCGCGCACCACCTCGCCAGTCCTCTGCTGCTGGTGTACGGACACCGTCTGTTGGCGGTCGCCGGGATCCTCCTGCTCGGGCTGAGCGCGCCCAGACTCGCCGAGCTCGGCGGCGTCGACCCGGCCCGGACGAGCGCGCTGCTGCTCGCCTCGCCCGCCGTGGTCGTCAACGGCGTGGCCGGGCTCCACAACGACATCCTCATGGTCGGGCTGATGGCTGCGGCGCTCGCGCTGACGCCGCGCCTGCCGCACGGCTGGATGCTCGGCGCCGCGCTCGCGGGCCTGGCCGCCGCCGTGAAGGTCTCCGGTGGGATGGTGGCGGTCGGCGTGATCCTGCTCAGCCTGCCGATCGGCGCCGGCCTGCTGGTCCGCACCCGGCGTACGGTCGGCGTCGGTGCGCTCGCCGGTGTCGTCCTGCTGGCCACCGGCGTGGTCACCGGGCTCGGGCACGGCTGGGTGAGTGCGCTCAGCGTGCCCTTCATGGTGACGACCTTCTCCCCGACGGCCATGCTCGGCATGCCCGGCCGTGTCATCGGCACGCTGCTCCCGCCGGTCCTCGGTGCGATCGTGCTGCTCAAGGTCCCGACCGGTCGCGCGGACCGGGCGCTGCTCGCCGTCGGGGTGCTCTACCTCGCCGCGGTGGCCGCGCTGCCGGCCGTTCGTCTCTGGTACCTGCTGTGGCCGCTGCCCTTCCTCGCCGCCGTCCGGCTCTCGCCGCAGGCGGAGGTCGCGGTGGTCGGCGGTGCGGTGGTGATGGGCGCGATCTCCCCGATGAGCACGCTGCCGTTCGGCATCGTCACCTGGACCGGCGCGGCGGTCGTCGGCGTCCTCGTGCTCGGATTCCGGGCCGGCGTCGGGCCCTGGAGGCAGCCGCGCCGTACCGTTCTGCTGTGAGCAA
This sequence comes from Nocardioides nematodiphilus, assembly GCF_020216525.1. Classification (GTDB taxonomy): domain Bacteria; phylum Actinomycetota; class Actinomycetes; order Propionibacteriales; family Nocardioidaceae; genus Nocardioides; species Nocardioides nematodiphilus. The sequence goes on along the minus strand of NZ_JAIWOY010000001.1, from coordinate 246,876 downwards.
CACCGAGTCCCGGCCCGACGAGGTCGTCTGCGAGGCCGCGCGCGCCGCCGGCATCGAGATCATCACGCCGCGCGACGTGCCGCTCGGCGGGCCGCGCGCGATGAACGTACGCCGGACGCTGCCCTCCCGGGCCCGCACGCTGATCGGTGCCTGGTGCTTCCTGGACCACTACGGCCCCGACCGGGTCGCCGACTCCGGCGGGATGGTCGTCGCCGCCCACCCGCACACCGGCCTGCAGACCGTCTCCTGGCTCTTCACCGGCGAGATCGTCCACTGTGACAGCGCCGGCCACCACGCCATCGTCCGGCCGGGGGAGGTCAACCTGATGACCGGCGGACAGGGCATCAGCCACACCGAGATCTCCACGCCGGAGACCGCGACCCTGCACGGCGCGCAGCTCTGGGTCGCCCTGCCTGAGGCCGCCCGCGACACGGCACCCGCCTTCGAGCACTATGCGCCGGCCCCGGTGACGGGCGCGGGCTGGGAGGCGCGGGTCTTCCTGGGCTCGCTGCTCGGCTCCACCTCGCCGGTCGCGACCTTCACCCGCCTGCTCGGCGCCGAGATCCTCCTCCGGGCGGGCGAGGCGCTCACGATCCCGCTCGACCCGGACTTCGAGCACGGCGTCCTCGTCGACACCGGCCTGGTCAGCGTCGACAGCATCCCGGTCGAGAAGGACGCGCTCGCCTACCTGCCGCCGGGCTCGACCAGCCGCACCCTCGTCGCCGCCGAGGACACCCGGCTGCTGCTCCTCGGCGGGCCACCGTTCGGCGAGCAGATCGTGATGTGGTGGAACTTCGTCGGCCGGAGCCATGAGGAGATCGTCACCTATCGCGACGCCTGGCAGGCCCAGATCATCGACGCCTCCGGCGAGGTCGTCGACGACGGCACCCGGGTCGCGATGGGCCGCTTCGGCCGCGTCGACGGCGAGCACCTCCCGCCGATCCCCGCCCCGCCCCTGCCCGGCACCGCCAAGCTCCGCCCCCGAGGTTGAGAGGTCACTTCTCGCGGCTCGAGAGGTCACTTCTTGCGGGGTGAGGGGTCACTTCCCATGGCGGAAGCAGCCCGGGAGATGGGGATCGAAGAGTCCGATCGCCTGCATCAGCGCGTACATCGTCGTCGGCCCCACGAAGACGAAACCGCGCTTCTTCAGCGCCTTGGACAGCGCGACCGACTCCGGCGAGGTGGTCGCGGTGTGATCGAGGGGGCCGGTCGGGGCGTGGCTGAGGATGAGCGCCTCGAGGCCCTCGGCCTCGCGCAGTGCGACCGTCGCCCGGGCATTGGTGATGGTGGCGCTGATCTTGAGCCGGTTGCGCACGATCCCGACGTCGGTCATCAGACGGGCGTGATCCTCCTCGGTGAAGGCGGCGATCGCCTCGGCGTCGAAGTCGTGGAAGGCCGTACGGAAGGCAGGCCTCTTCGCCAGGATCGTCGACCACGAGAGTCCCGATTGGAAAGCCTCCAGCGTCAGCCGCTCGAGGTACGCGGCCTCGCCACGGACGGGCACGCCCCACTCGCGATCGTGGTAGTCGCGCATCGGGCCCGGGCCGCCGGCCCACAGGCAACGGAGGACACCGTCCTCACCGGTCACAGGCTCCATGGCGCCATCCTGCCGCGCGTGCACCGAAGGTGACTCCTCGACCCGCGAGATGTGACTTCTCGAGCCACGAGAAGTGACTCCTCGACCCGGACGCCGAACGGCCCCGATCGCGGGTGGGCGATCAGGGCCGTTCGATCTCGAGTCAGCGGGGGTCGCCCGCTGAGCTGCAGGACTCAGCCGAGTGCGGCGGCCTCTGCAGCGAGCTTGGTGATCCGCTCCCAGTCGCCCGCGGCGATGGCGTCGGCCGGGGTCAGCCAGGTGCCGCCGATGCAGCCGACGTTGGCCAGCTTCAGGTAGTCGGGCGCGGTGTTGACGCGGATACCGCCGGTGGGGCAGAAGCGCGCGTCCGGGGTGACGGTGACGAGGCCGCTGAGGAACGGCGCACCGCCCGACTGCTCGGCCGGGAAGAACTTCATCTCGGTGATGCCGGCCTCGAGGACCGACAGGACCTCCGAGACGGTGGCGGTGCCCGGCAGGAACGGCAGACCGGTGTCCTTCATCGCCGCGAGCAGCGACGGGGTGAGGCCCGGGGAGACCAGGAACTGCGAGCCGGCGGCGGCGGCGTCGGCGGCGCGCTGCGGCGTGGTGACCGTACCGGCGCCCACGACGATCTCGGGGACCTCGTCGGCGATCGCGCGGATCGCTTCGAGGCCGGCCGGGGTCCGCAGCGTCATCTCGATGACCTTGATGCCGCCGGCGACCAGCGCCTTGGCGACCCCGACACCCTGCTCGGCGGTGTCGACGACGACGACCGGGACGACGGGGGACAGGGTGAGCAGCGAGCCGAGCTCAGACATGCGAGATCTCCTGGACAGGGGTGATGAGCGGGAAGACGGAGGCGCCGGTGTCGGCGGTGCCGACCGAGGCGCGGAACGAGGCGAAGAGCTCGCGACCGGTGCCGGTGACGCCGAGGTCGGCCGAGCCGGTGGACTCGCGACGGGCGAACTCCTCCGGGTCGACGTCGATGGTGACGGTGCCGTTCACGGCGTCGACGGTGATGATGTCGCCGTTCTGGACCCGCGCCAGCGGACCGCCGAGAGCGGCCTCCGGGGTCATGTGGATGGCCGCCGGGACCTTGCCCGAGGCGCCCGACATGCGGCCGTCGGTGACGATCGCGACCTTGTGACCGCGGTCCTGCAGGACGCCGAGGCCCGGGGTGAGCTTGTGCAGCTCCGGCATGCCGTTGGCCGAGGGGCCCTGGTAGCGGATGACCGCGACCAGGTCCTGGTGGCAGGTGCCGTCGGCGAAGGCGGCCAGGAAGTGGGCCTGGTCGTCGAAGACCATGGCCGGGGCGGTCACGACGCGGTGCTCGGGCGCGACGGCCGAGGTCTTGATGACCGCGGTGCCGAGCGGGCCGTGCAGGACCCGCAGTCCGCCGTCGGCCTGGAACGGCGCGGAGGCCGGGCGCAGCACCTCGAGGTCGGCGGACTCGGTCGGGCCGTCCACCCACTCGACGCCGCCGTCCTCGGTGAGGCGCGGCTCCTGGGTGTAGCGCGAGAGGCCGCGGCCGAGGATCGTGTCGACGTCCTCGTGCAGGAGGCCCGCCTCGAGGAGCGTGCGGATCAGGTAGCCGATGCCGCCGGCGGCGTGGAAGTGGTTCACGTCCGCGGAGCCGTTGGGGTAGACGCGGGCGACCAGCGGGACGACCGAGGAGAGGTCCGAGAGGTCCTCCCAGGTGAGCTGGATGCCGGCCGCGCGGGCCATCGCCACCAGGTGCATGGTGTGGTTGGTCGAGCCGCCCGAGGCGAGCAGCGCGACGCAGGCGTTGATCATGACGCGCTCGTCGACGAGCTCGCCGATGCCCGGGGCGCCGGCGAGCGCGTTCGCGGTGACCTGGGCCGCGACGGCGTCGGTCAGGGCCTCGCGCAGCGTGGTGTCGGGGTTGGTGAAGGACGCGCCCGGCAGGTGCAGGCCCATCACCTCCATCACCAGCTGGTTGGAGTTGGCGGTGCCGTAGAAGGTGCAGGTGCCACGGGAGTGGTACGAGGCCGCCTCGGCCTCGAGCAGCTCCTCGCGACCGATCTTGCCCTCGGCGTGGAGCTGGCGGACGCGCGCCTTCTCCTTGTTCGGCAGACCCGACGCCATCGGGCCGGCGGGCACGAAGCCCATCGGCAGGTGGCCGAAGGCGAGCGAGCCGATGACCAGGCCGGGGACGATCTTGTCGCAGACGCCGAGCATCAGCGCGGCGTCGAACATGTCGTGTGACAGCGCGATCGCGGTGGACATGGCGATGACGTCGCGGGAGAAGAGCGAGAGCTCCATGCCGGCGCGGCCCTGGGTGATGCCGTCGCACATGGCCGGCACGCCGCCGGCGACCTGGGCGAGACCGCCCGCGCGGATGACGGCCTTCTTCAGCGCCCGCGGGTAGTTCTCGTAGGGCGCGTGCGCCGAGAGCATGTCGTTGTACGACGTCACGATCGCGAGGTTGGGCTTGGCGCCGCCCCGGGTCGTGATCTTGAGCTGGGCCTTCTCGGAGGCCTCCGAGGCGGCGAAGCCGTGCGCGAGGTTGGCGCAGCCGAGGTCGCCGCGGGCGGGGCCCTCGTTGCGAGCGGCGCGGAGGCGCTCGAGATAGGCCGTGCGGGTCGCGGCGGAGCGCTCGATGAGGCGCTCGGTCACCGCCTCCAGGGTCGGGTTCAGGGTGGTCATCAGGACTCCTGCCAGGATCGGCCGTCACGCTCGATGAGCGTGAACGATGCGGTCGGTCCGGCCGAGCCGGCCGGGTAGGACTTCGGGGTGAGAGCCGCGGACTCCCAGTGCTTGAGGATCGGCTCGCACCAGGCCCAGGCCGCCTCGACCTCGTCGCGACGCATGAAGAGGGTCATGTTGCCGCGGATGACGTCCATGAGCAGGCGCTCGTAGGCATCGGGGGAGCGCTTGTCGAAGGCGTTCGCGTACGACAGGTCCAGCGAGACCGGCTTCAGCCGGTACCCGCCCGGGCCGGGCTCCTTGGCGTTCAGGTGGATCTGCATGCCCTCCTCGGGCTGCACGCGGATGGTGAGCCGGTTGGGCTCGGTGACGCCCTCGCGCTGGCGGAAGGGGTCGTACGGGGCGTTCTTGAAGACGACCACGATCTCGCTGACGCGTCGGTCGAGGCGCTTGCCGGTGCGCAGGTAGAAGGGGACGCCGGCCCAGCGCCAGTTCTGCACCTCGGCCTTGATCGCGACGAAGGTCTCGGTCATCGACTCGTGGCCGAGCTCCTCCACGTAGCCCTCGACGGGCTTCCCGGCGACCCAGCCGGACGTGTAGCGGCCGCGGACGGTGTCCCGGTCGACGTCGGCCGGGGTCATCGGCTTGAGCGCCTGGAGGACCTTGAGCTTCTCGTCGCGGACGTCCTCGCGGCCGCCGCCGATCTCGATCGGCGGCTCCATCGCGACCAGGCACAGGAGCTGGAGCAGGTGGTTCTGGACCATGTCGCGCATCGCGCCGGAACGGTCGTAGTAGCCCGCGCGGTTGCCGGTGCCGAGGGTCTCGGCGACGGTGATCTGGACGTGGTCGATGGAGTGGCTGTTCCACAGCGGTTCCAGGAACGTGTTGGCGAAGCGGGTGACCAGCAGGTTCTGCACCGACTCCTTGCCCAGGTAGTGGTCGATGCGGAAGATCTGCGACTCGTCGAAGAACTCGCTGATCGTGTTGTTGACCGCCTTGGCCGAGGCCAGGTCGGTGCCGATCGGCTTCTCCACGACCACGCGGGCCGGGGCCTCGGCGAAGCCGTTGACGCCGAGCTCGTGACAGATGGGGCCGAAGAGGGAAGGCGCGACGGAGAGGTAGAAGACGCGGACGGCCTCGTCGGCGTTCTCGCGGTCCTTGAGGGTGTCGAAGAGCGGCTGCCAGGAGCCGGGGTCCTGGACGTCGACGGTCACGTAGTGGACCCGCTCGAGCAGCCGCTCGACCGCGGCGAGGTCCTGGAACTCGGCGGCGACGTGCTCGGCCAGCGCGGCGCGCGCCTCAGCGCGGTAGCCGTCGTCGTCGAGCTCGCTGCGCGAGACCGCGATGACGCGGGTGTCCGCGGGCAGCCGTCCCTCGAGGTCACAGTGGTAGAGCGCCGGCAGGAGCTTGCGCAGCGCGAGATCACCGGTGCCGCCGAAAACGACGAAGTCGCAGGCCTCAGGGAAGTGCATGTGACCAGAGTCCCATCTATTTTGGATCGATACAAGCACTACAAAGGCTTTTTTTGGACATAAGCCTGCCCCTATGATCCCCGTCATGTCCGAAATGGCAACTGCTGGGGAGCTGCTGGAGCTGGTCCGCTCCGGTCAGGCCAGCACCCGCACCGACCTGCGCCGGATCACCGGCCTCTCCCGTACGGCGGTGGTCGCGCGCGTCTCCGCGCTGCTGGACGCCGGCCTGCTCCTGGTCGGCGAGGAGCTCGCCTCGACGGGCGGCCGCCCGCCGGGGGCGCTGGTGTTCAACCACGACGCCGGCGTCGTGCTCGGCGTCGCGGTCGGGCGCAGCCGCAGCCAGCTGGCGATCTTCGACCTGCAGGGCCGTGAGCTGGCCGGTGACACCCGCGACCACGGTGTCGGGATCTCCGCGCAGAAGCTGATGCCGATGCTCGCCGAGCGGCTCAAGACGATGCTCGCTGAGGTGACGGTGCCCGTTCTCGGGATCGGGATGAGCCTCCCCGGTGTGGTCGACCCGCAGCGCTGCGTCAGCGTCGACTCCCCGGTCATGGGCGGCTGGGACGGCGTCGAGCTGGCTCCCTACTTCGCCGAGGTCGCCGACGCTCCGCTCTTCCTCGCCAACGACGCGGACGTGCTGGCCTACTCCGAGATGTTCGGCCCGGGGGAGAAGCCCCGCAACGCGCTCATCCTCAAGGCCTCGACCGGCCTCGGCCTGGGCGTGATCGCCGACGGCCAGATCCTCACCGGCGCGATCGGCGCAGCGGGCGAGATCGGCCACACCCGCCTCGACGCTGCAGGAGACCTGCCCTGTCGCTGCGGGTCCAACGGCTGCCTCGAGACGATCGCCGCCGGCTGGGCGATGACCGCGAAGCTGGTCTCGTCCGGCGTCCCGGCCGGTCACGTCCGCGACCTCGTCGCCGCGGCCCTCGCCGGCGACGCGGTGGCCCGCGGCCTGCTGCGCGAGTCCGGGCGCCACGTCGGTGAGCTGCTCGCGATCGCGATCAACCTGCTCAACCCCGAGGTCGTGGTCGTCGGCGGTGACATGGGGCAGGCGTTCGATCTCTACACCGCGGGTCTGCGCGAGAGCGTGTACGCCCGCTCCACCGCGCTCGCCACGCGTGAGCTGCGCTTCGTGCCCTCGATCCACGGCGACTCGTCCGGCCTGGTCGGCTGCGCCGCCCTCGCGATCGACCACATCCTGGCGCCCGGCAGCGTCGACCAGCGCCTCGGAGAGATCTCCGATGAGTGAGCACTGATTCGCGGGTAGCGTGACCGGCATGTCGCGCTTGCATGCCTTCACCGATGACGCCCTCGGGTCGCTCGACGCGGTCGGCGTCGCCGAGGCGATCGCCGCAGGGGAGATCAGCGCTCCTGAGGCCCTGGAGGCCTCGATCGCGCGCGTGCAGCAGGTCGACGGCCAGCTCCACGGCATCGCGCTGGAGATGTACGACCGCGCCCGTGAGCTCGCCGCGCACCCGCGCGCAGGCTATTTCAGCGGCGTGCCCACCCTGATCAAGGACAACGTCGACCTGGTCGGCTTCCCGACCCAGAGCGGGACCGATGCGTACGTCGCCTCCAACGCCCGGCGTACGGGCGACTTCGCGCACATGTTCCTCAAGACGGGCGCCATCCCGATCGCCAAGAGCCAGCTGTCGGAGTACGGCTTCTCCGGAGCCGCCGAGCACCCCCGTCTGGGCGCCGTGCGCAGCCCGTGGGACACCGATCGCATCGCCGGCGCCTCGTCGGCCGGCTCCGCGGCCCTGGTGGCGGCCGGGGCGGTCCCGTTCGCCCACGGCAACGACGGTGGCGGCTCGATCCGCATCCCGGCGTCGGTCAACGGTCTGGTCGGTCTCAAGCCGAGCCGTGACCGCGTCGCCCAGGACGCGCTCTTCCGGCTGCTGCCCCTGCGGATCGTCTCCGACGGCGTGCTGACCCGCACGGTGCGTGACACGGCCGCGTTCCTGCGTGAGGCGGAGCTGATCAAGCCCGCCGGCGGCCTGCGTCCGATCGGCGACATCGGCGGCCCGAGCCGGCGCCGCCTGCGGATCGCGGTCTGCACCTCCGCCGATGGCCGCTCCGCCAGTCCGGAGGTCACCGAGCTCACGCTCAAGACCGCGGGCCACCTGGAGGAGCTCGGCCACCGCGTCGAGCAGGTCGACCCGCCGGTGCCTGCGGGCATCGGTGTGGACTTCATCACGTACTGGAGCCTGCTCGCGAACCTCATCGTGCGCAGCGGGGCCACCCATGGCCCGACCTGGGATCCGCTCAAGCTCGACAACCTCACCCTCGGACTCGCGCACTACTCGACGCGCAGCGTGCGTCGCCTGCCCGGCGCGATCCGCCGCCTGCAGCAGGCACGGGTCACTGCGGAGGAGTTCCACCAGACGTACGACGTGATCCTCACGCCCACCGTGGCGGCCGAGACGCCGCTCGTCGGCCACTTCGACCCGACGCAGGACTTCGAGGAGATCCTCGAGCGGCTGATGGCCTGGGTCTCGTTCACGCCGTGGCAGAACATCACCGGTCAGCCGGCGATCTCCCTGCCTCTCCAGACGACCGCGTCCGGGATGCCGCAGGGGATGATGTTCGGGGCGGCCACGGGGTACGAGGGGCAGCTCCTGGGGCTCGCCTACGAACTGGAGGAAGAGCTCGGTTTCGCGTCGATCCAAGCGTGAATCCGGGCCGATCCGGGGTGGACGGCCCTCGATTTGGCACGGCGTTGAGGGGTCTGTACTGTTCTCGTCGTTCGCCCCTTTAGCTCAGTCGGCAGAGCGTCTCCATGGTAAGGAGAAGGTCTACGGTTCGATTCCGTAAAGGGGCTCTGGGTAAGAGGAAGCCCGCCGGAGGGATCCGGCGGGCATTCCTCATGCCTTGCCCTGGCGGGGTAGCTCAGGTGGTTAGAGCACACGACTCATAATCGTGGTGTCGCGGGTTCGAGTCCCGCCCTCGCTACCAGCATCTCGCAGACAGTTTCGACCGAAGGACTCCATCATGGCCAGCAAGAGCAGCGACGTTCGCCCGAAGATCACTCTCGCGTGCGTGGAGTGCAAGGACCGCAACTACATCACGAAGAAGAACCGTCGGAACGACCCCGACCGTCTCGAGCTCGCGAAGTTCTGCCCGCGCTGCCGCTGCCACCGCGCGCACCGCGAGACCCGCTGAACCCTTCGTTGGTCGAGAGGGGCCGCTAGGCCCCGTCTCGTAACCACCGCACGACCCTGGCCGGCGACGGTCGGGGTCGTTGCGCATTTTTCCGGCCGCATCCCGGAGCCCATTTCTGGGACCCATCGGTAACCGTTAGCGTCGCGGTCATGGATCCCGCCATCGTCGACCGGACGTTCGCCCCGGTCGGGCCCTACGTCGTCTCGGCGGCCAAGGTCGCCGAGTTCGCCACCGCCACCCAGTGGCGCGGCGCCGGCGTCCCGCCGACCTTCCCGATCCTCCTGCTCAACGACGCGATGCTGGCCTTCCTGGCCGACGTCGGCGCCTCGCTCGAGCGGATCGTGCACGGCGAGCAGCGCTTCGCCTACCAGCGTCCGATCGTGGTCGGCGACGAGCTCACCGCCACCCTGCGGGTGGCGAGCCTGCGCGCACTCGGGGGTGCCGACGTGATCGGCACCGTCTCCACGATCACCGACGCCTCGGGGCAGGTCGTCTGCGAGGCCAAGGCCACGCTCGTCCACAGCGGCGCCACCGAGGAGGGTGCAGCATGAGCGCGGAGACCCCGTTCGAGCCGCAGCGGTTCACCCTCACCCGCGCCGACCTCGTCCGGTACGCCGGCGCCTCGGGCGACTTCAACCCGATCCACTGGTCCGACCGCGTGGCCGGCGCTGTCGGCCTGCCCGGCGTGATCGCGCACGGCATGCTCACCCTCGGCCTGGTCGGCTCCGCGATCGCGGCCTGGACCGGCGACGCCGAGGTCGTCGAGCTGGGCGCGAAGTTCACCGCCCCGGTCGTCGTACCCGATGACGACGGCGGTGTCGTGGTCGAGGTCGCGGCGACGAAGGTCAGCAGCGACAATGGGCTCATGACGATCGCGATGGAGGTCCGCTGCGGAGACGCCAAGGTGCTCGGGATGCCGAAGGCGACCGTGCGTGCCTGAGTCTCTCCGGGACCACACGACCCTGCGCCTCGGCGGCCCCGCGCGCGACTGGGTGGTGGCGCAGACCGAGGCCGAGCTGATCGAGGCCGTCTCCGCCGCCGACTCCGCCGGCGAGCAGGTCCTCATCCTCGGGGGCGGCAGCAACCTCGTCATCGCCGACGACGGCTTCGACGGCACGGTCGTCGAGGTCGCCACCCGCGGCATCGCGGCCGACGTCGACGGCCCCGACGGCGCGTCCTGCGAGATCGGAGCAGGCCCGGACGATCCCACGTGCGGCGGCGCGATGGTGACCGTCGCCGCAGGGGAGCGGTGGGACGACTTCGTCGCGCACGCCGCCGCGCGTGCGTGGATCGGCGTCGAGGCGCTCTCCGGCATCCCGGGATCGGTCGGCGCCACCCCGATCCAGAACGTCGGCGCGTACGGGCAGGAGGTCGGCCAGACCATCGCCCAGGTGCGGGTCTGGGACCGCACCCTGCACGGCATCCGCACCTTCGCCGCCGCCGACTGCCACTTCTCCTACCGGCACTCCCGGTTCAAGGCCGACCCCGATCGCCACGTCGTCCTCAGCGTCACCTTCCAGCTGCGCCAGGGCACCCTGGGCGAGCCGATCGCGTACGCCGAGCTCGCTCGCGCCCTCGGCGTCGAGGTCGGGAAGCGTGCACCGCTCGCCGCGGTCCGGCAGGCGGTGCTCGACCTGCGCCGCGGCAAGGGCATGGTCCTCGATGAGACCGACCACGACACCTGGAGCGCGGGCTCGTTCTTCACCAACCCGTTCGTCGACGCCGAGCAGCTGCCCGAGGGCGCCCCGGCCTACCCGCAGGCGGACGGCACCGTGAAGACGTCGGCGGCGTGGCTGATCGAGCAGGCCGGCTACGGCAAGGGCTACCCCGGCTCCGGGCCGGTGACGCTCTCCACCAAGCACACGCTCGCGCTGACCAACCGGGGCGACGCGACCACCGCGGACCTGCTCGCGCTCGCCCGCGAGATCCGCGACGGCGTACGCAAGAAGTTCGGCATCGAGCTGGTCAACGAGCCGGTGACGGTGGGCGTCGCCCTCTGAGATGAGCCGCGGCCGATCCCTGGGTCCACAGCAGTAACTCAGGGCGTCGATAGTGTGCTTGACAGGTGTATAGGGCACCGTGGGATCACATCTCGGAACCCCGGAAGGACCTGCTCCGTCCTCATGCGCCCCAGCACAGCCGTCGCTACCGCCTGCCTGATCGGCCTCGGTAGCGCGACCCTCGCCCAGCCCGCCTTCGCCGCCGGACCACCCGCTCCGGCGCCGGGCGCCCACCTGATGATGGACACCGCCTCCGCCCCCTCGCTGGCCACCGTCCAGGCGTGGCAGGCGAAGTCCCCCTACTCCGCGATCGGCGTCTACATCGACGTCGACACGGACGTCGACGATCGCTACGACAAGGTCCAGGCCAACCTGACGCCGTCGTGGGTGGCGGCCGTCCAGCACGGGGGCTGGCACGTGCTGCCCATCTACGTCGGTCGGCAGGCGCCCAACAAGTGCACCAGCCGTACGTTCCACTACATCAACGCCGACCCGACCAAGGCGGCCGCCCAGGGGCGCGCCGCCGCGGACGATGCCGACTCCTCGGCCCGGGCGCTCGGCCTCAGCGCGGGCGCACCGATCGTCCTCGACATGGAGGCCTACACCGCCGGCTGCGCCACCAAGGCGATGCAGGCGTTCTTCGGCGCCTGGACCACGCAGCTGCACGCGCATGGCCGGATGTCGGCGATCTACGGCTCGCGCAACAGCACCATCGCCGACGTCGCCTCGCTCGGCTCCCACGGCTTCGCCACGCCCGACTCCGTCTGGGTCGCCACCGCGAGCGGGAAGGCGCAGACCACCTCGCTGCCGCCGCTGGTCGACGGCACCTACCGGGGCTACCGGCTCAACCAGTTCAACCTGGGCGTCACGCGCAGGTACGGCGGCGCCTCGTTGAACATCGACGAGAGCGCGGTCGACGACTACGTCTGGGACACCACTGCGCCGGCACTCTCGATGGGGACGCTCGCGCCCGCCGTGGCCCGCGACCGGGTCACCGTGACCTGGTCCGCCACCGACGGCGGTGGCAGCGGTGTCGCCCGCTACCAGGTCCGCAGCCGCCACGCCGCCTTCGGCCGGCGCTCGGGTGCCTGGAGCAAGGTCTCGACCGTCTACGCGCCCCATCGCCGGATCTCGCTCTCCGGCGGCCAGCAGGCCTGCCTGCAGGTCCGCGCCATCGACCACGCCGGCAACGTCACCCACTGGCACAAGGCCTGCACGGCGCGCTACCTCGACGACAAGGCCCTGCATGCCGGCAAGGGGTGGCGCCACCTGCGGCTCAAGGCCGCGTACGGCCACTCGCTCTCGGTCGCGCGCGCCAAGCACCGCGAGCTGACGGCGGGCCGCATCCTCGCGCGTTCCGTCGGCGTGCTGCTGGGTGGCGACGGCACCGTCGAGGTCCGGATCGGCGGTCACGTGGTCGGCCGGGTCTCCGGCCGCGGTCTGCACTGGCTCCAGCTGGCGCGCCAGCGTCACGGCGTGCTGCACCTGCGCACCGTCTCGCGCAAGCGGGTCGCGATCGACGCCGTCGTCGTACGCCACTGAGCGGAGGACACGAGCAAACTCCCTGCCAGTCTTAACTTCCGGAGTTACCCTCACAGGGTGTCTCGGAGGTGGATCGGCGCGGTCGCGCTCTCGCTCGCAGTCGGTGGTGTGCTGGCTGCGTCGCCGGCGCATGCCACGACGATGGTGAATCCGGGCCCGAGCCCGAGCGCGCGGGTGACAGCGTCGAGTGCGGTGCACGACGAGATGGCCGGCTACACCCTCACGGTCGCCGGGTTCCAGCCCGGCACCGACTCCGTGACGCTCGCGATCACGGTGAACGGCGCGCCCTACGCCCTGTCGTACGACAGGACCCGCAACATCACCGAGTCCGGGACAGGGTCGTGGTTCTGGCCGTGGACCTCGGGTGATCCGTACGGCACGTACGCCTTCACCTTCACCGACGTCGCGAAGCACACCGCCACCGCCACGATCGCCATCAACCACACGCCGACCGCGCCGCGCGCGGCCGCCGGCACCGGGCTGATGATCGACACCGCGACGGCCCCGTCGCTGGAGACCGTCGACGCGTGGCGCGCGGCCGGTGCCCCGTACTCCGCGATCGGGGTCTACATCCCGACCGACCCCGCTGTCGACAACCGGCACGACAAGGTGCAGAGCAACCTGCTCAGCTCCGGCTGGGTGAGCGGCGTGCAGGGCGGCGCCCGGCCGTGGCACGTCGTGCCGATCCACGTCGGCCTGCAGGCCCCGGACGGATGCCAGTCGGGGCGCTTCGTCGGGATGGACCCGATCCCTGAACAGGCCGCGAGCCAGGGCAAGGCTGCTGCCGAGAGCGCCGCGACGACCGCCGGACAGCTCGGCATCGCGCGCACCTCGCCGATCATGGCCGACATCGAGTCGTACACCGCGGGTTGCGCGGGCGCCATACGCGCCTACCTCGGCGCCTGGAGCGCACGGCTGCACGCCCTCGACTGGCGCGCCGGCGTCTACGGCAGCACCAAGTCGGTCGTGCCGGACCTCGTCGCCGCGCGCAGCGCCGATCCGACCTATGTCCTGCCCGACGTGATCTGGGCGGCGACCGACAACCGGCTGCCTTCGACCAGCGTCCCCGGGCTCTCCTCGGAGCCGTGGAAGATCGCGAACCAGTACCTGCTGGGCGTGCAGCGCACCTACGCCGGCATCGCCGTGCCGGTGGATGAGACCTCGTTCGACTGGTCGATCTGGGACACGGCCGCACCGACCGTGTCGGCGGTCAGCGGCTCCTGGCTGACGCGTGCCACGAGTGCCGCGTTCACCTGGTCCGGCTTCGACGCCGACTCCGGCGTCGCCGGTTACGAGCTGCGCAGCAGTCGGGCGCCCCGCGGTCGGAAGCCCGGTCCCTGGAGCGGAGCCTCGACGATGGCGAGTGCCGCTCAGACGCGCACCGCGCTCAAGCCCGGCGAGGGCGTCTGCATCGAGGTGCGCGGCGTCGACCGGGCCGGCAACCGCTCCGCCTGGAGTCGACCGTCGTGCAGTGCCCGGCTCGCCGATGACCGCGCCGCGAAGGCGGGCGCCGGCTGGAAGAGGTCCCGCCACGGCGGCGCGTACGCCCACACGCTCTCGACGGCCTCGAGGAAGGGCGCCGTGCTGACCCTCGGTCCCGCGACCGCGGGCAGCCGCCTCGGCGTCGTCCGCAGCGGCCGCGGACCCCTCGCCGTCAGGGTCGACGGCCGCAAGGTCGGCGTCCTGGGTGGCACCGGCATCCGCGCGCTCACCGTGCCGCGCGCCGGCAAGGTCACGCTGACCACCGCGACGGCGAAGAAGGTCACGGTCGACGCGTACGTCCTCGCGGCCGAGCCGCGAAGCTGAGGTCAGCGTTCGGCGGGTTCCCTCACGTCCGGACGGTCGTGCCGCCAGGCGCCGGAGTTGTTGTCGAAGGCCGGGATGCCGCGAGTCTGGCGGATGAAGCCCCAGGCCAGCGGGCCGAGCAGGAGCATCGCGCCGGCGATGATCAGCAGCGCGTCGGCGCCCGCGCCGAGCATCTTCGCGCCTGACATGGTGAGCACGATGACGATGCCGCGGCGGATCACCGACTGGGAGACCCAGCGCGCCATCCGCGAGCCGAGCAGCGTGCCGGGGGAGCCGCCGAGGATGAGCGGGATGAGCACGGCCCACTCCACGCCGTGGTTGAGCACCTGGCCGACGGCCGCGGAGAAGACCAACGGCACGGCCTGGACCAGGTCGGTGCCGACGAGCTTCACCGCGGACAGCGTCGGGTAGAGGAGCAGCAGCGCGATCATGATCACCGAGCCGGAGCCGACCGAGGTGATGCCCACCAGCAGACCGCCGACGGCGCCGATCGCGATCGTCAGCACGGGGCGGATCTTCGGCTCGGTCTCGGGAGCGGTGTTCCCGCTGGTGACCAGCCGCAGCTGGAGGTACATCCGCAGCGTGTACGTGGTCGCGGCGAAGAGCAGCGCGTACCCGAGGGCGGTCTTGAGGAACGCCTCCTGGTCGCCGACCCAGCGCGTCACGAACGTGCCGAGGAACGCGAACGGCACCGACCCGACGATCAGGTAGCCCGCCAGCCGCAGGTTCGGCGATCCGTGCCGCCAGTGCACGGCCGCGCCGACGGACTTGTTCACCGAGGCCGCGACGAGGTCGTTGGCGACGGCGGTGGTCGGGTTGATGCCGAGCAGGATCAGCGCAGGCGTCATCAGCGCCCCGCCGCCCATGCCGGTCAGGCCGACGACGATGCCGATGCCGAAGCTGACGAGCAGCACTTCCAGCGCCGACGTGGTGAGGAGATCGTGCACCCTACGACTTCTCTCGTTTGTCGAGTCAGTTTGTTGGATCCAGAGACTAACGCAGGTCCAGGTATCCGGCCGCATGCAGCGCAAGCACCACGTCGTCCAGGGCGGCCTCGATCGTGCGGCCGGTCGTGTCGACGCGTACGTCAGCGTCCTGCGGCTCCTCGTACGGCGAGGAGATGCCGGTGAACTCCGGGATCTCCCCGGCGCGGGCCTTGGCGTAGAGCCCCTTGCGGTCGCGTCGCTCGCACTCCTCGAGCGGCGTCGCGACGTGGATCAGGAAGAAGGCGCCGCCGGCCTCCTGGACATAGCCGCGCACGTCCTGGCGGGTCGCGTCGAACGGCGCGATCGGGCTGCAGACGGCGACGCCCCCGTGCCGCGAGATCTCGGCGGCGACCCAGCCGATCCGGCGGATGTTGGTCTCGCGGTCCTCCTTGGAGAACGTCAGCCCGGCCGACAGGTTGCGCCGCACCACGTCACCGTCCAGCGAGGTGACCGTGCGCTCGCCGGTCTCGAGCAGCTTGTCCATCAGCGCGCGCGCCAGGGTGGACTTGCCGGATCCGGACAGGCCGGTGAAGAAGAGCACCAGGCCCTGCTCACCGCGCGCCACCGCCGGCGCGGTCACGTCTGCGACCAGCGGGTTCCCGTACGCGGCGAGGACCTGCTCGCGGCGGGCGTCGTCGGCCGCCAGCGGCACGGCGACGACGTCACCGTGAGCGGCCAGCGCCTCGCGCAGGACAGCCGGGCGATCCGCGACGCCGCCGACGAAGACGACCGTGAAGCCTTCGGGGTGCTGCTCGCGGGCCTCGGCCGGCGTCAGGTAGAGCCGGCGGAACGGCCCGTACGCAGGCCGGGCGAGCTGCGTGACCTCACCGCCGGCGGTGACGCGAGCGAGGGGGAGACCCTCGGCGTCGACCAGCTCGGCCTCGGTCATGCCGTCGGGCAGGGCGATCGCCAACGGGCCCGGCAGGGCTCCGCCGAGGATCAGCTCGAGGTCGTCGAGCTCGCGGGCGGTGGGATGGATCTGAGGCGTCGGCACGGCCGAAAGTCTCCCACGTACCCTGGTCGCCATGTCCGTGCCGCTCGTCGAGATCATCCGCTCCGGCTTCGTGGAGGGCCACCACCACGGCTCGGTGGTCGCCTTGGCCCCTGACGGGTCCGTGGAGTGGTCGCTGGGTGACGCGACCGGCCAGATCCTCCCGCGGTCGGCGAACAAGCCCCTGCAGGCGCTCGCCATGCTCGGCCTCGGTCTCGACCTCGAGCCCGAGCTCCTCGCGCTGGCCTGCTCCTCACACAGCGGCGAGCAGATCCACCTGGATGGCGTGCGGCGGATCCTGTCGGATGCGGGACTGGCCGAGATGGCCCTGGGCAACGTCGCCGACTATCCCCTGGCGCCCGAGATCCGCGACGCATGGATCCGGGACGGCCGCGAGCCGAGCAAGCTGGGTCAGTGCTGCTCGGGCAAGCACGCGGCGATGGTGGCCACCTGTGTCGAGCGCGACTGGCAGCTCTCGGGCTACTTCGAGCCCGACCACCCGCTCCAGCTCAGCATCCAGCGGCGCTTCGAGATGCTCACCGGCGAGCCGGCCCAGGTCGCCATCGACGGCTGCGGCGCCCCTGTCCTCTCTGCCTCCCTGGTCGGGCTCGCCCGCGCCTATCAGCTGCTCGCCCTGGCCACCGACGGGGATGCGTGGCGGGTGGCTGAGGCGATCCGCCGCCACCCGGAGATGGTCTCGGGCACGACCCGCGACGAGTACCGGCTGCTCTCGGCGATCCCCGGAGCGATCGGGAAGTTCGGTGCCGAGGCGGTGTACGTGGTCGCGCTGCCCGACGGGCGCACGGTCGCGCTGAAGATCGACGACGGTGCCGAGCGCGCCCGGCCGGTGGCGATGGCGGCCGCACTCGCCCGGCTGGGCATCGACTCCGAGGAGGTCGCCGCCACCGGGCGAGCCCTCGTATACGGCGGGGGCGTCGTCGTGGGCGAGCTGCGCGCCACCTTCTGAGTCCCCCTCCGACCTGCCTTTTTACCCATGTGATGCACGTCGTGCTTGCTCTGCTTGCAATCTGCTAGCAATTGCAAGCAGGATGGTGCCCATGGTCAAGAGCATGGTCGGCAAGACCGTTGGGTCCTTGGGGGACTACCTCCGAGAGCAGCGGGTCGCTGCGCAGCTGTCGCTGCGTCAGCTGGCCGACCAGGCCGGTGTCTCCAACCCGTACCTCAGCCAGATCGAGCGTGGCCTGCGCAAGCCCTCTGCCGAGGTCCTGCAGCAGATCGCCAAGGCCCTGCGGATCTCCGCGGAGCAGGTCTACGTGCGTGCCGGGATCCTCGATTCCGACTCGGAGCGTGGCGGCTCGGTGGAGGCCGTGGTGATGGCGGACACCCGTTTGACGGAACGACAGAAGCGGTCCCTGCTCGATGTCTACGCGTCGTTCCTCGCCCTCAACAATCGCGTCGCTGACGACGCGGAGACTCAAGGAGAAATCTGATGCCGAAGCTCGAGCTGCCCAAGATCGAGATCCCCAAGGTGGAGCTGCCCAAGCTCGCCGACCTCAAGAAGGTCGAGCTCCCGAAGCTCACCCAGCTCCGCAAGGTGGAGCTGCCCAAGGTCGAGCTGCCGAAGTTCGCCAACCTCCGCAAGATCGAGCTCAAGAAGATCGAGCTGCCGAAGTTCGACCTGCCCAAGGTCGAGCTCCCGACCGTCGCCGGCGTGAAGTCGGCCGTGACCTCGCTCGACGCCAAGACCGTCGTCGCCAAGCTCCGCGGCCAGAAGGCTGCCCCGGCCAAGCCGGCCGTCGCCAAGCCGGCTGCGGCCAAGAAGGCTCCGGCCACCAAGACCGCCGCCAAGAAGGCCCCGGCGACCAAGCCCGCCACGGCCACCGCCACCAAGGCTCCGGCCGCGAAGAAGGCTCCGGCCAAGAAGGCCCCGGCCGCGAAGAAGGCTCCGGCCCCCAAGGCCTGATCCAGCCACACTGACACGCAGCGGCAACCACGCAGCGGTACGAAGCGAAGGCCCCACGAGCACTGCTCGTGGGGCCTTCGTGATCTCCCAGTAAGGTGAACCCCATGGGAGGCGTCTTCGCGGTGCAGAGCACCATCATGCTGCTGGTGAACCTGGCCATTCTGGCCGTCACCATCTTCGCCTTCGTCGCGAGCCTCATGTACTCGGCCGAGGCCTACCGTGCCGCCGGCAAGTGGAGCAAGCAGGGCTGGTCCATCGTGCTCGGCCTCGGCGTGGTGCTGCAGTTCGTGCCGCTCAGTCAGCTGATCAGCATCGCGATGCTGATCGCCGCCCTGGTCTTCCTGGCCGACGTACGGCCCGCGCTCAGCTCGCTCACGCGTCGGCGCTGAGCGCGCGCCGCGCTCAGGCGCCGGGGTAGTCGGCGCCCGCCGCCTGCCGAGCGGACCACGCGGAGGACACCATGTCGTGCAGGGTGTGGCGCATCTTCCATTCCAGGTCGCGCGTGGCCAGCTCGCCGGTCGCGACGATCCGGGCCGGGTCGCCGGGACGGCGCGGGTGGATCTCGGGGGTGAAGTCCACGCCGGTGACGTCGCGGATCGTGTCCATGATCTGGCGCACGCTGGCGCCCTCGCCGGAGCCGAGGTTGTAGACGGGCTCGAGCGTCTCGCCGGCGGCCAGCTTGCGAGCGGCCGCGACATGCGAGACCGCCAGGTCGGCGACGTGGACGTAGTCGCGCACGCAGGTGCCGTCGGGGGTGGCGTAGTCGTCACCGTAGATGCGCGGGGTGCGCCCGGTGGCCAGCGCGTCGAAGACCAGCGGGAAGAGGTTGTGCGGGCTGGTGTCGTAAAGGTCGTCGGAGCCGGATCCCACGACGTTGAAGTAGCGCAGGCTGGTGTGGCGCAGGTCGTGCGCCCGGGCGACGTCGGCGATCAGCCACTCGCCGATCAGCTTGGACTCGCCGTACGGGCTCTGCGGGTTCGTCGGCGTCTGCTCGGTGACCAGGTCGACGTCCGGGGTGCCGAAGGTGGCGGCGCTGGAGGAGAAGACGAGGCTCTTCACCTCGGCGGCGAGCATGGCCTCCAGGAGGGTGGCGGTGCCGGTCACGTTCTGGGCATAGGTGTGCAGCGGGCGCTGGACGCTCACGCCGGCGTACTTGAAGCCCGCGAGGTGGATGACGCCGGTGACGTCGTGCTCGCGCAGCGCCTGCTCGACGGCGTCGCGGTCGAGCAGGGTCGCGCGCACGAACGGCACGCCCTCGGGGACGAACTGCTCGAAGCCCGACGAGAGGTCGTCGAGGACGACCGGACCCATCTGAGCCTCCTGCAGCGCCGCGACGACGTGCGAGCCGATGTATCCAGCACCTCCGGTGACCAACCAAGTCATGCGGTGGAGCATAGGGGAGCGTGGTTAGGGTGGAGCGCGTGCCGTACGCCCTCATCGCCTGTGCCCTCGCCCTCGCCGGGATGCTGCCCGGTCCGGTGGGCGACGCTCCCGCGGACGCCGGCGCCGGGTCCGAACCGCTGGCGGGCCGGACGGTCGTGATCGATCCCGGACACCAGCTGGGCAACGCGCGGCACGCGTCGCGCATCAACCGCACCGTCTGGATCGGCAACGGACGCAGGCAGTGCAACACCACCGGGACCGCGACCGACGGCGGCTTCCCCGAGGCGACGTTCGCCTGGCGCGTCGCCCGGCGGATGGAGCATCGCCTCGAGGCCCTCGGGGCGCGGGTGATCATGACCCGCGACTCCAACAGCCAGGGCGCCTGGGGTCCCTGCGTCGACGAGCGCGGCCGCCGCGGGAACAGGGCACACGCCGATCTCAAGATCAGCATCCACGGCGACGGCAGCTACGCCCGCGGCGCGCACGGCTTCCACGTGATCTACGCGGCGGACCGCGGGCTCACCCAGGACACGTTCCGCCGCTCGCACGCGCTCGCGCTCGACACCCGGGCCGCGATGCAGCACGCCGGCTTCCGGCGGGCCACCTACATCGCCGGCGGTGACGGGCTCGACGTGCGCTCCGACCTCGGCACGCTGAACCTGTCGCAGATGGCCACCGTGATGGTGGAGTGCGGCAACATGCGCGACGCCGGCGACGCCGGCCGGATGCGCTCGAGCCGCGGCGAGGCCCGGTACGCCGGCGCGCTGGTGCGCGCGGCCCGCCACTACCTGACGCAGCACGACCGTACGGAGGCCGCAGGATGAGGACGCTCTTCGGCGACGGCACCTGGGACTGGCCCGAGGGCCCGTGGCTGCGGGTCAACTTCGTCGCCAGCGTCGACGGCTCCGCGCAGGGCAGCGACGGTCGCAGCGGCACGATCAACAACGAGGTCGACAAGCAGGTGTTCCTTGCCCTGCGGCGCACCTCGGACGTGATCCTGGTCGGGGCGGGCACGGCGCGGGCCGAGGAGTACAAGCCCTCGAAGACCCCGATCGTGGTCGTCGGACACTCCCTTCCGGTGCTGCTCGAGGGCGCCGACAACGTCCGGCTGGCGTCGGGGCCGTTGCCGCAGATCATCGAGGGCATCCGTGCCGAGGGGCACCGCCGGATCCTGTGCGAGGGCGGCCCGACCCTCCTCGCCGGGCTGCTCGAGGCCGACCTGGTCGACGAGCTGTGCCTGACCACGACGCCGCAGCTGGTGGGCGGCCCGGGCAAGCGGCTGGTCGACGGTGCGCCGCTCGACGTACGGCTCACGCTGTCTTCCCTGGTGGAGGCCGACGGGACGTTACTCGCGCGTTGGCTAGTCTCCCGTGGGTGACTGACGACCTGCTGATCGAGCGCCGCGACTCCGGGAACGGGGACCACGGCTCCGTGGTGTCCGTGACGTTCAACCGCCCCGAGAAGTTCAACGCCTTCACCCGTGGGATGTACCTCCAGC
This sequence comes from Nocardioides nematodiphilus, assembly GCF_020216525.1. Lineage (GTDB taxonomy): Bacteria > Actinomycetota > Actinomycetes > Propionibacteriales > Nocardioidaceae > Nocardioides > Nocardioides nematodiphilus. The sequence goes on along the minus strand of NZ_JAIWOY010000001.1, from coordinate 225,866 downwards.
TGCGCGATCTCTTCCTCGAGCTCGCCGCCGACGAGGACGTGAAGGTCGTGGTCCTGCGCGGAGCCGGTGGGAAGGCGTTCGCGGCCGGCAACGACATCGAGGACTTCCTCGCCCAGGACCAGGTGCCGTACGAGGCCGAGATCCGGTCGATGTTCGACGCGCTCTTCGCGCTGCCGCAGGTCACGATCGCCGCGATCGACGGCGTCTGCGTCGGCGGCGGGCTCGCGATCGCCACGCACTGCGATGTCCGGATCGCGACGCCCCACTCGCGTTTCGGCTACCCGATCGCCAAGACGCTCGGGAACGCGCTGTCGTCGCCGGTCCTCTTCCGTTGCGCCGCCGTCTTCGGCGAGGCGGTCACCCGCGAGATGCTGCTCACCGCCCGGCTCCAGTCCGCCGAGCGGGCGTACGGCGTCGGGGCACTGACCGCCGTCACCGAGACGCTGGACGACACGCTCGCCGAGCTGGTCTCCCAGATCCTGCCGCTCTCGCGGGTGACGATCCGGACCACGAAGCAGCAGCTCGGCTTCCGGGCGTCGGTCTCCGAGCCCATCCCCGACGGTGAGTACGAGCGGCTCACCGCCGTCTACAACGGCCCCGACTTCGCCGAGGGCGTCCGCGCGTTCCTGGCGAAGGAGCGTCCCAGCTTCAGCTGATCGCCAGGTCGGCGGCCTCGACGAGGCTCGGGCCGTACCACGTGATCAGCCGCCCGCTGATCAGCTCCGTGGCGGTGGCGCCGAAGGCCTCCGGGCCGTCGTCGGCGGTGAAGCGGTACGGCTCGTCGGGCAGCAGCACGACGTCGGGCGCGGCGGCCTCGATCTGCTCGACGCCGATGTGGGGATAGCGGCCGGGTGCGTCGTCGAACACGTTGGCCCAGCCCAGGCGGCGCAGCAGATCGCCGGTGAACGTGTCGGCGCCGATGACCATCCAGGGGTCACGCCAGATCGGCACGGCGACGCGTCGGGTGGTCGGGCGCGGCGGTCCGCACCACAGCTCGCGAGCCGTGCCGAGCCACGCCGGGCGATCCCATCCGAGGCCGTCGAAGAGCCGCTCCATCGAGGCGATGGCACCGGGGACGGTGCGGATGTCGGTGACCCAGACCGGGACGCCGCCCGCTCGCAGCCGGCGTACGTCGAGCTCGCGGTTCTCCTCCTTGTTGGCGATCACCACGTCGGGGGCGAGCCCGACGATGGCGGCCACGTCCGGGTTCTTCGTTCCTCTGACCCGCGTGCAGGCGAGATCCGCCGGGTGCGTGCACCAGTCCGTCGCGCCGACGATCCGATCGGGCGCGACCGACGCGAGGGCCTCGGTCAGGGAGGGGACGAGCGAGACCACCCGCCTCGCCGGCCGGCGGATCGGCCGATCGGCGGGGACGGCCCCGTCACTCGACGGGGAGGAGCTCATCATTCGACCGGATCGACGCCATCACCCGGCCTAGACGTTGCGGCGATAGGCGCCGCCCACCTCGAAGAACGCCTCGGTGACCTGCCCCAGGGAGCAGACCCGTGCGGCGTCCATGAGCGCGGCGAAGGTGTTCTCGCCGTTGACGGCCGCCTCCTTGAGGCGGGCGATCGCCGCGGCCGCGTCGTCGCGGTGCGCCTCCTGGAAGGCCTGCACCCGCGCGAGCTGGGACTCCTTCTCGGCCTCGGTCGCGCGGGCCAGCTCGAGATGGGCCTCGACCGGCTCGGCATCGGGTGCCCGGAAGGTGTTGACGCCGATGATCGGCAGCTCGCCGGAGTGCTTGCGGTGCTCGTAGAGCATCGACTCGTCCTGGATCCGGCCGCGCTGGTAGCCGGTCTCCATCGCACCCAGCACGCCACCGCGCTCGCTGATCCGCTCGAACTCCGCCAGCACCGCCTCCTCGACCAGATCCGTGAGCTCGTCGAGGACGTACGAGCCCTGCAGCGGGTTCTCGTTCATCGCCAGCCCCCACTCGCGGTTGATCACGAGCTGGATCGCCAGCGCCCGGCGCACCGAGTCGGCGCTGGGGGTGGTGACGGCCTCGTCGAAGGCGTTGGTGTGCAGGCTGTTGGCGTTGTCGTAGATCGCGCACAGCGCCTGCAGCGTGGTGCGGATGTCGTTGAAGGCCATCTCCTGCGCGTGCAGGCTCCGCCCGGACGTCTGGACGTGGTACTTCAGCTTCTGGCTGCGTTCTCCTGCACCGTACTTGTCGCGCATCGCGACCGCCCAGATCCGTCGCGCGACCCGGCCGATGACGGTGTACTCGGGGTCCATGCCGTTGCTGAAGAAGAACGACAGGTTGGGCGCGAAGTCGTCGATCGCCATCCCGCGCGCGAGGTAGGCCTCGACGTACGTGAACCCGTTGGCGAGGGTGAACGCGAGCTGCGTGATGGGGTTCGCCCCGGCCTCGGCGATGTGGTAGCCGGAGATGGAGACGGAGTAGAAGTTGCGCACGCCGTGCTCGATGAACCACTCCTGGATGTCCGCCATGCAGCGCAGGGAGAACTCGGTGGAGAACAGGCAGGTGTTCTGGCCCTGGTCCTCCTTGAGGATGTCGGCCTGGACCGTGCCGCGCACCGTCGCGAGCGCCGTGGCCGCGTCGATCCCGCGCTCGGCGGCCTGGTCGAGGACGGTGGTCAGGAAGTACGCCAGGATCGTCGGGGCCGGGCCGTTGATCGTCATGCTGACGCTGGTCGAGGGCGAGAGCAGGTCGAAGCCGTCGTAGAGCGCCTTCATGTCCTCCAGCGTCGCGATGCTGACGCCCGAGGTGCCGACCTTGCCGTAGATGTCGGGTCGCTCGTCGGGGTCGCGGCCGTAGAGGGTGACCGAGTCGAAGGCGGTGGAGAGCCGGGTGGCGGGCTGGCCCTCGGACAGCAGCTTGAACCGGAGGTTGGTCCGGAACGGGTCGCCCTCGCCGGCGAACATCCGCGCCGGGTCCTCGTCGGCACGCTTGTACGGGAAGACGCCGGCGGTGAACGGGAACGCGCCGGGAAGGTTCTCGCGGCGCCAGTACCGGACGAGCTCGCCGTGATCGGTCGTGCGGGGAACGGCGACGCGCGGCACCCGGGTGCCGCTGAGCGAGATCTTGCCGGCGTCGGCGGCGTACTCCTCGACGGTCTTGGGCCACGACTCGATCCGCTCGTGGACCGCGGCCGGCACGTCGCTGTGCGCCTTCGCCGCGGCCGTGCCGACGTCGATCGAGTCCATCTCGCCGGCGACGGTGGCGTAGGCCTGGGCGCGGCTGGCGAGGGCGGCGAGCCGCTCGGTCTCGGCGTGGTACGCCCGGACGGTGTCGGTGATCTCGGCCAGGTAGCGCACCCGCTCGCCCGGCAGCACCGGGCGGATGCCGCTCGAGTGCCGCACGCTCACCGGGGCGAGCGCGCCGGGCTCCTCCACCGGCAGGCCGCGCCCGGCCAACAGGCCGCGAAGGTGCTGGTAGAGCGCGGTGACGCCGTCGTCACCGAAGGTCGCGGCCGAGGTGCCGAAGACCGGCATCTCCTCGGGTGCGGAGCTGAACGCCTCGCGGTTGCGGACCAGCTGCCGGCTGACGTCGCGCAGGGCGTCGAGGGCGCCGCGGCGCTCGAACTTGTTGATCGCGACCGCGTCGGCGAAGTCGAGCATGTCGATCTTCTCCAGCTGGCTGGCCGCCCCGAACTCCGGCGTCATCACGTAGAGGCTGACGTCGACGTACGGCACGATCGCGGCGTCGCCCTGCCCGATCCCGGGGGTCTCCACGATGATCAGGTCGAAGCCGGCGCTCTTGACCGTGTCGATGACATCGGTGAGGTGCTCGGGCACCTCGTGCGCGCCGCGGGTCGCCAAGGAGCGGTAGAACGTCTGCTCGCCCAGGGCGTTCATCCGGATGCGGTCACCCAGCAGGGCCCCGCCGCCACGACGCCGGGTCGGGTCGATCGCGAGCACGGCCACCCGCAGCCGGTCGGCCTGGTCGGTGCGCAGGCGGCGCAGCAGCTCATCGGTGAGCGAGGACTTGCCGGATCCGCCGGTGCCGGTGATGCCCAGGACGACGGGACCGGTGGTGGGCTCGGGGGGATGGGGAAGGCGGCCCTGCTCGGCGGCGGTGATCGCGCGAGCGAGGGCGAGCCGGTCGCCGGCCCGTACGGCCTCGAGGTCGGCGCCGTGCTCGGCGAGCAGATCGTGATCGAGGTCGGCGACGACGCTGTTGATCATCCCGACCAGGCCGAGCCGTTGCCCGTCCTCGGGGGAGAAGATGGTGACCCCCGACTCGCGCAGCCGGGCGATCTCGGCGGGGATGATGACGCCGCCCCCGCCGCCGACGACCTTGATGTGGCCGGCGCCGCGCTCGCGCAGCATGGCGACGAGATACTCGAAGTACTCGACGTGACCGCCCTGGTAGGAGGAGATCGCGATCCCGTGCGCGTCCTCCTCGATCGCCGCCTCGACGACCTCGGCCACCGACCGGTTGTGCCCGAGGTGGATGACCTCGCAGCCCTGGGACTGGAAGATCCGCCGCATGATGTTGATCGCGGCATCGTGGCCGTCGAAGAGCGCGCTGGCGGTCACCACACGGACGTGGTGCTCGGGCGTGTGCAACTCGGTCATGGCGCTCCCCGTCAGAATTAGTTGGATGTCCTAGTAATAGATACTAGGACATCCATGCAATCTTTGCGACCAGGATGGCGCTACCGTCGTCCTCCTACCCGAGCGACGCCGAGTCGAGGAGGACGTGAGTCGATGACCGACCTGGAGCAGGACGGTCCGCCAGAGCTGGGGACCATCTCTCAGCTGGTGGCTGCCGCCGAGCTCGACCCGCACAGCGTCGCGCTGTCGGAGGCCGCCCAGGAGATCAGCCAGTTGCTGATGCCCTACCGGTTCGCGCTCGAGGAGATGCTGACCAAGATCAACATCATCCGCGAGGAGCTGAGCTTCCGGCCCGACGGCAGCCCGATCGAGCACGTCAGCTCGCGGCTCAAGTCGATCGACAGCATCCGGATGAAGGCCGGTCGGATCGGTTGCGAGGTCACCTCCGACGCCATCGGCCACCAGATCTTCGACATCGCCGGCATCCGGATCGTCTGCAGCTTCCTCGAGGACACCTACTGGGTGCTCTCGATGCTGACCAGTCAGCCCGACGTCAAGGTCGTCGAGATCAAGGACTACATCGCGAACCCGAAGCCCAACGGGTATCGCAGCCTGCACGCGATCGTGCAGATCCCGGTGTTCCTGTCCGACTCGATCCGCGAGGTCTGTGTCGAGCTGCAGGTCCGTACGGTCGCGATGGACTTCTGGGCGAGCGTCGAGCACAAGATCTACTACAAGTTCCGCGAGGAGATCCCCTCCGCGCTCGGCGACGAGCTCGCCGAGGCCGCCAGCGTCGCGCACGAGCTCGACCAGCGGATGAGCGATCTGCGCGAGTCGTTGCGCGGCTCGGCAGCGCCGGCTGCAACGGGTGACCAGGACGAGGGCGACCAGGACGGCGACGAGCCGTCGGCTCAGTCGATCTGATCGCCGGAGGCGGCGCGCAGCGAGTGCAGCAGCGCGGTCAGGTCCGCGACCTGGCCGGCGTCGATGCCGGGCTGGGCGAAGACCTCACCGTTGAGCCCATCGGTGGCGCGCTCGACCACGGCTCGGCCCTCCTCGGTGATGGCCGCGAGCACGACGCGGCGGTCGGACTCCCCGCGCGAGCGGGTGACGTACCCCTGCTTCTCGAGCCGGTCGACGGCCGAGGTGACGCTCGTCGGATGCACCTGCAGCAGGGAGCCGAGCCTGGTCATGGGGAGCGCGCCCTCGCGGGTGAAGGCCAGCAGACGCAGCACCTCGTAGCGGGCGAAGGTGACGTCGAGCGGACGCAGCACCGCATCGATCCGCTCCATCAGCAGCTGGTGCACCCGGACGACGGAGGTCACCAGCGCCATCCCGTCGGCCGCGTCGGCCCAGCCGTGCGCGATCCACTGGCGGCGCGCTTCGATGATCGGATCGGACATGGCGACGATCGTAGGGTGCGCGGGCCTCGGCGGACGCCAAGTCCGAAACTCGCTCGTCCAGGCAAAAGAACGACCGATAGCGTCGCCCCGTGACCCCGAGCCGCTCGCTGCCCCTGATCGCCGTCGGCGTGACCCTCCTGCTGTGGGCGAGCGCGTTCGTCGCGATCCGCGACCTCGCCGACGAGGTGCGCCCCGGCGCGATGGCCCTGGGCCGGCTCGCCGTCGGAGCGCTGTGCCTGGGCGTCGTCGCGCTGCGCCGGCGGCCCGTGTTGGTGCGCCCCGACCGCGCGGACTGGTGGCGGATCCTGGCGATCGGCGTGCTCTGGTACGCCCTCTACATGGTCGCGCTCAACGCGGGGGAGCGTCGGATCGATGCCGGCACGGCCGCGATGCTGATCCAGCTCTCGCCGATCCTGATCGCGGTGCTCGCCGCGATCTTCCTCGACGAGCGGTTCACCCGATGGATCGTGCTCGGCCTGGCGCTCGCCTTCGGCGGCGTGATCCTCATCAGTTTCGCCGGACACGGCAGCGACGGTGGTCGTGACCTCCTCGGCGTGGTGCTGTGCCTCGTCTCGGCGGTCGCGTACTCGATCTCGCTGATCCTGCAGAAGCCGCTGATGAGCCGGCTCGCGTCGGTCCAGGTGACCTGGCTGGCCTGCACGATCGGCGCGGTGGTCTGCCTGCCGTTCGCCGGGCAGCTGATCAGCGACCTGCGAGACGCGCCGCTCTCGGCGACGCTGTGGGTGATCTATCTCGGCGTCTTCCCGACCGCGATCGCGTTCACCACGTACGGCTACGCGCTGAGCCACATGAGCGCATCCTCCCTCGGCATCACGACCTACCTGGTGCCGGTGATCACCGTGCTGCTCGCGTGGGCGTGGCTGGGCGAGACGCCGCCGGGGCTGGCGTACGTGGGCGGCGCGCTCGCGCTCCTCGGTGTCGCCGTCGCGCGGCGGCGTCCAGCCTGACCCTCAGCCGACGCGGCACGGGAGCGCGGCGGCGCCGTTCGGTCGGACACGGGGGACAGGCGCGCCCGAGTCCTACCCGGGCTCCCGCTCGAGCCAGCCGCGGAAGGCCTCGAGGTTGGCGGTCGACTCACCGCGCAGGTTGCGCCACTCCCACTCCTTGCGGATCGAGGTGGCGAAGCCGAGCTCGAGGATCGTGTTGAACGACTCGTCGGCGTAGGCCAGCACCGAGCCGAGCAGGTTGTCGAGCTCCTCGACGGCGACGGTCGTGAGCGGCAGGCGGGCGTCGAGGTAGATGTCGCCGAGCTGGTCGAGGCCGAAGGCGACGGCGTACATCCGCATGTTCTTCTCGAGCAGCCAGCGGTAGACGCCCTCGAAGTTCTCATCCGGCTTGCGGCACACGAACGCGTGCACGCCGAGGGCGTGCGGACCGAGGTCGAGCCGTACGGGCGTCTGGAGCTTCTTCTCACCCGGCAGTGCGAACGACCAGCTCTCGCCGGCACGCGTCCACTCGATCTCGTTGGCGTCGAGCCACTGCTCGATCACCTGCCCGTACGCGTCGCTCATGCCCGCACCAGCTCCCGTGCTCGCTCGTAGGTCTCCAGGGTGTGCCGCGCGGTCGCCTCCCAGGTGAACTCGCGGGCGTGCATCAGGGCGCCCAGGGCCAGCGACTCACGCAGCGCGGGGTCGCGGACGATCCGGCCGAGCGCATCGGCCCACTGCTCGGATCGGTGACCGTCGACGAGCAGCCCACTGCGGCCGTCGCGGACCGCCGTCGTCAGCCCACCGACCGCCGCCGCGACCACGGGAGTGCCGCAGGCCTGGGCCTCGACGGCGACCAGGCCGAAGGACTCGTTGTAGGAGGGGACCGCGACCAGGGTCGCGGCGGCGTACCACTGCCCGAGCATCGCCTGCGAGACCGGCGGGACGAATCGCACCACGTCGGCGATGCCGAGCGCCCGGGCCAGATCGGCCAGCGACTCGGGGTGCTCCAGGCCGCTGCCGGACGGGCCGCCGACGATCGGCACCACGAGCCGATGGCGCAGCGAGGGATCGCGGGCGAGGAGGACCTGGACGGCGCGCAGCAGCACGTCGGGCGCCTTGAGCGGCTGGATCCGGCCGGCGAAGAGCAGCACGGTGGCATCGGCCGGCAGGCCGAGGGCGGCCCGGGCGGCGGCCGTCGACGTGGGCGCGAAGACATCGAGGTCGACACCCGGATGCACGACCTCGACCCGGCCGGGGTCGGCGTCGTAGAAGTTGATGAGCTGCTTGGCCTCGAGATCGGTGTTCGCGATCAGCACGTCCGCGGCAGCGACCACCTGCTCCTCACCGATCACGCGCGCGCTCGGCTCGGGGCAGTCGCCCTCGGCGAGCGCGTCGTTCTTCACCTTGGCCATGGTGTGCATCGAGTGCACCAGCGGCACGCCCCAGCGATCGCGGGCCAGCGCGCCGACCTGGCCGGAGAGCCAGTAGTGGGAGTGCACCGCGTCGTAGTGGCCCACCGGGTGAGCGGCCTCGGCGCGCAGCACCTCGCGCGCGAACGTGCACAGCTGGCCGGGCAGCTCGGTCTTGGTGAGGCCCTCGTACGGGCCGGCGGGGATGTGGCGCACGGAGACGCCCTCGAAGGCCTCGACGATCTGAGCCTGCTGCGAGGAGGTCGCGCGCGTGAAGATGTCGACGGCGACGCCCTGCTGGCCCAGGCGGCGGGCCAGCTCGAGGACGTAGACGTTCATCCCGCCGGCGTCGCCGGTGCCGGGCTGGTCGAGAGGGGAGGTGTGCAGGCTGATCATCGCCACCCGCTTCATACCCGCCGCCTCTCGTATGCACTGCCGGACGCCGTGCCGGACTCCTCCGAAGCCTCAACCGCGCCAGTGTCCCGCATGTTCCCGAATACCTGGAGTTCCAGCCGCCCTAGGCTGTCGCCCATGACTCAGAAGACCGCCGTCGTGACCGGAGCCTCCAGCGGGATCGGCGCCGCCACCGCCCGCGCCCTCTGCGCCGCCGGCTACCACGTCTTCCTCGCCGCCCGCCGCGTCGAGCGGATCGAGATCCTGGCCCAGGAGATCGGCGCCACGTCCGTGCCCACCGACATCACCGACCAGGAGTCGGTGGAGAAGCTGGCCGACGTCATCGGCGGTCACCTGGACGTCCTGGTCAACAACGCGGGCGGCGCCTTCGGTCTCGAGCCGGTCGCCGGCGCCGACCTCGACGCCTGGCAGCGGATGTACGACATCAACGTGCTCGGCACGGCCCGCGTCACCCAGGCCCTGCTGCCGGCCCTGATCGCGAGCGGCGCGGGCGCGATCGTGAACGTCGGCTCCACCGCGGCGCACGTCGCGTACGAGGGCGGCGCGGGCTACAACGCCGCGAAGTTCGGCGTGCGGGCCGTCACCGAGGCGCTGCGTCTCGAGCTCTTCGACCAGCCCGTCCGGGTGATGGAGATCGACCCGGGCATGGTGCACACCGACGAGTTCTCCGTCGTCCGGTTCGGCGGCGACGAGGAGCGCGCGGCCGCGGTCTACGCCGGCGTCGCGAACCCGCTGGTGGCCGACGACATCGCCGACGCGATCTCCTGGATGGTCACCCGGCCGGCGCACGTGAACATCGACTCCCTCGTGATCAAGCCACGCGCCCAGGCCGCCGCGCACAAGGTGCATCGCCAGAGCTGAGCCCGGGAAGCCGGGCCGACCCGGCCGTCATGGACCGATCGTTCAGGTCTACCTGGAGTTAACTTCGGCGATTGCGTCTCAAAACGTCTCCGATGCCACACTCGAAACGTGCAGACGATCGGACTCATCGGTGGCATGAGCTGGGAGAGCAGCGCCGCCTACTACGAGGGCCTCAACAAGGGCGTCCAGGCTCGGCTCGGCGGGCTCCACTCCGCGAAGACGGTGCTCGCCAGCGTCGACTTCGCCGAGGTCACCGCGTGCCAGCAGTCGGGTGACTGGGACCGCGCGGGCGCGATCCTGTCCGAGGCCGCGCAGGGACTGGAGAAGGCCGGCGCCGACTTCATCCTGCTGTGCGCCACCACGTTCCACCAGGTCTACGACACCGTCGCGGCCGCCGTCTCCGTGCCGGTGATCCACCTGGCCGACGTGCTCGCGGAGAAGTGCAAGGCACTCGGCATCACCACCGTCGGGTTCCTGTCGACGGCGTACACGATGGAGAACGAGTTCTTCGCCCAGCGGATCTCCGACCACGGCCTCGACGTGAACCTGCCGGACTCGCTGCACATCGAGACGATCGACTCGATCATCTACAACGAGCTCGTCTTCCGCACCGTCGAGCCGGGGTCGCGCCGTCGCATCGCGACCATCGTCGACGAGCTGTGGGACAGCGGCGCCCAGGGCGTCATCCTCGGCGCCTCCGAGCTCTCGCTGCTCGTGCGCCCCGAGGACGTGGAGGTCCCCGTCCTCGACGTCATCACCGTGCACGTCGAGGCCGCCCTCGAGCGTGCCTTCGCCGACGCGGAGTAAGCACCCGCCTCAGTCGAGCAGCAGCTCCGCGATCCGGCGCAGGTCGGGCGTGAGGCTGTGCTCGTGGACCTGGCAGGTGCTGCCGCACAGGTCGAAGTCGTAGACGAAGCTGTCCGGCCGCGGCCGCGGCCTCGCCGGCGGCGTCTCGATCCCGCCGGCGTCCACCGCCGCGACGAGATCGCTGAGGACCGGAGCGCGGTCGTCGTCGCTGTCGAGGTCCACCTCGCCGGTCCGGGTGATCCCGGTGAAGCCGCCCGTACGACGCACCGAGACCAGGCGGGTCATGAGGCACTCCCGCCCGGCCCGACCCCGACGGTCTTCCAGGCCGCCGTGACCTCGTCGGCGTGCGCGCCGGCGGCGGCGACGGTCGCCGCGGCGAAGCCCGCGAAGTCGGTGCCGGCGCTGACATCCGGACCGGTGAGCGCGTCGTACCAGATCCGGCCGGCCCCCTCCCAGGCGTTGCCGCCGATCGCGACGGCCGCCAGGTAGAACGCCCGGTTGGGGATGCCGGAGTTGGTATGGACGCCGCCGTTGTCGTCGGTGGTGTCGACATAGCCGCTCATGTCGGGCGCCTGCGGATCCTTGCCGAGCTGCGGATCGTCGTACGCGGTGCCGGGGTGGGCCATGTCGCGCAACGCTCGGCCCTGCACGGCGGGCAGGAAGAGGCCCTCGCCGATCAGCCAATCGGCCTGCGCGGCGCTCTGGCCCAGCAGCCGCTGCTTCACGCAGGAGCCGAAGACGTCGGAGAGCGACTCGTTCAGGGCGCCGGACTGCCCGGAGTAGGTCAGGCCGGCGGTGCGCTCGGTGACGGCGTGGGTGAGCTCGTGCCCGAGCACGTCGACCGGCTTGGTAAATCGCCCGAAGACCTTCCCGTCGCCGTCGCCGAAGACCAGCTGGGTGCCGTCCCAGTAGGCGTTGTCGTAGCCCCTCTCGTAGTGCACTGACAGCGACACCGGGGCGCCCTCGCCGTCGAAGGACGCGCGGTCGTACACCTCGCGATAGAGGTCGAGCGTCGCCGAGATGCCTGCGGCGGCCTCGTCGACGGCGTCGTCGCCCGAGGCGGGCTGACCGGCCGAGCGGACCACGTCACCGGGCAGGTCGGCGCCGTTGTGGCACGTGTGCACGACCCACGCCGGCGCCCCGGCCGCGCCTTGTCGTACGGGATGCGGGCCGGCCTCGCGCCGGGCGCGCAACGCCCGGTCGACGTCGGTCAGGTGCGGCTGGAGCCGCTCGAGCAGGTACGGCGGGATGAAGTGGCAGACCCGAGTCGTCATGGCACCAGCAAACACCTCACCACCGACGATTTCACGGGGCTCACGCCAGCCGAGCGGGGAACCCTCCGGTCGCGATCGGGCCCCACGAGGCCGGCGTGATGCGGATCAGCGACTTGCCCTGGCGCACCATCGCCTCGCGGTACTCGTCCCAGTCGGGGTGCTCGCCCGCGATGCAGCGGTAGTAGTCGACCAGCGGCTCGACCGAGTCCGGCAGGTCGAGCACCTCGGCCCCGCCGTCGACCTGCACCCACGCGTCGTCCCACTCGTCGGAGAGGACCAGCACCGAGGCGTGCGGCGTACGACGGGCGTTGACGGCCTTCGCCCGGTCGGGGTACGTGGAGATGACGATCCGGCCCTGCTCGTCGACGCCGCCGGAGACCGGCGACAGCTGCGGGCGCCCGTCCGAGCGGGTGGTCACCAGGATCATCCGGTGGCGCGGGCGGATGAAGTCGAGGAGCTCTTCACGGCTGACACGGGTATTCGTGGCGATCTTGGGCACGTGGCCGACGTTAGTAGACGGGCGTCACAGGCACGCTCACGATGCGTGGTCAAGGGCTTCGCGCCGATACCCTGAGAGGGAATCCCAAAATCGCGAAAGTCGAGTGCTCACGCATGTCTGAAAGCAAGTTTGCCAACCTGCGCAACGTCGCCATCGTGGCGCACGTCGACCACGGCAAGACCACCCTCGTCGACGCCATGCTCCGGCAGGGCGGCGCCTTCAGCGCCCACGACCTGGAGTCCGCCGAAGACCGCGTCATGGACTCCGGTGACCTCGAGCGCGAGAAGGGCATCACCATCCTCGCGAAGAACACCGCGATCTACTACAACGGTGAGCACGCGCCCGCCGGTGGCATGACCATCAACATCATCGACACCCCGGGCCACGCCGACTTCGGTGGCGAGGTCGAGCGCGGCCTGTCGATGGTCGACGGCATCGTGCTGCTCGTCGACGCCTCCGAGGGCCCGCTCCCGCAGACCCGCTTCGTGCTGCGCAAGGCGCTCAACGCCGACATGCCGGTCGTCCTGGTGATCAACAAGGTCGACCGCGGCGACGCCCGCATCGACGAGGTCACCGACGAGGTCTACGAGCTCTTCATGGACCTCCTCGACGACTCGCACAGCCCCGACGCGATCAACTTCCCGATCGTCTACGCCTCCGGCAAGGCCGGCATCGCCTCGACGGTGAAGCCGGAGAACGCGACGCTGCCCGAGGGCGAGAACCTCGAGCCGCTGTTCAAGACCATCCTGGACACCATCCCGGCCCCCTCGTACACCGAGGGCGCGCCGCTGCAGGCCCACGTCACCAACCTCGACGCCTCGCCGTTCCTCGGTCGTCTCGCGCTGCTCCGCATCCACGAGGGCGAGCTCCGCAAGGGCCAGCAGGTCGCGTGGATGAAGGCCGACGGCACGATCAAGAACGTCAAGATCACCGAGCTCCTGGTCACCAAGGGCCTCAACCGCGAGCCCGGCGAGTACGCCGGCCCGGGCGACATCGTCGCCATCGCCGGCATCCCGGACATCATGATCGGCGAGACGATCGCCGATGCCGAGAACCCGGTCGCGCTGCCGCTCATCACGGTCGACGAGCCGGCCATCTCCATGACCATCGGTACGAACACCTCGCCGCTCGTCGGCAAGGTCAAGGGCTCCAAGGTCACCGCGCGCATGGTCAAGGACCGCCTCGACCAGGAGCTCATCGGCAACGTGTCGCTGCGCGTCCTGCCGACCGAGCGTCCGGACGCCTTCGAGGTCCAGGGCCGTGGCGAGCTCGCGCTCGCCATCCTGGTCGAGCAGATGCGCCGCGAGGGCTACGAGATGACCGTCGGCAAGCCGCAGGTCGTCACCAAGGAGATCGACGGCAAGGTCCACGAGCCGCTCGAGCGCCTCACGGTCGACGCGCCGGAGGAGTTCCTCGGTGCGATCACCGAGCTCCTCGCGAACCGCAAGGGTCGCATGGAGAACATGACCAACCACGGCACCGGCTGGATCCGGATGGAGTTCACCGTCCCGGCCCGCGGCCTGATCGGCTTCCGTACGGACTTCCTCACCGAGACCCGCGGCACCGGCATGTCGTCGTCGATCTCGGACGGCTTCATCCCGTGGGCCGGCGAGATCCGCGCCCGCAACAACGGCTCGCTGGTCGCCGACCGCTCCGGTGCCGTCACCGCGCACGCGATGACCTCGCTGCAGGAGCGCGGCGTCCTGTTCGTGAAGCCCGGCACCGAGGTGTACGAGGGCATGATCGTCGGCGAGAACTCCCGCCAGGACGACATGGACGTCAACATCACCCGCGAGAAGCAGCAGACCAACATCCGCTCGGCCACGTCGGACAACTTCGAGAAGCTCACCCCGCCGCGCGAGCTCTCGCTCGAGCAGTGCCTGGAGTTCTGCCGCGACGACGAGTGCGTCGAGGTCACCCCCGAGATGGTCCGCATCCGCAAGGTCGTCCTGGACGCCAACGAGCGCGCGAAGACCGCTTCGCGTCTGCGCAAGGCGAACAAGTGACGCTGACCGCAGGTCGGCCGGCCCGTCAGGGCTGATCCAGGTCCGCACGCACGAACGCCGGCCCCGTCGACGACGGGGCCGGCGTTCGGCGTCTGCGCCGGTGGCTACCGCTGGACGACCGCGCCGCTGTCGAGCAGGGTGGTGATCTCGTCGGCGGGGAAGCCGGCCCGCTCGAGGACCTGGGTGGTGTCCTGCCCGGCGTCGTGGATGTCGCCCGGCGGCAGCGCCGGGGTGCGGGAGAAGACCGGTGCGACGCGGGGCGCGACGCCGTCCTTGTACGGCGCGAAGATGCCGCGCGCGACGTTGTGCGGGTGCTGCGGGGCCTCCTCCAGGGAGAGCACCGGGGCGACGCAGGCATCGGTCGGGTCGAAGATGGCGGCCCACTCGTCGCGGGTCTTCGACTTGAACGTCTCGGTCAGCGCGGCGCGCATCTCGGGCCACCTCGCGAAGTCGTACTGCTCGAACGAGAGCCCGGTGCCGGCCATCAGCTCGGCGTAGAACTGGCCCTCCAGCGCCCCGACCGCGACGTGCTTGCCGTCGGCGCACTCGTACGTGTCGTAGAACGGAGTGCCCCCGTCGAGGAGGTTGGCCTCGCGCTTGTCGTGCCAGAAGCCCTCGGCCTTCATGCCGTAGACCATCGTCATCAGCGAGGCGGCGCCGTCGACCATCGCGGCGTCGACGACCTGGCCCTGCCCCGACACCGTGCGCTCGTGCAGCGCCGCCAGGATGCCCATCACCAGGAAGAGCGTGCCGCCGCCGAAGTCGGCGACCAGGTTGATGGCGTTGCGCGGCTTGTCGGCCGAGCCGGTGGCGTGCAGCGCGCCCGTCAGAGCGGCGTACGTGATGTCGTGGCCGGCCCGCTCGGCCATCGGGCCGTCCTGGCCCCAGCCGGTCATCCGGCCGTACACGATCCTCGGATTGCGCGCGAGGCACTCGTCGGGCCCCAGGCCGAGCCGCTCCATCACGCCGGGGCGCAGGCCCTCCACGACGACGTCGGCCGTCTCGACGAGCTTGAGCACGGCCTCGATGCCATCGGGGTTCTTCAGGTCCACCGCGATGCTGGGGCGGCTACGGCGCAGCACGGCGGTGTCGAGGCCGCCGGAGGTAGGCCGGTCGATCCGGATCACCTCCGCCCCGAGCTCGGCGAGCAGGAGACACGCGTACGGGCCGGGTCCGATGCCTGCGAACTCGATGACGCGCAGGCCAGCAAGGGGTCCAGTCATGGAGGGCATCATGCCGAGAACTTGTTCTCACCGGTAGCGTCGTCCACGTGCTGAAGATCGGATACAAGGCCTCGGCCGAGCAGTTCGGCCCCCGCGACCTGGTGGAGTACGCCGTCCTCGCTGAGGAGGTGGGTCTGGACAGCGTCTGGATCAGTGACCACTTCCAGCCCTGGCGCCACGAGGGCGGCCACGCCCCGCAGGCTCTGCCGTGGCTGGCCGCGGTGGGCGAGCGTACGTCCCGGGTCCTGCTGGGCACCTCCGTGCTGACCCCGACGTTCCGCTACAACCCCGCGGTGCTGGCGCAGGTCTTCGCGACGCTGGGCTCGCTCTACCCGGGCCGGATCGCACTCGGTGTGGGTTCGGGTGAGGCGCTCAACGAGATCGCTGTCGGCTCGGTCCCCAACGAGGGGGAGTGGCCCGACTTCAAGGAGCGCTCGGGGCGGTTGCGCGAGTCGATCGCGCTGATGCGCCGGCTGTGGACCGAGGACCGGGTCACGTTCGAGGGCGAGTACTACCGGACCAAGGACGCCACCATCTACGACAAGCCCGGCGAGCCGATCGCGGTCTACATGGCTGCCGGCGGCCCGCAGATGGCCAAGACGGTCGGGCGCCATGCCGACGGCTTCATCTGCACCTCGGGCAAGGGCCCGGACCTGTACGAGTCGCTGCTGAGCGCGCTCGGCGAGGGCGCGGAGGCGGCCGGCAAGGACGTCGCCGGGATCGACAAGATGATCGAGATCAAGCTGTCCTACGCCCACACCCGCGAGGAGGCGCTGGAGAACACCCGGTTCTGGGGTGCGCTCGCGCTGACGCCGGAGCAGAAGCACTCGGTGCACGACCCCTCGGAGATGCAGCGTCTCGCCGACGAGCTGCCGATCGAGCAGGTCGCGAAGCGCTGGATCGTCGCCACCTCGGTCGAGGAGGTCCTCGAGGGGCTGAAGCCGTACGTCGAGCAGGGCTTCAACCACCTGGTCTTCCACCCGCCGGGCGACGACCAGGCCGGCTTCCTGCGCAGCTTCGCCGACGAGGTCGTGCCGGCGATCCGCGCGCTCTGAAACGAGGTCGAGAGGTCACTTCCTGCGCATCGAGTGTCCAGCGACCTGGCCACTCGACCCGCAATAAGTGACCTCTCAACGGCCTCAGAGATCGAGCTTGTAGCCCAGCCCGCGCACGGTGACGAGGAACTTCGGCTCGCTCGGGTCCGGCTCGAGCTTGGCGCGCAGTCGCTTCACGTGCACGTCCAGGGTCTTGGTGTCGCCGACGTAGTCGGAGCCCCAGACCCGGTCGATGAGCTGGCCGCGGGTCAGCACCCGGCCCGGGTTGCGCAGGAACATCTCGAGGAGCTCGAACTCCTTGAGCGGGAGACGCTGCTCGCTGCCGCCGACGGTCACGACATGGCGCTCCACGTCCATCCGAACGGGGCCGGCCTCGAGCGTCGCCGGCGCCAGGTCCGGCTCGGTCCCGCGGCGCAGCACGGCGCGGATGCGGGCGACGAGCTCGCGCGGCGAGTACGGCTTGGTGACGTAGTCGTCGGCGCCCAGCTCGAGGCCGACCACCTTGTCGACCTCGTCGTCCTTCGCGCTGACCATGATGACCGGGACCGCGGACGTGGTCCGGATCTGGCGGCAGACCTCGGTGCCCGAGATGCCCGGAAGCATCAGGTCGAGCAGCACGATGTCGGCGCCGTTGCGGTCGAACTCCTTCAGCGCGGTGTCGCCGTCAGCCGCGATCGCGACCTCGAAGCCCTCCTTGCGCAGCATGTAGGAGAGCGCTTCGCTGTAGCTCTCCTCGTCCTCGACGACGAGTACCCGGGTCACGGGCGGTCCTCCTTGTGAGTGGGGGTGGTGACAAGCGAGTTGGCCCCGTGCTCGGCGCTGGGCAGATGCTGGGGCAGGGTGAGGGTGAACGTCGAGCCCTGTCCCTCGACGGACCAGACGCGCACCTCGCCACCGTGGGTGGCGGCGACGTGCTTGACGATGGAGAGGCCGAGACCGGTGCCGCCGGTGGAGCGGTGCCGGGCCGGGTCGACGCGGTAGAACCGCTCGAAGATCCGGTCGATCTCGTCCTGGGGGATGCCGATGCCCTGGTCGACGACCGCGATCTCCACCGAGCCCTGGTCGGCGCGGGTGGTGACCGAGACGGTCGAGCCGGGGTCGGAGTACGCGACGGCGTTGGAGATCAGGTTGGCGACGGCGGCCAGGACCTGGTCCTCGTTGCCGAAGACCTGCAGGCCCTCGACGCCGCCGGTGTGGACGCTGATGCCCTTCTTGTCGGCGTCGATCGCACTGGTGTCGACAGCGGTGCTGATCACCTCGTCGACGTCCACGGCCTCCGGCGCCTCGAGGGGCTCGTCGCCCTGGAGCCGGGAGAGCTCGATGATCTGCAGCACGAGCTGGGTCAGCCGGTCGCTCTCGGTGAGCATCCGGCCCGCGAAGCGGCGTACGGCCTCGGGGTCCTCGGCCGCCTCCGTGACCGCGTCCGCCAGCACCCGGATCGCGCCGACCGGGGTCTTGAGCTCGTGCGAGACATTGGCGACGAAGTCGCGCCGCACGGCCTCGACCCGGCGCTCCCGGGTGCGGTCCTCGACCAGCGCCAGCACCAAGCGCGATCCCAGCGGCGCGACCCGGGCGGTGACGTGCCGCGCCGGCACGCCCGGACGGCTCATCACCAGCTCGGTCTCGCGGATCTGACCGTCGCGGCGGACCTGGTGGACCAGGTCCGCCAGCTCGCCGGAGAGCAGGGAGGTGCCCCGGACCAGGCCCAGCGCGTACGCCGGTGCGGAGGCCTTCAGTACGGTGTCGTCGTCGTCGACCACGACCGCGCTGGAGCGCAGCACCGACAGGACGGTGGCGACCTCCGGCGGGACCACGGGCTCCTCGACGTGCGGAAGACGGCGCTGCCGATCCTCGCTGATATACCAGGCCACCATCGCGGAGGTGGCGACGACGGCCCCCAGGAGGGCGGCGAGGAACGCCTGCGTCGTTGGGTCCACCCGCACAGCGTAAGGCTCGACTTCACCTAGGTTTCGCGATCTGGACGCTCCGAGAGGGAACGTTCACGCACGGTTCACCCGATCGCCCCGCCCTGTCATCTACCCTGCGTAGGCTCGAAGGCATGCGTTACGCGTTCCATGACCAGCTCGACGGCGTCTTCAGTGACCTTGCCGAGATCTGCCGCCAGGTCGAGACTGCCGTCCGACTCGCCACCGAGGCGCTGCTGAACGGGCGCGTCGAGCTCGCCGAGCAGGTCATCAGCGGTGATGCCGAGATCGACGCCGCCCGCGAGCGCGTCGAGGAGACCGCCCTCCAGCTGCTCTCGCTCCAGGCCCCTGTCGCCGGCGACCTGCGTACGGTCGTGGCCGCCCTGCGGATGGTCAGCGAGCTCGAGCGGATGGGCGACCTCGCCGTCCACGTCGCGAAGATCGCCCGCCTCCGGATGCCGCACTGCGCTGTCCCGGACGAGGCCCGCGGCACGGTCGAGCGGATGGCGGAGGTCGCCGAGGACATGGTCGCCCGCGTCGCCGTCATCATCGACGAGCGCGACGTCGACCAGGCCGAGGAGGTCCGTCGCGACGACGCGGAGATGGATCAGCTGCGCCGCTCCAGCTTCACCCAGCTGCTCAGTGATGAGTGGACCGGTGGGGTGGAGGCGGCGGTCGATCTCGCGTTGCTGGGGCGCTACTACGAGCGGATCGCGGATCACGCGGTCGCGGTCGCGGGACGGGTCGTATTCGTCGTCACCGGCCAGTCCCGCATCAACGCCTGAGCCTGACGGCGCGTCGCCGGCGTTGTCGTCGCTCGGCGGTCGCTCCGCTCCCAAGACCGCCTTCGCTCCTCCGCCTTGGCGCCGCGCGCGTCATCTCAGGCGTTCGCCTGAGCCAGAAGCAGCCGAGCCCGCCGGAGATCTCTCCGGCGGGCTCGACGTGGTTGTTCTGTGTGTCGCTCGCTACGCCTTGCCCTGGTTCGCGACGGCGAGAGCAGCGGCCTCGGCGGCCTCGGGGTCGAGGTACTCACCGCCGGCGACGGTCGGCTTGAGGTCGTCGTCGAGGCGGTAGACCAAGGGCTGGCCGGTCGGGATGTTGAGGCCGGCGACGGCCTCGTCCGACATGCCGTCGAGGTGCTTCACCAACGCGCGCAGGCTGTTGCCGTGGGCGGTGACGAGGACCGTCCTGCCGGCCTTGAGGTCGGCGGCGATCTCCTGCTCCCAGTACGGGATCAGGCGCTCGACGACGTCCTTGAGGCACTCGGTCGCGGGGACCTCGATGTCGGCGTAGCGGACGTCATGGGCCTGGGAGAACTCGTCGTCGGGGTCGATCGGCGGCGGCGGGACGTCGTACGAGCGGCGCCAGAGGTTGAACTGCTCCTCGCCGAACTTCTGCAGCGTCTCGGACTTGTTCTTGCCCTGCAGTGCACCGTAGTGGCGCTCGTTGAGGCGCCAGTCGCGCTTCACCGGGATCCAGTGGCGGTCGGCCTCATCGAGGGTGAGCGCGGCGGTGTTGATCGCGCGGCGCAGCAGGGAGGTGTGGACCACGTCGGGCAGCTCTACCTTGCCGTCGGCGGCGGCCTGGGCGAGCAGCGTGCCGCCGTTGACGGCCTCCGCGCGGCCCTTGTCGCTCAGCGGGACGTCGACCCAGCCGGTGGAGAGGTTGAGCGCGTTCCACTCGCTCTCGCCGTGGCGGAGCAGGATCAGGGTCGCAGCCATCACTCGGCCGCGGTCGTCGCGTCGGGGAAGGAGCAGTCGTACGGGGCGCTCGCGGCGCTGGACGCGGTGCTGTCCGGCTCCGCGCTGGGGGACGCGGACGCGGTCGCCTTGCCGCCGGCCTTCTTGCCGCCGGCCTGCGGCGCGACGTCGGCGAACTCGTGGCACTGGGTCACGACAGGGGTCTGGATCGAGATCTTCTCGCCGTCGCTGAAGGTCAGCGTAAGCGGGATGGACGAGCCGGCCTTGAAGTCGCCGGTGACCGGGATGCCGCCGATGCTCGGGTCGGCGAGGTTGACCGCTCCGGTGTCACCGACGGCGACCGGCTTGAAGTCGCCGGCCTGGACGTCGTAGTCGCTGTCGCCCCGCGCGCTCAGACCGGTGAGGGTCGGCGCGTTGGCGGCGTCGGTCGCGGCGTTGGCGGTCGGGTTGAGCGCGATCGTCGCGATGAAGACGCCGGCGTGGCTGTCGGCCGCGACGATGCGGGTGGCGAGCACGCGCATGCCGTCGCCATCGACGTGGAAGCCGCCGTGGGCGATCACGTTCGGTCGGTCGGTCGCGTAGTCGAACCCGCAGGAGCTCAGCACCGGTGCGCCGAGGGTCACCAGGCCGGCGGCGAGGGCGAGCTTGCGTCGAAGAGGCGTCGTCACGGCCGCCATGTTAGCGGCCGAAGGTCCTGCTGTGCTCCCCAGGGAGGGTCTTGGACGGGCCGCGGGCGCAAATCACACCGGGGCGGGGCCCGATCAGCGGCGCAGGCCCAGCTCGTAGGCGACGACGAGCAGCCCCGCGGTGACGGCGGCGAGGTAGACGGAGACGACGATCAGCAGCCGGGTGGCGCCCAGGCGCAGGCCGAGTCGCAGCGGCAGGTAGGTCCAGCCGTCGGCGTTGTCGGAGACCAGCCCCCACAGGGCGGTCAGGAAGTGCACGCCGACGCCGAGCAGGGCGCTGAGCCCGACGAGCGCGGGCTGCGGCTCTCCGCCGTGGCTGCCGCCGCCCCAGCCGCCGTACGAGAGGAATGCCGGGTAGAGCGCGAAGGAGGCCGCCCACGGCAGGAAGGAGAGCGGGCCGCGTCGCAGCACGACGTTGCCGATCATCGCGATGGCGAGCGAGCCGAGGTAGCACAGGCCCGCGGTGACGCCGTGGGCGATCGCGAGCGGTACGACGAGCAGGACCGCGCAGCACAGCGCGAACCAGACCGTGTCGGGGGCCAGTCGGCCGTCGGCGATCGGCTTGCCGGTGCGCTCGTGGGCACGGTCGGCGAGCTGGTCGACGAGGTCGTTGTGCCAGCCGAGGACCACCTGCCCGACCAGCACGGTGCCGAGGACGAGCAGCAGCTCGCGGTCGGGTCGGCCGTCGAGCGCTGCGGCCCCCGCGAGCAGGACGGCCGTGAGCACCGCCTGCCGCGGGTGCGCGGCCCGGGCCAGCAGGAACGGCGACCAGTCCCGGATCCGACGCGACTTCGACATGCGGGCAGTATCCCGAACCGGTCAGGCGACAGGAAGGTTAAGAGGGCGTGTCGAACGCCTCGTTTGGGGCACCCCCACGGTCCCGGGCACAGGCCTAGTCGATCTGTCAAGGCGTCCTCATGGCCTCTGACCTGGGAAAACGCGAAATCACTCAGATCCGGAACGTGGTAGACTTGGTGGTCTAGGAAGGGGTACCTGACACATGACTTTCACCGTCGGCGAGACCGTCGTCTATCCGAACCACGGGGCCGCTGTCATCGAGGACATCGAGATGCGGACCATCAAGGGCGAGGAGCGACAGTACCTCGTGCTGAGGATCATCGCTCAGCAGGACCTGGTCGTCCGGGTTCCGGCCAACAACCTCGACCTCGTCGGAGTGCGTGACGTGGTGGACCGCGATGGTCTCGACCGCGTCTTCGAGATCCTTCGCGCTGCTCACGTGGAGGAGCCGACCAACTGGTCGCGCCGATACAAGGCCAACCTCGAGAAGCTGCACTCGGGAGACGTCAACAAGGTCGCCGAGGTCGTGCGTGACCTCTGGCGTCGCGAGCGGGACCGTGGCCTGTCGGCCGGCGAGAAGCGCATGCTCGCCAAGGCCCGCCAGATCCTGGTCTCCGAGCTCGCCCTGTGCGAGCACACGAACGAGGACAAGGCCGAGGCCCTCCTCGACGAGGTGCTGGCGTCCTGAACGACGCACCATCAGCGCTGGGAGCCGTGGTCGAGTCCGACCGCGGCTCCTTGCCGTTCGCGCTCATTCACGGTGAGCCCCTGATCGCCTGCGCGACCTGGGCGCTCGACGAGGCCGGGGTCACCGCGACCGACCTCACCGTGCCCTGGTCAGCGGTCGTCGAGGCCTCGGGTGAGAGCGGGGAGGCGTACGTCCTGCATGACCCGCTGTGCCCGATGACGCCGGCGGCCTTCATCGCCGCGTGCGTGCGGACCGCCGTCGAGCGCGA
Source organism: Nocardioides nematodiphilus (assembly GCF_020216525.1). Lineage (GTDB taxonomy): Bacteria > Actinomycetota > Actinomycetes > Propionibacteriales > Nocardioidaceae > Nocardioides > Nocardioides nematodiphilus. Next base: position 203,379 of record NZ_JAIWOY010000001.1, on the reverse strand, counting down.
CGCCGTCGTGGTCGCGGTCCGGCCCGTGACCGACACGGTCAAGACCGTCGAGGACGGGCTGGTGGGCGACACCCTCGACCGCGATGCGCTGGTCGAGGTCGCTTCGCCGATCGTGCTGCCCGCGTCGGTCGTCGTGGCCCTCGAGTCGGCACCCGGCGGCGACTTCGCCGAGCTGGCCGCCGCCCTGGCGGCCCGCTATCCGGTGATCTCCGTGGTCGCTCCGCCGGAGGCGCGTCGCGTCGCCGACCCGGACGACGTACGCGTCCTCGAGGCGCTGACAGCCCGATAGCCCGCGACGAGGCAGCCGGCTCGGCGTGCTCTAGCCGAGTGCCTCGGCGACGGCGATGTCCTCCGGGAACGTCACCTTCAGGTTGAGCCGCGTCGACGCCACGGCCGCGATCCGTACGCTGCCGTAGCGCTCCAGGCAGCCGGCCGTGTCGGTGAACTCGCTGCCGTCGGCGGCGGCGGAGCGGTAGGCCGCCAGCAGGTCGGGAGCGCGGAAGGACTGCGGGGTCTGCACCCCGACCAGCGTGCCGTCCACCGGGGCGAGCGCCGTGGTCAGCAGGTGGCCCATCGGGGCGGCCGGAATGGCCCCGCCATGCTCGCGGGCGGCTTCGAACGTGGCCTCGTAGAGAAGTGCCGAAGCCAGCGGGCGCGCACTGTCGTGGATCGCGACGACGTCGATCGCGCCGCTCTCGATGTCGGCGGCGAGCACCTGGATCGCCTGCCACTCGGACTGGTGCCGGGTGGTGCCGCCGGCCACGACGGCGACCTCGCGCTCGCCGAGCAGCGGGACGACCGCCTCAGCGACCGCCGCCTGCTCCCCGGGTCGCACGACCAGGACGATCCGGGCGACGCCCGCCACCTCCAGCGCGGTGGCCATCGAGCGACCGAGGACCGTGGTCGGGCCCAGCGGGAGCAGCACCTTGTTCAACCCGGCGCCGACGCGGGAGCCCGAGCCTCCGGCCAGCAGCACGATCGCAGCGCTCACCGCGCGGCCCCTGGGGTGCCCTGCGGGGTGCTCTGTGGGGTGCTCTCTGGGGCGGTCTCGCGGACGATGAGCGCGGTCGCGATCGCGGCCAGCCCCTCGCCGCGACCGGTCAGGCCGAGCCCGTCGGTGGTGGTCGCGCTGATCGTGACCGGTGCGCCGAGCGCCGCCCCGAGCGCGGCCTGGGCCTCCGCGCGGCGCGGACCGATCTTGGGCACGTTCCCGATCACCTGGATGGCGACGTTGCCGATCGCGAAGCCCGCCTCCCGTACGCGGCGTGCGGTCTCGGCCAGGAGGGTCGTGCCGGCCGCACCGGCCCACTGCGGCTCGGCGGTGCCGAAGTGGGCGCCGAGGTCGCCGAGCCCGGCAGCGGAGAGGAGTGCGTCACACGCCGCGTGCGCCGCGACATCGCCGTCCGAGTGCCCCTCCAGGCCTACCGGGGAGTCCGGCCAGGCCAGGCCGGCGACGTGCATGGGCACGCCCGGCGCGAGACGGTGGACGTCGGTTCCGATCCCGATCAGTGGCAGCTGCACGCTCTGATCATGCCGGACTCAGGCCGGACTCAGAATCACGGGGGAGACTAGCCAGGTGAGCGCGAACGGGCGGACCGCGGGTTGGTTGTGGCCCCTCGCCGGGCTGGTCTCGGGGGGAGCCGGGCTCGGCACCAGCTGGCTGGCGTCGAACGCGCTGCACGTACGCGCCTGGCCGCTGGTCGCGGTGGCCGAATGGGTCATCCGGCACACCCCGGGCGGCGTGGCCGAGACCGCCATCCAGCGGCTCGGCCACCACGACAAGCCGGTCCTCGTCGCCGTCATCCTGGCACTGCTCGCCCTGCTCTTCGCGGGCCTCGGCGCGGCCGGACGGCGGACATGGTGGATCCCGCTCATCGGCTTCCTGGTGCTCGCCGTGATCGGGGGCCTGGCCGTCGCCGACGAGCGTGCGCAGGGCGGCCACGGGCAGATCGCGGTGATCGTCGGCCTCGTCACGTGGATGGGGGCGTGGGTCTTCCTCCTGCCTGAGGACGGACGAGAGCCCGCGGCTGATCGCCGGGCGTTGCTGCGGATCGGGCTGGTCGCGGGCGCCGCGGTCGTCGTGGGCGTGGCCGCGCCCTACGTCGGGCGGGGGCGACGGGCCGTCGATCAGGCCCGTACGCGGCTGCGGCTGAGCGGCGTGACCCGGCCGGTCGCGCCGAGCGGGGCCGACCTCGGGCTCGCGCAGCCATGGGCCACGCCGACCGGCCGGTTCTACCGGATCGACACCACGCTGTCGCCGCCCGCGGTGGACCCGGCGCACTGGCGATTGCGGATCCACGGTCAGGTCGAGCGCGAGCTGACGCTCACGTTCGAGGAGCTGCTCGCCCGCCAGCGCACGCAGGCCTGGATCACGCTCAACTGTGTCTCCAACCCGGTCGGCGGCGACCTGATCGGCAACGCTTGGTGGAGTGGCGTGCTGCTGAAGAGCCTGCTCGCCGAGGCCGGCGTGAAGCCGGGCGCCGACGCGGTCCTGCAGACCAGCGCCGACGGCTGGACGTGCGGCACCCCACTCGACGCGCTGACCGACGACCGTGGCGCGATGCTGGCGGTGGCGATGAACGGAGAGCCGCTGCCCATCGACCACGGCTTCCCCGTCCGGACCGTCGTGCCGGGGCTGTACGGCTACGTCAGCGCGTGCAAATGGGTCGTCGACCTCGAGGTCACCACCATCGACAAGGCGGTCGGGTACTGGATCCCGCTCGGCTGGGCCGTCGAGGGGCCGGTCAAGCTGGCCAGCCGGATCGATCGTCCGACGTCGGGCGAGGTGGTCCAGACCGGTGACTACACGATCGCCGGAGTCGCCTGGCAGCAGGAGACCGGCATCGTCAAGGTCGAGGTCTCCGTCGACGGCGGCTCGTGGGTCCAGGCCGAGCTCGGGAAGGTGCCGAGCGACGCGACCTGGGTGCAGTGGCGGGCCGTCGTACCGCTCACCAAGGGGCACCACCAGGTGCAGGTCCGCGCGGTCAACGCGCGCGGCGAGACCCAGACGCCCGTACGGCGCGACGTGGTGCCGGACGGTGCCACCGGCTGGCACCGGGTGGATTTCGAGGCGTCGTAAACGACGCTCCGCGCGGCGAGTTACGGGTGTGATTCATCACACATCCCGGGGGTCAACTCGTCATGCCCCGGGGTCGAAGACGTCGGCATGAACAGCTCCCTCCCCATCATCCCCCAGCCCCGACGTCCGCACGGCGAAACCGCCCTCTCCCGTGAGCACGTGCTGCGGCTGGGTCGCCTCAGCGCCGCCGTCGTCACCGCCGGCATGCTCCTCGCCGTCGCTCCCGCCGGCGCCGACGCCGCCCCCGGTCACCGGGGGCATCACCAGGCGCATCACGCGGGTCACCAGAAGAAGGCCCGCGTCGCCGCGTTCGTCGATGCCCGCGGCGATGTCGCCACCTCCCGCTCGCTGCTGCGCCGCCTGCCCGGCGCCGGTCGTCGTACGGTCACCGCCGACGGCGCCGCCGCAGGCGACGCCGACCTGACCGGCGCCACCGTCACCCGCGACGGCAGCGACCTCGAGATCAGCTACGACACCGCTCGCGACTTCACCGGCGAGCAGGGGCTGATGGTGCCCGGCCTGGTCGACCTGAGCGCCACCGAGGCCTACCACCTGGCGATCCACGCGGCAGGCGGCGCCACCGTGTACAGCGCCACGGGCACCATGTCGGGCGACGGGACCTTCGCCAGCGACGACGCCACCATGGACGCCGACGGCTCGGTCGCCTTCACCGTGCCGGTCGCAGCGCTCCCCAAGGGTGGCCAGCTGCACGTCGAGGTCAGCACCGACCTCGCCATGAACGCCGCGGTGCTGGGCGACCTCGTCTCCGCGAACGTCGCCGGCCACCTCACCGACACGCTCGACTTCGGCTACCGCCTCGGCAGCTGACTCACCCCTTCCCTCCCTCCAGGCCCCGGCCCTCCGCGTCCCCCCACTGGCGGAGTGCCGGGGCCGTCCTACGCGTCCGCCCGTGGGTCGGCCTCGGGGCCCGCCGTCGCGTGGGCTTCGGCGTTTCCGCGACTGCTGGCAGAATCGGCGGGTGACCCCGACCCGATCGACGCTGCGCATCTATGACAGCGCGGCCCGCGAAGTGCGTGACTTCGTGCCCCTCGTGGCCGGCAAGGCGTCCCTCTACGTCTGCGGTCTCACCGTCCAGTCCGAGCCGCATGTCGGCCACGTCCGCTCCGGCGTGAACTTCGACGTCCTGCAGCGCTGGCTACGGCACTCGGGCTACGAGACCACGTTCATCCGCAACGTCACCGACATCGACGACAAGATCGTCGCGAAGTCCGAGGCCGCCGGCCGCGCCTGGTACGAGCACGCGCAGATCATGCACCGCGAGCTGTCGAAGGCGTACGCAGCCCTCAACGTCGCTCCGCCGACGTACGAGCCGCTGGCCACCGGGCACATCCCGGAGATGCTCGAGCTGATCGAGCTCCTCATCGAGCGCGGACACGCGTACGCCGCTGCGGACGGCTCGGGCGACGTCTACTTCGACGTCCGCTCCTGGAAGGCGTACGGCGAGCTGACCGGCCAGGCCGTCGAGGACATGGAGGCGGCCGCCGACGCCGACCCGCGTGGCAAGCGCGACCCCCGTGACTTCGCGCTGTGGAAGGGCGCCAAGCCCACCGAGCCGGCGACCGCGAGCTGGCCGAGCCCGTGGGGCCGCGGCCGCCCGGGCTGGCACATCGAGTGCTCGGCGATGGCGGGCAAGTACCTCGGCCCGGCCTTCGACATCCACGGCGGCGGCCTCGACCTGCGCTTCCCCCACCACGAGAACGAGCAGGCCCAGTCGCGTGCGGCCGGCAAGCCGTTCGCGGCGTACTGGATGCACAACGCCTGGATCACCACCGCCGGCGAGAAGATGTCGAAGTCGCTGGGCAACTCCCTCACGATCCCCTCCGTGCTGCAGCGGTTCCGCGGGATCGAGCTGCGCTACTACCTGGTGTCGGCGCACTACCGCTCGCACGTGGAGTTCTCGTTCGACGCGCTCGAGGAGGCAGCGGTCGGGTTCCAGCGGATCGAGGGCTTCCTCGCCCGCGCGTCGGCGGCCCTCGGCGCGGACCAGGGCTGGCTCGCGACGATGCCGCCGGAGTTCACCGACGCGATGAACGACGACCTCGGCACGCCCGGCGCGGTCGCGGTCCTCTTCGACCGCGTTCGTGAAGGCAACACCGCGCTCGCCGGCAACGACACCGCCAGCGTGCAACGCATCCTGGGCGAGGTGACCCTGATGCTCGACGTCCTCGGTCTCAACCCTGCGGACGAGGCGTGGGGTGCGCCTGCAGGAGGGGACGAGAAGCTGCATCACGCGGTGGACGTCCTCGTGAAGAGCTTGATCGACCAGCGCGCAGCCGCGCGCGAGGCGAAGGACTGGGCAGCCGCGGACGCGATCCGCGACCAGCTCAAGGAGGCGGGCGTCGAGATCGCCGACTCGCCTTCCGGACCGACTTGGAGTGTGAACTGACATGGCCGGAAACAGCCAGCGACGCGGCGCCATCGCGAAGAGCAAGAAGGGCGCCACCATCGGCTCCGGCGGCAAGCCCCGGCGCTCGCTCGAGGGCCGCGGCCCGACGCCGAAGGCCGAGGACCGCGAGTACCACAAGGCGTACAAGAACAAGCAGCTCGCCGAGCGGGCCGCCGCCAAGCGCGGCGGCGCTCGTACGGGTGGTCGTACCCCCGCGGGCAGCCGCAAGCGTGCCGCCGGCGACGCCGAGTGGATCATCGGGCGCAACGCGGTCGTCGAGGCACTGCGCGAGGGCGTGCCGGTCAACTCCGTCTACGTCGCCGAGGGCGCCGAGCGCGACGGCCGGCTGCGCGAGGCCTTCGGCCTCGCCGCCGAGCTGGGCGTCGGCCTGCTCGAGGTGCCCAAGCCCGAGCTCGACCGCCTCACCGGCTTCAACGGCCACCAGGGTCTCGCCGCGCGCGTCCCGGCGTACGAGTACGCCCACCCGGCCGATCTGCTCGACCGCGCCGCCGACATGGCCCAGGACGCCCTGATCGTCGTCGTCGACCACGTCACGGACCCGCGCAACCTCGGGGCGGTCATCCGCTCCGCGGCCGCCTTCGGCGCCCACGGCGTCGTCGTGGCCGACCGTCGCGCCGCCGGCGTCACCGCCGCCGCGTGGAAGACCTCGGCCGGCGCCGCAGCCCGCATCCCGGTCGCGCAGGCCGTCAACGTGACCCGCGTGATCAAGGAGTACCAGGACGCCGGCTGCCAGGTCGTCGGCCTGGACATGGGCGGTGACCTCGAGCTGCGCGACATCGGCCAGGTCGCCGACGGTCCGCTGGTCGTCGTGGTCGGCGCCGAGGGCGGCGGTCTGTCGCGCCTGGTCGCGGCCACCTGCGACCGGATCGTCTCGATCCCGATGGCCAACGCCGTCGAGTCCCTCAACGCCGGAGTCGCGGCGTCGGTGACGCTCTACGCGATCGCCGAGGCGCGCACCGCGCGCTGAGCATGCACGCTGACACACGGCGCCGCCTCCTCCGTATCGCGGCGGGCGGCGCCGTGTGGCTCGTCGTCTCCACCCTCGCCGCGCTCGCCCTGTTCCTCGGCAGCAGCGCCGAGATCACGCTCGCCTCGCACGACGCCGAGCTGCGCCCGACCCTGACCTGGTCGGGGCCGGGCGAGGTCGTCGTGCACACCGGTCCGGTGCTGCCCGACGTACGGATGCCGGCGCCGGGTCGCGTCGGCGTCGACGTCACGCTCGGCAAGACCGACGCCACCACCACTGCCGCTCTGGTGAAGCGCTACGCCGTCCTGGCCGGCGCGCCGGAGGGCCAGATCGCCAAGGTGACCTCTGCGGTGACCGGGCTCGCGATCCGCGCCGTGCTGCGCGGGCTGGTCCTCGGCGCCGTGCCGGTGCTGGTGTGGCTCCTGGTCGGGGCCGCCCGCAGTCAGGAGCTGCTGCGTCGCGCCCGGCGCCCGGAGGGACTGGTCGTCTTCGGTGCCGTCGCGGCGCTGCTGCTCGCGCTGTGGCAGCCGGGGACCGCCGACGACGAGGCGCCGGTCGGCGCCGCGAGCTGGATCTCGCTGCGGGACTTCCTGGGCACCGTGCCGATGCCCGCCGACCTGGCCGACCTCGAGGTGCGCGGCGACGTCACCACCGCGGAGACGCGGCGCCTGATCGCAAGCGCGATCAGCACGTACGACAGCAGCAAGGTCTTCTACTCGACCGCCGCGGCGAGCGCCGCCGGGCTCCCGCTGCGCAAGCCGGGAGCCGGCGAGACGGTCGCCGTGCTGGTCGCGGACCGGCACGACAACATCGGCATGGACGCGGTCGCCCGCGCGGTCGGGGACGCCGCCGGGGCGACGAGCGTCCTCGACGCCGGCGACGACACGTCGACCGGGTCGAGCTGGGAGGCGTTCTCGCTGGACTCCCTGGACGAGGCGTTCGACGGGTACGACGACCGCTGGGCCATCGCCGGCAACCACGACCACGGGTCCTTCGTGGCCGGCTACCTGGCCGATCGCGGCTGGTCCGAGCTCGATGGCGACGTCGTGGACGGGCCGGGCGGATCGACGCTCGCCGGGGTCGCCGACCCGCGCTCGAGCGGCCTGGGCAACTGGCGCGACGAGACGGGCCTCAGCTTCAGCGAGGTCGAGCAGCACATCGCCGACGACGTCTGCGCCGCCGACGAGCGGGTGGCGACCCTGATGGTCCACGACGCCAACCTCGGGCGCGAGGCCCTGCGCCGGGGCTGCGTCGACCTCGTCGTCGCGGGCCACCTGCACCTGCAGGTCGGCCCGGACAAGGTGGTCGGCGCCAACGGCCGGACCGGCTGGAGCTACACCACCGGCACCACCGGCGGAGCCGCGTACGCCTTCGCGCTCGGCAGCAAGCCGCGCCGTGAGGCGGAGATCTCGCTGATCACCTACGCCGGCGGGCGCCCGGTCGGGATCCAGCCGGTGCGGCTGGAGACCAACGGCACCTTCGTCGTCGACGCCTGGATCCCGCTGACGTACGGCCCCGCCAGCGAGGGTGACCGGTCGCCTACTCCACCGGTCCGGTGATCGCCTCTTCGGGACGCTCCGGGAGGATCGCGCCCATGTAGTCGCCCGCCGCGTCGAGCAGCTTGACGCTGTGACCGGCCTGCTCGGAGAGGAACCAGCGGTGCACCAGGATCTCGTGGAACACCTCGGCCGGCTCCAGCTTGCTGCGGAAGTCGTCGGGGATCATCGCGACGATCGGCTCGTAGATCTCCTTCATCCAGCGCTGCGAGACGACCTCGCGGGGGAGTCCGCCCAGGTCGCGTGAGGCCGTGTAGGCGGCGATGTCGTTGAGCATGCGGCGGGCCTGGGCGTCCTCGGCCTGGATGCCGGTGAGGCCACGCAGCGTACGGCTGTGGTGACCGGCCTCGACGACCCGTGGACGCAGCCGGACGGTGTCGCCGTCGTAGTCGGTGACGATGTCGAGCTCCTCGACGTCGAAGCCGAGGTCGTTGAGCCGCTCGATCCGCTGCTCGATCTGCCACATCTCGTGGGCCGGGAAGCGGGTCTCGGCGGTGAGCTCCTCCCACAGCGCGCCGTAGCGCTGGTGCAGTCGGGTGTGGACGGCGTCGACCGGGAAGTCGTCGGGCAGTGCCCCGCTGGCGATGAGGTCGAGGATCTCGGCATAGACGTTCTCGCCGGCCACGGTGAGGTCGTACTCGCGCAGCTGGTCCGACAGCGACGGCTTGAGCTCACCGGTCTCGGCGTCGACCAGGTAGGCGGCGAAGCCGCCCGCGTCGCGGCGGAAGAGGACGTTGGAGAGCGAGACGTCGCCCCAGTAGAAGTCGGCCAGGTGCAGGCGCACCAGCAGGACGACCAGGGCGTCGATCAGCGTCGGGAGGGACTCGGCGGTCAGGCCGTGCTCGAAGAGGCTCCGGTACGGCAGCGAGAAACGCAGGTGCTCGGTCATCAGCGCGGCGGGCAGCTCCTCGCCGTTCTCGTCGGTGCGGCCGGTGACGACGCCCTGGGGGACCACCGACGGCAGTCCCATGCGCTGCAGCTCGCGCAGCATCTTGTACTCCCGGAACGCGATCGGCTCCTGCGTCTCCTTGACCGCGTAGATGCGGTGGCCGAGCCGGACGATGCGCACGACGTGCCGCGACAGACCCCGCGCGAGGGGCACGACGAACTCCGTCGACCACTCCTCCAGAGGCGTCGACCAGGGCAGCGTCACGATCGCCGGATCGGGACGGCTGGCGACGATGCGCAATGCCATGGGGGAACCCTAGCGAGCCGCCGCCCGATGCGCGGCCCGGGTGGATCGGGTGGATCGGATCGTCGGGGTCAGAGGGCGCGGACCTCCAGCCACGCCGTGTCCCGGGACCCGGTGGTGAGAAGGGTGGTGGTGCCGAGGTCCGGTACGGGATCCGGGCCGGAGGTGCGGCGAGCGACGACCACGAGGGTCTCCTCGTCGTGCTCACGCAGGTAGGCGATCGCGTCGTCGTCCGCGTAGGCCCAGCGCAGCGACCCGCCGGTGAGCGCGGGGTGCTCGGCGCGCAGGCGCGCGAGGGCGCCGTACGTCTCGAGGGTGGCGGTGTCCCAGGCGTCCCGGCTCGCCCAGGGCATGGTGCGGCGGCCGTCCTCGCCGAGGACGCCCTCGAGACCGATCTCGTCGCCCGCGAAGACCATCGGCACGCCGGGGAGGGTGAACTGCAGGCCGGCGGCGACCCGGTGGACCGCGGGGTCGCGTACGAGGGTGCGGATCCGGGCGGAGTCGTGCGAGGACAAGATGTTCCAGGACTGCTGCGCCGCCCGCCAGCCGTACCTCGCCCGCCACTCCTGGAGTGCTGTGACCAGTGCCGTGCCGGGGCGCCGGGGGACGGCGACCGGGCGACCGAAGGGCCGCGCATCGGTCTGCTCGGCGCGCAGCCACGACCAGACCGGCCAGGAGAAGCCGGAGTAGTTCATCGTGCCGTGCCAGCCGTCGCCGTCGATGTCGCCGGACGCGTCGTGGTTGTGCTCGCCGATCACCCACGCCTCGGGGTTGACCGTCGTGGCGGTGGTCCGGATCGTGCGGGCGACGTCGTGGTTGACGTCGACGGAGCCGAGCCGTCCGCTCATGTTCGCGACGTCGATGCGCCAGCCGTCGAGCGAGTACGGCGCCCGCAGCCAGCGCGCCACGGTCGAGTCCGGTCCCTCGGTCATGGCCAGCCGCATCGCCGGATCGGTGTGGTTCAGCTTCGGCAGCGTGTCGTAGCCCATCCAGCACTCGTAGGAGCCGTCCGGGTGGAAGTAGTACCAGCCGCGGGTGGGCCCGCCGTCGCTCGCCTGCTGGAACCACTCGTGGGTGTCGCCGGTGTGGTTGGCGGTGAGGTCGCCGAGCAGGCGCCAGCCCCGCTCATGGACGGCCTCCGAGAGCCGGACGTACGCCTCGTCGCCGCCGAGCAGCGGGTCGATCGCGTCGAACGTGGAGGCGTTGTAGCGGTGGTTGCTCTCGCCCGGGAAGACGGGCGTGAGGTAGACGGTCGCGCGCTCTCCTGCCACCGCGGCGATGTGGTCGAGGTGGTCGACGATGCCGTCCAGGTCGCCGCCGTAGTAGCCGAGCCAGGTGCGGTCGTCGGTGCCCTCGTAGGAGGGCAGCGAGTCCCACTCCTGGGGCTTGGCCCAGCCGGGGATGGGCCGGGCGTCGGCCGCCGCGCTGCGGGCGAACCGGTCGGGGAAGATCTGGTAGACGACGGTGTCGGCGGTCCACTCCGGTGCGGCGTGGTGGACGCTGAGGCGGAAGTCGAAGGTGTCGCTCGGGTCGTGGTCGACGGTGCCGTTGGCGCTCACCCACCGCTGGCCACCGTCGGCGTCCTCGATCAGGAAGCGGTAGTGCGGGACCGGATTGTGGATCGGCAGGGCGCCCTGCCACCACCGGCTGCCGTCCTGGCGATCCACCGCGGCGCACTCGTGGAACGTCGGCTCCGCGTCGTACGTGGTCCTGAGCCAGACCCGCTGTGCCGGGTCGGAGGCGCTGACGCGCAGGCTGACGGTGACGTCCTCGCCGAGGGTGGGCGAGGGGTTGCTGACGTAGAAGGATGATCCGTCGTGATGGGGCTGCTCGAGCAGGCTCATGCAGTCATCTAACTAGGCGCTGTCTAGGATGACCATCGCTTGCGCCCGGCGCATGCACGCCGGTGTAGCTCAGTTGGTAGAGCGTCTTACTTGTAATAAGAGGGTCGCGGGTTCGATTCCTGTCACCGGCTCCAGCAGCAGACTGTCGGTCGTCCTGAGTAGCGTGGCTCCATGGCCGAGATCCTGCTGTTCCACCACGCCCGCGGCCTGACGCCGGGGGTGCTGCACTTCGCCGAGACGCTCCGCGCTGCGGGGCATGTGGTCCACACCCCCGATCTCTACGACGGCGTGACGTTCGCCGACACCGAGAGCGGTGTCGTCCATCGCAACGAGCTCGGCGAGGCGACGCTGATGCGGCGCGCGTCGGCCGCGGCGGCGGGCCTGCCCGACGGCATCGTCTACGCGGGCATGTCGATGGGCTGCGGCGTCGCGGGGTGGCTCGCGCTCGTCGCGAAGCCGGGGAGCGCGAAGGGCATGCTCTTCCTCTACGGCGCCCCCGACCCGAAGTGGTTCGAGACCGAATGGCCCGCCGATCTGCCCGCGATCGCGCTGCAGACCCTCGAGGACCCGTGGCGCGAGGCGTCCGAGGACGAGGGCTTCCGCACGGGCGTGCCCCACGGCGAGATCGTCGACTACCCCGGCGACCAGCACCTCTTCCTCGACGACAGCACGGACGAGTACGTCCCCGAGATCGCCGCCCAGGCCACCGAGCGCATCCTCGCCTGGCTGGCCGACCTCGGCTGACCGGGTTCAGCGGAGCTGCTCGACCTCGAAGCGGGTCGGTGGAGCGGCGATGTCGTCCTGCGACGCGATCAGCTCGAGCTCGCGACGGCCCGAGGCGAGCGTGCGCTCGAGGATCGCGAACATCGTGTTGGCCGTGCGCTCCAGCGCGATCGGGGTGGAGCCGGTCGCGAGCAGGTGGGCGGTGTAGAGCGCGGAGGTGACATCACCGCTGCCGTTGGGCGTGATCGGCAGGTTGGGGGTCGTCACCCGCCAGGCGCCCGTCTCGTCGACGGCCACCAGCGAGAGCGTGTTGGAGCGGTCGGTGATCACCGAGGTGACCAGCACGTTGCGCGGGCCGGTGGCGCGCACCGCGTCGATCGCGACCAGCACGTCGGCGAGCCGCGGCGTCGCCTCGGTGCCGGCGAGGAAGTTGAGCTCGAAGTGGTTCGGCGTGATCACATCGGCGTGCGGCACGACCTGGTCGCGGAGGAACTCCGGGATCCCGGGCAGCACGAACATCCCGCGGCCGACATCGCCCATCACCGGGTCGCAGGCGTAGACGGCATCGGGGTTGGCCGCCTTCACCTTGGCGACGGCGTCGAGCACGACCGCGCCGACCGCCGGGTTGCCCTGGTAGCCCGAGACCACCGCCGAGATCCCTGCGAGCGCGCCGCGCTCCTCGATCCCCGAGATCACCGCGGCCACATCGGCCGGATCCTGCACCGGCCCGCGCCACTCGCCGTACCCGGTGTGGTTGGAGAAGTTCACCGTCAGGACGGGCCACACCTCGTGCCCCAGTCGCTGCAGCGGGAAGACGGCGGCGGAGTTGCCGACATAGCCGTACGCGACGTGGGACTGGATGGAGAGCAGCTGCATGCCGCCCATCCTTCCAGGCGAGGTCAGGCGACCTGGAGCGAGCGCTTCGAGAGGCCCATCCAGAAGCCGTCGATGACCTGGATGCCCGGCTCGTCCGGCGTGGTCGCGGCCCCGAGGGTGACGAAGAGCGGCGTGTAGTGCTCGACGGTCGGGTGGGCGTACGGCATGCCGGGCGCCTGGTGCTTGTAGTCGGCCAGCGCGTCCACGTCGCCGCGGGCGAGCGCCTCGCCGGCCCAGGCGTCGAAGTCCGTCGACCAGCCGGGAGCCGGAGCGTTGAGCCGGAAGTCGGTGAGGAACGGCAGGCCGTGGGTGAGGAAGCCCGAGCCGATGATCAGCACGCCCTCGTCGCGCAGCGGCTTGAGGCGCTCGCCGAGTACCAGCAGCCGGGTCGGGTCCTGGGTCGGCAGCGACATCTGCAGCACCGGGATGTCGGCCTCGGGGAACATGATCCGCAGCGGCACCCAGGCGCCGTGGTCCAGCCCGCGGGTGGTCGACTGATGCACCGGCTCGTTGGCCGGCATCATCGCCGCGACCCGCTGCGCGAGCCAGGTGGAGTCGGGGGTGTCGTACGTCATCCGGTAGTAGCGCTCGGCGAAGCCGCCGAAGTCGTAGACCAGCGGTGCGCCCGCGGGTGCGGACAGCATCACCGGCGCCGACTCCCAGTGCGCGGACACGATCAGGATCGCCTTCGGGCGCGGCAGGTCAGAGGCCCACGCGGCGAGCTGCCCCGACCACACCGGGTCGTCGAGCAGCGGCGGCGCACCGTGGCCGATGTAGAGCGCAGGCATCCGATCCGTCATGACATCCCTAACTGATTGATCATTCAATCTATTCCCGGGCGTCAGTCGGGGAGCGACCAGTCCATCGGCGCCGCTCCCTGCGCCACCAGCAGGTCGTCGACCTGGGAGAACGGCCGCGAGCCGAAGAAGCCGCGGTGTGCCGACAGCGGAGAGGGGTGGACCGACTCCACGCACGGCACGGTGCCCAGCAACGGTCGCAGGGACTGGGCGTGTCGACCCCAGAGGACGGCCACCAGCGGACCACCCCGCGCCGCGAGCGCCTCGATGGCCGCACCGGTGACCTCCTCCCAGCCCTTGCCGGAGTGGGAGGCCGGCGCGCCGGGCCGTACGGTCAGCGCGCGGTTGAGCAGCATCACGCCCCGCTCGGACCACGCGCTCAGATCGCCGTGCTCCGGGGGCGTGACGCCGAGATCCGAGGCCAGCTCGCGGTAGATGTTGCGCAGCGACGCCGGCAGCGGCCGTACGTGTCGCTCGACAGCGAACGACAGGCCGATCGGGTGCCCCGGCGTGGGATACGGGTCCTGGCCGACGATCAGCACGCGCACCTCGGCCAGTGGGCGGCGGAACGCGGCGAAGACCCGATCGCCGTCGGGCAGGTAGGGCCGACCGAGCGCGAGCTGCTCGCGCAGGTAGACGCCGAGCGCCTCGATCCGCGGCTCCACCGGGGCCAGTGCGGCCGCCCAGTCCTCAGCCATCAACCGTCGTTCGACCAATCCCGCGAGCGTCTCCACGACCGGCACGTTAGCGTGACGACGACAACGATCCGGGTGCGTGAATGAAGGAGCAAGACATGGAGTTCGGCCTGTTCATCCCCCAGGGCTGGCGCTTCGACCTCGTCGGCATCGAGCCGGCCCAGCAGTGGGCCACGATGCGCGACCTCGTGCAGGCCGCCGACCGCAACCCCGACTGGTCGAGCGCGTGGGTGTACGACCACTTCCACACGACACCCGAGCCCTCCGACCAGGCCACCCACGAGGCGTGGGCCCTGATGGCCGCCTTCGCCGCCGCCACCGACCGGATCCGCCTGGGCCAGATGTGCACCTGCATGGCCTACCGCAACCCGGCCTACCTCGCGAAGGTCGCCGCCACGATCGACCACGTCTCCGGCGGCCGGATCGAGATGGGCATCGGTGCGGGCTGGTACGAGCACGAGTGGCGCGCCTACGGCTACGGCTTCCCCGAGCCGCGCGACCGCCTCGGCATGCTGCGCGAGGGCGTCCAGATCTTCCAGCAGGCCTGGACCCAGGGCGTCTCGTCGCTGGACGGGACGTACTACCAGGTCGACGGCGCCATCTGTCAGCCGCTGCCGCTGCAGAACGCCAAGAACGGCATCCCGCTGTGGATCGCCGGCGGCGGCGAGAAGGTCACGCTCAAGATCGCAGCGCAGTACGCCGACTACACCAACTTCGACGGCTCGCCGGAGGGCTTCGCGGCCAAGTCGGCCTTGCTGGCGGACCACTGCAAGACCCTCGGCCGCGACTTCGGCGAGATCACCCGCTCGGCGCTCTACAGCGTCTTCATCGGGGAGACCGAGAAGGACGTCCAGGACCACATCGACTGGTACACCGACCACCTCACCAAGGCGTTCGGTGAGGGCGGCGGCCCCGAGGCCGCCCGCCGGGCGACCACCCAGGGACTCGTCGGCACGCCCGAGCAGATCGTGGAGAAGCTGCAGGAGATGGAGCGGCTCGGCATGACGTACGCGATCACGTACTTCGGCGACGCCGCCTACGACCGCTCGAGCATCGAGCTCTTCGAGCAGCAGGTCATCCCCGCGATCAACGCCTGAGGTCGCGCGAGCTCTGCGAGGAGAAGCGGCGGGTCGGGTTCGCCCCGATCGCCGGCTTCTTCTGCGCGGGGCGCGCCGCGGACGCGTCGCCAACCACCTCACCCAGCACCTGGCCGGGCACCGCGTCGTGGCGGCGCATCCAGGCGTCGAGCAGCGGCCAGGAGGTCGTACGTGCGGCGCGGCCGGTGAGCATGCCGAGGTGTCCGCCGGGGACCTCGTGGAACCGCACCTCCGCGGCACTCGAGAGCAGGTCGACCAGCGGACGCACCGAGGCGCTGGGTGCGATGCCGTCGGTGGCGCCGCCGAAGACGATCACCGGGACGGTGATGTCGGCCAGCCGCACCTCGCGACCCTCGACGTCGAAGGTGCCGTCGCTGAGCTCGTTGCGGGCCAGGAACCGGTGGTAGAGCTGGCCGAACGTACGGCCCGGATAGGCGATGATCCCCTTGGTGAAGCGGTCGACCGCCTCGAGCTGCGCCAGGAAGTCGGTGTCGGCCAGATGGGTGAGCTGGGCCATCGGCTTGGTGACCATCTTCTGGGCCGCCGTCACCTGGAAGGCCCAGCGCACCAGCGGCTTCGGGGCACCGCCGAGGATGCGCACGGCACCGCCGATGATCCGGCCGTCGGTGAACTGCACGATCGGGCGCAGCGGCGCGATCAACGGCACCTGGGAGACGTCGACCGGGCTGCCGAAGATGCCCAGGGTCGCGATCGGGAGCTCGGGATGGGCGGCGGCCGAGAGCAACGCGAAGATCCCGCCGAGGCTCCAGGCGACCACGTGCACGGGACGCCCGCCCGCGTCCTCGGAGACGACCCGGATCGCGGCCGGCAGCACCTCCTCGACCCAGTGCTCCACGCCGAGGCTGCGGTTGGCGAAGGAGACCTCGCCGTACTCCACCAGGTACGTCGGGCGCCCCTCGGCGACCAGGTGCTCGACCAGCGAGCAGCCCCGGCGCAGGTCGTAGCAGCTCGAGGGTGCGGCCAGCGGCATCACCAGCAGGATCGGGTCGCCCTGCTGCGGCACGTCCTTCGCCGGCCGGTAGCGGTAGACCTCGCGCAGCACGCCCTCGTCGATGAGCGTGCGCGGCATCGGCCGGATGTCGGCGAGTCCGCCGTACAGGACCTTGTGCGCGACATTGCCCGCCGCCGAGGCGATCGCGGGGGCGGGGATGAACGACGGCAGCTTCGCGGGGAGCAACGCGGGCAGCGACACCATGCCCGGCAAACTACCTTCACCGGGGATCTCTTGCCACGGCCGTCCACGGCGGATAGGAACGGGCCATGAGACTGAAGCACGTGGTGGGGGCCGCGGGGGCAGCGGTCGGCGCCCTGGCGATCAGGGACCTGACGCAGAAGAAGCATGCGCTGCAGCGCAACTTCCCGGTCCTGGCGCACGCGCGCTACTGGCTGGAGACCATCGGTCCCGAGCTGCGCCAGTACATCGTCACCTCGAACGAGGAGGAGCGGCCCTTCAGTCGCGACCAGCGCAGCTGGATCTACGCCAGCGCGAAGGAGGAGAACAACTACTTCGGGTTCGGCACCGACGTGGACGTCGAGCACGTCCAGGGCCACGCCTACATCAAGCAGCGCACCTTCGCCTCCGAGCTGCCCGACGACCACGACAAGAGCGCCCGGCTGCCGAGCGCGAAGATCCTCGGCGGCCCGCGCGGGCGTACGCACGCCTTCCGGCCGGGCTCGGTGGTCAACATCTCCGCGATGAGCTTCGGCTCCCTGTCGGGTGCGGCGATCACCGCGCTCAACCAGGGCGCGGCGGCGGCCGGCACGCTGCACAACACCGGCGAGGGCGGCCTCTCGCCGTACCACCGCCAGGGCGCGGACCTCGTCCTCCAGATCGGTACGGCCTACTTCGGCTGCCGCGACGCGGACGGCTCCTTCGACCTCGAGCGGCTCAAGGAGACCGTCGCCTCGGCGCCGGTGAAGGCGATCGAGATCAAGCTCTCCCAGGGGGCCAAGCCCGGCCTCGGCGGTCTGCTGCCGGGCGCCAAGGTGACCGAGGAGATCGCCGCCATCCGCGGCATCCCGGTCGGCAAGGACTGCGCCTCGCCCTCGCGCCACGCCGCCTTCACCGACGTCGACTCGATGCTCGACTTCGTCGAGCTGATCGCCACCGAGACCGGCGTGCCGGTCGGGATCAAGTCGGCCGTCGGCGAGGTCGGCTTCTGGCAGGAGCTCGCCCGGCTGATGTCGCCCGGCGAGCGCGGCGTCGACTTCGTGACGATCGACGGTGGCGAGGGTGGCACGGGGGCCGCGCCGCTGACCTTCACCGACGCGGTGTCGCTGCCGTTCCGGATGGGGTTCTCCCGGGTGTACGGCACCTTCGCCGAGCTCGGCCTCACCGACCAGCTCACCTTCATCGGCTCGGGCAAGCTCGGCCTGCCGGACAACGCGGTGGTCGCCTTCGCACTGGGCGCCGACATGATCAACGTCGCCCGCGAGGCGATGCTCTCGATCGGCTGCATCCAGTCGCAGAAGTGCCACACCGACAAGTGCCCCACCGGGGTGGCCACCCAGAACGCCTGGCTCGCCCACGGACTCGACCCCACCGACAAGGGCGCGCGCGCCGCCGTCTACCTGCGGGTGCTGCGCAAGGAGCTGATGAAGGTCTCCGCCGCGGTCGGGGTCGCCCACCCCGGCCTGATCACCGCCGCTGACGTGGAGATCTTCAACGGCGACTACGAGGCCCGCTCGCTGGGCGGCGTCTACGGCTACAAGGACGGCTGGGGCGAGCTCGGCCCGCAGCTGCGCGAGGACCTGCTGAGGCTGATGAGCACGCGCAGCGAGTTCAACGAGAAACCGGTCACGGCCTAGTCGGTCGCGGGCCGGACCTTCTTGCCGTGGGAGGACGGGACGGAGGCGAGCTCGCCGAGGAACGAGGCGGCCCACGCGTCGATGTCGTTGGTGGCGACCGTCTTGCGCATCGCCTTCATCCGGCGCGTCTGCTCGCGGTGGTCGGCCTGGTAGGCCTCCAGCAGCGCGGACTTCATCCCGTTGAGGTCGTACGGGTTGACCAGCCATGCCTGCCGCAGCTCGTCGGCGGCGCCGGCGAACTCCGAGAGCACCATCGCGCCGTCGTTCTCGTACCGACAGGCGACGTACTCCTTGGCGACGAGGTTCATGCCGTCGCGGTACGGGGTGACGACCATGACGTCGGCGGCCCGGTAGAGCGCCGCCATCTCGTCGCGGGGATAGGAGGAGTGCAGGTACGAGACCGCGGGGCGACCGATCCGGCCGAGGTCGCCGTTGATCCGGCCCACCAGCCGCTCGATGTCGTCGCGGAGCACGCGGTACTCCTCCACCCGCTCGCGCGAGGGGACCGCGACCTGGACGAAGACGGCGTCGTCGACGTCGAAGTGACCCTCTGCCATCAGCTCGGAGAAGGCGCGCAGGCGCGCGTAGATGCCCTTGGTGTAGTCGAGCCGGTCGACTCCCAGGAAGATCTTGGTGGGGTTGCCGAGCGCCTCGCGGATCTCCTTGGCGCGGGCGTTGACACCCTCGGAGCGGGCCAGCTCCTCGAAGCCGGCGGCGTCGATGGAGATCGGGAAAGCGGCGGCCTTCACCGTACGACCGTCCGGGAGGTAGACCGAGTCGCGGTGCGTCTTGTGGCCCACCCGCTGGCGGACCAGGCGGATGAAGTTCTGCGCGGCGCCGGGCAGCTGGAACCCGACCACGTCGGCGCCGAGCAGGCCCTCGAGGATCTGGCGGCGCCACGGCAGCTGCTGGAAGAGCTCGGCCGGCGGGAACGGGATGTGCAGGTAGAAGCCGATCTTGAGATCGGGTCGCAGCGCTCGCAGCATCTCCGGCACGAGCTGCAGCTGGTAGTCCTGGACCCACACCGTGCCGCCGGGTGCGGTCACCTCGGCGGCCTTGTCGGCGAAGCGCTGGTTGACCGCGCGATAGGCGTCCCACCACTCCCGGTGGAACGCCGGCTTGGCGACCAGGTCGTGGTAGAGCGGCCAGATCGTGCCGTTGGAGAAGCCCTCGTAGTGGCCCTCGATCTCCTCGGCCGTCATCGACATCGGCAGCAGTCGCATGCCGTCGTCCTCGAGCGGCTCGAGATCCTGCTCGGTGCCGCCGGGCCAGCCGATCCAGACGCCATCGTTGGCCCGGAGGACGGGCTCCAGCGCGGTGACGAGCCCGCCGGGCGAGCGACGCCACGTCTTGGTCCCATCGGCCAGCTCGACACGATCGACGGGAAGACGGTTGGCGACGATGACCAGGTCGGCCTGCATGCTGTTGACCATATCGGGGTCCCAGTTCCCGCTGAGGGCGGGACTCACTCGCCCGGGTAGCGGATTCCGGTCGTGTTCCTGATCTCCTCCATCTGACGCATCAGCGTCAGGGTCTGCTCGTGGGGCACCAACGGCGACTCGAGCAGGCCGGCGCGCAGGCAGCGACCGACCTCCGCGGCCTCGTTGCCGTACCCGCGACCGAGGACGGGCTCGTCGGGCTCGATCACGACCGGCTCGAGGACGGTGTCCTCGTCGGTCCAGTCGGCCTTCTGTCCGATCGGGGTGAAGACGATCGAGCTCGGCGTGTGGAAGCCGGTGACGTCGATGCGGCCGAGCTCGGTGGCGATCGCGGCGTCGCCCGAGGACCAGGAGGTCATGGACGCGGTCATGGTGGCGAGCGCGCCGTTGTCGTACGCCCCGGTCATCGCGATGGAGAGGTCGATCGCGCCCTCCTTGCCCGACTCGGTGCCCTTGGAGACCAGCAGCTCCGCCTGGGCGGTGAGGCTGCGCGCCCGGCCGAGCATGAGGTGGGCGAAGGTGAGCGGGTAGATGCCCATGTCGAGCAGCGCCCCGCCGCCGAGGTCGGGGTTCAGCATCCGGTCGCTGGGATCGGCGTTGACGACGAAGCCCAGCTCGGCGTGGATGTGACGGGGAGTGCCGAACTCGCCGGCCGCGAGGCGCCGCTGCAGCGCGCGGATGGCAGGGTTGCACGCGGTCCACATCGCCTCCATCAGGAAGAGCCCGTGCTCCTGGGCGAGGGCGACCATCTGCTCGCTGTCGGCGATCGACAGGGTCAGCGGCTTCTCGCAGAGCACGTGCTTGCCGGCCTCGAAGCAGAGCCGGGCGTTCTCGAGGTGGAGGGAGTGCGGGGTCGCGATGTAGATGACGTCGACGTCCGGGTCGGCGGCGAGCTCCTCGTAGGAGCCGTAGGCGTGGGCCGCTCCGTACTGCTCGGCGAAGGCCTGCGCAGACTCCAGGCGGCGCGATCCGACCGCGACCAGCTCGGCGCCGGGCACCAGCGCGAGGTCGGCCGCGAAGGCGTGGGCGATCTTGCCGGTGGCGAGGATTCCCCAGCGGATCGGGGTGAGAGCGGTCTCATTGGTCACAG
Source organism: Nocardioides nematodiphilus (assembly GCF_020216525.1). GTDB lineage: Bacteria > Actinomycetota > Actinomycetes > Propionibacteriales > Nocardioidaceae > Nocardioides > Nocardioides nematodiphilus. The sequence continues at coordinate 182,767 of NZ_JAIWOY010000001.1, read as the reverse complement.
CGGTAACCGTAGCCCCAGAGGAAGCGCCACGCCCGCCAGAACGAATCACATGCGTGTGATTCCTCGTCTACAGTGGGCGTGTCAGAGACACGCACGAGATCGGGGGATCGACGAATGGCCGCCAGCGCCCTGCCCAACGGCGATGTGAGCAACACGCCGGGTCTGAGCGAGCGTGACCAGGACATCCTCGCCTTCGAGCGTCAGTGGTGGAAGTACGCCGGCGCCAAGGAGGCGGCTGTGCGCGAGCAGTTCGACATGTCCTCGACCCGCTACTACCAGGTGCTCAACGCCCTCATCGATCGTCCCGAGGCCCTCGAGCACGACCCCCTCCTGATACGCCGGCTGCGCCGTCTGCGCGCCGCCCGCCAGCGCCAGCGCTCCGCCCGCCGCCTCGGATTCGAGATCTGACCATGCCTGACAACCGCATCTGGATGCGTGACCAGCGCGGCATCGCCCTGCCGTCGCCCGTCGTCCTGCTGAGCATCGTCGCCGTCGCGATGGCGCTCATCGCCTTCGTCGTGACCCGCGGCGACGGTCAGGGCGAGGAGAAGGTCATCCCGACCGCCGCGGTCTCCACCTCGCCGACCGCCGCCGCGACCACGTCGGCTCCGGCCGCGCCCGCGACGCACAAGCCCGCCCCGATCAAGCGTGGCAAGGTCAACGTCGAGGTCTTCAACAACTCCCGGGTCAAGGGTCTGGCCGCCACCGTCGGCGACAAGGCCGCCAAGGCCGGCTGGAACGTCGTCGGCGCGGACAACTGGTACGGCTCGATCCCGGCCACCACGGTCTACTACCCGGCGCGGCTCAAGGGTGCGGGCAAGCAGCTCGCGCTCGACCTCGGCATCCGCCGCACGGCGCTGGCGGTCGACCCCATGAAGATGGACCGGCTGACCCTCATCCTCACCGCACCCCTCTCCTGACGTTTTGTCGCCGTTCACCCACGGCGTGACAGGCTAGGGCCATGCAGTTCGCATCTGCCGAGGCCGAGCAGAAGTACGCCACCCTCGCCGCCCAGCTGGCCGAGGCGGTGATCGCGTTCGACTTCGACGGCACCGTCTCGCCGATCGTCGAGGACCCGACCCAGGCACACATCCACCCCGACGCGGCCGACGTGCTGATCGAGCTGGCCCCGAAGGTGAAGGCGCTCGCCGTCGTCACCGGCCGGCCTGCCCGCCAGGTGCTCGCCCTGGGCGGCCTCGAGGAGGTCGCCGACCGCCTCGCCGCCTCCGGCACCGAGCTGCTCGTGCACGGCCAGTACGGCAACGAGCACTGGACCTCCAGCCACCGCGCCATCATCGGCCCGCGCCCGCCGGTCGGGCTGGCCACCTTCCTGCGCGAGCTGCCCAAGCTGCTGCGCGACCACGGCGCCTCGGAGGCGTACGTGGAGGAGAAGGGACTCGCCGTCGCCGTCCACACCCGCCGCGTCAGCGACCCCCAGGCCACGTTCGAGCGGCTCCTCGAGCCGATGCGCGCGGCCGCCGAGGCACACGACCTGACCGTCGAGCCCGGCAAGCAGGTGATCGAGGTCCGCGCCCCGGGTATGGACAAGGGCCTGGTGATCGACCGGCTCGTCGACACCCTCGGGGCGAAGGCGATCCTCTTCGCGGGCGACGACCTGGGCGACATCGAGGCCTTCGAGGCGCTCGACGCGTGGGCGGCGGAGGGTCTGGTGACCCTCAAGGTCTGCTCGCTCTCGCCCAGTGATGCCGGGGAGAGCGCTCTGCAGTCTCTCGCCGACGTCGTCGTCGACGGCCCGGAGGGTGTCATCGCCCTCTTCCGCAGCCTCGCCCACGCCTCTTCCTGAGCGTGATGCCCGAATAGTGAGACACTGGTCTCGACATTCGGGCAATCGTTTCGGCGATCGGCCCTTCGCACCCGTACGATCTGTCTTGCTCATCGAGAGGGACTGAGGGTACGGCCCAGTGAAGTCCCGGCAACCGACCGCGAGCCTCCTCCCACCTGTGGGTTGGTCGCGGGGACAGGTGCTAAATCCGTCCCAGCGCGAAGGTCGTGTTCGGGGAAGATGAGGAGGAGGACTCATGAGCGTTGACACTGCTGAGCAGAAGAAGACCCTGCGGGACGGCGCCTTCGGCAACGCCACCGCCCTCGCCTGCCGCGAGTGTGGCCACAAGATCGAGCTCGGCCCGCACTACGCGTGTCCGGAGTGCTTCGGTCCTCTCGAGGTCGCCTACGACTTCCCCACGGTGACGCGTGCGGAGATCGAGGCCGGCCCGGCCAACATCTGGCGCTACAAGGCGCTCCTGCCGGTCCCGGCCGACATCGAGCAGAGCCCCAACACCGAGCCCGGCTTCACCCGGCTCCTGGAGGCTGACAACCTCGCCCGCGAGCTCGGCCTGACCAAGCTCTGGGTCAAGGACGACTCCACCAACCCGACCAACTCCTTCAAGGACCGCGTCGTCGCCTGTGCGCTCAGCGCCGCGACCGAGCTCGGTGCGAAGGTCTTCGCCTGCCCCTCGACCGGCAACCTGGCCAACGCCGTCGCCGCCGCCGGTGCCCGCGCCGGGATCAAGACCGTCGTCTTCATCCCGAGCAACCTCGAGCAGCCCAAGCAGATCAACTCGGCGATCTTCACCGACAACCTGATCGCCGTCGACGGCAACTACGACGACGTCAACAAGCTCGCTCAGGAGATCGCGGCCGAGGAGGACGGCTGGGCGTTCGTCAACGTCAACGTCCGCCCGTTCTACGCCGAGGGCTCCAAGACCCTCGGGTACGAGATCGCCGAGCAGCTCGGCTGGCGCATCCCCGACCAGATCGTCATCCCGGTCGCCTCCGGCTCGCAGCTGACCAAGGTCGACAAGGCCTTCCAGGAGCTGATCAAGCTCGGCCTGGTCGAGGACAAGGCGTACCGGATCTTCGGCGCCCAGGCCACCGGCTGCAACCCGGTCGCCACCGCTTTCAAGGCCGGCGTCGACGCCATCCGCCCGGTCAAGCCGGACACGATCGCCAAGTCGCTCGCGATCGGCAACCCGGCCGACGGCATCTACGTCCTCGACTCCACCCGCCGTACGGGCGGGGCCGTCGAGGAGGTCACCGACGACGAGATCCGCCAGGCGATCGTCCTGCTGGCCCGCACCGAGGGCATCTTCACCGAGACCGCCGGCGGCACCACCGTCGCGGTCACGAAGAAGCTCGTCGAGACCGGCCAGCTCGACCCGACGCTCGAGACCGTGCTGATCAACACCGGTCACGGCCTCAAGACCCTCGACGCGATCAGCGGCCTGGTCAGCCCCCGGGCCACCATCGCGCCGTCGTACGACGCCTTCGAGGCCGCCGGGCTCGCCCAGGACTGAGGCCCGATCACTCCAAACGGTCACCGTGACACTTCCGAAGTGTCACGGTGACCTTTTGCGTGCGGGGGTGACCTTTTGAACGGTCACTCTCGCCCCAAAGCGTCACGGTGACCTTTTGCGACGAGGGTGACCCTTTGAACGGTCACTCTCGCCCCAAACAGTCACGGTGACGCTTTGGTGGACCGCCGTTCCCGGCGTGTTCACCTGCCTCGGCTACACAGCCACCATGAGCGGACGCGAGGAAGCACGACGGCTGGGCCGGATCGCCGCGGGAGCGGGGGTCGCGGGCGTGGTCGGTGCGATCGGAGCCGGCGCCGGGGCGGGGTTCGTGGTGCTGCTCAAGCGCCAGGCCGCCCAGGCCCGGGCGCTGATCGGCAAGCCGCTCGGCGAGGTCGCCCCGCATGCCGACAAGGTCTACAAGAAGTCCTACGGCGACCCGGTCGAGCTGCTGATCCTGGGTGACTCGATCGCCGCGGGTCTGGGTGCGGAGGACGGCGACGGGACCCTGGGCGCACGCCTGGCGAAGGGGATCGCCAAGAAGGCGCACCGCTCGGTGCGGCTGACCACCGCGGCCATCGTCGGCAGCGAGTCGTGGCAGCTGCCCGAGCAGCTCGCCAGCCAGCTGCCCGACTACCGGCCCGACGTCGCGGTCGTCATCGTCGGGGGCAACGACGTCACCCACCGCGTCCCGGTCGCGGACTCGGTCAAGCACCTCACCGAGACGATCGAGGCGCTGCACGCGCTCGACGCCAGCGTCGTCGTCGGGACCTGCCCGGACCTGAGCGCGCTCAAGCCGGTCCCACAGCCGCTGCGCTCCCTCGGCGGGCGCGCCTCGCGCCAGCTCGCCGCCGCGCAGGCCGACGCCGCGCACAAGGCGGGCGCGTACGTCGTCTCGCTCGCCGACGTGGTCGGGCCGTTCTTCGTCACCAACCCCGACGAGATGTTCAGCCTCGACCGCTTCCACCCGAGCGCGGTCGGCTACAAGCGCACCGCCAAGGCGCTGCTGCCCTCGATCCTGGCCGCGCTCGGCATCCGCGACGACCTGCCGTTCGGGCACCAGGCGCCGGTCTTCGCGGATGCCGCGGAGGAGGTCGTGGTCGCGGCGACCCGCCGCACGGTCCTGCGGGTCCGCGGCTCGCTGCCGAGCCGGACGCCGTAGGCCCGACTACGCTCCGGCTCGTGCTGACCTTCCGCGATGCCACGAGCGCCGACGTCGATGCCCTCGTCGCGCTGATCGAGTCCGCCTACCGCGGCGACTCCAGCCGCGCCGGCTGGACCACCGAGGCCCACCTGCTGCACGGCCAGCGCACCGATGCGCATGCGGTCGCCGCGGTCATCGCGCACCCGGCCAGCCGGATCATGGTCGCCGAGCGTGCCGGGCAGGAGGGGCCCGAGCTCGTCGCCTGCTGCCAGCTCGAGGAGCGCGGGGGCGCCGATGGCGCCGCGGGCTACTTCGGCATGTTCGCGGTCCGTCCCGAGGAGCAGGGCGGCGGCATCGGGAAGCAGGTCCTCGCCGAGGCCGAGCGGATCGCGCGCGGCTGGGGCGCGACCGAGCTGCACATGACGGTGATCGTGCAGCGCGAGGAGCTGATCGCCTACTACGAGCGGCGCGGCTACCGGCGCACGGGCCGGATCAGCCCGTTCCCGTACGAGGACGAGCGCTTCGGGCTCCCGCAGGTCGACGACCTGGCCTTCGAGCTGCTCGTCAAGCAGCTCTGAGCGCTGCCCGGCCGCGCCAGGCCGGCCAGGACAGCAGCGCGGCGACGGTGGCGCCGGCGGTGTTGAGCAGCACGTCGTCGATGGAGGCCACCCGGCCCAGCGCGAGGGCGTACTGCGTGACCTCGATGAGCGTCGAGGCGAGCGCCGCGAGCGCCACGACGCGCGGGAGCGAGGCGAGCGCGCCGAAGCGGAGGGGCCCGAAGAGGCCGACGGCGGCGAGGACCAGCAGATTGCCCACGACCTGGTAGGTCGGCATCGTCGCCAGGTCGCGCAGCGGCACCAGGCTCGCCGCCCGGTGGCCCGGCGTGCTGCTCGCCGGCAGCATGGTGAGCCACAGCCACGGCGCGGTGCCGTAGACCAGGCCGACCTCGGCCACCGATCGGCGCCGCGCCGCCGCGCAGGAGTGGCCGCGGTGACGGCGCCACCGGGTGAGCCCGCTCGCGGCGAGGAGCGCCACCGGGAACGCGGCCAGCGTCACGAGCACCACGACCGCGTAGGTGGTGAGCCAGTCCTGTGGCGAGGGGCCGTTGATGATCACCCCGCGCCCGGTCATCGCTGCGTCCGCGGGTCGTGGGCCGCGTCGGCGTACCTGGCCGGGCAGCCGTCCGTGGCAGCCGCAGGACGCAGCTCGAAGTGCCAGGGCTCGTTCGCGTAGGTCCGGCACAGGCCGTACGAGGCCCCGTGCTCGGCCAGCCATGACGTGGTCGTCGCCGGCCCCAGGTCGACGGCCTGCCCGGCCTCGTGGACCGACGTCCCGGGGCGGGCGACCCATCGCGCAGCGGCCGCCTCCGAGCCGTACTTCCGGATCGCCTGGGCGAAGAGCTCCTGTTGGTACGCCCTCGAGCGCCACCCGCTGTTGACGTCGAGCTCGAGGCCGTCGCGGGCCGCATCGGCGGCGGCCTCACGCAGGGCGCTCTCCAGGGCGGGGTCGAGCCTCGCCACCGCGGGGACCGAGTCGTCGAGGACCGTGGTGCCAGCGGGGACCTCGCCGTCGGCGAGGGTCACTCCCCGCGCGGACGCCCGCTGCGGCATCTCGCCGGGGACGCCGGCCGCGATGGTCCGCTGGAGCGGGTGATCGACCTCAGCGAGGTGATGACCGCCCGCGGTGCCGGCCGCCGCGCCACAGCCGGTGAGGGAGGCCGCGAGGGCGGTGACGAGGGCGGTGACGAGGGCGGTGACGAGTGCGGTGGGCAGCCACCCGGGGCGAGGTTCTCGGAGCATGCGACCAGGCAACGCGAGCGCGTGTTGTGAGGGCGTATCCGGTTTTCGATACGCCCGCGATACGCGCCGGCTCCCTACGATCGGGGCATGCGTGTCTTGGTCGTCGAGGACGAGCCCCTGATGGCGGCCGCGATCCGTGACGGCCTGCGCCTCGAGGCGATCGCTGCCGACGTCGCCGGCGACGGGGAGGCTGCGCTCGAGCTGTTGAGCGTCAACGAGTACGACATCGCGGTGCTCGACCGCGACATCCCTGCCCCGAACGGCGACGAGGTCGCGCGCCGGATCGTCGCCTCCGGCACGGGGACGCCGATCCTGATGCTCACGGCCGCCGATCGGCTCGACGACAAGGAGTCCGGCTTCGAGCTCGGCGCCGACGACTACCTCACCAAGCCGTTCGAGCTGCGCGAGTTGGTCCTGCGGCTGCGAGCGCTGGACCGGCGGCGCGCGCACAACCGGCCGCCCGTACGGGAGGCGGGCGACCTTCGCCTGGACCCGTTCCGCCGCGAGGTCTTCCGGGCGGGACGCTATGTCGCGCTGACCCGCAAGCAGTTCGCCGTGCTCGAGGTGCTGATGGCCGCCGGCGGGGGCGTCGTCAGCGCCGAGGAGCTCCTGGAGCGGGCGTGGGACGAGAACGCCGACCCTTTCACCAACGCCGTCCGGATCACGATCTCGGCGCTGCGCAAGCGACTGGGGGAGCCGTCCCCGATCGTCACGGTCGCCGGGGTGGGCTACCGCCTCGAGCCGGTCGGCGGCGATGAGTAGGCCTCCCGGCCCGAGCGTCCGGCTCAAGCTGACGCTGAGCTACGCGGGCTTCCTCATGCTCGCCGGTGCCGTCCTCCTCACCGCCGGCTACTTCTCCCTCTCCCGCGGGTTCCATCCGGGCGTGACCTTCGTGGTGCGCAGCCACGCCGAGCTGGTGCGGTCCTTCGCGCCCACCGCCGTGGTGGTGATGATGTTCCTGCTCGTCTTCGGCCTCGTCGGCGGCTGGATCCTGGCGGGGCGGATGCTCTCACCGCTCGAGCGGATCACCGAGGCCACCCGGCGGGCCGCCGCCGGCTCGCTCGCACACCGCATCGACCTCGAGGGACCCCAGGACGAGTTCCGGGAGCTGGCCGATGCCTTCGACGCGATGCTCGCCCGGCTCGACGCGCACCTCGCCGAGCAGCGGCGCTTCGCCGCCAACGCCTCGCACGAGCTGCGGACGCCGCTGGCGATCACCCGGACCCTGCTCGAGGTGGCCCAGCAGGACCCGGGCCACGACGAGGCGGAGCTCCTGGAGCGGCTGCATCGGGTCAACGCCCGCGCCATCGACCTGACCGAGGCGCTGCTGGTCCTGAGTCGCGCGGAGCAGGGCGGCTTCGTCCGCGAGCCCGTCGACCTGTCGCTGCTCGCCGAGGAGGCCGGGGAGACCCTCCTGCCGCTCGCCGAGCGGCGCGGGATCAGCCTCGAGGTGTCCGGCGACCCGGCCCACCTGCTCGGCTCGCCGGCCCTGCTGCGGCAGCTCACGGCCAACCTCGTGCACAACGCGGTCGTCCACAACCTCGATCACGGCGGCTCGATCCGGGTCTGGACCGGCACTGCCGACGCGACGGTGAGCCTCGTCGTCGAGAACACCGGCGAGCTGCTGGCCCCGCAGCTCGTGCGGACCCTGGCCGAGCCGTTCCGGCGGGGGACCGAGCGCGTCAGCTCCGATCAGGCCGGCGTCGGCCTCGGCCTGGCGATCGTGCGCCGCATCGCCGAGGCCCACGACGGCGAGCTCGTCCTGCGGTCGCGTCCCGAGGGCGGTCTCCAGACCATGGTCACGCTGCCCCGTCGCGGCCCGAGCGGTTGGTGAGGCTCGCTCAGATTTCTTGCACTCGTCGGGGTCGAGTGCTAAACATGAGGCTGGCACTCGTACCATGAGAGTGACAAACCTGGGCTGGTGGCGTTGAGGCACCGGAGTCCGGCGAGAAAGGGTTCGCCGGAGGATCGGTGTCGTCCGTCGCGGGCAACCCATCGGGCCCGAACACACGAACTTCCCACGTGAAGGATCGCCGGTAATGCCGAAGCTGATTGCTTTCAACGAGGAGGCCCGCCGCGGTCTCGAGCGAGGAATGAACACCCTCGCCGACGCCGTCAAGGTCACCCTCGGCCCCAAGGGCCGCAACGTCGTCCTGGAGAAGAAGTGGGGTGCGCCCACGATCACCAACGACGGCGTCTCCATCGCCAAGGAGATCGAGCTCGAGGACCCGTACGAGAAGATCGGTGCCGAGCTCGTCAAGGAGGTCGCGAAGAAGACCGACGACGTCGCCGGTGACGGCACGACGACGGCCACCGTCCTCGCCCAGGCGCTGGTCCGCGAGGGCCTGCGCAACGTTGCCGCCGGCGCGAACCCGATGGGTCTCAAGCGCGGCATCGAGGCCGCCGTCTCGGCCGTCTCCGAGCAGCTCCTGGCCCAGGCCAAGGACGTCGAGACGCGCGAGCAGATCGCGGCCACCGCCACCATCTCCGCCGGCGGCGACACCACCGTCGGCGACGCCATCGCCGAGGCGATGGACAAGGTCGGCAAGGAGGGCGTGATCACGGTCGAGGAGTCGAACACCTTCGGCATCGACCTCGAGCTCACCGAGGGCATGCGGTTCGACAAGGGCTACATCTCCGCCTACTTCGTCACCGACACCGAGCGCATGGAGACGGTCCTCGAGGACGCGTACGTCCTCCTGGCCAACCAGAAGATCTCCAACGTCAAGGACCTGCTCCCGCTGCTGGAGAAGGTCATGCAGTCGGGCAAGCCGCTCGTCATCATCTCCGAGGACGTCGACGGCGAGGCCCTGTCCACGCTCGTCGTCAACAAGATCCGCGGCACGTTCAAGTCCGTCGCCGTCAAGGCCCCGGGCTTCGGCGACCGCCGCAAGGCCCAGCTGCAGGACATCGCGATCCTGACCGGCGGCCAGGTCATCTCCGAGGAGGTCGGCCTCAAGCTCGAGACCACCGGTCTGGAGCTGCTCGGCCAGGCCCGCAAGGTCGTCATCACCAAGGACGAGACCACCATCGTCGACGGTGCCGGTGACCAGGCCCAGATCGAGGGTCGGGTCAACCAGATCCGCGCCGAGATCGAGAAGTCGGACTCCGACTACGACCGCGAGAAGCTCCAGGAGCGCCTCGCCAAGCTGGCTGGCGGCGTCGCCGTCGTCAAGGTCGGCGCGGCCACCGAGGTCGAGCTCAAGGAGCGCAAGCACCGCATCGAGGACGCCGTTCGCAACGCGAAGGCTGCCGTCGAGGAGGGCATCGTCGCCGGCGGTGGCGTCGCCCTGGTCCAGGCCGGCAAGGTCGCCTTCGAGAAGCTCGACCTCGAGGGTGACGAGGCCACCGGCGCGAACATCGTCCGCGTCGCCATCTCGGCCCCGCTGAAGCAGATCGCCATCAACGCCGGCCTCGAGGGCGGCGTCGTGGCGGAGAAGGTCGCCGGCCTCGAGCCGGGCCACGGCCTCAACGCCGCCACGGGCGAGTACGTCGACCTGCTGGCCGCGGGCATCATCGACCCGGCCAAGGTCACCCGCTCGGCGCTGCAGAACGCCGCGTCGATCGCCGCGCTGTTCCTCACCACCGAGGCCGTCGTGGCCGACAAGCCGGAGAAGGCCGCCCCGATGGGCGACCCGTCCGGTGGCATGGGTGGCATGGACTTCTGAGTCCTGTCCTGCACGACGCAGAGCGCCCCGGTTGCTTCGGCAACCGGGGCGCTTCGCATCTCTCCCGCCGTGGGCCGGAGGATGATCCGCTCAGCGGCGCCGCAGCCGGAGCCGGTCGTGGAGGAGTGCGGCCCTCGCGGCGTTCATGCCGGGGGCGCCGTGCACGCCGCCGCCGGGGTGGGCGGACGCGGAGCCCAGGTAGAGACCCTTGATGCCCGTCTCCGCCCGGCCGAGGCCCGGCACCGGCCGGAAGATCAGCTCCTGGTGTAGCTGCGCCGTGCCGCCGTTGATGGCGCCGCCCAGCAGGTTGGCGTCGCGCGCCTGCAGCTCGTGCGGGCCGAGCACCCGCCGCGCGATCACGCGGGAGCCGAAGCCCGGAGCCAGCGCCTCGATCCTGCCCTGCATCCGATCGGCGAACCGCTCGCACTCGTCGCGGTCCCAACGGCCGGTGAGGCCGTCGCCACCGGCGTCGTGCGCCACGTCCTGCGGTACGTGGGTGTAGGCCCAGGCCGACTCGGTCCCGGCCGGGGAGCGGGTCGGGTCGGAGGTCGTCATCTGGCCGCCCAGCAGGAACGGCTTGTCCGGGATCGTCCGCGCCGCGACCTGCTGCAGGGCGATGGCCAGCTGCTCGGGGGAGTCGGCCATGTGGAAGGTCCCGGGCGCGTACGCGGGCGGTGAGGCCCACGGGATGGGCCCCGACAGTGCCCAGTCCACCTTCACCGTGCCCGGGTCGAGCTGGAATCCGCGCATCCCCTTCGCGACCCGGCTCGGCAGCTCCGCCTCGGCGACGAGGCCGCCGAAGAGGGTCGGCGCGACCACGTCCGCCACCACGATGCGCGCCGCGATCCGCTCGCCGTCGGCGAGCCGGACGCCGACGGCGCGACCGCCCTCGACCTCGATGCGTACGACCTCGCTGTCGCAGCGCAGGTGCCCGCCCTTCGCGGCCAGGCGGCGGGCGAGCGCGGCGATGAGCTGGCCCGCGCCGCCCTCGGGCACCGGGAAGCCGACGGTCTGCCCGAGCATCGTCATCAACAGGCCGAACAGGGTCGACCCGGGCGCCGAGAGCGGGATGTCGGCGTGGCCGGCGTTCCCGGCGAGCAGGAGCGCCGGTGCGTCGCCCTCGAAGCGGATGCGGCTGAAGTCGGTCAACGGGGTGAGGAGGTCGCGGACGAAGCCGGCGCCGCCGGCCCGTCGCAGGCGCAGCAGGCCCCCGGCCGCGTGCCGGACGGGCGGGAAGGGGGTGAGCAGTGCGCCGACGAGGTGCTCGCCGATCACGTCCCACTGCTCGCACAGGCCGAGCCAGGCGTCCCCGTCACCAGGCTGCTGCGCCTCGAGCAGGGCCGCGGTGATCGTGCGGTCGCGGTGCTGCAGCGCCCAGCGGCCGTCGGGCAGCGGGTGGCCGAGTACCGCGGGCGCGTGCCGCCAGACGAGCCCGTGCTCCTCGAGGCGCATGCCCTGGATCCAGGGGGAGGCCGCGGCCAGCGGGTAGAACGCGCTGAAGGTGTCCTGCACGAAGTCGGGATGCAGCTCGCGGTCGCTGCGCACGGCCCCGCCGGGCTCGGACTGCGCCTCGAGCACCAGCACCGATCGGCCGGCGTCGACGAGGTGGTTGGCCGCCACCAGCCCGTTGGGGCCGGCGCCGATCACGACCGCGTCGTAGGCGTGCGGGGTCACGGGCTCAGCCGCTGCGTCGCGCTGCGCCGTTCTCGGCGAGGTTGGCCAAGCGGCGCGTGCTCTCGACGTTGCGCCACTTGAGCAGCGGCCCGTACGCGAGCTTGGGGATGAGTGCCATCGGTCCCGACGCTACCTCCTCCTCCATCACCACCCGGGTGCCGTCACCGTCGGGCGCGAGCGTCATCCGTACGTTCGCCTCGCCCGCCGGCCAGAGGGCCGCGCGCAGGTAGAGCATCCGCTCGGGCTCGACCTCCAGCACCTTGGTGGCGTCGTGCACCACCGCCGGCCAGGCGCCGACCGAGTGGTGGATGCGCGCCCCCTCGGCGGGCCAGGACTCCTCGACGTCCCGGAGCGAGGTCGCGCCGACCACCCACAGCGCATAGAGCCAGCCGTCGGCGAGCACCGCCCACACGTCCTGAGGTGTTGCCGCCACGTGGCGCTCTACTCGGATCACGATAGGAGGTGTCCGAACCGGGCACCGCCGAAACCCCGCTCACCCGGTTCTCAGGTACGACGGGGAAGATGGTGCCGTGAGCACGGTGGAAGACAACGACCAGATGGACCTGCGGCTGCTGTGGCTGCTGCTGATCCCCGGCATCCTGATCGGCGCGATCGTGGTGCACGTCATCGCCGGGCACGACGACCTCAAGCCCTCGGCCGCGACCAGCAACCTCAGCGTCTCCGTGCCGACCCAGGTCGGCCGGTGCGCGGTCCCGTCCGCCGAGCAGCTCTCGCAGTTCCCCACCGCCGTACGCGCCGAGGTCACCGCCGTCGGTGACCAGGCCGTCGACCTGCGGGTTCAGAACGTCCTGGCCGGCCCGCAGATCGGCCTCATCACCGTCCGCCTCCCGGCCTCGCAGCTGGCGACCGCCGACACCTCCCTGCCGGCCTTCGTGCAGGGCCACAGCTATCTGCTCGCCATCGCGGCCGACAACCAGCTCGCGGGCTGCGGGCTCAGCGGCGCCTCCGACACCGAGCTGGAGGAGCTGTACGCGAAGGCCTTCGGCTGATCCTCACCCGAGGCGCCTTGCCCCGAGAGACCTCTTGCCTGGGGACCCCCGCCGGGGTCTAGGGTGTGAGCCCAGTGTGATCGGGCTCACAAGCATCTCGGGAGGGCGCCATGCGGCGTGTAGTCATGTCCGGAACCGTCATCGCGGGGGCATCCGCCCTCGTGCTGGCCTCGTGGAGCGGCTGGGCGCAGGCCGCACCGCCGGCACCGCCCGCGTCGCCGGCCGCCAGCGGTACCGCGCCTGACGGGCCGGGGGCGGGGTCGCACTGGACGACCGGCGCCAAGGACGGCATCGGCACCAGCGCGGGGACCGCCTCCAAGGTGTGGTTCAGCCTCACCGAGGGCGCGATGTCGGAGGTCTACTACCCGCGCGTGGACGTCGCGAACGTGACCAGCCTGCAGCTGGTCGTCACGGACGGGAGGACGTTCACCGACCGCGAGGACACCGACACCACCCACAGCATCCGGCTGCTGGATCGCGAGTCGCTGAGCTACCGCCAGGTCGACACCGACAAGGACGGCCGCTACCGGATCACGAAGACGTACACCACCGACCCGGAGCGCGACACCGTGCTCGCCGACGTGGCGGTGCAGAGCCTCGATGGCGGCCACTACAGCGCCTACGTCCTCTACGACCCGTCGCTGGCCAACTCCGGCAAGCACGACACCGCCACCACCGACGGCGCGACCCTGCTCGCCGAGGACGCCACCACCGACACCCCGGTCGCGAGCGCGCTGCGCGCCGAGCCGGCCTTCACAGCGGTCTCGAGCGGGTACGCCGGCAGCAGCGACGGCTGGACCGACCTGGCGAGCGACCACACGCTCGACCACCACTACGCCTCGGCCCCCGACGGCAACGTCGTCCAGATCGGCCGGCTGGCGAGCGACAGGCGGGGCGATGCTCACGCCACCATCGCGCTCGGCTTCGGCTCTGACACCGCTGCCGCCGAGCGGGCGGTCGGCGGATCCCTCCGGACCGGCTTCGACCGCGCCAGCCGCGACTACGACAAGGGCTGGTCGCGCTACCTGCGCTCGATCGACCGGGCGCCGGACAGCGTGCGCCACGACGCCGGCCTGCTGACGCAGTACGACGTCGCGGTCATGAGCCTGCGCGCGCACGAGGACAAGACCTACCGCGGCGCGAACATCGCCTCCCTGACCGTCCCGTGGGGCGAGGCCAGCAACGCCGACGAGCCCGGCGTGGGCGGCTACCACCTGGTCTGGGCGCGCGACCTGTACCAGATCGCCTCGGCGCAGATCGCCGTCGGCGACACCGCTGCGGCCGACCGCAGCCTCGACTACCTCTTCGACGTGCAGCAGAAGCCGGACGGCTCCTTCCCGCAGAACACGCGGCTCAACGGCACCCCGTACTGGGGCAGCCTGCAGCTCGACGAGGTCGCGTTCCCGATCGTGCTCGCCGATGAGCTCGGCCGTACGGACCGCTGGGACAACGTGAAGCGCGCCGCCGACTTCCTGGTCGGGCGCGGCCCGTCCACGCCGCAGGAGCGCTGGGAGGAGGAGAGCGGCTACTCACCCTCCACCATCGCCGCCGAGATCGCGGGCCTGGTCGCCGCCGCGGACCTGGCCAGGCAGGCCGGCGACGCCGCCTCGGCCACGCTCTACCTCGCCACCGCCGACCACTGGCGCTCGCAGGTGAAGGACCAGACCTTCACCACCACCGGCCCGCTGGGCGACGGCCGCTACTTCGAGCGGATCGACGACAACGGCAACCCGAACGACGGCCACCCGCTCGACCTCAACAACGGCGGCGGCACCCACGACGAGCGCTCGATCGTCGACGCCGGCTTCCTCGACCTGGTCCGCCTCGGCGTGCTCCCGGCGAACGACCCCGACGTGCTGGCCTCGCTGCCCGAGATCGACTCGACCATCAAGGTCGACACCCCCGAGGGCCCGATGTGGTACCGCTACAACCACGACGGGTACGGCGAGAAGGCCGACGGCAGCCCGTACGACGGGATGGGCGTCGGGCGGCTGTGGCCGCTGCTCTCCGGCGAGCGCGGCGAGTACGCGTTGGCGGCCGGTGCCTCGAGGACCGACGCGATGGGCTACCTGCGCACGATGGCGGGCGCGGCCAACGCGGGCTACATGATCCCCGAGCAGGTCTGGGACACCGGCGACCGGATCGGGCGCGGCACCGGCTCGGCCACCCCGCTGTCGTGGTCGATGGCGCAGTTCGTCCGGCTGGCGCAGTCGATCGACGCCGGCCACCCCGTCGAGACGCCGCAGGTCGTCGAGGACCGCTACGCCGGGGCGCGCCCGGCCGCCCCGACGCTGACCCTGACCGGCCCCGACGACGGCGCCCAGACCGACGCCGCCACCGTGGAGGTCACCGGCACGACCGACGCCGCCCAGGTCGTCGTCCACGTCGGCACGACCACCACCAGCGTCCCGGTCGCCGCCGACGGCACCTTCAGCGCGACGGTCGACGTCGCCCGAGGGCGCAACGTGATCACCGTCGCGGCCGCGAGCGCGGCCGGCGGCACGGCGCTGGCCCAGCGCACCGTCATCTCGACCAACCTCGGCACGCCCCTCGGGTCGGTCAGCGACCCCGCGGGCGACGACCACGGCCCGGGCAGCTACGTCTACCCGGCCAGCCCCGACTTCACCCCGGGCGCCTTCGACGTCACGAGGCTGGCGGCGTACGAGGACCCGACGCAGGTCAACTTCGCCGTCACCATCGACGGCGCGCTGACCAGCCCGTGGGGCGGCAACGCGGTGTCACTGCAGCGGTTCGACATCTACGTCCGCACCGGCTCCGGCACGGGAGCGGTCCCGGCGTTGCCGGGCACCAACGCCGAGCTCGAGGCACCGTACGACCTGGTGGTCTCCGCCGACGGCTGGAACGCCGCGATCCACGACGCATCCGGCGCCAACCTCGGCGCTCCGACCCAGGCAGCGATCCCCGAGACGCACACCGTGGTGGTCTCGGTGCCGCGTGACCTGCTGCCCGCGGATCTGTCGCACGCCACGTACGCGCTGACCATGATGGGCCACGCGGACGAGGCCGGCGGGGAGGGCATCGGCGGCATCCGGCCGGTCTACTCCCAGGCCTACTGGGACAGCACCGTGGGCACCGGCATGAGCTGGATCCACGACTACCGCTTCGGCGGCGGTGCCGGGGAGTGGACCGGCGACAACGCGGCCAAGGACACCGACAGCTCCGACCCCAACGTCCTGGACATCCTCACCCCGAGCGGCACCGCCCAGTCCTCGGTGCTCGACTGGCGCTCCGGATCGCCCGTCGTGCTGCCGTACGTCGGGCTCGGGTGAGGGGGTGCGCCCACGCTGACGGGGAGGTGACCACCCTGGCGCGAGGCAGTGACAGGGATCACATCCACGGTTAGCGTGGGCGCATGGCGCACGCGGAGCTGCAGGCCCGTCGGATCGATGCCCTGCGCGCCTGGACCGCCTTCGTCTCCGAGGGCGACACCGCCGCCGTGCGCCCGGAGCTGCTGAGCAGCTGGACCCGGTCGGGCGCGAGCATCGCCGCCGACGTACGCCAGGCGCCGCTGGCCGACGAGGCCGAGACGGCCGCCTACTGGCGCGAGTCGCCGCTGCAGGCGGCGGTCGAGTGCGTCGAGGAGGACCTGCGCCGCACGGCCGAGGACGGCGACCTCGTCATCGCGGTCACCGACCCGGACACCCGGATCCTGTGGACGTACGGCGGGCGGGTGATGCGGCGCAAGGCCGAGACGGTGAACTTCGTGCCCGGCGGGCGATGGGACGACGAGTCGGTCGGCACCAACGCCCTCGACCTCGCGCTGCGCACCGACGCGCCGGCGATGGTGTTCAGCGCCGAGCACTACGCCGAGGTGGTGCACAACTGGGTGTGCTGGGCCGCGCCCGTGCACGACCCGGTCACCGGGGATCAGCTCGGCGTCATCGACCTCTCCACCACATGGAACCGCACCCACCCGATCGGGCTGGCCACGGCGCGGGTGATGGCGCGCCTGATCGAGTCGGCGCTGCCGCGCCGGACCGTGCCGCCGCCGCGCGGTGACGCGGAGCTGACGGGTGGAGTGGGCTCGGGGCTGGTGATGACCCTGCTCGGCACCGCCGAGACCCGCTTCGACGGCCAGCGCCTGCTGCTCAACCGGCGCCAGAGCGAGATCCTCGCCCTGCTCGCGCTGCACCCCGAGGGGCTCTCCCTCGAGCAGCTGCACGCGATGCTCTACGGCGACGAGGCCGTCACGTTCTCGACGTTGAAGGCCGAGGTCTCGCACCTGCGGCACACGCTCGGCGGCCAGCTCGCCTCGCGCCCCTACCGGCTGCTGATGCCGACCGCCACCGACGTCGAGCACGTGCTCGCGCTGCTGCGCCGCGGCCAGGTGGCGACGGCCGTCGAGGCGTACGGGGGCGACCTGCTGCCCGGCACCAACAGCCCGGCACTGGCCGAGCTGGGGGAGTACGTCGCGGTGGCGCTGCGCGAGGCGCTGATCGCGCAGCCCGACCCCGATGCGGTGCTGCGCTACGCCGAGCTGGCCCCGCACGACACCGCGGTCGTGGAGGCGGCGCTCCGGTCGCTCGCCGGGCGGCCGCACCCGGCCGTACCGCTGCTCAAGGCGAGGCTGGCCGCCGCCCGATAGCGCGGACTACCGCTCCAGGAGGGCGGCGCCCTCGGTGAGGCCGATCACGACCTCGGTGAAGCTCGTGCTCAGCGGGGAGAGCCCGATGCGCAGGCCGTGCGGCGGGCGGAAGTCGGGGATGACGCCGCGCTCCCACAGGCCGACGGTGAGCTCGCGGAAGCGGGGGTGATCGAGGGTCACGTGACCGCCGCGTAGCGCGGGGTCGCGGGGCGAGGCCAGCTCGACGCCGAGCGGCGCGAGCAGCTCGTCGTGCACCTCGATCGCGAGCTCGGTCAGCGCCACCGACTTCGCCCGCACCGACGCGATGCCGGCCGCCTCCAGCAGGTCGAGCATGCCGCGCATCGGCAGCATCCCGACGATCGGCGGGGTGCCGCTGATGAAGCGCCGGATGCCGCTCGCGGGCTCGTACCGCTCGCCCATCGCGAACGGGTCGGCCGCACCCATCCAGCCCTGGATCGGCTGACGCAGCCGCTCGTGCAGGCCGGTGGCGACATAGCCGAACGCGGGGGCGCCGGGACCGCCGTTCAGGTACTTGTACGTGCAGCCCACGGCCAGGTCGACGCCGAGCGCGTCGAGGGCGAGGTCGAGGACGCCGACCGCGTGGCAGAGGTCCCACAGCACCAGCGCGCCTACCCGGTGGGCGGCCGCGGTGATGCCGGCCATGTCGGCGATCCACGCCGACCGGTACGAGACGTGGCTGAGCAGGACGAGCGCCGTCCGCTCCGACAGCACTCCCTCGACCTGCTCGAGGGTCACCCCGGTGCGCGGGTCGACGCTCAGCCAGCGCATCGTCAGACCCCGCTCGGCGGCCAGTCCCTCCAGGATGAAGCGGTCGGTGGGGAAGTCGTCGGCACACGCGACGACCTCGTCGCGGTCCGGCTGTGCGGTGAGAGCGGCGTGCGCCAGCTTGTAGAGCATCACCGTCGTCGAGTCGCCGACGATGGTCTGTCCGGCGGCGGCGCCGAGCAGGACCCGGCCGATCCGGTCGCCGAGCACGGTCGGGGCGTCCATCCACTCCTCGTCCCAGGCCCGGATCAGGCGGTCGCCCCACGTCGTCCCGACGAAGTCCGCGAGCGCGGCTCCGGTGGCGTGCAGCGGCCGGCCGAGCGAGTTGCCGTCGAGGTAGGCGGTCACGCCCTCCGTACGGACGAACGCGTCGCGATGGTGCGCCAGCGGGTCGGCGGCGTCGAGCTCCTTGGCCCGGGCGTCGAGGTCGGTCACGGTTGCTCCAGGGTGAGTCGGGTGGCGGAGGCCAGCCAGGCGATCAGGTCCTCGGCGCCGCGCGGACGCGGCATGGAGGAGACCAGGGTCCGCTCGGGAGCGGGGTCCTCGAGTGGCCCGAGCACCGCGACGAGCAGGTCGTCGCCGACCAGGCCCGCGGCGCCGAGCAGCCGGATCTCGTCGGGGTTCGGGCCGACCGGCGTCGGCCCGTTGCCCATGTCGGTGCCGTACACGACCGTTCCGCCGTGCTTGCGGAAGCGGCGCAGGTTGTCGAGGGCGATGGCCCGGTGTGCCTCGTCATGGATCGCGAGCGTGGAGATCCAGGTCATCGACGTGCCTCGCGCCAGGACCTCGTCGTCGAGCCGTTCGGTCCAGGGGGCGTGCACCAGGACGTCGGCGCCGGCATCGATCGCCCGTGCGGCCTGACCCTCGCCCTCGGCGTGGACGAGCGCGGGCAGCCCGGCGTCGTGGGCGGCCTCGACCAGCGCCCGCAGCGCGGCGTAGGAGAGCAGCGGCATCTCGGTGTGCAGGGTGATCTTGACCGCGTCGAAGCCCTCCTGGACCAGCGTCGCGACGGCGGACCGGGCCGCAGTAGGGTCGGGCACCGCGCGGACGGCGTCGCCCGGCGCCCAGGACCGCCCGGTCGGGTAGCCGCCGGGGGCGGTGTGGAACGGCCCTGCCGCCCGGACGGTCACCAGGTCGCCGGGAGGCGACGCGCGCCAGGCGGCGGCGGCCGTGGGCGACCAGCCCAGGTCGTGCACCTCCACCAGCGGCGACCTGGTCAGCGGGGCGTGATCGACCAGTCCCAGGTGCACGTGCCGGTCGATCACGCCCGGCAGGCGCGTCATCGTCGCGCTCATCCCAACACCGTACGGACCTCGTAGAGCTCGGGGAAGAACGTGAGGTCCAGCGCCCGCTTCAGGAAGCCGACGCCCGAGGAGCCGCCGGTGCCGGTCTTGAAGCCGATGGTGCGCTGCACCGTGCGCAGGTGCCGGAAGCGCCACAGCTGGAAGGCGTCCTCCAGGTCGACCAGGTCCTCGCACGTCGCATAGGCGGCCCAGTGGGTCTCGGTGTCGCCGTAGATCTCCGCGAAGACCGGGACCAGCGCCGCCTGCTGCACCCACGGCCGGCTGACGTCGCGCTCGAGCACCTCGGCCGGGATCGGGTGACCCTGACGGGCCAGCTGCCGTAGGAACGCGTCGTAGACGGTGGGGGAGTCGAGCAGCTCGGCGAGCATCGCGTGTGCCGGCGGATCCGACTCGAAGACCTTGAGCATGCCCGGGTGCTTGTTGCCGAGCAGGAACTCCACCGCTCGGTACTGCGCCGACTGGAAGCCCGAGGCGGAGGCCAGCACGCCGCGGAACTCGCCGTACTCCGTCGGGGTCAGCGTCGCCAGCACCGACCACTGCTCGGTGAGCGTGCGGAAGATGTGCTTGACCCGCGCCAGCCCCTTGCGGGCCCGCGACACGTCGTCCTCGTCCAGGTAGCGGCGCACGCCCCGCAGCTCGTGCAGGACGAGGGTGAACCACAGCTCGGTGGTCTGGTGCTGGATGATGAAGAGCAGCTCATCGGGGTGGTCGCTGAGCGGGTGCTGCGCGCTCAGCAGGCGCTCGAGCCCCAGATAGTCGGCGTAGGTCATCTCCGCCGCCAGGTCGGTCCGTACGCCCTCCTCGAGCGGGCGCAGCCCGGCGTCTTCCGTACGGTCGTCCGTGCTCATCACGCGCCTCCCAGGTGCACCAACCAGGGACCAACCCTCGCGTCCCTACTGTGATCTGGACCATATCGGAGCGCCCCACGGGAGAGCCCATGACCCGGATCAACCTCGTCGTCGACGGCATGCGGGTCGCCGATGACATCGAGCCGCGGATGCTGCTGGTGCAGTACCTGCGCGAGAAGCTCGGCAAGACCGGCACCGTCGTCGGCTGCGACACCAGCAACTGCGGTGCCTGCACCGTCCACCTCGACGGCCGGTCGGTGAAGTCGTGCAACGTCCTGGCCGTGCAGGCCGACGGGAGCGAGGTCACCACCATCGAGGGGCTGGCCCAGAACGGACAGCTGCACCCGGTGCAGGAGGCCTTCCGCGAGTGCCACGGCCTACAGTGCGGCTTCTGCACGCCGGGGATGATCATGCAGAGCGTCGATCTGCTGAAGGACAACCCGAAGCCGACCGAGGAGGAGATCCGGCTCGGCATCGAGGGCAACCTCTGCCGCTGCACGGGCTACCACAACATCGTCCGCGCGGTGCAGCACGCCAGCGGCCAACCCGTCGCACCGAACGAGGTGACCGCATGACCGCCGTCGAAGAGTCAGCGTCCCCGGCTCCCGCCCTGGAGAAGGAGATCGGGCGCGATCGCCGCCGCAAGGAGGACGCGCGGCTGATCACCGGTCGCACCCGCTGGACCGACAACATCACCTTGCCCGGGATGCTGCACCTGGCGATGGTGCGCAGCCCCTTCGCCCACGCGCGGATCACCGGCATCGACGCGACCGCGGCCAAGCAGGCCACCGGCATCGTGGACGTCGTCACCGCCGCCGATCTCGACGAGAGCCTCGGCGTCTGCATCAACGCCTGGCCGATCACCCCCGAGCAGGTCACGCCGGGCCACGCGCCGATCGCGTCGGACCGGGCCGCGTTCGCCGGCGAGATCGTGGCGGTCGTGGTCGCCCGTACGGCCGCGGAGGCGCGCGACGCCGCCGAGCTGGTCGAGGTCGACTACGACGAGCTGCCGGCCGCGCTGGATCTCAAGGAGGCGGCTGCGGCCACCGCGGAGAACGGCGGAGCGCTGGCGCACCCCGACCTGGGCACCAACAAGAGCGCGTACTGGGTCTTCGACAGCGGCCAGGCCGGCACCGGCGGCGACGTCGAGCAGGCCATCGCCGCGGCGCGCACCGACGGGATCGTGCTCGAGCGCGAGTACCGCCAGCAGCGCCTCATCCCGGCCTTCATGGAGCCGCGCAGCACCGTGGTCGACCCGACCGGGGAGCAGATCACGATGTGGTCGGCCACCCAGATCCCGCACATCCTGCGCTTCGCGCTGGCCGCGACCACCGGCGTGCCGGAGTCGAAGATCCGGGTGATCGCCCCCGACGTGGGCGGCGGCTTCGGCGGCAAGCTGCAGCAGACACCGGAGGAGATGATCGTCTTCGCGCTGGCCCGTCGCCTGGGCAAGCCGGTGAAGTACACCGAGACCCGCTCCGAGTCCCTGATGAGCGCCCACCACGGCCGCGACCAGTGGCAGAAGCTGACGCTGGCCGCGGGCAGGGACGGCAGGGTCACCGGCTTGAAGGTCGAGCTGCTCGCCGACCTGGGGGCGTACGTGGCGATCGTCGGCGGTGGCGTGCCGGTGCTCGGCGCGTTCATGTTCAACGCCATCTACAAGTTCCCGGCCTACCACTTCGCCTGCCAGACGGTGCTGACCAACAAGACCTGGACCGACGCCTACCGCGGCGCCGGCCGGCCCGAGGCGACCTTCGCGATCGAGCGGCTGATGGACGAGCTCGCCGCCGAGGTCGGCGTCGACCCGCTCGAGATCCGCCAGCGCAACTGGATCACGCACGAGGAGTTCCCGTTCACCACGGTGGCGGGCCTGGAGTACGACTCCGGGAACTACGAGGCCGCCACCGCACGCGCCAAGGAGATGTTCGGCTACGACGAGCTGCGCGCCGAGCAGCAGCGCCGCCGCGAGTCCGGCGACAAGGTCCAGCTCGGCATCGGGGTCTCGACGTTCACCGAGATGTGCGGGCTCGCGCCGAGCCGCGTGCTGGGCAGTCTCGACTACGGCGCCGGCGGCTGGGAGCACGCCAGCATCCGGATGCTCGCCACCGGCAAGGTCGAGGTCGTCACCGGCGCCAGCGCGCACGGCCAGGGCCACGAGACGGCGTTCAGCCAGATCGTCGCCGACCGGCTCGGGGTGCCGTTCGAGGACGTCGAGGTGCTGCACGGTGACACCCAGATCGCCCACAAGGGACTCGACACGTACGGCTCGCGCTCGCTCGTCGTCGGCGGTGAGGCGGTCGTACGGGCCGCGGACAAGGTGATCGAGAAGGCCCGCCCGCTCGCGGCGCACCTGCTCGAGGCGAGCGTCGAGGACCTGGAGTTCAAGGACGGCCGCTTCGGGGTGCGCGGCACCGACGCCGGGGTGGCGCTGCAGGACCTGGCCACCGCGACCTTCGCCGCGCACAACCTGCCCGACGGGATGGAGCCCTCGATCGACGCGGAGGCGACCTTCGACCCGGTGAACTTCAACTACCCGCACGGCACCCATCTGTGCGCGGTCGAGGTCGACACCGAGACCGGCAAGGTGACGATGCGCTCCTACGTCGCCTGCGACGACATCGGCGTGGTGATCAACCCGCTGATCGTCGCCGGCCAGGTGCACGGCGGCCTGGTCCAGGGCATCGCGCAGGCGCTGTTCGAGGAGGCCGTGCACGACGAGGGCGGCACCCTGGTGACCGGCAGCTTCGTGGACTACCTCCTGCCGACCGCGGCCGACACGATCAGCTTCCAGATCGACCACACCACCTCGCCGGCCACCACCAACAGCCTCGGCGCGAAGGGCGTCGGCGAGGCGGGCACCATCGCCTCGACGCCGGCGGTCGTCAACGCCGTGGTCGACGCGCTGCGGCCCTACGGCGTGCACGACGTCGCGATGCCCTGCACGCCCGAGCGGGTCTGGCGGGCCATCCAGGGCGGTGGCGCCGGTGGCGAGACGCCCGGTGCGGCCGCACCGCACTTCGACGAGTCGACCGGGATGTCCGGGACCGTGGACCGTACGACAGGAGCAGACCAGTGATCCCCGCACCCTTCGACTACGTCGCCCCGACCTCCCTCGATGAGGCCCTCGCCGCGCTCCGGGAGCACGGCGATGAGGCGAAGATCCTCGCCGGCGGCCAGAGCCTCCTGCCGGTGCTGCGGATGCGGCTCAACGCCCCCGAGTGGATCATCGACCTGGGCCGCATCGACTCCCTGCGCGGGATCCGGGAGGAGGGCGATGCGATCGTGATCGGCGCGATGACGCCCCACAGCGTGGTCGGCAACGACCCGCTCGTGGCGCAGCACGCCGGCCTCATCAGCGCCGCCGTCGAGCGGCTCGCCGACGTGCAGGTACGCCACCGCGGCACCTTCGGCGGGGCCCTCGCGCACGCCGACCCGGCCGGTGACCTGGGCGGGCCGGCCCGGGCGCTGGGCGCGGTCTTCGTCATCGCCGGCGCCGGCGGCATGCGCCAGGTGGACGCCGACGACTTCTTCGTGGACCTCTTCGAGACCGCGATCGGCGAGGACGAGATCCTCGTCGAGGTCCGGATCCCCAAGCACACCGGCTGGGGCTCGCGCTATGAGAAGTTCGTCCGCGTCGAGCACCAGTGGCCGATCTGCGCGGTCGCCGCGACGGTCCGGGTCGAGGGTGGCACGGTCACGGGCGCCGGGGTCGGGCTGACCAACATGGGCAGCACCCCGATCCGTGCCCGCGGTGTCGAGGAGGCGCTGGTCGGGCAGCCGGCGAGCGCCGAGTCGTTCGCGGCCGCGGCGGGCCGCGCCGTCGAGGGCACCAACCCGCCGACCGATCTCAACGGCAGCGCCGAGTACCGGCTCCACCTGGCCCAGGTCCTCACCCGGCGCGCGCTCGCGGCCGCTGCCGGGCTCGGGGAGGGGTGAGGGCGTGGAGCTGAGCCACCGCTTCACCGTGCCGGGCACCGTCGAGGAGACCTGGGCGCGCTTCGGCGAGATCGCGGACCTCGCGACCTGCTTCCCCGGCGCGCAGGTCACCGCCGCCGAGGGAGACACCTTCGAGGGCACCGTGAAGGTGAAGCTCGGGCCGATCGCGCTGGTCTACGCCGGCTCAGGGGCGTTCGTCGCCAAGGACCCGGCCGCGCACACCTTCACCGTCGAGGCCAAGGGCCGCGACAAGCGTGGCAACGGGACCGCCGGCGCGATCGTCAACGCGACGATGGCGGCGACGGCCGACGGCACCAGCACCGACGTGCGGATCGACACCGACCTGACGATCACCGGCAAGCCCGCCCAGTTCGGCCGCGGGGTGATGCAGGACGTCTCCGACAAGCTGCTCGCCCAGTTCGTCGCCTGCCTCGAGCACCGCTCCGCCGAATCGGGGGAGCACGCCGCCGAACCGGCACCAGCGGCCGCCGACTCTGCATCTGGGGCCGCCGCGCCCGCACCCGTCGCAGCCCCGTCGCTGCCCACGGCGCCGGTCCGGACCCAGCCCCCGCGGGACGACGCCATCGACCTGGGTGCGACCGTCCTGCCGGTGCTGCTCAAGTCGTACGGCAAGCAGGCCGCGGCGGGGCTCGGCGCGCTGGTTCTTGTGCTCATCCTGTGGCGCCGCCGGGGCCGCCGACCCTAGCCGCTTCGCGGCTGGCTCCCGCGCTCGCGGACAACGCCTGAGCTCGTCCCTCGCTCGCGCTGCCGCTCGCTTGATCGCCTAGTGTTCGAGCGTGACCCGTGTCCCGGCGTACATCCTCGGCATCCTCCTGATCGCGGCGGTGCTCTGCGCGCCCGCGCTCTTCTGGGGGATGGGCGGCGAGGGGGACGGCGGCTACGAGCCGACGCGGATCACGAGCTACCACGCGGCGTTCGACGTCGCCGCCGACGGCGAGCTGACCGCTGTCGAGCAGATCGACCTCCAGGTCAGCACCGGCGACCGGCACGGCATCTTCCGGTTCTTCGACCGCAACGACGGCAACGCCCCGCACGCACGCCGCGACCCGGCGGCCATCTCGGTCACCCGCGACGGCCAGCCGGAGCCGTACGAGAAGCAGAGCCGCGGCCTCGGCCGCTACACCGTGCTCAAGATCGGCTCGGCGGATCGCACCCTGTCGATCGGCACGCACCACTACACGATCAGCTACACGATCCCCGGCGTGCTGCTGCCCGGCGACCGCGACCCGTCCTGGGAGCAGAGCGCCGGCGGCAGCCTCTTCTACTGGAACGTCGTCCCCGGCGGCTGGCAGCAGCAGATGGACGACGTCGACGTCGACGTCACGCTGCCCTCCGCCGCCGTGCTGCCCAGCGCCGAGGGGCGCACCGGCTGCCTGGTCGGCTGGGGTGACGCCGCCGCGCCGTGCCAGGTCGACGGCGACGGCACCCAGCGGCTCGCGCTGCACCTGGACCACCTCGACGCCCGTACGCCGGTCACCATCCAGGCCGGAATGGGCATCGACACGCCTGCGGAGGGCAACCACCTGCCCTGGACGGCCCGCCTCGACCCGGTCTTCGGCACCAGCCCGGCGCTGCTGGTTATGGTCGTCGTGGTCGGCATCGGCGCGGCCATCGGCGGAGGGGCGCTCGGCGCCAACGCTTGCGAGCGCAGGCCGGCGTACCAGATCCTCTACGTCCCGCCCGCCGGCCTCGGGCCGGCGCAGGCGGTCTACGTGATGGACGAGCGGATCCCGCGCGAGGCCTTCGTCGGCTCGCTGCTGCACGCCGCCGAGCGCGGCGCGATCCGGATGGAGCAGAACGACAAGGCCTGGACCCTCACCCGCCTGACCGACGGCCGCGACCTGGATCCGGTCACGCTCGACCTGATCGACCGCTTCGTCGGCGCCGCTCCCCACAGCACCACCACGATCACCCGCAAGAACGTCACCGATGGACAGTTCCTCAAGTCCGTCATCGACAGCTTCGAGAAGGAGGTCAAGGACTGGGGCATCCGCTCGGGCAACCTCTCCCGTACGGGCGTCGGGCCGTTCGGCGGCATCCTCGTGATCGCCGGGCTGGTCCTGGCCGGCGTCTGTCTCTTCCTGCGCCCGCTGGGGATGTCGATGCTCGGCATCATCCCCGGCGCGTTCGCGATCTGCGGCATCTCGATGGCCCGCACCGGTGCCGGTACGAAGCGCACCACGCCGGGGCGCCGGCTCTGGTCGGAGGTCGGCGGCTTCAAGCGCATCCTGTCGACTCCGAGCAGCGAGCAGCGCTTCGACTTCTCCGGGCGCCAGGAGCTCTACACCGCCTACATCCCGTGGGCGGTCGCGATGGGCTGCGCGAAGGAGTGGGCGAAGAAGTATCGCGCGGAGACCGGCTCCGAGCCGCCCGTCCCGTTCTTCTTCGCCGGCTACACCGGCGCGCACGGCGGCAACTTCGCCGACGCGATGGTGCACGACTTCAACAGCACCGTGAGTTCCGCCATCTCCTCCTACACCGCGACCCAGCACTCGTCCTCCGGCGGGGGCGGGTTCAGCGGCGGTGGTGGCGGAGGGGGCGGTGGCGGCGGCTCCTGGTAACCCTCGAGAACAAGGACAACAACATGGTCATCGCCATCATCGTCATCGTCGT
This sequence comes from Nocardioides nematodiphilus, assembly GCF_020216525.1. Lineage (GTDB taxonomy): Bacteria > Actinomycetota > Actinomycetes > Propionibacteriales > Nocardioidaceae > Nocardioides > Nocardioides nematodiphilus. The sequence continues at coordinate 156,047 of NZ_JAIWOY010000001.1, read as the reverse complement.
CGTGGTGCTGCTCGCGCTCTTCGGCGTGGTCGGCTTCAACAGGCTGCGCACCAGTGACGTCGCCGCGCAGGAGGCGCTCGGCGGCATCGACGTGCAGCTCACCCGCCGCGCCGAGCTGGTCCCCAACCTCGTCGAGACCGTCAAGGGGTACGCCGCGCACGAGCGCGAGGTGCTCGAGGAGGTCACGCGCGCCCGTGCCTCGGTCGCCACCGCGGCCGCCGGCTCGAACGTGCCCGCCAAGGCCGCCGCCGACGCGGAGCTGCAGGGCGCGCTGGTGAGGCTCAACGCCACCGCCGAGGCCTACCCCGACCTCAAGGCCAACCAGAACTTCCTGGAGCTGCAGAAGCAGCTCGCCGACACCGAGAACCAGCTCGCCTTCGCGCGCCAGTTCTACAACGACGCCGTCGCGACGCTGAACAAGCTGGTCGTCACGATCCCGTGGATGCTCTTCAGCGGCGTCGCCGGCGTCGGCAAGCGCGACTTCTACCAGGCGCCCGCCGGCCAGCAGCAGGCCCCGACCGTGCAGTTCTGATTCGTCGTACGACGCCGTCTGTGGTCATCATCGATCCATGACGACTCAACGCTTCTCGGTGCTGCGATCCGTCCTGCTGGCTGGTGGGATCAGTGCTCTGCTGCTCTCCGGCCAGCCGTCGGCCTCCGCGGCCGCAGCCGATCCCGCACCGCTCCAGGCCCACGCCCGCTCGACGGCGCTGCGCATCGGCACCTTCAACCTCGACGCCGACGTGCCGCTCGACACCTGGCGCACCGCGGTCGGGCAGTTCCTCCCGTACACCGACATCGCCGGCATGCAGGAGGTCGCCGGGAAGGCGAAGAAGGAGGTCCTGGAGGGGCTGCCCGGGATCGGGAGCTACGTCCCGCGGCACACCCAGGACCCGATCCTGTGGAACGACTCCCTCTACAGCCTGGTGGGCGGCCGCTCCGCGCCGATGGCGGCAGGACGCAGGGTCGAGGCCCCGACCGGACGCGGGACGATCTGGCAGCCGACCAAGAAGGCCACGGTGGCCCGGCTGCGCAACCGCGCCACCGGCCAGGTGCTGTCGGTGATCGACGTGCACATGCTCCACCAGGCGGTCGACAAGGGGAAGCCGGTCAAGGGCGTGCCGCGCCGGGTCCGGATGTACAAGGACCAGGTCAAGGGCCTGGACCGGATCATCGCGACCGAGCGCAGCTGGTCCGGCGGCCGCGTCTGGGTCCTCGGCGACTTCAACGACAACTACATGGCGGACAAGGAGCTGCACCGCCGTGCGCTCGCCTACTCCCACCTGCACCGCCACCACCTGGTGGCCTCCTGGGAGACGCGAGGCCGGATCAAGCCGGGTCGAGGGACGTCCACCGGCAACGGCTCCTACCTCGACGCGATCTACGCGCTGCAGCCGGCCGCGTCGGTGCGGGTGCTGCGCCAGTCGCGCTTCGACATCGGGCAGCACTACCCGCTGCTGTCGTCCTACAACGTGCCGTAGCGGCGCGGCTCAGAAGACGTTCAGCGGTCGGAACTGCACCGACATCCGCGGCCCGGCATGGGCGACCTTCGGCACGGCGTGCTCCCAGGTGCGCTGGCAGCTGCCGCCCATCACCACCAGGTCGCCGTGCCCCATCTCGACGCTGATCGAGGCACCTCCGCCGACGGGGCGTAGGGCGAGCCGGCGAGGGTCACCGAGCGAGACGATCGCGACCATGGTGTCCGCGGAGCGGCCCTTGCCGATCTTGTCGCCGTGCCACGCGACCGAGTCGTTGCCGTCGCGGTAGAAGCAGCACCCCGCCGTACGGAACCGCTCGCCCAGCTCGGGCAGGTAGTGCTCGCTGAGCGACTCCCTGGCGGCGACGAGCATCGGGTGGGGGAGCTCGTCGCCGGCCAGGTAGGTGTGCACGAGCCGCGGTACGTCGACCATCCGCTCGTACATCTGGCGGCGCTCCGCGCGCCACGGCACGACGCTGCGCAGGGTGTCGAAGACGTCGTCCGCGGCGGGCAGCCAGCCGCGCGCGACGTCGATCCATGCGCCGTCGCTGAGCGTCGTGCGGACCAGACCGTCGCAGCGGGGGCTGGCGTCCCCGGTGGTGACCTCGGCGGCGAAGAGCGTGCTCTGGAAGTCCATGGCTCCACGGTACTCCGCCCGTCGAACAGACGTTCGAACTTCCCCATTCCCGGGACGCGGCGTGTCGTGCCGTCCTACCGTGGGTCCGTCATGGAAGGGGTAAGCGTGGGGGCGCAGTCACTCAAGCACGTGAAAGTGCGTGAGTACGTCCGGGCCTTGGTCGCCGGCAGCATCCCCGGGTCCGCCGCCCCCTCGGAGCGTGAGCTCGTCAACCTCTTCGGCGTCGCCCGGATGACCGTCCGGCAGGCCATGGACGCGCTGGTCGTCGAGGGTCTGCTGGAGCGGATCCCCGGCCGCGGCACCTTCGTCGCCCGGCCCCGCCGCGCGCCCACCCCGGTGCTGAGCTTCAGCGAGGACATGCGCCGTCGCGGGATGCTGCCCGAGTCGGTCACCCTGCTGGCCCGCCTCGAGCAGGCCGGCCCCGGCGTCGCGCGCGCCCTCGGCCTCACCCCCGGCGACGCGGTGATCCACTGGCGGCGTCTGCGTCGCGCCGACGCGATGCCGATGTGCATCGAGGACGCGTACCTCAACGAGATCCTCCTGCCCGGCTTCCTCCAGAGCGGCATGCCGGTCTCCCTGTACGACGAGCTCGGCGACCGCGGCATGCGCCCGACCTGGGCCGAGGACAACGTCAACGCCGACCTCGCCACCGAGGAGGAGGCCGTGCACCTCGAGGTGGACGCCGGTGCGCCCGTGCTGCGTCAGCAGCGGCGCGCCTTCGCCGAGGAGAAGGTCGTCGAGGTCTCCCGCTCGACCTTCCGCGCCGACCGGTTCACGCTGCGGCTGCAGCTCGGCCAGAGCGAGTAGTCCGCGCGGCGCGGTCAGAGACCGCCGAGCGGCGCGATCTCCGTACCGCTCTCCTCGCAGACCCAGACCGGGTCCGGCCCGCCGAGGTCGGGGGAGATGAAGAGCGAGTGCACCGGCGCCTCCGCGGGGCAGTGCTCGCACACCGGCCAGCGCCCGACGTCGGCGAAGAGGGCGTCCTGGACGTCCTGGGCGATCAGCCCGGCGACGTACTGGACGCCCGCCGGCCACTGATCGACCCACCATCCCCGTTCGGAGATCGCGTCCTCCAGAGCGGAGACGGCGACGGGGCCGGCGAGGTTGCGGGCGGTCAGGTCGGCGAGCACGCGAGCGCGGGCGTCGAGCAGGTGAGCGGCATCCATCGCCCCCATCCTCCCAAACCGTTCAACCACGCGCCTGGCTGCTGGTGTGCCGGGCGACGGCGCCGAGGCTGAGCAGGGCGATCGCGAGCCCCGCCAGGCCGCCGGCGAGGAAGCCGCGCGCCCAGCCGCCCTCGTCCATCACCCACCCGACGATCGGCGCTCCGACGGCGCTGCCCAGGGTGAGAGCGGCACCGTGCCAGCCCATCGACTCGCTGCGCACGGCGCGCGGCACCAGCCGGGACAGGTCGTCGGCGGTCGCGGTGATCGTGGGGGCGCAGAAGACACCGCTGAGGAAGAGCAGCACGGTGAACCACGTCGTGTTCGGGGCGACCGCGACCAGCGCGGTGGTGGCGCCCAGCAGCGCGAGCAGGACGCCCGTGGGCGGATGGCGATGCAGGACGCCGTACGTCAGTCCGCCGATCGCCGAGCCCGCGCCCCACAGGGCGAGCTCCCAGCCGAGCCAGCCGCTGTGCCCCATCGAGCGCATCGCCGCGACGGAGCCGAGCTCCTCACTGGTCAGGATCAGGGTCGCGGCCGCGCTGGCGACCAGGATCAGGCCCACCTGAGGCGTCAGCCAGCTGCGCACCGGGGCGTGCTGTGCCTCCTCCTCGGCGATCGCGTCACCGCTCACCGAGGGATTGTTCAGCCACAGCAGGGCCGCCGCGGCGACGGAGGCGGCCTGGCACAGCAGCAGCGCCCAGGTGGTCGGCAGGTAGGTCGCTGCCATGACGCCCAGGATCGGGCCGACCATGTAGGAGGCCTCGGTCACGACCGAGTCGATGGCCAGTGCTGAGGTGCGCTGCTGGTCGCTCACGCTGGAGATGAGCACCGCGCGCACGATCGCGAAGGTCGGCACCGCGAACAGTCCCGCGACGACGACCAGCACGAGCATCGGCCAGTAGCCCACCCAGGGGGCGACACCCCACGCGAGCGCGGTCACCACCAGGGAGGGCGCGATCGCCCGGCGGACGCCGATCCGGTCGACCAGCCGGCCGCGCCACGGGTTGCTGAGCGCCAACGCCAGGGCCGAGGCCATCGTGACCGCGCCGGCCTGGGTGTAGGAGCGGTGCAGGTGGTTGACCACGTGCAGCGTGATCGCGATGTTGCAGGCCCAGATCGGGACCCGGATGACGAAGCCGAGGACCAGGATGTTGCGCACGGTCGGGTTGCGCATCAGCGCGGCGTAGTTCCCCAGACTCACGGGTCAGATCATCCGGGGCCACGATGGCAAAGACCCAATCGTCGTTCGGGTACGAAAGAGATCGGCCGGAGGATCCGCGATGGATCCTCCGGCCGAGGGTGGAGCGTGGCGCGTCAGGCGCTGTAGGAACGCAGCCAGATCGTGTGCGGCGAGTCCTGCAGCTTGCTGAGGGCGGCCTCGGAGACCGGCTCGCTGGTGTCGGTGACGACGTAGCCCTGCTCGCCCTTGGTCGCGAGGTACTGGCCCGTGACGTTGGCGCCCTCGGCGGCCAGCACGTTGTTGACCTCGGCCAGCACGCCGGGGACGTTGATGTGCAGGTAGGCGATCCGGTGGTGGCCCTCGGTCAGCTCCGGCGCCTGGGCGGCCGGCAGGTCGACGCTCAGTGCGGTCGAGCCCAGCTGGTCGAAGTCGCGCAGCTTGTTGGAGACGAAGTAGCCGATCTCCTCCTGCGCCTCCTGCGTCGAGCCACCGACGTGCGGGGTGAGGATGACGTTGTCGAGCCCGCGCAGCGGCGACTCGAACTCGTCGCCCTGGGCCTTCGGCTCGACCGGGAACACGTCGAGCGCGGCGCCGGCGATGTGGCCGGACAGGATGTGCTCGCGCAGCGAGGTGGTGTCGACGACCATGCCGCGGGCGGCGTTGATGAAGATCGAGCGCGGCTTCATCAGGCGGAACTGCTCGTCGCCGAAGATGCCGGCGTTGCCCGGGCGCCCGTCGACGTGCAGCGAGACGACGTCGGCCTCGGCCAGGAGCGCCTCGAGGGACGGCATCCGGCGGGCGTTGCCGTGGCGCAGCCGGTCGGCGACGTCGAAGAAGATGACGTTGAGGCCGAGCGCCTCGGCGAGGTTGGAGAGCTGGGTGCCGATGTTGCCGTACCCGACGATGCCGAGCGTGCGGCCGCGGACCTCGTGGCTGCCCTTGGCGGACTTGTCCCAGATGCCGGCGTGCATCTTCTGGGTCTTGTCCGGCAGGCGGCGCGCGAGGCTGATGATCTCGGCGATCACGAGCTCGACGACCGAGCGGGTGTTGGAGTACGGCGCGTTGAACACCGCGACGCCCTTGGCCGCCGCGGCGGCCAGGTCGACCTGGTTGGTGCCGATGCAGAAGCACCCGATCGCCAGCAGGTCCGGAGCGTTGTCCAGGACCTTCTGGGTGATGTGGGTGTTGGAGCGGATGCCGAGCATCGCGACTCCGGGCAGCGCGGCGATGAGCTCGTCCTCGGACATGCTCGCCTGGCGGAGCTCGACTTCGTAGCCGGCTCGCTCGAGGTTCTCGACAGCGACCTGATGGATGTTCTCAAGCAGCAGCACCTTCACACCGTGAATTCTAGGGGGCCGCCGCTGATGGGGCTCAGTCGTCGACGCCTGGTGGGACGGGACACGGGCCGGGCGTTGATACGGCGTCGTTGTCGCCGAGGCGATGGTGCGATGCGGCTGCGTCCGCCGCCGCTGGCATGTAACGCGGTGTTACACCGTGTTGTGCGGTGCTGCAGCACCGCAGAACAGCCTGTAACACCGCGTTACAAGGGCCGCGTGCCGTGTCGCTACTTCGCCGCGGCGGCGAGCCGCTTGAGCGCCTGGCGGGCGATGGCGGGGTCGGTGGTCGACCACATCGGCGGCAGGCTGGCCTTGAGGAAGCCGCCGTAGCGCGCCGTCGCCAGGCGCGGGTCGAGGATGGCGACGACGCCGCGGTCCGAGGTCGTACGGATCAGGCGGCCGGTGCCCTGCGCGAGCAGGAGCGCGGCGTGGGTGGCCGCGACCTGCATGAAGCCGTTGCCGCCGGCCTTGTCGGCGGCCTGCTGGCGCGCGCTCATCAGCGGGTCGTCGGGGCGCGGGAACGGGATCCGGTCGATCATCACCAGTTGGCAGGTGTCGCCCGGGACGTCGAGACCCTGCCACAGCGACAGCGTCCCGAAGAGCACCGTGTGCGGGTCGGAGACGAACTGCGCGGCCAGCTCGGGCAGCTGCGCGTCGCCCTGCGCCAGCGTGGTCAGGTGCGGCAGCCGCTTGCGTACGGCCTCCGCGGCCGCGTCGGCCGCCCGCCGCGAGGAGAACAGGCCCAGCGCCCGACCGTCGGCGGCGTCGATCAGCTCGACGATCTCGTCGAGGACCGCCGGCGCCATCCCGTCGCGGCCCGGCTGGGGGAGGTGGCGGGCGACGTACAGGATGCCCTGCTTGCCGTAGTCGAACGGCGAGCCGACGTCGAGACCACGCCACGGGAGCTCCTCGTCGTCCTTGCGCAGCCCGAGCGAGCCGGCGACGACGCCGAAGTCGCCGCCCAGCTTCAGCGTCGCCGAGGCGAAGACCACGGTCTTGTCCGTCAGCAGCCGCTCGCGCATCTGCGCCCACACCTGCAGCGGCGCGATGCACAGCCGCGGCGGGATCCGCTCGGTTCCCTCGGCGAGCCAGAGCACGTCGGACTCCTTGTGCTCGGCCATCCGCTCGGCGATCTCGAAGACCTCCTGCACGCTGCCCTTGGCCTGGGTCAGCCCGGGGTCGGCGCCGTCCTCCGACGACTGCTTCGGGTAGGCCGACAGGCACGCCCGGGCCGCGTCGCGGACCAGGATCAGCGCGTCCGCGAGATCCAGCGGCAGCGTCTCCAGGCGCCCGGCCCGCGTCTCCTGCATCGCGGCCTTCAGTGCGTCGCCGGCGTCGGCCAGGTCGTCGGCCTCGGTGCCGTCGACGTGCCGGTTGGAGCGACGCGCGGCCCGGTCGACATCGGTGAAGGTGAGCTCGCCGGTGGCCGCCTGGGTCACCCGCGCGACCAGCTCGTGCGCCTCGTCGATCACCACGGCGTCGTACTCGGGGATCATCGGGATGCCCTCGATCGCATCGATCGCGAGCAGCGAGTGGTTGGTGACGATGAGGTGCGACTTGGCGGCCTTCTCCTTCGCCCGCTCGGGGAAGCACTCCTGGCCGAACGGGCACTTGGCCGCGGTCAGGCAGTCGCGTGAGGTGACCGAGACCTGGCGCCACTCGCGGTCGGTGTGCCGGGGCGCGTTGTCGCGCTCGCCCGTCCCGCCGTCGTTGGCCTCCTCGTCGGCCCACTCGCGCAGCTCGAGGACCTTCTTGGCCATGTCGCCCATGGCGATGTCCATCGTCAGCGTGCCCTGGTCGTCCGGGACGCCCTCGCGGATCCGGTGCAGGCATGCGTAGTTCGAGCGGCCCTTGAGGACCGCGTACGAGGTGTCGAGCTTGCGGCCCTTGAGCGCCTTGACCAGTCGCGGCAGGTCGCGCTCGACGAGCTGGTGCTGCAGCGCGAGGGTCGCGGTCGCGACCACGACGCGCTTGTCGTGCACCAGCGCCGGCACGAGGTACGCGAGCGACTTCCCGGTGCCCGTACCGGCCTGGACGAGCAGGTGCTGCTTGGCGCCGAAGGCATCGGCGACCGCCTCGGCCATCTGCACCTGGCCCTCACGGGTGCTGCCGCCGAGGGCGTCGACGGCGTCGGCCAGCAGCTCGGAGACGGGCGTCGTCACGGGCGGACCTGGGCGGCGAAGCTCTCCTTGACGCGCATGTCTCGCGGCTGGCCCTGGCAGGAGTAGCGCGCGCCGACCCAGCACTGCATCCGGGTGCTGGCGTTGCTCATCGTCAGCTCGACGCGCTTGATCCGGCGCGAGCTGAACGGCACCGACGTGGAGCCGCCGCCGCGGCGGTTGAGGTGCACCGTACGGACCGTGCGGTGGCCGTGGCGCGGGTAGATCGTGACGATGGCGGCGCTGCCGCGCGCGGTGTCGTCCATGTTGATCGTCAGGCGCAGCCGGGCGTGCTTGCCGCGCAGGTGGCGGCCCCGCGGCGTGAACCGCTCGGTGGCGGCGGCGAGGTGGCTCACCCGGGAGGTGCCGGTGACCGTACGGGCGCCGCTCAGCCGGTACCGGTTGGCGGGGGCGGCGATCGGGTAGCGGTTGGCGCGACCCTCGGAGTACGCGCTGCGCGGCGCGCGGTTGTCCGCCGCGAAGCGCGCGAAGGCCGTGCGCAGGGGCAGGCCGGCGGCCTTGAGGGCCCCGGCGACCGCCTGCAGGGAGTAGTGGTCATGGCTGCCGGCGGCGGCGCGCTCCCACATCGAGCGGATGATCCCGGGCATCTTGCCGACCAGCGCGGGCCGGTGCTCGGTGACCCAGCGGAAGAAGATCCACCCGCCGTACACGCCGAAGGTGGTGTTCTTGTCGAGCGAGAGCGACGGCTTGCCCAGCGGGCCGTACGGGAGGTACTGGGTGTTGTCGTTGATGCTGTCGAAGACCTGGTCCTCGACCCACACCGCGGTGGACTCCATGAACCACGGGTCCTCGGAGGCGTCGTAGGCGAACTGCACCGCGTGGAAGAACTCGTGTGCCGCGGTCACCTGCAGGTTGGACAGCGCGGTGCCGTCGTGGAACTCGGCGAAGTCGTTCTCCAGCACGCAGAACGCCGGCGTGTGGTGGGCGTTCGGCGACGTCGCGAGCGGCTCGGGGGCGCAGTAGCCGTAGTAGCCGTGGCTGCCGATGTTGGCCAGGTAGATGTCCACGTCGTCGGCGGGCACAGGCAGGCCGTTGACCTGGGTCGTGCCGCCGCCGGTGGTGTGGTCGGCCTCGGGCATCCGGTAGCCGGAGCTCTGGTAGACCGCGTAGATGTGCTCGAGGTTGCTCAGCACGACCTGCGGGGTGATGGCGCTGGTCCTCGGGGCGTCGGCGCCCGCGGAGGCGTAGTGGACGCAGATGGGCGCGGTGGCCGAGCAGATGATCCGCTCGCCGTAGAGCCGCGGGCGCGCGGTGAGCGCGTCCGCCTGCTTGCGGGCGGAGCCGCGCAGGGAGGGCTTGCTCAGCGCGAGCCGGCGCAGGTACATCGAGGCGTCCTCGCCGGCGGCCAGCGAGCTCGCCGCGGGCAGTCGTACGGCCGAGTCCTGGGGCGCGTGATCGCGCGCCTGAGCGGGCGTCGCGACGGACACCATCAGCAGCGACGTCACCACGATCACGAGGGTCGTCAGAGCGGCGGCGGGGCGGCGAAGAGGGCGCGTCACTCCGGCAGTTTAGGTGCCAACTCCCAAACCGCCACGACGCCGGCGATGGTGACCATCCAGCCGACCAGGACGTCGAGCACCCAGTGGTTGGCGGTGCCCACCACGGCGGCAGCGGTGACGAAGGCTCCGAGCCAGCCGAAGATCTTCACGATCCGCCACCGGGCGTGTCGCTGCAGGACGAGGGCGCACCACAGCGACCAGCCGGCATGCAGCGACGGGAAGGCGGCCAGCTCGTTGGTGAGGTGGCCCAGGCCCTTGGGAGCGGACGCGTCGGCGCCCCACCAGCCCACGTCGGAGTGCAGTGAGAGGACGTCGGTGTAGCCCTCGAGGAAGCGCGGCGGGGCGGTGGGCAGCATGAGGTAGAGGGACAGCGCCAGCACGGTCGCGACCATCAGCGCGCGGCGCGCGGGCAGGTACGCGTCCCGGCCCTTGAAGTAGAGCCAGACCAGCACGCTCAGCGTCACGATGTAGTGCGCGCTGGCGTACCAGAACGAGGCGAAGATGCCGATCGCGTCGTGGCGGACGAAGAAGCCGTTGACCACGTGCTCCCAGTTGAGCCGAGCGGCCTTCTGGATGCGCAGCAGCACCTTGGCGCGGTGGACCGCAGCCTGCTCGTCGTTGCTCGCGAGGAGGCGCGAGGAGGTATAGGCGATGTAGAGGGCGGTGATGAGGAGCAGCTCGCGTACGCCGGCGCTCACAGGCGCGAGACGCTGGCGCAGGGACGGCGGCGTCACCGGCGGGGCGATGACCGCCTCGTCCCCGGCGATCGCGTTCTCCTGCACGTCCTCTGCCTCCTGAGAAAAAGCCCGATGGGACCGGGCGTGCCCGATCCCATCGATCCTAAGCCGAGGCCCGCCTGAAATGTTCCCGGATATTTCGTGCGGTTATTCCATGACATTTCACAGGCTGCGCAGGACCGCGGTGACCTTGCCCAGGATCGTGGCGTGGGTGCCGTCGATCGGCTCCAGCGCCGAGTTGTGGGGGAGCAGCCAGAGCTTGCCGTCCTTGCGACGGAACTCCTTGACGGTCGCCTCGCCGTCGAGCAGCGCGGCCACGAAGTCGCCGTTGTTCGCCGTCTGCGCCTGCTGGATGACGATGTAGTCGCCGTCGCAGATCGCGGCCTCGATCATCGAGTCGCCCTTGACCTTGAGCAGGAAGAGCTGGCCGTCGCCGACGAGCTCGCGCGGCAGCGGGAAGACCGCCTCGGTCTGCTCCTCGGCCAGGATCGGCGCGCCCGCGGCGATGGTGCCGACCAGCGGTACGTACTTGGCGGCCGGCCGGGTGTCGCCGATGCCGGTCTCGTCGTAGTCGACCGAGTCGTCCACGTTGGTGATCGCGCGGCGCGCCTTGAGCACCTCGGGCAGGAAGACCTCGAGGGCGCGGGGGCGGTGGGGGTCGCGCTTGATGAACCCCTTCTGCTCCAGCACCTTGAGCTGGTGGGCGACCGAGCTGGTCGACGTCAGGCCGACGGCGGTGCCGATCTCGCGCATGCTCGGCGGGTAGCCGCGTGCCTCGATGCAGTCACGCAGGTGACCCAGGATGCGCTGCTGGCGATAGGTCAGCCCGGTCGCGTCCGGTGGGCCGTCGGGCAGCTCGGCGAGATTGCTCGGCTCCTGCTTGTCGCTCATGCCGCTCACGCTAGTGCTGCAGGGGTGCGGATTCAAACAGATGTTCGATCGGCGTGTCGGAATCGAACACTTGATCGATTCGAACGGATGTTCTACAGTCGCTCATGTGTTCGATCGAACGTCTGATCGAACGGTCCCCGACGGCTGGCTCGCCAAAACTGTCAGGGGTCGCGGATAGACATCGTCCCGGACACACCAGGTCCCGCCTTCCCCAGGAGACTGACATGAGCACGATGACCCTCGACCAGCTGTTCGAGACGACGCGTACGGCCCCCGTCCGGGCGGCCAGCCCGACGCCGCGCCCGGTGCGCCCTCGCTCGACGGTGCGGCTCACCCGCCGCGGCCGGGTGGTCGTCTTCGTCGCCGGCCTGCTCGTCCTCCTCGGCATGGGCCTGCTGATCTCCAACGGTGCGGGTGCGGCACTGCACGCCGGCACCCCGGAGTCGACCCACTCGGTCGTCGTCGCGCCCGGCGACACCCTGTGGGATCTCGCCACCGAGGCCGCCGGCGCCGACGGCGACGTGCGATCGATGATCGACCACATCGAGAAGATCAATGGCCTCGCTGGTGCGAGCCTGTCGGCCGGTCAGACGCTCCGGATCCCGAACTGACGCCGGAGGGGCCGGGCGCCGCGCCACTGAGCGCCCGGATCACTCGCGCGCCGAGCAGCAGCGCCACGAAGAGGCACGCCGCGGCACCGATCGCCGCGAGCAGCAGGAAGACCCACCCGGCCCCGTCGCCGTCGCGCGCATCCTTGCCGAAGTCGATCGCCGCGAAGACCAGGTAGCCCCACGCGATCAGGGCGATCGTCACGCCCGACGCGAGCGCGAAGACGTCCCTGCGGAACCGTCGCGGCGGCCGAGCGCCCTTGCGTGCACCCTTGCGCTTGCCGCTGTTCTCCTGCCCCACGGGTCACATTCTCCCCTGAGACGCGCCTCTTTCGCGCCCTCTGAGCGCGACACGCCGAGGCGGCACGCCCAGCTTTGCGCAAGCACTTGCACGCCTTGCGGCCGGGGCATAGAGTCACCACTACATCTAGTAGTTACAAGGATGTAGTTATCCACATCTAGTTCACACCTGAGCGGATTTGTTGCACAGGTCACGACTCGTTTTCCACAGCCAAACCGGTTTCCTCCACAGGGGGATCCACACCCCCAGGACGGGAGGACCGCGATGCACTGCCCGTACTGCCGGCACACCGACACCAAGGTCCTCGACTCCCGGGTGGCCGAGGACGGCGGCTCGATCCGTCGTCGTCGCCAGTGCCAGGGCTGCGAGAAGCGGTTCACCACCGTCGAGCTGATGCAACTCACCGTGCTCAAGCGCTCGGGCGCGACCGAGCCGTTCAACCGCGACAAGGCGGTCGCCGGCGTCCGCAAGGCCTGCAAGGGCCGACCGGTCACCGAGGACCAGCTGGCCTGCCTGGGCCAGGAGGTCGAGAACACGCTCCGTACGAGCGGCTATGCCGAGGTCCCGGCCCACGAGGTGGGCCTGGCGATCCTGGCGCCGCTGAGCAAGCTCGACCAGGTCGCGTACCTGCGCTTCGCGTCGGTCTACCGACAGTTCGAGTCGGCCGACGACTTCGAGGACGAGATCGCCAAGTTGCGCGCCGAGCGTGACCTCAGCCCTATCGGCTGACACTTCAGGGATAACACCACAGACAGCCCGGGCATGCCGTGGGGAAGCGTGCATGTCCGGGCCACCAGCAGCAGCGATGCAGCACATGCTCGACCGAAGAGACCGATGAAATTTCTGCGACAAGGGGACAAGGCAATGACCGAGACGGTGAGCGGTTCGGGCCGTAAGGCTCGCACCGGGGGGCTCCAGCTCGAGCGGGTGTTCAGCACCGAGGGCGTGCACCCGTACGACCAGATCACCTGGGAGCGGCGCGACGTCGTCCAGACCAACTGGAAGACCGGCGAAACCGTCTTCGAGCAGCGCGGCGTCGAGTACCCCGACTTCTGGTCGGTCAACGCCTCCACGATCGTGACGACCAAGTACTTCCGCGGTGCCGTCGGCACCCCGCAGCGCGAGACCGGTCTCAAGCAGCTGATCGACCGCGTCGTCCTGACGTACGTGGCCGCCGGCAAGGAGCACGGCTACTTCGCCAGCGACAAGGACGCGCAGATCTTCGAGGAGGAGCTGACCTGGCTGCTGGCCAACCAGTACTTCTCCTTCAACTCCCCGGTCTGGTTCAACGTCGGCACGACCTCTCCCCAGCAGGTCTCGGCGTGCTTCATCCTCTCGGTCGATGACTCGATGGACTCCATCCTCAACTGGTACAAGGAGGAGGGCTTCATCTTCAAGGGCGGCTCCGGCGCCGGCCTCAACCTGTCCCGCATCCGCTCCTCCAAGGAGCTGTTGAAGTCCGGCGGCACCGCCTCGGGCCCGGTCTCCTTCATGCGCGGCGCCGACGCCTCGGCCGGCACCATCAAGTCGGGCGGCGCCACGCGTCGCGCGGCCAAGATGGTCGTCCTCGACGTCGACCACCCGGACATCGAGGAGTTCGTCGAGACGAAGTGGCGCGAGGAGGACAAGATCCGCGCCCTCCGCGACGCCGGCTTCGACATGGACCTGGGCGGCAAGGACATCACGTCCGTGCAGTACCAGAACGCCAACAACTCCGTCCGCGTCACCGACGAGTTCATGCGCGCCGTCGAGGACGGCAAGGAGTTCGGTCTCCGCGCCCGCTCCACCGGCGAGGTCATCGAGACCGTCGACGCCCGCTCGCTGTTCCGCAAGATCTCCGAGGCCGCCTGGGCCTGTGCCGACCCCGGTCTGCAGTACGACGACACCATCAACGCCTGGCACACCAACCCCGAGACCGGCCGCATCACCGCGTCCAACCCCTGCTCGGAGTACATGTCGCTGGACAACTCGTCCTGCAACCTGGCGTCGCTCAACCTGCTCAAGTTCCTCAAGGAGGACGACACCTTCGACGCCCCGCTCTTCGCGAAGGCCGTCGAGTTCATCATCACCGCGATGGACATCTCCATCTGCTTCGCGGACTTCCCGACCGACCCGATCGGCGAGACCACCCGCGACTACCGCCAGCTCGGCATCGGCTACGCCAACCTCGGCGCCCTGCTGATGGCGATGGGTCTCGGCTACGACTCCGAGGGCGGCCGCGCGATGGCGGCGACCATCACCTCGCTGATGACCGGCACCTCGTACCGTCGCTCGGCCGAGCTGGCCGCGATCGTCGGCCCGTACGCCGGCTACGCCCGCAACGCCGAGGCGCACCAGAAGGTCATGCGCAAGCACCAGGCCGCCAACGACGAGGTGCGCCCGCTGCACGTCGCCGACGCCCAGGTGCACAAGCTGGCCACCGAGGAGTGGGCCAAGGTCGTCGAGCTCGGCAAGACCAACGGCTTCCGCAACGCCCAGGCCTCGGTGCTCGCGCCGACCGGCACCATCGGCTTCATGATGGACTGCGACACGACCGGCATCGAGCCGGACTTCTCGCTGGTCAAGTTCAAGAAGCTCGTCGGTGGCGGCTCGATGCAGATCGTCAACCAGACGATCCCGCGGGCGCTGAAGAAGCTCGGCTACGACGAGGAGAAGATCGAGGCGATCGTCGCCTACATCGGCGAGCACGGTCACGTCGTCGACGCACCGGGCCTCAAGCCGGAGCACTACGAGGTCTTCGACACCGCGATGGGTGCGCGTGCCCTCAAGCCGATGGGCCACGTCCTGATGATGGCGGCCTGCCAGCCCTTCCTGTCGGGCGCGATCTCGAAGACGGTCAACCTGCCGGAGACGGCGACCGTCGAGGAGATCGAGGACATCTACATGCAGTCCTGGAAGCTCGGCCTCAAGGCGACGGCCGTCTACCGCGACAACTGCAAGGTCGGCCAGCCGCTGGCCGACGGTGGCGGCAAGGCGAAGAAGGACGCGGCCGACAAGGCCGACGCCGCCGCTGCTGCCCAGGTCGTCGAGAAGGTCGTGGAGAAGGTCGTCTACGCCCCGACCCGCAAGCGCCTCCCGAAGTCGCGCGTCTCCCGGACGACCTCCTTCACGGTCGGCGGCGCGGAGGGCTACATGACCTCCGGTGCGCACGAGGACGGCACCCTCGGCGAGGTCTTCCTGAAGCTCGGCAAGCAGGGTTCGACCCTGGCCGGCGTGATGGACGCCTTCTCGATCGCCACCTCGATCGGCCTGCAGTACGGCGTGCCGCTGGAGACCTTCGTCTCGAAGTTCACCAACCTGCGCTTCGAGCCCGCCGGTCTGACCGACGACGCCGACGTGCGGATGGCGCAGTCGATCATGGACTACATCTTCCGCCGCCTGGCGCTGGACTACCTGTCCTTCGAGGACCGTGCCGCGCTGGGCATCTACTCCGCCGACGAGCGCCAGCGCTACCTCGAGACGGGCTCCTACGACCTGGTCGAGGAGACCGGCGGCGCCGCCGAGCTCATCGCGACCCCCGAGGTCGAGGAGGTCGAGGAGGTCGAGGTCGTCGCCGAGGCGCCCGCCGCCCCGGTTGCGGAGACCAAGACCGCCCGCACCACCGCCGAGCTGCTCGAGCAGATCTCCGGCATGGCCGTCGACAGCCCGCTCTGCTTCACCTGCGGCACCAAGATGCGCCCCGCCGGCTCCTGCTACGTCTGCGAGGGCTGCGGCTCCACCAGCGGCTGCAGCTGAGTCGAGAGGTCACTTCTTGTGGCTCGAGTAGTCACTTCTTGAGTCACTGAATACACGCGAGGGCCCCGTCCGGAGAGATCCGGCCGGGGCCCTCGGTGCTCGTAGGGTGAACGGCCGCAGAATCTGCGGGCAGGATGCACCCACCTCAGCTCAGCACGGGTCCGCCGCGCTTTTCGCCTCCGTGCTCCATAGGCGGCGCGGGAAGCCGACCCCATCAGTTCGTCGGCCTCGTGCTCCGGTTCCGTGCATGGGGCTGAATCCTGAGTCGATCGTTCGAGTCCGAGAGTCAATGAGGACGGTGCACCATCTTCACTCGCACGATGGCGTCAGTCAGTATCCGTGGTGCGTTCGGTGATGTCGTACGCATTCGATGTTGATCGCGTGCGACGCGTGAACTTCGAGGCGACCCCGACTATTACCGGTGTGGTCGTACACGACTAGTTCGTCGCTGAGGAAGATCCCACCCTTGTCGAAGAGGACGTGGTGGTTGGGGCATAGGCATAGAACGTTGCCGACCGTGTCGGGACCATCGTGTGGCGCCCCAAGCCCCCGAATGTGAGCGCCCTCGCTGTAACTGCCGACGGGCAGGTCGAGCTTGATACCGCATATCTGGCAGGTGTGGTTGTAGAGCTCCTTGACGTGTTGGGAGACTTTGCTTGATCTAACGATGCGCTGCACGATGCCGGTCGCGCGCTCTGGCTCGGCATTGCCCGCGGGTGCTCCATTCGGGGGCTCATATGCGATTTCTGTGTCCGCAAAGTCAAACCGAGGTGTTCTCCAGGCCGGAACGGCCGCAGGCGTCTGGTCGTCAGGAGTCCACGGCCGCGCTTCGTCGGGCGCGAGCCGGACGAGGTGAAATCGCCAGATGCGGAACCCGTCTCGTCCGGTCTCGGACCAGTGTCGGATCACCTTATATAGACCGTCGTAGCGGTAGCCGATCTTCGGCGCGAACGGCTTTTCGCCCCTCGGTCCGCGCAGGACCCGCACCGGCAGACCATTCTCTTCGGAGTACACCAACGCTGCGTTATGGCGGTGCTGGATGTCTTGATCGGAAATTTGCCGCTTGGTCGAGGGGTCGTTCCCGCCGGCGCCGGTGTAGAGAAGCCAGTCCCCGTGATCCTCATCGTCCACGTAGCCGCGATTGACCGCTATGCAATCGGCGCCGATGTTCGGCCGACCAGAAATACCTGGGACCCAGTTGTCGTGCAGGCCTGCAAGCATGGCTTCCTTGCGGTCGGCGAACTCAGCACCGACCGGATAGCCAGCGACTTCGCCGAAGAAGTAGCCGGGCACTACTCGACCTCGATGAAGAGGTCGGTCCACATGATGTCGAGTGCCGTGGTGACTGCGTGAAGGGTGCCGAGCGTGGGATTGCTTGTGCCAGCTTCCAAACGGCGGACCATCTGGACGGAAACTCCAGCGCGAGAGGCGACGTCCTCCTGTGTAAGTTGGGACGATTCGCGACGGTGGCGCAGCGCGCGGGCCAGTGCCTTCGCGGTCTCTGGGGGCAGGGGCCGGTGGGTTCCGGTCTTGGTGTTCGGCACCCATAAACCCTTGACGGTCTGTGGGCGCCGTGCGAGAACATAAATGTTCCTCTCGGGGCAAGGGGAAGGTGCGACCTTGGGGTCGCGACAGGTCGACGCAACGGCACGCGTCGCACACGCGGGTATCCCCAATTCCTGTGAGCCTCGCCGTTCTGTCCCCACGGCCCGACAAGCGCGTTTACCTTCGATGCCGGAGGTCTGCGATGGCTGGTGAGTCTGCGCGGGAATCGGCGAAGCGGTTGCGCGAGAAGGCGGAGCGGCAGGCGCGGGTTGCCGCGATGTTCGAGCGCGGTGCTGAGGGCGAGGAAGCTACAGCGGCTGCGCTGGCTGGCTTGCCCGCGGACCAGTGGACGCTCTTTCACGACCTGCGCTGGCCGGGTCGGAAGTTCGCGAACGTCGATCACATCGCGGTTGGGCCTCCTGGCATCTATGTCATCGACTCCAAGAATTGGACAGGTTCGATCACTGTCGTCGATAATGTCTTGCGGCAGAACGGTCGTGCGCGCGAGACGGCCGTCCATGGCGCCGCTGAGGCGGCGATGGCGGTAAGCGGCTTGGCACGGAGCGTCAGCCCGCTTCAAGTCCACCCCGTCATGTGCTTCGTACGCGACGAGCCGATCGCTGGGTGGGCGCGAGACGCGATGCTCTGCTCAACCAGCAACCTCGTAGAGATGCTCACCTCGCGGGCGCCGGTGCTGAGCGACGACCTACGACGGATGGTCGCCTTGGAGCTCGACGCCGCCCTGAGGTCTGCGACGGAGCGGGTCTCGGCGCCGACGCCGAAGCGCGCCGCGCCCCGACCGCGCCCGGTTGCGCCTCGAGCTCATCCGCAGCCTCGTCGTCGGCGGGGTGGGTGCGTGCCTGCGTTCGTTGGACTGATGGTCTCGGTCGTGGCGATCACGATGGGCGGCGCGATCGTCGCTCAGATCCTGGGCAATGACCCGTCCGCTCGCGATATGCCTGCCCGGGCCGATGGCTCTTGCCCTCCGGATCACGCGGTGAAGGCGTGGACGAATGCAGCAGGCGTGCGGGTCTATCGGGACGTGAGCTCGAGCAACTACGCAAAGGCGCGGGCCGATCGCTGCTTCCTGGACGCGGCCCATGCTGCCGCCTCGGGATACGTACGGGCTCCGCGCTGACCCCTTGTATGCTCCGGCTTCCTGTGAGCCTTGGCGTTCTGACCCGCGCCTGTTCGATCGCCTTTACCGTCAGAGCATGAAGATCGGTGCTGCCCTTGCTGCGGGTGTTGTCGGATTAGTGGTCCTCTCGGGGGTCGCCCAGGCTCACGCGCAGGATGGCGTGGTGACACGCTCCGGAAAGCACATTGGCGTCTCCGTCCCATTGGATGTCACTGAAGGCACTCGCTACTCGGTCAATGTGCACGTGCCGTCGCCCAAGAAGGCTGTTGCCGCGACGCTCGAGTATCAGAAAGCTGGTGGATACAGCTTCGAGTCGGTGAACCAGTGGACCGTGCTCAAGAGCATGAAGGTGAAGGGCCACGGAACGCTGAGGTTCCCGATGCAGGCGGACACGTCGCGCGAGTACACCTTCCGGGTGCGCGTCAGTTATCGCGGGAGGAAGCACTCAGCGCTGAGTGGAGCGAGGCGAGTGAACTACTGGCACTGGGTCGGACTTCCATCCAGCAGCTATTACAGCGTTGGCAGCGGGAGCCAGTACGTCGGATTCTCGCTCGCGGGAAGGTCATCCGGGGGCTGGTTCCAATACGCCGGCGACAGCGCTGAATATCGCGTCACGATGCCAGGACGGTGCCGGTCGTTTCACGCCCTGCTTGGTCTCGCCGACGGGTCGGCCGACGGCGCTACCGGCACGATCACGTTCTCGGCGATCGACTCGTCCGGGATCCCGAAGGCGATCTGGAAGTCGCCGACCCTTGTCCCCGGCAAAACGGTCCCGGTGTCGCTGAGCCTGGCGTCGCCGTACCGCTTCTCGATCCTGGGTGAGAACACCAGCGCGCCGGTGACGAGTGGGGCCAAGACGACGACTCCGCTCGCGCAGCCGGCTGTCTCCGACCCGGAGTTCCTCTGCCACGTCGACTGAGTCAGTCGAGCTGTCCGTCCCGCCGACCTCGAGGCACGCGTCGGGGAGGAGCTGCCCGGCACCAGCTACGACAGGCCCGCTGGTATCCGGTTCACGCCGGGACGCAGCGGGCCTTGCTCGTGAAGGCGGGGGCACTGCTCAGGACGCGGCCGGGTTCTCTCGTCATCCGGAGCACCGGCGCCGCCCATCGCCTACGCTGTGAGGCATGGTCACCGTTGCGTCCACCGGGTCGGCTCTGCCGACGGTGATCTTCGGTGACCACTCGTACCGATCGGATCTCTACCAGTAGTCCGAGCCCTGCTCCTGCTGGTAGTCACCCATCCCACTTCTGATCGGACACGTAGATGCACCCTGCCCTGGATCACCCTGCCCTGCCCGCGCCCGGCGTCGACTGGGTCGCCGGCCATATGCCGCTCTTGCACGACGCCTTCGCCGAGGTCGGTCACCTCTTCGACGGTCTGCGGATCGCGATCTGTCTGCATATCGAGCCCAAGACCGCAGTGATGTGCCGACTCCTCGTGCGTTACGGTGCCACCGTGGCATTGACCGGGTCACCGGGGTCGACACGACCCGACACCGTCACTGCCTTGGTGGCCGAGGGCGTGAACGTCCATGCCGACGTCGACGACGAGGGACCGCAGATCGACCGCGTGCTCGCGATCGAGCCACACCTGCTGCTGGACAATGGCGGCGATCTCACCACGGCCCTCCTGCGCCGCGGCCACGGAGACCACTTCCTCGGCGGCACCGAGGAGACAACGACCGGCGGGCACGTGTTGCGCGCGCGTCAGACGCCGCCCGACTTCCCCGTGGTGGTGATCAATGACGGCGAGCTCAAGCTGATGGTGGAGAACCGGTACGGCGTCGGTCAGTCGGTCGTGCAGGGGTTCATGAACGCCACCAACCTGATGCTGCCGGGCTCTCGTGCGACCGTGGTGGGCTACGGACCGTGCGGTCGCGGCGTCGCCCAGACGCTGCGGCAGCTGAGTGCCCGCGTCACTGTCGTCGAGATCGATCCCTATCGTGCGCTGGAGGCGGTGATGGAGGGGTTCGAGGTCTCACCGCTGGCCGCCGCGCTGCCCGCTACCAGCCTGCTCTTCTTGGCCACCGGCGCGCGCGATGTCCTCGGTGAGGCTGAGGTCGCCCTGCTCCCTGATGGTGTGGTGGTGGCCGGTGTGAGCCACTTCCCCCACGAGCTGGACCAGGCCCTGCTCGGGCCCGTCGAGTCTTCGGCCGCCTACCATCGCGTCCATCGCCGCCCCGACGGACGCCGGGTCGCCGTACTCGCCGGTGCTCGCATGATCAACCTCGCTGCCGCCCTCGGTAATCCGATCGAGGCGATGGACCTCGGGCTCACCCTGCAGGTCCGCTCGCTGGCTGCCGTCGCCGCTGGGGGCCTGGCTCCCGGGGTCCAGCCGGTCCCGTCGGACATCGACCGTGCTGTGGCGACCGCGTTCGTCGCGGCCCGTACGGGAGTGCGCGCCTAACCAGCAAGCACCGTCTGCTCGTCGATCGCGCCCCGGCCGGAGAGATCCGGCCGGGGCGTCCGGCGTCTGTCGGCAAAGGCGCGGACGTGCTCCGGCGAAGCCGTGCCGACCACGTGGTCATGGGGCTCCGGTCGTGCCATGGTCCGAGCGGGTGAGCCACACCGTGCTGAGCAGGAAATCTGGCTCAGGCGTCTTCGTCGTCCTCCGCGTCCTCGCGCATCGCGTCGGTCTCCTCGTCGAAGGCATCCATCGGCAGGCCCAGGGCGCGGCGGACGCGGTAGCGGCCGGCGAGCAGGAGGAAGTCGCCGTCCTCGAGCTCCTCGGGGTCGATCTCGCGCAGCGGCATGGTGAACCAGCGGTGGGCCTGCTTGAGCCGGCCCGCCTCCTCCAGCGCCTCGCCGACCTCGACGCAGGCGTCGGGCATGAGCTGCTCCTCGCGATAGAGCTGCAGCAGGTCGGCGAGCAACTCGTCGGCCGACGCCTCCTCGCCGAGCGTCAGCGCGATCTCCAGCAGCCCGATCTTGGGGTGCAGCGTGGTCCAGCCGCCGTCCTCGAGCGCCGCGGCGAAGACCGTACGGGACTCCTCGAGCCGCCCGGCCTGGGCCAGGAACTCCGCCTGCAGGGTCAGCAGCTCCGCGCGGCCGGAGACACCGGGCGCCATCGTCGCGGCGTGGTTGCCGAACGCGTCGATCCGCTCCTGCCCGCTCAGGTCGAACTGCCAGGCATCGAGCGTCGCCTCGTCGGGCATCTCACCGGTGGTCATGGGACGACGCTAGCGTTGATCGCGTGATGAGTTCGCTCCTCCGCACCCGGCTGATCGTCGTGCTCGCCGTCCTCGCCGCGTCGTTCCTTGCCGACGCCGCGGCCATGGCCGCGGCGGTGGACCCGCTGCCGACCGGCACCCGCTTCGACTACCAGCTCGGCGGCGTACGGGACGTGCCGAGCGATGTCGGGATCGTCGTACGTGATCGCACCGCGCCGCCGCTGCCCGGGCACTACAACATCTGCTACGTCAACGGCTTCCAGACCCAGGCCAGCCAGCTGCGCTTCTGGCGCCGCCACGACGACCTGGTCCTGCACCGCGGAGGAAGGCCGGTCGTGGACAGCGCCTGGGAGGAGTGGCTGCTCGACATCGGCACCGCGGGGAAGCGGCACCGGCTCGCCGCGATCGTCGACCGCTGGACGGCCGGCTGCGCCCGCCACGGCTTCGAGGCGGTCGAGTTCGACAACCTCGACTCCTTCACCCGTTCCCACGGCCTGCTCCGTCGCGCTGACGCCGTCCGGTACGCCCGCGCGCTCGTCCGGGGCGCCCACCGGGTCGGGCTGGCCGCCGGGCAGAAGAACCTCGCCGGCTTCGACGGGCGCCGGGTCGGCTACGACTTCGCGATCGCGGAGGAGTGCGGGCGCTACGACGAGTGCGACGCGTACCGGAGGCACTACGGCCGCGCCGTGCTCGCCGTCGAGTACCGCCGCCGCGACCTGGCCGCCGACTGTCGGCGCTACGGCGACCAGCTCAACGTGGTGCTGCGCGATCGCGACCTCAGCGCCGACAGCGTGCGCCGCTGGTGCTCCTGACCTTCGTGCGACCACCCGGACGCACCGCGACCCGGGACGCGGCGTGCGGTCCCGGGTCGCGGAAGGCAGGAAGGATCAGGCGTGCGCGCGCACGGTGCGCAGGCTGCGCAGCGAGACGACGCCCAGGACGATCATCGCCAGGGCGAGCAGGAAGTGCAGCCAGTTGTCGGCCGTGTTGAGCGGTACGAAGTTCGCGGTGCTGTCCTCGCCCGTCGCTACGCCGTAGATCCACACGACGGCGTAGATCAGGCCCCCGACCAGGAGGTACATCGCGGCCGAGCGGGCGGCGCGCGAGAGCAGGATGCCGGCCACACCGAAGGCCAGGTGCACGATGTTGTGCAGGATCGAGACCTCGAAGATGCCGAGGAGCTTCGCGTCGCTCATGTGCCCGGCGAACTTCAGGTCGCTGTAGTTCGTGGTGATCCCCGGGATGAAGCCGGCGATGCCGACCACGAGGAAGACGACGCCGAAGAGCAGCGCGATCTTGCGGGGGAAGTCGGAGTCCGGGTGGGTGTGGTGGGCGTGGTGAGAGGTCATCGGTCGACTTTCTGTAGAAGCGAGTGGCGCCCAGGTACCCAACCGGGCCACAGACTCATTCCTCCTCGCCGTGGCTCTCCCGCAGCCGGCGCGCGAGCTCGATGTCCTTGGCGCGCTTGCGCTCCGCCTTGCGCAGCCCGCGCTCGTCGCGCGCATCGAGCTGGATGTACTCCTCGGCCGGGAGGCCGGCCTGCAGCTCGCGACCGCGCTCGAGCTCGGCGTCGAGCTCGGCACCGAAGAGCAGCGCCAGGTTGGTGATCCACAGCCACAGCAGGAACACGATCACGCCGGCCAGGGATCCGTACGTGCGCCCGTAGTTGCTGAAGCCCGCGACGTACGCGGCGAAGCCGGCCGAGGCGAGCACCCAGACCAGGATCGCGATGCCGGCACCGACGCTGATCCAGCGGAACTTCGGCTGCTTGACGTTGGGGGTGGCCCAGTAGAGCAGCGCCACGATGAGCATGACCATGGCGAGCATCACCGGCCACTTGGCGATGTTCCAGACGAGCACCGCGGTGCTGCCCAGACCGATCTGGTCGCCGACCGCCTGCGCCGCCGGGCCGGTGACGACCAGGCCGAGCAGCACCAGCGCCGAGAGCACGACGGTGACGACGGTGACGGCGAGCATGATCGGGCGCAGCTTCCAGATCGGGCGACCCTCGGCGAAGCCGTAGATCCGGTTCATCCCGCGGCCGAACGCGTTGACGTAGCCCGAGGCCGACCACAGCGCGACCAGCAGACCGAGGATCAGGGCGAGCCCGTTGCCCCCGGACCCGCTGAGCTCGCGCAGCAGCGGCTCCACGTTGTCGGCCACGGAGTTCATCCCGGTCTGGCGGATGATGTCGACGATCGCGTTGATGGTCTTCGGGCCCTGACCCACCAGGCCGATGAGCGACAGGGTCGCGATCACCGCGGGGAAGAGCGCGAGGACGGAGTAGTACGTCAGCGCCGCGGCCAGATCGGTGCACTGGTCGGTGCTGAACTCGCGGAACGTCCGCCTGAGGACGTAGCGCCAGGACGGTTTGCGCAGGTCGGTCGGTGAATCGGGCTTGTCGACGGTTTCCACCCGGTCACGGTGCCCAGCACGCAGCACGGGATGCCCTGCCGGAGCTGTCGGTGCCTTCTTTTAAGGTCTTCGCCATGGAGCTCGCCGACGTCCGCCGTCTCGGCCTGGCGCTCATCGCTGAGCACGGGCTGGTCGGGTGGCGCCTGGAGCTCGACCGGGCGCGGCGGCGGGCGGGAATCTGTCGCTATGAGCAGAAGGTCATCGGTCTCTCGGCGCCGCTGATGCGGCTCTACGACGAGGCCGAGGTGCGCGAGACGGTCCTGCACGAGATCGCGCACGCGCTGGCTGGGCCGCGCGCCCAGCACGGCCCGAAGTGGCGCGCGATCGCACACCGGATCGGCTCGACGGGGGAGCGCTGCGTCTCCGAAGAGGCGCCCCGGGTCGCCGGCGCGTGGGTGGGCACCTGCGCGTACGGCCACTCGGTCGACCTCCACCGCAGCCCCCAGCGCGTCCGCTCCTGCGTCCAGTGCGAGCCGAGGGGCTTCTCGCCCGACCACATCCTGGAGTGGCGCTTCCGCGGCCAGATCGCTCCCATGCACCCGGCGTACACCGCCGAGCTCGCCCGGATCCGTGCGGTCGCGACGGGGCCCGCCCGCGTCGACGTCGGTGCCGCCATCCGCATCACCGCGCGTGGCCGCTTCCACGACACCGTCGGCACGGTGGTCAAGCGCGGCCGCACCCGCTATCACGTGCGGATCCGCGGCGGCGTGGTCACCGTGCCGTTCGCCTACGTCGAAGCGGCCACGTGAGGAACGAGCTCGAGATCCCGACCGCTCAGAGCGCCGCGCGCAGGAAGGCGCCGATGTGCTCGGCGGCGTCCTTCGCCACCGGCACGACGCCGGGCAGCGACAGGTAGCCGTGGATGCCGGGTCCGTCGCGTCGCACCGCGACCTCCACGCCGGCCTTGCGCAGCACCTGCGCGTAGCGCATCCCGTGGTCGCGCAGCGGGTCGTGGCCCGCGACGACGATCAGCGTCGGCGGCAGCCCGGCGTGCGACGCCGCCCGGATCGGCGAGGCCTCCCAGTCCTCGTCGCCGTAACGCTCGCCCATGTAGAGCCGGCCGAACTTGTGCATCTGCTTCTGCGTCAGCACCGGCGCCTCGGCGAACTCCTCCTCCGACGGATACCGCTCGTACATCTCGACGGCCGGGTAGATCAGGACCTGCGCCCGCAGGTCCATCCCGGCGTCGCGTGCCTTCAGCGCGCAGACCGCGGCGAGATTACCGCCGGCCGAGTCGCCCATCACGGCGATCCGCGAGGCGTCGCCGCCCAGGTCCTCAGCGTGTGCGGCGACCCACTGCAGCATCTCCCAGGCGTCCGAGACCCCGGCCGGATAGGGGTTCTCCGGCGCCAGCCGGTAGGACGGCGAGACCACCACCGCGCCGGTGGAGGCGGCCACCTGCGAGGCGAGCCACGCCGACTGCTCCGGCGCGCCCAGGCACCAGCCGCCGCCGTGGAAGTTGACCACGATCGGCAGCAGCGCGCCGTCGCGCGCTCCGGTGCGCCGATGGATCAGGATCCGCTGCGTGCCGCCGTTGATGCGCACGTTGCGTACGGTCTCGTCCACACCGGGGGCGAGCGTGCCGAAGACCTGCCGCCCGAGGAAGGTCTCGCGCAGCCGGTCACGCCGCCCGCGCAGGGCGATCATCTCGGTGCCGTCGGCGGGCTCGGGAGCGATCCGGCGCAGCACGAAGGCGAAGGCGCGCGTACGAGGAGCAAGGGGTTCGGGCACGCAGCGCATTGTGCCGGAATGAATCCGGCCCGGTCTGGCAACTGAGCACCATGATCTCCACGACAGTCGACCTCGGCCGGCCCACGTCCGGCGATGTCATCGACCTCATCGTCGACGACCACCGGCTCTTCGAGCAGCTCCTGCGCCAGCTCCGTGACGCCACCCAGGACCGCGACACGGTCCGCAAGGCGTTCGCCGACGTGCTGATCGCGCACGGCGAGGCCGAGGAGGAGCTCGTCTACCCGATCCTGCGCCGCAAGGCTGAGGACGTCGGCGAGCACGAGGTCGAGCACGGCGAGGAGGAGCATGCCGAGGGCAACGAGGCGCTGCTCGCGGTCCTCGAGCTCAAGGGCACCACCTCGCAGGCCTTCGCCGATGCGGTCGAGGAGCTCAGCAACCTCGTCACCCACCACATCGCCGAGGAGGAGCTCACCATCCTCGCGCCTGCACGCACGGAGGTCGCCGAGCGCGTACGCCGCGACCTGGGCGAGAAGTGGGCCGCCCGCCGCAACGAGCTGATCGATCAGAACTGCGGCGCCATCTCCAACGTCCGACGCATCGTCGAGCAGGCGAAGAAGGCCGGCGTCCTCGACGAGTCCGGCGAGTGACCCGGCGTCAGCGGTAGGTGGCGGCGGCCCGGGGGCTCAGGGCTTCATCCAGTGCGGGTGGCGGCGGTCGCCCTTGCACACGTAGCGCCTGCCCGCCGCGTCCCAGCCCGAGCGGCCGTACGACGCCTGCGGGCAGAACTGCCCGCCGCGGATGCAGGTGTGCGACGAGGTGAGCGTGCAGGAGTAGCGCGCGGCGAGATCGACGGCGCCTGAGGCGTGGGTGGGCGAGGCGACCGCCGGACCCGCGGCGCCGCCGCCGGCGAGCGCGACCGCGCTGAGCGTCGAGGCGACGAGTATGCGAAGAGACATGCGCGTCACGCTAGGGCCGTGCTCCGGTGCTCGCGCCGCCTTCGCCCGACAGCGGCCCGGACGGACAGCGCGAATGACCTGTCCGGAGGGTTGATCCGGGACCACGGGTCCGTCGGTCAGCACTCCGGGGAGCCTGCGCGGGATCCGGCGGGGGGATCCCGCCCAGGCTCAGAGATCGTCGGCGTCGACGATCCGGTACGCGTAGCCCTGCTCGGCCAGGAACCGCTGCCGGTTCGCGGCGAAGTCGGCATCGACCGTGTCCCGCGAGACCACCGTGTAGAAGTGCGCGGTCTTCGGCGTCCCGTCGGGGCCGGGCGTGCCGGGGCGCAGCAGGCGACCCAACCGTTGCGCCTCCTCCTGGCGCGACCCGTAGGAACCCGACACCTGGATCGCGATCTCGGCCGAGGGCAGGTCGATGGAGAAGTTGGCGACCTTCGAGACCACCAGCAGGCCCACCTCGCCCGAGCGGAAGGCGTCGTAGAGCCGCTGGCGCTCCTTGACCGGCGTCTCCCCGGAGATGACCGGCGCGTCGAGGTCGGCGGCGAGCTCGTGCAGCTGCTCGAGGTACTGCCCGATCACCAGGGTCGGCGCGCCCGCGTGCTTCTCCACCAGGCGTCGTACGACCGACACCTTCTCCCGGGCGCACGACGCCAGCCGGTAGCGCTCCTCGGGCTCGGCGGTGGCATAGGTGAGCCGATCGGACGACGGCAGCGAGACTCGCACCTCCACGCAGTCGGCGGGCGCGATCCAGCCCTGCGACTCGATGTCCTTCCAGGGCGCGTCGTAGCGCTTGGGCCCGATCAGCGAGAACACGTCGCCCTCGCGGCCGTCCTCGCGGACGAGGGTCGCGGTCAGCCCGATGCGCCGCCGCGCCTGCAGGTTCGCGGTCATCCGGAAGATCGGCGCGGGCAGCAGGTGTACCTCGTCGTAGACGATGAGGCCCCAGTCGCGCGCGTCGAGCAGCTCCAGGTGCGGGTACGCACCCTTCCGGCGCGTGGTCAGCACCTGGTACGTCGCGATCGTGACCGGCCGGACCTCCTTCGACGTCCCGCTGTACTCGCCGATCTCGTCGGCCGTCAGCGACGTACGACGGACCAGCTCGTCCTTCCACTGCCGCGCGCTGACGGTGTTGGTGACCAGGATCAGCGTGGTCGCGGAGGCGTGCGCCATCGCGGCCGCACCCACCAGGGTCTTGCCGGCGCCGCAGGGCAGGACGACCACCCCGGAGCCGCCGTGCCAGAACGACTCGGCCGCCTCGATCTGATAGGGCCGCAGCGACCAGCCGTCGGTCTCGAGCGCGATCGGGTGCGCCTCGCCGTCGACGTAGCCGGCGAAGTCCTCGGCCGGCCAGCCGAGCTTGAGCAGCGCCTGCTTGAGGTTGCCGCGCTCGGAGGGGTGCACCGCCACGGTGTCGTCGTCGAGCCGCGCGCCGAGCATGCCGGCGACCTTCTTGGCGCGGATGACCTCCTCGAGGACGGCCCGGTCCGAGGACGCCAGCACGAGCCCGTGGACGGGGTGCTTCTCGAGTCGCAGTCGCCCGTAGCGGGCCATCGTCTCGGCGATGTCCACCAGCAGCGCGTGCGGCACCGCGTAGCGGGAGAAGGTCAGCAGGGTGTCGATCACCTGCTCGGCGTCGTGGCCGGCGGCGCGCGCGTTCCACAGCCCCAGCGGCGTGAGGCGGTAGGTGTGCACGTGCTCGGGCGAGCGCTCCAGCTCGGCGAACGGCGCGATCGCCTTGCGGCAGTCCGAGGCGCGGGCGTGATCGATCTCCAGCAGCAGGGTCTTGTCCGACTGGACGATCAGCGGGCCGTCATTCACCCGGCAAGGATAGGCGCCACGAGCGAGGCCGCCGAGCTTGCTCGTGCGCGCCGAGCGAGCAAGCCATCGCGCGCGTAGCGCGCATCCGGATCGGCCGTCAGGCCGGGCGGACCGACGAGATCCGGTGGACGGCGAAGAGCCGCTCGTCGTCGGCGCGGACGTCGTACGCGCGCAGCTGGCCGCCCTCGACCGACAGCGGCCGGATCACCCGGTCCGCGCGGACACCGTGGTTGTCGACGTACCCGATGACCACGTCCGCGCCGGCGTCGATGGCCTCGCGCAGCTCGGCCAGCGCGCCACCCGGGTCGAGCGCGACCGCCGATGCAGACGGCGGTCGGGACGCGGCCGCCTTGTCGCCGGCGCGCACGGCCGCCACCACCGCGGAGACCCGGGCCGCCTCGCGGGCGACCCCGGCACCCTCCGCCGCGCGGCGGGGTGCCCGAGCCCGCTGGGCGTCGGGCCGAGCCACGTGCACCGACCCGTCGGCCGCCTCGACGACCGGCGCGATCCCCGCCTCGCGCAGCCGCGGCAGCAGCACGGCCAGGGGAGTGGTCGAGATCAGCACGGTGGGCGCCAGCCGGCGCAGCCCCAGCGAGGCCGCGGCCGGGTGGTGCAGCACCTCGATCAGCGACTGCTCGTCGTCGGCGCGCAGGTACGCCTCGGCGAGGCCGACCCGCACCACCCCGAACGTGCGCGCGGTGTCGTCGATCAGGTAGGTCAGCGGCTGCGGCACCGGCGTGCGCGACACGGCCGCGACGAAGGAGTGCAGCTCGACCGCCGACCAGCCGAGGTCCATCGCACGCCGCACCGACGCCGGCGTGAAGCGGTAGACGGTCGCGCCGCCGCGCGACTCCACGTCAGCCGCGATCCCGAGCCGGCGCGCCAGCGAGGTCTCCAAGGGGCCGGGGGCGACCGCGGTCAGATCGGCCTGCAGCAGGATGTGGTCGACTGGCTCGGGCAGCATCCCGGCCAGCGCGTCGGTCGCTGCGACGTCGTCACCGGAGAGGAGCAGGCGCGCGTACGACGCCACCCCGCCCAGCGCCGTCAGCCCGAGCACCGCCGACTCGGTGAAGGTCCACGCGATCTCGTGCGAGCGGGTCTGCGGACGGCGCGGCCGCAGCCACTGCAGGTGAGCCAGGACCGACGGACCACCCGTCCCTGCCGCCAGCACCTCACCGGGCGGCAACGACGCCATCGCCGCGAGCGTCATCCGCCGGGCCTCGGCGATCGTGGAGGAGACCAGCTCGGTCACGAGCGCGTTCCAGCCCTTGCCCGCCGGATCGCGCTGCCCGACCAGCCCGGGCGTACGCGCCGTGGCGAGCCACGCGCGCGCCAGCACGGTCCAGCGCTCGGCGACCGGCCGCTCGATCCAGCCGTCGTACAGGGCCGTCGGCAGCCACGCCAGGTTGCCGTCCTCGTCGGGCCCGGCGGCGAGCAGCCCGGCCGCGGCCGCGACCTCGATCAGCAGCGCCGCTCCCGGCTCGTCGACGTGCAGCCGCACCGCGACGGCCTTGAGGTCGCGCACCCCGAGGCCACCCGAGCGCAGCACCGCCGGGGGCACGGCGCCCCAGCCGTCGAGCAGGAGCTCCACGCGCCGTACGGCCTCGAACGCGGCCCCCGCCGCAGCCCGGTCGACCAGCGCCGCATCGCGCGGCGAGCTCACCAGGTCCGGCGGCCCGTCGCCCGGGGCGGCCAGTGACACGCCCTGCGGCACGCGGGGCAGGTCGGCGACCCCGCTGACGCAGCGCAGCCCGGCCGTCGACTCCCACACCAGCGCGAGCTCCTGGAGCCGTCGCAGCGCTGCGCCCGCTGCCTCAGCGCCTGCCTCGACCCGCGACACCGCAGCCTCCGCGGAGGGAGCTCCGTCCGGCACCAGCGCGTCCAGGACGGCGAGTGAGAGCAGGTCCAGGCCGTCGAGTGCCCGCAGCAGCGACGAGCGCGTCGCGGCCCGCGAGGCGAGCTGTGCAGAGTCGAGCGGAGCGGGGGTCGTGAGATCGGGACGGGCCGCTAGCAGACGCGCCAGCTGCTCATCGGACCAGGCACGCAGCTGATCGGCGAGCGAGCGGTACCACGTCTCCATGATTGGTCAAGATAGTGTCCGATCGTGATCTCCTACCGCCCTGGTACCTGGTTCGGCATCGTCGGCGAGCACGCCACCGTGCTGCTCCCGCCCTCGGAGAAGGCCCGCGCGGGCTCGTTGTGGGTCCTCATCGACGACGGCGCGGGCTTCGACGAGGTCCTCGACGCGCTCCTGGCCGACGGCCTGCGCGCGCTGCCCGGCTTCGTCCTGCTGACCGAGGAGGGCTCGACGACGAGGATCGTCGTCCGCGGCCCCTCGCGCGCCACCTTCGACACCCTCGGCGGCGAGGCCGTGGTCGAGGGCTCGGCGTCGGCCACCTGGGTCGAGAAGACCCTGCGCGACGTCACCGGCCTCTCGGTGGTGCTCGAGGAGAGCGACGAGCCGCTGATGGCGCTGAACAGCGGCCTGGTCCGGGTCGCATCGCTGGTCTCGCCGATGCCCGCCGCCGGGCCGGCCGCGCCCGCCGCTCCGGCTGCCCCCATCACCACGGCGCCGGCCCCGGCCCCGATCCAGCTCGCCCCGCAGCCCGAGGCGTCCGGCCCGTACGCCGCGGTGCTGCCCTTCCCGGCCGGTGTGCCCGCCCCGCCGGTCGTGCCCCCGCCGCCGTCGTTCCCGGCCCCGCCGGCCGCCGACCCGCTCGGCCTGGACCCGGACCCGCTCGGCCTCGGCGACCTGGGCGCCCCGTCCGAGCCGGAGCACGCTCCCGAGCCGGCGCCGGAACCCCAGGGCGAGCCCGAGCCCGAGGACACCGACGAGTCCTCCGATGAGCTCGACGTGCCGGAGTGGCTCGCGTCCAGCGACCCGCTGACCGACCAGGCCGAGGACTACCAGGAGGCCGAGGAGCGCGCCGAGGACGACGAGGCCTGGGCCGACGAGCCCACCGGTGTCCTGCCGGTCGTGCCCGCCGCCGATGCCGACGAGCCGACCGGGCCGATCACCGCCGCGCCGCCGGCCTGGACCCCGCCGGCTCCGTCCGCGCCGGGCGACGGCCTCCCCGCCTCCGTACCGCCTCCGCCGCCGTTCCCGCCGGTGCCCCCGATCGCGGAGGCCGCGCCGGTCCCGCCTGCGCCGCTCGCCCCGCCGGCGCCGCAGGGCGGCCACGACGGGCTGACGCCGGTCGGTGAGCCCGAGCTGGAGCAGCCGTCCGTCCCGGCCGCCGCCGAGCAGAGCGTCGCCCGCCTGGAGTTCGCCCACGGCGAGCGGGTCGACGTCGACCGCGTCGTCATCGTCGGCCGCGCCCCCGAGGCCGGCCGGTTCTCCCAGGCCGAGCAGCCGCGCCTGGTCGCGGTGCCCAGCCCGCACCAGGAGATCTCCTCGACCCACATCGAGATCCGTCCCGGCTCCGGTGTCGACCACGGCTCCGCGGTGGTCACGGACCTGGGCTCG
This sequence comes from Nocardioides nematodiphilus, assembly GCF_020216525.1. Classification (GTDB taxonomy): domain Bacteria; phylum Actinomycetota; class Actinomycetes; order Propionibacteriales; family Nocardioidaceae; genus Nocardioides; species Nocardioides nematodiphilus. The sequence continues at coordinate 124,100 of NZ_JAIWOY010000001.1, read as the reverse complement.
ACCAATGGGACGGTCGTGGTCCAGCCGGGTCTCGGCCCCGAGGAGCTGCGTCCGGGCGTACCGGTCCCGCTCACGCCGGGCGCGATGATCGATCTCGGTGACGGGATGACGATCCGCGTCACCCAGCCGTGAGGCCCTGAGGGCCTACGGGCTGGGGATCGTCTTGAAGTCGGCCGGCCGGTGGATCCACTTGGCGTCACTGGCCGGCCACACCACCGCGAACACCTTCCCGACGACGTCGGAGAGCGGTACGAACGCGCCGCTGGGATCGCAGTCGGCGGGGGCGTCGCTCTTGCACAGGTGCCACGAGCTGTCCGCGGACTCGCCGCGGTTGTCGCCCATCACGAAGATCCGGCCCTTCGGCACGGTCGCGGTCCAGCCGCCGCAGCCGGCCATCGGGCCGTTGCACTGGGTCTGCGGCGCGATGTAGGAGTCCTCGTCCAGCGCGTGGCCGTTGACGCTGATCCGGCCCTGGTCGTCGCAGCACACGACGGTGTCACCGGGCAGACCGATGACCCGCTTCACGAGGTGGCCGCCGCTCGGGTAGAGCCCGATCTTCGCCAGGAACGACGAGGCGCCGCCGGTCGGGCCGGCGTCCTCCTCGGCAGGCAGCCAGCCACCCGGGTCCTTGAAGACCACGATGTCGCCGCGACTCGGGCCGGCGCTGCCCCAGTACGACGGCTTCTCCACCAGGATCCGGTCGTTGACCGGCGACCCGGGGCCGCCGCGGAGCCCCGGCTCCATCGAGCCCGAGGGGATGTAGAAGGCCTGGACGAAGAAGGTCTTGACCACCACTGCCAGCACGACGGCCACCAGCACCAGTACGCCGGTCTCGAGCACGACTCGGATCGGCCCGGACTTCCCCGCTTCGTCTCGTGTCACGTCCGGGACGATATCCGCCGCGTGGTTGGCGACCACGCCACAGATATTCTGTCGGCATGTCGATCCCGCCCGCGCCAGCGTCCCCTGACGGGCGGCTGGTGGTCGGCTTCGACCTCGACATGACCCTGATCGACACGGTCCCGGGCTTCCGCCCCGTGCTGGCCGCGCTCGCCGCCGAGCTCGGCGTCGACCTGCCGATCGACAAGCTCACCGAGCGCCTGGGCCCGCCGCTGGACCACAACCTGCGGCCCTACCTGCCGGCCGAGCAGATCCCGTACGCCGTCCAGCGCTTCCGCGAGCTCTACCCGGTCGCGGTGCCCGCCATCCCCGTGCTCGGGGGTGCCCACGAGGCGCTGGCCGCCGTCGCCGAGCGCGGCGGGCGGCCCCTGGTCGTGACCGGCAAGTTCACCCGCAACGCCCAGCTCCATCTCGACCACCTCCAGCTGCCCGCCGATCACCTCGAGGGCGAGGTCTGGGGCGTCGGCAAGGCCGACATCCTGCGCCGCGAGGGCGCCAGCATCTACGTCGGCGACCACATCCACGACGTCGAGGGCGCGCTCGCCGCCGGCACCACCAGCGTCAGCGTCCTCACCGGCGGCTGCTCCGCCGCGGAGCTGCTCGACGCCGGCACCCACGTCGTCCTCGAGACGCTGCACGAGTTCCCCGACTGGCTCACCGACCACCTCCGTACGCCCGCCAGCACCACCGCGTGATCGAGCGCTTCTGGCAGCAGGTCAGCGCCACCCAGCCCGTACCCGAGGTGCGGTGGGTGATCGCGACCGGCGTCGCCGCCCTCATCCTCGTCAGCCACCACCGCACCTGGCCGTGGATCCGACTCGCCGTCACCGTCGTGCACGAGGCCGGGCACGCCCTGGTCGCCGTCCTGGTCGGGCGCAGGCTGGCCGGCATCAAGGTCCACTCCGACACCTCGGGGGTCACCGTCTCGCGCGGGCGCCCGAGCGGCCCGGGCATGGTCGTCATGCTGATGGCCGGCTACCTCGCGCCGGCCGCGCTCGGTCTCGGCGCCACGCTGCTGCTCACGCACGGGCACGCCCTCGCACTGCTGTGGCTGCTGATCGCCGTGCTCGTCGGCGTCCTGGTGTGGGTCCGCAACGGGTACGGCCTGCTCACGGTCCTGGTGCTCGGCGCAGCCCTCGCGGCCGCGACCCACTACGCCTCGGCGCAGACCCAGTCGGTGATCGCGACGCTAGTCGCCTGGGTCCTCCTGCTCGCCGCCCCGCGCCCGCTCGTCGACCTGCTGCGCCGCTCACGGGCGCAGCGACGTGGCTCCGACCCCGACCAGCTCGCGCGTCTCACCCACTTGCCGGCAGCCCTGTGGATCGTCGTCCTGCTGGCGGCCAATCTCACCGGCCTGGTTGTGGGTGGCGCGACGCTGGTGCCCCGGCTGTAGGGTTTTAAGCAGCCCGCTCACGCGGGCCTTTCGACGTACGCATGAGACGAGAAGGTTGGTTCCGGTGCCTACTGGCAAGGTGAAGTGGTTCGACGTCGACAAGGGCTTCGGCTTCCTGTCGCAGGACGGCGGGCCCGAGGTCTACGTCCACGCCGACGCCCTTCCTGACGGTGTCGCCAAGTCCCTCAAGCCGGGTACGCGTGTCGAGTTCGGCATCGCCCAGGGCCGCCGTGGCGACCAGGCCCTGCAGGTCAAGATCCTCGAGTCGTCGCCGTCGGTCGCGCGCAACCAGCGCGCCGCGCAGCGCCGCAAGCCCGAGGAGATGGTCCTCATCGTCGAGAACGTCATCAAGCTCCTCGAGGACATCCGCGAGGGGTACGAGCACGGCCGTCCGCCGACGCGCGACCTGGCCAAGAAGGTCGCTCCCGCGCTGCGCAACATCGCCGACGAGTTCGAGCTCTGAGCCGCGGCGCGACGTCATCCGTTCGGTGCCCACCCGCGGTGGGCGACGTACGACGTCACGCCGGCAGGACGCGCTTCGGGCGGTGCGACAGCACGTAGACCGCCCACACGATCAGGATCGCCGCGGCCGCATACAGCCCCGTGAGCTGGTGCGGCGTCAAGGCGATGCCGACGAACCCGCCGATCACCCACGCCAGTTGGCAGGTGGTGTCGGAGCGGGCGAAGGCTGAGGTCTGCACCGCAGCCGGCACGTCGGCCTGGATGCTCGAGTCCAGCGCGAACTTCGCCAGCGCCGCCCCGCCGCCGGCCGCCAGGCCGAGCACGAACAGGGTGATCGCGTTGGCGGTCCAGGCCGTCACCAGGACGGCCGCGCAGCCGACGATGAGCACCGACGCCAGCGTGATCTGCGGATTGACCCGGCGCAGCAGCGAGGCGAGCACGGTGCCGAGGAAGTTGCCCGCGCCCGCACCGCCGGCGACCAGCCCGAGCACGAGCGAGGTGTTCCACGACGGCACCGGGTGATGCGGTCCCTGCAGCAGGAACGCCATGAACATCAGCAGGAAGCCCGACAGGAACTTCGGCCCGCAGTTGGCCCGCAGCGCATACGCCACCGACGACGGCACCCGCAGCTTCCCGCCGGCACCGCCGTCCTTGCCGAGGAACGTCATCTGGCGCTCGCCCTGACTGTGGTCGACCTGCTCGGGCAGCCGGATCGCGAGCACGGTCGCGACCACGAAGAGCACGGTCGCCCAGCGCAGCACCCACTCGACGCCGGCCAGCGTGCACAGCCCGGCGATCGGCGCGGAGACCGCGACGCCCACCATGCCGGCCATCGACACCCGCCCGTTGGTCTTCACCAGCGTGAAGCCGCGCGGGATGAGGCGTGGTGTCGCGGCGGCCCGCGTCACGCCGTACGCCTTGGACAACACCAGCACCAGCAGCGCCGCCGGATACATCATCACGCCCTGGTGGGGGAGTGCGCCGGCGAGGATCCAGCACAGGAACGCCCGGGCGGCCATCGTGGTGCCGATCGCCCAGCGCCGGCCGTGGGAGAACCGGTCGAGCAGCGGGCCCAGCAGCGGTGCGACCACCGCGAACGGGATCATCGTCAGGCCGAGGAAGAGCGCGACGTGCCCGCGGGCGCTCCAGGACGCGCCGTTGGCGGCGTCGTCGGCGGAGAAGAAGAGCGAGCCGGCCAGCGAGATCGCCACGGCCGCGTCGGCCGCGGTGTTGAAGGCGTGCATCTCCAGCAGTCGGCTGAGCCCGGAGCGGTCGGCGCCCTGTGCGTCGGCGGCCCGCCGTGCCTGGACGAAGGCGTACCGGCCGAACCGACCCATGCCACGCCCGGTCGCCGCGATCCCGCGCCCGGTGGCGGCCGCGCCACGCCCGGCGGCGCGCGCGGCGCCGGCGACCTTGGAGGCCCCGGCGGCGTGCTCGTCGTCCGCGTCGGGCCAGGGCTGGTCGTCCGGGGTCATGGCTCCCATTGTTCCCGGTGGTCCGCGCCGCGCGCGGGCGCCTCGCACTGTGGACTCGCTCGCTTCGTCTCGGGCTTCGCCCTCAGGACTCGCTCGCTCGGCACAGACGAGCAAGCTCGCTGGCCTCGCTCGCTTCGTCTCGGGCTTCGCCCTCAGGACTCGCTCGCTCGGCACAGACGAGCAAGCTCGCTGGCCTCGCTCGCTTCGTCTCGGGCTTCGCCCTCAGGACTCGCTCGCTCGGCACAGACGAGCAAGCTCGCTGGCCTCGCTCGCTTCGTCTAGGATGCGCGGGTGACCAGCACCGCCACGCCGTACGCCGATCCGGCCGCCCTCGCCGCCGTCGAGGAGGCCCGCGCCGCCCTCGTCGCCGACCTCGGCCGGGACGCCCAGGATGTCGGTGACCACCTCGGCCACCTTGTGGAGGCCGACGGCGTCGTCACCCACCTCTTCGCGTGCACCCGCAAGGGGTACGTCGGCTGGCGCTGGTCGGTGACCGTCGCCCACGTCGAGGGCGGCCCCGTCACGATCGACGAGCTGGTGCTCATCCCCGGCGACGAGGCGATCGTCGCCCCGGCCTGGGTGCCCTACCGCGAGCGGATCAAGCCCGGCGACCTCGGCCCCGGCGACCTGCTGCCCGTCGGCGACGACGATGCCCGCCTGGTCCCGACCTACTCCTTCGGCGATGACCCGCTCGACGCGGACGCCAAGGCGCAGGTCCGCCAGGTCGCGCAGGATCTCGGCCTCGGCCGTGCCCGCACGCTCAGCCCGGAGGGCTACGACCTCGCCGCGGAGCGCTGGTACGACGGCATCGGCGGCCCGCAGGCCCCGATCGCGCAGTCCGCGCCGCACCACTGCCACAGCTGTGGCTTCCTGGTCCGGATCGCCGGCCACCTCGCCGGGTCGTTCGGCGTCTGCGCCAACGGCGACGCCAACGACGACGGTCGCGTGGTCAGCATGGATCACGGCTGTGGCGCGCACTCCGAGGTCCGGCTGTCGAAGAAGCAGGAGACGCAGCCGATCCCCGACCACGTCATCGACACCATCACCGACGAGCTCGACGCGCTGTAGTCAGTCGGCGGCCTGGCGGCGGGCGCGTCGTCGGCGGCAGTACTCCACGCCGAGCGCGCCCAGCCCGAAGCCGGCCAGGCAGGTCCACAGCCACCATCCGCGGCCGTCGTCCCTGAGACGCCCGTAGAACGGCAGCATCCCGACGAAGGCGATCAGCCAGAGCAGGGTGCCGATCTCCACTGCGCGGACACCGTCGACGTCGATCGGCTCGATCTCGGCGACCGCCGGTCGCTTCTCCTGCTGCACGGCCACAGCCTATGCCCGCGCGTCCGGCGGGAATTAGTTAGCATGGTTAATGAGTTATGCTAACGATATGACGGAACGGACCATCTCCGACGACGCGGGCCTGGCGAGCGAGCTGCGGCTCTCGGTGATGCGACTGCGCCGCCGACTGGTCGGCGAGCGCGACCCGGAGAACGAGCTCTCGATCGGGTCGATGGCCGTCCTCGCCGGGCTCGAGGTCAACGGCGACATGACCCTGGGCGCCCTCGCCCAGCGCGAGCGTGTCCAGCCGCCGAGCATGACCCGCACCGTCAACTGCCTGGAGGAGGGCGGCTACATCAGCCGCCTGCCCAGCGAGACCGACCGCCGCCAGGTCGTCATCAGCCTGACGGACAAGGGCCTACGCACCGTCCACGCGGATCGCGCCCGCCGCACCGAATGGCTCGCCCGACGACTCGGCGAGCTGACCGACACCGAGCGCGCCACCCTGCGCGCCGCCGCACCCATCCTCGAGAGGATCGCCAACGAGTGAGCCCCACGTTCCGAGCCCTGCGCAACCCCAACTACCGCCTCTACCTGGTCGGGAGCGTCGTCTCCAACACCGGTACGTGGCTCCAGCGCACCGCTCAGGACTGGCTCGTCCTCAAGCCGCTGCACGGCGGCGGCACCGACCTCGGCATCGTCACCGCGCTGCAGTTCCTCCCGGTCCTGCTCCTCACCCCGTACGCCGGGGTGGTCGCCGACCGCGTCCCCAAGCGGCGCCTGCTCCAGATCACCCAGCTCGCGATGGCGGTGGCCGCCCTGCTGCTGGCCGCACTCGCGCTGAGCGGTGCCGCCGAGATCTGGATGGTCTACGTCCTGGCCTTCGTCTTCGGGATCGGCGCCGCGTTCGACGTCCCGGCGCGCCAGTCGTTCGTCTCGGAGATGGTCGGCCCCGATGACCTGACCAACGCGGTCGGCCTCAACTCCGCGGCCTTCAACACCGCCCGGATCATCGGCCCGGCGCTCGCCGGCCTGCTCATCGCCGCCTTCGGCGGGGGAGCGGCCGCGACCGGCATCGTCATCGCCCTCAATGCGCTGTCCTACCTCGCGGTGATCGTCCAGCTCCAGCGGATGGACGTCAGCCTCCTGCGGATCGCGCCGATGCGCGCCCGGGGCCCGGGCGCGCTGCGGGAAGGCGTCCGGTACGTCCGCACCCAGCCGACGATGCTCTTCGTCCTGGTCCTGGTGTTCTTCGCCGGCACCTTCGGGATGAACTTCCAGCTGACCTCCTCGCTGATGGCCACCGAGGTCTTCGGCAAGGGCGCCGGCGAGTTCGGCATCCTCGGCTCCGCGCTCGCCGTCGGCTCCCTGGCCGGCGCGCTGCTCGCCGCGCGCCGCGTCACCATCCCGCTGCGGCTGCTCGTCCTCGCCGCGACCGGCTTCGGCGTCGCCGAGATCATCGCCGGCAGCCTGCCCTCGTATCTGGTCTTCGCGCTCTTCTCCCCGGTGATCGGGTTCTGCACCATCACGCTGCTGAACAGCTCGAACGCCACCATCCAGCTCACCTCCGACCCGGCGATGCGGGGGCGCGCGATGGCGCTCTACATGACCGTCGTCCAAGGCGGTACGCCCATCGGCGCCCCGGTCATCGGATGGATCGGCGAGACCGCCGGTGCCCGCTGGACCCTGTGGCTGGGCGGGGTCATGGTGCTGGTGGGAGTCGCGCTCGCTATCACGCTGCTCGCCCGCCTGCGCGGAGGCCTGGCCAGCGTTTTGACCCCCTACTACCCGCCCGGTAGCCTGGGGAACCGTGTCTGGAAGGACCAGGCCCGCGTCACGACACGCCCGACCTCGGGTGTCTAGCGGCTGGGTCCAGCACCATCCACCACGAACATCATCCTTCGCGGCAAGTCGCTGCGTCGTGAGAGTCGATCAGAAAGGGAACCACCCGGTGCCCACCATTAACCAGCTGGTCCGCAAGGGCCGTGAGGACAAGGCGTCCAAGACCAAGACGCCCGCCCTCAAGGGATCGCCGCAGCGCCGTGGCGTCTGCACCCGCGTCTACACCACCACCCCGAAGAAGCCGAACTCCGCCCTGCGTAAGGTCGCCCGTGTGCGCCTCTCGTCCGGCGTCGAGGTCACCGCTTACATCCCGGGTGTTGGCCACAACCTTCAGGAGCACTCGATCGTGCTCGTCCGCGGCGGTCGTGTGAAGGACCTCCCCGGTGTTCGCTACAAGATCATTCGCGGCACCCTCGACACGCAGGGCGTGAAGAACCGCAAGCAGGCCCGTTCGCGCTACGGCGCGAAGAAGGAGAAGTGACATGCCTCGTAAGGGTCCCGCTCCGAAGCGCCCGATCGACGTCGACCCGGTCTACGGTTCGCAGCTGGTAACGCAGCTCGTCTCGAAGGTCCTCCAGGACGGCAAGAAGCAGGTTGCTCAGCGCATCGTCTACACCGCCCTCGAGGGCTGCCGCGAGAAGACCGGCACCGACCCGGTCCTCACGCTGAAGCGCGCGATGGACAACGTCAAGCCGGCCATCGAGGTCAAGTCCCGCCGCGTCGGCGGTGCGACCTACCAGGTCCCGATCGAGGTCAAGGGCACGCGTGGCACCACGCTCGCGCTGCGCTGGCTCGTGGGCTACGCCCAGGACCGCCGCGAGAAGACGATGGCCGAGCGCCTCATGAACGAGATCCTCGACGCCAGCAACGGCCTCGGTGCCGCTGTGAAGAAGCGTGAGGACACCCACAAGATGGCCGAGTCGAACAAGGCCTTCGCGCACTACCGCTGGTGACCTATGGGCGGGGACTCCGACCATGGGGTCCCCGCTCCACCTGCTCCAACCAAGACTTCTAAGGAACGCTGACAGTGGCTGTCGACATCACCACGGACCTCAAGTCCGTCCGCAACATCGGCATCATGGCGCACATCGACGCCGGCAAGACCACCACCACCGAGCGCATCCTGTTCTACACCGGTATCTCGTACAAGATCGGTGAGGTTCACGAGGGCGCAGCCACCATGGACTGGATGGAGCAGGAGCAGGAGCGCGGCATCACGATCACGTCGGCCGCGACGACCTGCTGGTGGAAGAACCACCAGATCAACATCATCGACACCCCCGGTCACGTCGACTTCACCGTCGAGGTCGAGCGCGCGCTGCGCGTCCTCGACGGCGCCGTCGCCGTCTTCGACGGTGTCGCCGGTGTCGAGCCCCAGTCGCAGACCGTGTGGCGCCAGGCGAACAAGTACTCCGTCCCGCGGATGTGCTTCGTCAACAAGCTGGACCGCACCGGTGCTGACTTCTACCGCGTCGTCGACTCCATCATCGACCGCCTGAACGCCACCCCGCTGGTCCTCCAGATCCCGATCGGCTCCGAGGGCGACTTCATCGGCGTCGTCGACCTGGTCGAGGGCAACGCCAAGGTGTGGCGCGGCGAGACCGCCCAGGGCGAGGACTACGTCGTCGAGGAGATCCCCGCGGACCTGGCCGACAAGGCAGCCGAGTACCGCGAGAAGCTCGTCGAGACCCTCGCTGAGGCCGACGACGAGATCATGGAGGTCTACCTCGAGGAGGGCGACGTCTTCGACGTCCCGACCCTCAAGGCCGCCATCCGTCGCGCGACCCTCGCCGACAAGCTCAACCCGATCCTCACCGGCACCGCCTTCAAGAACAAGGGCGTCCAGCCGCTCCTCGACGCGATCATCGACTACCTGCCGTCCCCGCTGGACGTCGAGGCGATCATCGGCCACAAGCCCAACGCCGAGGAGACCCCGGAGAACGAGATCAAGCGTCTCCCCTCCGACGACCAGCCGTTCGCCGGCCTGGCCTTCAAGATCGCCTCCGACCCGCACCTGGGCAAGCTGATCTACGTCCGGGTCTACTCGGGCAAGCTCGAGGCCGGTGCGACCGTGGTCAACTCGGTCAACGGCAAGAAGGAGCGGATCGGCAAGGTCTACCAGATGCACGCCAACAAGCGTGAGGAGATCGCGTCGGTCGGCGCCGGCCAGATCGTCGCCGTCATGGGTCTCAAGGACACCAAGACCGGCCACACGCTCTCGGACCCGCAGAACCAGGTCGTTCTCGAGTCGATGACGTTCCCGGCCCCGGTGATCGAGGTCGCCATCGAGCCGAAGACGAAGTCCGACCAGGAGAAGCTCGGCGTCGCCATCCAGCGTCTCGCCGAGGAGGACCCGACCTTCGTCGTCAAGACCGACGAGGAGACCGGCCAGACCATCATCGCCGGCATGGGTGAGCTCCACCTCGAGATCCTCGTCGACCGCATGAAGCGCGAGTTCAAGGTCGAGGCCACCGTCGGCAAGCCGCAGGTCGCCTACCGCGAGACCATCCGCCAGGCGGTCATCGGTCACAGCTACACGCACAAGAAGCAGACCGGTGGTACGGGTCAGTTCGCCAAGGTGCTCATCAACATCGAGCCCAACATCGACCCGGAGACCGGCCTCGGTGCCGGCTACGAGTTCGTGAACGCCGTCACCGGCGGTCGCGTGCCGAAGGAGTACATCCCGTCGGTCGACCAGGGTGCCCAGGAGGCCATGCAGTTCGGCATCCTCGCCGGCTACCCGATGGTCGACGTGAAGGTCACCCTCGACGACGGTGCGTACCACGACGTCGACTCCTCGGAGCTCGCGTTCAAGATCGCCGGCAACCAGGCCTTCAAGGAGGCCGCCCGTATGGCCAAGCCGGTCCTGCTGGAGCCGATGTTCGCCGTTGAGGTGACCACCCCGGAGTCGTTCCTGGGTACGGTCATCGGTGACATCAACTCCCGTCGTGGCCAGATCCGCGCGCAGGAGGACCGGTTCGGCGACATCGCCGTCCAGGCCCTCGTGCCGCTGTCCGAGATGTTCGGGTATGTCGGTGACCTCCGGTCCAAGACCAGCGGTCAGGCGTCCTACTCGATGGAGTTCGACTCGTACGCAGAGGTTCCCACGAACGTCGCTGACGAGATCATCAAGAAGGCCCGCGGCGAGTAATCTCGCCCTGGCTTTCGGCAGCACCACCTTTCAGTACGAGTCACGTTAAAAAACACACCAGGAGGAGCCAGTAATGGCTAAGGCGAAGTTCGAGCGGACCAAGCCGCACGTCAACATCGGTACCATCGGTCACATCGACCACGGTAAGACGACGCTGACGGCGGCCATCACGAAGGTCCTGCACGACGCGTACCCGGACCTGAACGCCGCTTCGGCGTTCGACGAGATCGACAAGGCTCCTGAGGAGCGCCAGCGCGGTATCACCATCTCCATCGCGCACGTCGAGTACCAGACGGAGTCGCGTCACTACGCGCACGTCGACTGCCCCGGCCACGCCGACTACATCAAGAACATGATCACCGGCGCGGCTCAGATGGACGGCGCGATCCTCGTGGTCGCCGCCACCGACGGCCCGATGCCGCAGACCCGTGAGCACGTGCTGCTTGCTCGCCAGGTCGGCGTCCCGGCGCTCGTGGTCGCGCTCAACAAGTGCGACATGGTCGACGACGAGGAGCTCATCGAGCTCGTCGAGATGGAGGTGCGCGAGCTCCTCAACGAGTACGAGTTCCCCGGCGACGACATCCCGGTCGTCAAGGTTGCTGCCTTCCCGGCCCTTCAGGGTGACGAGAAGTGGGGCAAGTCGGTCCTCGAGCTCATGGCCGCTGTCGACGAGTACATCCCGACCCCCGAGCGTGAGACGGACAAGCCGTTCCTCATGCCCGTCGAGGACGTCTTCACGATCACCGGTCGTGGCACCGTCATCACCGGTCGTATCGAGCGCGGCATCGTCAAGGTCGGTGAGGAGGTCGAGATCATCGGCATCCGCGAGGTCGCCCAGAAGTCGACCGTCACCGGTGTCGAGATGTTCCGCAAGCTGCTCGACGAGGGCCAGGCGGGCGAGAACGTCGGTCTGCTCCTCCGTGGCACCAAGCGCGAGGACATCGAGCGCGGCATGGTTGTCATCAAGCCGGGCACCACGACCCCGCACACCAACTTCGAGGCCTCGGTCTACATCCTCTCGAAGGAGGAGGGCGGCCGTCACACGCCGTTCTTCAACAACTACCGCCCGCAGTTCTACTTCCGTACCACGGACGTCACGGGCGTCGTCACGCTGCCCGAGGGCACCGAGATGGTCATGCCGGGCGACAACACCGAGATGGTCGTTGAGCTCATCCAGCCCATCGCCATGGACGAGGGTCTGCGCTTCGCCATCCGCGAGGGTGGCCGTACGGTCGGCGCCGGCCGCGTCACCAAGATCACCAAGTGAATCTGATTCACCTGTGATCTGACCTAGGTCGAAGAAGAACCCCCGAGCCCTAGGGCTCGGGGGTTCTTCTCATTTCCGGCTCTGGGAAGAGAAGGAGATGGATCAGCAGGCGGAGCGGGCGGCCGGCGCCTTGGTGCGGTGCAGGGCCGGCGCTGCGACCGAACGGCTGTTGGGCTTGCGCAGCGACCAGTAGCGCAGCCAGTCCAGCTGCATGCGGGACATGGCGCCCTTGCCGGCGTCGCGAGTCGACGCGAGGCGGAGCTGGACGGTGAACGGCACGTGCGCCATCGCCGCGGGCCGGGCCTGGGTGGCGATCACGTGCGCGTCGACGAACCACGAGATCCGCTTGCCGGTCACCTCGACGGCGAAGGTGTGCCAGTGCTCGCGACCGCCGAACGACTCGCCGCGCGAGACGGTCGAGGCGGAGTAGACGCTGCCGTCACCAGGGCGCAGCGAGAAGCCGGCCCGGCTCTTCGGCAGGGTGATGTCCGCGAAGGTCATCTCCGGGCCACAGCGCCGCTCGGAGGCGGCGGCCGGGATCAACGAGCTGGTCAGGCGGTAGTGGTTGGCCGCGTCGCGCAGGTCGTAGCCGTGCATGCGGATCTCCCAGCGACCCTTGCGGTGGCCGGCGCCGCGCAGCGTGACGGTGGTGGAGTGGCCGTTGTACGCGGTCAGGGTGAGCTGACCGCCCTGCTCGGTGGAGTGGCCGTGGGTCTGCCATTCGTGGGTGAGCGGCTTCGGGTCGCCCCAGCGCTCGAACTCGTAGCGCTCCGCGGTGGGGTACCACCCGAACGTGTTGCCGGCGTGGATCGGGCCGGGATCCTCGGCGTGCGCCGCGGGGGCGGCGAGCAGGCCGGTGACGAGACAGGTCGCCGCGAGGGCGACGCGACTGGACAGGCGGGGGACCGAGATCATCGAAACACCGTAGGTGACGCCTCCACGATCGCCAATTCAGGATGCGGCACCGGGGACGGGGACAATGGCGGCATGTCTGGCGCCGTCGATCCTGCCCGCCCCGGTATCCGCCTCACCGAGGATGGCCGGCCCCTGCGCGAGGTGGTCAGCTACACCCGCCGCGGCGGGCGCTTCACCACCCCGCAGCAGCAGGCCTGGGACACGCGTGCGGCCGAGTGGGTCGTGCCGGAGGCTGACGTGGCCGCCGACGACTTCGACTGGGCGGCCCGGTTCGGCCGCGACGCGCCGTACCTGATCGAGATCGGCTCGGGTGTGGGGGAGGCGCTTGCGAGCATCGCTCGCCCGGAGCACAACGTGATCGGGATCGAGGTCTGGAAGCCGGGCGTCGCCGACACCCTGCGCCGCCTCGACAAGGCGGGCATCGACAACGTCCGGATGTGCAGCGTCGATGCGGTCTGGGTGCTCGAGCACACGGTCGCGCCCGGCGAGCTCGCCGAGCTGTGGACCTTCTTCCCCGACCCGTGGCACAAGGCCCGTCACCACAAGCGCCGCCTGGTCAACCCGGACTTCGCGGCTCTCGTGGCCTCGCGACTCGCCGTCGGCGGGACGTGGCGTCTGGCCACCGACTGGGCCGACTACGCCGAGCAGATGGTCGAGGTGCTCGACGCCGAGCCGCTGCTGCAGGGCGGGGTCGTGGAGCGCTGGGACGAGCGTCCCCACACCAAGTTCGAGCGCAAGGGCGTCGCCAAGGGCCGGGTCATCACCGACCTCACCTACATCCGCGTCTGAGGCATGCAACACTGCGGTCGTGACTGAGCCGTCCAAGGGGCAGACCAAGGGGCCGCGCCCAGCGACCCTCGAGGAGGTCGCCCGGCTGGCCGGCGTCTCCCGCGCGACCGCGAGCCGGGTGCTCCGTGGCGCCACCAATGTGAGCCCCGAGGCCGTCGAGGCCGTCGAGCGGGCCGCGGCGGAGATCAACTACACGCCCAACCTCGCCGCCCGGTCACTGGTCACCGGCCGCAGCGACTCGATCGCCTTCCTCGTCAACGAGACCGAGGAGCGACTCTTCACCGAGCCGTTCTTCCTCGCGATGCTGCGCTCGTGTCAGGCGGCGGTCACCGACAGCGGCCTGCAGCTCAACTTCGCGATCGCGTCCACCGCCGAGCAGCGTGACCGCTTCCTGGCCTACGCCAGCGGTGGACACGTCGACGGCGTCCTGCTGCTCTCGGTCCACGGCGACGACGACCTCCAGGTCCGGCTCGAGAAGGCCGGCGTCCCGACGGTGCTCAGCGGCCGGCCCTACTCCGGCGCGCCGGTCTTCTTCGTCGACGCCGACAACGTCGGCGGCGGACGGCTCGCGACCCAACACCTCATCGCCAACGGCCGGCGCACCATCGCCACCGTCACCGGCTCGCTCGACCTCACCGCCGGCCAGGACCGCCTCGCCGGCTATCGGGCGGCGATCGAGGAGGCCGGCCTCCCGGTGGCGGAGGACCTGATCGAGCCCGGTGGCTTCGCGACCTCCGAGGGCTACGAGGCCGCCACCCGGCTGTTGGCGCGCCGCCCCGATGTCGACGCGATCGTCACGGGCTCCGACCTGGCCGCTATCGGCGTGATCCGAGCGGTCCTGCACGCCGGACGCCGGGTACCCGAGGACGTCGCGGTGGTGGGCTTCGACGACTTCCGCGAGGCCGCGGAGAACGACCCGCCGCTGACCACGATCCGTCAGCCGATGGAGGACCTCGGCGCGACCATGGCCGCGGTGCTCCTGGGCCGACTGGACGGCTCGGAGACGGAGCCGCGCGGGGTCATGCTGCCCGTCGAGCTGGTCGTCCGTACCTCCGCCTGAACCAGGCCTCGAGCGTTCACATCCTGGACGTCCGTCTCAAGGTCACGTTCTGGTAACGCTGTGAGAGCGATCTCACGGTAGCTGTTGACATGTGACGGCCTTCACCTCCAGTATTCCATTCGCGGTGTGAGAGCGCTCTCACCGACTGGTATGAATTCAGGAGTGGATGAATGCGTCTCAACAACACGCGTCGCCGAGCGATGGCGTCCGTCGCCGCGCTGGTGACCGCTGGCACGCTGGCCCTCACCGGCTGCGGCAGCGACAACTCTGACTCGAACTCGGCCGCCCCGGCTGCCGACGCTGGCCCCTGTGGCACCAAGGACAACGTCACGCTGAACGTCGGCCTCTTCGGCACCTTCGGCTTCAAGGAGGCGGGCCTGTGGGACAAGTACCACCAGGTCTGCCCCAACATCACCATCAAGGAGAACGACGTCGAGCAGTCCGGCGACTACTGGACCAAGCTCAAGACGCGCCTCGCCTCGGGCAGCGGCCTGGACGACGTCCAGGGCCTCGAGATCGGCTTCATCGGTGACGTCGTGAAGAACCACGCCGACCAGTTCGTGAACTTCAACGAGGTTCCGAACGCCGCTGCCGACAAGGCCGAGTTCTACCCGTGGAAGTGGGACATGGCGTCCACCTCCGACGGCGCCAAGACCGTTGGTCTCGGCACCGACATCGGCCCGGAGTCGATCTGCTTCCGCAAGGACCTGTTCGAGAAGGCCGGCCTCCCGACCGACGACGCGACCCTCGCCAAGGAGTTCGCGACCTGGGACGGCGTCATCGAGCTGGGCAAGAAGTACGAGGCCTCCGCGACCAAGCCGGCCGACTCGCACTTCATCGACTCGGTCAACTCCATCTTCAACGGTGCCGTCTACCAGGGCACCGAGGCGTACGACAACAGCTCCAACGAGCCCGACGTCGCCAACAGCGACGGCGTGAAGTCCGCCTGGGCGCTCGCCACCAAGGCCGCCGACGCCAAGATCTCCGCGGGTCTCCCGCAGTGGCAGGACGCCTGGAACAAGGGCTTCGCCAGCGGCTCCTTCGCCGCCCTGTCCTGCCCGACCTGGATGATGGGCTACATCACCAGCCAGGCCGGCGACGCGGGCAAGGGCAAGTGGGCTGTCGCCCCGGTCACCCCGGGTGGCTCCGCCAACTGGGGCGGCTCGTGGCTCGGCGTTCCGAAGGCCTCCAAGAACCAGGCCGCCGCGATCGCGCTCGTCGAGTGGCTCTCCACCAAGGAGAACCAGGTCACGATGTGGACCAACGGTGGTCACTGGCCGTCGAACCAGGCTGCCGCTGAGGACCCGACCGTCGGCGCTGCGACCTCGGACTACTTCGGCCCCGGCCAGAACATCGGCAAGATCTACGGCGAGATCGCCAAGAACATCACCATCCCGCCGACCGGCCAGTTCGACACCCAGATCCAGACGGCCGTCAACGCTCAGCTGACGAACGTCGAGACCAAGGGCACCAACCCGGACGACGCGTTCAAGTCGGCCCTCGACGCCATCAAGCAGATCACTGGCTGATGACGTCAACGCTCACCACGGAGCCGGCGGCGGGAGATCTCTCCCGTCGCCGGCCCCGGCGTACCCCCAGCGCGGCGCCCCAGGGGCGACGCAGTGCGGGTAGCCGGATCGCCTACGTCTACATCCTCCCGTTCTTCCTCGTCTTCGCGGCGTTCAGCGTCTATCCATGGCTGGACACGGCATGGATCTCCCTGCACAACGTCCGCCTGTCGACGTACGACCAGCGGGAATGGGTCGGCCTGGCCAACTACAAGGACCTGCTGACCAACCACTTCTTCTGGAACGCGTTCCGGAACACGCTCACGATCGGCGTCATCTCCGCGGTGCCGCAGCTGGCGATCGCCCTCGGTATCGCCCACCTGCTCAACCACAAGCTGCGCGGTCGGACGTTCTTCCGCGTCGCGATCCTGATGCCGTACGCCACCAGCCTCGCGGCCGCGACGGTCATCTTCCTCGAGCTCTACAGCCCGCAGTACGGCCTGATCAACTGGTTCCTCGACCTCGCGCACCTGCCGAAGGTCGACTGGCAGAACTCGAAGTGGCCGGCGCAGTTCGCGATCGCCTCGATCGTGATGTGGCGCTGGACCGGGTACAACGCACTGATCTTCCTGGCCGGCCTGCAGGCCGTGGACCAGGAGCTGTACGCGGCCGCGTCGGTCGACGGAGCCGGCAAGTGGGGCCAGTTCCGTCACATCACGCTGCCGGGCCTGCGCCCGACGATCATCTTCGCCATCGTGGTCTCCACCATCGGCTCGGCGCAGCTCTTCGGTGAGCCGCTGCTGTACCACGGCGGTCTCCCGGACGGCGGCAGTGCCGGCCAGTACCAGACGCTCGGCCTGCTGATGTACCAGCAGGGTTGGGCCAACGACCGCCTCGGTCTCGCCTCGGCGACCGCGTGGTCGATGTTCGTGATCATCCTGGCGGCGGTCCTGGTCAACCTGGTCATCTCGCGTCGTCGCGAGAGGAAGGCCGGCTGATGGCCCGCAAGAAGCTGCACGCGACGCTCGAGGCGGGCACCGGCACGTACGTGCTGGTGGCTCTCGTCGCGATCGTCTCGATCTTCCCGCTCTACTACACGATCGTGATGGCGTCGCACACCAACGCCGAGATGGCGGCCAGCCCGCCGCCGATGTTCCCGAACACCTCGTTCTTCGGGAACATCCACAAGGCGCTGGAGATGGCCCCGCTCAACAAGGGCCTGATCAACTCGATCATCGTCTCCGGCTGCATCACCGCGGGCACCGTGGCGCTGTGCACCCTGGCCGGCTTCGCCTTCGCGAAGCTGAGGTTCAAGGGCCGCAACGTCCTGCTCGGCATCTGCATCGGCACGATGATGGTGCCGACCCAGATGGGCGTCATCCCGCTCTACATGCTGATGGCGAAGTGGGGCCTGGCCGGTCACCTGACCTCGGTCATCCTGCCCACCCTGGTCACCGCGTTCGGCGTCTTCTTCATGCGCCAGTACATCTCCAAGGCGGTCCCGGACGAGCTCATCGAGTCCGCCTACATGGACGGCGCCAGCACCACCAAGGTCTTCCTGCAGATCGTCGTCCCGGCCGTGCGTCCGGCGATGGCGGTCCTCGGCATGCTGACCTTCCTGACGGCCTGGAACGACTTCTTCTGGCCGCTCATCACCCTCAACTCGGGCAATCCGACCATTCAGGTCGCTTTCCAGAGTCTTGCCAGTGGCTTTGCGCCGCAGCAATCGATCATCATGGCAGGGACGCTGTACGGCACCATCCCGGTGCTCATCGTCTTCGCCCTACTCGGACGCCAGATCGTTGGCGGCATCATGGAAGGAGCGGTCAAGGGATGACCAGGAATTTCCCC
The DNA here is from genome assembly GCF_020216525.1 of Nocardioides nematodiphilus. Lineage (GTDB taxonomy): Bacteria > Actinomycetota > Actinomycetes > Propionibacteriales > Nocardioidaceae > Nocardioides > Nocardioides nematodiphilus. The sequence continues at coordinate 106,215 of NZ_JAIWOY010000001.1, read as the reverse complement.
GAAGGTTTCGTATGGGGTGTCGCCGCGGCGTCCTACCAGATCGAGGGAGGTGCGACCGAGGGCGGTCGCGGCCCGAGCATCTGGGACACCTTCTCCCACACCCCCGGCAAGGTCGTCGGCGGCGACACCGGTGACGTGGCCTGCGACCACTACCACCGGTGGGAGTCCGACCTCGACCTCATGGCCGAGCTCGGCTTCCAGAACTACCGGCTCTCCATCGCGTGGCCGCGGGTCATGGCGGACGGCAAGACGCTCAACAAGGAGGGTCTGGACTTCTACGACCGCCTCGTCGACGGCATGCTCGCCCGCGGCATCAACCCGCTGGCGACGCTGTACCACTGGGACCTGCCGCAGGCACTCGACCAGGGCGGCAGCTACGGCTGGCTCGACCGTACGGTCGCCGACCACTTCGCCGAGTTCGCTCGCGTCGTGGGGGAGCGGCTGGGTGACCGCCTCAGCGCCGTCACCACGCTGAACGAGCCGTGGTGCTCGGCCTACCTCGGCTACGGCAGCGGCGAGCACGCGCCGGGTCTGACGGACAACTCGCTGTGCTACCCGGTCGCGCACCACCTCAACCTGGCTCACGGCAAGGCCGTCCAGGCGCTGCGCTCGGTGCTGCCGGCGACCACCGGCGTCTCGGTCACGCTCAACATCCACCAGCTCGAGGCCGCCTCGGACTCCGCTGAGGACCTGGCCGCCACCCAGCACCTGGACCTGGTCGCCAACCGCATCTGGCTCGACCCGATGCTCAAGGGCGGTTACCCGGCCGAGCTGCTGGAGACCACCAGTCACCTCACCGACTGGTCCTTCATCAAGGACGGCGACGAGGCCGACATCCACCAGCCGATCGACTTCCTGGGTGTGAACTACTACAACCCCCAGCGGATCGCGGCGCCGACGCCGGGCCAGGTCACCTTCCCGGGCACCGACAAGGCCGCCAGCATCGGCTACGGTCCCGAGGTCGAGACCACCATCATGGGCTGGCCGATCGTCCCCTCGGGTCTGACCGATCTGCTGGTGCGGCTGCACAACGACTACGGCGTGCCGCTGCAGGTGACCGAGAACGGCATCTCGAGCGAGGAGCTCCTCGACCCGCAGGCCGTCGCCGACGCTGCCGCCGACGACTCCACGGTCGCGGTGCACGACACCCAGCGCGTGAACTACCTGCGCGACCACCTGGGCGCCCTGCTCGACGCCATCGACAAGGGCGTCGACGTCAACGGCTACTACGCCTGGTCGGTGATGGACAACTTCGAGTGGGCCTGGGGCTACGCGAAGCGGTTCGGCATCATCCACGTCGACTTCCCGACGCAGAGCCGGCACCCCAAGGACTCGGCGTTCTTCTACTCCGACGTCATCAAGGCGAACGCGCTGGCGGTCTGATCGCCCGCGGAGCGTGAGCAGAGCGGCCCGCCATCCCCGAAGGGATGGCGGGCCGCTCTGTGTATAGAGAGAGGTGCTCGGCGTTGCGGCCTCGCTCCTCAGCCCTTGACGGAGCCGGCGAGCAGACCCCGTACGAAGAACCGCTGCAGCGACAGGAAGACGATCAGCGGGATGATCAGCGACACGAACGCGCCCGAGGCGAGCAGGTGCCAGTCCGAGCCGCGGGTGCCGGCCAGGGCGGCCAGCTGGGCGTTGATCGGGTAGATCTTGAAGCCGCCGAAGACCAGCGCCACGAGCAGGTCGTTCCAGACCCACAGGAACTGCAGGATGCCGAAGGCGGCCATCGCGGGCATCATCAGCGGGAAGATCACGCGCAGGAAGATCTGCACGTGGGTCGCCCCGTCCATGCGCGCCGACTCGATCAGCTCACCGGGGATCTCCCGCATGAAGTTGTGCAGCAGGAAGATCGCCAGCGGCAGCGCGAACATCGTGTGCGAGAGCCACAGGGAGTAGAAGCCTCCCGCGGGTGCGTCCTGGCCCTGCAGCCCGAGCTTCACGTACAGGTTGAGCAGGGGGACCAGGGTGACCTGGATCGGCACGATCTGCAGCGCGAAGATCATGATGAAGAGCAGGTCCTTGCCCGGGAATCTCATCCACGCGAACGCGTACGCCGCCATCGTCGCCAAGAAGATCGGGATGATCACCGCAGGCACGGTGATCGCGATCGAGTTGACGATGAACGGGAACAGGCCGGTCTCGCCGGTGCCGCTGAACACCGTCCGGTAGTTCTCGAACGTGAAGCTCGGGTGGGTGAAGATGTGCCACCACCCGGTCGTCTTCACGTCGTGCTCGGGGCGGAACGAGGAGATCAGCAGGCCGGCCGTCGGCACGGTCCAGAAGACCGCGATGACGAAGGCGGCCAGGGACGCCCATGGCGAGGTGAGCGTCTTCTTCGCGGCAGCAGGCGCGGTCAGCTTCTCGGCGACCGGGACCTGGGCGATCGGGGTGACGGTCATCGGGCCTCCAGCTTGCGCATCTGACGGATGTTGTAGATGACCACCGGCAGCACCAGGACGAAGATCAGCACCGCGAGCGCGGAGCCCAGGCCCCAGTTCGCGGACTGGAAGGACTGCCGGTAGTACTCGTAGGACAACACGCTGGTCTTGTAGTTGCCGCCGGTGGTCTGGCGCACGATGTCGAAGGCCTTGAGCGTGGTGATGGTGATCGTGGTGAGCACGACGATCAGGGTCGGTCGGATGCTCGGCACGGTGATGAAGCGGAACATCTTCAGCCCGCCGACCCCGTCGAGCTTGGCCGCCTCGATGATGTCGGTCGGGATCGCCTTGATCGAGGCCGAGAGCACCGTCATCGCGAAGCCCGCCTGCACCCAGATCAGGATGACGATCAGCCAGATGTTGTTCCAGGGGCTGTTGATCAGCCAGTGGTGCCGGCCCAGCCCGACCGTGTCGGTGAAGGCGTTGAGCAGGCCGATGCGGTCGTCGTAGACGAACTTCCAGATCAGCGAGGCGCCGACCAGCGAGATCGCCATGGGCAGGAAGATGATGGCCTTCGCCGTGCGCTCGAAGCGTGCGTGGTCGGTGAGCACCGCGTAGATCAGGCCGATGAGCGTGGCGACGATCGGCGTGACCACCACCCACAGGGCGGTATTGCCGAGCACGCGCAGCAGGTCGGCGTCGGTGAAGATGGTCTTGTAGTTGTCGAAGCCGACGTACTTGGTGGAGTACTTGTCCTTGAGGGACAGGTTGATCGAGTTGATCGCCGGATACAGCAGGCCCACGCCGACCAGCCCGACGGCGGGCAGGACGAAGGCCATGGACTGGATCAGCTCACCGGCGCGCGAGCGGACGCGCGAGGTGAGCGTGAGGATGAGCGTGACGACCGCGAAGAAGATCGCGACGACGATCAGGGCTTGAAGGAGCTTCTCTCCTGTGGACATGGGTCCCCCTCCTGCAGTTCTGGATGACGGGAAGACGAGACGACGGCCGGGCCGCACCGCGCTCGCTGCGCGCTACGGCCCGGCCATCGGTCACGTCACGACGTCGGCCAGCTCTTCTCGATCTCGTCGAGGGTGGTCTTGGTGTCCTGACCGGTGATCCAGTTGACCATCTGCTTCCAGAAGGATCCCGAGCCGACCTCGGCCGGCATCAGGTCGGAGGCGTCGAAGCGGAAGACCGCGTTCGGGTCCTGGAGGATCGAGGCGGAGAGCTTGTCGATCGGGCTCGTCAGGTTGTTGACGTCCAGGCCCTTGTTGGCGCTGACCCAGCCGCCGTCAGGGGTGGCCTTGGCCTTCTCGTTGGCCCAGGTGTCGCTGGAGAGGAAGGTCTGGAAGGCCTGCGTCTCCGGCTTGTCGTTGAACGCCGCGACGAACTCGCCACCGCCGAGGACCGGCTTGGACGAGGCGTCGTCACCCGGCAGGTAGAACGCGAACACGTCGCCGTCCGCGGTGACCTTGGTGCCCTCGGGCCAGTTGGCCGCGTAGAAGGAGGCCTGGCGGTGGAACGCGCACTTGCCGTCGAGGATCGGCAGGCCGCCCTCCTGGAACGCGGTGGTCGCGATCGACTTCACGTCGCCGATGCCGCCGTTGACGTACTTGGGGTTCTTCAGGATGCTGCCGGCCCGGTCGAGCGCGGTCGCGATCTGCGGGTCGTTGAACGGGATCTCGTGGTTGAGCCACTTGGTGTAGACGTCCGGGCCCGCGGTGCGCAGCACCATGTCCTCGAGCCAGTCGGTGCCCGGCCAGCCGGTCGCCTCGCCGGACTCGAAGCCGGCGCACCAAGGCTTGATGCCCTTGGCCGCGGCCTCGTCGGAGAGCTTGATCAGGTCGGCCCAGGTGGTCGGGACCGTCCAGCCGTTGGCCTTGAACATCTTGGGGGAGTACCAGACGAACGACTTCACGTTCGCGCCGAGAGGCGCGGCGTAGAAGGTGCCGTCGACGGTGCCGTACGACTTCCAGTCCTCGCCGAACCACTTGTCGACGTTGTCAGCCACCGCCTGCGGGGCCGGCTTGACGGCCTTGGTCTGCACCAAGGTCTTGAGCAGGCCCGGCTGCGGGACGTAGGCGATGTCCGGGGCGTTGCCGCCGCGCGCACGGACGACGACCTGGGCCTCGAAGTCCTTCGAGCCCTCGTAGTTGACGGTGGCGCCGGTGCACTCGGTGAACAGCTTGTAGCTGTCCTTCTGGGCCTTGTCCTCCGGCTCGACGATGCCGGTGTAGACGTGCACCTCGCGCCCGGTGAGGTCGCCGTAGCTGGTCAGCTGCGCGCACTCTGCCTTGCCCTCGCCCGGCGAGGTGCCTCCGGCGGTGCCGTTCTCGTCGTCGCTACTGCCACAGCCGGCGACGACCAGCGCTGCACTCGCCAGCGCAGCGACCGTAGCCGCTCCGCGACGGATCTTGCCTACTCGCATCTCTTTGCCTCTCCTCATTGATGGAGCGTCCGGACCCTCGGCTCCGTCGCTCCCTCTTCGTCCCCCTTGATGCAAGCGTCGGGAAACTCTCAGGTCAAGACTCAGGGCGCTCTCAGGAATAACAGTTGGGTAACGCAGGTCACAACGGCGTGGGAACGCTCTCAGGAGAGGGGGCATCCGCTGGATTTGGTCAGCGGGTGATCCTCTGACAAGATTCTCTGGTTGCTCCGGTGGACTTGCCGGGGTGCGGCACATCTTGATTACTGAATCGCTTCTCCCGTTGAGGGCCCCTCGTGGGCCCGGGTGTCGGTCGGTGGTCAGTCATGTCCGCGCCGCACGGGGAGTCCGATTCGCACCTGACGAACCTGTCGGGGGCTGCCGAAACAACCGCAGAGTGGAGATCCTGGTCAAGGCCAGTGTCGCGTGGCGTAAGCCGAAAAGCGCGACACGCCCGACCTCGGGGGTCGAAGGTCTGCGGTGGCGGTGAGTAACCGGGCTGGACTGACTCAACCCCGAGGACGTCCTGAGTACGCACGCGGCAACGCAGACGAGAAGGACGAGAGAGACAGATGGCGGGACAGAAGATCCGCATCAGGCTCAAGGCCTATGACCACGAGGTGATCGACACCTCGGCGCGCAAGATCGTGGACACGGTCACCCGCACGGGTGCCAAGGTCGCCGGCCCGGTGCCGCTGCCGACCGAGAAGAACGTGTACTGCGTCATCCGCTCGCCCCACAAGTACAAGGACTCCCGCGAGCACTTCGAGATGCGCACGCACAAGCGCCTCATCGACATCATCGACCCGACCCCGAAGACGGTCGACTCGCTGATGCGCCTCGACCTGCCGGCCGGTGTCGACATCGAGATCAAGCTCTGAGGTTGTTGAGATGACTTTCGAACGTAACGTGAAGGGCCTGCTGGGCACCAAGCTCGGCATGACCCAGCTCTGGGACGAGAACAACAAGGTCGTTCCGGTCACCGTCATCGTGGCGAACACCAACGTGGTGACCCAGATCCGCACCCCCGAGACCGACGGCTACAACGCCGTTCAGGTCGGGTTCGGCGAGATCGAGGGCCGCAAGGTGAACAAGCCGCAGGCCGGCCAGTTCGCCAAGGCCGGCACCACGCCGCGCCGCCACCTCGTTGAGATCCGCACCGCCGACGCGTCGTCGTACACCGTGGGCCAGGAGCTCCCGGTCGACACCTTCGCCGCGGGCGCCGAGATCGACGTGACCGGCACCAGCAAGGGCAAGGGCTTCGCCGGAACCATGAAGCGCCACGGCTTCTCCGGCGTCGGCGCCTCCCACGGTGCCCACCGCAACCACCGCAAGCCGGGCTCGATCGGCGCTTGCGCCACCCCCGGTCGCGTGTTCAAGGGCGTCCGCATGGCCGGCCAGATGGGTACTGACACCGTCACCACCCAGAACCTGACCGTGCACGCCGTCGACACCGAGAAGGGCCTCATTCTCATCAAGGGCGCCGTTCCCGGCCCCAAGGGTGGTCTCGTGGTCCTGCGCTCGGCCGCGAAGAAGACGGAGGCCTGATCATGGCTCTCAACACTGTCAAGGTCGACCTGCCCGCCGAGATCTTCGAGGCTCCGGTCAGCGTTCCGCTGATCCACCAGGTCGTCGTCGCCCAGCTGGCTGCTGCTCGCCAGGGCACGCACAAGACCAAGAACCGCGGCGAGGTCTCCGGTTCGGGTGTCAAGCCGTTCAAGCAGAAGGGCACCGGCCGCTCCCGTCAGGGTTCGGTCCGCGCTCCGGAGCACCGCGGCGGTGGCGTTGTCCACGGCCCGACCCCGCGTGACTACAGCCAGCGCACCAACAAGAAGATGAAGGCCGCCGCTCTCAAGGGCGCCCTCTCGGACCGCGCTGCCAACGGTCGCATCCACGTCGCGGACTTCGTGTTCGAGAAGCCGTCCACCAAGGCCGCTGCTGCTGGCCTGGCCGGTCTGACCGAGCGCACCAAGTTCCTCGTGGTCCTGGACCGCGCCGAGGTCGCTGCCTGGCTGTCGTTCCGCAACCTTCCCCGGGTGCACATCGTTGCTGCTGACCAGCTCAACACCTACGACGTGCTGAACGCCGAGGACGTGGTCTTCTCGACCGCTGCCTACTCCGCCTTCACCGGCGTCGAGGTCGCGGCCGCTCCCGCCAAGAAGACCGCTGCGAAGAAGACGGCTGCGAAGAAGGCCGCCGCTGCTGAGTCGGAGGACGAGAAGTGAGCACCCTGCACTACGACCCGCGCGACATCCTGCTCGCGCCCGTGGTCTCGGAGAAGAGCTACGGCCTTCTCGACGCCAACAAGTACACCTTCATCGTCCGCCCGGACGCGAACAAGACCGAGATCAAGATCGCGGTCGAGAAGGTGTTCAACGTCAAGGTGACCTCGGTCAACACGATCAACCGCAAGGGCAAGGCCCGCCAGACGCGCGTTGGCCTTGGCAAGCGCAAGGACACCAAGCGCGCGATCGTCAGCCTGGCTGAGGGTCACCGCATCGACATCTTCGGAGGGCAGGCCTGATGGCTATCCGTAAGTACAAGCCGACTACGCCGGGCCGTCGTGGCTCGTCCGTGGCCGACTTCGTCGAGATCACCCGGACCACGCCGGAGAAGTCGCTGACCGTTCCGCTGCCGAAGACCGGTGGTCGTAACAACCAGGGCCGTATCACCACCCGCCACATCGGTGGTGGCCACAAGCGTGCCTACCGCATCATCGACTTCAAGCGCTACGACAAGGACGGCGTGCCGGCCAAGGTCGCTCACATCGAGTACGACCCCAACCGCACCGCCCGCATCGCGCTCCTGCACTACTTCGACGGCGAGAAGCGCTACATCGTGGCGCCGAAGGGCATCGAGCAGGGCCAGGTCGTCGAGTCGGGCGTTGGCGCTGACATCAAGGTCGGCAACAACCTCCCGCTGCGCAACATCCCGGTCGGTACCACGATCCACAACGTGGAGCTCCGCCCCGGCGGTGGCGCCAAGATGGCTCGCTCCGCCGGCAACTCCGCCCAGCTGATCGCCCGTGAGGGCACGAAGGCCACGCTGCGTCTGCCCTCGGGCGAGATGCGCTTCGTCGACGTGCGCTGCCGCGCGACGATCGGCGAGGTCGGCAACGCCGAGCAGTCGAACATCAACTGGGGCAAGGCCGGCCGTATGCGCTGGAAGGGCGTCCGCCCGACCGTCCGTGGTGTCGTGATGAACCCGGTCGACCACCCGCACGGTGGTGGTGAGGGTAAGACCTCCGGTGGTCGTAACCCGGTGACCCCGTGGGGCAAGCCCGAGGGCCGTACGCGCAAGCGCAAGGCCTCCGACTCGATGATCATCCGCCGTCGCAAGTCCGGCAAGGGTAGGAAGTAACTGACATGCCTCGCAGCCTGAAGAAGGGCCCCTTCGTCGACGGCCACCTCCTCAAGAAGGTGGACGCCGAGAACGAGAAGGGCACCCATAACGTCATCAAGACCTGGTCGCGCCGCTCGATGATCCTGCCGTCCTTCATCGGACACACGATCGCGGTGCACGACGGTCGCAAGCACGTCCCGGTGTTCGTGTCCGACTCCATGGTCGGTCACAAGCTGGGCGAGTTCGCTCCGACCCGCACGTACAAGGGTCACGTCAAGGAAGACCGGAAGGGGAAGCGTCGATGACCGCCACCGAGCGCGTTAAGACCAGCGACCGCCGCCAGTCGCTCCTCGGCGACGAGGTCGGCGCCTTCTCGGTCGCCCGCTACCAGCGCATCACGCCGATGAAGGCTCGCCGGGTCGTCGACCTGGTCCGCGGCCTGCCCGTCGACGAGGCGCTGTCCCTGCTGGCGTTCGCGCCGCAGGCGGCCTCCGAGACCGTCTACAAGGTGCTGGAGAGCGCCATCGCCAACGCCGAGACCACTGAGGGTCTCGACCGCGGCACGCTGGTCATCTCCGTCGCCCGTGTCGACGAGGGTCCGACCATGAAGCGCTGGCGCCCCCGTGCCCAGGGCCGTGCGACGCGGATCAACAAGCGCACCAGCCACATCACCCTCGCCGTTCAGCCGGCTGAGGTCGTGGCGGCCAAGAAGGGTGGCAAGTAATGGGTCAGAAGATCAACCCGAACGGCTTCCGCCTCGGCATCTCGACGGACCACAAGTCCCGTTGGTACGCCGACAAGCTCTACAAGTCGTACGTCGGCGAGGACGTCGCCATCCGCAAGCTGCTCTCCAAGGGCATGGAGCGGGCCGGCATCTCCAAGGTCGAGATCGAGCGCACCCGTGACCGCGTCCGTGTGGACATCCACACCGCGCGTCCCGGCATCGTGATCGGTCGCCGTGGCGCCGAGGCCGACCGCATCCGCGGCGAGCTCGAGAAGCTCACCGGCAAGCAGGTCCAGCTGAACATCCTCGAGGTCAAGAACCCCGAGGTCGACGCTCAGCTGGTCGCCCAGGGTGTCGCCGAGCAGCTCAGCGGTCGCGTGCAGTTCCGTCGCGCCATGCGCAAGGCCATGCAGACCACGATGCGCTCGGGTGCCAAGGGCATCCGGATCCAGTGCTCCGGTCGACTCAACGGCGCCGAGATGTCGCGCACCGAGTTCTACCGCGAGGGCCGCGTTCCGCTGCACACCCTGCGTGCCGACATCGACTATGGCTTCTACGAGGCCCGTACGACCTTCGGCCGCATCGGCGTGAAGGTCTGGATCTACAAGGGCGAGGTCGCCGGCACCCGTGCCGAGCGTCAGGCTCAGCAGGCTGCGCGCGCCGGTGTCCCCGGCCGCAGCGGCCGGCCGAGCCGCGGCGGTGACCGTCCGAACCGTGGCGGCTCCCGCCCGGCTCGCGGCGAGCGCTCCGAGGCCCCTGCCACCGAGGCTCCGGCTGCTGAGGCTGCCGCTGCCGAGACGACCAGCCAGGAGGCCTGACCGTCATGCTGATGCCCCGTCGCGTCAAGCACCGCAAGCAGCACCACCCGAAGCGCTCCGGCGCTGCCAAGGGCGGCACGTCGCTCGCCTTCGGTGACTTCGGTATCCAGGCGCTCGAGGGTCACTACGTGACCAACCGACAGATCGAGTCGGCTCGTATCGCCATGACCCGTCACATCAAGCGTGGCGGCAAGGTCTGGATCAACATCTACCCGGACCGCCCCCTCACGAAGAAGCCGGCCGAGACCCGCATGGGTTCCGGTAAGGGCTCCCCGGAGTGGTGGGTCGCCAACGTCAAGCCCGGCCGTGTCATGTTCGAGCTCTCCGGTGTTCCGGAGGACGTGGCCCGCGAGGCGATGCGCCGCGCGATCCACAAGCTCCCCATGAAGTGCCGTTTCATCACGCGAGAGGCAGGTGAGTTCTGATGGCGAACGAGCTGAAGGCTCACGAGCTCGACGAGCTCACGGCTTCCGATCTGGAGGCCAAGCTCCGCGAGGCCAAGGAGGAGCTGTTCAACCTCCGCTTCCAGGCGGCCACCGGCCAGCTGGAGAGCCACGGCCGTCTCCGTACGGTCAAGAAGGACATCGCCCGGATCTACACGGTCCTCCGCGAGCGCGAGCTCGGGATCCGTACGGCGCCGGGTGCTAGCAACGAGGATGGTGCCGCATGAGCGAGCAGACTGCTGAGCAGCGCAACGACCGTAAGGTCCGCGAGGGTCTGGTCGTCAGCGACAAGATGGAGAAGACCGTCGTGGTCGAGGTCGAGGACCGCGTGAAGCACGCGCTCTACGGCAAGGTCATGCGACGCAGCTCCAAGCTGAAGGCCCACGACGAGAACAACGAGGCCGGCATCGGCGACCGCGTTCTGGTCATGGAGACCCGGCCGCTGTCGAAGACGAAGCGCTGGCGCGTCGTCGAGATTCTCGAAAAGGCCAAGTGATCTGCGCCGTACGGCGGCCCCGCAGTGGGCCGCCGTACGGCCTTGTCACGGCGTCGCCTCGCGGTGACGCCAAATTGACCAACGGGTGAGTGCCCGAGGATCATTGATCCTCGGGCCATCGCCCACCAATCCACATCAGTTCGGCCAGGCTCATCTGCCATGTCTGCGGATGAGAACCAGCTCGACAAGGAGAAACAATGATCCAGCAGGAGTCGCGACTCAAGGTCGCCGACAACACGGGTGCGAAGGAGATCCTCTGCATCCGCGTACTCGGTGGCTCTGGGCGTCGCTACGCCGGCATCGGTGACACCATCGTCGCCACCGTGAAGGACGCGATCCCGGGCGGCAACGTCAAGAAGGGTGACGTCGTGAAGGCTGTCATCGTTCGCACCGTCAAGGAGCGTCGTCGTCCCGACGGCTCTTACATCAAGTTCGACGAGAACGCCGCTGTCATTCTGAAGAACGACGGCGAGCCCCGTGGAACCCGCATCTTCGGCCCCGTGGGCCGCGAGCTGCGCGAGAAGAAGTTCATGAAGATCATCTCGCTGGCTCCGGAGGTGCTGTGATGGCTAAGGGTCTGAAGGTCAAGAAGGGCGACACCGTCAAGGTGATCGCCGGCAAGGACAAGGGCGCCGAGGGCAAGATCATCGCCGTCTTCATCGAGGACGAGCGAGTCGTCGTCGAGGGCGTCAACCGCATCAAGAAGCACACCAAGGTCCAGGACCAGGGCGGTCGCGCCGGCACCACCGGCGGCATCATCACCACCGAGGCCCCGATCCACGTGTCCAACGTGATGCTTCTCGAGGACGGCAAGCCGGTCCGTACGGGCTCGAAGCGCGTCGCCGTCACCAAGCGTCGCCCCGACGGCTCCACGTACGCCGCCGAGCGCAGCGTCCGCGTGTCGCGCAAGACCGGGAAGGAGATCTGAGATGAGCGAGTCCACCATCGTGCGCTCCACCCCGCGTCTCAAGACGAAGTACCGCGAGGAGATCGCTCCCGCGCTGAAGGACCAGTTCGAGATCGCGAACGTCATGCAGGTCCCCGGTCTGACCAAGATCGTGGTCAACATGGGTGTCGGCGAGGCCGCGCGCGACTCGAAGCTGATCGAGGGCGCCATCAAGGACCTCACCGCGATCACGGGTCAGAAGCCGCTCGTCAACAAGGCGAAGAAGTCGATCGCCCAGTTCAAGCTGCGTGAGGGCATGCCGATCGGCGCCCACGTCACGCTGCGTGGCGACCGGATGTGGGAGTTCCTCGACCGCCTCCTGGCGACCGCCCTCCCGCGCATCCGCGACTTCCGTGGTCTGAACGGCAACCAGTTCGACGGCCGTGGCAACTACACCTTCGGTCTCACGGAGCAGGTCATGTTCCACGAGATCGACCAGGACAAGATCGACCGTCCGCGGGGTATGGACATCACCCTCGTGACCACGGCCACCAACGACGACCAGGGTCGCGCGCTGCTCAAGGCGCTCGGCTTCCCGTTCAAGGAGAACTGACATGGCGAAGACCGCGCTCAAGGTCAAGGCCGAGCGTAAGCCGAAGTTCGCTGTCCGCGGTTACACCCGCTGCCAGCGCTGCGGCCGCCCGAAGGCTGTGTTCCGCAAGTTCGGCCTGTGCCGTATCTGCCTGCGTGAGATGGCCCACCGCGGCGAGCTCCCCGGCGTGACCAAGTCCTCCTGGTGACCTCTCACCACTAACCGTTGAAGGTCGCGTTCCCAGCGAGGGGCGCGAAACCGCTTCGAGAAAGAACACACATCATGACGATGACTGACCCGATCGCAGACATGCTTACTCGTCTGCGCAACGCCAACCAGGCGTACCACGACGCGGTGTCCATGCCTTACAGCAAGCTGAAGCAGGGCGTCGCCGAGATCCTCAAGCAGGAGGGCTACATCACCTCGTTCGAGGTCGCTGAGCCCGCCGAGGGCGAGGTCGGCAAGACGCTGACCATCACCCTGAAGTACGGCCGCAACCGTGAGCGCTCGATCGCCGGCGTCCGCCGGATCAGCAAGCCCGGTCTGCGCGTCTACGCCAAGCACACCGGCCTGCCGAAGGTGCTCGGCGGCCTGGGCGTCGCGATCATCTCGACGAGCCAGGGTCTGCTGACCGACCGCCAGGCGAACCAGAAGGGCGTGGGCGGCGAAGTCCTCGCCTACGTCTGGTGACCTGAGACCGAGATAGGAGAAACAAAGCATGTCGCGCATTGGCAAGCTCCCCGTCGCGGTCCCGGCTGGCGTCGACGTACAGCTCGACGGTCCGGTTGTGACCGTCAAGGGCCCCAAGGGCACGCTGTCGCACACCGTTGCCGAGCCGATCACCGTGGAGAAGGGTGAGGGCGTCCTGGACGTCAACCGCCCCGACGACGAGCGCAAGAGCAAGGCCCTTCACGGCCTGACCCGCACGCTGGTCAACAACATGGTCATCGGCGTCACCGAGGGCTACGAGAAGAAGCTCGAGATCGTGGGTGTCGGTTACCGAGTCATCCCGAAGAGCCCCACCGAGCTGGAGTTCCAGCTGGGCTACTCCCACCCGATCACGTTCAAGGCGCCCGAGGGCATCACCTTCAGCGTTGAGAACGCCACCAAGTTCGGTGTCGCGGGCATCGACAAGCAGCTCGTCGGCGAGGTCGCCGCGAACATCCGCAAGCTGCGCAAGCCTGAGCCGTACAAGGGCAAGGGCGTTCGTTACGCCGGCGAGAACGTCCGCCGCAAGGTCGGAAAGGCTGGTAAGTGATGGCCATCTCGCTGTCGAACAACAAGCACACCGCTGCCAAGGTCAAGGCGCGTCTCAAGCGCCAGGTCCGCGGTCGGAAGAAGATCTCCGGTACGGCAGAGAAGCCGCGCCTGGTTGTCACCAAGTCGGCCAAGCACCTCAGCGTGCAGGTCGTCGACGACCAGGTCGGCAAGACCATCGCGTACGCCTCCACCATGGAGGCGGACCTGCGTGCCGCGGCGGGCGACAAGACCGCCAAGGCCAAGCAGGTCGGCGAGCTGGTCGCATCCCGCGCCAAGGCCGCGGGCATCGAGGCGGTCGTCTTCGACCGTGCCGGAAACAAGTACACGGGTCGCATCGCGGCGCTGGCTGACGCCGCGCGCGAGTCCGGCCTGTCCTTCTGATCGCAAGAGCAGAGAGAGTAGAGGAAAGTCTCATGAGCGGAGCCCAGCGCGGACAGCGTGGTGGCGAGCGCCGTGGGGGCCGCGACGACCGTCGCGGCAACCAGGGTGCCGAGAAGACCGCCTACATCGAGCGCGTCGTTGCGATCAACCGTGTCGCGAAGGTCGTGAAGGGTGGTCGTCGCTTCAGCTTCACCGCCCTCGTGATCGTCGGTGACGGTGAGGGTCTGGTCGGCGTCGGCTACGGCAAGGCGAAGGAAGTTCCCGCGGCGATCGCCAAGGGTGTCGAGGAGGCGAAGAAGGCATTCTTCCGCGTTCCCCGCATCCAGGGCACGATCCCGCACCCGGTCCAGGGTGAGAAGGCGGCTGGCGTCGTTCTTCTTCGTCCGGCCGCTCCCGGTACCGGTGTTATCGCCGGTGGTCCGGTGCGCGCCGTCCTGGAGTGCGCGGGCATCCACGACGTCCTGAGCAAGTCGCTCGGTTCGTCGAATCAGATCAACATCGTCCACGCGACGGTGGAGGCCCTCAAGATGCTCGAGCAGCCCGAGGCCGTTGCGGCTCGTCGTGGTCTGCCCGTCGAGCACGTCGCCCCGGCCGCGCTGCTCAAGGCGCGCGCTGAGGCCACGGCGGCTCCGGCCGCGGCGGAGGTGTCGGCCTGATGGCTCAGCTGAAGGTCACCCAGAACAAGGGCCTCGTGGGCCTGAAGAAGAACCAGCGCGAGACCCTGCGCACGCTCGGTCTCAAGCGGATCAACGACGTGGTCGTCAAGGAGGACCGCCCCGAGATCCGCGGCATGGTCAACACCGTCCGTCACCTTGTGACGGTCGAGGAGGTCGACTGACATGACGCTCAAGCTGCACGAACTGCGTCCCGCCAAGGGTGCCAAGAAGGCCAAGATCCGCGTTGGTCGTGGTGAGGGCTCGAAGGGTAAGACGGCCGGCCGTGGTACCAAGGGAACCAAGGCCCGTTACCAGGTTCCGGTCGCCTTCGAGGGTGGCCAGATGCCGATCCACATGCGGCTCCCGAAGCTCAAGGGCTTCCGGAACCCGTTCAAGATCGAGTTCCAGGTCGTCAACCTCGACAAGCTCTCCGAGCTGTTCCCCGAGGGTGGCACCGTCACTCCCGAGAACCTCGTCGCCAAGGGTGCGGTTCGCAAGAACCAGCCGGTGAAGGTTCTCGGCCAGGGCGACCTGACCGTCAAGGTCGAGGTCACCGCGAACGCGTTCTCGACCTCCGCCAAGGAGAAGATCGAGGCCGCCGGCGGAACCGTCACGGTTCTCTGAGGTACTGATTCCTAACGCGAGCGCGGCCGGGGTCTGTCATACGACAGCCCCTGCCGCGCTCGAGTTGTCATGAGGCCTGTTAGGCTCTGCGGGGTTTTCCGCGGCGTGCCTGCAGAGGGCCCCCTAGCTGGTTGTCGAAAGAGGAACTACTCGTGCTTGGCGCGTTCGTAAACGCATTCCGCACCCCGGACCTGCGTCGCAAGCTGTTCTACGTCCTGTTGGTCATCGTGATCTTCCGGGCCGGCTCGCAGATCCCCGCTCCGGGCGTCAACGTCCACAACGTGCGTGAGTGCATCGACCTGACGAAGTCGGGCTCCGGCGCCGGGCTCTACAACCTGGTGAACCTGTTCTCCGGCGGCGCGCTGCTGCGGTTGACGATCTTCGCGCTCGGCATCATGCCGTACATCACCGCGAGCATCATCCTGCAGCTGCTAGTGGTCGTGATCCCGCGGCTGGAGGCCCTCAAGAACGAGGGCCAGGCCGGGCAGACCAAGATCACCCAGTACACCCGCTACCTCACCCTCGGCCTCGCGCTGCTCCAGGCGACCGGCATCGTGGCGCTCGCCCGGTCCGGCAACCTGCTGAACGGCTGCTCGCAGCCGCTGCTGCACTCGAACGGCACCAAGACGTTCCTCGTCATGGTCGTCACCATGACCGCCGGCACCGCCGTGATCATGTGGCTCGGCGAGCTCATCACCGAGCGCGGCATCGGCAACGGCATGTCGATCCTCATCTTCACCCAGGTCGTCGCGACCTTCCCGACCACGCTGTGGTCGGTGCGCCAGCAGCACGGCTGGTACACCTTCGGCTTCGTCATGATCATCGGTCTGGCGATCATGGCCGCGGTCATCTTCATCGAGCAGGCGCAGCGCCGTATCCCGGTGCAGTACGCCCGCCGGATGGTCGGACGCCGGATGTTCGGCGGCTCCTCGACCTACATCCCGCTCAAGGTCAACCAGGCCGGCGTCATCCCGGTCATCTTCGCCAGCTCGCTGCTGTACCTGCCGGCCATGGCCGCCCAGTTCAACCAGAACAGCTCGTCGCGCTGGGTCACCTGGATCGACACGTACTTCGTGAAGGGCGACCACCCGGCGTACATGATCGCGTACTTCCTGCTCATCGTCTTCTTCACCTACTTCTACGTCTCGATCACCTTCAACCCGACTGAGGTGGCCGACAACATGAAGAAGTACGGCGGCTTCATCCCCGGGATCCGGGCGGGCAAGCCGACCGAGGACTACCTGTCCTACGTCCTGTCCCGCATCACGCTGCCCGGTGCTCTCTACCTGGGTCTGATCGCGCTCATCCCGCTCATCGCGCTCGCGCTGATCGGCGCCAGCCAGAACTTCCCGTTCGGTGGCACCTCCATCCTGATCATGGTGGGTGTCGCGCTGGACACGGTGAAGCAGATCGAGAGCCAGCTCCAGCAGCGCAACTACGAAGGATTCCTCCGCTGATGAGGCTGCTGATCATGGGCCCGCCGGGTGCGGGCAAGGGCACCCAGGCCAAGTTCATCGCCGACCACTTCTCCATCCCGGCGATCTCCACCGGCGACATCTTCCGCGCGAACGTCTCGCAAGGGACCCCGCTCGGTGTCGAGGCCAAGCGCTACATGGACGCCGGCGAGTACGTGCCCGACGAGGTCACGAACCGGATGGTGAGCAACCGGATCGTCGAGTCCGACGCCGAGCATGGCTTCCTGCTCGACGGCTACCCGCGCACCCTCGCGCAGGTGGAGGAGCTCGACGGGATGATCAAGCAGACCGGCCACCAGCTCGACGCCGTCGTGGTGCTCACGGTCGACTCCGAGGAGATCGTGCAGCGCCTGCTGCAGCGCGCCGAGATCGAGGGCCGCGCCGACGACACCGAGGACGTCATCCGTCGCCGCCAGGAGGTCTACGCCGAGCAGACCCACCCGCTGATCGAGGTCTACAAGGCACGTGGCCTGGTCCACGAGGTCGATGGTCTCGGCGAGGTCGACGACGTCACCAAGCGGATCTTCGCCTCGCTGTCCGAGACCAGCGAGAGCTGAGTCCGTTGGGCCTGCTGGACCGGGGCGTCGAGATCAAGACGCCCGAGCAGATCGTCGCCATGCGCCGCGCCGGTCTCGTCGTCGGTGAGACGCTCGAGGTCCTGCGCGCCGCGGTGCGCGTCGGCATCTCGACCGGAGAGCTCGACGCGATCGCCGAGGACTCCATCCGCACCAAGGGCGCGACACCGTCCTTCAAGGGCTACCACGGCTTCCCGGGCTCGATCTGCGCGTCGGTCAACGACGAGGTCGTGCACGGGATCCCCGGAGAGCGCGTGCTCGCCGAGGGCGACGTCATCTCGATCGACTGCGGCGCCATCGTCGACGGCTGGCACGGTGATTCCGCCATCAGCGTCGCGGTCGGCACGGTCGCTCCGGAGGTCACCAAGCTGATGGAGGTCACCGAGGGCGCCATGTGGCGCGGCATCGCCGCTGCCCGTCTCGGCGGCCGGGTCACCGACATCTCGCACGCGGTCGAGGGCTTCGTGAAGCGCAACGGCCGTTACGGGATCCTCGAGGACTACGTCGGCCACGGCATCGGCTCGCAGATGCACCAGCCGCCGAACGTCCCGAACTTCGGCAAGGCCGGCAAGGGCCCCAAGATCGTCGAGGGCCTCGCCCTGGCGATCGAGCCGATGATCACGCTCGGCACCAAGGAGACCAACGTCCTCGAGGACGACTGGACCGTCATCACGACGGACAGCTCCTGGGCCGCGCACTTCGAGCACACCATGACCGTCACCAAGAACGGTGTCTGGGTGCTGACCGCCCTCGACGGCGGCGAGCAGATGCTCGGCTCCCTGGGCGTCCCCTTCGGCGCCATCTGAGCTCCGTACGGAACAAGCGCACCCCGGGTCCACGTTGACCCTGGGTGCGCTTGTCTGTTCTCGACCTCGTCCCTGTCCGCACCGACCAGTCGTCCTCCGACGCGCTCGCCGCGACCCTGCGGCTCGCCCGTACGGCCGACGAGCTCGGCTACACCCGCTACTGGCTGGCCGAGCACCACAACATGCCGGCGGTCGGCTCGACCAACCCGCCGGTGCTGATCGCGCTCGTCGCCGGCGTGACCAGCCGGATCCGCGTCGGCAGCGGGGGAGTGATGCTGCCCAATCACGCCCCGCTGGTCGTCGCCGAGCAGTTCGCGCTGCTCGAGGCCGCGTTCCCGGAGCGGATCGATCTGGGCCTGGGCCGCGCGCCGGGCACCGACCCGGTCACCTCCTGGGCGCTGCGCCACGGTGGACCGGTCGAGCAGGACGCGGCCCAGCACTTCCCCGAGTACGTCGACAACATCCGCGCCATGCTCAGCCGCGACGGCGTCGCGCTGGCCGTGAGCGGTCGCAGCCATGAGCTGCGCGCCACGCCCGCGGCCCGGACCGAGCCGGTCGTGTGGCTGCTCGGCTCCTCGGACTTCTCCGCCCAGCTCGCCGCCGCCCAGGGCCTGCCGTACGTCTTCGCGCACCACTTCTCCGGATCGGGCACCGCGGAGGCGCTGGAGCTCTACCGCTCGCAGTTCCGGCCCTCGGAGGATCTGGCCGAGCCGCAGACGTTCCTGACGGTCAACGCCGCGGTCGCCGAGACCGAGGAGGAGGCCGTCCGCCTGGCCCGTCCGCAGCTGCTGAGCATGATCGCCCTGCGCACCGGCCAGCCGCTCGGTCCGCTCCGCACGGTCGAGGAGGCCGCTGCGGTGGAGATCCCCGGCCAGCACCGGCTCCTGGGCGAGTCGATGCAGCGTCGCTGGGTGATCGGCACGCCGGCGCAGGCCGCCGCCCAAATCCAGGAGCTCGCCACGACGTACGGCGTCGACGAGGTGATGGTCAACCCGATCAGCAGTGCCGTCGCCGGCACCGACCCGGCGACCTCCCCGGCGCGCGAGGAGACCTTGCGCCTCCTCGCCTCCGCCATCTGGTAGGGACGTCGATTGGGCGATCGGTTGCGCAGCGGCCTAGACTGATGTGTCGGCCCAACGTGGGTCTGTCTCGTCGTGTCCAACGGCTGCCCTCATCTGATGGGGGGAATCGGGCGCGGCGAGCGGGTCACGAGGTCCACTCGACACCGTCGAGAGGTTCCCGGGCCACACGGTAGAAGAACGATCCCACCAACAGATTGCAGAGGGCATGCCGAAGAAAGAAGGCGTGATCGAGCTCGAGGGCACCATCACGGAGGCCCTGCCTAACGCCATGTTCCGCGTCGAGCTGAGCAATGGCCACAAGGTTCTCGCCCACATCAGCGGCAAGATGCGACAGCACTACATCCGGATCCTCCCCGAGGACCGTGTGGTGGTGGAGCTCTCCCCCTACGACCTGACCCGCGGTCGGATCGTCTACCGGTACAAGTAGGCGACTGAGCGAGGTCGAGTGCGAGCTTGCTCGTACTGGCCGAGCGAGGGAGCCGTGTGCGCAGAGCGCACGTCCCAGCCGGAACGATCAGAAAGGGCTGACATGAAGGTCAACCCGAGCGTCAAGCCGATCTGTGACAAGTGCAAGGTGATTCGTCGCCACGGCCGCGTCATGGTGATCTGCGAGAACCCGCGCCACAAGCAGCGGCAGGGCTGAGCACAGGGCTTCGGCCCTGGCTCGCTCGCAACACAACTGAATCTCATCGACGTACTAGGACCCGACGCGAGTCGGGATCCGAATCACCTTCGGACCAGAGGCCGGAGCCCGGGGCGCCACCCCGAGACGTACGTCGACCGACACCTCTGGCGATAACAGAGAAGGAACACCATGGCACGCCTCGTTGGTGTCGACCTTCCGCGCGAGAAGCGCGTGGAGATCGCCCTTACGTACATCTACGGCATCGGCCGTACCACCTCCAAGGAGCTCCTGGCCGCGACCGGTGTTGATGGCAACACCCGCGTCCACGCGCTTTCCGAGGAAGAGCTGGTCAAGCTTCAGCGCGAGATCGAGGGTCGCAACCTCACGATCGAGGGTGACCTCCGTCGTGAAGTTCAGGCCGACATCCGCCGCAAGATCGAGATCGGCAGCTATCAGGGTCGCCGTCACCGCATGGGCCTTCCGGTCCGCGGCCAGCGCACCAAGACCAACGCTCGTACCCGCAAGGGTCCGAAGCGCACCGTCGCCGGCAAGAAGAAGGCCAAGTGATCTGACGTCCTCAGGACGTTGATCACAGAGCTTTCTTCAAGCAGATCTCATAGACCAGCCAACACAGGAGTTAATGCATGCCTCCGAAGAGCCGTCAGGCTGCGGCGAAGACCAAGATCCGCCGCAAGGAGAAGAAGAACGTCGCTCAGGGCGAGGCCCACATCAAGAGCACGTTCAACAACACGATCGTCACGATCACGGACCCCACGGGTGCCGTCATCTCGTGGGCGTCGGCCGGCACCGTCGGCTTCAAGGGTTCGCGTAAGTCGACCCCGTTCGCCGCTCAGATGGCCGCTGAGGCCGCTGGTCGTCGTGCGATGGACCACGGCATGAAGAAGATCGACGTCTTCGTGAAGGGTCCGGGTTCGGGCCGCGAGACCGCGATCCGTTCGCTGGGTGCCATCGGCCTCGAGGTCGGCACTATCCAGGACGTCACGCCGACCCCGCACAACGGCTGCCGCCCGCCCAAGCGCCGCCGCGTTTGATCCCTACCGAGACTGAAAAAGGAGACTGAGACATGGCCCGTTACACCGGCCCCATGAGCAAGAAGTCCCGCCGTCTCGGCGTGGACCTCGTCGGTGGCGACGCAGCTTTCGAGAAGCGTCCCTACCCGCCCGGCCAGCACGGCCGCGCCCGCATCAAGGAGAGCGAGTACCGCTCGCAGCTCCAGGAGAAGCAGAAGGCTCGCTACTCCTACGGCATCCTCGAGAAGCAGTTCGCCAACTACTACGCCGAGGCCAAGCGCCGCGACGGCAAGACCGGTGACAACCTGCTCGCGCTGCTCGAGGGTCGCCTCGACAACGTGGTCTACCGCGCCGGCTTCGCCCGTACGCGTCGTCACGCCCGCCAGCTCGTGGTCCACGGCCACTTCCTGGTCAACGGCAAGAAGGTCAACATCCCCTCCTACCAGGTCGAGGCGCACGACGTCATCGACGTGCGGGAGAAGTCGTGGGAGATGACCCCGTTCCTCGTGGCTCGCGAGACCCACGGCGAGCGCGTCGTTCCGGCGTGGCTCGAGGCTTTCCCGAACCGCATGCGGATCCTCGTGCACTCGCTTCCCGTCCGGGCGCAGATCGACATCCCGGTCCAGGAGCAGCTCATCGTCGAGTACTACTCGAAGCTCTGATGTACCTCGCCGCCGTCCCGGATAGTCTTGTCCGGGGCGGCGGCAACTCCACTTCCGTCACCCTTTGAAGTTCGGGCCTGTCAAATAGCGGGTAGGTCCGGGAAGGAAAGAATCAGTGCTTATCGCACAGCGCCCCACCCTGTCGGAAGAGACCGTCGACGAGTTCCGCTCGCGCTTCGTGATCGAGCCCCTCGAGCCGGGCTTCGGTTACACGCTGGGCAACTCCCTTCGTCGTACCCTCCTCTCCTCGATCCCGGGTGCCGCCGTCACCAGCATCAAGATCGACGGCGTGCTCCACGAGTTCTCCACCATCGAGGGAGTCAAGGAGGATGTCACCGAGATCATCCTCAACCTCAAGGGCCTGGTCGTCTCCTCGGAGCACGACGAGCCCGTCACCATGTACCTGCGCAAGTCGGGTGCCGGTGACGTCACCGCGGCGGACATCGCGCCGCCGGCCGGTGTCGAGGTGCACAACCCCGACCTGAAGCTCGCCACCCTCTCGGACAAGGGCAAGCTCGACCTCGAGCTGGTCGTCGAGCGTGGCCGCGGCTACGTCTCCGCGGTCCAGAACAAGGGCGCCGACAACGAGATCGGCCGCATCCCGGTCGACTCGATCTACAGCCCCGTGCTGAAGGTGTCGTACAAGGTCGAGGCCACCCGAGTCGAGCAGCGCACCGACTTCGACAAGCTGGTCATCGACGTCGAGACCAAGCCGTCGATCCGTCCGTCGGACGCCGTCGCGTCGGCCGGTAAGACCCTCGTCGAGCTCTTCGGCCTCGCCCGTGAGCTCAACGTCGAGGCCGAGGGCATCGACATCGGCCCCTCGCCGGTGGACGAGGCGCTCGCCGCCGACCTGGCCCTGCCGGTCGAGGACCTGCAGCTCACGGTCCGCTCGTACAACTGCCTCAAGCGCGAGGGCATCCACACCGTGGGTGAGCTCATCAGCCGCTCGGAGCAGGACCTGCTCGACATCCGCAACTTCGGTGCCAAGTCGATCGACGAGGTCAAGGCGAAGCTGCACGAGATGGGCCTGTCCCTCAAGGACAGCGCTCCGGGCTTCGACCCGTCCGCCGCCCTCGCCGCCTACGGCGACGATGACGACGACGCGTTCGTCGAGGACGAGCAGTACTGATCTTTCGATCACCAGCCTGATCCCGGGGCGGCGACCGCCGCCCCGGGCAACAAATCCGGGGATCTCCCCGGTCGACCCGGTACCTGACACGGCCGGATACGAAAGGAAGGCGTCATGCCTACTCCGAAGAAGGGCGCCCGCCTCGGCGGTAGCCCGGCCCACCAGAAGCTGATCCTCTCGAACCTGGCCACGGCCCTGTTCGAGCACGGTCGCATCACCACCACCGAGGCGAAGGCTCGCACCCTTCGTCCGCTGGCGGAGAAGCTGATCACCAAGGCGAAGAAGGGTGACATCCACAACCGTCGCGAGGTCCTCAAGACCGTCCGCGACAAGGGTGTCGTCCACGTCCTCTTCACCGAGATCGCCCCGACCTTCTCGGAGCGTCCCGGTGGTTACACCCGCATCACGAAGATCGGCCCCCGCAAGGGTGACAACGCGCCGATGGCCGTGATCGAGCTGGTGACCGAGGCGTACAACCCGAAGCCGGCCACCAAGAAGGCCGCTCCGGCCAAGGCCGAGGCCCCCCAGGCCGAGGCTCCGGTCGAGGAGACCCCGGCGGACGCCGTCGAGGAGCTCGAGGCCGTTGACGGCGCCGAGGCTGCCGCGATCGCTGACGAGGCGACCCCGGAGGCTGCCGCTGAGGCCGCCGCCGAGGAGACGCCCGAGGCCTGACGCGCCCGAGGCGTACGAACTTGTTCGTGACGCCGAGGAACGGAAGGCGCGTCGCGAAGCGACGCCGGTCTGAGCGATCCTGATCGCCTGCGAGGCCCGTCACCCACTGGGTGGCGGGCCTCGTGTCATGTGCGGCGCAACGGTCTCGGGGTCTCAACGAGCCCACAACGTCGCCGTAACAATCGATCTTTACCTTCTGTGCATGCCAGAACGCGTGCAGAAGATCGCCGGGGCCGTCGCCGAGCTGACCAAGGAGAAGCTGGGCAGCGTCAGCCGGGTCGCGGCGGCGACCAAGATGCTGGCGCTCAACGCCAAGATCGAGGCCGCGCGCGCCGGGGAGGCCGGCCGCGGCTTCGGGGTCGTCGCGCAAGAGGTCTCCAGCGTCGCCTCGACCGTCCAGGATCTCTCCGCGCAGCTCGACGCCGAGCTCGCGCCGCTGGTGGCCGAGCTCGAGCAGCTCGGTGAGCAGCTGGTCTGGCACGTGCGCGGCACCCGGCTCTCCGACCTCGCATTGCACGTGATCGACCTGATCGACCGCAACCTGTACGAGCGCTCCTGCGACGTGCGCTGGTGGGCGACCGACTCGGCGGTGGTCGAGGCCTGTGCCGAACCGACCCCGGAGACCACCGCGTACGCGAGCGAGCGTCTCGCCACGATCCTCGGCTCCTACACCGTCTACCTCGACCTGTGGATCGCAGACCGGCACGGTCGGGTGATCGCCAGCGGCCGTCCGGAGGCCTACCCCGGCGTGCTCGGCGCCGACGTGTCGGGTGAGCCCTGGTTCCGGGACGCGATCGCGACCTCCGACGGCACCGAGTTCGCCGTCGTCGACGTCGCCACCAACCAGCGGCTGCGTGGCGCCACGGTGGCGACCTACTCCACGGCGGTGCGCAAGGCAGGACGCGAGGACGGCGAGGTGATCGGCGCCCTCGGCATCTTCTTCGACTTCGCCCCGCAGGCCCACGGCATCGTCACGTCGATGGACCTGACCCCCGAGGACGCCGCCCGGACGAGGGTGATGCTCGTCGACCACCGTCTCACCGTGATCGCCGCCTCCGACGGCGCCGGTCTGCTCACCGAGCGCATCGACCTGCGCCGCGACGGCGGACGCGAGCGCGGCGTCTTCCAGCGACCCGGGGGAGCGATGGTGGGCTACGCCCTCACACTGGGCTACGAGACCTACGCGGGGCTGGGCTGGTACGGCGTGATCGAGCAGCGGCCGCCGGCATCTGCCTGACCCCAGAGGCGCAGAAGCCCTCCCGCGCCGAGCGTGGGAGGGCTTCTGCGCGCTACCGGCCGATCGTCAGACGGTCGGCGCCGTGGTGGGCGCCGGCGACGGCGTCGGAGTGGTCGGCGGGGTCGGCTTCGGGAAGGCTGCCTGGAAGGCGGCCTTCAGCTCGTCGTCGTTGGTCGCGGCCTTGACGGCGTCGATCAGCGTCTCGAGCCTGGTCTGCTGCGCCTGCAGGGAGGGCAGCACGGCGGCCTCCCAGCCCTGCGGGTCGGCCGCGGCCTGGTCGCTGAGGTAGCCGATCAGACGGGTGAGCCGATCGTCGGCCCGGGTCAGCTTCGCCACGATGGCGGCCTGGCGATCCGCGAACGACCAGGCGTGGTGGCGGTGACCGCCGTAGTGCTTGTGGAACCAGCGGTGGTTGAAGCTCGGGCCGAGGTTGAAGCGGCCCTCGCCGTCACCGTGGTGGCGCGAGAAGCCGGCGAACTGGTGGTAGGCCTGCGCGGCGCTGAACGGCCCGGAGGCCGGGGCCGAGTGGTGGCCCCCGAAGCCGTCGCGGTGCGCGCCGTGTGCGTCGGCCGCGACGGCCGAGCCGCCGACGAGTGCGGCGCCGGCCAGGGTGGTGCCGAGAACGCGAGTGAACTTGTTCATGTGCTGTCTCCCAAGATCGAGACGGTGCAGGACCGGGCCTCGCCCGGTCCTGCCTGGCACTCGGGCCTGTCGCGAGATGGCCGGGGCGTTACAGGCATGCCGCGAAAAGAGGAGGAACGCCAACCCCTGGAGTAGGGGCTCGATGCCCTGTGATCCATCAGATGGTGGGGGGATGGGAGGATCGGGGCGTGCGGATCCGGATCGACCTGTCGTACGACGGGACCAGCTTCCATGGCTGGGCCCTCCAGCCGGACCTCCGCACCGTGCAGGGTGAGGTGCACCGGGCGCTCGCGATGGCGTTGCGCCTCGACGAGGTCTGGGTGACCTGCGCGGGCCGTACGGACACCGGGGTGCACGCCCGCGGTCAGGTGATCCACCTCGATCTCGACGAGGCCGTCTTCCTCAAGGCGGCCGGCCGCGCGGCCGCCACCCCTGAGGCAGCGCTGGTGCGCAAGCTCAACGGCATCCTGGATGCGGACGTACGGGTGCATGCGGTGCGCGTGGCGCCCGAGGCGTTCGATGCCCGCTTCTCCGCGCTCTGGCGTCGCTACGCCTACCGGGTCGCGGACGGCCCGGCGGCGTACGACCCCCTCACCCGCAACCACGTGCTGCACTGGCCGCGCCCACTCGACCTGGCCGTGATGAACACCGCCGCGGCCGACCTGATCGGGCTCAACGACTACACCAGCTTCTGCAAGCACCGGGAGGGCGCCACCAGCATCCGCCGCATCGAGCGGCTGACGTGGGAGCGCGACGACGTCGGGATCGCCACCATGACGGTGCTCGCCGACGCGTTCTGCCACTCGATGGTGCGCTCGCTGGTGGGATGCCTGATCGCGATCGGCGAGGGGCGCAAGGACGTCACCTGGGCCGGCGAGATGCTGGCCAAGGCCATCCGCTCCTCCGACATCCACATCGCCTCACCGCGCGGCCTCACGCTCGAGGAGGTCGGCTACCCCAGCGATGACGAGCTCGAGGGCAGGCTGCTGATCACCCGCAACCGACGACAGGAGAGCGAGCTCTCGTGAGCACTGAGCACGATTCCGGGGCGGACGAGACCGAGACCCCGGGGGAGCACTACTTCTCCGCGGATCCGAGCGTCCCCTTCGAGCGGATCCCGGTCGAGACCGAGGTGTGGGACACCGAGCTGCGGCTGACCAGCGGCTCCGGTGTCTTCGCCAAGGGCCGTCTCGACGTCGGCACCGCGATCCTCTTCCGGGAGACCGAGCCGCCGTCCCCCGGGCGCATCCTCGACCTGGGCTGTGGCTACGGGATCATCGGGCTGGCGATCGCGAAGGTCGTCCTCGACGCCGAGATCACTGCTGTGGACGTCAACGAGCGTGCCGTGCTGCTGGCCAACGAGAACGCCGAGAGGCTCGCGGTCGCCGACCGCTACCGGGCCGCTACGCCCGGCCAGATCGACCCTGCGGACACGTACGACGAGATCTGGAGCAACCCGCCGATCCGGATCGGCAAGGAGGCACTGCACGAGCTGCTGCTGACCTGGCTGCCGCGACTGCGACCCGAGGGGCGCGCCGTGATGGTCGTCGGCAAGAACCTCGGCGCCGACAGCCTCCAGCGCTGGCTGGGGGAGCAGGGCTACCCGACCACTCGGATCGCCTCGGCGAAGGGCTTCCGGGTGCTGGAGACGCGGCGTCAGGCGCGAAGCGCCTAGACCGACACGTTGCTGCGGTCGAGCGCCACCGGGAGCCGGTCGAGGCCGTAGACGATCGACAGGTCGCGGAAGCCGAGCTCGCCCGGGTCGTCGGTCGCCATCGCGAGGTTGGGGAAGCGACGCGAGAGGGCGGTCAGCGCCGCGCGCATCTCCATCCGCGCCAGCTCCGCGCCCACGCAGCGGTGCATGCCGTGGCCGAAGGCCAGGTGCGAGGTCGCGCGGTTGCGCAGGTCGAAGTCCTCGGGGGCGGGCATCGCCTCGGGGTCGCGGTTGGCCCCCGACAGCGAGACGACCACGACGGAGCCCTTGGCGACGTGGGTGCCGAAGAGGTCGTGGTCCTCGCGGGCGAAGCGCGGGAAGGCGATCTGGACCGGGCACAGGTAGCGCAGCAGCTCGTCGATGATGCTGTTGACCGCGTCGGCGTCCCCGGTGCGGAGCAGCTCGTACATCTCGGGGCGCTGGAGCAGGACGTAGGTGCCCATCGAGAGCATCGCCGCCGAGGTCTCGTAGCCGCCGATGAACGCGCCGTCGGCCAGGCCGCCGAGCTCCAGGTCGCTGAACTCGTCGCCACGGGTGCGGATGATCTCGCCGATCAGCCCGTCGCCGGGGTGGGTGCGCTGGCGGCGGACCTGGTCGATGAGGAACGTACGGGTGCCGGCGGTGGCGCCGAACGCCCCGACGCCGCCCTCGCTGATGTCGAAGCGGGCCGCGCCCAGGGCGTGGAACTCGTCGCGGACATCGGTCGGCAGGCCGAGCAGCTCGCAGATGACCTGGAAGGGCACCTCGAAGCCGAAGGAGTCGGCGAGGTCGACCACCGCGTCGGGTCCGGTGCCGCCGGCGGCCATCCGGTCCAGGGCCTCCTCGACGATCCGGTCGATCGGCTCCTGCAGGCGCTGCAGGCGGCGCATGGTGAACTCCGGCGTCAGCAGACCCCGCAGCCGGGTGTGGTCGGGCGCGTCGGTGAAGCCGAGGCCACCGATCTCGTCGGCCTCGCTGCGCGGCTTGCTGCCGAGCAGGTGACGCATGTCGTTGGAGTACGCGCTCGAGTCGGCGAGCACCTTCTTGGCCGCCGCGTACGAGGTCACCAGGAAGATGTCGAGGCCGAGTACGTTGCCCAGCAGCGTCACCGGGCCCTGCTCCCGGGCCTCGGCGAGCGCGGGCACGGGGTCGGCGCCCTCACGCCGCAGCGGGTAGGTGATGTGCTCGGGCACCTTGCGCAGGGTCGTGATGTCGGGCATCACCGAGCTCTTGCCACGCATCGCCCAGCGCAAGGCCAGCTTGCGGACCCGTTCCTTGATCCCCACCGTCACCATGGTGCCAGTCTTCCCTGCCCCACCTGGCGATTTCCATGGGGGTTGTCCCTGATCACGGATGCAGGAGCTCCCGGAAGAGGGCGCACGTCTCGGCGACGGCCGCCTGGGCCGCCCGGGAGTGGCGGCCCATGTCGATGAAGCCGTGGATGAGGCTGTCGAAGGCGCGCAGGGTGACAGGCACCCCGGCGGCCGCGAGGGCGTCGGCGTACGCCTTGCCCTCATCGCGCAGCGGGTCGAGCTCGGCGACCACGACGACGGCCGGTGCGAGACCGGTCAGGTCGCCGTAGAGCGGCGAGAGCCGCGCGGCCGTGAGGTCGGCGTCGGCCGGGACGTACTGCTGGACGAACCACATCATCGAGTCGAGGTCGAGGAAGAAGCCCTCGGCGTTCTCGGTGCGCGAGGCGTACTCGCCGGGCACGTCGGTCGCAGGGTAGATCAGCAGCTGAGCACTGACCCGGTCGCGCAGCTCCTGCGCGACCACCGCCGACAGGTTGCCACCGGCCGAGTCGCCCGCGACGCCGAGGACGTCGTTGCCGCCCAGATCGGCGAGGTGCTCGGCGATCCAGCTCGCCGAGGCCAAGGCGTCCTCGACCGCAGCCGGGTACGGGTGCTCCGGCGCGAGGCGGTAGTCGACCGAGACCACCACCGTCTCGCTGTCGCGCGCGATCGTGCGGCAGGTCAGGTCGTGGGTGTCGAGGTCGCCGATCACCCAGCCGCCGCCGTGGAAGAACGCGACGGTCGGCAGGGCCGGCTTGTCGGTGATCGGGCGGTAGATCCGGATCGCGATCTCGCCGGCCGGGCCGGGCACGGTGCTGTCCTCGACCTTCGCCATCTCCGGGAGCAGAGACGGGTCGCGGAGGTCGACGCTGAGCGTCCGGAAGCCGGCGCGCGCCTCCGCGGGCGTCTGCTGCGACATCGGCGGGGTGCCGGCGGATTGCAGGAAGGCGAGCAGGGTGGCGAGCTCGGGGTCCAATGGCATCTCGGGGCTCCTCAGGAGTGCAGGTCGTCGATCGCGCTGGAGATGGTGCGATGGAACGTCGGGTAGGCGTAGATCATCGAGGCGAGCGTCGTGGTCGGGATGCGGGCGTGGACCGCCAGCGCGAGCAGCCCGAGGATCTCCCCGCCGGCCGGACCGACCGCGGTCGCGCCCACGAGGACGCCGTCTGCCTCGACGAGCTTGATCAGCCCGACCGCCCCCGGCCCGTGGGTGAAGCCCCGCGAGGAGGCACCGAGGTCGGCGCTGCCCGTACGGACGGCGAGCCCGGCCGCGCGGGCGGCCGCCTCGGTGAGGCCGACGCCGCCGACCTCCGGATCGGTGAAGGTGGCGTGTGGGACGGCGTGGTACTCCGCCGTGAACCCGCCGGCGCCGGTGATGGACCGGAACGCGATGTCGGCCTGGTACATCGACATGTGGGTGAAGGCGCCGTGCCCGGTGACGTCCCCGATGATCCACAGACCCGCGTCGTCACCCCCGGCTCGCATCCACTCGTCGACGGCGATGGCACGCGGGTCGATGCCGACCGACTCGAGACCGAGGCCGTCCGTGTTCTGGGTGCGGCCGGCGGCGACCAGGAGCCGGTCGCCGGTGGCGGTCTGCCCGTCGGCGAGGGTGAGGGTGAAGCGGCCGTCCTCGTACGAGACGCTCGTCGACTCGGCGTCGGTGAGGACCCGGACGCCCTCCTCGGCGAAGGCCTTCGCCAGCACCGCGCTCGCCTCGGGCTCGTCGGCGGGCAGGAGCCGAGGTCCGCGCTGGACGATGGTGACGCGGGTGCCGAAGCTGCTGAACACCTGGGCCAGCTCGCAGCCGATCGGGCCGCCACCGATGACGATCAGCTCGGCCGGGGCCTCGGTGGCCTGCAGCGCCTCGCGATTGGTCCAGTACGGGGTGCCCTCGAGCCCGTCGATCGGCGGTGCGGCCGGGCGGGTGCCCGGGTTGAGCACGACGCCGATCCGGGCCTCGACCGTGATCTCGGCGGAGCCGTCGGCGGGCGTGATCACGGCGCGCCGGGTGCCGTCGAGTCGGCCCGTGCCGTGGATGACGGTGGCGCCGGCATCCTCCAGACGCCGGACGGCGACGGTGTCGTCCCAGTGGTCGGTGGCCTGCTCGGCGACCCGCTTCGCGACGGGCGCGAAGGAGGGTTCGATGGTGACGGTGCCGGCCAGCTCGCCGGCGCGGTGCGCCTCGGTGAGCGCATGCGCGGCCCGCAGCATCATCTTGGAGGGGATGCAGCCGTAGTAGGGGCATTCGCCGCCGACCAGGTGCTTCTCCACCACGATGACCTTCAGGCCGGCGGTGGCGGCGCGGTTGGCCAACGTCTCGCCGCCGGGGCCGGTTCCGATGACGACGAGGTCAGCATCCATGCAGGAAAACTAGCAGCGGCCCGCAGCCCGTGGTACGGGGTGCGGGCCGCTGCGGTGCAGCTGCGAGCGATCAGCTGCTGGAGGACTCGGCGTCGGAGTCGAGGGTGACCTTGCCGGTCATGGTCTTCCCGTCGCGGGTCCAGGTGACGGTGACGGTGTCGCCGGGGCGGTACGCACGCACCGTCGCGACCAGCGAGTCGGAGCCCATGATGAGGTGGTCGTCGACCTTGGTGATGATGTCGCCGGCCTTGATCCCGGTGTCGGCCGCGGCCGAGCCGTCGTTGACCTTCTTCACCAGCGCGCCGAGCGTGGTGAAGACCGACTCGTCCTGACCATCGCCCTGGCCGCCGCCCTGGCCCTGGCCGCCCTGCGGCTGCTGCCCGCCGAAACCGGGGAAGTCCGGGAAGCCCGGGATCGTGCCCTGGCCCTGGCCCTGGCCCTGGCCCTGCTGGCCCTGCTGACCGTCACCCTGCTGGCTCTTGTCCGAGCCGCCCCCGCTCGTACCGGCCGCCGGGACGTTCGAGACCGAGATGCCGAGACGCGCGTGGGTCGGGGTCTGGCCCTTCGCCATCTGCTCGATGATCGGCATCACCTCGTCGATCGGGATCGCGAACCCGAGACCGATCGAGCCGGCCTCCTCGCTGCTGGAGGAGGTGGTCGAGCGGATCGAGGCGTTGATGCCCACGACGTTGCCGTTCATGTCCACGAGCGCGCCACCCGAGTTGCCGGGGTTGATCGCGGCATCGGTCTGGATCGCCGGGTACACGGTCGCGTTACCGGCGCTGTCGGAGCCGACGTTGACCGGCCGGTCCAGCGCGCTGACGATGCCGGAGGTGACCGTCGACTCCAGCCCGAACGGCGAGCCGATCGCCACGACACCCTGACCGACCGAGAGGTTGCTGGACTTACCGATCGTGGCCGGGGTCAGATCGGAGACGCCGGATGCCTTGATCACGGCGGTGTCGGTGAGCGGGTCGGTGCCGACCACGGTCGCGTCGGCCTGGGTGCCGTCGTTGAAGTTGACCTTGATCGTGCCGTCCTTGCCGGCGATCTCCACCACGTGGTTGTTCGTCATGATCAGGCCGTCGGTGCTGAGGATGATGCCCGAGCCGGAGCCCGCCTCCGAGGAGCCCTCGACCTCGATCTTGACCACCGAGGGGAGCACCTTCTTGGCGACGGCCTCGACGCTGCCGTCCGCAGCGGCGGTCTGGTTGGAGATGTTCGACGTGTCACCGGTCGAGGCGAAGACGCTGCCGCCCCCGTCGTCGTTGGTCTGGTGGTAGAGCGCTGCGCCGCCGTAGCCGGCGCCGCCGCCGAGCAGGACGGCTGCGGCCGCGATCCCGGCCACCGCGCCGGCCCGCTTCCCGCGCTTCTTCCTGGGCGCGGCGGCCGGAGCCGGCTGCTGCGCGGCGAACGTGCCGAAACCGTCGAAGAGGTGCTGGGTCGGCGGCGGGGGCGGCGGCGAGGACGGGCCGCCGTAGAGAGGCTGGGTCGGCTCGCCCGTCGGCTCACCGGCCGGGGGCTGCTCGTTCGACGGGGGAGGGAAGTCGCTCATGGGCCTTACTCTGCCTTCGGTCTCTGATGGTTCCCTGAAAGTGTGCTGCGCGGATCCGAAAACCGAAGCCGTCTCACCCACTAGTTTCGTCACCAGCCGTTCACCTGGGAGCGAAAGGGTCCGCCTGTGGTTGAGCCCCTCCTGCGCGGCGCCGAGGCGCCCGCTCCCCGCACCCTGGTCGACATCGTGCGTGCGACGGTCGCGCAGGCCGGTGCGGAGCCCGCCCTCGACGCCGCCAACGGGCTGCTCACCTACGCGGAGCTGGAGGAGGCGGCCGAGGCGGTCGCCGCCGAGCTCAACGACGCCGGCATCGGGCGCGGCGACAAGGTCGGCGTGCGGATCGCGAGCGGCACCACCGAGCTCTACACCGCCATCCTGGGCATCCTGCTCGCCGGTGCGGCGTACGTCCCGGTCGACGCCGACGACCCGGAGGAGCGGGCCCGGCTCGTCTTCGGCGAGGCCCGGGTCGCCGCGATCATCGGCAACGACCTGCAGATCGCCGTGCTGCGACCCGGGTCGCCCGTCGAGCCCCAGGACCCGACGCCGGACGACGATGCGTGGGTCATCTTCACCTCCGGGTCCACCGGCACGCCCAAGGGCGTCGCGGTCACGCATCGCAACGCGGCCGCCTTCGTCGACGCCGAGTCGCAGATGTTCCTCCAGGACGACCCGATCGGCGTGGGGGACCGGGTGATGGCCGGCCTCTCGGTCGCGTTCGACGCGAGCTGTGAGGAGATCTGGCTGGCCTGGCGCTACGGCGCCTGCCTGGTGCCGGCACCCCGCGCGCTGGTCCGCAGCGGCGTCGACGTCGGCCCGTGGCTGGTCGCCAACAACATCACCATCGTCTCCACCGTCCCCACCCTGGTCGCGCTGTGGCCGCCCGCGTCCCTGGACCGGGTGCGCCTGCTCATCACCGGTGGCGAGGCCATCCCCGCCGAGCTCGCCGCACGTCTCGTCACGCCGCGCCGCGAGGTGTGGAACACCTACGGCCCCACCGAGGCCACCGTCGTCGCCTGCGGTGCACGGCTGACCGGCGAGGGGCCCGTACGGATCGGACTGCCGCTCGCGGGCTGGGACCTGGCCGTGGTCCATCCCGAGTCCGGGGAGCCGGTCGCGACGGGCGAGACCGGTGAGCTGATCATCGGCGGCGTCGGCCTGGCCCGCTACCTCGACCCCGCCAAGGACGCCGAGAAGTACGCCCCGATGCCGACGCTCGGCTGGGAGCGCGCCTACCGCTCGGGCGATCTCGTCGTGAACGACCCCGAGGGCCTGCTCTTCGGCGGCCGCGCCGACGACCAGGTCAAGCTCGGCGGCCGCCGTATCGAGCTCGGCGAGATCGACTCCGCGCTGCTCCAGCTCGACGGCGTGATCAGCGCCGCCGCCGCGGTCCGCAGGAGCAAGGCCGGCAACAGCCTGCTGGTCGGCTACGTCACGGTCGCCGACGGCTTCGACCAGGCGGCCGCGACCACGGCGCTGCGCACGGGGATGCCGGCCGCGCTGGTGCCGCGCATCGCGATCGTCGACGAGCTGCCGACCCGGATCAGCGGCAAGGTCGACCGCGACCAGCTGCCGTGGCCGCTGCCGGCGCGCGCCGAGGTCGCCGTCGGCCTGACCGAGACCGAGACCTGGCTCGCCGCGCTGTGGAACGACATCCTCGGCGCCGGCGTCACCGACCCCGCGGGCGACTTCTTCGACCTGGGCGGCGGCTCCCTGAGCGCCGCGCAGCTCGTCTCCCTGATCCGTGCCCGCCACCCCGAGATGGCGATGGGCGACGTGTACGACCACCCGCGCCTCGGCGACCTGGCCGCCTACCTCGACGCGATGGGCGCCTCCGGCGCCACCTCGGACCGGGAGATCCCGGTCGTGCCGGTCAAGACCCAGGTGGGGCAGATCGTGGCCACCCTGCTGCTGCGCTGCCTGGCCGCGCCGCGCTGGTTGACCTGGACCGCGCTCGCGGCGACGGTGGCGCACGCCGCCGGTGTCGCCGCGCTGCCCCGGGCGAGCTGGTGGCTGCTCGTACCGGCGATCCTGCTGTTCCTGAGTCCGCCCGGCACGATGCTGCTCGCCGCGGCAGCCGCCCGGATCATCCTGCGCGGCATCACGCCCGGCGACCATCCGCGCGGCGGCAAGGTCCACCTGCGGTTGTGGCTGGCCACCCACGCGGTGGACGAGATCGGCGCGCTCGGCCTAGCCGGCGCCCCGCTGATGACCTGGTACGCCCGTCTGCTCGGCGCGCGGATCGGTGACAACGTGGATCTGCACAGCATCCCGCCGGTCACCGGCATGCTCCGGCTCGGCGAAGGCGCCTCGGTCGAGCCCGAGGTCGACCTCTCGGGCTACTGGATCGAGGGCGACGTCGTCCACCTCGGCAAGGTCCGCGTCGGCACCGGCGCCCGCGTGGGCGCGCGCTCGATGCTCCTGCCCGGTGCCGACATCGGCGCCGACGCCGAGATCGGGGCCGGATCGGCCGTCTTCGGCACGGTGCCGGCCGGCGAGTACTGGTCCGGGTCGCCGGCCGTACGCGGCAACCGCGCCGCCCGCGGCCCGTGGCAGGAGCGGGCCCGGCGTACGCCCCTGTGGGCCGTGGTCTACGGCCTGATGGCGCTCGAGCTGGCGCTGCTCCCGGCCGTCGCGATCGTGGCCGGCACCGTGGCCGCCGTCGGGCTCGCCGGCCGCCCGGCCGACCTCGGCGACACCTCCGGCCTCCTCGCCTGGAGCCCGGTCGCGGTCCTCGTCGGCTACCTCACCCTCGCCCTCCTGGTCCTGCTCGAGGTCCGGGTCGCCGGGCTGCTGATCAAGCCCGGCGTGCACCCGGTCCGCAGCGCCACCGGCGTCGCGGTGTGGACGACGATGCGGGTGCTCGACGACGCCCGCACGTGGCTCTTCCCGCTCTACTCCTCGATGCTCACCCCCACCTGGCTGCGCCTGCTCGGCGCCCGGGTCGGCAAGGACGTCGAGGCCTCGACCGTGCTGATGATCCCCGGCCTCACCCAGGTCAACGACGAGGCGTTCCTCGCCGACGACACGCTGATCGGCGGCTACGAGCTGCACGGCGGGTGGGTCCGCGTGGAGCGGGTCAAGATCGGCAAGCGTGCCTTCGTGGGCAACTCCGGCATGGCCGCACCGGGCCGCAAGGTGCCCAAGGCGTCGCTGGTCGCCGTCCTCTCCGCCGCCCCGCGACGCAAGAAGGCGCACGCCGGCGAGAGCTACCTCGGCTCCCCGCCCGCGCCGCTGCGGCGGACGGCGGAGAAGAGCGACGCCGGTCGTACGTACCGCCCGCCCTTCCGGTTGCGTCTCTTCCGAGCGCTGATCGAGCTGTGCCGCCTGGTCCCGGCGACGCTGGGTGCGCTGCTGCCGGCGGGCGTCGCGTACGCCCTCCTGCGGATCTGGGACGGCTCCGGTCTCGCGGTGGCGCTCCTGCTCACCGGACCGCTGCTGGCCGTGGCCGGCGCCGTCGCGGCGGCGCTGGCCGTCATCGCGAAGTGGCTCCTGGTCGGCCGGATGCACCCGGGCACGCACCCGCTGTGGAGCTCGTTCGTCTGGCGCAACGAGCTGGCCGACTCGTTCGTCGAGGTGCTGGCCGCGCCCTGGTTCACCGCCGCGGTCGGTGGCACCCCGGTCCTGAACCTGTGGTTCCGCCTGATGGGGGCGCAGATCGGCAAGGGCGTCTGGATCGAGACCCACTGGCTGCCCGAGACCGACCTGGTCGTCCTCGGCGACGGTGCCACCGTCAACAGCGGCACCGTCGTGCAGACCCACCTCTTCCACGACCGGATGCTGGCGCTGGACACCGTCACGCTGCGGCGCGGCGCGACCCTCGGACCGAACTCGGTGATCCTGCCGGCCGCCACCATCGGGCGGCACAGCGTGGTCGGCCCGGTCTCGCTGGTGATGCGCGGGGAGTCCCTGCCCGACAAGACGCTATGGATCGGGAATCCGATCGGCCCCTGGGCCGAGTAGCCGTGCTCCGCGCGGGTCGGCTCACTCGGGACCAGGGGCCGATGGGACAGGGGAGTGGATCAGCCGGCGACGATCGAGCCGAACTGGTAGGCGGGTGCGTAGCCGGGGCCGCCCGGCACGCTGATGCGCACCTTGGTGCCGATCGCACCGTGGATGGTGTGCTCCCACTTGCCGTTCTTCTTGGTCTTGGTGGTGAACCAGTGCCGGTACTTGCCGTGCGCCTTGCGCGCGAAGACCAGCTTCAGTCGCCCGCCCGGCTTCACCGCACCGAACAGGTGCAGCCGGTGGTTGTGGACGATGAGCTTGCGCGAGACGGCCTGGGAGACGACGGCGCTGGTCGAGGGCGTGTACGAGTCGGAGTAGGTGTCCGTCGCGGTGAAGCCGCCGTAGACGAGGCGGTAGTGCGTGCTGATCGACGGCTTCAGGTCGTTGAAGAGCATGAAGCCGGAGGCCTCCTGCGTCGCCACGGTCGTCCAGCTCGTGTAGGGGTACGGGGACGCCTGCAGCTGGGCGGTCCCGTCGTACGCCGAGTAGGTGTCGGAGCCGACGACCTTGCCGACGAGATCGACGGTGTCGCCGTAGGCGACCGTCCGGTTGTAGTACAGCGTCAGGGTGGTGGTCGTCGTCAGGGTCTCGGCAGCATGCGCGGCCGGGGCCGGGGCGAGCACCGCGACCGGTGCCGCCACCAGCGCCAGCGCTGCGATGCGGACGAGCGTCGAGCGGATGTTCATGGACACTCCCAGGTAAAGACGGATCAGGTGTTGTGCACCTTCCCCGGTCCCGGAGCGGTGAAACCGGCGGGTCGGACTGGTCTAGCCAGCCGTCCGGATAGCCTGGGCGCGCCATGACCTCCCTGCCGACCGCCGACGCGTACCTCCCGGGCCACGGCGATCTCGCCTGGAGTGCCACGCACTACGACCTGGACCTCTCCTACGACCTGGAGAGCAACCGGCTCGCCGGGACGGCGGCGATCACCGCCGTCGCCGACACCGACACCGACCGGGTCGTGCTCGACCTGGCCTACCTGCAGGTCGCCAAGGTCACCGTCGACGGCAGGGCGCCCGCGAAGTGGGTCCACCGCGACCACCGGCTCGTGCTCACGCTCAAGCGCGCGCTGCGCTCCGGGCAGTCGTTCACGATCCAGGTGAGGTACGCCGGCCGGCCGCGCCAGATCGTGCTCGCGCACCACGGCGACGCGGGCTGGGAGGAGCTCACCGACGGCGTGATCGTCGCCGGTCAGCCGCACGGCGCCCCGTCCTGGTTCCCGTGCAACGACCGGCCCAGCGACAAGGCGCCGTACTCGATCCGGGTGAGCACGGCGCAGAACTACGCGGTCGTCTCCAACGGCACCCTGGTCAGCCGCCGGCAGCGGGGGAGCGGGGAGACCTGGCACTACGAGCAGGACGAGCCGATGGCCACCTATCTGGCCACCGTGCAGATCGGTCGCTAC
Organism: Nocardioides nematodiphilus; assembly: GCF_020216525.1. Taxonomy (GTDB): domain Bacteria; phylum Actinomycetota; class Actinomycetes; order Propionibacteriales; family Nocardioidaceae; genus Nocardioides; species Nocardioides nematodiphilus. The sequence goes on along the minus strand of NZ_JAIWOY010000001.1, from coordinate 68,934 downwards.
CGGCTCGTGCCGGACGCCGGGGACGGCGTCCCGATCTACGGGGCCATCCCCGAGGACGAGGAGGCGAGCGCCGACTACGCGCGCTCCTTCGACCGCCAGCGCGAGATGCTCGACTACTTCAGCGAGGCCTTCGGGCCGTATCCCTTCCCCCGCTACACCGCCGTGGTGACCGACGACGACCTCGAGATCCCGCTGGAGTCGCAGTCGCTGTCGACCTTCGGGCGCAACTTCCTCACCGGTGAGTGGTCCGAAGTGCGACTGGTCGCGCACGAGTTGGCCCACCAGTGGTTCGGCAACGCCGTCACCCTGCGCGAGTGGAAGGACATCTGGCTGCACGAGGGCTTCGCCTGCTACGCGGAGTGGCTCTGGTCGGAGGCCGGCGGCTACGACACCTGTGACGTCCAGGCCCGACGTCACCACGAGCGGCTCGCGGACCTGCCGCAGGACCTGCTGCTGGCCGATCCCGGCCCGGAGCACATGTTCGACGACCGGGTCTACAAGCGCGGCGCGCTGACCCTGCACGCCGTGCGCGGCGAACTCGGCGACGAGGCGTTCTTCGACCTGCTGCGGACCTGGGTGGCGCGCCACGACGGCGGCACGGTGACGACGGCCGACTTCGAGGAGCTCACCACCGAGCTCACCGGCCGCGACCTGACGCCGCTCTTCGACGCCTGGCTGCGCGAGCTCTCCTTGCCCGAGCTGCCGGTCCCCTAGCCGTGCGGCGGGCCGCGCGGTGCTGTGGACCGGTCAGTGCTGCGGGCCGGCGGCGATGACCTCGCGGATGACCCGCAGCGCACCCTCGACGTCGCCCAAGGTGCTGCGATAGGCGGTCGGCAGGGTGCTGAGCACGCTTCCCGGCTCCACGATGGACCAGATCGGCGTCCCGCTCCCGCGGTAGTCGGAGATCTTCGAGGGCAGGTACGGATTGATGTCGTGGTGCTGCCGCGTCGCGGCGTCGTTGACGATCAGGCCGTCGAAGTGCGTGGTCGCAGCCAGGAACTCCAGGAACGGCAGGTAGTGGTGCGGCCGGATCACGTCGGCCAGCCCGCTCCTGAGCGCCTCGAGGCGCAGCGCCGCCGGGTCGGCGGTGTAGACATGCAGCCGGACAGCACGGCGCTCCGCCGAGGTCAGGTGCTGCAACGCGGTGGTGACCTCGGTGAGCCCGCGGGTGAGGTAGAACGCGCCGAAGTAGGCGATGTTGATCGTCCCCGGCTCGAGCTCCTCGGCGAACGCCGCCATCTCGTAGAACTCCGGCGGCAGCGTGGGGTGGTGGCTCACCGTCGAGATCGCCTCGGCGCGCGCCGCCAGGGCCCGGTCGCTGGTGTAGTCGAGCATGAAGCGGCGCTGGTTCTCGTTGGTGAAGACGATCTCGTCGGCGAGCGCGTACGCGACGATCTCCGACCACTCGAAGAGCCGGTCGGTGCTCGGCGGCGCGAAGCCGGCCGCGACGATGCGCTCGGTCAGTGCTGTGCGCAGCGGGTCCTGGCCCGCCTCGCCGATGTCCCCGACCCTCGTCTGGCCGTAGGCGTTGTAGTGCATCGGGTCGGAGAACTCCGCGCTCCAGCGGATGTCCGGGTGGCGCAGCTTCATCAACGCGCCGGCGAAGTGCGACTGCGGGGCCATCGCGCGGGTGTAGAGCCGCTCGTACGGACGCCCGTTGGCCTTGGCCATCTTCTCCGCGCGGGCCACGGCGTCCTCGGCCCACCGCACGGTCGGGGACCACGAGGACTGGGCCGCGCCGGTGCCGGGCAGCACGACGTGCTGGCCCACGAAGCGGGCGGCGATCTGGAGGGAGGAGCGGTCCAGGTCGCGGTTGTGGTCCGTCGCCTGGCTGATCACGTCGGTGATCCGCCCGTGGGCGCGCAGCCGCCGTGCCGCGACCAGGGCGCTGGTGTCCTGGTAGGGCGGGAAGAGGTAGAGCATCGAGATCTCGCGGGCCTGGCCGCGGTTGATCGTCGACCAGAACATCGGCTCGCGGATCGCTCGACCCCGGGCGTCGGCGACGACCCGCTCACGGTCGTCGGGGTTCTCCTCGAGATAGCGCGCGCAGAAGGTGGCCTGGGCCCGTACGAGGGCGTCGATCACCTGGATCGACGTGTCGTGCAGGGGGCGGCCCCCGCCGGCGGTGATCCGGCCCAGCGCGGCGATGCAGTCGAGCCGCTCGGTGACGGCGAAGTCGTAGGTCAGGTCCCGACGCGAGACGCTGTCGGCGCGCAGGGAGCGGTAGTAGAGCGCACCGGACTCCGGTCCGAGGACGCGGACGCGGTGCGGGCTCGCCGCGTGCAGACTCGCGAGGAAGACGAAGTCCTCCCCGCTGCGCAGCTCGGTGTCGTACCGGACCCGTCGGCACAGGTCGGCGGGCAGCAGCTTGCCGGCGTGCAGGCTCATCGTCGTGGGCACCTCGGCGGGCTCGATGGCCTCGCCGGCGTACGCGAGCAGACGGCTGCTGTAGTAGTTGGCGAGGCTTCCCTCGGTGGAGCCGGGCGCCGCATCCGGGGCGATGTCGCACATCAGCGCGGCCGGCACCTGGTGTGACCGCGCCTCCTCGAGCAGCACCTGCAGGAACCCGGGGCTGACCCAGTCGTCGTCGTCGACGATCGTGATGAACCGGCCACGGGCGGCGTCGAGGCCGAGGTTGCGGGCGTTCGCGGCGCCGGCCTCGGTGGTCTCGATCAGGCGCAGCGTGTGGGCCGGCGATCGCTCCTGGACGGCCGCGACGACCGACGGCGTGGCACACGCCGGGCCGTTCTGCACCACGATGATCTCGAAGTGCTCGGCGGGCAGGGACTGGGCGAGCAGCGAGTCCAGGCAGGTGCCGATCCGGTCGGCGCCCTGATAGGTCGCCAGGATGACGGAGACGAGCGGTCGCTGCGCGGCCCCGGGGGCCGGGTGCTGATCGGGCATGGGTGGCCTCAGTCCGTGTGACGCTCGGCTGCCGCCGCCTGGGCGGCGGTGAACTGGCCGGCGAACTCCGCGACGTACTCCTCGAGACCGGCCTGCTTGGCCGCGAGGGCGGTCGTCGTCCGGTCGGCGCGGCGGGCGTGCTCGTGGATCTTCCGCTGGCGCCGCAGGAGGTTGTCGGACACGGCGCGCAGCTGGGTGAGCTCCGTGGCGAGGCCCGCGGCGTGCGAGCCGCGCTCGACGCTTGCGCGGCGCAGCAGGCTCACGGCGTACGCGACCCCGGCCGTGGCGACCAGGAGCAGCATGGCGATGCCGACCAGCAGGCCGATCACCACGGCCTCGAAGCCGCCGACGACGGCGAGCACGACCAGCAGCACCACGACGAGCACCGCCGCGCCGGCGGTCAGGCCCAGGATCGTGCGCCAGCCCGAGAGCGCGCCACGTGCCGGTGCGGCGGCGGGCTCCGCGGGCCCCTGCTTCGGGCGGGGGGCGGGCCGCAGCTTGAGCGCCTCCGGCCACGCCGGTGCGAGCTCCTGCGGGCGGAGCGCTTCGAGTGAGAGCGTCAGTGCCGCCTCCGTACGAGGGGCGTCCTCGCCGGACGCGACCTGCTCGACGACCAGCACCGCGCTGCCGTCACCGGCACGCCCCAGGTCGGTCACGGTCCAGCCCGGTGCCTCGGCGAGACGTCGGGCGATCATCGGAGAGGTAACGTGGTCGACGTGCAGGTGCAGCTCGGCGAGCCCCGCGGGCCGGCGCGCGAGGATCGTGCCCAGCGCCGCGTCCATGCCGCTCCCGGTCAGCGCCAGGACCAGGGGGGGCGTGGTCAGGACCTGGCTCAGGGCGTCGTACGTCTCCAAGCGGACGTGGTCGAAGAGCGAGCCGTAGATCCGGCCGCCCTCCCGGGCCTCGTCGGCGAAGACCACGGCGTGACGTCGTTGGCTCACTCGATCTCTCCTCTGCTACCCGGGACGGCCGGTCAGCGCCAGAAGCCGCGGGTGTCGACGACGCTCTTGGCGTCGAGGTCGGTGCGGTCGACGGCGTTGAAGGCCTGGTGGTCGACGAGCAGCGCGATCGTGCCGGCCTGGGCGACCGCCTCCTCCAGGCCGACCAGGCGGACGTTGGGCAGCCCGGCCAGCTCCTTGGGCAGCGCGCTGACGTGCGGCTCGACGGCGAGGATGGTGCGGTCGGGCTCGGCAGCGGCCAGCTCGGCGACGACGTGGACGGCCGGGCTCTCGCGCATGTCGTCGATGTTGGCCTTGAAGGCCAGGCCGAGGCAGGCGACGGCCTCGCCGGCGCGGGTGACCTCACGGATCCGCTGCACGACGCCGGCGGGGCGGGCGTCGTTGGTCTCCCGGGCGTGCCGGATGAGGACGGCCTCCTCCGGGGCGGCAGCGACGATGAACCACGGATCGACAGCGATGCAGTGCCCACCGACGCCGGGGCCGGGGTTGAGCACGTTGACGCGCGGGTGGCGGTTGGCGAGCCGGATGATCTCCCAGACGTCGAAGCCCAGCCGCTCGCAGATGTTCGACAGCTCGTTGGCGAAGGCGATGTTGACGTCGCGGAAGGAGTTCTCGACCAGCTTGGCCATCTCGGCGCTGGCCGCATCGGTCAGCAGGATCTCGCCCTTGCAGAAGAGGGCGTACAGCTCGGCGGCACGTGTCGCGCAGGCCGGAGTCAGGCCGCCCACGACACGGTCGTTGGTGATCAGCTCGACCATGATCCGGCCGGGCAGCACCCGCTCGGGGCAGTGCGCGACGTGGATGTCGGGGTTCTCGGCGTCCACGTGCGGCATCCGCAGGTCGGGGCGCTGGGCCGCGATCCACTCGCTCACCTTGAAGGTGGTCCCCGGCGGGGAGGTCGACTCGAGGATGACGATGTCGCCGGGCTGGAGGTGCGGCGCGACGGCCTCCGCGGCTGCCTGCACGTAGCTCAGGTCGGGCTGGTGTCCCTCGCGGAAGGGCGTCGGCACCGCGAGGATGTGGACGTCGGCCGGGGCGGCCGCGGTCGCCGCGGTGAGGTAGCCGCGGGCGACCGCTCCGGCCACCGCCACGTCGAGGTCGGGCTCCACGATGGGGACCTTGCCGGCGTTGACCGCTTCCACGGTCGCGGCATTGACGTCGACGCCGTGGACGCGTACGCCCTGGGCGGCGATCACTGCGCTGGTGGGCAGGCCGATGTAGCCGAGCCCGATGACGGACACTCCGCGATCGAACATGGTTGCTCCTACGTGCCGAGAGGGTTGAAGTCGGGGAGGCGCTCGCCGACGCCGAGCAGCTCGGCGATGGCGGCGACGGCGCGCGGACCGGCGTGGCCGTCGCCGTACGGGTTGACCGCGTTCGCCATCGCGGCGTACGCGGCGGGGTCGCGCAACAGGGTGAGTGCGCTGTCGCGGATCGTGGCCCGGTCCGTGCCGACCAGGCGGACGGTGCCCGCGTCGACGGCCTCGGGACGCTCGGTGTTCTCACGCATCACCAGCACCGGCTTGCCGAGGCTGGGTGCCTCCTCCTGGACGCCGCCGGAGTCGCTGATCACGAGCTCGGCGGCCCGCATGGTGTGGCAGAACTCGTGGTAGTCGAAGGGCTCGGTGAGCAGCACCTGGGGCAGGTCGCCCAGCACCTCGCGGACGACGTCGCGCACGACCGGGTTGCGGTGCATCGGGACGACGAAGGCCAGCTCCGGCTCGGCCTCGGCGATGTCGCGCAGGGCCAGCATCGCCTGGCGCATCGGCTCACCCCACGACTCACGGCGGTGCGCGGTGACGAGGACGAAGCGGCGACCGGCACGGACGAGGTCCTCGACGGCCTCGTCGGCGAAGCGCGGTGGCGTGGTGAGGGCCTCCCGGAGCGCGTCGATCACGGTGTTGCCGGTGGTCGCCACGATCGCGGGGTCGATGCCCTCGGCCAGGAGGTTGGCCCGCGAGGTCGAGGTGGGGGCCAGGTGCAGGCTCGCCAGCGGCGCCACCAGGCGCCGGTTGGCCTCCTCCGGGAACGGGGAGGTGATGTTGCCCGAGCGCAGGCCCGCCTCGAGGTGCACGACCGGGATGCCCTGGTAGAAGGCCGCCAGCGCTGCGATGAACGCGGTGCTGGTGTCGCCCTGGACGACGACCGCGTCGGGACGCTCCTGCTCGAGAAGCTCGCTCACCCGCTGCAGCGCGCGGCTGGACAGGTCCGCGAGGGTCGCGCCGTGGACCATCAGGTCGAGGTCGTGCTCGGGCTTGATCGCGAAGAGCTCGTTGACCTGGTCCAGCATCTCGCGGTGCTGGCCGGTGACGACGACGATCGCGTCGATGAGGTCGTGGCTCTGGAGCCCGGAGACCAGGGGTGCCATCTTGATCGCCTCGGGCCGGGTGCCGTAGATCGCGGCGACGCGGCGGGCGGTGGCGGAGGTGGTCATGCCTGCCTTCGGGTGGGGGTCGGATATGGCCGGCCGCAGTCTATCGACCGCGGGGGACGGACCTAACCGGCTCGCTACGGCAGCAGGCCGAGTGTGACCAGGTCCGCACGGAGCGTGTCGGCGTCGGTGAAGAGGAGGCCGTGCATCCCGACGGCAATAGCGGCGTCGACGTTGATCTGCCGGTCGTCGATGAAGACCAGCCGTTCGGCCGGCAGTCCGATGCGCTCGACCGCGAGGTGGTAGATCGCCGGGTCGGGCTTGGCGAGCTTCTCGGTCCCGGAGACGACGATGTCGGGGAAGAGGTGGAAGAACTCGAACTTCTCCGGCGCATAGCCGTAGAAGAACTCGTGGGGCCAGTTCGTCAGGCCGAGCAGCGGTACGCCCGCGGCGTGCAGCTCCTTCAGGACCTGCGGGGTGCCGGGAACGGCGCCCGGCAGTGACAGGCCGAAGTTGTCCCCGTAGGCGCGGCCGTGGGGCAGGAAGTGCGGGTGGGTCCGCTCCAGCTCGGCGAGGGCGTCGTGCCAGGCGCGGCCCGCGTCCTGCTCGTGGTTCCAGGACATGAAGTCGAACTCGGCGAGGAAGCGCTCGGCCTCCTCCGGTCCCACGCCGGCCGCGACCGCCGGGAACGGGTCCCAGTCGACCAGCACGCCGCCGAAGTCGAACACGACCCCGGACACGGCAGTGTCCGGGGTCGTCTCGTGGTTCGTCATCGCTGGGGTCAGGCCCAGCGCTCGGAGGCGGGCACGAAGTCGAGCGTCCGCGGACCGGTGTAGATCTGCTTCGGGCGGGCGATCTTCTGCTCCTTGTCCGTGGTCAGCTCGAGCCACTGGGCCAGCCAGCCCGGCGTACGGCCGATCGCGAACAGGACGGTGAAGAACTCCGGCGGGAACTGCAGCGCCTCGTAGATGAGGCCCGAGTAGAAGTCCACGTTCGGGTAGAGGCGGCGCTTGATGAAGTACTCGTCCTCGAGCGCGATCCGCTCCAGCTCCTTGGCGACGGCCAGGAGCGGGTTGACCCCGGTGACCTCGAAGACGTCGTCGCAGGCCTTCTTGATGATCTTGGCGCGCGGGTCGAAGTTCTTGTAGACCCGGTGCCCGAAGCCCATGAGGCGCTCGTTGCCGGCCTTGACGCCCTCGATGAACGCCGGGATGTTCTCCACGGTGCCGATCCGCTTGAGCATCCGCAGGACGGCCTCGTTGGCGCCGCCGTGCAGCGGGCCGAACAGGGCGCCGATGCCGGCGGAGACCGCGGAGTACGGGTCGACCTGGGTCGAGCCGACGGCGCGCACGGCGTTGGCCGACGCGTTCTGCTCGTGGTCGGCGTGCAGGATGAAGAGCGTGTCGAGAGCCTTCACGATCCGCGGGTCGGCCGCGTACTTCGGCTCGCTCATCTTGAAGAGCATCGAGAGGAAGTTCTCGGTGTAGGACAGGTCGTTGTCCGGGTAGACGTACGGCTTGCCCTGCGCGTGCCGGAACGACCAGGCGCCCAGCGTCGGCATCTTCGCGATCATCCGCACGACCTGCAGGTGGCGGTTGTCCGCGTCACCGATCAGACCCGCGTCGGGATAGAACGTCGACATGGCGCCGACCGAGGCCATCAGCATGCCCATGGGGTGCGCGTCGTAGCGGAACCCCTGCATGAAGCCCTTGATGTTCTCGTGCACGAAGGTGTGGTAGGTGATCGCGTGGACCCACTTGTCGAACTGCTCCTTGGTGGGCAGCTCGCCGAAGACGAGGAGATACGCGACCTCGAGGAAGCTCGACTTCTCGGCGAGCTGCTCGATCGGGTACCCGCGGTACTCGAGGATGCCCTTGTCGCCATCGATGTAGGTGATGGCGGAGCGGCAGGAAGCGGTGTTCACGAACCCGGGGTCGTAGACGGCCAGGCCAGGTGCGTCGTCGGCGGCCTTGATCTGCCCGATGTCGGCGGCGCGGATGGTGCCGTCGACGATCGGGACGTCGTACTCCATCCCGGTGCGGTTGTCACGCACGGTGAGAGATTCAGTCACGGTAGGCAACGGTAACCGCACGCCCTCGTTTTGACCGCTTCGGGGTCCGCCCGTAGCCTTGGTCAGTCTCGATTCTGCCGCTCCCGTGAGGGGGTAGCCCGGTCCTGCCGCCCGTCAGGGTGCAGGGGAGCCGGCCGTGTTCGTCAGATTCGAGGCGAAGCACCAACCTCTGCCGGCGCCCGCCGCGGAGGCCGAAACGAACGAAGAGGCACTTCCGTGCGCACTTACGCTCCCAAGCCCGGCGACATCGAGCGCGCCTGGCACGTGATCGACGCGGCTGACGTCCGCCTGGGTCGCCTGTCGGTCCAGGTCGCGAACCTGCTCCGTGGCAAGCACAAGGCGATCTACGCCCCCAACGCCGACACCGGCGACTTCGTCATCGTCATCAACGCCGAGAAGGTCTCCCTCTCCGGCGACAAGGCGAAGACCAAGCTGGCCTACCGTCACTCGGGCTACCCGGGTGGTCTGACCGCGACGCCGATCGGCGAGATCCTCGAGAAGGACGCTCGCAAGGCGATCGAGAAGGCCGTCTGGGGCATGCTCCCGAAGAACAAGCTCGGCCGCCAGCAGATCAAGAAGCTGAAGGTCTACTCGGGCCCGACCCACCCGCACCAGGCCCAGCAGGCCGTTCCGTTCGAGATCAAGCAGATCGCCCAGTGAGCCAGGAGAACACCGACATGACTGAGAACGCTGCTGTCTCGGCCGAGGTCGAGGAGACCTTCGAGACCAACGCCGAGGGCGTTGCGTACACCTCTGAGTCCGAGGCCTCGATCGACACGCCGGCCCGCCCGGCCACCGTCGCTCCGGCCCGCGCCACCGGTCGCCGCAAGGAGGCCGTCGCCCGCGTTCGCATCGTCCCGGGCACCGGCCAGTGGACGATCAACGGCCGCGCCTTCGAGGACTACTTCCCGAACGCCCTGCACCGCCAGGTCGCGAACGAGCCCTTCGCCGCTCTCCAGCTCGAGGGCCGCTTCGACGTCATCGCCCGCATCCACGGCGGCGGCATCACCGGCCAGGCCGGCGCGCTGCGCCTCGGCGTGGCCCGCTCGCTCAACGACGTCGACACCGAGGGCTACCGCGCGACGCTGAAGAGCGCCGGTCTGCTGACCCGCGACGCCCGCGTCGTGGAGCGCAAGAAGGCCGGTCTCAAGAAGGCCCGCAAGGCTTCGCAGTTCAGCAAGCGCTGATCTGGCATCCTGCCTTCTATGGCTCGCCTCTTTGGCACGGACGGGGTCCGGGGCCTGGCGAACGGTGAGATCCTCACCGCTTCGCTGGCCCTGGACCTCGCTGTTTCTGCCGCTCAGGTCCTCGCCGACGCCGGCCAGTTCGACGGTCACCGGCCCCGCGCCGTCGTCGGTCGCGATCCCCGCGTCTCGGGACAGTTCCTCGAGGCGGCGGTCTCGGCCGGTCTCGCCTCCGCCGGCGTGGACGTCCTCCACCTCGGTGTGGTCCCGACCCCCGGCATCGCGTACCTGACCGGCTCGCTCGAGGCGGATCTCGGCGTGGTCATCACGGCGTCGCACAACCCGATGCCGGACAACGGCATCAAGTTCCTCGCCCGCGGCGGCGTCAAGCTGGACGACGCCCTCGAGGACGCGATCGAGGACCGCCTGGGCCAGCCCTGGCAGCACCCCACCGGTGCGGGCGTGGGCCGGATCAGCTCCTACCACGGTGGCATCGACGACTACGTCGACCACCTCCTCAGCACCCTCACCTCCCCGGCCGAGGGCCTCCCGCTCGCGGGTCTCACCATCGTGCTCGACTGCGCCAACGGCGCCGCGCACGAGTCGGCCCCGCTCGCGTTCGAGCGCGCCGGGGCGAGCGTGATCGCGATCAACGAGAAGCCGACCGGCCTCAACATCAACGACGGCGTCGGCTCGACGCACCTCGACGGACTGTGCAAGGCCGTCGTCGCGTACGGCGCGGACGCCGGCTTCGCCTTCGACGGCGACGCCGATCGCTGTCTCGCGGTCGACGCGGACGGCGAGGTCGTCGACGGCGACCAGATCATGGGCATGGTCGCGATCGCCCTGCGCGACGCCGGCCGGCTCGCCGACGACACCCTCGTCGCGACCGTGATGAGCAACCTCGGCCTGCACCGCGCCATGCGCGAGGCCGGGATCACCGTGCGCCAGACCGCGGTCGGCGACCGCTACGTGCTGGAGGACCTCAAGGCCGGCGGCTACTCGCTCGGCGGCGAGCAGTCCGGGCACGTGATCATGACCGACCACGCCACCACCGGCGACGGCACGCTCACCGCGCTCCACGTCGCGCAGCGGATGGCCGTCACCGGCTCCTCGCTGGCCTCGCTGGCGCGGGTCGTCACCCGCCTCCCGCAGGTGCTGGTCAACGTCAAGGACGTCGACAAGAGCCGTTGCGACGACGCGGAGCTGATGGCCGCGGTCCGTACCGAGGAGGCCGCTCTGGGCGACTCAGGGCGGATCCTGCTGCGTCCCTCCGGCACCGAGAACCTGGTCCGCGTGATGGTCGAGGCGGCCACCGCCACCGACGCGAACGCGATCGCCGCGCGCCTCGCCGACGTCGTGAAGCAGCGTCTGGCGCTCTGAGGACCCACCCGGCCGGGCGAGCACCGGTGTGCGGCTCCTCGCGACCCGGCGTCCCGTCCGCCGGGCGCGCGCAGCGCTGCCCGGGATCAGAGCTTGCGAAGCCGCACGTAGCGCACCGAGTGGTCGCGGTCCTTGCGCAGCACCAGGGTCGCGCGCGAGCGGGTGGGCAGGACGTTCTCGATCAGGTTGGGGCCGTTGATGGTCTCCCAGATCCGGTTGCCCTCCGCGATCGCCTCCTCGTGGGTGAGGGAGGCGTACTTCGCGAAGTACGACGACGGGTTGCGGAACGCCGTCTCGCGCAGTCGCAGGAAGCGCTCGACGTACCACTCCTGGATGCAGGTGGTGCCGGCGTCGACGTAGACGGAGAAGTCGAAAAAGTCCGAGAGACCCAGGCCCGTACGGCCGTCCTCGCGAGCCCGTGCGGGCTGGAGGACGTTGAGCCCCTCGACGATCACGATGTCGGGTCGCTTGATCGTCACCTTCTCGTCGGGGAGCACGTCGTAGACGAGGTGGGAGTAGATCGGGGCCTCGACCTCCTCCTTGCCGGACTTGATGTCGACGACGAACTTGAGCAGTGCGCGCCGGTCGTACGACTCGGGGAAGCCCTTGCGCTGCATCAGCCCACGGCGCTCGAGCTCGGCGTTGGGGTAGAGGAACCCGTCGGTGGTCACCAGCGCGACGTTGGGGTGCTCGGGCCAGTGCGCGAGCATCTGCTGCAGCACGCGCGCGGTGGTGGACTTGCCGACCGCCACGGATCCGGCCAGCCCGATCACGAAGGGCGTACGGGCGGGGATGTCGCGCCCGAGGAAGTGCTCCTGCTCGCGGTGCAGCCGGCCGGCCGCCTCCACGCGCAGGCTCAGCAGCCGCGACAGGGGGAGGTAGACCTGCTCGACCTCGCGCAGGTCGATCGAGTCACCGAGGCCCTGCAGCCTCGCGATCTCCTCGGCGGTGAGCGGGTTGCGCGTCTCCTTGGCGAGTGCCGCCCAGGTCTCGCGGTCCAGCTCCAGATAGGGCGACGCCTCCTGGGCCCCGCCATGCGACGTGGCGCCCGAGTGCCCAGAGCTCGACATGGCGTCGATTCTGGCAGCCCGCGCCGCGGAGGTGTGCAGCGGTCCACGCCGGTAGACTCCGCGGCCATGTGCGGAATCGTGGGATACGTCGGCATGCGCTCGGCTCAGGACGTCGTCATCGAGGGCCTGCGACGGCTCGAGTACCGCGGCTACGACTCCGCCGGCATCGCCCTGGTCGACCACGGCACGATCGCCAGCGACAAGAAGTCCGGCAAGCTCGCCAACCTGGAGAAGGCGATCGAGGAGAGCCCCCTGCCGGCCTCCACGATCGGCATCGGTCACACCCGCTGGGCCACCCACGGCGCGCCCACCGACCGCAACGCCCACCCGCACCTGGGCCGCGAGCAGCGGCTGGCGCTGGTGCACAACGGCATCATCGAGAACTTCGCCGAGATCCGGGCCGAGCTCGAGGCCGAGAGCCACGAGCTCCTCTCCGAGACCGACACCGAGGTCGCCGCCCACCTCATCGAGCGCGAGCTCGACAAGGGCGTCGACCTGACGGTCGCGATGCAGGCGGCCTGCCGCCAGATGGAGGGCGCCTTCACCCTCGTCGCCGTCGACTCCCAGGACCCCGACCGGGTCGTGGCCGCACGCCGCAACTCCCCCCTGGTGGTGGGTCTGGGCGAGGGGGAGAACTTCCTCGGCTCCGACGTCGCCGCCTTCATCGAGCACACCCGCGAGGCGCTCGAGCTGGGCCAGGACCAGGTCGTCACGATCACGCGCGACGGCGTCGCGGTGTCGACGTTCGACGGCGAGCCCGCCGAGGGCACCCGCTACCACGTCGACTGGGACCTGTCGGCCGCCGAGAAGGACGGCCACGACTGGTTCATGCGCAAGGAGATCTTCGAGCAGCCGCGCGCCGTCGCGGACTCGCTGCTCGGTCGCCGCGACGCGTCCGGTCGGCTGCAGCTCGACGAGGTGCGGCTCTCGGACGAGGACCTGCGCGAGATCGACAAGGTGATCGTGATCGCCTGCGGCACGTCGTTCTACGCCGGCATGGTCGCCAAGTACGCCATCGAGCACTGGTGCCGCGTCCCGGTCGAGGTCGAGCTGGCCTCGGAGTTCCGCTACCGCGACCCGATCCTCACCCAGCGCACCCTGGTGGTGGCGATCTCGCAGTCCGGCGAGACCGCCGACACCCTCCAGGCGATCCGGCACGCGCGCTCGCAGGGCTCCAAGGTGCTGGCGATCTGCAACACCAACGGCTCGACCATCCCGCGCGAGTCCGACGCGGTCATCTACACCCACGCCGGCCCCGAGATCGGCGTCGCGTCGACCAAGGGCTTCCTCACCCAGCTGGTGGCCTGCTACCTCCTCGGCCTCTACTTCGCGCAGGTCAAGGGCACCCGCTTCGGCGACGAGATCAACCAGATCATGGACCAGCTCGAGGAGATGCCGGCCCACATCGATACGGTGCTCAGCCACGCCGACGAGGTCTACGCGATGGCCAAGGAGTACCTGGGCACGCCGTCGGTCCTGTTCCTGGGCCGCCACGCCGGCTACCCGGTCGCCCTCGAGGGCGCGCTCAAGCTCAAGGAGCTCGCCTACATCCACGCCGAGGGCTTCGCTGCCGGCGAGCTCAAGCACGGCCCCATCGCGCTGGTCGACAACGGCCTGCCGATCTGGTGCATCGTGCCGCCGCGCGGCCGCGACCAGCTGCACGAGAAGATGGTCTCCGGCATCCAGGAGGTGCGCGCCCGCGGTGCTCGCACGATCTGCCTGGCCGAGGAGGGCGACACCGCCATCGAGCCGTACGCCGACGTGCTGATCCGCCTGCCGAAGGTCCCCGTGCTGCTCCAGCCGCTGGTCGCCACCGTCCCGCTGCAGCTCTTCGCCTGTGAGCTGGCCACCCTGATGGGCCACGACGTCGACATGCCGCGCAACCTGGCGAAGTCCGTCACCGTCGAGTGATCGAGGTGGCCTCCAGGCACCGCCGAGTCGGCCCTCGCGCGCGGTCGAGCCGGCCGTGAGCACCGTCGGCGTCGGCATCGACGTCTGCGACATCGCCCGCTTCCAGGAGTCGCTGGCACGCACGCCCGGCCTGGCCGAGCGACTCTTCGTCGGCGACGAGGTCGGTCGTCCGGCCGCCTCGCTCGCCGCGCGCTTCGCCGCCAAGGAGGCGCTCGCCAAGGCCCTGGGTGCTCCTGCCGGGCTGGCCTGGCACGACGCCGAGGTCGTCTCGCTCGCGTCGGGTCAGCCGACCTTCGTGCTGCGGGCCTCGGTGGCCGCCGCCGCCGAGGCGAAGGGCGTCACCTCGGTCCACGTCTCGCTGTCGCACGACGGCGGGTTGGCGACGGCGTACGTGCTGCTCGAAGGCTGACCGCCTCGATGATCGAGCACGCGTCTGACACGCTGGGCCCGTGAGGTCAGCGCACACCGTCGAGCAGGTCCGAGCCGCCGAGGCGGCGCTGTTGGCGACGCTGCCGGAGGGCGCGCTGATTCTGCGGGCCGCGACCGGCCTGGCGTACGCGATCGAGGAGCTGCTCGGCGGTGTCTACGGGCGCCGGGTCGTGCTGCTCGTCGGGCCGGGCGACAACGGCGGGGACGCGCTCTACGCGGGCGCGCACCTGGCCCGTCGCGGCGCGTACGTCGAGGCGTGGATCCTGCTCGGCCGGGCCCACGAGCGCGGACTCGCCGCCCTCCGGAGCGCCGGTGGGCGGGTGCGCCAGCCTCGCCCGCTGTCCGCGGCGAGTGTCGACGTGGTCGTCGACGGCGTGCTCGGCATCGGCGGGCGCCCCGGTCTGCCGCCGGAGGTGGCTGAGGCCGTCATCCCCATCCACCGCTCGATCCCGTTCGTGGCCGTCGACATCCCCAGCGGGATGGACTGCGACACCGGCGAGCGCCACGGCATGGCGCTGCAGGCCGACCTGACGGTCACCTTCGGCACCCACAAGATCGCCCACCTGGCCGACCCCTCCGCCGCTGACTGCGGCGTGGTCGAGCTCGTCGACCTCGGGCTCGAGCTGCCGCCGGCACCGGTCGAGAGCCTGCAGGCCGCCGACGTCGCCCGACTGGTGCCACGGCCGCAGGCACACGCCCAGAAGTACACACGCGGCGTCGTCGGTGTCCGCGCCGGCAGCGACCGTTACCCGGGCGCAGCCCTGCTGGCGATCAGCGGTGCCGCCACCGGCCTGGCCGGGATGGTCCGCTACGTCGGCTCCGCCGGGGACCCGGTGAAGCAGCAGCACCCCGAGGTGGTCGGCGCCGGGCGGGTGCAGGCCTGGGTCGTGGGCTCCGGCACCGACACCGACGCCGAGCAGCACCTGCGCGACGCCCTCGCCGACGAGGTGCCGGTCGTGATCGACGCCGACGCGCTCGCGCATCTCGACAAGGCCGACGTGCGGGCCACGCTCGCCGGGAAGGGCCACGTGCTCACGCCGCACGCGGGCGAGCTCGCGGCGATGCTCCAGGCGGACCGCAAGGAGATCGAGGCCCGGCCGCTGCACTTCGCCCGGCACGCGGCCGCGACGTACGGCGTCGTCGTCCTGCTCAAGGGCCGCCGTACCGTCGTCGCCACGCCGGAGGGCCGCGCGCGGATCAACACCACCGGCACGCCCTACCTCGCCACCGCCGGTGCCGGCGACGTCCTCGCCGGGCTGATCGGGGCGCTGCTCGCGGCCGGCCTCGACCCGTTCGACGCGGCCGGCGCCGGCGCCTGGCTACACGGCGCGGCGGCCACTCTGGCCGGCGACGGCGGCCCGATCGTCGCCGGGGATGTCGCCCGTCACCTCCCCTCGGTGATCCGCGGCCTGACCCGGGGATGAAAGACTGACCCCATGACCCGGGCCGAGATCGTCGTCGACCTCGCCGCGATCCGCCGCAACGTCGCCACCCTCAAGGCGATGGCCGGGGTCGCGATGATGACGGTCGTCAAGGCTGACGGGTACGGCCACGGCATGCTCGAGTCGGCCCGCGCCGCTCGCGAGGCCGGAGCCGACTGGCTCGGCGTCGCGACCCTCGACGAGGCGCTCGCGCTGCGCGCCACGGGCGACACCGGCCGCATGCTGTGCTGGCTCACCGTCCCCGCCGACGATCTGGCGCCGGTGCTCGCCGCCGACATCGACGTCACCGCCTACACCGTCGCCGAGCTCGACCGGATCGCCGAGGCCGCCGCCCGCGCCGGCGGGGCTCCGTACCGGGTGCAGCTCAAGGTCGACACCGGTCTTTCGCGCGGCGGCGCCACCCTCGCCGAGTGGCCCGACGTCGTGGCCCGCGCCCGCGCCGGCGAGCAGGCCGGCACCTGGCGGATCACCGGCATCTGGTCCCACTTCGCCAGCAGCGAGGTCCCCGACGACCCGGCCAACGACGAGCAGGAGAAGGTCTTCGAGGAGGCCCTCGCGATCGCCGCCGACGGCGGGCTCGAGCCGGAGGTGCGCCACCTGGCGAACTCGGCCGCCGCGATCCTGCGCCCGAGCAGCCGCTACGACCTGGTCCGGTGCGGCATCGCGTCGTACGGCCTCGACCCAGCGCCCGGCCTGCACCAGGTCGAGCTGATCCCGGCGATGACCGTGCGTGCCGAGCTCGCGCTGGTCAAGCACGTCGAGGCGGGAGCCGCGGTCTCGTACGGCCGACGGTGGACGGCCGCCGAGCCGACCACCCTGGGGCTGGTCCCGATCGGGTACGCCGAGGGCGTCGCGCGCCGCGCCTCGCCCGGCGCGGAGGTGCTCATCGAGGGCAGCCGCCGGCCGATCAGGGGCACGATCTGCATGGACCAGTTCGTGGTCGATCTCGGCGGCGACACGCCGGCTCCCGGCAGCGAGGTTCTGCTGTGGGGGCCGGGCACGCGCGGCGAGCCCACCGCGGAGGAGTGGGCGCAGGCGACGGGCACGATCAGCTACGAGATCGTGACCCGACTCGGGGGCCGGCTCAGCCGGCGCCACATCGACAGCCAGAGGGAGACTGAGCGATGAGCGAGCGCAGCGAGCGAGAAGTCCACGACAGTGCATGGTGTGCCGCCTCATCGGCGCACGGAGCGCTGTGCCACTCGATGTGGGGAGTACGTCGATGAGCATGACCAAGAGGATCGCTGCCATCGCGGCCGGAGCCGCGGGCGCGGCCGCCGTGGGGGGCGTGCTCGACGTGTCCCGTCGCCGGCGCGCTCTCGTCGCCCGGCGCGGGGCCGCGAAGAAGACGATCTTCGGCTCCCTGAACACCCCGCCGCGCCACCTCGTCACCGATGACGGGGTCGACCTGCACGTCGAGATCGACGAGGCCGAGTCGGACCTCACCTTGGTCTTCGTGCACGGCTACACGCTCAACCTGGACTGCTGGCACTTCCAGCGCGCCGCCTACCGCGGCCTCGTCCGCAGCGTCTACTACGACCAGCGCTCGCACGGCCGCAGTGGCCGCTCGTCGAGCGAGAACGCCACCATCGACCAGGTCGGGCGAGACCTCAAGCAGGTGATCGACGCGTTCGTCCCGGAGGGGCCGGTCGTGCTGGTCGGTCACTCGATGGGCGGCATGACGATCGTCGCGCTCGCCGAGCAACACCCGGATCTCTTCAAGCCGCTCAGTCAGGGCGGCCGGATCGTCGGCGCCGCGCTGATCTCGACCACGGCCGGCGGGCTCGACCCGGCCCGCGTGCTGCTGCCGATGATCCCGGCGAAGGTCGGTGCCGGGCTCACCGACGGCGCGGTCAAGACGCTGGCCCGCGGCCACAAGGCGGTGGACGGCGTCCGACGCGTCGGCGCCAACCTCGCCAGCGTGGTCACCGACACCTTCGCCTTCGGCGACGAGGTACCCGAGGGCTACGTCGCGTTCGTCAACGACATGATCGCGATGACGCCGTTCCAGGTGGTCGCGCAGTTCTTCCCGGGATTCCGCGACATGGACAAGTTCGAGTACGTCGGCATCCTCGGCGCGATCCCGACGACGATCATCTGCGGCACCAGCGACAAGCTCACCGCGATCGGGCACAGTCGCAAGCTGCAGAGTCGCATCCCCGGCTCCACGCTGGTCGAGTGCCCCAACGCCGGCCACATGGTGATCATGGAGCGCCACGGCCAGGTGAACGCCGCGCTCGACCAGCTCCTCGCCCGGGCGGAGCAGGCGTGAGCCACCAGCCCGATGTCGAGGTGACCGTACGCCGGGTCGGCCCCGAGGCCGCTGCCGACGTGCTGCGGATCGTGCTCGCCGCGTTCGGCGAGCGCCCGCCGCTGGATCCACCCGCGGACGCGCTGCACGAGACGGTCGAGTCGATCGCGATCCAGCTCGCCTCGCACGGCGGCCTCATCGCGGAGGTCGACGGCGAGCCGGCCGGCACCCTGATCTTCGACCCGGTCGGCCGCACCGTCTTCCTGCGCCGCTTCGCCGTCCTGCCCGACCGGCAGCACCACGGCATCGCCCACGTCATGATCAACACCGCTGTCACGGCCTCGGACGGCTTCGACGACCTCACCGTCGTCGCCCGCGAGGAGCTGCCGCGCACCGTCCGCTTCTGGCAGCGCGCCGGCTTCCGCGAGATCGCGCATCGCACCCCGTACGTCGAGCTGCGCCGCCCGCTGCGCACGCACGTCGAGGAGGTCAGCGACGCCGAGGAGATGCGCGACCTCGGCCGTACTCTGGCCAAGCAGCTCCGGGCGGGCGACCTGCTGGTCCTCAGCGGCGAGCTCGGCGCCGGCAAGACCACCTTCACCCAGGGCCTCGGCGAGGGGCTGGGCGTGCGTGGCGCGGTCACGTCGCCGACCTTCGTCATCGCCCGCGTCCATCCCTCCGAGATCGGCGGACCCGATCTGGTGCACGTCGATGCCTACCGCCTGGGCGGGATGGCCGAGCTCGACGACCTCGACCTCGACACCGACCTCGACGACGCGGTGACGGTCGTCGAGTGGGGCGCCGGCCTGGCCGAGGGACTGGCCGAGTCCCGCCTGGAGATCCGGATCGTGCGCGCCCTGACCATCGACGAGCTCGAGGGCGACGAGGATCCGCGTCGCGTGGAGATCACCCCCGTCGGCCCGCGCTGGCACGACCTGCACTTCGACGACTTCACCGGAGAGCGCTCATGACCCTGCTGCTGGCCTTCGACACCGCGACCCCCCAGGTCAGCGTGGCCCTCCACGACGGTGAGGAGGTGATCGTCGAGCTGACCTCCGACCGGGCGATGAAGCACGGCGAGCAGCTCGCGCCGCTGATCGCCGAGGCGCTCACGCAGGCCGGGGCGGTCCGCCAGGACCTCACCGCGATCGCGGTCGGCACCGGTCCGGGGCCCTTCACCGGCCTGCGGGTCGGGCTGGTCACCGCCCGCACGCTCGGCTTCGTCCTCGACATCCCCGTGTACGCCGTCTGCTCGCTCGACGTGATCGCGGCCCAAGCGGTCGCCTCCGGCGTGGCGGGGCCGTTCACGGTCGCCACCGACGCGCGCCGCAAGGAGGTCTACCTCGCGACGTACGACGAGCTGGGGCGCCGTCTCGACGGGCCGCAGGTGATCCGCCCGGCCGACGCCGCCACCGACCAGCCGACGGCCGGCGAGGGCGCGCTGCTCTATCCCGGCGCCTTCCCGAACGCCTTCGGTCCCACCCGGCCGAGCGCCGCCTGGATGGCCGTCGCGGTCAGCGAGGAGCTCGTCGAGCTGATCGATCCCGAGCCGCTGTACCTGCGCCGCCCGGACGCGGTCGCGGCCGCCCAGAGGTGAGGGCCCAGCGATGAGGATCCGGCTCGCCGAGACGGCCGACGTCGAGGCGATCGCCGATCTCGAGGCCGAGTCGTTCCCAGCGGACTCCTGGCCGGCCGGCTACCTGCGCGAGGGCGTCGAGGGCCTGCTGCACGGCACGGTCCTGCACGTCGCGGTCGATGATGACGGTGTGATCGTGGGGCACGCGATCACCTCGATCGTCTTCGAGATCGCCGAGCTGCAGCGGATCTCGGTCACCCCGGCGCTGCGACGCAGGGGAGTGGCCGGCGAGCTGCTCGCGGCCGTACGGGACGAGGCGACCCGCCAGGGCGCCGAGCGGCTCCTGCTGGAGGTGCGCGAGACGAACACCGGCGCGCTCGCGTTCTACGAGCGCGCCGGCTTCGTCGAGATCGACCGGCGGCCCCGCTACTACCGTGACGGGACCACCGCGATCATCCTGCAGATGGAGCTCTAGGGCAGGTAGTACGTCGGGTTCGGCAGCTTGTAGGTGGCGTCAGCGGCGCCACCGATGAGGTCGGAGAACTGGTCGCCCAGGTTGGCCACGATGTCGAGGCCCTTCTGCGACTCCAGGTACTTCCGCGTGCCGGACTTGTACTCGATCGTCGTGCACTTCGCCGGGTCGGCGCAGGTGATGTACGCCGGCGGCGTCGCGGGGCTCACCCACTTCGTGTAGTAGTTCGCGGCGGTGAACAGCGGCTTGCCGGCCGCGTCGACGTACCCCTGCTCGGTGAGGTTCGCGATGGTGGCGTCCTCCTGGGCGGTGTTGCGACCGGTCAGGCCGATCACCGTGCAACCCGCCTTGGCGACGGCCTTGGCCAGCGCCGGCATGCCCGGCGTGGCGGCGAACTTCTTGCCCTGGACCCAGACGTCCTGCAGCGCGGGGTTGAAGGCGAAGCCCATCGCCCCGTCCTCCATGTCGTAGGTCCACAGGGTGGTGTCGTCGGCGTCGAAGACCACGGCCGGGTCCTTGACCACCTTCGCGGCGGCGATCGCGGCGCGGTCGGCGGCGAGGGTCGCCCGGGCCTTGGTGAGCGCGCGGCGGGCCTTGGCGAGAGCCTTCTTCTTCTGCCTCACCACGTGCGACGCACCGGTGTGGTGCCGCTTGGCCTGCTTGAGCTGGCGCACGGCGCGGGCGACCGCCTTCGTCGCCTTGGTGACGGCGCGGGTGTCAGTGGTGAGCGCGGCCGTCGCCTTGGAGCCGGCGAGCCGGGTCGCGGCCGCCGTGGCGACGCCCTGCTGGCATGCGGTGGTGATCTTCGGGGTCCAGCTCGCCTCGAGGGCGGTCAGCTGGGTGATGTACGGCGACGTCGTCTTGTCGGCGATGCCCTTGTTCGCGCCGGAGGACGGTGCGTTGTAGTACGCCCGGATCAGGCTGACCACGGCACCCTCGTTGGGGATCGCGTCACCGTCGGTCGCGGTCGGGCCGCCGGAGCCGTCCGGGGCCATCGTGTACATCTTCGGCAGCACCATGGCGCTGTCGCCCGCCGGGGCGCCGGTGATGTCGGCCGAGGGCAGGAAGTAGCTCGGGTTGGGCACCTTCTGGGACTTCGCGGCGTAGCCGCCCTCGAGATCGCTCCACTGGTCGCCGACGTTCATCGCGATCGTGACGCCGTCGGTGTCCTGGATGTGCTTGCGGGTCAGCGCCTTGTACTCGACCGTCGAGCATGCGGTCGCAGCACTGCCGTCGGCGGTGCAGTCGACCCACGGCTGGTTGGCCAGGTCCTTGGTGAAGAGCGTGTCGCCGTCGAACAACGGCGTGCCGGTGGCGGTGCCGTCGCTGGTGTAGCCGGCCTTGACGAGGTTGCCGAGGGTGTGGGTCTCCTGCGCCGCGGGCCGACCGGTGATGCCATAGATCTTGTAGCCCTGGCCTGCGAGCTTCCGCAGCAGCGCCGGCATCCCCGCCACTGCGGGGAAGAGCTCGTGATTGACCCAGATCGCGTTGACCGCGGGTGAGTAGTTGAAGCTCATGTCCTCCTCGTTGCCGTAGTCGCTCAGCAGCGTGGAGTCGACGTCGAACACGACCGCCGTGTTGGCCGCGGGCGCGTCCGGGAGTGCGGCGTCGATGGCGTCGGCCACCGCCTTGGTGTTCGTGGCGTACGGGGAGGTGTCCAGGTTCGGCAGGTACGTCTTCTGCGGGACGGTGGAGACGTCGTCACCGTCGAGTCCATCCGTGGCGAAGACGTACGCCGGGTCGTCCACCTTGGTGGTGCCGGTGCCGTAGTACGCCCGGAGGGTCGACTTGACGGAGTCGATGTTCGGGATGGCACCGCCGTCGGTCGGCGCCACGACGGTGCCGTCCTGGTTGACGGTGAAGCTGAAGCTGGTCGCAGGGCTGAGCGGATCCGCGGCGTGCGCGGGCGCTCCGGTGACCATCGTCGTCACGAGCGCCGCGCACGCGGCGATCGTGACGGCGGGACGGGTGACTCTCATGAATGCCTCCGTGGTGGCCGAGATGAACGCGAGGTGAATTCGCTGACAGTAAAGACACCATGTGACGGCCGTGCGTCACAAGGGTCACGATTGATGACGGCCGATCGCGCCGTTGCGCGGGCGCATCGGCACAATGGTCCTCATGGCCTCCTCCGAACCGCTCGTCCTCGGCATCGAGACCTCGTGCGACGAGACCGGCATCGGCATCGTCCGTGGCCACTCGCTGCTGGCCGATGCGGTCGCGAGCAGCGTCGAGGAGCACGCGCGCTTCGGCGGCGTCGTGCCCGAGGTCGCCTCCCGGGCGCACCTGGAGGCGATGGTCCCGACCATCGAGCGGGCCTGCGACACGGCCGGGATCGCGCTGCGCGACGTGGACGCGATCGCCGTCACCGCCGGACCGGGCCTGGCGGGCGCGCTGCTGGTCGGCGTCGCGGCCGCGAAGGCGCTCGCGATCGGTCTCGACAAGCCGCTGTACGGCGTCAACCACCTCGCCGCCCACGTCGCCGTCGATCAGCTCCAGCACGGCGCGCTGCCCGAGCCCTGCCTGGCGATGCTGGTCTCCGGCGGCCACTCCTCGCTGCTGCGCGTCGGCGATGTCACCGGCGACATCCAGCCGATGGGTGCCACCATCGACGATGCCGCGGGGGAGGCCTTCGACAAGGTCGCCCGGCTGCTCGGTCTCGGCTTCCCCGGCGGGCCGGTCATCGACCGTACGGCCGTCTCCGGCTCCTCGATAGCGATCGACTTCCCGCGTGGGCTGACCACCAGGAAGGACCTCGAGCGGCACCGCTTCGACTTCTCCTTCTCGGGCCTCAAGACCGCCGTCGCCCGCTGGGTCGAGGCCCGCGAGCGCTCTGGTGAGCCGGTCCCGGTCGCCGACGTCGCCGCCTCCTTCCAGGAGGCGGTCTGCGACGTACTGGTCCGCAAGGCGCTCGATGCCGCCTCCTCGGAGGGCATCGACGAGATCGTGATCGGGGGCGGCGTCGCCGCCAACTCCCGCCTGCGTGTGCTGGCCGAGGAGCGGGCGAGCAAGCTGGGCATCCGGATCCGGGTCCCGCGCCCGGGGCTGTGCACCGACAACGGCGCCATGGTCGCCGCACTCGGCTCGGAGATGGTCGCCCGCGGCCGTACGCCCTCCGCGCTCGACCTCCCGGCCGACTCCTCCCAGCCGGTCACCCACGTCCTGGCCTGACGTCGAGAGGTCACTTCTCGAGGCTCGAGCGGTCACTTTCTGCGGGGCGAGCGGACAAAGGGATCGAGGCGCCACCCGAAGGTGACGCCTCGATCTCGGCGGGGTGCGGCGAGGCTCAGGCCTCGACCAGCTCCTTCTCCTCGTGCTTCGCCTCGTCGGCGTGACCCGGCCACCAGGCGCGGTGACCCAGGAGCGCGGTGATCGCCGGGGTGAAGAACATCGCCATGACGAACGCGGCGATGAGGATGCCGAAGGCGATCGAGAAGCCGAGCGTCAGCAGGAAGCTGTTGCCGCCCAGCATCAGCGAGGCGAACGTGCCGGCCAGGATCAGGCCGGCCACGGCGATCGTCGGGCCGGCGTGCTTGACGGCCTCGGCCGCCGCCTCGCGGGGATCCTTGCCCTCGCGGGCCTCCTCACGCAGTCGGGTCAGCATGAGGATGTTGTAGTCGGTGCCGAGCGCGACCACGAACAGGTAGATCATGATCGGCAGCATGAAGAGCAGGCCCTCGTCGCCCTTGATGTGCTGGAAGACGATGACTGCCGAGCCGAGGGTCGCGCCGAACCCCAGCGCGACCGACAGCATGAGGTACCACGGCGCGACCAGCGAGCGGAGCACGAGGCCGAGGATCAGCATGATGATGATCGCGGCGACCGGGAAGACCACCCGGTAGTCGCGGTTCATCGCGGCCTGGAAGTCGACGAATACCGACGTGATGCCGCCGACCTTCGCGGTGGTGCCGGTGGGGGCGGCGTCGTGGGCGGCCGGACGCAGCCCGTCCTTCACCGTGGAGATCGCGGCGTCGGACGACGGGTCGGCCTTCAGCGTCACGATGAACATCGTGGTCTTGCCGTCGGGCGAGGGGAGGGCCTGCGGAGCCACCGCGGCGACGCCGGGGACCTTGGCGAGTGCCGCGGAGAAGGCGGGGAACGTGGCCGGGTCGAGCTTGCTGTCAGAGGTCAGCAGGACGGGCGTCGGCTGGGTGGCGCCGGCCGAGAGGCCGCCGTCCTCCATCGTCTTGGTCGCCTGGGCCGACTCGACGTTCGCAGCGGACTGCGAGGAGCCGAGGTCGAAGCTCGGGTTGAAGCCGCTGATGAACAGCGTGAGGATCACCAGCAGGCCGCCCGAGACGAGCGCGAAGCGGGCCGGGCGCTTGCCCAATGACTGGCCGATGGCGGAGAAGCCCTTGTTGTCCTTGGGCTCCTGAGCCCACTTCTTCGAGGGCCAGAAGAACGCCTTGCCGAGCACGTTGACGACCGCGGGGACCAGCGTCAGCGCCGCGACGAGCATGACCGCGACGGCGATCGCGAGCGCCGGACCCATCGAGCGGAACATGCCGAGCGAGGAGAGCGCGAGCGTCAGGAACGCGACGATGACGGCACCACCGGCGGAGGCGATCGCCTCTCCGGCGCGCTCCACGCCACCGAGGATGGCCTCCTTGTGGTCGGCGCCCTTGCGGCGCAGCTCGCGGAAGCGGAAGAGGTAGAAGAGGAAGTAGTCGGTGCCGATGCCGAAGAGCACGACGCCGAGGATGACGGTCAGCGAGCTGTCGGCCTTGAGGTCGAACAGCTCGGCGGCGATGCCGATGAAGCCGTTGGCCACGGCGAACACGACGCCGACGATGACGATCGGGGTGATCGCGGCCAGGACGCTGCGGAAGATCACGCCGAGCAGGATCAGGATCAGCAGGATCGTCGCGAGCATGACGATCGCCTCGGCGCTCTTGCCCGACTGCGACTGGTCGTACGACTGGGGGAGCGTGCCCGTTGTCTGCGCCTTGAGAGCGGTGCCGTCGGTGGCCTTCGTCAGCTGCTTGCGCATGTCCACGACCTGGTCGAAGTCGCGCTGGTCCTGACCGGTCACGTTGCGACCGATGCCGATGTTGACGATCGCGACCTGCTTGGTCGGCGAGGGCGTCACCTCACCGACGTCGGTGAAGTCGGAGCCCAGGTCGAGACCCTTCGCGATGGTGCCCGCCTTGGTGAGGTCGTCCCCGCTCAGCGCCACGCCGTCCGTACGTGAGAACACGATCGTCGCGCCGGAGTCGTTGTGCTGCGGGAAGGCGTCGGTCATCAGGTTGGTGGCCTGGATCGACTCGTAGTGGCTGGGCAGGAAGTCGGACTGGTCCGTCGTGGACTTCAGGCCGGGCGCCAACGCCACGACCAGGACCGTGAGGACCACCCACGAGGCGATGATGTACCAGGGTCGACGCGCAGCAAGGCGTCCTAGAGCTCCGAACATGCGCCCAAACCTAATGGAGTCAGGCGACAATCACTTCCGAGTCAGGGGGATCTCAGGGGTCACTCAGGGGTATTCAGGACCAACCTCACGCGGGCCCCCTGACATGTGTCACGTAAGCGGCTGGACCAGCAGGCAGGTGCCTTCGTCGGCGACCCGGGTCAGCACGATCGTGGCCTCGTTCGGACCCTGCGGGGAGAGCCGTCGGCGCAGCTCCTCGGGCACGATCGCGACCCCCCGCTTCTTGATGGTCAGCCGCCCGACGCCCCGCTCGCGCAGCGCCGCACGGAGCGCCCGCTCGCGATAGGGCAGCTCCTCGACCACGCGATAGCCGCGGGCGAAGGGCGTACGGAAGGCCTCGTCGGCGGTGACATAGGCGATCTGCTCGTCCAGCAGGCCGCCCCCGACCCCCGCGGCGACGGCGGTCACCAGGCCGGCGCGGATGACGGCACCGTCGGGCTCGTAGAGGAACTCGCCGACGGCGCGCACCCCGACCGCCTCGGCGCCCGGGTCGTCCTCGTCGGTCAGGGTGGCGAGCCCGCCGTCGCCGAGCACGGTGGCGCGCCGGCGTACGGTCGCCAGGCTCCCCGACCACAGCGCGGCCTCCTTGACCTCGCCGTGGTCGCTGACGAACTCTGCCTCCACACCGGCCGGGATCAGCTCGTGCGGGACGCCCGGCGCGACCTTCACGCACGCGTCGCGGGCGAGGAGCTCGAGGACGAACGGCCACGGCGGCGTCCAGCCCTCCGTGTCCATCACCCGCCCGCGGGAGCGGTTGTTCGTACGCCGGGCCGGATCGGCGAAGGCGACCGCGAAGGGGGAGTGGTCGACCTCGGTCGCGTCGGCCACCATCACCGCGCCCGACAGGCCGAGGGCGGCGAGGTTGGCGCGCGCGACCGCCACCCGCTCGGGATCGAGGTCCACGCCCGCGGCGGTGATGCCGGCCCGCGCCATCGCGACCAGGTCGCCGCCGATCCCGCAGCCCAGGTCGATCGCCGAGGCGGCCTCGAAGGCGACCAGCCGCGCGGCCCGGTGCTCGGCGACCGGGAGCCGGGTGGCCTGCTCGAGCCCGTCCGGCGTGAAGTACATCGACGCCGCGAGGTCGCCGAACTTCGCCACCGCTTTCGCCCGCAGCGAAGCCTGGCTCATCGCCACCGCGACGTACGACGCCTCGACGTCGGCGAACTCCCGTCTCAGCGCGGACTGAGCCTTGAGAGGATCCCCGCGCGTCTCTGTCCCGAGCGCCACGGCGCGGGCCAGGACCTGCTGGCCGGGATCGGTGAGCAGCCAGTCGAAGGCGTCGAGGTCCACGCGCACATTCTCGCAGTGAGCCCGACTCTGGCACTCGTTATAGCTGAGTGCTAACGTCGTGCCTGGCACTCTCGCATCGAGTGTGCCAGCGCCTGCGACACGGACACGACCCCCGCGACGGCGTGGCCGGGAGCCGCAGGCACAGACGTTCATCACCCATACATCTGTGTGAAGGGGAGGTCGACATCGTGTCGATCAACATCAAGCCGCTCGAGGACCGCATCGTCATCAAGCAGGTCGAGGCCGAGCAGACCACCGCCTCCGGCCTGGTCATCCCGGACACCGCCAAGGAGAAGCCGCAGGAGGGCGAGGTCCTCGCTGTCGGCCCCGGTCGTGTCGACGACAACGGCAACCGCGTCCCGCTCGACGTCGCTGTCGGTGACAAGGTCATCTACAGCAAGTACGGCGGCACCGAGGTCAAGTACGCCGGCGAGGAGTTCCTCATCCTCGGCGCCCGCGACATCCTCGCGGTGATCGGCTGATGCCGAAGATCCTCGAGTTCGACGAGAACGCCCGCCGCGCCCTCGAGCGCGGCGTCGACGCCCTCGCCAACGCCGTCAAGGTGACGCTCGGCCCGAAGGGCCGCTACGTCGTCCTCGACAAGAAGTGGGGCGCGCCGACGATCACGAACGACGGTGTCACCGTCGCTCGCGAGATCGAGCTCGACGACCCGTTCGAGAACCTTGGTGCGCAGCTCACCAAGGAGGTCGCCACCAAGACCAACGACGTCGCCGGTGACGGTACGACCACCGCGACGGTCCTCGCCCAGGCGATGGTCCACGAGGGTCTGCGCGCGGTCGCCGCGGGCGTCAACCCGATGGGTCTCAAGCGCGGCATGGACGCCGCCGCGGCGAAGGTCAGCGAGGCGCTCCTCGCAGCGGCCCGCCCGGTCAACGACGAGTCCGACATGGCCTCCGTCGCGACCATCTCCAGCCGTGACAGCCACATCGGCGAGCTGCTCGCCGAGGCGTTCAGCAAGGTCGGCAAGGACGGTGTCATCACCGTCGAGGAGTCGAACACTCCCGCCACCGAGCTGGAGTTCACCGAGGGCATGCAGTTCGACAAGGGCTACATCTCGGCGTACTTCGTCACCGACGCGGAGCGCCAGGAGGCGGTCCTCGACGACCCGTACATCCTGCTCGTGCAGGGCAAGATCTCCTCGATCCAGGAGCTCCTCCCGGTCCTCGAGAAGGTCATGCAGTCCGGCAAGCCGCTCTTCATCCTCGCTGAGGACGTCGAGGGCGAGGCCCTGTCCACCCTCGTGGTGAACAAGATCCGCGGCACGTTCAACGCCGTCGCGGTCAAGAGCCCCGCCTTCGGTGACCGCCGCAAGGCGATCATGGAGGACATCGCCGTCCTGACCGGTGGTCAGGTCGTCGCGCCCGAGGTCGGGCTCAAGCTCGACCAGGTCGGCCTGGAGCACCTCGGCCAGGCCCGTCGCATCGTGGCGACGAAGGACAACACCACCATCGTCGACGGCGCCGGCGACCCGGCCGCTGTCAGCGGTCGCGTCAACCAGATCAAGGCCGAGGCCGAGAACACCGACTCCGACTGGGACCGCGAGAAGCTCCAGGAGCGCCTCGCCAAGCTCGCCGGCGGCGTCTGCGTGATCAAGGTCGGCGCTCACACCGAGGTCGAGCTCAAGGAGAAGAAGCACCGGATCGAGGACGCCGTCTCCGCGACGCGCGCCGCGATCGAGGAGGGCATCGTCCCCGGCGGTGGCTCGGCTCTGGTGCACGCCGTCTCGGTGCTCGAGGGTGACCTCGGCTTCGAGGGCGACGAGGCTGCCGGCGTGCGCATCGTGCGCAAGTCGGTCGACGAGCCGCTGCGCTGGATCGCGGAGAACGGCGGCGAGAACGGCTACGTCGTGGTCTCCAAGGTCCGTGAGGCCGGCGTCGGCAACGGCTGGAACGGCGCCACCGGCGAGTACGGCGACCTGGTCGCCCAGGGCGTCATCGACCCGGTCAAGGTCACCCGCTCGGCGCTCATCAACGCGACCTCCATCGCCGCGATGCTGCTCACGACGGAGACGCTGATCGTGGAGAAGCCCGTGGACGAGGAGCCCGCTGCGGCCACCGGTCACGGTCACGGCCACGGTCACTGATCCACCAGCTCCACCCGGACGCCCCGGCTGCCTCGGCAGTCGGGGCGTTCGTCCGTCCGGAGTGACTTCGCCGCGTGAGGTGTGGCCGGGGCCCGGCCGGGGCACAGCCTCCTCATGGACGACGTCGAGGTGATCGTGATCGGCGCCGGCATGGCCGGACTGCGCTGCGCCGGCCTGCTGCAGGCGGCGGGGATCGACGTGGCGGTCCTGGAGGCCGATGACGGCGTCGGGGGCCGGGTCCGCACCGACCGCGTCGACGGATTCCTGCTCGACCGCGGGTTCCAGGTCGCCAACCCGGCCTACCCCGCACTCCGCGCGGCCCTCGACGTCGAGGCGCTGGCGCTTCAGTCGTTCCCCGCCGGGGCGCGGGTGCTCAGCGACGACGGCGTGCGCACCCTCGCCGACCCGCTGCGCGCACCGCGGCTCGCCGCTCCGAGCGCGCTCGCCGTGCTGCCGAGGCCGACCGAGCTCTGGGCCCTCGGGCGCTGGGCCGCGCCCCTGGCCACCGGTATCGCGAAGGAGCACGGTCTCGCCGCGCATCTCCTCGCCGCCCGGCCCGACGTGTCGCTCCAGGAGTCGCTGGATCGCGCCGGCGCCCGCGGCCTGCTGCGCGCGACCCTCCAGCGCTACCTGGCGGGCGTGATCCTGGAGGACGAGGGGCAGACCTCCACGGCCTTCGTGCTGATGCTCCTGCGCAGCTTCGCCCGCGGCACCCCCGGACTGCCCCGGGACGGCATGCAGGCCCTGCCGCAGGCACTCGCCGAACCCCTGGCTCACCGGGTCCGCCTCGGCGCGCGGGTCGAGCAGATCGAACGCGACGGGACGCGCGCCCGGGTACGCACCGCGGTCGGCACGGTCACCGCGGATCGGGTCGTGGTGGCGACCGACGCGTGGGCGGCCGAGGCGCTCCTGGGCAGGGAGAGGCTCGCCGCGCCGGCCGCGAAGGGCCTGGTCACCGACTGGTACGCCACCGACGAGCGGCCGGAGGACACGGGCATCCTGCATCTCGACGTGCGCAGCACCAGGGGTCCTGCGGTCAACGCCTGCGTCGTCTCCGCGGCGGCGCCCAGCTATGCGCCCGCGGGGCGCCACCTCGTCCAGGCCACGAGCCTGTTGCCACCGGGATCGGACCCGGTGCCCGAGCCGGACATCCGCCGGCACACCGCCACGATGCTGGGCACCACCGGGAGCGCGCTGACGCTGCTGCGCCGAGACGCGGTGCCACACGCTCTGCCCGCCCAACCGGCACCGCTGTGCGTACGTGCCCCACAGGAGGTGGACGAGGTGACGCTGGTGTGCGGCGACCACCGCGACACCGCCTCCACCCAGGGCGCGCTGGTGAGCGGCGCACGAGCGGCCCGTGCGGTCCTGGCCTCGCTGGGGCGGGCGTCGTGAGCGCGCCGGCCGAGGGGCTGAGCGTCCTGCTGACCGGCGCCACCGGATTCGTCGGCAGCCGACTCGCGCCTGCGCTCGAGCAGGCCGGCCGCCGCGTCCGCGCGATGACGCGCCATCCCGACGACTACACGGGTGCCGGCGAGGCCGTCTACGGCGACGTCGGCCAGCCCGACTCCCTGCGCGCCGCGCTCGACGGCGTGGACGTGGCGCTCTACCTGGTGCACTCGCTCGGCGAGGCCGACTTCGAGCAGCGCGACGCCGACGCGGCGAGCGCCTTCGCGGCCGCGGCCGAGGAGGCCGGCATCCAGCAGCTGGTCTACCTCGGCGGACTCGGCGGCGAGAAGGACCTCTCGGCACACCTGCGCTCGCGGCGGGAGGTCGAAGGCCTGCTCGCCGCCACCGAGGTGCCGCTCACCGTGCTGCGTGCGGCGATCATCGTCGGCGCCGGCGGCATCTCGTGGGAGCTGACCCGGCAGCTGGTCAAGAACCTGCCCGCGATGGTGGTGCCGCACTGGGCGACCACCCGCACCCAGCCGATCGCCATCGACGACGTCATCCGCTACCTGGTCGGCGTCGTCGGCAACGCCGAGGCGTACGGGCGCACCTTCGAGATCGGCGGCGCCGATCGGCTCACCTACACCGCGATGCTGCAGCAGGCGGCGGAGGAGATCAACGGCTCACCGCTGCCGATCGTGGAGGTGCCGGTGCTCACGCCGCGGCTGTCCTCGTACTGGATCTCGCTGGTGACCGACGTGGATCCCACCACGGCACGCAACCTGATCGACTCGATGCGCAACGAGGTGTTGCAGAACGACACCTCGATCCGCGACCTCGTCCCGGGTGAGCCGCTGGGCTATCGGGAGGCGGTGCGCCTCGCGCTCGGCGAGCGGCTGCGGGCGGGGGAGAAGCCCTAGCCGAACAGCGGCGGCAGGACGAGCAGCATGATCAGCGACCAGCTCACATGGGTCACGACCGGCGCCAGGATGCCGCCGGAGGCACGACGCTCCAGTCCGACCACGACCCCGAGGATCGCGGCGGCGAGCGCGAGCATGACGTTGCCCGTCGCGAGCGTGACCGCGGTGTAGGCCAGCGTGGTCCACAGGACCGGTCGGCGCGTCACCGCGGCGTAGAGCGCGCCGCGGAAGAAGAGCTCCTCGGCCACGCCGTTGAGGGAAGCCACGCCGATCAGGATCGGCAGCGATCCCTCGCCGGTGTAGTCCAGCACTCCCGCGACCCGGTCGCCCAGGTACGGGATCTCGCGTACGACGAGCGCGCCGACGGTGAAGACCCCCGCCAGTCCCAGGCCGACGACCGCCGGGGCGAGCAGGGGTCGGCCCAGAGCTCGGTCGGGTCCGTGCCCGGCTCCGCGTCGCGTCCCGATGCGGCCCAGGTGGAGCGGTCCCGAGGCGAAGGCGCCCCCGACCCAGACCGCGGCGAGCGCGAGCGTGGCGGGATAGAACCAGGGGCTCCCGGGCTCGATGCGCAGGGTCACGCCCAGCACCACTGCCCCCAGGAGCGCGAAGATCGCGGTGACCCACTGCCGGCGGCGCAGCCGTGCCCGCGACTCGCGGTGGTCGCGGGGCACCGTCTCCCACAGGGAGCGGCGCAGCCAGGAGAGGACAGCACCCATGCCCGGGGAGGTTAACCGCAGGGACGTTCCCGATGCGCTTCCCGATGCGTTGCGTGGGAGAAACATCGTCGCAACAACGGCCCGGAAGGATCGAGCCATGCTCTGGCGCGTACGAACCACCCTCCCCGACCGGCCCGGGACCCTGGCCGCACTCGCCCGGCGATGCGGCGACGCCGGCGTCAACATCCTCGGCTTCCAGGTCTTCCCCGGCATCGGGGAGGTCACCGACGAGCTGATCGTGCGGACCCCGTACGGCTGGGAGGCGCCGCGCCTGATCGAGCTCGTCGACGAGAGCGGCGGGAGCCGTACGGTCGTGCTGCCCTCGCGAGAGGCGGCGCTGATGGATCAGCCGACCCGCTACATCCGGGCCGCACAGATGATCATCGAGCGTCCGATGTCCTTCCCCGAGGTGGTCTCGCGCCTGTTCGACACCGCGGCCGAGCCGCGAGGCGGTGACGACGAGGAGCTCGACGTCATGGAGATGACGGTGGGCGAGATGGTGGTGCACGTCCGCCGCCGGACGCCGTTCACCGCCACGGAGCACGCCCGTGGCGCCGCGCTCGCCGACCTGGTCAGCGACTCCCTGCGGCGCTCCGCGGGCCGCGATGCGGTGGATCCCGCGCAGGCGGGTACGACCAGCCTGGAGTACATCGTCGACGGGACCGCGGTGACCGCCTACGCCGGCCACGACGCGGTCGGTCGGGTCACGCTGATCTCGGGGCCCCAGGGCGACGACGAGATCACGTACGGCATCTCGCTCATCGTCGAGCCCGCGTGGCGGCGGCGCGGGATCGGCACCCAGCTCCTCGTCGACGCGGCGCGGCTGGCGCGAGGGCGCGGCGCCGAGGCGCTCGTCATCACCACCGCCGCCGAGGACCCCGCCGTCCTGCCGCTCGTGCTGGCTGCCGGGCTGCGCGGCCTCATCCGGCTGAGCTCGGACGAGCTGACCGTCCGGGTGCCGGTGGCGCGGCTCAAGCCGCTGGTGCGCTGAGTCCGGCTCAGCCCCACGTACGGGTCGCGGCGCGCAGGGCCGCGGCGGCGCACCGGGTGGCCGCGGGCGGGTCGCCACGCGTCACCAGATAGGTCGTGCTGATCGGCGGGTCGTCGCTCGGGTGCAGGTCGAGCAGCCGCCCCTCGACGAGGTCGCGCTGCGCCAGGTAGCGGGGGAGGACCGAGACGCCCGCGCCGGCCACGACCGCGGCGCGCACGGCCCGCAGGTCGGGGACCGTCAGCGACGGGGCGACCTCGAGGCGGACCGCGAACGCGTGCCGCCAGAAGCGGCGCAGCAGGGGCACGTCGGCCGCGTACGCGATCAGAGCCGTGCCGGCGAGGTCCGCCGGCGACCGCACCTCGGTGAGCGAGCCGCCCGCCGGGCCGACCAGGACCAGCTCCTCGTCCGCGAGCGGCTCCGCGCGCAGGCTCCGCCCCTTCGGGCGCGAGGTGGCGATCACCAGGTCGAGCCGGCCGTCGCGCAAGGCGTCGAGGAGGTCGTCGGTCAATCCGGGCGTGATCTGCAGCTGCACGCCGTCGCGGACCAGGGGAGCGAGCGCCGGGGCGGCGACCTCGGCGAGGAGCTCGGCCGGACCGCCCAGGCGCAGCAGCGGGTGCGCGGCGCCGCCGAGCACCGGGCCGAGGGTGTCGACCAGCGCCGAGCCGACGGCGGCGAAGGGAGCGGCCAGGCGGCCGGCGAGCTCATCGGCGTACGCCGTGGGGACCACCCCGCGGGCGTGCCGCTCGAAGAGCGGCTGACCGAGAGCGGCTTCCAGGGCGCTGATCTGGGCACTGGCCGAGGGCTGGGCGAGACCCAGGGCCCTGGCGGCCCCGGAGATGGAGCGCGACTGGTGGACGGCAAGGAAGGTACGCCAGCGGGTCAGGTCGTCCAACCCATCGGTTCTCCTATCGCTCATATCGACAAGGTATCGGAGTAGGCGGCGCTGTTGCGCCGTTGAGCACCACGTACCGCACCACAGACACAGTTGGAGGAAGCAGATGTCCACCGTTCTCTTCGCGATCACCGGCGCCCGCACCTGGACGCTCAACGACGGCACCGAGCACGCCACCGGCTACTGGGCCGAGGAGGTGCTGGCGCCGTACCGCGCGCTGGTCGCCGCCGGCCACGACGTCGTCGTCGCGACCCCGGGCGCTGTCGTCCCGGTCGTCGACGAGGCGAGCCTGGCACCCGACTACACCGGCGGCGTCGACGTCCGCCCCGAGCTGGCCGCGATCGACGCGCTGACCCACCCGATCGATCTGGCCGGCGTCGACGCGACCGCCTTCGGCGCCGTCTACTACCCGGGCGGCCACGGCCCGATGCAGGACCTCGCCACCGACCCGGCCTCCGGCAAGGTGCTCATCAGCGCGCTCGACGCGGGTCTGCCCCTCGCGGTCGTGTGCCACGGTGCCGCTGCGCTGCTGTCGGCCGACCGCGCCGACGGCACCTGGGCTTTCGCCGGTCGCCGCTTCACCGCCTTCTCGGACGAGGAGGAGCGCCAGGGCGGCCTCGCCGACAAGGCGCCGTTCCTGCTCGAGAGCTCGCTGCGGGAGCGCGGCGGCGACGTCGAGGTCGGCGACGCGTGGGGCGACCACGTCGTCGTCGACGGCAACCTGATCAGCGGCCAGAACCCGCAGTCCAGCGAGAGCGTCGGCAAGCTCCTCGTCGACGCCCTGGCCTGATCCGTCGAGAGGTCACTTCTTGTGGCTCGAGAGGTCACTTCTCGATGCCCGAGAAGTGACCTCTCAACCCGCAGGAAGTGACCTCTCGACCTCAGGGGGTCATCAGGACGAAGCTGACCTCGCCCTGGTCGGTGGTCACGGGCTTCAGCGGCTCGCTGGCCTGGTTGAACAGGCCGTCGGTGGTGAGGCGAAGCAGGGCGGCGCGGCGCTCGCCGCCGGCCTCGAAGCCCTGGAACAGGATCGAGTCGTCGCTCTCCCAGACGACCTGCCAGCCGAGGTAGACCTTGTTGGCGATCGAGTCAGGGGTCTGCGCGATGACCGCGCCGCTGCGGGCGTCCAGGATGGCGTACGCGGACGGGTCGCCGTTGTCGCCGACCGGCACCGCGGCCACGTACCTCCCGTCGGGGCTGAACGCCATCGGCCGCCACTCGTTGTGCCACAGGGTCTGCCCCGTGGTGCCGTCGGCGACCGCCCCCTCGTACGTGGTCGCCGGGCTGCCGAGGACGCCGCCGACGAGGTCCGCCGCGTCCGACGCCGTCGTCGTCAGCACCTCGGAGGCGATAGTCGTGCGCCTGCCCTGCGGGCCCAGCACGGTGAAGGAGCCGTTGCCGGCGCTCACCACGGGGCCGTCGCCGAGGAAGCCCTGCAGGGTCTCATCCTGCTTCAGGTGCCAGGTCGACTCGGCGTCGCTCATCCCGCTGGCGATGCCGGCAGTGACCGTGTTGCCGATCTGCCAGGCCGCGCGGGTGCCGTCGGAGGAGACCGCGAGACTGCCGCCCTTGCCCTGCTGGAGGATCTTGCCGGTGTTGTCGGAGACCACCGTCGCGAGGTCGTACGTCGTGATCCAGCCGCCGTGGTAGGGCGTGAAGCCCTGCAGGGGTGCCCCGTCATGCTTGAGCAGCCCGGCCGGGATGGAGGCGCCGCCCGCGTGCAGATGCTGCTGCGGGTCGAGATAGCTCCACGCGGTGTGCTCGCCGATGGACACACCGCCGATGCCCAGACCCGTCGGCGCATCGGTGGCGGCCGTGGCGCTGGGCTCCGAGGTCGGGGTCGAGACCTGCGACGGGTCGGGCGTCGAGGTGGATGGCGCGATCCCGTGCTGGCCGCTGTCGTCGCTGCTCATGATGACCGCGGTCGGGACGACCACAGCCAGCACGGCGGCGGCGGCCACGCCGGCCACGAGTCCCGTCCGGCGGCGCCGGATCGTGCGGGCACGGCCGAAGACGTCGCCCAGGTCGGGGGCCGAGGCCGGGCGGGCGTCGGCGGTGCGGTTGAGCGAGGAGCGCAGCTGGTCCTCGAGACGGTCGTTCATCGTGCCTCCCTCCTGTCGTCAGGAGTGTCGATCTGGGGATGGTCGGGGACGCGCTGGCGCAAGGTGGCCAGCGCCCGGGAGGCCTGGGACTTCACCGTGCCCGGCGAGATGCCGAGCGCGGCGGCGATCTCGGCCTCGCTCAGGTCGTCGTAGTAGCGCAGCACGACCACGGCGCGCTGTTTCGGTGGCAGCGTCTGGACCAGCCGCCAGACCGCATCGCCCTGGCCGTCGTACTCCCGCCCGGGGACCGGCCGCTCGGGGAGCTGCTCGGAGACCACCTCCCGCCGCTTCCACGCGCGCCGCCAGGTCGAGCGGTGCTCGTTGACCATGATCCGGCGGGCGTACGCGTCGATCTGCGTGCGGTCCTGGATCCGGCCCCAGGCGAGGTAGAGCTTCGCGAGGGTCTGCTGGGTGAGGTCGTCGGCGCTGTGCGCATCGCCTGCGCACAGGAGGTACGCGGTGCGATGCAGGGCGGGGTGGCGCGCCGCGACCCAGGCCGTGAAGTCGGCGGCCGCCGTGTCCGTCCGGGGTCGGCGCATGCTCACCTCCCGCGACTCGAGCTCCACATGCTGCTTCATGCCCATCACACGCATTTCATGTGCGGCAGGTTGCATTCTCGTCGTTTCGCTGCGTGATGGGCTGCGCCCGTAGGATTTCGTCATGGAGCTCCCGGAGAAGTTCGCGACCCTCGGTCTGACCTACGACGACGTCCTGCTGCTGCCGGGTTACTCGGACCTGGCCCCGGACGAGATCGACACCACGAGCCGCCTCACCCGCGAGATCTCGCTGAAGGTCCCGCTCATCTCCGCCGCCATGGACACCGTCACCGAGTCGCGGATGGCGATCGCGATGGCGCGCCAGGGCGGCATCGGCGTCCTGCACCGCAACCTCTCGATCGAGGACCAGGCCTACCAGGTCGACCTCGTCAAGCGGACCCAGACCGGGATCATCTCCAACCCCGTCACCATCGGGCCCGACGCGACGCTCGAGGAGCTCGACCGCATCTGTGGTGAGTTCCGGGTCTCGGGTCTCCCGGTCGTCGACGCCGGCAACAAGCTCCTCGGCATCATCACCAACCGCGACCTGCGCTTCACCCCGGTCGCGGAGTGGGCCGGCACCAAGGTCAGCGAGATCATGACCCCGATGCCGCTGTTCACCGGCCCCGCCGGCATCTCGCGAGAGGACGCCACCGCGCTGCTGCGCCAGCACAAGCGCGAGCGTCTCCCGCTGATCGACGACGACGGCAAGCTCACCGGCCTGATCACGGTCAAGGACTTCGTCAAGGGCGAGCAGTTCCCCAACGCCTCGTACGACGCCGACGGTCGTCTGCTCGTCGGTGCCGCGATCGGCTACTTCGGTGACGCCTGGCAGCGTGCGACCACGCTGATCGAGGCCGGCGTCGACGTGCTCGTCGCCGACACCGCGCACGGCAACGTCCGGATGCTCATCGACATGGTCAAGCGCCTCAAGACCGACCCGGCCACCCGGCACGTCCAGGTCATCGGCGGCAACGTCGCGACCAAGGAGGGCGCGCAGTCCTTCGTCGACGCGGGCGCGGACGCGATCAAGGTCGGCGTCGGCCCGGGCTCGATCTGCACCACCCGCGTCGTCACCGGTGTCGGCGTCCCGCAGGTCAGCGCGGTCTACGAGGCGAGCCTCGCCGCGAAGCCGGCCGGCGTCCCGGTCATCGCCGACGGTGGCCTGCGCTACTCCGGCGAGATCGGCAAGGCCATCGTCGCCGGCGCCGAGTCGGTGATGCTGGGCTCGATGCTCGCCGGTGTCGCCGAGACGCCGGGTGACCTGCTCCTGATCAACGGCAAGCAGTTCAAGGCCTACCGCGGGATGGGCTCGATGGGCGCGATGTCCTCGCGCGGCAAGAAGTCCTACTCCAAGGACCGCTACTTCCAGGCCGAGGTCACCAGCGACGACATGATCGTCCCCGAGGGCGTCGAGGGTCAGGTGCCCTTCAAGGGCAACCTGTCGACCGTCGCCCACCAGCTCGTCGGCGGCCTGCACCAGACCATGTTCTACGTGGGCGCGCGCACCATCCCCGAGCTGCAGGAGAAGGGCCGCTTCATGCGGATCACCTCCGCCTCGCTCAAGGAGAGCCACCCGCACGACGTCCAGGTCACAGTAGAGGCCCCGAACTACCACGGCTGACCCCAACGCGGCCCGGCACGCACGCTCGCTGCGTCGTCGTGGCTCGACGGCCCGCTTCGCTCGAGGCCGCCTTCGCTCCTCCGCCTTGCGATCGCACGCACCGGACCACGTTGGTCCGGTGCGTGTCTTCGATTTCGGGTGGTGTCAGCGCGTACGGGCCCGCCGCCGAAACCGAGGCCCGCTCCGACGCTGGGCAGGGCGACGGTCTCTTCCCCGACGACCGGAAGCTGAGCCTGTTGGTCGGCGAGCTCGCCCAGCGCAGCAGCTGGTTCGCAACGCTTGGGACCGAGCACCCGGTGTTCGACTGCGGCTACGGACTCAAGAGCTTCGCCCATCCGGTCGTCCGACGGCTGGACCTCTCCTACGAGGCGTTGCTGATCGCCGACAGCAGCCAGCGGATGGTGCTCTACACCGCGGCGCCGGGCTCGGCCACGGCCGACGGTCTCGCCCTTCTCGCGCGCGGCTGAAAGTCGGTGATGGGGCGTGAGCCGTACCGGCTCATTAGACTGCCCCGGTGACCGAGATTGAGATCGGCCGCGCGAAGCGCGCCCGCCGGGCCTACTCCTTCGACGACGTGGCGATCGTGCCGAGCCGCCGCACGCGTGACCCCGAAGAGGTCAGCACGGACTGGCAGATCGACGCCTACCGCTTCGACATCCCCGTCCTGGCCGCGCCGATGGACTCGGTGATGTCGCCGGCGACCGCGATCAGGATGGGCCAGCTCGGCGGCCTGGGCGTGCTCAACCTCGAGGGCATCTGGACGCGGTACGAGAACCCCGAGCCGCTGCTCGAGGAGGTCGCCCACCTGCGTGGGGCCGACGCGACGCGTCGCCTGCAGGAGATCTATACCGAGCCGATCAAGGCCGAGCTCATCACCGAGCGCCTGCGCGAGGTCCGCGCCAGCGGCGTCACCGTCGCCGGCTCGCTGAGCCCGCAGCGGACCAAGGAGTTCGCGAAGACCGTCACCGACGCCGGCGTCGACCTCTTCGTCATCCGTGGCACCACCGTCTCCGCCGAGCACGTGAGCGGCCACGCCGAGCCGCTCAACCTCAAGGAGTTCATCTACGAGCTCGACGTCCCGGTGATCGTCGGCGGCTGTGCCACCCACCAGGCCGCGCTCCACCTGATGCGCACCGGTGCGGCCGGCGTGCTCGTCGGCTTCGGGGGCGGCGCCGCCCACACCACCCGTACGGTCCTCGGCATCTCCGTCCCGATGGCCTCGGCCGTCGCCGACGTCGCCGCTGCCCGCCGCGACTACCTCGACGAGTCGGGCGGCCGCTACGTCCACGTCATCGCCGACGGCTCCATCGGCCGCTCCGGCGACATCGCCAAGGCGATCGCCTGCGGCGCGGACGCCGTCATGGTCGGCTCGCCGTTCGCCCGCGCCTCCGACGCGCCGGGCCGTGGCTTCCACTGGGGTGCCGAGGCGCACCACCAGGACCTGCCGCGCGGTGCGCGCGTCGAGTTCGAGACCGTCGGGAGCCTCGAGGAGATCCTGATGGGTCCCTCGCACGTCGCCGACGGCACGATGAACCTCATCGGCGCCCTCAAGCGCTCGATGGCGACCACCGGCTACACCGACGTCAAGGAGTTCCAGCGCGTCGAGGTCGTCCTGGCCTAGCGGCCGGCGCCGACGAGGCGGAGCGCCAGCGCCGCCATGTGGACGCCGACGTCGTCGGGCGTCCACCGGCCGTCGTCGCGGTACCAGCGGGCGATGTCGATGCCGAGCGAGAGCACGGCGGTCGTCGCCATGCCGACATCGGCCACGTCGAACTCGCCGGTGGCCACGCCGGCCTCGATGACACCGCGCACCTCCTCCTCGATGGCGATCCGCAGCCCGCGGATCTCCTCGCGGTGCGGCGGGGAGAGCGCCTCGAGCTCGTAGTTCACGATCCGCGCCCACGTATGCCCCTCCGCGTGGTGGCGCCCGAAGTCGCGCGCGATCGCGGCCAGCCGCTCGCTCGGCGACCCCGCGATGCCGGCTGCCGCGCGGACCAGGTCGAGGGTGGTCTGGTGCCCGTCGCGGGAGATGACGTGCAGGAGCTCCTCCTTGGAGCGGTGGTGCACGTAGACGGCCGCCGGACTCATCCCGGCGGCGCTGGCGATGTCGCGTGTCGTCGTGCCGTGGAAGCCCTTCGCGCCGAACGCCTCGACCGCCGCGTCGAGCAGGCGGGCGCGGGTGGCATCGCCCCGTCCGGCGCTCTCCGGCAACGCGCTCATCGGTCCTCCTGACCCCGTCGGCCGGGGTGCATCTGGGTGTTGACCCCGCGCCTTGTGGTGGGGCATCGTGGCTATCCTAAGCGAGCGCTTAGTCAGATGACCATCCACGAAGGAGGGCCGCGTGGCCGCACGGTTCGAGGGCAGGACGGCGATCGTCACCGGGGCGAGCCGGGGGATCGGGTTCGGGATCGCGCAGCGGCTGGTGGCCGACGGCGCGCGGGTGGTGATCACCGCCCGCAAACAGGACACCCTCGACGAGGCCGTGGCCGCACTCGGCGGACCCGAGCACGCGCTCGGCATCGCCGGCCGCGTGGACGACACCGACCACCAGGTCGAGGTCGTCGCCCGCGCGATCGAGTCCTTCGGCAGCGCCGACCTGCTTGTCAACAACGCCGGCATCAACCCGGTCGCCGGTGGCCTGCTCCGGATGGACCTCGAGTCGGCCCGCAAGACCATCGACGTCAACTGCTTCGCCGGGGTCACCCTGGTCCAGCAGGTCCGCCGCGCCTGGATGAAGGAGCACGGTGGCGCGATCGTCAACGTCTCCTCGGTCGCCGGTCTCGGCCCCACGCCGCTGATCGCGCTCTACGGCGCCAGCAAGGCGATGCTCAACTACATCACCCAGGAGCTCGCCGTCGAGCTCGGTCCGAACATCCGGATCAACGCCGTGCTGCCGGCCGTGGTGAAGACCGACTTCGCGAAGCTGCTCTACGAAGGCCGCGAGGAGGAGGTCTCGGCGCCCTACCCGCTCAAGCGGCTCGGCGTCCCGGAGGACATCGCGAGCGTGGTGTCCTTCCTGCTCTCGGCCGACGCCGGCTGGATGACCGGCCAGCTGGTGACCGTCGACGGCGGCGTCACCGTCGCCTCCGGCGCGATCTGATGAGCCTGGCCCCCGGGTCCAGGGTCGTCGTCACGGGTGCTGCCCGTGGGATCGGTCGCGCGCTCGCCGTACGGCTGGTCGAGGGCGGCTGCCAGGTCGTGATCAACGACCGCGACGGCGCCGAGCTGGCCGAGGTCGCGCACGAGATCGGCGCCCATGCCGTCCCGGCGAACGTCGCCACCGAGGCCGGGATCGAGGCGCTCATCGAGGTCGCCCGCGACGAGCTCGGCGGCATCGACGCATGGTTCGGCAACGCCGGCATCGACCGCGGGCGGGGCCTGGGGATGAGCGAGCAGGACTGGTCGGACACCCACGAGCTCAACGTGATGGCTCACGTACGCGCCGCCCGGCTGCTGGTGCCGGAGTGGATCGAGCGCGGCTCGGGCCGCTTCGTCGTGACCGCCTCGGCCGCCGGCCTGCTGACGATGATCGGCGCCCCGGCCTACTCGGTGAGCAAGCACGGCGCGCTCGCCTTCGCCGAGTGGCTCT
The DNA here is from genome assembly GCF_020216525.1 of Nocardioides nematodiphilus. Lineage (GTDB taxonomy): Bacteria > Actinomycetota > Actinomycetes > Propionibacteriales > Nocardioidaceae > Nocardioides > Nocardioides nematodiphilus. Next base: position 27,330 of record NZ_JAIWOY010000001.1, on the reverse strand, counting down.
CGATCACCTACCGCCACCGCGGGATCGTGGTGCAGGCGATCTGCCCCCAGGGCGTACGGACCGACATGCTCGCCCGATCCGGCGACCTCGAGGCGCTGCTGTCGCGCGACAGCGCGATCGAGCCGGAGGCCGTGGCGGAGCTGACCTGGGAGGCGCTCGGCGACGACCGCTTCCTGGTCCTGCCGCACCCGGAGGTGGGCGGCTACTACGCCGCTCGCGCGACCAACACCGACGCGTGGCTCGGCGGCATGAACCGCCTCCAGCAGAAGATCGAGGGGGCCCAGCGATGAAGGCCTGGCAGGTCGCCGAGCTCGGCGAGCCCATGGACGTGCTGCGGCGGCTCGAACTGCCCGACCCCACCCCCGGCAAGGGCCAGGTGCTGGTGCGCGTGCTCGCGGTGCCGGCCAACTTCCCCGACGCGCTGATGTGCCGCGGTCTGTACCAGGTGCGCCCCGAGCTGCCGTTCACCCCCGGCATCGAGCTGTGCGGCGAGGTGGTCGCCCTCGGCGAGGGCGTCACCGGGCTCGCGGTCGGCGACCGGGTGATCGGCGCCCCGACGCTCCCGTACGGCGGCTTCGCCGAGCTCGCCCTGCTCGAGGCCTCGATGGCCTTCCCCGCGCCGGCGGCGCTGGACGACGCGGAGGCGGCGTCGCTCTTCATCGGCTACCAGACCGGGTGGTTCGCGCTGCACCGGCGCGCTCGCCTGCAGGCGGGGGAGACCCTGCTCGTGCATGCCGCCGCCGGGGGCGTCGGCAGTGCCGCGATCCAGCTCGGCAAGGCGGCCGGCGCGAAGGTCATCGGCGTCGTCGGTGGGCCGGCCAAGGCCGAGGTCGCCCGCGCGCTGGGCGCCGACGTGGTCGTCGATCGACACACCGAGGACTTCGTGCAGGTGGTGAAGGAGCAGACCGGCGGCCGCGGCGCCGACGTCATCTACGACCCGGTCGGGGGCGAGACGTACGACCGCTCCACCAAGTGCATCGCCTTCGAGGGGCGGATCCTGGTGATCGGCTTCGCCGGAGGCACCATCCAGCAGGCCGCGCTCAACCACGCCCTGATCAAGAACTACGCGATCGTCGGGCTGCACTGGGGTCTCTACAACGCGATGGACCCCGCGCTGGTGCGCCGGTGCCACGACGACCTCACCGACCTCGCGGCCCAGGGCCTGGTGAAGCCGCTGGTCAGCGAGCGCCTCGGCCTCGACCAGGTGGCCGACGGCGTGCAACGGCTCGCCGACGGCGAGACCGTCGGCAGGGTGGTGTTCGTCCCGTGACCGATCCCGTCATCGACGCGGTCGTCTTCGACTACGGCGGCGTCCTGACCACCCCGGTCGCAGACTCGATCACGGCCTGGCTGGCGGCGGACGGGATCCGTCCCGACTCCTTGTCCGCCGCGCTGAAGGAGTGGCTCGGCCGCAACGCCGAGGACGGCACCCCGATCCACCGCCTCGAGACCGGCGAGCTCTCCGCGCAGGAGTTCGGTGCCCTGCTCGCGGCCCGGCTGACCACCTTCGACGGCACCCCGGTCGAGCCGACCGGGGTCCTGCGGCGGCTCTTCGCCGCCATGGGCGACGACGAGCGGATGTACGAGCTCGTCGCCGACCTGCGCGCCGCCGGTGTCCGCACCGCGTTGCTGTCCAACAGCTGGGGCAACACCTACCCGCGCGAGCGGCTCACCGCGCTGATGGACGTCGTGGTGATCTCCGGCGAGGTCGGGCTGCGCAAGCCCGGCCCGGAGATCTACCGGATGACCCTCGAGCGCCTCGGCATCACCGACCCCGCCACCGCGGTGTTCATCGACGACGCCGGGCCGAACATCGAGGGCGCCGAGGCGATCGGCATGCGCGGTCTGCTTCACACCGATGCCGCCACCACCCGTACGGCCCTCGCCGCCCTGATCCCCGACCTGAGCCCGACCTCGGAGGCCTCCGCATGACCCAGGACCTGCCCGGCCTCGACCTCACCGCGCTCACCGCCTGGTGGCCCGACCACGTCGGCCCGCTCGCGGGCGGGCTCAGCGCAACGCTGATCGCGGGCGGCAAGTCCAACCTGACCTACCAGGTCACCGACGGTGCCCGTGGCTGGATCGTGCGCCGCCCGCCACTGGGCCACGTGCTCGCGACCGCCCACGACATGGCCCGCGAGTACCGCGTGATGACGGCGCTGCGCGACACCGAGGTGCCCGTGCCGACCACGTACGCGCTGTGCGAGGACCTGGCGATCCTGGGTGCTCCGTTCTACGTGATGGACCGGGTCGAGGGCACGCCGTACCGTTTGGCAGAGGAGCTCGCGCCGCTGGGCGCGGAGCGGGTCCGCGCGATCACCACCCGCCTGGTCGACACGCTCGCGGCGCTGCACCGGATCGACCCGGTGTCCGTCGGGCTGGGCGACTTCGGCCGGGCCGAGGGCTTCCTCGCCCGCCAGGTGGCGCGCTGGAAGAAGCAGCTCGACGCCTCGCACTCGCGCGACCTGCCGGCTGCCGAGGAGTTGTACGCGCGCCTCTCCGCCGGGGTGCCGCCGGAGTCCGCGCCGGGGATCGTGCATGGCGACTACCGGCTCGACAATGTCCTCATCGACGCGACACCCGAGCGTGGCGACCGGCTGACCGCCGTGCTCGACTGGGAGATGGCCACGCTCGGCGACCCGCTCACCGACCTGGCGCTGATGCTGCTCTACCAGCGCCTCGGCGCCGCCGCCGGCGCGCTCGTCTCCGACGTCGCCGCGGCTCCGGGCTACCTCACCGAGGACGAGATCCTCACCCGCTACGCGGCCGGCGGCGGTCGCGACCTGACCCACTTCGGCTTCTACCTCGGGCTGGCCGCCTTCAAGCTGGCCGCGATCCTCGAGGGCATCCACTACCGCTACTTGCAGGGCCAGACCGTGGGCCCCGGCTTCGACCACATCGGCGAGGCGATCCACCCGCTGCTGGCCGCCGGCCTCGACGCGCTCGACAACTGACTACGGAGAGATCATGGACTTCGCGCACGACGCCCGTACCGAGGAGCTGCGCTCCACGTTGCTCGACCTCATGGCCAGCCACATCGAGCCCGCCGAGGCGGTCTTCGAGGAGCAGCTCGCCGCGCTCGACAACCCCTGGGCGTGGGACAGCACCGCGATCCTCGGCGACCTCCGCGCCGAGGCGAAGTCGCGCGGGCTGTGGAACCTCTTCCTCCCCGGTGCGGAGGGTGCGGGCCTGACCAACCTGCAGTACGCGCCGCTCGCAGAGATCACCGGCCGCAGCGCGCTCGCCCCGGCCGTCTTCAACTGCGCCGCGCCCGACACCGGCAACATGGAGCTCCTGCACGACTTCGGCACCGAGGAGCAGAAGGAGCAGTGGCTCGCCCCGCTGCTGTCCGGCGAGATCCGCAGCGCGTTCGCCATGACGGAGCCGGACGTCGCCTCGTCCGATGCCACCAACATCGCCACCTCGATCACCCAGGACGGCGACGCGTACGTCCTCAACGGCCGCAAGTGGTGGATCACCGGGGCGATGAACCCCAACGCCACGATCTTCATCGTGATGGGCAAGACCGATCCCACCGCGGAACGCCACCGGCAGCAGTCGATGATCCTCGTCCCGCGCGACACCCCCGGCGTCACCGTCACGCGCGGGATGGAGGTCTTCGGCTACGACGACCACGACCACGGGGGCCACGCCGAGATCGTCTTCGAGGACGCCCGCGTCCCCGCCGCCAACCTGATCGGCGCGGAGGGGATGGGCTTCGCGATAGCGCAGGCCCGCCTCGGCCCCGGCCGGATCCACCACTGCATGCGCTCCATCGGCCTGGCCGAGCGGGCGATCGAGCTGATGTGCGCCCGGGTGGAGAGCCGGGTGGCGTTCGGGCGCCCGCTTGCCGAGCAGGGCGTGATCCGCGACTGGATCGCCGAGTCGCGCGTCCGGATCGAGCAGCTGCGCCTGCTGGTCCTCAAGACCGCCTGGCTGATGGACACCGTCGGCAACAAGGGCGCACACACCGAGATTCAGGCGATCAAGATCGCTACCCCGGCCACCGTGCAGTGGATCCTCGACAAGGCGATCCAGGCCCACGGCGCCGGCGGCCTCTCGCAGGACTTCCCGCTGGCCAAGGCGTACGCCGGCATCCGGACGCTCCGCTTCGCCGACGGCCCCGACGAGGTGCACAAGAACGCGCTGGCCAAGGCCGAGCTGCGGCGGCAGCAGGCACGGCGTTCCTTGTAACGCGGTGTTACATGCTCTTCTGCGGTGCTGCAACACCGCACAAGAGCGGCGAACACCGCGTTACAAGGCCCGGTCGGCTGACAGACTGGGCGCATGACCGCGCCCGGAGTGCTCAGTCCCGACGCCCGTAGCGACGCGCTCGCCGCCATGACGGGCGCCCGCGGCGAGCACGAGCTCGACGTCCTCGTCGTCGGCGGGGGAGTGGTCGGCGCCGGAGTGGCGCTCGATGCGGTCACCCGCGGCCTCTCGGTCGGCCTGCTCGAGCAGCGCGACCTCGCCTCCGGCACCTCCTCGCGCAGCTCCAAGCTCATCCACGGCGGCCTGCGCTACCTGGAGATGATGGACTTCGCGCTGGTCCGCGAGGCCCTCCAGGAGCGCGGTCTGCTGCTCACCCGCCTCGCGCCGCACCTCGTCCGACCGGTGCCGTTCCTCTACCCGCTCACCCATCCGATCTGGGAGCGCGGCTACATCGGCAGCGGCCTGGCGCTCTACGACGGTATGGCCTTCACCGGCTCGCTCCTCTCCGGCGGGTCCACCGGCGTCCCGCGGCACCGCCACCTCACCCGGCGCAGCGTCAGCAGGATCGCGCCGGACTTCCGCACCGACACCATCACCGGTGCGATCCAGTACTACGACGCGCAGGTCGACGACGCGCGCCTCGTCATGATGTTGGCGCGCACCGCTGCTCGACATGGGGCGCACGTCGCCACCCGGATGCGCGTCACCGGCTTCCTGCGCGAGGGGGAGCGGGTCGTCGGCGCGACCGCGATCGACCTCGAGCGCGGTACCACGCACACCATCCGCGCCAAGACCGTCGTCAACGCCGCCGGCGTATGGACCGACGACATCCAGGAGATGGTCGGCGGCCGCGGCGCGCTGCACGTCCAGGCGTCCAAGGGCATCCACCTCGTCGTGCCCCGCGACCGGATCCGCAGCGAGTCCGGCTTCATCGTGCGCACCGAGAAGTCGGTCCTCTTCGTCATCCCGTGGGGCCGGCACTGGATCATCGGCACCACCGACACCCCGTGGACGTACGACCTGGCGCACCCGGCCGCCAGCAAGGCCGACATCGACTACGTGCTCGACCACGTCAACGCGATCCTGCGCGAGCCGCTCGGCCACGAGGACGTCGAGGGCGTGTACGCCGGCCTGCGGCCGCTGCTCTCGGGCGAGTCCGAGCCGACCTCGAAGATCTCGCGCGAGCACACCGTCGTCACCCCGGTGCCGGGCCTCGTGATGATCGCCGGCGGCAAGCTGACCACCTACCGGGTGATGGCGAAGGACGCGGTGGATGCGGCCGTGCACTCGCTGCGCACCACCACCGAGCTGCACGTGCAGGAGTCGATCACCGACCGGGTCCCGCTGCTCGGCGCCGACGGCTTCGAGACCCGCTCCAACCAGCGGGTGCTGCTGGCCCGTCGATCGGGGCTGCACGTCGCCCGGATCGATCACCTGCTGCGCCGCTACGGCGGCCTGATCGACGAGATCCTCGAGCTCATCCAGGCCCACCGCACGCTCGCCGAGCCGCTCGAGGGCGCGGAGGACTACCTCGCCGCCGAGGTCGTCTACGCCGTCACCCACGAGGGCGCGCGCCACCTCGAGGACGTCCTCGCCCGACGGACGCGCATCTCGATCGAGTCCTTCGACCGCGGCGTGGGCGCCGCCCCGGGCGTCGCGCGGCTGATGGCCGCGCACCTCGGCTGGGACAAGGCCGAGGTCGACCGCCAGGTGGAGTGGTACCTCCACCGCGTCGCCGCCGAGCGCGCCAGCCAGACGATGGTCACCGACGAGGAGGCCGACGAGGCCCGCCGTCGGGTCGACGACCTGGTCTGAGTCCGGGCGCGGGGCCGCGCACCATGCCGCGTGGGGAACGCGGGTCGGTCGGGAATGGTATCTACCCAAAATGGGGTACTTGCCGCTCACACATGGCTCCGCAATTCAGGGACCGGGCCCGCATTCGAGGAGAAGCACCATGCATGACGCATCGTTCACCGACTCACTCAGCCGCCTCAACCGACGTCGGGACGCCGAGCGCGGCTTCTCGCTCATCGAGCTGATCATCGTCATCGTGATCCTGGGCATCTTGGTGGCGATCGCGATTCCCGTCTACAACAACATCCAGGACAAAGCGAAGCAGAACGCCGCTAACGCCATCGCGGCGAACGCCGCGAGCGAGGTAGCAGCTGCGGTCGCCAACGGCGACGCCGCCACCCCGGCCGCCGCGACCGTCAGCACCTCGGTCAAGAGCGGGGCCACCGTGACGGTCACCGGGACGACGCTCAACGACATGTGCGTCAAGGCGGTCAAGGACTCCAAGACCGGCACCTCGGGCCCCGGCTGCTGATGCCACGCGTCGCCCGGACGGCGGGCATCGCGCCCGACCGGCCGGACGCCGGGTTCACCCTCGTCGAGGTCGTGATCGCGATGATGTTGCTCGCCATCCTGGCGCTCGCAACGCTCCCGATGCTGCTCCAGGGAGTGCGGGCGAGTTCGGCGAGTGTCGTGCGCGCGACCGCGACCCGCCAGGTCTCGGCGCTGCTGGAGCAGGCGCGCGCGACGCCGTCGTGCCGCAACCTCGCCGGGCTCCAGGCGAACCGGACGCCCTACCCGGCGACCTCGCCGACCATGGAGCTCGTCCTTACTCTCGCCGGACCATGCACGGCACAGTTCACCGCGAGCGTCACGGTGTGGGCGGTCCGAGTCGGCACCGACCCGGCGCGATGCGTGCATCCGCTGCCCGACGGCTGTCTGGCGACCGCCTCGACGCTCATCTACATGACCGGATGACGATGACTGCCGTCGAGCACAGAGAGCGCGGCGTGGCGCTCATCGAACTCATCGTCGTTGCTGGACTGACCGGCATCGTCGCGGTGATCTCCGCCTTCACCCTCATCAACACCTTGCGTAGCCAGGACCAGGTCGTCGGAGCGACCAAGACCGCGACCCGCGGGCGTGCGTTCACGACCGCCCTCGAGCAGGCCGTACGCGGTGCGTCGTGGATCAAGGTCGTCGACCCTCGCACCGTCACGCTGCGGGTCGGCAGCGGTGCGTCGTCGGCCTGCAAGACCTTCGCGGTCGGAACCGTTTCTGGCCGGGACGAGCTGCAGCTCACGGCCGGCGGCACCACTGCGAACCTCACCTCGGAGAGCGACGTGTGGGTCGCGCCGATCGGCTCGGCCAACTACTTCGCCCCCCTCCCCGCGAGCGGGACCACGACCGGTGTTCGCTACAGCCTCTCCATGCGGAGCACCAAGGGCGCGACGGACCTGGTGAGCAGCGTGTATCGCCGGGCATCGGGTGGAGCGGGGGTGGCGTGCCCGTGACCCGGACCGACCAGCGCACCTCTGAGCGCGGCGCAGCGTTGGTGATCGTGGTTATCCTCGTGGTCCTCTGCGCGACCGTGATGGGTGCCGTCGCCACCGCCAGCATCTTCGGCAGCAAGCAGACCGGAGAGGACGAGTTCCAGCTCCAAGCGCTCTCCGCAGCCGAGGCCGGCCGCGACGACACCTACGCCAAGGTGCGCGGCGGCGGGTGCAACTCCACGCCCGGCTACGTCTACCCCGGCAGCGTCTCCACCGGCTCCTTCCGCGCCCAGACCTTCTGGGTCGCGACGACTGATCCGTCGACACTGCCCACCAGCCCGCCCGCATCGACCGGATGCCCGCCGGTCGCCGGCGCGACCGACGGCTACGTCGGGATCGCCTCACTGGGCACCGCCGGCACGGCCACCAAGTCGGTCCTCGCCTGGTACCGCTTCACCCGTACCCTCACGCCCACCGGCGGCAGCACCACGTCGACGACCACGCTCACCGCGATCGACGGCGCGATCCTCGAGGGCGGCAACAACAGCATCAGCATCCCCAACGTGAAGGTGACCGGGGACGTCGTCCTCGGCGCGGGCAGCTTCAACTGCAACGGCAGCTCGGTCATCGACGGCGACCTCATCGTCGGCAACGGCAGCGTCGACCTGTCCAACCAGTGTCGCGTGACCGGCAGCATCGTCGCCAAGGGCGATGTCTACATCCACAACCTGACCAACCAGGTCGGTGGCGACGTCGTCTCGACGACCGGCACCGTCCGGGTGGAGGGCGCCCAGGTCGGCGGCAGCATCAAGGCCGACGGGGGCGTCCAGCTCAACAACAGCGTCAAGGTCACCGGTGACGTGGTCGCACGCGGCGACGGCGCGATCGACTGCAAGGGCAGCGGCGCCACCGGGTCGGCGTTCACCGGCAGCAGCTCCAGCAGCAAGACCGTGGGCGGCAACGTGCGCATCGGGGGCGCGCTGTGCCAGGTCGATCTGACGACGGTCACCGGCTCGATCATCGCCACCGGCACGGGCGAGACCTCCATCGGCGGCGTCGGCACCGTGAAGGCGACCTCGATCCAGCTCGCCGGCACCTGCTCGCCCTGCACCGCGACGCCCGTGCCCAAGACCGGGGTCAAGGGCCTGGCGGCCGTCGACTTCACCGACCCGCCCGAGGCGGGCTTCGCGAGCTGGCTGGAGGTCCCATGGGCGCCGAGCGCCTGGACGAAGACCGGCTGGACGGTGGCCACGGCCAGCACCAGCGACTGCGACTACCAGAACAAGGCGTCCCTGGTCACCGCGATCAACAACCTGACCCAGCCGACGGTCATCGACGCCACGGCCTGCCCCAGCGGCATCAACCTGTACGGCGTCACCTTCACCCTCAAGACCGACGTCACCTTCATCGCGAAGGCGTACGCCGCGCAGAGCCTGACCGCGAAGGTGGCCGGCACCGGGACCCGCACGTTCAACCTGATCGTCCCGGACCCCACCTCCTCGGACAACGCCCCGACCTGTCCGTCGGGGCCGACCGGCTCCACCATCTACGGCGCGACGCTGGGGCTCGGCGTCACCGGGATCGCCTACACCCCGTGCACGCTGGCGATCGGCACGGTGTCCTGGGCGGGACAGATCGTGGCCGGCTACCCCGATCCCGCCGGCGGCAACAACACCATCACCTACACCCCGATCGGCGTGCCCGGCTCCACCGTCACCGGAGGCGGGACGGTGCCCGTCACCATCCCCGGGCCGGTCGTCCCTCCTGTGCTGGTGCCCTCGACCACCGTCGCGGACAGCGCGAACCGACAGACGGAGCCGCGATGGACGCCCTAGCGGTCTTCTCGGGCGCGGTGGCCGGCCTCCTGGGGCTGGCCGTCGGCAGCTTCCTCAACGTCGTGATCGTGCGCGTGCCCCGCGGGGAGTCGCTGCTCATCGCGAGCCACTGCCCGCACTGCGACGCCCGGATCCGGCCGCGGCACAACGTGCCGGTGGTGTCGTGGTTGCTGCTGCGCGGCCGCTGCCACGACTGTCGTGCCCCGATCCCACCGCGTTACCCGCTCATCGAAATGGCGACCGCGCTCGCGTTCGTCGCCGTGACCGCCTGGGCCGGGCCGGGTGCGCTCGGTGCCGCCCTGTGCCTCTTCGCCGCAGCCAGCATCGCCCTCGCGGTGATCGACGTGCGCACCCATCGTCTTCCTGACGCGATCGTCGGCCCCTCGTACGTCATCGCGGCAGTCCTGCTCACCACCGCCTCCGCCACCACCGGGGACCTGCGCCCCCTCGTCCGCGGGCTGGCCGGTCTGGTGCTGCTGGGCGGCGGCTACTACCTCGTGCACCGGGTGCGCCCCGATGGCATGGGGCGTGGCGACGTGAAGCTGGCCGGCCTGATCGGACTCGTCACCGGATACGTCGGCTGGGCCGCGCTGGTGGTGGGTGGCTTCGCGGCGTTCGTGCTTGCCGGCGGGTACGGCATCGCGCTGATCAGCACGGGCCGTGCGGGCCGCCACAGCGGCCTGGCGTTCGGGCCGTGGATGCTCGCGGGGGGATGGGTCGGGCTGTTGCTGGGCACCCCTGTGGCAACCGGTTACCTGCAGGTGAGCGGGCTGGCGTGAACACCGGACACCAGGAGCGGAGGCGGCGTGGCTGAGACCGTCGTGGGACTGACGATCGTCGAGGAGTGCGTCCGGGCCGCCGAGATCCGGCGCCCCTCGGCCAAGAACCCGACCCTCGTCCGGTACGGCGAGGTCCCGCTCCCGCCCGGCGCCGCCGGCGACTCGGAGATCATCGACGCCGATGCCGTCGCGCTCGCGCTGCGTCAGCTGTGGACCGATGCCGGATTCTCCACCAAGCGGGTCGTGCTCGGCCTGGGCAACCGCCGCATCCTGGTCCGCGACCACAAGGTCCCGGCACTCGCCCTCGAGCAGATCCGGCGCGCCCTGCCGTTCCAGGTCCAGGACATGCTGCCGGTGCCGGTCGACGAGGCGGTCCTTGACTTCTATCCGGTCGCCCCCGACGGTGACGAGGGCGGAGACGTCCGCGGCCTGCTCGTGGTGGCCGTCGCCGACATGATCACGGAGCTGATCGACACCGTCCGCCGGGCCAACCTCACCGTCGACGCGGTCGATCTGGCTCCCTTCGGCCTGGTCCGTGCCGCGAGCCGACACGTCGACCCCGAGCGGACCGTGCTGGTCACCCACATCGGCGCCCACACCAGCTACCTGGTGGTCATGCGGGCCGGTGCTCCGTTGCTCGTACGGATCGTGCCGGGCGGGGTCCCCGTCCGTGACAGCGAGCTCGGCCGTCATCGGGCCGAGCCGGACGACGCTCCGATGCTCGGGGGCCCGCGCGCCGGCAGCCCCGAGGCGGCCGCCGAGGCCCGGTTGGTCGACGACTTCGCGCTGCGCGTGCGCAGCACCGTGGAGTTCTACGTCGGTCGCCATCCCGACGAGACCCTCGACGAGCTCTACCTCTGCGGCGAGGGCGCGTGCCACGACCAGATCCTGCCCGCGCTCGACCGCATCGTCGGGATCCCCAGCAAGCACCTCACCGTCGGCGACGTGATCGGGACGCAGCGCTCGCCGCGTGACGGCACCGGCCTGCTGAGCCTCGTCACGCCCGTCGGGTTGGCCCTGAGGAGCCGGTCATGAGCATGACCCTGACGCGCACACGCAACCGGGCGCCCGCACTCGTCTACGGCGCCGTGCCGCAGGTCAACCTGCTCCCTCCGGCCGAGCGCGCCCGCCGCGAGCAGGCACTGCTCGCCCGGCGCTGGACCGTGGTGGTGGTCGCCGCAGTGGCCGTGGTCCTGGTCGCCGTGCTGGCCGCCGTCCTGCTCGAGCGCTCGGCGCAGAGCGACCTCGACGCCGAGCGGAGCCGGACCACCGCGCTGGCCGGGCAGGTCGCCGCCTACCAGGACGTCGCCACCGCGACCGGCGAGAAGGCCACGTACGAGGCGAAGCGTGCCGAGGGGATGAAGGACGACGTGAACTGGGTGCGGGTGGTCGGTGCGCTGCAGGCCGTCCTTCCCCGGGGCGCCCGCATCGGCGGCTTCGACGCCGTCGTCGGCGACGCGAGCAGCATCGCGGCGGCCCGGGCCGGTACGGACGGGGCGGCCGGTCTCGCGCCGGCGGTCCCGGCAGCCGCCAGGGTCGGCGTGACGGTCAAGGTGACGAGCATGCAGCCGCTGGACCAGCGAGCGATCATCGGCAGCTTCACCCATGTGCCCGGCGTCCTCGGCGCCGACATGTCCAACCTCGCCTCGTCCTCGAGCGCGAGCTACGTCTCGACGACATCGGTCTACTTCGACGACAGCGTGTTATCGCATGCCTACGACGGGACGAGCCGATGACCAAGCAGACCATCACCCTGCTCGGCGCGGTCCTCGCCGTTGCCGTCCTCCTCGCCGGGATCCTTCTGGGCGTCCTGCCGCGGCTCGACCAGGCGAGCCAGAGTCGCCAGGAACGGGACTCGGTCGCCATCCAGAACAACACCCAGCAGGCGCTGATCGCGGCCTACGCCCAGCAGCGGTCGAAGCTGCCCGCGCTCCAGTCCGAGGTCGCCGACCTCAAGCAGCAGATCGCCTCCGGACCTCACCTGGAGCAGCTCATCGACGTGGCCTCACGGCTGCCCGGGGGCGCCGTGCTGGTCTCGATCACGCCCGGTGAGTCCGGTGACGGCACGCCGGGCGCCGGCGCCGGCACGCAACCCACCCCGGCGTCCGGCCAGGCGGCGACCACGGGCTTCCAGTCGGTCCCGGTGACGATGGTCGTCGCGCTGGGCCGCTCGGCCGATGCCGCCCAGGTCCTGCAGAAGCTGCGGGCCGGTCCCCGCCTGCTCGCGATCGATCACGCGACCCTCGAGCCGGGCGCGGCCCAGGGCGGGGTCGCGACGCTCACGGTCGAGGGCCGGGTCTTCATGATGGGGGCGACCGGGTGAGAGGCGTCGCCGAGGTGCTCCGCCGCGGTGGGCTGCTCTTCCCCGACGAGCTCGACGAGCTGGTCCGCCAGTACGGGGAGGGCGACCGGCTGCGCCAGCAGGTCATCGGGCACGGCCGGATCACCGAGCAGCAGTTCGCGCAGGCCCTGGCTGAGCAGCACGGACTCACCTTCGTCGATCTCGGCGCGCTCACCCTCGACCCGCAGATCGTGGCGGTGGTGCCGCCGGCGCTGTGCCGGCGCCGGCGGGTGATGGCGCTCGCGCGCACCGGCGACCGGCTCACCCTGGCGATGACGGATCCGGGCGACATCCTCGCCATCGACGACGTGGCCAGCGTGACCGGCCTGATCGTGCGCCCTGCGGTCGTCACCGAGGTGGCGATGACCCAGGCGATCAACCGCTACCTGCGCTCGGACAGCGAGCTCTCCCAGATCTCCGCGGCCCTCGAGCAGTCGGCGGCGCCCAGTGCGAAGGGGGAGGAGACCGAGGACCCGGACGCCCCGGTGGTGCGCTTCGTCAGCCTCCTCATCGGCCAGGCGATCGCCGACCGGGCCTCCGACATCCATGTGGAGCCGACCGGCTCCGACCTGAAGGTCCGGCTGCGCATCGACGGCGTCCTGCACGAGATGCAGAGCGCCGACCGCTCGATCATGGACGGCGTCATCAGCCGCCTGAAGATCATGAGCGAGCTCGACATCGCCGAGCGCCGCAAGCCGCAGGACGGGCGGATGTCGGTCAAGCACGAGGGCCGTACGGTCGACCTGCGGGTCGCCACCCTGCCCACGGTGTGGGGCGAGAAGGTCGTGATGCGGATCCTCGACCACTCCGCGGAGTCGCGCCGGCTCCAGGACCTCCAGCTCTCGCCGACGAACCTGCGCCGCTACACCGAGGCGATCACCCGGCCCTTCGGGATGATCCTGGCGACCGGGCCGACCGGGTCCGGCAAGTCGACCACGCTCTACACGACCCTCGCGGAGATCGCGAAGCCCGAGCTCAACGCGATCACCGTCGAGGACCCGGTCGAGTACCGCCTGGCCGGGGTCAACCAGATGCAGGTCAACCCGAGGGCCGGCCTCACCTTCGACAACGCGCTGCGCGCGATCCTGCGCGCCGACCCCGACATCCTGCTGGTCGGCGAGATCCGCGACCGCGAGACCGCGACGATCACCGTCGAGGCCTCGCTGACGGGCCACCTGGTGCTGTCGACCCTGCACACCAACGACGCGCCCAGCGCGATCACCCGCCTGACCGAGATCGGGGTCGAGCCCTACCTGGTCGGCACCGCGCTCAACGCGGTGGTCGCCCAGCGGCTCGCCCGGCGGCTGTGCGTGCGCTGCCGCGAGCGGTACGTCCCCGAGCGGGAGGTGGTCGCGGCCGTCGGCCTGCCGGTCCCGAGCGATGGCGAGCTCGCGCTCTATCGCGCCGTCGGGTGCAGCTTCTGCTCCGGCACCGGCTACCGGGGGCGGGTCGCCCTGCACGAGGTGATGACCGTCAGCCCTGAGATCGAACGACTCGCGGTGCTGCGCTCGGCAGCGGCCGACCTGCGCCGCACGGCCCTGGAGCAGGGGATGGTCCCGCTCCGCGAGGACGGATTCGCCAAGGTGCTCGCCGGCATCACCACACTCGAGGAGGTTCTCCGTGTCGCAAACTGACCTGGACCGGGTCCTGGCCGAGGCCGCACGGGAGGGCGCCTCCGACGTCCACTTCGTGGCCGGATCACCGCCCCTCGTACGGCTCAACAACGCCCTCGCCCCCGTCCGGGGGTGGGAGGAGGAGCCCCTCAAGCCGGCCTGGTTGGAGGAGCAGCTCATCGGGGTGATGACCAACCACCAGCGCCAGGAGTACGTGGACTCCGGCGAGCTCGACATGCCGTACTCCCTCGCGGGCGTCGGCCGATTCCGGGTGAACGTGCACCGCCAGCGCGGGACGGTGGCGGCCGCGTTCCGACTGGTCCCGACCAGCCTGCCCGCCCTCGAGCAGCTCGGCGTGCCCGAGATCGCCCGCGAGCTGGCACTCCATCCGCGCGGGCTGGTGCTGGTCACCGGCCCGACCGGCTCGGGCAAGTCGACGACGCTGGCCGCGATGGTCGACATCGTCAACCGGGAGAAGGCGGTCCACATCGTCACGATCGAGGACCCCATCGAGTACCTGCACCGCAGCAAGAAGGCGCTGGTCACTCAGCGTGAGGTCGGCAGCGACACCCGCTCGTTCGCCGAGGCGCTGCGCCGGGTCCTGCGCCAGGACCCCGACGTCATCCTGATCGGCGAGCTGCGCGACCGCGAGACCATCGAGATCGCGCTGACCGCCGCCGAGACCGGCCACCTGGTGCTGGGCACCCTGCACACCCAGGGCGCCGCCTCGACGATCAACCGGATCATCGACGTCTTCCCCGGCGACCACCAGGCCCAGATCCGGATCCAGCTGGCCGACACCCTCCAGGGCGTGATCAGCCAGACGCTGCTGCCGCACGCCGGCGGGCACGGGCGGGTGGTGGCGACCGAGGTGCTGGTGCGCACCACGGCGGTCGCCAATCTCATCCGCGAGGGCGACGTGGCTCAGCTGTACTCGGTGATGCAGACCGGCTCGGCCTATCAGATGCACACCCTCGACCAGGACCTGCGCCGACTGGTGGGGGAGGGGCGCGTCGATCGCACCGAGGCCGCCGCGGTGATGGTCGACGCCTCCGCACTGCTCGGGATGGGCGGGCGCGCCAGCGCCGCGTACGGCGACGAGTGGGCCGAGCCGATCACCACCACGGACCCGTCCTCGCGCTGGTGAGTGATGAGCACCCAGGAGTTCACCTATGAGGCCGTCACCAGGGCGGGCGGCTCGTCGATCAAGGGCACGATGGAGGCGCCCAGTCCCGGGGCGGTCGCGCACAAGCTGCGCAACCAGGGGCTGATCCCGCTCAGCGTCGCCCCGGTCTCGAAGACCGGGCTCAACATGGAGATCCGGATCCCCGGCCTCGAGGGCGGCGTGAAGCCGAAGGCCCTCGCGGTCTTCGCCCGCCAGCTCTCCACCCTGCTCGACGCCGGCCTCCCGCTGCTGCGCGCCCTTGCCGTGGTGGTCGAGCAGACGGAGGACGACCGGCTGCGTCAGGCGCTGGCCACCGTGCATGCCGACGTCGAGGCAGGCGCCTCGTTCTCCGGAGCGCTCGCCCGACATCACCGAGTGTTCCCGCCCCTGATGGTCAACATGGTCCGGGTCAGCGAGATGGGTGGCTTCCTCGCGCGCTCGATGCGCTCGGTCGCGGACACCTTCGCCGCCGAGGTCGAGCTCCGTCAGAAGGTGCGCGGTGCGATGACCTACCCGGTGGTGGTCGCCGGCGTCGCCGCGGTCGCAGTCGTCGTGATGATGCTCTTCGTGGTCCCCGTCTTCGAGCGGATGTTCACCTCGATGGGCGCCGCGCTGCCGCTTCCGACCCGGATCCTCATCACGGCCTCGCACAGCACGGTGTGGCTGCTGCCGCTCCTGGTCGTGCTCGGCGTCGGGAGCGGGATCTGGTGGGCGCGGCACCGCTACGACGACGCCGTCCGGCGTCGCATGGATCCCCTCAAGCTGCGCCTGCCGGTCTTCGGCCCACTCAACCGGAAGATCGCCATCTCCCGCTTCGCGCGGAACCTGTCGATGATGCTCTCGGCCGGCGTGCCGATGCTCCAGGCGCTGGCGGTCGTGGGACAGGCCGCGAACAACACGGTCGTGGCCGACGCGGTCGACGACGTGCGCGCCTCCATGGCCCGCGGCCGGTCCTTCTCCGCGCCGCTGGCCGACCACCCGATCTTCCCGAGCATGGTCGCCCAGATGGCCGCGGTCGGCGAGGAGTCCGGATCGCTGGCCGCGATGATGGACTCGATCGGCGACTTCTACGACAAGGAGGTCGAGACGGCCGCCGACCAGCTCTCCGCAGCCATCGAGCCGCTGATGATCGTGGTCCTCGGCGTGGTCATCGGTGGCATGGTGATCGCGCTCTACCTGCCGCTGTTCTCGCTCTACTCCCACCTGCAGCAGCAGTGACCGGCGCCCGGCCGAGATATCCGCGACAGCGTGTTCCTACCAACCAGTAGCCACGCGTGCCGAGCTTCACATACTCTCGGTACATGAGTGCCCCCAACCCCGATCACCAGCCGCTCGTCGAGGGTCCGCGCGACCCGGAGCACGACCCGGCGGCGACCTACGCGCTGGACCCGGGCTACGTCGCCCGCCTCACCGCCCGCGTGCTGGCGACCACCGGTGAGGCCAAGGAGGTGCTCTCGCCGCTCGACGGCGCACCGCTCGCGCACATCCCGCAGTCGAGCGACGCCGACGTCGAGGAGGCCTTCGCGCGCGCCCGCGTCGCGCAGGAGAAGTGGGCGCGTACGCCCGTCAAGGACCGCGAGCGTGTCCTGCTCCGTCTCCACGACCTGGTGCTGGCGCGCCAGGAGGAGATCCTCGACCTGATCGTGCTGGAGACCGGCAAGGCACGCAAGCACGCCTTCGACGAGCCGCTGCACATCGCGCTCACCGCGCGCTACTACGGGCGCACCACCGCCAAGCACCTGCGCTCCGAGCGTCGCCCGGGTGTCTTCCCGGCGCTGACCCGGATCGACGTCAACCACGTCCCCAAGGGCGTGGTCGGCATCATCTCGCCGTGGAACTACCCGTTTACCCTCGGCCTGTGCGACGGCCTGGCCGCGATCGCCGCCGGCAACGCCGTGGTCGCCAAGCCCGACTCCCAGACCATGCTCACCGCGCTCCTCGGCGCCGAGCTGCTCGAGGAGGCCGGCCTGCCCCGGGACCTGTGGATGGTCGTCGCGGGTCCCGGCTCCAAGGTCGGCACCTCGATCATCGACCGCGCCGACTACATCTGCTTCACCGGCTCGACCGCGACGGGCAAGATCATCGGCAAGCAGTGCGCCGAGCGCCTGATCGGCAGCTCCCTGGAGCTCGGCGGCAAGAACGCCATGCTCGTGCTCGCGGACGCCGACATCGAGAAGGCCGCCGAGGGTGCCACCCGGGCCGTCTTCTCCAACACTGGTCAGCTGTGCGTCTCGATCGAGCGGATGTACGTCGCCGACGCGATCTACGACCGCTTCGTGGAGCGCTTCGTGGCCCGTACGCAGGCGATGACCCTCGGCGCGACCCTGTCGTGGGAGAACGACATGGGCTCCCTGATCAGCCAGGACCAGCTCGACAACGCCGTCGCGCACGTCGATGACGCGGTCGCCCAGGGTGCCACGGTCCTCACCGGCGGCAAGGCCCGTCCCGACCTGTCCCCGTACTTCTTCGAGCCGACCATCCTCGAGGGCGTCACGCCCGCGATGACCTGCTTCGGCACGGAGACCTTCGGCCCGGTGGTCTCGATCTACCGCGTGACGAGCGACGAGGAGGCGGTCGATCGCGCCAACGAAGGCGAGTACGGCCTCAACGCCTCGATCTACAGCCGCGACACCGCCCGCGCCCGCCGCCTCGCGGCCCGGGTCAAGGCCGGCACCGTCAACATCAACGAGGCGTTCGCGGCGACCTTCGCCAGCCTGGACGCCCCGATGGGCGGTTTCCGCGAGTCCGGCACCGGTCGCCGCCAGGGCGCCGAGGGCCTGCTGCGCTACACCGAGACCCAGTCGGTCGCCACTCAGCGGCTCGTCCGGATGAGCCCGATGTTCGGGATGTCCGACGAGGCGTACGCCAAGCTCATGACCTCGTCGCTGCGCGCCCTCAAGGCGGTGGGTCGTGCCTGAGGCGGTCAGCAACAAGGGCGGCAAGCACTACGACGTCCTGGTCATCGGCTCCGGCTTCGGCGGCTCGGTGAGCGCGCTGCGCCTGACCGAGAAGGGCTATTCGGTCGGCGTCCTGGAGGCCGGGGCGCGGCTTGACGACGACGACTTCGCCGACACCTCGTGGGACCTGAAGAGGTTCCTCTTCAACCCCGCGATCGGCTGCTACGGCATCCAGCGCATCGATCTGGTGCGCGACTGCCTGATCCTCGCGGGTGCCGGCGTCGGCGGCGGCTCGCTGGTCTACGCCAACACCCTGTACGAGCCGCTCGACCCCTTCTACAACGACAAGTCGTGGGCGCACATCACCGACTGGAAGTCGGAGCTCGCTCCCTACTACGACCAGGCCAAGCGGATGCTCGGCGTGGTGGTGAACCCGCACATCACCCCGGCGGACCGGATCATGCAGAAGGTCGCTGCGGACATGGGGGTCTCCGAGACCTACCACCAGGCGCCCGTCGGGGTCTTCTTCGGTGAGGACGGCGTCCCCGCCGGCACCGACGTGGCCGACCCGTTCTTCGGCGGTGAGGGCCCGACCCGTACGACCTGCACGCAGTGCGGCGAGTGCATGGTCGGCTGTCGCCACAACGCCAAGAACACGCTGGTGAAGAACTACCTGCACCTGGCGGAGAAGAACGGCGCCGAGATCCACCCGCTCACCACGGTCACGCGTGTCGTCCCGCGCGCCGGCGGCGGCTACGAGGTGCACACCCGCTGGACCAAGGCGAAGCTCTCGCGTCGTACGGCCGTCAAGGTCTTCACCGCCGACCAGGTCGTGTTCAGCGCCGCCGCGATCGGCACCCAGAAGCTGCTGCACAAGCTCAAGGCGACCGGCGACCTGCCGCTCATCTCCGACCGGCTCGGTGAGCTGACCCGCACCAACTCCGAGGCGATCCTCGGCGCGATCGCACCCGACCTCGAGATCGACTACACCGAGGGCGTGGCGATCACCTCCTCGATCCACCCCGACGCCGAGACCCACTTCGAGCCGGTGCGCTACGGCCACGGCTCGAACGCGATGTCGCTGCTGCAGACCGTCCTCACCGACGGCGGCCCCGGCCGCAAGGCGCGCTGGGTCAAGGAGATGGGCAAGCAGCTCATGGCCGGCAACCTCACCAAGCTCTACGACTTCAAGCACTGGTCGGAGCGGATGGTCGTGCTGCTGGTCATGCAGGCCAAGGACAACTCGATCACCGTCTACCCCAAGAAGTCGGCGCTCGGCTGGAAGCTCACCTCCAAGCAGGGCCACGGTGAGCCGAACCCGACCTGGATCCCCGCCGCCAACGAGGGCGCCCGGATGATGGCCAAGCACATGACGACCGAGGCGGGGGAGGGCTACGCCGGCGGCACCATCGGTGAGCCGTTCAACGTCCCCATGACCGCGCACTTCATCGGCGGCTGCGCGATCGGCGACTCCCCGGCCAGCGGCGTGGTCGACCCCTACCAGCGCCTGTACGGGTACGACGGCCTCCACGTGGTCGACGGCTCCGCCATCTCGGCCAACCTCGGGGTGAACCCGTCGCTGACGATCACCGCCCAGGCGGAGCGGGCGATGGCCTTCTGGCCCAACAAGGGCGAGAGCGACACCCGGCCGGTGCTGGGCACCGACTACCGCCGGATCGACCCGGTCAACCCGCACCGTCCGGCGGTCCCGCCGAGCGCCCCGGCAGCCCTGCGACTGCCCATCGTCGGCATCAGCTGATTTTCTTTTCAGAAATTCCGGATCAGTCCGTAACCGGGTCTGCTGCGCCTCGTTGGAGCAGCAGACCCGGATTGCTCCCTCCCTTAACTGTCCGGGTCTTTAGGTCCAGGCGCTGTCCATCAGTTGCGTGGACGATCAGGACCCGGCCACCCTCCCTCCCCGGCCGGGTCCTGGTGCATTTGGTGGGTGCCTCGTGGTGGAGCGTCCCCGGCGTTCTCGTCGCATCGCCGATCGCTCCGCTCCCAAGATCGGCCTCGCTCCTCGGCCTTGGGGCCGCACGCACCACGAGACGCCCACCCCGGCCGGTGGTTACGTCCGGGCGTCGTCGACGGTTCGGCGCGGTGCGCCCGCCTCGGTAGGATCCGCTCATGACTGACGCCCTCGCGCTGGCCGAGCATGAGCACGACCTGGTCCTCGTCGTCGACTTCGGCGCGCAGTACGCGCAGCTGATCGCCCGACGGGTCCGCGAGGCGCGGGTCTACTCCGAGATCGTGCCGCACACCATGTCGGTGGCCGACATGCTCGCCAAGCAGCCGAAGGCGATCATCCTGTCGGGCGGCCCCTCCTCGGTGTACGAGGACGGCGCCCCCGCGATCGACGACGCGCTCTTCACGGCCGGCACCCCCGTGTTCGGCATGTGCTACGGCTTCCAGCTGATGGCCAAGGGCCTCGGCGGCACCGTGTCGGCGACCGGCGCCCGCGAGTACGGCCGCACCCCGGTGAGCATCTCCGCCGGCGGCACCCTGCTCTCCGGCATCCCGGCCGAGCACAACGTCTGGATGTCGCACGGCGACTCGGTCACCGAGGCTCCGGCGGGCTTCGACGTCCTCGCCTCCACCACCGTCACCCCGGTCGCGGCCTTCGAGAACGTGGACAAGGGCCTGGCCGGCGTCCAGTGGCACCCCGAGGTGCTGCACTCCGAGCACGGCCAGCGGGTGCTCGAGCACTTCCTCTGGGACATCGCCGGCTGCCGCCAGACCTGGACGATCGGCAACATCGCCGAGGAGCAGATCGAGCGGATCCGCGAGCAGATCGGCGAGACCGGTCGCGCCATCTGCGGCCTGTCCGGCGGGGTCGACTCCGCCGTCGCCGCGGCGATCGTGCAGAAGGCCATCGGCGACCGCCTCACCTGCGTGTACGTCGACCACGGCCTGATGCGGCAGGGCGAGTCCGAGCAGGTCGAGCGCGACTTCGTCGCCGCCACCGGCGCCAAGCTGGTCGTCGTCGACGCCGAGAAGCAGTTCCTCGACGCGCTGGCCGGCGTCTCCGACCCCGAGACCAAGCGCAAGATCATCGGTCGCGAGTTCATCCGCTCCTTCGAGGGCGCGCAGGCCGACATCATCCGCAGCGCCCCGGAGGGCACCACGGTCGGCTTCCTGGTCCAGGGCACGCTCTACCCCGACGTCGTCGAGTCGGGTGGCGGCACCGGCACCTCCACGATCAAGTCGCACCACAACGTCGGCGGCCTTCCGGACGACATCGAGTTCGAGCTCGTGGAGCCGCTGCGCACGCTCTTCAAGGACGAGGTCCGCGCGGTCGGCGACCAGCTCGGCCTGCCGACCGAGATCGTCCAGCGCCAGCCCTTCCCGGGCCCCGGCCTCGGCATCCGGATCATCGGCGAGGTCACCCGCGAGCGTCTCGACATCCTGCGCCAGGCCGACGCGATCGCCCGTGAGGAGATGGCCGGCTCCGGCATCGACCATGAGATCTGGCAGATGCCGGTCGTGCTGCTCGCGGACGTCCGCTCGGTCGGCGTGCAGGGCGACGGCCGTACGTACGGTCACCCGATCGTGCTGCGCCCGGTCACCTCCGAGGACGCCATGACCGCGGACTGGGCCCGCCTCCCCTTCGAGCTGGTCGAGCGCATCTCGACCCGCATCACCAACGAGGTGGCCGAGGTCAACCGCGTGGTCATCGACGTGACCTCCAAGCCCCCGGGCACGATCGAATGGGAGTGAGCGAGGCCGCGAGACGAGGGCCGAGCGAAGCGAGTGTCCTCGGTCTCGTGTGCCGAGCGAGCGAGCAGCGCGCGCAGCGCGCATGGGAGTGAGCGAGGCCGCGACCCCGAGCCGGCTCGTGCGGTGAGCGCCGCGGTCACCAGGTGACCGCGGCGCTCCGCATGTCAGCGGTCCATCGCGTCGGCGACGGCGGCGTCGCGGCGCGCGCCTGAGGCGCGCAGGCCGGCGATCACGCCGACCCGGTCCTCTGCTGACCGGTTCTGGCTCAGCTTCGCCTTGCCCTCGACCCGCTCGACGGCCATCTCGAGGCCGACGATCGCCTTGAGCTGCTGGTCGATGAAGGACGCCGGGGCATCCGCGACCTTCCACGGCTCGCTGCTCGAGGCCTCCCTCGCGTCGGTCAGGAGCCCGACCTGCTCACGCAGCCACGCGGGGTCGGTGTGGACGGTCAGACGCCCCGTGAGATGGACGGCGGAGTAGTTCCAGGTCGGCACGACCCGGCCGTGCTCCGCCTTCGAGGGGTAGAACGACGGGGAGACGTACGCCTCCGGCCCGGTCACCACCATCAGCGCCGGCTGGCCGGCCGAGATCGCGCGCCAGTGCGGATTGGCGATGGCCAGATGCAGGAGCACCCGGTCCTCGCGCCAGATCAACGGCAGCCGGGTCGCCATCGGGAACCCGTCCGGCCCGACGGTGATCAGCTCACCCGCGCCGACGTCGGCCACCAGCGCCCGGATCTCGGCCTCGTCGGTGACGGCGTTGAAGCGTGGCACATACATAGGGCGCATCATCCCAGGTCGCACACGTCGCGGGTCAGCCTCCTGATCTCGTCTATGGTCGCCGCATGAGCGAGGCGCGTGGGGCGGAGCAGGACCTGGCAGGGCGACTCCTGGAGGCGCACGTCGCCTTCGAGGTGACGGCGCTGCGCGAGCGTGGTCTCGAACTCGCCGTCGAGGCGATCGATCGCGTGCTGGGTCCGGCGGACGCCGTACGGCTCGACGACGTCGTCCAGCGCGACCAGGTCAAGGGCGTCGCGGGCAAGTACGTCGCCGAGCATCGACTCCCCGGCGCGATCCCCGACGTCGCCGCCGAGATCGCCGGGCGCGTGCGTGCGCACCCCGCCAACCAGACGCGACTCGGCGACCTCGTCGATCGTCGCCAGGTGGCGGAGCTGGTCACGGTCGTCTCCGAGCTCCGCACGCTGCGCACCCAGCTGCTGCGCAGCCTGGTCGCGGCCCCGGGTCTCCAGGCCGGCGTCGGCGGCCTGGTCCACGGCATCGCCACGGGTGGGGTGCGGCAGGGTCTGCGGATCGGTCGCAGGCTGCCGGGCATCGCCGCCGGCATCGGGATCGGCGAGCGGGTCGCGGGCGGGGCCGTCGAGGGACTGGACCGACGCAGCCGGGAGCTCGCCGAGCACGGCGCGGCCGCGCTGCTCGGCTACCTGGGGGACCGTGCCACCCTCGACGACGACGAGCTGCGCGCGGCGGTCCTCGAGATCTGGGACGCGATGGCCGAGCAGCCGGTCGCGGCGCTCACCGGCGCCATCTCCGACGAGCAGCTCATCGACCTCTGCTCGGCGCTGTACGCGGTCTGGCTCGATCTGCGGACCTCGCCGTACATCACCGCCGTCGTGGAGGCCGGCATCGATCACTTCTTCGACACCTACGGCGCGATGCCCGTGACCGAGCTGCTGGCGGAGTTCGGGCTCGACCGGGCCGATCTGGTCGAGGAGGCCGAGCGGTTCGTGCCGTCGCTCATCGCCGGTCTCGACCGGGCGGGACTGCTCGACGAGCTCGTCCGGCCCCGTCTCGCAGCCTTCTACGGGTCTCCTGCAGCGCGCGCCCTCCTCGAGGGCTGAGACCTACGCGCCAGTAGCCGCACCGGGGTTCGCGCACGCTCCTGAGAGCGTTCTATCGTGCTGCCTCGTGACCTCCCAGACCTGGCTCGGCGACCCGTCCGTCTACCACGGTGAGGGTTCCTTCTGGGACCTGAGCATCGGCGCGCTGCGCTACGTGGACATCACCCGTGGCGACGTGCACACCGTCGTCGGTTCCCACTGGATGAAGACCCACGTCAGTGACGTCGCGGCCGTGATCCGCGCCCGCGCGGAGGGCGGCTACGTGATGGCGTTCGAGCGCGGCTTCGCACTCCTCGATGAGGACCTGTGCCCGCTCAAGGAGATCCCGGTCTCCGACGATCCCCAGCGGCGGATGAACGACGGCGGCGTCGACCCCTCGGGTCGCCTGTACGTCGGCAACATGAACTACGACGAACGCATCGACGGCGGCACCCTCTACCGCCTCAACACCGACCTGAGCGTCGACGTGGTCCGCGACCCGGTCTCGATCCCCAACGGCCTGGTCTGGACGCCTGACGGCCGTACGGCCTTCCACGCCGACAGCCCGCACCAGCAGATCTACGCCTACGAGGTCGACCCGGTCACGGGCGCCTTCGGCGAGCGCGTGGTCCACATCCAGCTCGAGTCGGGCTACCCCGACGGGATGGCGATGGACGAGGACGGGGGCCTGTGGGTCGCGGTCTGGTCCGGCGGGCAGGTCCGCCACTTCGACGCGGCCGGCACCCTCGTCGAGGTCATCGAGGTCGGCGTCGCCAACCCCACGTCCTGCGCCTTCGGCGGCCCGGACGGGCGCACCCTCTTCATCACCACCTCGAAGAAGGACCGGCCGCAGCCCGAGGAGCACGCCGGCCAGGTGCTGGCGGTCGAGGTCGGCGTCGCCGGCGCTCCGGTGCACGCGTTCGCCTGATTCCCCCGCACACCGAAGAGCGCCCCGGACACTCGGTGTCCGGGGCGCTCTCGTGTTCGGGCGGGGAGGTCAGGCCGGGCGCGCTTCGCGCGGCCCGTTGGTCAGCCCTGACCGGCCTCGAGCATCGCCTCGCGGGTCGCGACCTTGACCCGTACGCGCTCCTGCGACTCGCCGGTGGCGATCTCGTGGGCGTCGAGCGTGACCCAGTGCTCGTGGGTGAAGACGTTCACGCCGCGCTCAGCGAAGTAGGCGTCGACCGCCTCGGGGGAGCGCTGCGGCGCCGTCTCGGTGGTCGTCGCCAGGAGGTGGCCGACGGTCTCGGCGGCGTCGCTCTTGGTGTGGCCGATGAGCCCGACCGGGCCGCGCTTGATCCAGCCCGTGGTGAACAGGCCGGGGATGTGGTTGCCGTCCAGGTCGAGGACCTTGCCGCCGTCGTTGGGGATGACCGCGTTGCGGGGGTCCCACGGCAGGCCGGGCAGCGCCTCGGACTTGTAGCCGATGGCACGGTAGACCTGGCCGACGGGCCACTCGGTGATCTCGCCGGTGCCCTCGACGTTGCCGTCGGCGTTGGGGGAGTGGGTGCGCTCGGTCTTGAACGCGGTGACCTTGCCGTCGACGGCGACGATCTCGGCCGGCGCCTCGGCGAAGTGCAGGTGGATGCGGTGCGGCTTGCCGACCTCGTCGCGACCCACCCAGTTGGCGAGGGTGTCGAGCACCATCTTCTGGGCCTTGTGCTTGCCGATGTGTTCCATGCCGTGCTCGTCCACGTCGAAGCCCTCGGGGTGAACGATCACCTCGACGTTGGGCGAGTGGTTGAGCTCGCGCAGCTCCAGGGGCGAGAACTTCGCGTACGCCGGGCCGCGACGGGCGAAGACATGCACGTCGGTGATCTGCTTGGCCTTGAGACCCTCGTAGACCTGGACCGGGATGTCGGTCACCAGCATCTCCTCGGCGGTCTTCGCCAGCACGCGGGCGACGTCCAGCGCGACGTTCCCGACGCCGACGACGGCGACCGAGGTCGCGCCCTCGAAGTCCCAGGTGGGGGCGTCGTCGGGGTGGGCGTCGTACCAGGAGACGAAGTCGGCCGCACCGATCGAGTGCTCCTCGCCCGGGATGCCCAGCTCGCGGTCGGCCTTGGCGCCGGTGGAGAAGACGATCGCGTCGTAGAACTCGCGCAGGTCGTCGAGCTTCACGTCGACGCCGTAGTTGACGTTGCCGAGGAAGCGGATCTCGTCCTTGGCCAGGACGCGGTCCAGGGCCTTGATGATCTCCTTGATGCGCGGGTGATCCGGGGCGACGCCGTACCGGACCAGGCCGAACGGGGCGGGCAGCCGCTCGAGGATGTCGACCGACACGTCCGCCTCAGACTTGGTGAGGATGTCTGCTGCGTAGATGCCTGCCGGACCGCCGCCGACGATGGCTACTCGAATGCTCATGCACTCATTCTCTCGTATGGATGGTTCTCCACAGAACGAGGTTGTGGTTGTGGGGTCACAAGGTAGCCTTGTGCCATGTTGGGCCCCCATGTTCCCGAGTTGCGCGCGCTCGAGCTGCTCGTGCTGGTCTCGGAGACGGGGAGCCTCAGCGCCGCGGCCGCCGAGCTCGGCATCACCCAGCAGGCGGCCTCCTCGCGGCTGCGCACGATGGAGTCGCTCGTCGGCGCCTCTCTGGTCGATCGCAGCCGGCGCGGCTCGCTCCTCACCCCGACCGGTGAGCTGCTGGTGCAGTGGTCGGGCGCCGTGCTCGCGGCCGCTGCTCAGATGGACGCCGGCATCGCCGCCCTCAGGGCGGATCGACGCGGTCACCTCACCATCGCTGCGAGTCTCACCATCGCCGAGCACCTGCTGCCGGGTTGGCTGGTCGCCCTGCGCGCGCGCCAGATCCATGCGGGACTCACGCCCACCGAGGTGACGATGACCGCGACCAACAGCGAGCGCGTCGAGAGCCTCGTGCGTACGGGGGAGGTGGACCTGGGCTTCGTCGAGGGTCCCGACGCCCCCGCCGACCTCCACCACCGCCTGGTCGGCACCGACACGCTCGTCGTCGTGGTCGGGCCCAAGCACCCCTGGGTGACCAAGCCGAGCCGCCGAGTCAGCGCGACCACCCTCGCCGCCACCCCTCTCGTCGTACGCGAGCCGGGGTCGGGCACGCGGATGGTGCTCGACCGCGCTCTGCAGGACCTCGGCACGGTCGGCCCGGCGCTGGAGCTCTCGAGCACGGCCGCCGTGCGGGCCGCCGTCGCCGCCGGTGCGGGTCCGGCAGCCGTCGGCGCGCACGCCATCCGCGAGGACCTCGCCCTGGGGCGGTTGGTGAAGATCAACGTCGCGGGCCTCGATCTCACCCGACGCCTGCATGCCGTCTGGCGCGGAGGGGTACAACCCCCGTACGGAGCAGCGCGCGACCTGGTCTCCTGGGCCGCTGATCACCCCGCCTGAGCGTGGCTCACGCGGGCCGCCGTCGCGATTTGGCATGTGTGCGCCGCGTGCGTACTGTTCTCCGAGTCGCCACGAGCGGGGCAGGGATCCGGAAGGGTCCCGATCCTGCGGATGGCACTTTATCGAAAGGCTTGATCGGGTCCGCCGAATTGGTGGAAACGAGGGGCTGGGATAAAGTTCAGACATAAGCCCCGCAGGGGAGAGCAGCAAGTAGCGGCTCGAGCCACGGTGCGCGTGTGATTCTTGAGAACTCAACAGTGTGTCAAATAGTCGACGAATTAATTTTG